>NZ_JBVIGF010000007.1:103779-288710 GCF_055570965.1 Streptomyces sp. NPDC031064
GCACCGTCCATGGTTTCCCTGTTGTCCATCCCTCCCCCCCCCCCCCCCCCCCCCCCCCCCCCCCCCCCCCTCCCCCCCCCCCCCCCCCCCCCCTTGGCCGGGTGGCCGGGTGCCGCCCCATGCGTCCGCTTGGGCCTCGCCGCCTCGGCCTCGCCGTCGCGGCCTACGCCGTGCGCCGCAGCAGTGCCAGGTACATCGCGTCGGTGCCGTGCAGGTGCGGCCAGAGCTGTACGTCGGGGCCGTCGCCGAGCGCCGGCACGCCGGGCATCAGGGGCCTGGCGTCGATCAGCTCGGCGCCGCCGGTCCTCTTCAGTACGTCGTCGACGACGACCCGGGTCTCCGCCAGGTGCGGTGAGCAGGTCGCGTATCCGACCACGCCCCCCACCCGGACGGCCTTCAACGCCTCGGTCAGCAGGGCGCGTTGCAGCGGGGCGAAGCTTTCCAGGTCCTCCGGGCGGCGGCGCCAGCGGGCCTCCGGGCGGCGGCGCAGGGCGCCCAGGCCCGAGCACGGCACGTCCACCAGGGCGCGGTCGAAGGAGCCGGGGCGCCAGGGCGGGCGGGTGCCGTCGGCGGCGATGACCTGGTACGGGCCGGGGTTGCCGGCCAGCGCGCGGTCGACCAGCCGGGCGCGGTGCGGCTGCTTCTCGGAGGCGAGCAGGGCGGCGCCGCGCTCGGCCGCCAGGGCGCCCAGGAGGGCCGCCTTGCCGCCGGGGCCCGCGCAGCCGTCGAGCCAGCGCTCGTCGGGGCCGTCGAGCGGGGCGTTCGCGAGGGCGATCGCGACGAGCTGGCTGCCCTCGTCCTGGACGCCCGCCCGGCCCTCGCGCACCGCGTCGATCGCGCCGGGCTCGCCACCCTCGGCCAGCCGTACGGCATAGGGCGACCAGCGGCCCGGCAGGCCCGCTTCCTCGCCCAGTACGTCCAGCAGCTCGGCCGTCGTCGACCGGCCGGGGCGGGCCACCAGGGTGACCTCGGGGCGCTCGTTGTCGGCCTCCAGCAGGTCCTCCATCCCGGCGCGGCCGCCGCCGAGGGCGTCCCACAGGGCGGAGACGACCCAGCGCGGGTGCGAGTGCACGACCGCCAGATGGTCCTCGGCGTCCTCCTCGTACGGCGGGGCCACCTGCTCCAGCCAGGCGTCGAGGTCCTGCTGCGCGATCTTGCGGAGTACGGCGTTGACGAACTTGGCCCGCCCGTCGCCGAGCACCACCCGCGCCAGCTCCACGCTCGCCGAGACGGCCGCGTGCGTCGGGATGCGCGTGCCGAGCAGTTGGTGCGCGCCCAGCGCGAGCACGTCCAGCACCGGCGGGTCGACCTCGCGCAGCGGCCGGTCGATGCACGCCGCGATGATCGCGTCGTACGTGCCCTGGCGGCGCAGCGTGCCGTACACCAGCTCGGTGGCGAGCGCCGCGTCCCGGCCGTCGAAGCCCTCCTTCTCCCGCGCCTTCTTCAGCAGCGGCGGCAGGACGAGGTTGGCGTACGCGTCGCGCTCGTCGACGGCGCGCAGCGCCTCGAACGCCAGGATCCGCACCGGGTCCTTCTTGGGGCGGCGGTACGGCTTGGAGGGACGGCGACGGGACTGCTCGCTCAAAAGGTGCTCCGCTTTTCGTGAGGCTCGAACCCTTTCAGCCTACGTCGGTCCCGCCGGCCTTCTCCCCCGGGGCGATCCGCACGCCCCTGGCCCAGTCCGCGCCGCGCATCGGCTTCTTGCCCTGGGGCTGGACCCACAGCAGCTCGACGGCGTGCGAGCCGGTGCCGACGTACACGTTGTTCTTCGCCGCCGACAGCTCGCCGGGCGCCAGGTCGGTGCGGTCCTGGACGAGGGCCGCCTGGATGACCTTGAGCCGCTCGCCCCGGAAGACGGTCCAGGCGCCGGGGGCGGGCGTGCAGCCGCGGACGACCCGGTCGACGCGCAGCGCCGGGGTCTTCCAATCGATGTGCGCGTCCTCGACGGTGATCTTCGGGGCGAGGGTGACACCGTCGGCGGGCTGCGGTACGGCCTTGAGGGTGCCGTCCTCGATGCCGTCCATGGTGGCGGCGAGCAGGCCGGCGCCGGCGAAGGCGAGCCGGGTGAGCAGGTCGCCGCTGGTGTCGGTGGGCCGCACCTGCTCGGTGACCGTCCCGTACACCGGTCCCGAGTCCAGGCCCTCCTCGATCAGGAACGTCGACGCGCCGGTGATCTCGTCCCCGGCCATGATCGCGTGCTGCACGGGCGCGGCACCGCGCCAGGCGGGCAGCAGGGAGAAGTGCAGGTTCACCCAGCCGTGCGCGGGGATGTCGAGGGCGGCCTTCGGCAGCAGGGCGCCGTAGGCGACGACCGGGCAGCAGTCGGGCGCGATCTCGCGCAGCCGCGCCAGGAAGTCCTCGTCGCGCGGCTTGGCCGGCTTGAGGATCTCGATGCCGGCCTCCTCGGCGCGCTGGGCGACCGGGCTCGCGACGAGCCGGCGGCCCCGTCCGGCGGGGGCGTCGGGCCGGGTGACGACGGCGGCCACCTCGTGCCGGTCCGAGGCGATCAGGGCGTCCAGGGCGGGTACGGCGACCTCGGGGGTGCCTGCGAAGACGAGCTTCATCAGTGGCTGACTGCCTGTCTGTTCGGTGGCGGTGGTGGGCAACGCACCAGTTTAGGGGCGGGCGGGGCGGGGGGCGTACGTGGCCATGCGCGCCCTGGGCATATGCGGATACGCCCCCGCAGCGTGACCCCGGACACGGGTGGCGCGTTGGTCAAGGCAGATTGACCGAAACGGGCCGCCGCCTCGGAGCGGCCCACCCCTTTCAACGCCGGTTCGAGAGGCTTGTAAATGGCCGACCACGCAACCCACGACGCCCAAGCCCGGGCGAGCCTGCATCTGCTGGTGCGGGACATCGAGCGGGTCCGCCGGCAGGTGGACGCACTGCGCACGCTCACCGCCCAGCTCGGCAATGTGTACCGCCCGCGGCGATCCGGCCCCTCCACGGGCTTCGTCGTCTACGGCAGGGCCCCGGCCCCCACCGTCCGGCTCGCCCAGGAGCTGCGGGACAGCGTCGAGACCCTGGTGACCGCGGCGGTGGACTTCGACCGTTCGCTGGGCTTCTCGTGGGACGCGGTGGGCTCGGCGCTCGGCGTCACCAAGCAGGCGGTCCACCGCCGTTACGGCGCCCGCCGGGCGGCGGCCCAGCAGCCGGCCACGGCCGAGGCGGACCACGCCGTCGAGCCGGGCGGCACGCGCACGCTGCCCTCGGTCCCGGCCGCGCGCTCGATGCCGCCCCAGCCCACGTCCGGCTCCCAGACCCTCCGCGAGGAGGTCCGCCCGAGCCTCCGCGAGGAGGTCCGCCCGAGCGCCTTCCCCGGCCCGCGCAACGGCTGACCCCCACCGGCCGCCCCGTTCCCGGAAGTGGGGGCGGGGCGGCCGCCCCATGTCCTCCGATCCAGGCCCGCGACCTCGGTGGTGCGCTGTCCGCCGGGCCGTCGGAATCGTCGTCGCGGCCCGCCTCGCGATCAGCGTCGCCAGAACGGGCTCGGCGCGGTCCGCGCCCCTCGCGCCGTCCGCCCAGCGCGGTCCACCCCGCGCCTGCCGCGCCCGCCGCGCCGCGTCCGACCGGCGGTCACCCGATGTCGGGCGGGTCCACGCGGATGCGCACCGGGTCCGTGCCGCCGCGGGCGAGCCGTGCCGCCTGGGCGGCCTTCAGGGCGGCGGCGAGCGCCGCACCGCTGCCGGGCGGGACCCGGAGCAGGGCACGCTCCCAAACCTCACCCGGTGGGGCGTCGCCGGGGCGGCGCGGGGCGCCCGGCGGCGGGGGTGCCAGCGGCACGGGGCCGAGCACCTCCGCCTCGGGGGGCAGCTCGGCGGCGGCCAGGAACGCCGCGACCGCCTCCGCCCGCCCGGTCACGGCCGCCATGCGGGAGACCGGCGGGAAGCCCAGCTCCGCCCGCTCGGCCAGCTCGCGCTGGGCGTGGCCCACCGGGTCCCACCGCACCAGTGCCTGCACGGGACGCAGCGTCGGCTCGGCCACGATCACGACGGTGCCGCCCTCGTCCTGGCCCCGCACCAGCGAGGCCGCGTCGATCCAGCGCCGTAGCGCCTCCTCGCCGGAGCGCAGGTCGGCCCGCCCGAGCATGGCCCAGCCGTCCAGCAGCAGCGCCGCCGCGTACCCGCCCTCGGCGACCGGCTCGGCGCCCGGGGTGCTGACGACCAGCGCGGGCCGGGCCGGCACGGTGTCCAGGACGTGGTCGCGCCCCGACGTCCGTACCGGAACGGCCGGGAACGCCCGCCCCAGCTCCTCCGCCGTACGCCGTGCGCCCACCACCTGGGCGCGCAGCCGGACGGACCCGCACTCCACGCAAGTCCAGTCGGGCGCGCCCCGCCCGCACCAGCCGCACCTCAACTCCCGCTGCTCGGGCGCCTCCAGGGGACCCGCGCAGTGTCGGCAGCGCGCGGGCGTGCGGCACCGCTCGCAGGCCAGCCTCGGTACGTACCCCCGCCTCGGCACCTGCACCAGCACCGGCCCGGTCTTCAGGCCCTCGCGTGCCACCTGCCACGCCAGCGACGGCAGCCGGGCCGCCCGCGCCGCCTCGTCCCGCGCCAGTTCCCCGTCGCCCACGGTCCGTACGAGCGGCGCGGCGGCGCGGACCTGCTCGCGGGGCGCCGGCAGCGGGCGCGCCCAGCCGCTCTCGACGAGCTGGGCGGCCTCGACGGTGCAGCTCGTACCGCCCAGCAGGAAGCCGCACTTGTCGTGCGCGGCGCGCAGCAGCAGCACCTCGCGCGCGTGGGGCAGCGGCGCGTGCTGCTCGCTGTGGCTGGAGTCCCCGTCGTCCCAGATGGCGACGAGCCCCAGGTCCCGCACGGGGGCGAACATCGCCGCCCGCGTACCCACGACCGCCCGCACCGCCCCTCGCCGCACGGCGAGCCACTGCGCGTACCGCTTCTCGGGCCCGGCCTCGGCGGTCAGCACCGCGTGCCGCCCCTCCCCCAGCACGGCGGTCAGCGCCGCGTCCACCCGCCCGGCCGCACGCCCGTCGGGCACCACGACGAGCGCGCCGCGCCCCGACGCCAGGGTGGCGGCCACCGCGCGGGCCAGCTCCTCCGCCCAGTGCGGCCCGGGCAGCGCGTTCCACACGGCCCTGGGCGAGCGGCCGGCCGCGAGGGCCGCCAGGAACGCCTCGCCCCGTACGTACCTGACCCACGTGCCGGGTTCCGGCGGCGGGGGCGGCGGCAGCGGCTGCGGCGACGGCCGGCCCTCGGCGCGGGCATTGCGCGGCGGAATCGCCAGTTGCAGCACGTCGGCGAGGCTCCCGGCGTACCGGTCGGCCACCGCACGCGCGAGCCCCAGCAGCTCGGTGCTCAGCACCGGCTCGGGCGACACCACGTCGGCCAGCGCGGCGAGCGGCCCCGAGTAGTCCGACTCGGCCCGCCGCTCGACGAGGAACCCGTCGATGAGCCGCCCGCCCTCACGCCGCCCGCCCCGCACCTGGTGCGCCCCGGCCCCGAACCGCACCCGCACCCGCACGCCCGGCTGCGCGACCGCGTCGAGCTCCTCGGGCACGGCGTAGTCGAAGAACTGGTCCAGGTGCAGCACGCCCTTGTTCACCACGACCCGCGCGACCGGCAGCTCCTTCGCCAGCGCGGCCCCCCGCCAGGTGCGCGGCTTGGCCCTGGGCACCTTCGCCTTGCGCACCGTCTCCCGTATGAGCGCGAGCTGCTCGGGCGGCTCGGCCCCCCGACCGCCCTCGCCCTCCGGCTTCCCGTTCTCGCTGCTCACAGCGTCATTCCTACCAGAGCGCACTGACAGCGCCCGCTGTCAGTGGCATGCGCTTGTATGACCGCGTGACCGTCTACGAAACCGCGAGGCTGCTGCCCGCGATACCCGTCCTCCGCGACCACTGCCGTGCCCTGGCCATGCTGGAGGCGATTCTCTGCCCCGACGCCCACTTCCGGCACTACGCATTCGACGCGCGCTGGTCTGCGACCGAGGAGCTCGCGTCGATGAGCAATGGCGGGGGTGACGAGTACTCGATCGTCTTCTCCCCCGCCGGGGCGTACATCCGGGGCTTCGACCACGAGTCGCCGATGAGCCCGTACGTCGACGAGGCGCCGTGGCCGGGTGTCGTGGATGAGGTCCCGGACGTCTTCCGGCGGTACGTGGACGAGCCGGCCTTCTCGGACGGCGTCGGCTTCCCGTCCGTCACCGCCTGCCTGTGGCGAACCACCGGGGACGACGCCTGGCGTACGGGCACCATCGAGTTCCCCGGCGCCGGCGACCCGGACGGATCGGAGTACCTGTTCGAGCACCTGACGGACCGGTCCGCCGAGACGTACCAGGCCTTCGCCGAGGACATGCACGAGGTGCCGGTCGACCTGGACGCCGTATGCCACGTGTTCGCCCAGCGTCCGCTCACGGACGAGGTGGTCACCGCCTTGAACCCGAAGCTCACCCTCGCCGATCTCACCGAGGACTTCGCGGCCATCGGCTATCCCCGGCACGGCCGCTGAAACGCCGAAGTCCGGCACCCCGGAAAGGGGTGCCGGACTTCGCGTGAGGAGCCGGGACTAAAGCCCCGCCGCCTTGCGCAGCGCGTCCACGCGGTCGGTGCGCTCCCAGGTGAAGTCGGGGAGCTCGCGGCCGAAGTGGCCGTACGCCGCCGTCTGCGCGTAGATCGGGCGCAGCAGGTCGAGGTCGCGGATGATCGCCGCCGGGCGGAGGTCGAAGACCTCGGCGATGGCGTTCTCGATCCGCTCCACCTCGACCTTGGCGGTGCCGAAGGTCTCGACGAACAGGCCGACGGGCTCGGCCTTGCCGATGGCGTAGGCGACCTGGACCTCGCAGCGGGAGGCGAGGCCCGCCGCGACGACGTTCTTGGCGACCCAGCGCATGGCGTAGGCGGCCGAGCGGTCGACCTTGGACGGGTCCTTGCCGGAGAAGGCGCCGCCGCCGTGGCGGGCCATGCCGCCGTAGGTGTCGATGATGATCTTGCGGCCGGTCAGGCCGGCGTCGCCCATGGGGCCGCCGATCTCGAAGCGGCCGGTCGGGTTGACCAGCAGGCGGTAGCCCTCGGTGTCCAGCTTGATGCCGTCGTCGAGGAGCTGCTTGAGCACGTGCTCGACGACGAACTCGCGGATGTCGGGCGCGAGCAGCGACTCCAGGTCGATGTCGGAGGCGTGCTGCGAGGAGACGACGACGGTGTCGAGGCGGACGGCCTTGTCGCCGTCGTACTCGATGGTGACCTGGGTCTTGCCGTCGGGACGGAGGTAGGGGATGGTGCCGTTCTTGCGGACCTCGGTGAGGCGCTTGGACAGCCGGTGCGCGATGTGGATCGGCAGCGGCATCAGCTCGGGGGTCTCGTCCGACGCGTACCCGAACATCAGGCCCTGGTCGCCGGCGCCCTGCTTGTCGAGCTCGTCCTCGTCGCCCTCGACGCGCTTCTCGTACGCCGTGTCGACGCCCTGCGCGATGTCCGGCGACTGGGCGCCGATCGAGACGGAGACTCCGCAGGACGCGCCGTCGAAGCCCTTCTTCGAGGAGTCGTAACCGATCTCCAGGATCTTGTTGCGCACCAGCGTGGGGATGTCGGCGTACGCCTTGGTCGTCACCTCGCCGGCCACGTGCACCAGGCCGGTGGTGATCAACGTCTCCACGGCGACGCGGGAGGTGGGGTCCTCACGCAGCAGCGCATCGAGAATGGTGTCGCTGATCTGGTCAGCGATCTTGTCGGGGTGACCCTCGGTCACGGACTCCGAGGTGAAGAGACGACGGGACACAACGCTCCCTGGGTTTGCAGCGGCTGCTGGCTGATCATTTGCGGAACCGGCAGGGGGCTGCGCCCCGCGTCGTTCCGAGGACAGTTTATCGGGCGCTCTCGGCCGTTGGACCAGGTGTCTCGCACGGTGGGCGACGGATCGGCCACATCTGCCGTATCGGCGGTACGAAGATCGGCTCTCACCACGGGCCGGAACGCCGGTTTTCCTATGGTTTCCTCCACCCAAAGGGGCGAAATGAGAGATTCATCCTGTTACCCGAGTCGTGGATCCGAGTCGCCGTTTTGAGGCGCGGTGTCCACGGCGGCGAGCCGGGGGACGACGAGGTCCCAGACGGTCTCCGCCAGGGCTTCCTTCGGCCCGTACGGGACGGGGGTCTCGGTGCCGTCCGTGGCCAGCACCACGGCCTCGTTCTCCTCTGAGCCGAAGGTCTTGCGCTCCCCCACCTCGTTCACGACGAGCAGGTCGCAGCCCTTGCGGCGGAGCTTGTCACGACCATTGGCCAAAACATGATCCGTTTCGGCGGCGAAGCCGACGATCACCTGCCCCGGACGGGCCCGCTCCGCGGAGATCTCGGCCAGGATGTCCGGGTTGCGGACCAGCACGATGGGCGCCGGCTCCTGGCCGTCCTTCTTCTTGATCTTACCCTCGGCGTACGTGGCGGGGCGGAAGTCCGCGACGGCCGCGGCCATCACCACGGCGTCCGCGTCGGCCGCCGCCTTGAGCACCGCCTCGCGGAGCTGGACGGCGGTCCCCACGTGGACGACGTCGACCCCCGCCGGGTCCGGCATGCCGGTGTTGGCCTCGATCAGCGTCACCCGGGCACCCCGGGCGGCGGCGGTCCTGGCCAGGGCGTACCCCTGCTTGCCGGAGGAACGGTTGCCCAGGTAGCGCACCGGGTCCAGCGGCTCGCGCGTGCCGCCCGCGCTGACCACGACGTGGCGGCCCGAGAGGTCGGGCCCGGCGGCGGCGCCGCGCGCGAGCACCCGGCGGCAGATCTCGAAGATCTCGTCCGGGTCGGGCAGCCGGCCCTTGCCGGTGTCGACGCCGGTGAGGCGGCCCACGGCCGGCTCGATCACCACGGCGCCCCGGCGCCGCAGCGTGGCGACGTTCTCCTGGGTGGCGGGGTGCTCCCACATCTCGGTGTGCATGGCGGGCGCGAAGACCACCGGGCACCGGGCGGTGAGCAGCGTGTTGGTCAGCAGGTCGTCGGCGAGGCCGTGGGCGGCCTTGGCGAGCATGTCGGCGGTGGCGGGGGCGACGACCACGAGGTCGGCGTGCTGACCGATGCGGACGTGCGGGACCTCGTGGACGTCCGACCAGACCTCGGTCGAGACCGGGTTGCCGGAGAGGGCGGACCAGGTGGCGGCGCCCACGAAGTGCAGGGCGGCCGCGGTCGGGACGACCCGTACGTCATGGCCGGACTCGGTCAGCCGGCGCAGCAGCTCGCACGCCTTGTAGGCGGCGATGCCACCGCTGACTCCGAGGACCACCTTGGGCTTGTCCACTCGACGCCTCCCGGCTCCGGCTCGTGACTACGGATTCCATGACACACCACAGGCCCGGTGGAGTCTCCACCGGGCCTGTCATGACGTGCAGTGGGGCACCTACTGGGCCGGGCCCTCGATGGCCTCGGAGGTCAGCAGACCCGCGTTGATCTCGCGCAGGGCGATCGAGAGCGGCTTCTCGTGGACGTGGGTGTCCACCAGCGGACCGACGTACTCCAGCAGGCCCTCACCGAGCTGCGAGTAGTACGCGTTGATCTGACGCGCACGCTTGGCCGCGTAGATCACGAGGCTGTACTTCGAGTCAGTGGCCTCGAGCAGCTCGTCGATCGGCGGGTTGATGATGCCCTCGGGCGCGGTGATGGAAGAGGACACGCTCTACCTTCCGAAAAAGTGGACAAAGATCAAACAACTGCCATCAAGGCTAGCAGCTCACGGGCTACGTCCTCGACGGAGGTGTTGACGAGGGTGGTGTCGAACTCGGACTCCGCCGCGAGCTCGATCTTGGCTGCTTCCAGCCGCCGCTCGATGACCTCCGGCGGCTCCGTGCCCCGGCCGGTGAGCCGGCGGACCAGCTCGTCCCAGCTCGGCGGGGCGAGGAAGACGAGCTGGGCCTCCGGCATCGAATCGCGGACCAGCCGCGCGCCCTGGAGGTCGATCTCCAGCAGCACGGGCTCCCCCGCGTCGAGCCGCTCCAGCACGGCGCGGCGCGGGGTGCCGTAGCGGTTTCCGGCGAACTCGGCCCACTCCAGCAGCTCGCCGTTGGCGATCAGCTTGTCGAACTCGTCGTCGGTGACGAAGTAGTACTGCACGCCGTCCCGCTCGCCGGGTCGCGGCTTGCGGGTCGTGGCGGACACCGACAGCCAGACCTCGGGGTGGACCTTGCGCAGATGAGCGACGACCGTGCTCTTGCCGACCCCGGAGGGGCCGGAGAGCACGGTCAGTCGCGGACGTACGTCCGGGGGCTCGGGGGCGGTCCCCCGGGATGTTGCAGCCATGGGGCGATTATTCCAGGTTTACTCCAGTGCCCTGGACGTCAGGCCCCGGTGCTGCCGAACTCGCGCTCCAGGGAGGCGATCTGGTTGGAGCCGAGACCCCGCACACGACGGCTCTCGGAGATGCCGAGCCGCTCCATGATCTGCTTGGCGCGGACCTTGCCCACGCCCGGCAGGGACTCCAGGAGGGCGGAGACCTTCATCTTGCCGATGACCTCGTTCTCCTGACCCTGCTTGATGACCTCTTGGAGCGAGGCGCCGGAGTGCTTGAGTCGATTCTTGACCTCGGCCCGCTCCCGGCGAGCCGCGGCGGCCTTTTCGAGCGCGGCTGCGCGCTGTTCAGGGGTAAGGGGCGGAAGAGCCACGCCTACGTCACCTCGGATGTCGAACTGTCGGATACGGACCGGTGAGGAACCTAGTCGGCCCACACCAGGGGAGCAACGAGCAACGCAGTGCACGTTGGCTCTGCGACGGAGACTAGCGGCCATGGCCGCCAGAGTCAGCGAGAACAGCGGAAAAGTCCTGGTCAGCATCGACCTACCCGGACATTTGGGATATATCGACCCGGTTTTGCGCGCAGATTCCGACCCCGGGGATCCCGCACCGGCCGAACGTGAGGTGCGTCACGCCTCGAACGCAGGAGCCCACGGTCACCTCGGGGTGACCGTGGGCTCCGACGGAGGCGGGGTGGCGGGCGTCAGGCGCCGACCGCCGCCCGCACCTCGTCCGCGTACCGCTCGGCGGCCTCGCGCAGCGCCGCCGCGTCCGGACCGTGGCGCAGGACGCCCCGGCTGACGTTCGGGACGACGTTGCGCACGGCGGCGCCGAAGACGGCCGGCAGGTCGGCGGGGGTCGCACCCTGGGCGCCGATGCCGGGGGCGAGCAGCGGGCCGTTGATGTCGAGGTCGTACGAGGAGAGGTCGCCGAGCGTGGCACCGACGACCGCGCCGAAGGAGCCCATGGGGCTCTGGCCGGCGTTGTCCTCAGCGAGGTGGGCGAGCATGGTCGCGCCGATGGTGCGGCCGTCCTCGCGCACCGCGCGCTGGACCTCGGCGCCCTCCGGGTTGGAGGTCAGCGCGAGGACGAACAGTCCGGCGCCGCTCTCGCGGGCCAGGTCGACGGCGGGCTTCAGCGAGCCGTACCCGAGGTAGGGCGAGACCGTGAGCGCGTCGGAGAAGAGCGGGGAGTCCTTGCGCAGGTAGGTCTCGGCGTAGGCGGCCATCGTGGAGCCGATGTCGCCGCGCTTGGCGTCCATGACGACCAGCGCGCCCGCGTCCCTGAGGTCCGCCACGGCGCGCTCCAGGACGGCGATGCCGCGGGAGCCGAACCGCTCGAAGAAGGCGCTCTGCGGCTTGAAGACGGCGACGGTGCCGGCGAGGGCGTCCACGACCGTGCGCGTGAACCGCTCCAGGCCCGCCACGTCGTCGTTCAGCCCCCAGGAGGACAGCAGGGAGCCGTGCGGGTCGATGCCGACGCACAGCGGGCCACGGGCGTCCATGGCGTGCCTCAGACGGGCACCGAAGGGTTCCAGCGGGCTCATACGGCGGCCTTTCGGGTGTCGGCGCCGACGGCCTCGGCGAGGGTGGCGTACGGGGAGGCCTTCAGCCGGGCGGCGAGGCCCTTGTGGATGGCGCGGGCGTAGAACGGGCCCTCGTAGATGAAGGCGCTGTAGCCCTGGACCAGGGTGGCGCCGGCGAGGATGCGCTGCCAGGCGTCCTCGGCGTTCTCGACGCCGCCGACGCCGACGAGCGTGATGCGGTCGCCCACGCGCGCGTAGAGGCGGCGCAGCACCTGAAGGGAGCGCTTCTTGAGCGGCGCCCCGGACAGGCCGCCGGTCTCACCGGTGAGGTGCGCCGGGGACTTCAGGCCCTCGCGGGCGATCGTGGTGTTGGTGGCGATGATGCCGTCCAGGCCCAGCTCGACGGCGAGGTCGGCGACCGCGTCGACGTCCTCGTCGGCGAGGTCCGGCGCGATCTTCACGAGCAGCGGGACGCGGCGGTCGGTGACCGTGCGGTCGGCGGCCTCGCGGACGGCCGTCAGCAGGGGCCGCAGGGACTCCGTCGCCTGGAGGTTGCGCAGGCCCGGGGTGTTCGGCGAGGAGACGTTGACGACCAGGTAGTCGGCGTGGCGGGCGAGCCGCTCGGTCGACTTCACGTAGTCGGCGGCGGCCTCGGCCTCCGGGACGACCTTGGTCTTGCCGATGTTGACGCCCACGACGGTCCCGAAGACCGGCACGCGCGCGTGGAGCCGCTCGGCGACGGCCGCGGAGCCGTCGTTGTTGAAGCCCATGCGGTTGATCAGGGCGCGGTCGGCGACGAGGCGGAAGAGGCGCTTCTTGGGGTTGCCGGGCTGCGGCTCGCCCGTGACCGTACCGATCTCGACGTGGTCGAAGCCGAGCATCGCCATGCCGTCGATGGCGACGGCGTTCTTGTCGAAGCCGGCGGCGAGCCCGAAGGGGCCGTCGAACTCCAGGCCCAGGGCCTCGACGCGCAGCGACTCGTGGCCGGTGGCGAAGAGGCGGTACAGCAGTGTGCGCAGCACGGGGACGCGGGCGGCGAGGCGGATCCAGCGGAAGGCGAGGTGGTGGGCCTGCTCCGGGTCCATCCGGGTGAAGAACAGCCGGAAGAAGAGCTTGTACATGGTGGTGTCCTCATGAGGAGGGGGACACCGTTTCCGGTGTCCCCCTCGTGGGCTGCTAGTCGCGGGCCGCGGTCAGGTGCTCCGCGTGTTCCTGGAGGGAACGGACGCCCACTCCGCCGTGGTTGAGCGCGTCGATGCCCTGGACGGCGGCGGCGAGCGCCTGGACCGTCGTCAGGCACGGGACGCCGCGCGCCACGGCCGCCGTGCGGATCTCGTAGCCGTCGAGGCGGCCGCCGGTGCCGTACGGGGTGTTGACGATGAGGTCGACCTCGCCGTCGTGGATGAGGCGGACGATGGTCTTCTCGCCGTTCGGGCCCTCGCCCTCGGACTGCTTGCGCACGACGGTGGCGTTGATGCCGTTGCGCTTGAGGACCTCGGCGGTGCCGGAGGTGGCCATCAACTCGAAGCCGTGGGCGACCAGCTCGCGGGCCGGGAAGATCATCGAGCGCTTGTCGCGGTTGGCGACCGAGATGAACGCGCGGCCCTTGGTGGGCAGCGGGCCGTAGGCGCCGGCCTGCGACTTGGCGTACGCCGTGCCGAAGACCGCGTCGATGCCCATGACCTCGCCGGTGGAGCGCATCTCCGGGCCGAGGACGGTGTCCACGCCGCGGCCGTGCACGTCGCGGAAGCGCGACCACGGCATGACGGCCTCCTTGACGGAGATCGGCGCGTCCAGCGGCAGGGTGCCGCCGTCGCCCGTCTTGGGCAGCAGGCCCTCTTCCCGGAGCTCGGCGATGGTGGCGCCCAGCGAGATCCGGGCGGCGGCCTTGGCCAGCGGCACGGCGGTCGCCTTGGAGGTGAAGGGGACCGTGCGGCTGGCGCGCGGGTTGGCCTCCAGGACGTACAGGATGTCGCCGGCCATCGCGAACTGGATGTTGATCAGGCCGCGTACGCCGACGCCCTTGGCGATGGCCTCGGTGGAGGCGCGCAGCCGCTTGATGTCGTGGCCGCCGAGGGTGATCGGGGGCAGCGCGCACGCCGAGTCGCCGGAGTGGATGCCGGCCTCCTCGATGTGCTCCATGACGCCGCCGAGGTACAGCTCGGCGCCGTCGTACAGGGCGTCGACGTCGATCTCGATGGCGTCGTCGAGGAACCGGTCGACCAGGACCGGGCGGTCCGGGGAGATCTCGGTGGACTCGGCGATGTACGACTCCAGGCGGGCCTCGTCGTACACGATCTCCATGCCGCGGCCGCCGAGCACGTACGACGGGCGTACGAGCACGGGGTAGCCGATCTCGTCGGCGATGGCCTTGGCGCCGGCGAAGGTGGTCGCGGTGCCGTGCTTGGGCGCGGGCAGCCCGGCCTCGGCGAGGACCTGGCCGAAGGCGCCGCGGTCCTCGGCGGCGTGGATGGCCTCCGGGGAGGTGCCGACGATGGGCACGCCGTTGTCCTTGAGCGCCTGGGCGAGGCCGAGCGGGGTCTGGCCGCCGAGCTGGACGACGACGCCCGCGATGGGGCCGGCCTTCGACTCGGCGTGGACGATCTCCAGCACGTCCTCGAGCGTCAGCGGCTCGAAGTACAGGCGGTCGGAGGTGTCGTAGTCGGTGGAGACCGTCTCCGGGTTGCAGTTGACCATCACGGTCTCGTAGCCCGCGTCGCTGAGCGCGAAGGAGGCGTGGACGCACGAGTAGTCGAACTCGATGCCCTGGCCGATGCGGTTCGGGCCGGAGCCGAGGATGATCACGGCGGGCTTCTCGCGCGGCGCGACCTCGCTCTCCTCGTCGTACGAGGAGTAGAAGTACGGGGTCTTCGCGGCGAACTCGGCGGCGCAGGTGTCGACCGTCTTGTAGACCGGGCGGACGCCGAGGGACTGGCGGACCTCGCGGACGACGTCCTCGCGCAGGCCCCGGATCCCGGCGATCTGGGCGTCGGAGAAGCCGTGGCGCTTGGCCTCGGCGAGCAGGTCGGCGTCGAGGCGGTCGGCGGCGGCCAGCTCGTCGGCGATCTCCTTGATCAGGAAGAGCTGGTCGACGAACCAGGGGTCGATCTTCGTGGCGTCGAAGACCTCCTGGGGCGTCGCGCCGGCGCGGATGGCCTGCATGACGGTGTTGATGCGGCCGTCGGTCGGGCGCACCGCCTCGCGCAGCAGCTCGGCCTTGTCACCGACGGGGCCGGTGAAGGTGAACTGGCTGCCCTTCTTCTCCAGCGAGCGCAGCGCCTTCTGGAGGGCCTCGGTGAAGTTCCGGCCGATGGCCATGGCCTCGCCGACCGACTTCATGGTCGTGGTCAGCGTGGAGTCGGCCGACGGGAACTTCTCGAAGGCGAAGCGCGGCGCCTTGACGACGACGTAGTCGAGGGTCGGCTCGAAGGATGCCGGGGTCTTCTCGGTGATGTCGTTGGGGATCTCGTCCAGCGTGTAGCCGACGGCGAGTCGGGCCGCGATCTTCGCGATCGGGAAGCCGGTGGCCTTCGACGCCAGCGCGGAGGAGCGGGAGACGCGGGGGTTCATCTCGATGACGATGACCCGGCCGTCCTCCGGGTTGACCGCGAACTGGATGTTGCAGCCACCCGTGTCCACGCCGACCTCGCGGATGATCGCGATGCCGACGTCACGGAGGATCTGGTACTCGCGGTCGGTGAGCGTCATCGCCGGGGCGACGGTGATCGAGTCACCGGTGTGGACGCCCATCGGGTCGAAGTTCTCGATGGAGCAGACGACCACGACGTTGTCGTGCTTGTCGCGCATCAGCTCCAGCTCGTACTCCTTCCAGCCGAGGATGGACTCCTCCAGGAGCACCTCGGTGGTGGGAGAGAGGGTCAGGCCCTGGCCGGCGATGCGGCGCAGCTCCTCCTCGTCGTGCGCGAAGCCGGAGCCGGCGCCGCCCATGGTGAAGGAGGGGCGGACGACGACGGGGTAGCCGCCGAGGGTCTCGACGCCCTTGAGGACGTCGTCCATGGAGTGGCAGATGACCGAGCGGGCGGACTCGCCGTGGCCGATCTTCTTGCGGACCTCCTCCACGACCAGCTTGAACTTGTCGCGGTCCTCGCCCTTGTGGATGGCCTCGACGTTGGCGCCGATCAGCTCCACGCCGTACTTCTCCAGCACACCCTGCTCGTGCATGGAGATCGCGGTGTTGAGCGCGGTCTGGCCACCGAGGGTGGGCAGGAGCGCGTCGGGGCGCTCCTTGGCGATGATCTTCTCGACGAACTCGGGGGTGATCGGCTCGACGTACGTGGCGTCGGCGATCTCCGGGTCGGTCATGATCGTCGCCGGGTTGGAGTTCACCAGGATGACCCGCAGGCCCTCGGACTTGAGGACGCGGCACGCCTGGGTGCCGGAGTAGTCGAACTCGGCGGCCTGGCCGATGACGATCGGGCCGGAGCCGATGACCAGGACGGACTGGATATCGGTGCGCTTAGGCACGCTGGCCCTCCATCAGGGAAACGAAGCGGTCGAACAGGTACGCGGCGTCGTGCGGGCCGGCGGCCGCTTCGGGGTGGTACTGGACGCTGAAGGCCGGCTGGTCGAGCAGGTGGAGGCCCTCCACCACGTTGTCGTTGAGGCAGACGTGGGAGACCTCGGCGCGGCCGTAGGGGGTGTCGGACACCTTGTCGAGCGGGGCGTCGACGGCGAAGCCGTGGTTGTGCGCGGTGACCTCGACCTTGCCGGTCGTACGGTCCTGCACGGGCTGGTTGATGCCGCGGTGGCCGTACTTCAGCTTGTAGGTGCCGAAGCCGAGCGCGCGGCCCAGGATCTGGTTGCCGAAGCAGATGCCGAACAGGGGCGTCTTGCGCTCCAGGACGGCACGCATGACGGCGACGGGGCCGTCGGCGGTGGCGGGGTCGCCGGGGCCGTTGGAGAAGAACACGCCGTCGGGGTTGACGGCGTACACGTCCTCGACGGTGGCGGTGGCGGGGAGCACGTGCACCTCGATGCCGCGCTCGGCCATCCGGTGCGGGGTCATGCCCTTGATGCCGAGGTCGACGGCCGCGACGGTGAACTTCTTCTCGCCGATCGCGGGGACGACGTACGGCTCGGTGGTGGCGACCTCGGCGGCCAGGTTCGCGCCCTTCATCTGCGGCTGCGCCCGGACCTTGTCCAGCAGCGCCTCCTCGCGGACCCCGGTCCACGCGTCGCCGGAGAAGATACCGACGCGCATGGCGCCGCGCTCGCGGAGGTGGCGGGTGAGGGCGCGGGTGTCGATGCCGCTGATGCCGACGACGCCCTGCGCGGCCAGCTCCTCGTCGAGCGTGCGCGTGGCGCGCCAGTTCGACGGGACGCGGGCGGGGTCGCGGACCACGTAGCCGGAGACCCAGATCTTCTTGGACTCGGGGTCCTCGTCGTTGACACCGGTGTTGCCGACGTGCGGCGCGGTCATCACGACAACCTGGCGGTGGTACGACGGGTCGGTCAGGGTCTCCTGGTAGCCGGTCATGCCGGTGGAGAAGACAGCCTCGCCGAAGGTCTCCCCCACGGCCCCGTAGGCACGGCCGCGGAAGGTGCGGCCGTCCTCCAGGACGAGTACGGCGGGAGTCTTGGCAGCTCCCCTTGTGGAGGTGGTCATCGTGCGGTGCCTTCCGTCGTGGTGATCATGGTGTTCAGGGTGTCGACCCAGGTGGTGTGCTCCGCGGCCCGGTCGGAGCGGAAGCCCGAGTCGATCAGGGTGTCGCCGTGCGCCCAGGTGACGATCAGCAGGCCGCCCTCGGCGAGGACCTTGCCCGCGATGCCCTTGTCGAGCCGGGCGCCGCGCAACTGCGCGGCCGGGACGAAGAAGTCGCGCGCCCCGGGGCGTACGACCTCCAGGCCCTGGTCGGTGAGCGTCAGCTCGACGCGGCTGCGGGTACCCAGGCCGTGGGCGACGATCCGGTCGAGCCACTGCCCGGCGGTGGTGGAGCCGTGGTAGCGGCCGGTCATCGTCAGTTTCGCCGTGCCGGGGGTTTCCGGCATTCCCGGCAGGTCCGGCAGGTCCGACTGGAGGCTGCCGCGCCACTTCCACCCCTGGCGCATCAGCCAGTAGAGGAGGGCGACGAAGAGCAGCAGTCCGGCGACCCAGCCGAGCCGGGCGGCCCAGTCGGTCACCTCGGCGGATTTCTGCTCCGCGGCCAGTTCGAAGAGTGTCACGCCAGCTTCCCGTCCATGAGCGTCGCCCGGCCCCGCAGGAAGGTGTGGGTGACGCGCCCCGGCAGCTCACGGCCCTCGTAGGGGGTGTTGCGGCTGCGGGAGGCGAAGCCCGCGGGGTCCACGGGACCACGGTATGCCGGATCGACCAGGGTGAGGTTGGCGGGCTCACCAGCCGAGACGGGGCGGCCGTGGCCGGTGGCGCGGCCGATCTTCGCAGGCTTGAAGGACATGCGGTCGGCGACGCCGGCCCAGTCCAGCAGCCCGGTCTCGACCATCGTGTGCTGGACCACGGACAGCGCGGTCTCCAGACCGACCATGCCCATGGCGGCCGCGGCCCACTCGCAGTCCTTGTCCTCGTGCGGGTGCGGGGCGTGGTCGGTGGCGACGATGTCGATCGTGCCGTCGGCCAGCGCCTCACGCAGCGCCATCACGTCGCGCTCGGTGCGCAGCGGCGGGTTGACCTTGTAGACCGGGTTGTACGAGCGGACCAGCTCGTCGGTCAGGAGGAGGTGGTGCGGGGTGACCTCGGCGGTGACGTCGATGCCGCGCGACTTGGCCCAGCGGACGATCTCGACGGACCCGGCGGTCGACAGGTGGCAGATGTGCACGCGGGAGCCGACGTGCTCGGCGAGCAGCACGTCACGGGCGATGATCGACTCCTCGGCGACGGCCGGCCAGCCGCCCAGGCCCAGCTCGGCGGAGACGACGCCCTCGTTCATCTGGGCGCCCTCGGTGAGGCGGGGCTCCTGGGCGTGCTGGGCGACGACGCCGCCGAAGGCCTTCACGTACTCCAGCGCCCGGCGCATGATCACGGCGTCGTCCACGCACTTGCCGTCGTCGGAGAAGACGGTGACGCCGGCGGCGGACTCGTGCATGGCGCCCAGCTCGGCGAGCTTCCTGCCCTCCAGGCCGACGGTGACGGCGCCGATGGGCTGCACGTCGCAGTAGCCGTGCTCCTGGCCGAGCCGGTACACCTGCTCGACGACGCCGGCGGTGTCGGCGACCGGGAAGGTGTTGGCCATGGCGAACACGGAGGTGTAGCCGCCCGAGGCGGCGGCGCGGGTACCGGTGAGGACCGTCTCGGAGTCCTCGCGGCCCGGCTCGCGCAGGTGGGTGTGCAGGTCGACCAGGCCGGGCAGGAGGATGCGTCCCCCGGCCTCGACGACGGTCGCCCCGTCGGCCGGAAGACCGGTACCGACCTCTGCGATGGTCTCGCCGTCGATCAGGACGTCCTGGGCCTCGCCGCCCAGCACCTTCGCACCACGGATCAGGGTCTTGCTCATCTGTCTTACTTCTCCTCGGTACGGGTGTTGGCGACGGCGGATTCGTTGCCGCCGAGCAGCAGGTACAGGACGGCCATGCGGATCGAGACGCCGTTGGCGACCTGCTCGACGACCGTGCAGCGGCCGGAGTCGGCGACCTCGGCGGTGATCTCCATGCCACGCACCATCGGGCCGGGGTGCATCACTATGGCGTGCTCGGGCATCTTCGCCATGCGGTCGCCGTCCAGGCCGTAGCGGCGGGAGTACTCGCGCTCGGTCGGGAAGAAGGCGGCGTTCATGCGCTCACGCTGGACGCGCAGCATCATCACGGCGTCGGACTTCGGCAGGGTGCTGTCGAGGTCGTACGACACCTCGCACGGCCAGGTCTCGACGCCGACGGGGACCAGGGTGGGCGGGGCGACGAGGGTGACCTGGGCGCCCAGGGTGTGCAGCAGGTCGACGTTGGAGCGGGCGACCCGGCTGTGCAGGACGTCACCGACGATGGTGATGCGCTTGCCCTCCAGGTCCTGGCCCAGGCCCGCGTCCCGGCCGACCAGGCGGCGGCGCATGGTGAAGGCGTCCAGCAGCGCCTGGGTGGGGTGCTGGTGGGTGCCGTCACCGGCGTTGATGACGGCGGCGTCGATCCAGCCGGAGGTGGCCAGGCGGTACGGGGCTCCCGAGGCGCCGTGCCGGATGACGACGGCGTCCACGCCCATCGCCTCCAGGGTCTGCGCGGTGTCCTTCAGCGACTCGCCCTTGGAGACCGAGGAGCCCTTGGCGCTGAAGTTGATGACGTCGGCGGAAAGGCGCTTCTCGGCGGCCTCGAAGGAGATGCGGGTACGGGTCGAGTCCTCGAAGAAGAGGTTGACGACGGTGCGGCCGCGCAGGGTGGGCAGCTTCTTGATCGGCCGGTCGGCGACCCGGGCCATCTCCTCGGCGGTGTCGAGGATGAGGACGGCGTCGTCGCGGGTGAGGTCGGCGGCCGAGATGAGGTGGCGCATCATCTTGGGGTATTTCTCCGGTTTTGTGGAGGTTCAGGGCCGAGGAGTGACCTGACGGGTGACCGGGTACGGACAGGCCCGTCGGGCATGCGGGCGCGCAGCGCGGCACGCCGTACGCAGGGGTCGTACGGGGGTGCTACTGCTCGCCGGCCGGAGCCGTGGAGGCGGTCTCCCGCAGCCCGAGCAGCACGGTGTCGCGACCGTCCTCCTCGGCGAGCTGGACCTTGACCGTCTCCCGCAGCGACGTGGGGAGGTTCTTGCCGACGTAGTCGGCGCGGATGGGCAGTTCGCGGTGGCCGCGGTCGACGAGGACCGCGAGCTGGACGGCGCGCGGGCGGCCGATGTCGCCGAGCGCGTCGAGGGCGGCGCGGATGGTACGGCCGGAGAAGAGCACGTCGTCGACCAGGACGACGAGGCGGCCGTCGATGCCGTCGCCGGGGATCTCGGTGCGGGCGAGCGCGCGGGCCGGCCGCATCCGCAGATCGTCGCGGTACATGGTGATGTCGAGGGAGCCGACCGGCACCGGGCGGCCGGTGATCTGCTCGAGCTTGTCGGCGAGGCGGCGGGCGAGGAAGACGCCACGCGTGGGGATGCCGAGGAGGACCACGTCGTCGGCGCCCTTGGCGCGCTCGACGATCTCGTGGGCGATGCGGGTCAGTACCCGCGCGATGTCGGGGCCCTCGAGAACGGGGCGTGCGGCATCGGACTGCTGAGTGGCGTCCATACGAAACGGACCTCCTTCTCCGCCTCACGGGACGGACCTTAAAGGACGTCGGAATTGCGCCATCCACCGTACCAGGGCCCGGCGCATGCTCCCGACCGGGGTCGCCAAAGAGAGTCGGTACGGACCATTCGGCTTGACGCAGCCAAGTAACGCTGCGTAACCTCACAGTGAGTTACCACTCTTTCCCGGGAGCTATATGTCCAGCGAATACGCAAAACAGCTCGGGGCCAAGCTCCGCGCCATCCGCACCCAGCAGGGCCTCTCTCTCCACGGGGTGGAGGAGAAGTCCCAGGGCCGCTGGAAGGCCGTGGTGGTCGGTTCGTACGAGCGCGGTGACCGTGCCGTGACCGTGCAGCGCCTGGCCGAGCTGGCTGACTTCTACGGCGTCCCGGTGCAGGAGCTGCTGCCGGGCACCACGCCGGGCGGGGCCGCCGAGCCGCCGCCGAAGCTCGTCCTGGACCTGGAGCGCCTGGCTCACGTCCCCGCGGAGAAGGCCGGCCCGTTGCAGCGCTACGCCGCGACGATCCAGTCGCAGCGCGGCGACTACAACGGCAAGGTGCTGTCGATCCGGCAGGACGACCTGCGCACCCTGGCGGTCATCTACGACCAGTCGCCCTCCGTGCTGACCGAGCAGCTCATCAGTTGGGGAGTGCTGGACGCGGACGCCCGCCGTGCGGTCGCGCACGAAGAGGCCTGAGCCAGGGGCCTACTACAGCAGAAACGTTGCCGCCGGGTGCGGGGGGAGCCTTGATGGGTGCCCCACCGCCCCGGCGGCTCTTTCGTCCCCGTGGAGAGCACTGCCTCGTCCTCGTGGGGACACGCTCGTCGTCCCCGTGGGGACACGCTCGTCGTCCCCGTGGGGACCCGCTCGTCGTCCCCGTGCGGATACGCCGAAGGGCCCGCCGCGCGAGGTGCGCTGCGGGCCCTTCGTACCGGCTCTCAGTCCCGGCGGAGCTTCGGCTTGAGGTCCTTGAACCGGGCCAGCAGGCCGTTGACGAACGACGGGGACTCGTCGGTGGAGAACTCCTTGGCGAGCTGAACCGCCTCGTCGATCACCACCGCGTCCGGGGTGCCGTCCACCCAGACCAGCTCGTACGCACCGAGGCGCAGGATGTTCCGGTCGACGACCGGCATCCGGTCGAGCGCCCAGCCCTCCGCGTAGGTGGCGATGAGCTCGTCGATCCGGTCGGCGTACTGCGCGTACCCCTCGACGAGCTCCATCGTGTACTCGCTGACCGGCGGCTGCCGGTCGTCGGACCGGGCGTGCCGGACCCAGTCCGCGAGGACCTCCTGCGCGGACGCACCGCGCTGGTCGGCCTCGAAGAGGATCTGGAAGGCGCGCTTACGGGCCTTGTTCCGGGCAGCCACGGTTAGCTGTTCACCCGGCCGAGGTAGCCGCTGTCACGAGTGTCGACCTTGATCTTCTCACCGGTGGTGATGAAGAGCGGGACCTGGATCTGGTGGCCGGTCTCCAGGATGGCCGGCTTGGTGCCGCCGGTGGAGCGGTCGCCCTGGACGCCCGGCTCGGTCTCCTGGATCGTCAGCTCGACGGCGGCCGGGAGCTCGACGTAGAGCACCTCGCCCTCGTGCGTGGCGACGGTGGCGGTGAAGCCCTCGACCAGGAAGTTGGCGGCGTCGCCGACGGCCGCCTTGGAGACGTGGAGCTGGTCGTAGGTCTGCATGTCCATGAACACGAAGTACTCGCCGTCCATGTACGAGAACTGCATGTCGCGGCGGTCGACGGTGGCCGTCTCGACCTTCACACCGGCGTTGAACGTCTTGTCGACGATCTTGCCGGAGAGCACGTTCTTGAGCTTGGTGCGCACGAAGGCCGGGCCCTTGCCGGGCTTGACGTGCTGGAACTCGACCACGGACCAGAGCTGGTCGTTGTCGAGCTTGAGCACCATGCCGTTCTTGAGGTCGTTCGTGGAAGCCACGGTTGCGGAATCTCCTGGACTGACGCTGGTGGACGACCGAGGCGTGGTGCGTCACGCGCTACAGCGCGAGCAGCTCCTTGGTCGTGATGGTGAGTAGCTCGGGTCCGCCGTCCGCCTCCTGGCGTACGACGAGCGTGTCATCGATCCGGACACCGCCCCGGCCCGGGAGGTGGACCCCCGGTTCGACGGTGACCGGCACACAAGCGTCCAGTTTACCCATGGCGCCGGGTGCCAACTGCGGGTCCTCCTCGATTTCGAGCCCCACACCGTGTCCGAGGAAGGGCTCCAGGCACTCGCCGTACCCCGCCGCGTCCAGGATCTGGCGGGCCGCGCGGTCCACGTCGCGGTACGCGGTGCCGGGGGCCAGGGACTCCCGGGCGGCCCGCTGAGCGGCGAAGACGAGGTCGTACAGCTCGATCTGCCAGTCGGCGGGCGAGGTGCCGATCACGAAGGTGCGGCCGATCTCGCAGCGGTAGCCGCGGTAGTTGGCGCCCAGGCAGACGGAGAGGAAATCACCCTCCTCGACACGGCGGTCGGAGGGCCGGTGACCGCCCCGGCCCGCGTTCGGGCCCGTGGCGACGGAGGTGGGGAACGCGGGGCCGTCGGCACCGTGGTCGACCAGGCGGCGTTCCAGCTCCAGGGCGAGGTGGCGCTCGGTGCGGCCGACCAGGATGGATTCGAGGAGCTCGCCCAGCGCCTGGTCGGTGATCTCCGCGGCGATCCTGAGGCAGGTGATCTCGTCCTCGTCCTTGACGATCCGCTCCTGCTCGATGGCCGTGCCCAGGTCCGCCAGGCGCACCCGCGGGGCGACCGAGGCCATGGCGCGGTGGCGCGTGACGGTGAGGTGGTGCTCCTCCACCGCGAGGGCGTCCGCCCCCGCCTTGCCGGCGATGCCGACCGCCGCGACCGCCGGGTCGCCGCCCGAGGACGGCAGGACGAGCTGGCGCAACTGCTCGTCGAGGCGGCCCTCCACCGGGTCCCCGGTGGGCGGCCGGGGGCAGAGCAGCACGTCGTCGCCGGCCCCCAGGAGCAGGACGGCGCCCGGGGGCGCGCCGCCCGCGAGATACCGGACGTTGGCGGGGCGGGAGACCAGGGCCGCCGCAGAGCCGGACGCCGCGCACCGGTCGCGCAGCCGCCCTCGGCGGTCCGCAAACACCTCTGACATGCCCCGAGCCTACGAGCGCGGCCGCGCCCCGGCAGGTCGGGCGGGTCCGACCGGACCATTCGGCGCCCCGGTGGCGGGTCGCGGTCAGTAGACCGGTGGGCTCGCTATGGCGCGGGCGAGGACGTCGTCCAGGACGCGGGCGGTGGTCTCGACGTCGTACTTGGAGTTGTCGATGATCGGCAGCCCGGAGCCGTACCAGCCGGCCATGCGGCCGTGGATGCCGGCGACCTCCTCGTCGGACAGGCGCCGGTTCCCGGTGCGCTCGGCGTTGCGCTCCAGGACGATCTCCAGGCCCGGGAGGAGGACGACGGGGAGCAGGCCCGGCCCGACATGGCGCTTCCAGCCGCCGAGGCCCACGACGGGGCGGTCGGGGAAGACGGCGTCGTCGAGGATGCAGGAGATTCCGTTGGCGAGGAAGTTGCGCGCGGCGAAGCCACAGGTGCGGCGGGCGAGCCGGTACTGGGCCTCGGACTGGTCGTTCCAGCCGGACTGGGGGTCGGCGAAGCCGGCGCAGACCCATTCGCGTACGTCGTCGAGGCTGATGTGCGCGGTGGGCACCCGGCGGTTGCTGGCCCAGTAGCGGGCGACGGTGGTCTTGCCCGCGCCGGCCGGGCCGATCAGGAGGACGGCGAGGGTGGCCGTACCGGTGCCGGAACCGGGAGCGGTGTGCGGGGCCTGGGCCGGCGCGGGGGCCGGGGCGGCGACCGGGGCGCCGGGCGGGAGGTGGATGTGGCCCGTGGTCTCGGGCGGGACCCAGCCCGGCGCGGGCGGGGCCGCGGGCGGGGGGCCCTGGGGCGGCGGCGGGCCCGGGTGGTGGGCGGCGGCCTGGTTCGTCCATCCGGTGGCTGCGTGCCCCGGCTGATGGGGCGGCGGCAGCGGAGCCCCCACTGCGTGCTGCATCCGGTGCCACTCCGTCTCGTCCGATCGGTGCTGGTCGGGCGGCCGTTGGGCGGCCCGTTACCGAACCGTACCCTCCCCGGCCGACTGTATGGGAACGGCCGGGGAGGGTACGCAGTGCCCGTCAGACGAGTTCGTCGGCGAGGGCGCGCAGGGCGAGCCGGTAGGAGCCGATGCCGAAGCCCGCGACGGTGCCGCTGGCGACGGCCGCCACGACGGAGGTGTGGCGGAACTCCTCGCGGGTGTACGGGTTGGAGATGTGCACCTCGATCAGGGGGGCGGTGCGCTGGGCGGCCGCGTCCCTCATCCCGTACGAGTAGTGCGTGAACGCGCCGGGGTTGAGGACCACGGGGATCGCGTGGTCGGCCGCCTCGTGGAGCCAGCGGATCATCTCGCCCTCGTCGTTCGTCTCCCGCACGTCGACGTCGAAGCCGAGCTCCTTGCCGAGCGTCGTGCAGGCGTCGACGAGACCGGCGTACGACGTGGAGCCGTACACGTCGGGCTCGCGGGAGCCGAGGCGGCCGAGGTTGGGGCCGTTGAGGACGAGGACCCGGCGGGCGGTCATGCGGAGACCTCCCCGTACGCGGCGACGAGGACGGCCGGGTCGGGGCCTTCGAGGACCGTCGGCTTGGCGAGGCCGTCCAGGACGATGAAGCGCAGCAGGTCGCCCCGGGACTTCTTGTCGACCTTCATGGTCTCCAGCAGTTTGGGCCACTGGTCGCCGCGGTAGGTGAGCGGCAGGCCGACGGAGCCCAGGATGGTGCGGTGCCGCTCGGCGGTGGCGTCGTCCAGGCGCCCGGCGAGGCGGCCCAGTTCGGCCGCGAAGACCATGCCGACGGAGACGGCCGCGCCGTGGCGCCACTTGTAGCGCTCGTTCTTCTCGATGGCGTGGGCGAGCGTGTGGCCGTAGTTGAGGATCTCGCGGAGGCCGGATTCCTTCAGGTCGGACGAGACGACGTCCGCCTTGACCCGGATGGAGCGCTCGATGAGCTCGGCCGTGTGCGGGCCGGAAGGCGTATGGGCGGCCTCGGGGTCGGACTCGATCAGGTCGAGGATCACCGGGTCGGCGATGAAGCCCGCCTTGATGATCTCGGCCAGGCCGCTGACGTAGTCGTGGACCGGGAGCGAGTCGAGCGCGGCGAGGTCGCACAGGACGCCGGCCGGCGGGTGGAAGGCGCCGACGAGGTTCTTGCCCTCGGCGGTGTTGATGCCGGTCTTGCCGCCGACCGCCGCGTCCACCATGGCGAGGACGGTGGTGGGGACGGCGATCCAGCGCACGCCGCGCAGCCAGGTGGCCGCGACGAAGCCGGCGAGGTCGGTGGTGGCTCCGCCGCCGACGCCGACGATCACGTCGGTGCGGGTGAAGCCGGACTGGCCGAGCGCCTTCCAGCAGTAGGCGGCGACCTCGGCGGTCTTGGCCTCCTCCGCGTTCGGCACCTGGATCGCGATGGCCTCGTAGCCCTGCTCGGCGAGGTCGGCGCGCAGCGCCTCGCCCGTCTCGGCCAGCGCCTCGGGGTGGATGACGGCGACGCGCTTGGCGTTGCCGACAAGGCCGGCGAGCTCGCCGAGCAACTGCCGGCCGACCAGCACCTCGTACGGGTCGGTGCCGGCCGTGCCGCCGACCTGGATACGGGTCACTGCTTGGTCAGTCACTTCTGAAGCTCCAGTGCGTCGAGGACCGCCTGGGCGACCTCTTCGGGGGTCTTGTCGTCGGTGGCCACCACCACGCGGGCGACTTCGGTGTACAGGTGCCGGCGTGCCTCCATCAGCTCGCGCCACTGGCGGCGCGGGTTGACGGCGAGCAGCGGGCGGGCGGTGTTCAGGCCGACGCGCCGGACCGCCTCCTCGACGTCCATCGAGAGGTACGCGACCGGGAGGCCGGCGAGCAGCTCGCGGGTGCCGGGGTCGAGGACGGCGCCGCCGCCGAGGGCGAGGACGCCCTGGTGTTCGGCGACGGCGGCCCGTACGGCCTCGCGCTCCAGGGCGCGGAAGTGCTCCTCGCCGTCCTCGACGAAGATGTCGGAGATCTCGCGCCCCTGGGCGGCCACGATGTCGGCGTCGGTGTCCCGGTAGGGCACGCCGAGCCGGTCGGCGAGCAGCGCGCCCACGGTGGACTTGCCGGAGCCCATCGGGCCGACCAGGACGATCAGCGGGCCGGCGCTCACTTGATGTGGAGGTTGTCGAGGTACGAGCGGACGTTGCGGCGGGTCTCGGCGACGCTGTCGCCGCCGAACTTCTCCGCGACCGCGTCGGCGAGGACGAGGGCGACCATGGCCTCGGCGACGATGCCGGCGGCCGGGACCGCGCACACGTCGGAGCGCTGGTGGTGCGCGGCGGCGGCCTCGCCGGTGACGACGTCGACGGTCTTGAGCGCCCGGGGCACGGTCGCGATGGGCTTCATCGCGGCGCGGACGCGCAGCAGCTCGCCGGTGGTCAGGCCGCCCTCGGTGCCGCCGGAGCGGCCCGAGGTGCGCTTGATGCCCTCGTCGGTGGCGACGATCTCGTCGTGCGCCTTGGAGCCGGGCACCCGCGCCAGGTCGAAGCCGTCGCCGACCTCGACGCCCTTGATGGCCTGGATGCCCATGAGGGCTGCGGCCAGCCGGGCGTCCAGGCGCCGGTCCCAGTGGACGTGCGAGCCGAGGCCGACGGGCACGCCGTAGGCGAGGACCTCGACGACGCCGCCGAGGGTGTCGCCGTCCTTGTGGGCCTGGTCGATCTCGGCGACCATCGCCTTCGACGCGTCGGCGTCCAGGCAGCGCACGGGGTCGGCGTCCAGCCGCTCGACGTCGGCGGGGGTCGGGTACACGCCGTACGGCGCCTTGGCGGCGGCCAGCTCGACGACGTGCGACACGATCTCGATGCCGGCCGTCTCCTTGAGGTAGGAGCGGGCGACGGCGCCGAGGGCGACGCGGGCGGCGGTCTCGCGGGCGCTGGCCCGCTCCAGGACCGGGCGGGCCTCGTCGAACCCGTACTTCTGCATGCCCGCCAGGTCGGCGTGGCCGGGGCGCGGGCGGGTCAG
Organism: Streptomyces sp. NPDC031064; assembly: GCF_055570965.1. Lineage (NCBI taxonomy): Bacteria > Bacillati > Actinomycetota > Actinomycetes > Kitasatosporales > Streptomycetaceae > Streptomyces > Streptomyces sp. NPDC031064. The sequence continues at coordinate 131,711 of NZ_JBVIGF010000007.1, forward strand.
GGGGGCGTTACGGGCCAGTTCGGCGAGCTCGTCCGGGTCGACCGGGTCGGCCGCCATGACCTTCTCCCACTTGGGCCACTCGGTGTTGCCGACCATCACGGCGACGGGCGAGCCCATGGTCAGGCCGTGGCGTACGCCGCCGAGGAAGGTCACCTCGTCGCGCTCGAACTTCATCCGCGCGCCGCGCCCATAGCCGAGGCGCCGGCGGGCGAGGTGGTCCGCCACCATCTCCGTGGTGATCGGGACACCGGCGGGAAGACCCTCCAGCGTCGCCACCAGTGCGGGACCGTGGGACTCCCCAGCGGTCAGCCAGCGCAACCTGCTCAACGGTGCTCCTCATGCTCGCGCCTCGACAGCGACGGCGCGACCGGGTGCGCGGCCCTGGCCCGCCACCACTGATCCTCCCACGTCCGGGCCCCGCGCCGGTGCCCGGTCCACAAGACGGACGCCGGAGTGGTCACGTCCGGTACGCGCTCCGGAGCTTCCCGGCGGCGAACCGGGGCGCCGCCCGGGTGCGCGGGTGCCCGGCGGGTGCCTAGTGGGCGGCGAGGGCGCGTTCTCCGGCGGCCCTCATGGCGGCCAGCGGAGCGGGCGCCCGGCCGGTCATCTGTTCCACCTGGAGGACGGCCTGGTGGACGAGCAGGTCGAGCCCGCCCAGCACGGCGCCGCCGCGCGCCGACCAGGCGGCCGCCAGGGCGGTGGGCCACGGCTCGTACAGCACGTCGAAGAGGGTGCCGGGCCGGTCGGGCACCTCGGCGGCGAGCGCGTCGGTCGTCCCGGCGGGGGTCGTGGCGATGACCAGGGGCGCCCGCAGGCCCTCGGCCGCCCGGGTCCAGTCGGCGGTAAGGACCTCGATGCCCAGCCGCTCGCCCCAGCCGCGCATCTCGGCGGCGCGGGCCTCGCTGCGTACGTACGCGGTGACGGGCCCGGTGCAGATCCGGGACAGCGCGGCGAGGGCGGAGGACGCGGTGGCGCCGGCGCCGAGCACGGCGGCGCTCTCCACCTTGCCCACGCCCCGCTCCCGCAGCGCGGCGATCATGCCGGGGATGTCGGTGTTGTCGCCGATCCGGCGGCCGTCCTCGGTGAAGACGACCGTGTTGACGGCTTCGACGGAGGCTGCCGTGGCGGTGATCTCGTCGAGCAGTGGGATGACGGCCCGCTTGAGCGGCATGGTCAGCGACAGTCCGGCCCAGGACGCGTCCAGGCCGTCCAGGAACGCGGGGAGCCGGGCCTCGTCGACCTCGTGGCGGTCGTACGACCAGTCGGTGAGGCCGAGCTCCGCGTAGGCGGCCCGGTGCAGCACCGGGGAGAGGGAGTGGGCGATCGGCGACCCCAGGACGGCGGCGCGCTTCACTGTGCTCACTGGCCGGACTTCTCCCGTTCCTTTTCGTACTGCTCCACGTTCCGGTTGTGCTCCTCGTTGGTCACCGAGAACACCGTCTTGTCCTCGTTGATCGAAACGAAGTAATACCAGGGGCCCGGCGTCGGTTTCAGCGCGGAATTGATGGCGTCGACGCCGGGATTGCTGATCGGTCCGGGCGTCAGCCCCTTGATGTCATAGGTGTTGTACGGGTCGTCGATCTTGCGCAGATCGGCCACCGCACCGACGTCGAGGGTGCTTTCTTCCTTGATGTAGTTGATCGTGGAGTCGAATTCGAGCCGGCCGACCGTCTCGACGTTGTTGGGCTTGAGACGGTTGTAGACGACGCGGGCGACCTTGTCGAAGTCGTGCTTGTACTTGCCCTCGACCTGCACCAGGCTCGCGACGGTCAGCAGCTCCCACGGACCGTCAAGACCCAGGGACTTGGCCTTGTTCTCGATGTCGAGCTTTCCGTACTCGGCGTTCGCCCGGGCGACCATCTTCCGCAGGACGTCCTCCGGCTTGGCGCCCTTCGCCACCGGGTAGCTGGCCGGGAAGAGGAATCCTTCCAGCGGGTCCTTGACGTCGGGGTGGCCGGTCGCCCATTCCGGCAGGCCGAGGTTTTTCGCCTTCGCCTTGGCGACCGACTTCGTCGTCCCGGGCTTGAGTTCGAGCTTTTTGTCGATCTCCGCGTAGATGAAGGCGCTCCGCTTGCCCTCGGGAATGGTGAGGGCGTTCCGGTTCTCCGGGTTGAGCATGGCCTCGACCGCGCTGGCGGCGGACATGCCCTTCTTGAGCGTGTAGACACCGTCCTGGATGCTCTTGCCGCGGGGGTTCTTCTCCTGGGCGGAGACGAAGGCGCCCTGGCTCTTGACCACACCGTGCTCGACGAGGAGGGCGGCGATCTCGTAACCGCCGGCGCCCTTGGGGATCTCGACCTGGACGGTCTCGTTCGTGCCGTCACCGGTGTAGTCGGGGGCCGGGCCGAACTGGCCCTGCCAGAACTGGTAACCGAAGTAGCCGACGCCGCCGGCGCCGCCCGCCATGACCAGGGCGACGACCAGGCAGGCGAGGCCGTTGCGGCTCTTGCGCTTCTTCTGCTGCTTGCCGCCCCGGCGGCCCTGGCCACCGCCGCGCCGGGACGTGGCCGGCTCGTCGTCGGGGCCGTCGAACCCGTCGTCGTCCGGGCCGCCGTCCGCCGCGCCGTCCGAGAAGAACGGGTGGCTCTCCTCCTCCGGCTCCTGGCGCACCGGCTCCCGGCGGGGCTCCGGTTCGGCCCGCCGCTGGCCCGGGGGCTGCGGCGGCGGGTACGCCTCGGGCGTGCCGTACAGGTCGGGGGCCTGGGGGCCGTACGGGTCGGCCGGGGCGGCTGCCCCGTACGGCATGGCCGTCTGCTGGCCGGTGTCCCAGGCGCCGGTGTCGTACGGCTGCTGGCCGGCGTAGGCCTGGCCCGCGTAGGTCTGCTGGGCCTGGTACTCCTGCGCGGCGTGGTACTGCTGGTCGCCGTAACCCTGCTGCGGCTGCTGCTGGTACGGGTCGTGCTCGTTCCCGTACTGCGCCTGTTGGTAGTAGGCCTGCTGACCTTCCCACCCCTGGTTCCCGTGAGCCGGGTCCTCGGGGTGCCACGGTTCGGAGCCGGGGCTCCGGCCATACTCAGTCATCGATCCCCAAACAGCCGCGAGGCGTCCGGACGATCCGCCTCTACGTAGCGCGGCAGTTGTTCGAACACCGCCGCGTAGCGCGGAACGTTACCGTATCGCGATCAGATGACCACTTCGACGCTCTCTCCGGGCGGATTACCCGATACCCGTTCGGACTCAAGAGCGTTCTGAAGGATGATCACAGCGGCTGCCTGATCGATGACAGACCGGCCCTTTTTGGACTTGACGCCCGACGCGCGCAGCCCCTGAGTGGCTGTCACTGTGGTCATCCTCTCGTCCACGAGCCGTACGGGGACGGGGGCGACGCCCCGGGCCAGCTCCTGCGCGAAGGCGCGGACCTTGGCCGCGGCCGGGCCCTCGCCCCCGCTGAGGGAGCGAGGGAGACCGACCACGATCTCGATGGGTTCGTACTCCTCGGTGATCTGCTTCAACCGCCGGTGGGCGGCCGGGACATCACGTCCCGGCACGGTCTCCACCGGCGTGGCCAGGACCCCGTCGGGGTCGCACGAGGCGACCCCGATCCGGGCGTCCCCGACGTCGATCGCGAGCCGGCGGCCGCGTCTCATCAGACGGTGTCCGCGACGAGCCGCTCGACGGCGTCGATGGCGTCGCCGATGGCCTCCGGGTTCTGGCCGCCGCCCTGGGCGACGTCCGGCTTGCCGCCACCGCCGCCACCGAGGGTCTTGGCGGCCGTGCGGACCAGCTCGCCGGCCTTGAGGCCACGCTCGCGGGCGGCCTCATTGGTGGCGATTACGGTCAGCGGGCGGCCGTTGGCCGTGGTGAACAGGGCGACGACGGCCGGGCGGTCGCCCGGGATGCGGCCGCGCACGTCGAGCACCAGCTTGCGCAGGTCGTCGGCGGAGGTGCCGTCGGGGACCTGGCCGGTCACCAGGGCCACGCCGCGGACGTCCTGGGCGGACTGGGCGAGACCGGCGGCGGCCTGGAGCACCTTCTCGGCGCGGAACTTCTCGATCTCCTTCTCGGCGTCCTTCAGCTTGCCGAGCATGGCGGAGATCTTGTCGGGAAGCTCCTCGGGGCGGCCCTTGACCAGCTCCTGGAGCTGGGCGACGACCGTGTGCTCCTTGGCGAGGAAGTTGTACGCGTCGACACCGACGAGGGCCTCGATACGCCGCACACCGGAGCCGATCGACGACTCGCCGAGCAGCTTCACCAGACCGAGCTGGGCGGTGTTGTGGACGTGCGTACCGCCGCACAGCTCCTTGGAGAAGTCGCCGATGGTGACGACACGCACCCGCTCGCCGTACTTCTCGCCGAACTCGGCGATGGCGCCCTGCCGCTTGGCCTCGTCGATCGGCATGACCTCGGCGTGCACGTCCAGCTCGCGGGCGAGCACCTCGTTGATCTTCTGCTCGACGTCGGTCATGACCGTCTGCGGCACGGCGGACGGCGAGCCGAAGTCGAACCGGAAACGACCCGGCTGGTTCTCCGAACCGGCCTGGGCGGCCGTCGGGCCGAGGGCGTCACGCAGCGCCTGGTGGGTGAGGTGGGTGGCGCTGTGGGCGCGGGCGATGGCACGGCGGCGCTTGACGTCGATCGTGGCGTACGCCGTCGACCCGACGGTCACCTCGCCGACCTGCACCGATCCCTTGTGGACGGAGACGCCCGGAACCGGCTGCTGGACGTCGCGCACCTCGATGACGGCGCCGCTGTGCAGCTTGATGCGGCCGGTGTCGGCGATCTGGCCGCCGCCCTCGGCGTAGAACGGCGTGCGGTCGAGGACGACCTCGACCTCGTCGCCCTCGGTGGCGGCGGGCGAGGAGACGCCGTTGACGAGCAGGCCGACGACGGTCGTCTCGCCCTCGGTGTTGGTGTAGCCCACGAACTCCGTGGCACCGGAGGTGTCGGCGATCTCGCGGTACGCGGAGACGTCGGCGTGGCCGGTCTTCTTGGCCCTGGCGTCGGCCTTGGCGCGGTCCCGCTGCTCCTGCATCAGGCGGCGGAAGCCGGCCTCGTCCACGGACAGGCCCTGCTCGGCGGCCATCTCCAGGGTGAGGTCGATCGGGAAGCCCCAGGTGTCGTGGAGCAGGAACGCCTTGTCGCCGGAGAGGACCGTGCCGCCGGCGGCCTTGGTCTCGGTCACGGCGGTGTCGAGGATGTTCGTGCCGCCCTTGAGGGCCTTGAGGAACGCGGCCTCCTCGGCGAGCGCGACGGTCTCGATGCGCTTGCGGTCGGTCTCCAGCTCCGGGTACTGCTCGCCCATCGTCCTGATGACCGTGTCGACGAGCTCGCCGACGACCGGGCCGGAGGCGCCCAGCAGGCGCATGTTGCGGACGGCGCGGCGCATGATGCGGCGCAGCACGTAGCCGCGGCCCTCGTTGCCGGGGGTGACGCCGTCGCCGATGAGCATCACGGACGTACGCATGTGGTCGGCGACCACGCGCAGCGAGACGTCGCTCTCGTGGGCCTGGCCGTAGCGCACACCGGTCAGCTCGGTGGCCTTGTCGATGACGACCTTCAGGGTGTCGGTCTCGTACATGTTCTGTACGCCCTGGAGGATCATCGCCAGGCGCTCAAGACCGAGGCCCGTGTCGATGTTCTTGCTCGGCAGGTCACCGAGGATCTCGAAGTCCTCCTTGGAGGTGCCCTCGCCGCGCTCGTACTGCATGAAGACGAGGTTCCAGATCTCCACGTACCGCTCGTCGTTGACGGCCGGGCCGCCCTCGACGCCGAACTCGGGGCCGCGGTCGTAGTTGATCTCGGAGCAGGGGCCGCAGGGGCCGGGGACGCCCATGGACCAGAAGTTGTCCTTCTTGCCCAGGCGCTGGATGCGCTCGGACGGGACGCCCACGACGTCGCGCCAGATCTGCTCGGCCTCGTCGTCGTCCTGGTAGACGGTGATCCAGAGCTTCTCCGGCTCCAGGCCGTAGCCGCCGTGCTCGACCGGGGTGGTCAGCAGCTCCCAGGCGAGCTTGATGGCACCTTCCTTGAAGTAGTCCCCGAAGGAGAAGTTGCCGCACATCTGGAAGAACGTGCCGTGCCGGGTGGTCTTGCCGACCTCCTCGATGTCCGGCGTGCGCACGCACTTCTGGACGCTGGAGGCACGCTTGTACGGCGGCTTCTCCTCGCCCAGGAAGAACGGCTTGAACGGCACCATGCCGGCGTTGACCAGGAGCAGAGTCGGGTCGTCCGCGATGAGCGACGCCGAAGGGACGACGGTGTGCCCGCGCTCCTCGAAGAAGCTCAGCCAGCGGCGGCGGATTTCAGCCGACTCCATCAGTGGTCCTCATTCCGGTTGTACGAGTGGTTGTTGGGGTACGGGGGGCGGGCGTCACGGCGGGAGCCGTCGCTCCGGGCGCCGCCCAGGGCGGCCGCGCGGCGCGGCGCCGGGAGCGCGGGGTCCTCGACGGGTGCGTTCAGCCCGAGCGCCTCGCCCAGTTCGGACTCGCGCTGGAGCATGCCGGCGCGGACGTCGAGCGCGAAGTCCTTGAGCCGGTGGCCGGTCTCGATCGCCTTGTCGGCGGCCTGGGCTGCGAGGCTCTCGGGGGTCAACTGCTTCAGCTTGCGGTTGACCTTGGTGGTGGCCCACACGCCGGCCGCGGCGCCCGCGGTGAACCAGAAAGCACGGCGGAACATCCCTTGCGTCAGCCCTTCCGCTTCCGGCCCCTGGCGCCCGGCACCGTACGGCCGACGATCACCGTACGCCGGGGCTGCTCGGCCGGCCTGTCGTTCTTGTTCCGGCTCATCGCCCGGCGCACGCCGTAGCCGAACGCCGCGACCTTGACGAGCGGTCCGCCGAAGGTGGAGGCGACCGTCGTGGAGAGCGCGGAGGCGTTGGAGGTGACTTCCTGGACGTCCGACGCGATGGCGTCGACCCGGTCGAGCTGCGTCTGCGCGGACCGGACGGTCGCCGAGGCGTCGGCCAGCAGCGGGACCGCCTGCTCGGTCACCTCGGCCACGAGCCGGGTGGTCGCCCTGAGCGTCTGGGCCAGCCTCACCAGCACCACTGCCAGGAAGGAGACCAGGATCGCCCAGAAGACGGCGACCAGGATCCCGGCAACCTCTCCACCGGTCACTGCGCGCACCGCTCTCTGCATCGTCGGACGTCGGACGTCGATCGTCTTGAAAGTCGTCCTCCGAGCCTATCGCGCCGACGCTCGCTCCCCGTACCGCATTACGGGCGGAGAGAGACGGAGTTGTGCGGTCCGATTGTACGGAGTGCACCGGCGTCGGTACGCTCCGTGTTCCATGCGACGGAGCAACCTCCCGGCGGAGCTGAACCGGTTCGTCGGACGTGACGGCGAACTGGACCAACTGGAGCGGCTGCTGAGGGAGTTCCGGCTCGTCACGGTGGTCGGGGTGGGCGGGGTGGGGAAGTCCCGGCTCGTGGCGCGGGCGGCGGCCGCCGTCGCCGCCGCTACGGAGAAACGCTACTGCGACGGGGTCCGGCTGGCGGAGCTGGCGCCGCTGCGCGACGCGGAGCTGCTGGAGCACGCGCTGCTGGACGCGCTCGGGCTCACCGACCACACACGCCGTCCGCCGCGCGAGGTGCTGGTCGAGCACCTCGCCGACCGGCGGCTGCTGCTGGTCCTGGACGGCTTCGAACACCTCGTGGACGACTGCGCCGGGCTCGTGCGGGAGCTGCTGCGCCGCTCCGCCGGGCTGACCGTACTGGCCGCCGCCCGCCGGCCACTGCGGCTGGACGGGGAGGCCGTCATGCCGCTCGCCCCGCTGCCGTCCGACGACGCCGTTCGGCTGTTCCTGGACCGGGCGGCGGCCGCGGTGCCGGGGCGTCCCGTCGGGGACACGGGCGCCGTGCGGGAACTGTGCCGGCGCCTCGACGGGATTCCACTGGCCCTGGAGCTGGCGGCGGGGCGGCTGCCCGTGCTCACCGTGGGACGGATGCTGGACCGGCTCGACGACCGGTTCCGGCTGCTGACCGGCGGCACCCGCGGGGCGCTGCCCCGGCACCAGACGCTGCGGACGGCCATCGGCTGGAGCCACGAGCTGTGCACGCCCGAGGAGCGGCTGCTGTGGGCACGGCTGTCGGTCTTCGCGGGCCCGTTCGACCTGGAGGCGGTCGAGTACGTGTGCGGCGGCCCCGAGCCGGCGGCCGAGCGGGTACTGGACGTGCTCGCCGAGCTGGTCGCCCAGTCGGTGGTGGTCCGCGAGGACACGGCGGCGGGTGTGCGGTTCCGGCTGCTGGACACGGTCCGGGCGTACGGGGCGGAGTGGCTGGCCGCGCTGGGCGACGAGGAGCGGATGCGGCGGCGCCACCGCGACTGGTACATGGGCCTGGCCACCTGGTGCGAGCTGGAGTGGTTCAGCCCGCGCCAGGCGGAGGTGGCGGCCTGCGCCGACAGCGCGCTGCCCAACCTGCGGGCGGCGCTCGAACTGTGCCTGGAGGTGCCGGAGGACGCCCACTTGGCGCAGCACCTCGCCGCGACGCTCTGGTTCTCGTGGGTGGGGTGCGGGCGGCTGGCGGAGGGGCGGCACTGGCTGGACCGGGCGGTGGCGCTGGAGCCCGGCCGGGAGCCGGGGCATGAGTCCCGTTACGACGAGGTGCGGCTGCGGGCGCTGTGGGTGCTGGGGTACGTGGCGATCCTCCAGGGCGACGACACGGCGGCGGTGGCGGCGCTGCACGAGTGCGGGGAGGGCGCGGCGCGTACGGGCAACGCCCTGGCGGCCGCGTACACGACCCACCGGATGGGCTGCCTGGCGCTGTTGTCGGACGACATGCCGCGCGCCGAGGAGCTGCTGTCGCGGGCGCTGGCCGCGTACCGCGAGGTGGGCGAGCTGAACAGCCAGGTGCTGATGGGCCAGGTGGAGCTGGCCATGGCGAAGGTCTTCCTGGGCGATCTCGAGGCGGCGGTCTCCCTGTGCCGGGAGGTCCGGGAGATCTGTGAGGAGCGGGGCGAGCGGTGGACGCGGGCGTACGCGCTGTACGTCCTGGCGTACTCGGCCTGGGCGCGGGGCGCGCACGGGGAGGCGCGGGAGCTGCTGGTCGAGTGCATCACCATCGACCACGCGTTCAACGACCTGGTCGGCCTGGTGCTGGCCATCGAGCTGCTGGCGCTGGTGACGGCCGCCGAGGGCGACCCGGCGGAGGCGGCGGTGCTCCAGGGCGCGGCCGCGCCGATGTGGGAGGCGGTCGGCCTGCCGCTCTTCGGCTCCGGCTACTTCAGCGCGCCGCGCACCTTGTGCGAGCGGCGGGCGGGCGAGGAGCTGGGCGCTGAGCGCTTGCGGGCGTACGTGGCGGAGGGGGCGGCCCTGTGCAAGGAGGCGGCGGTGGCGCGGGCGCTGTCGGGTCCGTCGGGCGGGGGCCCAGGGCGGGTGCCGCCGCCGCGAGGGGCCTCGGCGGGCGCGCGCGGGAGGTCCGCGTCTCCCTGACGGCGCGCCGTGCGGCCCTGCGGCCACTGCCGGTGCGCCCGGGGTCGGGGCGGAGCCCCGACGGGTCGCGGAACGCAGAAGCCCGCCGCTCCCCGAGGGAAGCGGCGGGCTGCGCACCCGGGACGGTCAGGTCAGCGGGCGTAGTACTCGACGACGAGCTGCTCGTCGCAGATGACCGGGATTTCCTTGCGGTTCGGCTCGCGGTCGAGGCGGAACGCCAGGGCCTTCAGGTTCACCTGGAGGTAGCGGGGGGTCTCACCCTCGGGGGCGAAGCCGCCCTCACGCGCCACCTGGAACAGGCTCTTGTTGCGGCTGCGCTCGCGGACCATCACGACGTCGTCGGGACGGACGCGGAACGACGGCTTGTCGACCTTGCCACCGTTGACCTCGATGTGGCCGTGAACGACCATCTGGCGGGCCTGGTAGATGGTGCGGGCGATGCCCGAACGCAGGACCAGGGCGTCGAGACGGCGCTCGAGCTCGACGACCAGCGCCTCGCCCGTCTTGCCCTCGGCCTTCTTGGCGCGGTCGTAGGCGCGCGCCATCTGGCGCTCGCTGATGTCGTACTGGGCGCGCAGACGCTGCTTCTCGAGCAGACGGACCTTGTAGTCCGAGTTCTGCTTGCGGCCACGGCCGTGCTCGCCCGGCGGGTAGGGGCGGGCCTCGAAGTACTTGACGGCCTTCGGCGTCAGCGCGATACCGAGCGCGCGAGACTTCTTGACCTTGGGACGCGACTGGTTAGGCACGTTCTCCAGACCTCCGATATAGGTTAGGTTAGGCTTACCTTAATCAAGGAGATCGCATGTCGAGCCCTGGGAACACCACGCGCATCACAGACAGCAGCACAAAGAGCGATGCTCCTGCTTCGCAGAGCATCGATGTGACGGAGGTCCGATCAGCTCATGGTCAGCCGCGTCCCAGCGGGCTTGAAACCGCCCGGATGCCGTCAGCAGCCGAGCGCACACGAACTCTCGTACAGAGTACATGCTCCGCGGTGCTCATCGTGCCCGGGGCCGAGGGCGCCCGGGCCGACCAGCTCATGCCGGACGTCCGGACGGTCGGCGCGGACGGCGAGGTGTACCTGCTGTTCCCGGCCGACGCGCCGGTGGTGCGCGCGGCCACGCACGCCCAGGACGATGAGCTGCGCGCCGTGCTGGAGCTGACCGATGTGGCCCCGGTGGCCGTCCCCCACCGCATCCGGGGGCGGGCATGGGTCTCCGGATGGCTCACGTGCGCCCCGGGGATCGCCGAGCCCGGGCACATGATGCTGCGCCTGGAGGTCGGCGAGGTGTACGTGGACGACCTGTGGGGCGACGCCGCGGTGAGCGCCGAGGACTTCGCGGCAGCCTCGCCGGACCCGCTCATGGAGTACGAGACCGAGCTGCTCCAGCACCTCGCCGCCGCGCACGACGACCATGTGCAGGGGCTGAGCGGCCTGCTCGGGGACCGTGCCGGCGTGCGGCGCGTGGTGCCGCTGGCGCTGGACCGGTTCGGGCTGCGGGTGCGCTGCCGGGACACGGCGGGGCGCTCCTTCGACGCGCGCTTCGACTTCCCCGAGCCCGTACGGGAGATCCACGGGCTGCGGCGCGCCATGCACGCCCTGTTCGAGGCGGCGGCGCAGGGCTAGTCCTCCGCGCCGCGCAGGCGTTCGCGCACCTTCTCGACCACGTCCGCGTACCGCGCCTCCGCGCCGTAGCGGGTGGGCTCGTAGTAGCGCCTGCCATGGATCGCGTCGGGTGCGTATTGCTGGGCGGCGATTCCGCCGGGGACGTCGTGCGGATACACGTACCCCTGGGCGTGACCCAGCTTGGCCGCGCCCTTGTAGTGCCCGTCGCGGAGGTGGGGCGGGACCGGGCCCGCGAGACCGTTGCGCACGTCCGCCTGGGCGGCCGCTATCGCGGTGGTCGCGGCGTTCGACTTCGGGGCCAGGGCGAGGGCGATGGTGGCGTGGCTGAGGGTGAGGGCCGCCTCCGGGAAGCCGATCATGGCCACTGCCTGGGCCGCCGCGACCGCGAGGGGCAGCGCCGTCGGGTCCGCGAGGCCGATGTCCTCGCTGGCGGAGATCATCAGGCGGCGGGCGATGAAGCGGGGGTCCTCCCCCGCCTCGATCATCCGCGCCAGGTAGTGCAGGGCCGCGTCGACGTCGGAGCCGCGGATGGACTTGATCAGGGCGCTGGCGACGTCGTAGTGCTGGTCGCCGTCCCGGTCGTACGTCACCGCCGCCCGGTCGACCGTCTCCTCCAGGGTGGCGAGGCTGATCTCGGGTTCGTTCTTGGCGAGGGCGGCACCGGCTGCCGCTTCCAGGGCGGTCAGGGCCCGGCGGGCGTCACCGCCCGCGATGCGCAGGAGGTGGGCTTCGGCGTCGGCCGGAAGGGTGACGGCGTCGGCGAGGCCGCGCTCGTCGGTGAGCGCGCGCTTCAGCAGGCTCCGGATGTCGTCGTCGGTGAGCGGTTCCAGGGTGAGCAGGAGCGAGCGGGAGAGCAGGGGGGAGATCACCGAGAAGTACGGGTTCTCCGTGGTGGCGGCGATCAGGGTGACCCAGCGGTTCTCGACGGCCGGCAGGAGGGAGTCCTGCTGGGCCTTGCTGAAGCGGTGGATCTCGTCGAGGAAGAGGACGGTCTCCTTGCCGAAGCCACCGGCGGCGCGGCGGGCGCCGTCGATGACCGCGCGGACCTCCTTGACGCCGGCCGTGATCGCGGAAAGCTCGACGAAGCGCTTGTTGGTGGCCTTGGAGACCACGTACGCCAGGGTCGTCTTGCCCGTGCCGGGCGGCCCCCAGAGGATCACGGAGGAGGCGCCGGCGGGGCCGCCCGCGCCCTCGCCGACCAGCCGGCGCAGGGGCGAGCCGGGCTTGAGCAGGTGCTGCTGGCCGACGACTTCGTCCAGGGTGCGCGGGCGCATCCGGACCGCCAGGGGGCTGGTGGACGGGTCCTTCTCCTGGCGTTCTTCGGCTGCGGCGGTAAAGAGGTCGGGCTCCACATCCAGAAGCGTATGTCAGGCCACTGACAGTCGGTCCGGAGCGGATCAGCTCGTCCAGAAATCCCACCAGCGGGTCAGGATCAGCATGCCGATGATCCCGATGTGCAGGACGGGGAGGACCCAGGTGAACTCGTCGAGGAAGGTCCTGACCGGGCGGGGTGCGGGCAGCAGGCCGTTGCGTACGTTGTGCGAGGTGACGTACCAGAACATGACGATCGTCGCGATCCAGGCCAGGGAGCACCACAGGCACAGCGCGTTGATCTCGTACAGCGACTGGTACATGAGCCACATGCAGAAGCCCACGCCGAAGAGCGTGCCGGCGTTCAGGCCGAGCCAGTACCAGCGGCGGTAACGGGCCCCGGCGAGGAGCGCGACGCCGATGGCGACGACCATGCCGTAGGTGACCAGGCCGAGCATGGGATTCGGGAACCCGAAGGCCGAGGCCTGCTCGCTCTTCATGATGTTGCCGCAGGACACGATCGGGTTGAGGCTGCACCCGGGGGTGAAGTTCGGGTCCTCCAGCAGCTTGAACTTGTCGAGCGTGATCACCCACGCCGCGAGCAGCCCGGCCGCGCCCGTGATCACCAGCATCCATGCGAAGGCCCGGCTGCTGCCGACCGTGGTCGTGTCGGAGGACTTTTCGTCAACCGATGCAGTCGTCATGGAGGATCATTCTGCCGCATGGCGGCCACTGTCCGCCGTTCGGTGGACATAAGGACACCCCGGCCGGGGCCGGGGTGTCCTTGGAGGTCAGGCCGGGCGGGAGGCCAGCTTCTCGACGATGGCGTCGAGCGCGACCGGCTCCTGCTCGCCGGACTCCATGTCCTTGAGCTGGGCCACGCCCTCGGCGAGGTCCCGCTCGCCCAGCACGAGGGCGTACCGGGCGCCGCTGCGGTTGGCGGCCTTCATCGAGGCCTTGAGGCCCTTGCCGCCGTACGCGAAGTCCGTCGCGACGCCCGCCCTGCGGAGCTCGTTGACCACGGCGAACAGGCGGCGCCGGGCCTCCTCGCCGATGGGCACGGCGAACACGCTGGTGGTGGCCGGCAGGTCGAGGGTGATGCCCTCGGCCTCCAGCGCCAGGACCGTGCGGTCCACGCCGAGCGCCCAGCCCACCGAGGGCAGCGCGGGGCCGCCGATCATCTCGGAGAGGCCGTCGTAGCGGCCGCCGCCGCCCACCGCGGACTGCGAGCCGAGACCGTCATGGACGAACTCGAACGTGGTGCGCGTGTAGTAGTCCAGGCCGCGTACCAGCTTCTCGTCGTCCTCGAAGACCACCCCGGCCGCGGTCAGCAGCTCGCGGACCTCGGAGTGGTACGCCTTGCAGGCGTCACACAGGTGGTCCCGCAGCAGCGGCGCGCCCACGAGCTGCTTCTGGACGTCGGCGCGCTTGTCGTCGAGGACCCGCAGCGGGTTGATGTCGACGCGGCGGCGGGTGTCCTCGTCCAGGTCCAGCCCGCGCAGGAAGCCCTGGAGCGCCTCGCGGTAGACGGGGCGGCACTCCTTGTCGCCCAGCGAGTTCAGCAGGATGCGGAAGTTGCGCAGGCCGAGCGAGCGGTACGCCTGGTCGGCGAGGATGATCAGCTCGGCGTCCAGCGCCGGGTCCTCCGCGCCGATCGCCTCGGCGCCCACCTGGGAGAAGTGGCGGTAGCGGCCCTTCTGCGGGCGCTCGTAGCGGTAGTACGAGCCGGAGTACCAGAGCTTGACGGGGAGGTTGCCCTGCTTGTGCAGGTTGGCCTCCAGCGCGGCGCGCAGCACGGACGCGGTGCCCTCGGGGCGCAGGGCGAGCCTGTCGCCGCCCTTGGTCTCGAAGGCGTACATCTCCTTGGTGACGATGTCGGTGGACTCGCCGACACCGCGGGCGAACAGCTCGACGTTCTCGAAGCCGGGGGTCTCGACGTACCCGTAGCCGGAGTTCTTCAGCGGCGCGGAGATCGCCTCGCGGACGGCGAGGTACGTCGCGGAGCTCGGCGGCAGCAGGTCGTAGGTGCCCTTGGGGGCCTGGAAGGTACTCACGGGACTTCTCTCGTCACATTCCTCGTCGGGGAGCATCCGTGCTCCCGAGGCCGGTCGCCACTTCCCTCAGGTACGGGTTGGTGGCGCGCTCGCGGCCGATGGTCGTCTGGGGGCCGTGGCCGGACAGCACCACGGTCGAGTCGTCGAGCGGCAGGCACACGCGGGCCAGCGATTCGAGCATCTCGGCCATGTCACCGCCGGGCAGGTCGGTGCGTCCGATGGAGCCGGCGAAGAGCAGGTCGCCCGAGAAGAAGACCGGCGGGATGTCCGCCGCCTCGGGCATGCTGAAGGTCACCGACCCCTTGGTATGGCCGGGCGCGTGCGACACGGTCAGCTCCAGGCCCGCGAGGCTCAGCTTCGCCCCGTCGGTCAGCTCGTGGACGTCGTCCGGCTCCCCCACGGTCAGCTCGCCCATGAGGGGCATGCCGATGGAACGGCCGAGGGCCTTCTCCGGGTCGCTCATCATGTACCGGTCGGAGGGGTGGATCCACGCGGGTACGTCATGGGCGCCGCAGACCGGGACGACGGAGGCGACGTGGTCGATGTGGCCGTGGGTCAGGACGACCGCCACGGGCTTGAGCCGATGCTTCTTGAGCGTCTCCTCGACTCCCTGGGTGGCCTGGTGGCCCGGGTCGATGATCACGCACTCCTCGCCTGCGGCGGGGGCGACCAGGTAGCAATTGGTCCCCCAGGCCCCGGCGGGGAACCCGGCAATGAGCACGATCGTCCTTAAAGAGTCGTCCGGCACGCGTCGTCCGGCGGAGGAATGCAGCAGATCAGAGCCTACCGGCGCTGCTCATTCCACAGCCAACCCGTATACGGTACGGGCACACTCGGCCAGGACAGGAACAGACGACCGACAAGGAGAAGACCCGGTGGTCACCAGCGATCAGCGGCGGCGCCAGCTCGCCCGGGAGAAGTTCGAGCGGCAGCAGAAGCGCCGTGAGGAGGCCCAGCGCAAGGCGAAGCGCCGCAACAGGATCATCGTCTCCGCGGTGGCCGTGGCGCTGGTGCTGGGCGCCGGGGCGTACACGAACTTCCGCACCGAGTCCGCCGCGAACGCCAAGGACCCCATCGAGTTCCCGTCGGCCTCGCCGAGCTCCTCGCCGGAGCCCAAGGCGGACGAGCCGAAGATGGCCGTCGACACCAAGGCGAAGTACACGATGGCGCTCACCACCAACCACGGCGCCGTCTCGATCGCCATGGACGCCGCGAAGACGCCGCGCACGGTGAACTCGTTCAAGCACCTCGCCGACAAGAAGTACTTCGACAGCACCAAGTGCCACCGGCTGACCACGCAGGGCATCTTCGTCCTCCAGTGCGGCGACCCCAAGGGCGACGGCACGGGCGGTCCGGGCTACACCCTCCCGGACGAGAACCTCGCCTCCCTGGGCAAGCCGGGCGCGGACGGCGCGGTGACCTTCAAGGCCGGAACGGTGGCGATGGCCAACACCGGGCAGCCGGGCACCGGCGGCAGCCAGTTCTTCCTCGTCTACAAGGACACCAAGCTGCCCCCGCAGTACACGCCGTTCGGCACGATGGACGCGGCCGGTCTGAAGGTCGTCCAGGACGTGGCCAAGGGCGGCGTCGAGGGCGGCGCCACCGACGGTGCGCCCAAGAAGGCCGTCACCATTGAGAAGGCCACCGTCAGCAAGGCGTGAACCGCGGAATTCGGTCGCGCTGAGTGCGGACAGCCGGGCGGCCGGTCGCCTAGATTGGCGTTGTGCAGCGCGACCTCGACTGTCGCGTTGTGGAGGGCGGGCGAGGCCCGTCAGGGAACTGTGGACGATGCCCGGGGGTGACCGCCCTCGTCGGCATCATGTGGAGGAGGCGCTGTGAGCAGCGACCCGTGGGGCCGCGTCGACGAGACGGGCACCGTGTACGTGCGTACAGCCGACGGCGAGAAGGTCGTCGGATCGTGGCAGGCCGGAACTCCCGAGGAGGCACTGGCCTACTTCGAGCGCAAGTACGAGGGCTTGGTTGTCGAGATCGGCCTCCTCGAGAAGCGGGTGAAGACCACCGACCTGTCGGCCAAGGACGCCATGGCCGCGATCGACCACATCCGTCATCAGGTGGACGAGCACCACGCCGTGGGCGACCTGGACGCGCTCCGCAAGCGGCTCGACAAGCTCGTCGAGACGGTGGAGGCGCGCCGCGAGGAGCGCAAGGCCCAGAAGGCCAAGCAGACCGACGAGGCTCGGCACGCCAAGGAGGCGCTGGTCAAGGAGGCCGAGGAGCTGGCCCAGAGCGAGCAGTGGCGGGCCGCGGGTGAGCGGCTGCGGGCGCTGGTGGACACCTGGAAGGGCCTGCCGCGGCTCGACCGGAAGTCCGACGACGAGCTCTGGCACCGCTTCTCGCACGCCCGCTCGGCGTTCTCCAAGCGGCGCAAGGCGCACTTCGCGTCGCTGGACGCGCAGCGCGAGGAGGCCCGCAAGACCAAGGAGCGGCTCGTCGCCGAGGCGGAGTCGCTCTCCGGCTCCACCGACTGGGGTGCCACGGCCGCGCGGTACCGCGAGCTGATGGCGGAGTGGAAGGCGGCGGGCCGGGCCCAGCGCGAGCACGAGGACGACCTGTGGAACCGTTTCCGCGGTGCCCAGGACGTCTTCTTCGCCGCGCGCAGCGAGGTGTTCGCGGAGCGTGACGCCGAGCAGGCCGAGAACCTCAAGCTGAAGGAGGAGCTCGCGGGCGAGGCCGAGAAGCTGCTGCCGGTGACGGACCTGAAGGCGGCACGTGCGGCGTTCCGGTCCATCAACGAGCGGTGGGAGGCGATCGGCCACGTACCGCGTGACGCCCGTCCGAAGGTCGAGGGGCGCATGCACGCCGTGGAGCGGGCGATCCAGGAGGCCGAGGAGGCCGAGTGGCGTCGTACGAACCCGGAGGCACGCGCGCGTGCGGCGGGTCTGACGGGGCAGCTCCAGGACGCGGTCGAGAAGCTCCGGAAGCAGATCGACGCGGCCCGTGCGGCGGGCAACGACGCCAAGGCGGACAAGCTCGCGCGTGAGCTGGAGGGCCGGCAGGCGCTGCTGGACCAGGCGCTGAAGGGTCTTCAGGAGTTCGGCGGCTGACGCACGGACACGGCAAAGGGCCTCCCCGGGTGGGGAGGCCCTTTTCGTCGCCTGGTTACGGCCTGCGGGCCGACGTCACGCGGTACACGTCGTACACGCCCTCCACGCCCCGCACCGCCTTCAGGACGTGCCCCAGGTGCTTGGGGTCACCCATCTCGAACGTGAAGCGGGAGGTGGCCACCCGGTCGCGGGAGGTCTGGACGGCGGCCGACAGGATGTTGACGTGCTGGTCGGACAGGACCCGGGTGACGTCCGACAGGAGCCGGGAGCGGTCCAGGGCCTCGACCTGGATGGCGACCAGGAAGACCGAGGACTGGGTGGGCGCCCATTCGACGTCGAGGATGCGCTCGGGCTGCTGCGAGAGGGAGTCGACGTTGACGCAGTCGGCGCGGTGAACCGATACGCCGCTGCCGCGCGTGACGAAGCCGATGATCGGGTCGCCCGGCACCGGCGTACAGCAGCGGGCCAGCTTGACCCACACGTCCTCGACACCCTTGACGACCACGCCGGGGTCGGCCTTGGTGCGGCGCTTGCCGCGCCCGCGCGACGGCGGGGCCGACTCGGCGATGTCCTCGCTGGCGGCCTCCTCGCCGCCGAGGGCCTGCACCAGCTTCTGGACGACGCCCTGCGCGGCCACATGGCCCTCGCCGATCGCGGCGTACAGCGATGAGATGTCGGGGTAGCGCATCTCGTGCGCCAGCGTGACCAGCGAGTCGCCGGTGAGGATGCGCTGGATCGGCAGGTTCTGCTTGCGCATGGCGCGCGCGATGGCGTCCTTGCCCTGCTCGATCGCCTCGTCGCGGCGCTCCTTGGAGAACCAGGCGCGGATCTTGTTGCGGGCGCGCGGCGACTTGACGAAGCCCAGCCAGTCGCGGGAGGGCCCGGCCCCGGCGGCCTTGGAGGTGAAGACCTCCACCAGGTCGCCGTTGTCGAGGGTCGACTCCAGCGGTACGAGCCGCCCGTTGACCCGCGCTCCTATGGTGCGGTGGCCGACCTCGGTGTGGACGGCGTACGCGAAGTCGACCGGGGTGGCGCCCGCGGGCAGCGCTATGACGTCACCCTTGGGGGTGAAGACGAAGACCTCGTTGCGGGAGAGGTCGAAGCGCAGCGACTCCAGGAACTCGCTGGGGTCCTCGGTCTCCTTCTGCCAGTCCAGCAGTTGGCGCAGCCACGCCATGTCGTTGATGTGGTCGTCCTTGCCGGCCTTCTTCGGCACGTCGGTGCGCACCTTGGAGGCGCCGGCGACGGCCTCCTGCTTGTACTTCCAGTGCGCGGCGATGCCGTACTCGGCGCGGCGGTGCATGTCGAACGTGCGGATCTGCAGCTCGACGGGCTTGCCGTTGGGGCCGATGACCGTCGTGTGCAGCGACTGGTACATGTTGAACTTCGGCATCGCGATGTAGTCCTTGAACCGGCCGGGGACCGGGTTCCATCGCGCGTGGACGGTGCCGAGGGCGGCGTAGCAGTCGCGGACCGTGTCGACAAGGACGCGGATGCCCACCAGGTCGTAGATCTCCGCGAAGTCACGGCCGCGGACGATCATCTTCTGGTAGACGCTGTAGTAGTGCTTCGGCCGGCCGGTGACGGTGGCCTTGATGCGGGCGGCCCGCAGGTCGGCCTGGACCTCGTCGGTCACTATGGCGAGGTACTCGTCGCGCTTGGGGGCCCGCTCGGCGACGAGGCGGACGATCTCGTCGTACATCTTGGGGTAGAGGATCGCGAAGGCGAGGTCCTCCAGCTCCCACTTGATGGTGTTCATGCCCAGCCGGTGGGCGAGCGGGGCGTAGATCTCCAGCGTCTCGCGGGCCTTCTTCTCCTGCTTCTCCCGCTTGAGGTAGCGCATGGTGCGCATGTTGTGCAGGCGGTCGGCGAGCTTGATGACCAGGACGCGCGGGTCCTTGGCCATGGCGACGACCATCTTGCGGACGGTCTCGGCCTGGGCCGCCTCGCCGAACTTGACCTTGTCCAGCTTGGTGACGCCGTCGACGAGCAGGGCGACCTGGTCGCCGAAGTCCTTGCGGAGCTGCTCCAGGCCGTACTCGGTGTCCTCGACGGTGTCGTGGAGGAGACCGGCCATCAGCGTCGCCGGGTCCATGCCGAGCTCGGCGAGGATGGTGGTGACGGCGAGCGGGTGCGTGATGTACGGGTCGCCGCTCTTGCGCTTCTGGCCGCGGTGCCAGCGCTCGGCGACCTGGTAGGCGCGCTCGATCTGGCGGAGCGTGGACGTCTCGATCTTCGGGTCGTTGCTGCGGACTATGCGCAGCAGGGGTTCCAGGACCGGGTTGTACGGCGACGAGCGCTGCACGCCGAGGCGGGCGAGGCGGGCGCGGACGCGGTTGGAGGAGCCGCCGGAGCGGGCGGCGGCGGGCGGCGTGGGCTTCGGCGCCGAGACGGGGGCCGGGCCGGCCGCGCGCTGGGGCGCCGTGGGGCCGGACGTGTTCCGCGCGGCCTTGTCGGGGGGCGTGGCTGTGGGCGCCGCGGCCTTGTCGGCCTGCTGGTCGGGCTTCGCGGCGGAGAGTGGCTGGGCCTCGTCTGGCAAGAGCGCTCCTCGTGCGGGTCCGGGTCCCCCGGTCAGGCCCGGAATCCCATGGTACTGACCTCGGGGGAGCCGCTCGCCCCCGGACGGGGACGGGCCTCGGCGCCGACAACGCGAAACGGGCACCCGGTGTCTCCGGGTGCCCGTTTCCGTGCCCTGTACGCGCTGGTCAGAGCGTGATCAGCGCCTCCAGCGGGGCGCCGGCCAGCGTCGGCTCCAGCCGGGCGCGGCCGCCCAGGAACCCGAGCTCCATGAGGACGGCGACGCCCGCGACCTCGGCCCCGGCCCGCCGGATCAGCTCCAGCGAGGCCTCGGCGGTGCCGCCGGTGGCGAGGACGTCGTCGATGACCATGACGCGGTCACCGGGCAGGAGGTCCTCGGCGTGCACCTCGATCTCCGCGGTGCCGTACTCCAGCTCGTACGCCTGGCTCAGCGTCGCCCCGGGCAGCTTGCCCGCCTTGCGGACCGGGACGAAGCCCAGGCGCGCGGTGACGGCGACCGGCGCGGCGAGGATGAACCCGCGCGCCTCCAGGCCGACGATCTTCGTCGCCCCGTGCCGTTCGCACAGCTCGGCCAGCGCTCCGGTGAGGGCGCCGAACGCCTCCGGGTCCGCGAGCAGCGGCGTGATGTCCTTGAACGTCACGCCGGGGATGGGGTAGTCGGCGACGTCCCGGATGCGGCTGAGGAGCAGCTCCTGCGTGGTGACGGTCATCGGCGCCTGCCTCGCCCACGGGTGGGCTGGCGCCGCTGTCCGACGACCGCCCCGGCGGGCGTGGCGTCCTCCGGCTCGGTCTCCTCCGCGCTCTCGGCGTTCTCGGCGGAGCCGTCCTCGGCGGTGCCCTTCTCGGCGGCCTGGGCACGCTTGGCGAGGACGCGCTTCTTCAGCGCCTTCATCTGCGGGTCGCGTTCCTTGAGGTCGGCGACGAGCGGCGTGGCGATGAAGATCGACGAGTACGCACCGGCCGCGAGGCCCACGAACAGCGACAGCGAGATGTCGTTGAGCATGCCGGCGCCGAGGAAGCCGCCGCCAATGAACAGCAGGCCGGCCACCGGCAGCAGCGCCACCACTGTGGTGTTGATGGAGCGGACCAGGGTGCTGTTGAGGCTGCGGTTGGCGATCTCGCTGTAGGTCCAGCGGGTCTGCTTGGTGATGTCCTTCGACCCCTCCTTGAGACCGTCGAAGACGACGACGGTGTCGTAGAGGGAGTAACCGAGGATGGTCAGCAGACCGATCACGGTGCCCGGGGTGACCTCGAAGCCGACCAGGGCGTAGATGCCGACGGTGATCGTCAGGTCGTGGATCAGGGCGATCAGCGCGGCGAGCGCCATACGCCACTCGAAGGCGATCGCCAGGTAGATCACCACGAGGACCATGAAGACCCCGAGGCCCATCCACGCCTTGTTGGCGATCTGCTCGCCCCAGCTCGGGCCGACGACGTCGGCGTTGAGGTTGTTGCTGGGGACGTTCAGCTCGGTGGCGAGCTCGGACTTGATCTTGCCGGCCTCGGCGGTGGTCACATCGCTGATCTGGATGCGCAGACCGCCGGTGCCCAGCTCCTGGACGATCGGGGTGTGGCCGGAGACCTCCTCGGCGGCGTCCCGCGCCTCCTCGGTGGACACCGCGAGCTTGGGCGTGGTGACGACGACGCCGCCCTTGAACTCGATGCCCATGTTGAGGCCCTGCACCATCAGTCCGGCGATGGCCGTGATGGTGATCAGGATGGAGACGCCGTACCAGATCATCCGCTTGCCGACGAAGTCGTACCCGACCTCACCGCGGTACAGGCGAGCGCCCATGCTGCCGAGTCGTGACATCTCACGCCTCCTTCGGTTCGGTGGTGGCGGAGACACGCCGGGAGCGGCGCAGCGGGGGCTTGGCCCCCAGCCGCTTCGGGTCCAGACCCGACCACGGGTGGCCGCTGCTGAAGAACTTCGTCCGGGCCAGCAGCGTCATCAGCGGCTTGGTGAAGAAGAACACCACGACCACGTCGAGCAGGGTCGTCAGACCCAGCGTGAACGCGAAGCCCTGGACCTTGCCGACGGTCACGATGAACAGCACGGCCGCGGCGAGGAACGACACGAAGTCGGAGACCAGGATGGTGCGCCGGGCACGCGGCCAGCCGCGCTCGACGGCGGGACGCAGCGTGCGGCCCTCGCGGATCTCGTCACGGATGCGTTCGAAGTACACGATGAACGAGTCCGCGGTGATGCCGATGGCCACGATCGCGCCGCAGACGGCCGGCAGGTTCAGCGCGAAGCCGATGGCCGGGCCGAGCAGCGACATCAGCGCGTACGTGAGGACGGCCGAGACACCGAGGCTGAGGATCGCGATGAGCGACAGCCCGCGGTAGTAGACGACCAGGTAGATGATGACCAGGGCGAGACCGATGGCGCCCGCGATCAGACCGGCCTGGAGCTGCTCACCGCCGAGTGCGGCGGTGACCGTGGTGACGCTCTCCTGCTCGAAGGAGAGCGGCAGCGCGCCGTACGACAGGATGTTGGCGAGCTCGGTGGCGGACTCCTGGTCGAAGCTGCCGGAGATCTCGGCGCTGCCGCCGCCGATCGCGCTGCTCACGGACGGGGCCGAGACCACCTGGCCGTCGAGCGTGATCGCGAACTGGTTCTGCGGCTGGACCTGGCTGGCCAGCTTGCCGGTGGTGGCCGCGAACTTCTTGGTGCCCGCGTCGGTGAAGCCGAGCTGGACGATCCAGCGGCCGCGCTGCGGGTCGAGGACGCCCTGCGCCTCGTCGACGTCCGTGCCGGCGACCTCGGCCGGGCCGAGGATGTACTTGGCGTCGCCCTCGGTGCCACAGGCCACGGTCGGCTTGGCCGGGTCCGCGTTCTGCGCCGGGTTGGGGACCTGCTTGGTCTTCTTGTCCGGCGTGCAGTCCAGGGCGGCGAACTGCTTGTCGAGCGCGGCGACGGCCGCGGCGCCGGAGGCGGTGGGCTGCGGGGCCGGCGTGGTGGCCGGCTTGTCGGTCGTGCCCGGCTTCGGGGACGGCGACTCGTCCTTCTTCAGGGCGTCGGTGACCGCACGGCCCTGCGTGGTGGCGCTGGGCTTCGGGCTCGGCGTCGTCGACGCCTTGCCGCTGGGCGTGGCGCTCGGCGAGCCGGTGGCGGAGGGCTCCGGGATCGGCGCGCTGCCGGCGACGGCGAGGACCGGGCGGAAGTACAGCTCGGCGGTCGTACCGACCTGCTTCTGGGCCTTCTCGGAGTCGGTCGCCCTGGGGATGTTGACGATGATGTGCCGGTTGCCCTGCTGCTGGACCTCCGCCTCGGAGACACCCAGACCGTTGACGCGGCGTTCGATGATGCCGATCGCGGTCTGCATGTTGGTGTTGTTGACGGCGTCCTTCTTGCCGGGCTGGCTCTCGGCCCGGAGCGTGATGCTCGTACCGCCGGCGAGGTCGATGCCCAGGCGCGGGGTGAGGTCACCCGACCAGAACATCCCGCCGATCAGGGCTCCGATGGCGATCAGGATCGCGGCCAGGGCACGCCCCGGCTTGCCCTGCCCCCCCGACGCCGGCCCTCGGCCCTTCTTGGGTGCTGCCACCTTCTCGTTTCTCCCTGTCCAACCGCCGCTACGCCGGGTGAGCGTCGGGGCGGCCACGAAGTGGTGTGGGGAATCCCCCGCGTGTGTCGGCACGGAACGGACCGCGTACGCCGGTCGGCGACGCGGTCCGTCTGCACGCCTTACTTCGCGTCGGTGTCGCCGTCGGTCTTGTCGTCGGCCTTGGCGTCCTCGGCCTTGGCGTCCTTGGCCTCGGGAGCGGTCTCGACCTCGTCGGCCGCGTCCTTCTTGCCCAGGTCGATCTTCGCGTCGTCGGACTCGGTGAGCGAGGAGGCGTCGTCCGGCACGACCGGGGTGTCGCTCTTCAGGTCACCGTCACCGTGCACGATGCGGTTGTACTCGTCGTCGTCGAGGACCGCGCCGACGGCGTTCTTGGCGTAGACGGCGTGGACTCCCGGAGCGACCTCCAGGAGGACGGTGTCCTCGCCGACCTCCTTGACGGTGGCGTACATCCCCCCGATCGTCCGTACGCCGGTTCCGGGCTGCATCTGGTTGCGCATTTCCATCGCCTGCTGCTGCTTCTTCTTCGCAGAGCGGGTCATCAGGAACATGGCCCCGATGAGGACGATGAACGGCAGGAGAGTCACGATACTCACGGGACGACAAATCCTTCGCACGGTCGCGGGGAACCGCGGCCTGATCTTCGGGGGTGGGTACGCCGGCCTGAACGGTCGGCATCGGCGGAGTCTAGGCGAGTCCGCATCAATGGAACAACGCCCAGCATGGCACCGCGGTTCCTGACCCGGCGAGTCTCCTCGCCGTCACGCCCCGAAGAGCCCCTGTTGTCCCCTTCCCGGGCCCCCTGCCTGCGGCGGTACGAGGCCGAGATGCGTCCATGCGGCGGGCGTGGCCACCCGTCCCCGGGGGGTGCGGGCCAGCAGCCCCTCCCGGACGAGGAAGGGCTCGGCGACCTCCTCGACCGTCTCGCGCTCCTCCCCCACGGCGACGGCCAGGGTGGACAGGCCCACCGGTCCGCCGCCGAACAGCTTGAGCAGGGCCTCCAGCACCGCCCGGTCCAGCCGGTCCAGGCCGCGGTCGTCCACCTCGTAGACCTTGAGGGCGGTGGCGGCGATGTCGCGGGTGATCAGGCCGTCCGCCTTGACCTGGGCGTAGTCGCGGACGCGGCGCAGCAGGCGGTTGGCGATACGGGGCGTGCCGCGCGAGCGGCCGGCGATCTCGGCGGCGCCGTCGGCCTCGATCTCGACGTCCAGGAGGTGGGCGGAGCGGTGGATGACGCGCTCCAGCTCGGCCGGGGCGTAGAACTCCATGTGGGCGGTGAAGCCGAAGCGGTCGCGCAGCGGGGGCGGCAGGAGGCCGGCGCGGGTGGTGGCGCCGACGAGGGTGAAGGGCGGCAGTTCCAGCGGGATCGCGGTCGCGCCCGGGCCCTTGCCGACGATGACGTCGACCCGGAAGTCCTCCATCGCCATGTAGAGCATCTCCTCGGCGGGCCGGGACATGCGGTGGATCTCGTCGAGGAACAGCACCTCCCCCTCCTGGAGGGAGGAGAGGATCGCGGCGAGGTCGCCGGCGTGCTGGATGGCGGGGCCGGAGGTGATGCGGATGGGGGCGCCCATCTCGGCGGCGATGATCATGGAGAGGGTCGTCTTGCCGAGGCCGGGGGCCCCGGACAGCAGCACGTGGTCGGCGGTGGCACCCCGGGCGAGGGCGGCCTTGAGCACCAGGTCGAGCTGCTCGCGCACCCGTTCCTGGCCCACGAACTCCTCCAGCGACTTGGGCCGCAGGGCCGCCTCGACGGCCTGGTCCTCCCCGTCGGCGGACGCCCCGACGAGCCGGTCGGCGGCGCCGGCCGGGGATTCGTTGCTGGTGGGTGCGGTGTCGTCCCAATTCACAGTGGGTTGCCTCGGGGTCTCAGCGGGTGCGGTTCAGGGTCTGGAGGGCGGCCTTGAGGAGCCGGCCGATCTCGGGGGCGCCGCCCGCCGCCTCGGCCTGCGGGGTGACGGCGGCCACCGCCTCGTCGGCCTCGCGGGTGGCGTAGCCCAGGCCGATCAGCGCGGCGTGCAGTTGGTCGCGCCAGGAGGCGGTGACCGGCGCGCCGACGGCCGGTGCCGAACCGATGGGCTCACCGAGCCGGTCCTTCAGCTCCAGCAGCAGCTTCTGGGCGCCCTTCTTCCCGATGCCCGGCACCGCCGTGAGCGCCTTCTCGTCGCCGGAGGCCACCGCGACGCGCAGCGCGTCCGGGCTGTGCACGGCGAGCATGGCCTGGGCGAGGCGCGGGCCGACGCCGCTGGCG
This sequence comes from Streptomyces sp. NPDC031064, assembly GCF_055570965.1. Classification (NCBI taxonomy): domain Bacteria; kingdom Bacillati; phylum Actinomycetota; class Actinomycetes; order Kitasatosporales; family Streptomycetaceae; genus Streptomyces; species Streptomyces sp. NPDC031064. The sequence goes on from NZ_JBVIGF010000007.1 coordinate 157,495, forward strand.
GTCTGGAGCAGCTCGAAGACCTGCCGCTCGTCGTCGTCGGCGAAGCCGTACAGGGTCAGCGAGTCCTCCCGTACGACCAACGAGGTGGCCAACCGCGCCTCCTGACCGATCCTCAGTCCGGACAGGGTGTTCGGCGTGCACTGGACGGCCATGCCGATGCCGCCGACTTCGATCACGGCGGTGGTCGGGGCGAGCGCGGCGACGGGACCACTCACGAAGGCGATCATGCGGTGCGGCCTTTCATGGCTCGGTGGGCGGCGACCGCCTGTTGCAGGCGGTTCTGGGCGGGGGCCCGCCAGATGTGGCAGATGGCGAGGGCCAGCGCGTCGGCCGCGTCGGCCGGCTTGGGCGGGGCGTCCAGCCGGAGCAGCCGGGTGACCATCGCCCCGACCTGCGCCTTGTCGGCGCGGCCGCTGCCGGTGACGGCGGCCTTGACCTCGCTGGGCGTGTGCAGCGCGACGGGGATGCCGCGGCGGGAAGCGCACAGCATGGCGACGGCGCTGGCCTGGGCGGTGCCCATCACCGTACGCACATTGTGCTGGCTGAACACCCGCTCCACCGCCACCCGTTCGGGACGGTACTCATCCAGCCATTCCTCGATGCCACGCTCTATGGCGACGAGCCGGTGGCCGGTGTCCGCGTCCGCGGGGGTGCGGACGACCCCGACGCCGAGCATCGTCAACGGGCGCCCGGCGACGCCTTCGACGACGCCGACACCGCACCGGGTCAGCCCCGGGTCCACCCCGAGTACACGCACGCCGCCACCCCTTCTTCGCTCATCAGTTTGTGCAGGCTATCGGGTGGCACTGACAACGACGCGACGGGCCGACGGGGTGTGTTCCCGTCGGCCCGTCGCGTGCGTGCGTGCGTGGGTCAGGCGTCGACCTTCTCCATGACGTCGTCGGAGACGTCGAAGTTGGCGAAGACGTTCTGCACGTCGTCGCTGTCCTCCAGCGCGTCGATCAGCTTGAAGATCTTGCGCGCGCCTTCCTCGTCGAGCTGGACCTGCATGGTCGGGACGAAGTTGGCGTCGGCCGAGTCGTAGTCGATGCCGGCCTCCTGGAGGGCGGTGCGGACCGCGACCAGGTCGGTGGCCTCGCTGATGACCTCGAAGGTCTCGCCGAGGTCGTTGACCTCCTCGGCGCCCGCGTCCAGGACCGCGCCGAGGACGTCGTCCTCGGTCAGCTCGCCCTTGGGGACGATCACGACGCCCTTGCGGTTGAAGAGGTACGACACCGAGCCCGGGTCCGCCATGGAGCCGCCGTTGCGGGTCATCGCGACGCGTACGTCGGAGGCGGCGCGGTTGCGGTTGTCGGTGAGGCACTCGATGAGCACCGCGACACCGTTCGGGCCGTAACCCTCGTACATGATCGTCTCGTAGTCGACGCCGCCGGCCTCGAGACCACCGCCGCGCTTGACCGCGGAGTCGATGTTCTTGTTGGGGACCGAGCTCTTCTTGGCCTTCTGGATGGCGTCGTACAGCGTGGGGTTGCCATCGGGGTCGGCGCCGCCGGTGCGGGCCGCGACCTCGATGTTCTTGATCAGCTTCGCGAAGAGCTTGCCGCGCTTGGCGTCGATCACGGCCTTCTTGTGCTTCGTCGTAGCCCATTTAGAGTGGCCGGACATCTGCCTGTCTCCTTCGCGTAACCAATTTCTGAACGAACCCCAGAGATCCTACCGGGACGGGGTCACCCCGCGGCGCGCACCATGTCGACGAACAGGGCGTGCACCCGGTGGTCGCCCGTCAGCTCCGGGTGGAACGACGTGGCCAGGGCGTTGCCCTGCCGTACGGCGACGATGTGGCCGTCGTGCTCGGCGATGACGTCCGCCTGGGCACCGACCGACTCGACCCAGGGAGCCCGGATGAAGACGCCCTCCACCGGGCCGCCCTCGATGCCGGCGACCTCGACGGCCGCCTCGAAGGACTCGTTCTGGCGCCCGAAGGCGTTACGGCGGACGATCATGTCGATGCCGCCGAGCGTCTCCTGGCCCGAGCGCGGGTCGAGGATCTTGTCGGCGAGCATGATCAGGCCGGCGCACGTGCCGTAGACGGGCATGCCCGCCTTGATGCGCTCGCGCAGCGGCTCCATCAGGCCGAACAGGTCGGCCAGCTTGGAGATGGTGGTGGACTCCCCGCCGGGGATGACCAGGCCGTCGACCTCGGCGAGCTCCTCGGGGCGCCGGACCGGCCTGGCCACGGCGTCCGCCGCGGCCAGGGCGATCAGGTGCTCACGTACGTCGCCCTGGAGAGCCAGGACACCGATGAGCGGAGTGGTCATTACCAGCCCCGGTTCGCGTAGCGCTCGGCCTCGGGGAGGGTGTCGCAGTTGATGCCCACCATGGCCTCGCCCAGGTTGCGGGACGCGTCGGCGATGATCTTCGGGTCGTCGTAGAAGGTGGTGGCCTTCACGATGGCGGCGGCGCGCTTGGCCGGGTCGCCGGACTTGAAGATGCCGGAGCCGACGAAGACGCCCTCGGCGCCGAGCTGGCGCATCAGCGCGGCGTCGGCCGGGGTGGCCACGCCACCGGCGGAGAACAGCACGACCGGCAGCTTGCCGAGCTCGCTGACCTCCTTGACGAGCTCGTAGGGGGCGCGCAGCTCCTTGGCGGCGGCGTACAGCTCGTTGTTGTCGAAGCCGCGCAGCTTGGCGATCTCGTTCTTGATCTGGCGCAGGTGGCGGACGGCCTCGACGACGTTGCCGGTGCCGGCCTCGCCCTTGGAGCGGATCATGGCCGCGCCCTCGGCTATGCGGCGCAGGGCCTCGCCCAGGTTGGTGGCGCCACAGACGAAGGGGGTGGTGAAGGCCCACTTGTCGGAGTGGTTGACCTCGTCGGCCGGGGTGAGGACCTCGGACTCGTCGATGTAGTCGACACCGAGGGACTGCAGGACCTGGGCCTCGACGAAGTGGCCGATGCGGGACTTGGCCATGACCGGGATGGAGACCGCGTCGATGATCTCCTCGATCATGTTCGGGTCGGACATCCGGGCCACGCCGCCGTCCTTGCGGATGTCGGCCGGGACCCGCTCGAGGGCCATGACGGCGACGGCACCGGCGTCCTCGGCGATCTTGGCCTGCTCGGCGTTGACCACGTCCATGATCACGCCGCCCTTGAGCTGCTCGGCCATGCCGCGCTTGACGCGCGCGGTGCCGGTCTCGGGCGACTGCGGGGTGGTGGTGCTGGACACGGATGACCTCACTCAAGAAACGGGGCGGTTTCAACTACACCGAGGAAACCCGGGCCACCCAGTCCACATCAAGGGCCAATAGTGACCCGGTGGCTCGTTTTCCCGAGGTCAGCCGCTCCCCGGCCGGTCCGCCAGCGCCGTCGGCGGCTCGTCGTCCATCTCGAACGCCATCGGGAACGGGGCGTGTCCCGCGAGCCGGAACCAGCGCACCTTGCGGTGCCGGCGCAGCGCCCGGGCCGCCCGTACGGCGTCGTTGTGGAACCGGCGCGCCATCGGCACCCGGCGCACCGCCGCCGCGAGCTCCCCGGCCGCCTGCTCGCCGCCCGGGGCCGCCCGCACCGCGTCCACCTGCTCCGGCTCGCCGAACACCGCCCGCAGCGCCTGGCTCAGCTCGCTCTCGGCCACCTCCCGCTGCTCCTCCTCGGCCTGCCGGGCGGCGTGCGCGGCCTCGTACAGCACGATCGACGCCGCCGGGTCGAGCACGCCCGAGGTGGCCAGCTCCTGGGCGACCGAGGCGCGCCGCAGCAACTGCGCGTCGAGCGCGGCGCGGGCGGCGTCGATCCTGGCGTGCAGCCGGTCGAGCCGTCCGGCGGTCCAGCTCAGGTAGAGCCCGATGGCGACCAGGCCGACGACGATCCAGATGAGGGTTTCGATCACGGGCGCAAAGGCTACCGGGACGCCGCCGCATGCCCTTCCGGTGCGTCGCCCTCCCACACCGACCGGTCGTGGGCGAACAGCACCCGGCGCGGCCGGAAGGCGGCGATCCGTTCCAGCCAGGGCGGCCACGGCCCGCCCGCCCCGGTGGCGCGGGCCATCTCGTCGGAGGCGTACTGGGACGCGGAGTCGTACGCCTGCCCCGCGAGCACGACCACGCCGTGCGAGCCGTCCGCGCCGTCCGCGCCGTCCGCGCCGTCCGCGCCGTCCGCGCCGGACACCACCAGCGACTGGTGCCCCGCCGTGTGCCCGGGCGTCGGCACCACCCGTATCCCCGGCCACACCTCGGCCTCGCCGTCGAGCTCCTCGTATCGGACGCCGGGGAAGTCCACCAGGGCGTCGATCGTGTAGTCGCCGGCGCGGGCGGTGGCCAGTTCCGTGCGCTGTACGAGGACGGGGCGGCCGGCCAGGAGCGGGTTGCCGCCGCAGTGGTCGAAGTGGAGGTGGCAGTTCACGACGAGGTCGATGTCGCCCGGGGCGACGCCTCCGGCGGCCAGTGCCTCCGCCAGGCTCCTGCGCCGCGGCCGGTACCACGCGTCCGCCTCCGGGTCGCCTTCCCCGAGCCCGGTGTCGAAGAGCAGCAGCCCCTCGTCGTGCCGTACGAGATACGCGAGCACCGGCTCCACGCGCGGATGCTCGGTGCCCGCCTCGGTGGCGGGCCGGACGAAGTACCCCAGGTCCAGTCGGTGGATGCGCATGCGGGCCATGCTGCCGCTCCGCACCCGGCGTCCGACAGGGCTCACCGCGCCATCAGTCCCGCGCCAGCCCCCACCGCGCCCGCAGCCCCAGCCGCTCGTCCGTGGCCACCGACGCCGCGCCGTCCGTGACCGTCTCGTAGACCGCCAGGATGTCCGCGCCGACCGTCGACCAGTCGAAGCGACGGACATGGGCGCTGCCCCGCTCCCGCAGCTCCCGGCGCCGTTCCTCGTCGCCGAGCAGGCGGATCGCCGTCTTCGCCAGGGCGTCGGCGTCCTCGTTGGCGAAGAGTTCGCCCGCCGCGCCCTGGTCCAGGACCTGCGCGAACGCGTCCAGGTCGCTGGCGAGCACCGGCGCGCCCGCCGACAGGGCCTCCACCAGGATGATGCCGAAGCTCTCGCCGCCCGTGTTGGGCGCCACGTACACGTCCACGCTGCGCAGCAGCCGCGCCTTGTCCTCGTCGCTGACCATGCCGAGGAACTCCACGCGCCGGCGCATGTCGGCCGGCAGGGACGCGACGGCCTCCTCCTCGTCGCCCCGGCCCGCGACCAGCAGCCGGGTGTCGGGGCACGCGGCGAGGATCTTCGGGAAGGCCTTCATCAGCACCGGCAGGCCCTTGCGCGGCTCGTCGATCCGCCCGATGAACCCGAGCGTGCCGCCCTGCCACTCCGCCTTGGGTTCCGCCCCGGCGAAGAAGTCGACGTCGACGCCGTTGGGGATGACGACCGCGTCGCCGCCCAGGTGCTCGACGAGCGTCCGGCGCGCGTACTCGCTGACCGCGATCCGCGCGCTGATCTTCTCCAGCGCGGGCTGGAGGATCGGGTACGCGGCGATCATCGCCCGCGACCGAGGGTTCGACGTGTGGAACGTGGCCACGATCGGGCCCTGCGCCGCCCAGCAGGACAGCAGGCCCAGCGACGGCGAGGCCGGCTCGTGGATGTGGATCACGTCGAACGTGCCGTCGTGCAGCCAGCGCCGCACCCGCGCCGCCGACAGGAAGCCGAAGTTGAGCCGGGCGACCGAGCCGTTGTACGGGACGGGGACCGCGCGCCCCGCCGAGACGACGTACGGCGGCAGCGGGGTCTCGTCGTCGGCCGGGGCCAGCACGGACACCTCGTGCCCGAGCCGGATCAGGTGCTCGGCCAGGTCCCGGATGTGGAACTGGACGCCACCCGGCACGTCCCAGGAGTACGGGCAGACGATGCCGATCCTCACGCGTCGGGTCCCTTCGCGGGATCGAGGTCGGCGAGCCACAGCCGCTGCAACATGTGCCAGTCCTCCGGGTGCTCGGCGATTCCGGTGGCGAAGGCATCGGCCAGCGCCTGTGTCATGGAGGACGTCTTCTCGGCGCGCGTACCTGTCTCGGGCACGTCGACGGGCGGGTGGACGCGGCCCTTCATGGTCGACGTCCCGTCGTACCAGAGCGTCACCGGCAGCAGCAGCGCGCCGGTCTGCTGGGCCAGCATCGCGGGCCCGGCCGGCATCCGCGCCGTGTCGCCGAAGAACTTCACCTCGACGCCCGACTCGGACAGGTCACGGTCCGCGACCAGGCACACCAGGCCGCCCGCCCGCAGCCGCCGCGCCAGCGTCCCGAACGCCGAGCCACCGGTGTGCGGCAGGACCTCCATGCCCAGCGACTCCCGGTACGCGACGAACCGGTCGTACAGCGTCTCCGGCTTCAGCCGCTCGGCGACCGTCGTGAACGGCACCCCGAGCGCGCGCGTGACCCACACGCCCGCCAGGTCCCAGTTCGCCAGGTGCGGCAGCGCCAGGACGACTCCCTTGCCGGCGGCCAGGCCGTCCGTCAGGTGGTGCACGTCCTTGACGTCGAACGCGTCCTTGACGCGCTCCGCGCTCCACGCCGGCAGCCGGAACGACTCCATCCAGTAGCGCATGTACGAGCGCATGCCCGCCTTCGACAGCTCCGCCAGCCGCTGCGGGGAGGCGTCGGGCACCACGCGCGCGAGGTTGGCCTCCAGGCGCAGCACCCCCTTGCCGCGCCGCTTCCACGCCGTGTCGGCGATCCGCCGGCCGAGCCCGGCCGCCACCGGCTCGGGCAGTTTCTTCACCGCGCTCCAGCCGAGTCCGTACAGCGCGTCGGTCAACCGTTCACGCACCGCGCTCATGTCGCCTCACTCCCCCTGGCTCCGGAACCGCCCACCTCGGGGGTGCCCGCCGCCGCGTCCGCCTCCGCCGACTCGCGGCGTACCGTCACCACGCGCTGCCCGAGCGTCACCGCACTGCCCACGGCCACCACCCACAGCGCGATGGGCAGCAGCACCTGAACGCCCGGCACACCGAACCCGTGCAGTCCGGCCAGGCCCGCCGCCACGAGCGAGACCACGAGCCGCTCCGCCCGCTCGACCAGGCCGTTCACCGCGACGGGCAGGCCGATCGACTCGCCGCGCGCCTTGGTGTACGACACGACCTGGCCGCTCGCCAGGCAGAAGATGGCCACGGCACACAACACATTGTCGTCGCCCTTGCCCGCGTACCACAGCGCGAAGCCACCGAAGATCGCCCCGTCGGCGACCCGGTCCAGGGTCGAGTCGAGGAAGGCGCCCCAGCGGCTGGAGATGCCGGCCTGCCGGGCCATGTTCCCGTCCACCAGGTCGGAGAACACGAACAGCGTGATGACGATCGTGCCCCAGAAGAACTCCCCCCGGGGGAAGAAGACCAGCGCGCCCGCCACCACGCCGGCCGTGCCGATCAGCGTGACGGCGTCGGGGCTGACCCCGCGGCGGAGCAGAAACGCGGCGAACGGTGTGAGAACACGCGTGAAAAAAGCACGCGCGTACTTGTTCAGCATGGCCTTCCCGAGGGTCGGTGGGCCGTGCGGCCCCTACGGCCACCGGCTGGCCCATCGTAGCCAGGCAGGGGCACCCGCCACCCCCGGGCACCCTGCTCCCGTCGCGGTGTCGGACGTATGGACGCAACCTGGCCTGAGTGGAAAGCTCGAAGGATGACCGCGGGCACCGCCGGAGCTGCCCCAAGGGGGCTCCCCCGCGCCCGCGCCCCCCACCTCCACCGTGCACGTGACCCGTGCACTCGCGATCAGGAGGAAGAATCATGGGCGACAAGGCGAACGCACACCCCGGAGCCGCCGGCAGGGCAGTAACGGCCGACCAGCCCTCATCGGTACGGAATGTGGTGCTGGTCGGCCACAGCGGATCGGGCAAGACGACTCTGGTCGAGGCCCTCGCGCTGACCGCCGGAGCGGTCAACCGGGCGGGCCGCGTCGAGGACGGCGGCACGGTCTCCGACTACGACGAGATCGAACACCGCCAGCAACGCTCCGTACAGCTCTCCCTCGTCCCCCTCGAATGGGGCGGGTACAAGATCAACCTGCTGGACACTCCCGGATACGCCGACTTCGTCGGGGAGCTGAGGGCCGGTCTGCGCGCCGCGGACGCGGCCCTTTTCGTCGTCTCGGCCGCCCAGGAGGCCGACGCGATCGCCGGTTCCTGCCGCATGGTGTGGGAGGAGTGCGCTGCCGTCGGCATGCCCCGCGCCATCGTCATCACCCACCTCGACACCGCGCGCGTCGACTTCGACGAGCTGACCCGGGTCCTCGCGCGGATCTTCGGCGGTGACGACCCCGACGCCATCCTTCCGCTGTACGTGCCCGTCCTGGGCCCGCAGACGCCCGACGGCCACGCCCCCGCGACCGGGCTCGTCGGACTGCTCACCCAGAAGATCTTCGACTACTCGACCGGCGAACGGAAGGAGAATCCGCCCGAGGAGGCGCAGGTCCCGCTCATCGAGGAGGCCCGCAACCGCCTCATCGAAGGCATCATCGCCGAGAGCGAGGACGAGTCCCTCATGGACCGCTACCTCGGCGGCGAGGAGATCGACCTCAAGACCCTCATCGACGACCTGGAGAAGGCCGTCGCACGCGGCACCTTCCACCCCGTACTCGCCGCCGCCCCGGCAGCACCCGGCGGAAAGCAGGGCCTCGGCACGGTCGAGCTGCTGGAGCTGATCACCAGGGGCTTCCCCACCCCCCTGGAGCGCGAGGCGCCCGCCATCACCACCCCCGACGGCCGGCCACGCCCCCAGATCACCTGCGACCCGGACGGACCGCTGGTCGCCGAGGTCGTCAAGACCTCCTCCGACCCGTACGTCGGCCGGATCTCCCTGGTACGGGTCTTCTCCGGCACCCTGCGCCCCGACGAGACCGTCCACGTCTCCGGGCACGGGCTGGCCGACCGGGGCCACGAGGACCACGACGTCGACGAGCGGATCGGCGCCCTCTCCGCGCCCTTCGGCAAGCAGCAGCGGCAGCTCAACCACTGCGTCGCCGGCGACCTGGCCTGCGTGGCCAAGCTGTCCCGCGCCGAGACCGGCGACACCCTGTCCTCGAAGGACGACCCGCTCCTGATGGAGCCCTGGACGATGCCCGACCCGCTCCTGCCGCTCGCCATCCAGGCGCACAGCAAGGCGGACGAGGACAAGCTGTCCCAGGGGCTCGCCCGGCTGGTCGCCGAGGACCCGACCATGCGGCTCGAACAGAACCAGGACACCCACCAGGTCGTCCTGTGGTGCCTGGGCGAAGCGCACAAGGACGTGGCGCTGGAGCGGCTGCGCAGCCGGTACGGCGTCCAAGTCGACGTCGTACCCCACAAGGTGTCGCTGCGCGAGACGTTCGGCGACAGGGCGGCGGGGCGCGGACGGCACGTCAAGCAGTCCGGCGGGCACGGGCAGTACGCCATCTGCGAGATCGAGGTCGAACCGCTGCCGCCCGGGTCGGGCATCGAGTTCGTCGACAAGGTCGTCGGCGGCGCCGTGCCACGCCAGTTCATCCCGTCCGTCGAGAAGGGCGTACGCTCCCAGGCCGCGAAGGGCGTCGCCGCCGGCTACCCCCTCGTCGACGTGCGCGTCACCCTCCTCGACGGCAAGGCGCACTCGGTCGACTCCTCCGACGCGGCGTTCCAGACCGCCGGCGCCCTGGCGCTGCGCGAGGCGGCGGCGGACGCCCGCATCGACCTCCTGGAACCGGTCGCCGAAGTCCAGGTCCTCGTCCCCGACGAGTACGTCGGCCCCGTCATGAGCGACCTGTCCGGCCGGCGCGGCCGCGTGGTCGGCACCGAACAGGCGGGTCAGGGACGGACGCTCGTACGGGCCGACGTACCGGAGATCGAGATCGGGCGGTACGCCGTCGACCTCCGCTCGATCTCCCACGGCACGGGCCGGTTCGACCGCAGCTACGCCCGTCACGAGGCGATGCCGCCACAGATCGCCGAGAAGGTCCGCGAACGCGCCGAAGGGTAGGGAGCATTGGCCGTGCCGCTCGCCCAACTCCGCTTGGGCGGGCGGCATTCTGCCGGTCCGCCGACGCGCGGACGACGCCCTCGATAGGCTGTAGTGCCCAGCTCAGCAGGTGTGCGGAGCACAGGGGTTGGGAACAGACCGCAGTGCGGACACACGCGGCGATGGGGGCGGCGAAGTGACAATGGACAGTTTCGGTCCCGGGGCTCAGGTCCCGCTCCAGGGCTCGGCCGGTCAGACCGTGGCGACGCACGCCCTGGCCTCCGCCGCGTACCGGGAGAACGTCGACGTCGAGGAGATCCTCAAGGCCAACAACGAATGGCACGAGTCGACGGTCACGAAGGGCAAGTTCTCGCTCTTCAAACCGACCCTGGGCGAGGCGTTCTCCCGTGCCGTACAGGTCCGGATGCTCGGCGGCGCCCGCAAGCCGCTCATCCAGTCCTTCGGCACCGAGCCGCAGCCGATCGTCGAGCACTGCCTGGCCGCCACCCGCATCCGCAAGCAGCGCGACAAGTTGCTGACCCTCATCACCGTGGTCTTCGGCGTGCTGTTCCTGCCCGGGATGCTGCTGTGGCTGACCGTCTTCCAACTGCGCCGCACCCTGGCGGGCGGCGCCGTCGGCAAGCGTTCCGGCGCGCTGGGCACCCTGCTGCTCGTGGGGGCCGGCATCCTGGCCGCGCTCTTCCTCTTCCGGCTGCCGTTCACCGGCTTCCTGGCGATCTACCTCCGCGCCATGCTCATCGCCCCGGTGGTGGGCTGGTTCCTGGCCAAGCGGATCTGCGAATCGACCGCGAAGGACCTGCGCGCCCGCTGGGACTCCCTGCTCAGCGGCGGTGGCGGCATGGGCCCCAAGATCCCCGAGGCCGTGCCGCACGACCCCAACGAGACCGCCGCCGAGGAACTACGCCAGCAGTTGGAGAAGCTCACCGCCGAGCAGCGCTCCAACGTCCTCTTCTACGCCGGCCCCAAGGGCATCCTCGGCATGGGCACCCGCTGGGGCAACTGGCACCTCGCCGAGGAGCTCATCCCCCAGGAGGGCAAGGAGATCCACGCCTTCCGCACCTGGGACGTGATCCGGCCCATCCACGACGAGCTCAAGATGCTGGAGCGCGGCACCCTCAAGACCGGCTTCCCCACCCCGTCCGTCAACCACTGGATCGTCACCCCGGTCGGGGAGGGCGCGAAGGAGGTCGCCCGGCCCGAGGGCGAGGACATCGTCGCGTACCAGGTCAAGCCGCACGAGATACAGCGCATCTGCAACGAGAACCAGTTCGGCAAGGGCAACCGCCACTACCTGGGCGTGCAGTTCGTGCTCTGGGACGGCCAGCTCGTCCTCACCATGATGGTCACCGTCACGGCGCTCCTGCACACGCTGCGCATCGAGGTCACCGGCCATGCGCTCGGGCCCGTGCACGGGCTGTTCACCACGAAGCCGGAGCCCAAGAAGAAGACCGTCTCCAAGACCATCCGGTTCTGGGAGACCAAGGACATCGAGCTGCCACTGATCGACAACGACGAGGTCGTACGGCTGGCCGTCCGCGCCCCGCTGACCTGGTTCCCGCCGGTCCTCGACTTCCTGGGCGGCAAGCTGGTACTGCCCGAGCCCTTCGGCCTGCGGCATGCCTGGGCCTCCCAGCCCTGGCGCCACCGCTTCATGGCCGACGACGCCATCCGCGCGGCCACGCCCGTGATGCGGGCCGTGCACGCCGCGACCATCAAGATGCTCGACGAGCACGGCGTGGACACCGAGCGCTTCACCAACCGCTCGTTGATCCTCAGTGGCTCCGTCCAGGACCCGATGCCGAAGAAGGCCGACACCTACGACGCGTGACCGACGCGAGCTAGGCGGCGGGCCACGCGTCGGCCAGCATCCGGCGGGTGTCGCCGAGGAGCTGCGGCAGCACCTTGGTGTGGCCGACGACCGGCATGAAATTGGTGTCGCCGCCCCAGCGGGGCACGATGTGCTGGTGCAGGTGGGCGGCGATCCCGGCCCCGGCCGCCGCGCCCTGGTTCATTCCGATGTTGAAACCGTGCGCCCCCGAGGCGGTACGCAGGGCCGTCATCGCCTGCTTGGTGAGCAGCGCCAGCTCGGCGGTCTCGGCGTCGTCCAGCTCCGTGTAGTCGGCGACGTGCCGGAACGGGACGATCATGAGGTGTCCGCCGTTGTACGGGTAGAGGTTGAGCACGGCGTACACCTTCTCGCCGCGCGTGACGACCAGACCGTCCTCGTCGGACTTGGCCGGGATGGTGCAGAACGGGCAGCCGTCATCGGCCCCGGGGCCGGTCGGCTTGTTCTCGCCCTGGATGTAGGCCATCCGGTGGGGCGTCCACAGGCGCTGGAACGCGTCAGGCGTCCCGACTCCGATCTGCTGCTCCGGCTCACTCGTCATGCGGGCCAGCATATTCGCTGGCGGTGAAGCGGGAAGCGGCGAGGGGCGGCCCCGGCGACCGGGACCGCCCCTCGCGGGCTTTCGGCGTCAGACCTGTACGCGGCGCTCGACCACGTCGGCGAGCTTGGCGATGGCCTCCTCGCGCGGGATGCCGTTCTCCTGCGAACCGTCCCGGTAGCGGAAGGAGACCGTGCCGGCGTTCATGTCCTCGTCGCCGACGATGATCATGAACGGCACCTTCAGCTTCTGGTGGTTGCGGATCTTCTTCTGCATCCGGTCCGAGGACGCGTCCACCTCGACCCTGAGGCCCTTCTTCTTCGCCTCGGCGGCGAACTCCTGGAGGTAGGGCACGTGCGCGTCGCCGATCGGGATGCCGACCGCCTGCACCGGGGCCAGCCACGGGGGCATGGCGCCCGCGTAGTGCTCCAGCAGCACCGCGAAGAACCGCTCGATCGAGCCGAACAGGGCGCGGTGGATCATGACCGGCCGCTGGCGGGAGCCGTCCGGCGCGGTGTACTCCAGGTTGAACCGCTCCGGCAGGTTGAAGTCGACCTGGATGGTCGACATCTGCCAGGTACGGCCGATGGCGTCCTTGGCCTGGACGGAGATCTTCGGACCGTAGAAGGCGGCGCCGCCCGGGTCGGGGGTCAGCGGCAGGCCCTGCTTCTCGGCGGCCTTGCGCAGCACCTCCGTGGCCTCTTCCCAGACCTCGTCGGAGCCGACGAACTTCTCCGGGTCCTTGGTGGACAGCTCCAGGTAGAAGTCGGTCAGACCGTAGTCCCGCAGCAGGTTCAGCACGAAGGTCAGCAGCGAGTCGAGCTCGTCCGCCATCTGCTCCTTGGTGCAGTAGATGTGCGCGTCGTCCTGGGTGAAGCCACGGGCGCGGGTCAGGCCGTGCACCACACCGGACTTCTCGTACCGGTACACCGTCCCGAACTCGAACATGCGCAGCGGCAGCTCACGGTAGGACCGGCCCCGCGCGTCGAAGATCAGGTTGTGCATCGGGCAGTTCATGGGCTTGAGGTAGTAGTCCACGCCCTCGTCGAGTTGCATGGGGGGGTACATGCCCTCGGCGTACCAGTCCAGGTGGCCCGACTTCTCGAAGAGCTTCCCCTTGGTGGCGTGCGGGGTGTAGACGAACTCGTAGCCCGCCTCCTCGTGCCGCCTGCGCGAGTAGTCCTCCATGGCGCGGCGGATGATGCCGCCCCGGGGGTGGAAGACCGCCAGGCCGGAGCCGATCTCGTCGGGGACGGAGAAGAGGTCCAGCTCGGTGCCGAGCTTGCGGTGGTCGCGCTTCTCGGCCTCGGCGAGGAAGTCCAGGTGGGCCTTCAGCTCGTCCTTGGACGGCCACGCGGTGCCGTAGATGCGCTGGAGCATCGGGTTCTTCTCGCTGCCGCGCCAGTACGCCGCCGCGTTCCGCATCAGCTTGAACGCCGGGATGTTGCGGGTGGTGGGCAGGTGCGGGCCCCGGCAGAGGTCCTTCCAGCACAGCTCGCCGGTCTTGGCGTCGAGGTTGTCGTAGATGGTCAGCTCGCCGCCGCCCACCTCGACGTCCGCGCCGTCGTCGCTGGACGCGGATCCCTTGATGCCGATGAGCTCCAGCTTGTACGGCTCGTTCGCCAGCTCCTCGCGGGCGGCCTCGTCGGTGACGACGCGGCGCGAGAAGCGCTGCCCGCGCTTCTGGATCTCCTGCATCTTCTTCTCGATGGCCTTGAGATCCTCGGGCGTGAACGGCTTGTCCACGTCGAAGTCGTAGTAGAAGCCGTCCTTGACCGGCGGGCCGATGCCCAGCTTGGCCTCGGGGAACAGCTCCTGCACGGCCTGCGCCATGACGTGCGCGGTGGAGTGACGCAGGATGTTCAGGCCGTCCTCGGAGGAGATCTCGACCGGCTCGACGCTCTCGCCGTCCTTGATCTCGTAGCTGAGGTCCTTCAGCTCGCCCGCGATGCGGGCGGCCACGACGGTGCGCTCACCGGCGAAGAGGTCGGCGGCCGTAGTGCCCGTCGTCACCACGCGCTCTTCCCGCTCGGAATCGCGTTGGATGATCACACGGACGTCTGACACCGGTCTCTCCTGACTGAAGGGGAAGCGCCGCGTTCGTATCGCGCACGCAATACCGCATGGTACCGAGCCGCCCGCCCCGCCCGCGAAACGGTTTCCCCCGGTCCGGTCCTCAGTCGCCGGGCCCGCACGCCTCCCCGAAGAAGCCCAGGTTCTCGTGGAGGGCCTTCATCAGCCGGTCCCGCTCCGCCTCGTCGACCTGCACCGGTACGACCCCGGAGGCGTCCGTCAGGCGCCGGAAGCCGCCCCGGCTCTCCAGCCGCCCCGCCACCCGGATCGGCAGCCCGACCAGGTGCGCGTGCCCGGCCGTGCGGTAGGCGTCCTCGTCCAGCGCCACCCGCACGTGGGGCACCTCCGCCCCGGCCAGCACCCGCAGCCGCACCGTGCCCGCCCCGCGCGGCCCCGACCGGCGCATGCGCACCACCGTCCCGGTGATCCGCACCGGCACGGACGGCTCGTCCTGGAGGTAGCGGGCGCCCGCCTCCCGCAGCGCGGGCAGGTCGCCCGGCGAGAACTCGACCGGCTCGGGCCGGGCCGCGCACCCCTCCGGCACGCCTGCGGCGGGCGCCCAGGCCAGGGCGATCCGGGCCCCTTCGGCGCCGCGCACGAGCGAGATGAGCGCCTCGGTCAGCTCCCGGCTCACGCCCGCCTCGACGGCCGAGTCGAACGCCTCCGGCCTGCCGGTCGCCCGCTGGTAGTCGACGGCCTCCCGGGCGGCGTACAGCGCGTGGTACAGCCGTGTGGTGACCGCCCGGCCGGGGTCGACCGGCACGAAGGCGGTCAGGCCGCGCCCGCCCTGGGCGGTGCCGACGAGGACGCCCTCCAGCGATGCCTGGGCCTGCCGCCGGTGCCGGGCGCCGTGGTAACCGGCCCGGCCGCGCACGGCGAGGGCGCCGGCGAGCAGGAGCTGCCGGGCGGCGGAGCGGAGCTGTTCCTGCACGGCCCACGAGACGGTGCCGGACGGGCCCTGGGGGACGTCCCGCCACCAGCGGACCTCGTCGCTGGGCACGGTCAGGCCGACGAGGACTTCCCGCGCGGAGGGCGCGGCGCAGCGGGAGAGGGCGGTGAGGGCCTCGCCGATGAGGTCCTCGCAGTCGGGGAAGGCGCGGCTCTCGGGGACGAGGAGGCTCATGGGCCCCGCGCCGGGGCCGGGCGGGGTCCAGCGGCTGTAGCGCCCGGGGGCGCCGCCGCGCCGGCGCCAGCCGTGCCGGTCCAGCAGGGCCCCGAGGACCCGGGGGTCGACCTGCGCGGGGTCGAGGGGACCGACCGGCCCCGAGGGCGTGGTCGTGGGGTGCGGCCGCATGGGCTCGTCGATCGGCCGGTGCATCAGGGTCTTCCTCCCGCCCCGACCCGGGTCATGATCTCGCAGAGCGCCCGGTCGTCGAATATCCGATTGGTGGGGATGCGCACGGTGGTGCGGCGCCTGCCGGTGACCGGGTGGCCCGCGAGGTTGGTCCAGTAGCAGCAGTGCCGCAGGTCGAGACGGTCGTGGCCGGCGCGCAGCCACTCCTCCCGGGTCCTGGGGACGATCATCACGACCAGGATCTTGTGCACCGACACGGGCGTGCGGGCCAGCTTCACCAGGTGGTCGTTGTCGAGGGTGAAGGAGAAGGCGGCCCCCGGGGGGTGCGGCGGGATCTGGTACGTGCACTTGAGCTGCACCTTGATGGTGACCTCGTCGTCCACGGTGTGCCCGGGGGCGCTGTGGCTGACGTGCCAGTCGATGCCGTTGTCCGGGAAGGGCTGCGACAGCGAGCAGCCGGCCGCGGCGGCGACCGCGTGGAGGTAGCCCACTTGGAGGGTCTCCATGCAGGCGGTGGTGGCGAGTGCGCCCCGCAGCGGTGCGGCCTGCTGGGGCAGCAGCCCCCCGTGTTCGGGCTGCGCGAGCGCCATGGCTCCCCATGCCTTCCAGGCGACGACGGGGCGTCAGTTCGGCTGCCCCTCACCTGTGTTGTCACCGCGTTGCGTACGGTGCAAACGGCGCGGGTATCACCGATTCGGGCAGGGGGATCACGCCATCTGCCAGGCATGTGCGAGGAGTTCGGGGAATGACGCTCTGGTACGAAGGGCCCCTGGCCGCATTTGACACGGAAACGACCGGAGTTGACGTCGAGGTGGACCGGATCGTCTCGGCCGCCCTCGTCGTCCAGGACGCGCCGGGCGGGCGGATCCGGGCCACCCGCTGGCTGGTGAACCCGGGCGTGCCGGTGCCGCCGGCCGCCACGGAGGTGCACGGGCTGACGGACGATCACCTCCAGCGCAACGGCCGCTGGCCCTCACCCGTGATGGAGGAGATAGCGCGGCAGCTCGCCGAGCAGTCGGCGGCGGGCCGGCCGCTGGTGGTGATGAACGCCCCGTTCGACCTGACCCTCCTGGACCGGGAGCTGCGCCGCCACCGCGCCTCGTCGCTCTCCCGTTACCTCCAGAACGTCCCGTTGTGCGTGCTCGATCCGCGGGTGCTGGACAAGCACCTGGACCGGTACCGCAAGGGCCGGCGCACGCTGACGGATCTGTGCGCCCACTACGAGGTGGCGCTGGAGGGGGCGCACGACGCGGCGGCGGACGCGACGGCGGCGCTGGAGGTCGTCCGGGCGGTGGGGCGCCGGTTCGCGGCCCGGCTGGAGCGGCTGTCACCGGCGGAGCTGCACACCTTGCAGGCGGTGTGGCATGCCGCGCAGGCGCGCGGTCTGCAGGCGTGGTTCGCGCGCAACGGTTCGCAGGAGGCGGTCGATCCGGCGTGGCCGCTGCGCCCGGGGCTGCCGGCGGCCGCGTGACGACGCACGAAGGGGACGTAACGAAGGGGGACGAAGGGGGACCCAACGCAAAGGCCGACCCGTCATGGACGGATCGGCCTTTCCCGGTGGGCGATACTGGGTTCGAACCAGTGACCTCTTCGGTGTGAACGAAGCGCTCTCCCACTGAGCTAATCGCCCGGGAACGCACTGAACCATACAGGTCCGGGCCCGTTTCCTTCAAACCGTATGCAGGTGGGCCGCCAGTCCCCGCCGCCCCGCTCGCATCATCAGGGCGTGGTTGGCGAGGAAGAGGGGCCGGCCGGGCAGGGCGAGGCGGCGCATCAGGGGCCGTTGGACGTCGACCTCCTGCTCGTAGAGGGCCCGCGTGCGGCCGCCGCCCGGCGAGGTCAGGGTCCAGCGGGCCCACCCTTCGAGGTCGCCCGCGAGCGCCGTCTCCAGGACCCGGGCGGCGGGGTCGCGCCGCCGTTCGGTGAGGGTGACGACGAGGTCGTAGGGGAGGAAGGAGCGGAAGCGGGCGGTGCCGCTGCGGTCGTCGAGGCGGGTCACCTCGCGCACCTGCGGCCACCAGCGGGGGTACTCCTCGGGCCGCTCCAGGACCGCGTAGACGGTGTCCGGAGAGGCGGGTACGTCCCAGACGCTGCGGAAGCGGTAGTGGCACCAGTCCATGCTCCGAGTCTGCGCCGCCGACGCGTACTCATGCGTCATCTGAGTACGTACGCTCATGCCGCGCGTTGTGGCGCGGCCCACACTCCGCTCATGGACAACGCACTGTCACCGGCCGACGAGCTGGTGGTTCTGGATCGCGAGCTGGCTCAACTGGACGCCCGGCGGTCGTACTTGCTGGCGCGCCGGGCGTGGCTGCTGAGCATCATGCGCACACCGGTCGCCGCGTCGCGCCCTGTGGCGGAGACGGCGCCGCGCAGTGCGCAGAACGTCCTGCTGACGCTGGGTGGCGTGCTGTTGGCGGTCGCCGCGGTGGCCTTCACGCTGGTGAGCTGGGGCCGGCTGGGCATCGGTGGCCGTGCGGCGGTGCTCGCCGTGGTGACGGCCGGTGCGCTGGCCGCGCCGGTGGTGCTGCTGCGCCGCACGCTGGGCTCGACGGCGGAGGCGGTGGCGTCGCTGGGGCTGCTGCTGATGGTGCTCGACGCGTACGCCGTGCACCGGGTGGTGCTGCCGGAGACCGACGCGGTGGGGTACGCGGCGGTCGCCTCGGCGGTGCTGGCGGCGCTCTGGGCGGCCTACGGGACCGGGGTCGGCGGGCTGCGGGTGCCGCTGCCGGCGGCGGTGGTGGCCGGGCAACTTCCGTTGCCGCTCGGGGCGGTGGCGGCGGGCGCGGACTCGCTCACCGTGTGCTGGGCGCTGCTGGCGACGGCCGCCCTCGACGCGCTGGTGGCGCTGCGGGCCGGCCTGGTCGCCCCGGTCCGGGCGGTGGCGTGCGTGGCGGCCTGCGCCACGGGTGGCTCGGCGGCGCTGGCCGCGGCGTGGTTCTCGGTGGTGCGGGGCGGGGCCGAGCCGGCGGGGCTGCTGCTGGTGGCGGCGGGGCTCGCGCTGTACGGGGCGTGGCGTGCGCCGGGCGCGGCGGAGGCGTGGGCCGCGGTGGCCGGGCTGGTCGCGGTGGCCGGTGGCGGCGGGCTGGTGCGGGAGGCGGCGCCGGAGGTGTGGGCGGTGCCCGCTTACGTGCTGGTCGCGGTGGTGGTGTGCGCGGTGGCGGTACGCGGCGGGGTGCCGCGCGCGGTGGGCCGGGGTCTGGCGGGTGCGGCGGCGGGCGTGCAGGCGCTGGCCGTGGTGTGGGCGCTGCCGCACGTGGCGGCCGCGCTGGTGGGTGTCCGGCCGGGCGTCGCGTGGCCGGTGGTGGCCGTGCTGGTGACGGTCGCCGGGGTTCTGGTGTGCGTGCGGTCGGTGCCGGCGCGCGGCGGGGCGCTCGCCCTGGGCTGGGCGGCGGCGATGGCCCTGCCGGAGGCCGTGGGCCTGCCGTACGGGGCCACGCTGGGGGCGCAGCTCCTGCTGACGGCCGGGTTCCTGGCCCTGTCGGTGCGCCCGTCCCTGGTGGCCGTGGGGACTGACGGGCAGGACGTGCTGGGCGATGCGGCTCTGGGCGGAGCGCTGCTGTGCGCGGCGGTCGCGGCCGCCGGTGCGTGGGGCACCGAGGCGGCGGCGGTGACCGTCCTCGGGGTCCTCGGCGGGCTGTTCGCGGGCACGGCGCTGCTCGGCGGCGCCGGCGACAGCGGCGGCGGGAACAGGCGGCGGGCGGTCGCGGCCTGTACGGCCGTGGCGGCGGCGACCGGCTTGGTGGGCGCCGTCGCCGGGGCGGTGGAGCTGCCGGTGCACCTGACCGGCGTGGCGCTGCTGGCCGTGCCGGTGGCGACCGCGGCGGTCGGGGCGGGCCTGCGGCGCCACCCGGTGGCGGTGCCGGTCGAGCTGGCGGGCGCGGCGGCGGGTGCCCTCGCGGCCGGGCTCGCGTCCGCCCGCCCGGCCGTCCTGGCCCTCGTGCTGGCCCTGTGCGGTGTCGTGGCGGCGGCCACGGCCGTTCGTCCGGAGCGGCGCCCCGCCGCCGGGTACACGGCCACGGCGCTGTTCGTGGCGGCGACCTGGGTGCGGCTGGCCGACTCGGGGGTGTCCGCCCCGGAGGCGTACACGCTCCCGGTGACGGTGCCCGCGCTGGTCGTGGGCGTGCTGCGCAGGCGTCGCGACCGGGAGGCGTCGTCGTGGACGGCGTACGGTCCGGGGCTGGCCGTGACGCTGGTGCCGAGCCTGCTCGCGGCGTGGGGTGACGCGGGCTGGCCGCGCCCGCTGCTGCTCGGGCTCGCAGCGCTCGCCGTGACGCTGACCGGCGCCCGGTTGCGGCTCCAGGCGCCGCTGCTGCTGGGTGGCGCGGTGCTCGCCCTGGTCGCGCTGCACGAGCTGGCGCCGTACGTGGCCCAGGCGGTCGGCGCGCTGCCCCGCTGGCTGCCGCCCGCGCTGGCCGGTCTGCTGCTGCTCGCGGTCGGCGCGACGTACGAGCACCGGCTGCGCGACGCCCGGCGCCTCCGCGACACGGTCGGCCGCATGCGCTGAGCATGCCGAAGGCCCCGGAGACTGATCGTCTCCGGGGCCTTCGGTCCGGGTGGTGGGCGATACTGGGTTCGAACCAGTGACCTCTTCGGTGTGAACGAAGCGCTCTCCCACTGAGCTAATCGCCCGGGCGCACCGCAAACATTACCGCATGTCAGCAGGTGCCCCTGACCACTTCGGCGGGCCGGTGGACCGCTAGATGTTCCAGGGCAGGGCGAACCCGTACTTCCACAGGTACACGCCGGCCAGCGCCGCCATGATCACCAGCCCGACCGTGGTCAGGATGATGTTGCGCCGCCGCACCTTCGGGTCGAGTGCCCGCTGCGCCGCCTCGGTCACTTTCCGCTTCGTCCAGCGGAGCACCAACTGCGCCCAGACGAACTCGGTCGCCCAGATCGCCATGCCGCCGAATATCACGACCCAGCCGGGCCCCGGCAGCACCAGCATCGCGGCACCGGCGGCCACCACGGCCAGGCCGACCAGGAACACGCCGACCTGCCAGCTCAGGTGGAGCGTCCGGCGCGCCTTGATGAACTCGGGCGCCCGCGAGCCCAGTGGCGATTCGGCGGTCACCCCTTCCGTCACGTCCCCCGTGGCGGGTGCCGCGGTCACCGATGGGGTGACCTTCTCCCGCTCGTCACTCTCCGCGTTCATAAGGCCCAACCTACCCGACGTGAGCCGGACACCGGAATGGACGCATAACCGCCGCTTGCACACCGCCATACGAGGTACCTCAAGGGCCACAAAACAGACAGAGGGGTTTACAACGGCACCGTAGGTGGCATGTCGATTTCGCCGACGTGCGAATCCCCGAGCGCACACTGAGCGAAAGGCCCTGGCGCTTATGAACACCACGGTCAGCTGCGAGCTGCACCTGCGCCTCGTTGTGTCGAGCGAGTCCTCACTGCCTGTACCGGCGGGCCTGCGGTATGACACGGCCGATCCCTATGCCGTGCACGCCACCTTCCACACCGGAGCCGAGGAGACGGTCGAGTGGGTGTTCGCCCGCGACCTTCTCGCCGAAGGGCTCCACCGCCCCACAGGCACCGGCGACGTCAGAGTCTGGCCGTCCCGCAGCCACGGTCAGGGCGTCGTCTGCATCGCGCTGAGCTCCCCGGAGGGCGAAGCCCTGCTGGAGGCCCCGGCGCGCGCCCTGGAGTCGTTCCTGAAGCGGACCGACGCCGCGGTGCCGCCCGGCACCGAGCATCGTCACTTCGATCTCGATACGGAGCTCTCGCACATCCTGGCCGAAAGCTGAGGCCAGGCCGCCAGCCGCACGGCGCCGTCCGACTCGGGGCGACGGCGCCGCGCGGAGAGCTCGCACGGCCGTGAGCGGCCGGATACGGCGACACCGGCGCCGTCACCGCGGAAACCACCCGCGGTGACGGCGCCGACGCGTTCCGGGCCGCCCGGCGCTCCCCTCCCCCACCGCCCCCGGGGCCGCCCCGCGAGAAGCCGCTAGAGTCGGCGCAATCCGGCGGGCACCCGCCCGCGGCAGCCCAGGGAGCGAATCGTGCTGATCCCCCACGACACCCGGATCGCGCTCGACACCGTCGTCGATCTGATGAACACCGCGCCCGAAGGCGGACGGGGCGACGAGCTCGGGGACGTGGCGGCGCTGTACGCCTTCGTACGGGGCCATGACGTCAGCGGTGTCGGTGAGCTCGGCGAGCAGGATCTGCGGGCCGTACGCGACGTACGAAAACGATTCGCCGAGGTGTTCGCGGCGCCCGACGCGCGTACCGCGGCCGAGCTGATCAACCAGCTCGTCGCCGCGGCCGGCACCACGCCGCAGCTCACCGACCACGACGGCTACGACTGGCACGTGCACTACTTCGCGCCGGGCGCGTCGGTCGCCGACCACCTGGCCGCCGACTGCGGCATGGCGCTGGCCTTCATCGTGGTGGCCGGTGAGCAGGACCGGCTGCGCCGCTGCGAGGCGCCGGACTGCGGGCGGGCCTTCGTCGACCTGTCCCGCAACCGCTCGCGCCGCTACTGCGACAGCCGTACCTGCGGTAACCGGCTCCATGTGGCGGCGTACCGGGCGCGCCGCAAGGAGGCGGCGGCCGGCTGAGCGGGCGCCTCAGCCCTCGCTCACAGCACGTACAGATCGTGCACGGCGGCCATCAGCAGCAGGCAGCCGATCACCGCCAGGAAGATCATCAGCGGCGGCTGGGAGAGCGCGAACAGGCATCCGCGCCGCTCCTCGGTCACTTCTTCGGGGGCGGGGGAGGATTCCCGCGAGGTTTCCAGCATCTCGGTGCCGATCATGGCGCAGCGCGCCGCCCCGTGAGCGGTGAACCGGCATGATCGGCAGGGGAGTTCACCCCATCCCGTGGCCCGCCGGCCCCGGGCGACGGCTCAGATGCCGTGCTTCTTCAGGATGGCCTCGATGTCGCTGAAGTCGTCGGCGGGCTTCGCCGTGGCGCGCTCACCGGCGCCCAGTGAGGGCGCGGACGCCGAAGGCTCGACCACCGGGCGCCCCTTCTCGCGCTGCTTGCGCTCCTTGCGCTCCTTGCCGGTGCCGCCGCGGGTGCCGCCGCCCCTGCGCCGTTCGACGGCCCGGGTCGTCATGAACAGCAGCCAGGCGGCGCCCAGCACCCCGAACCCGGCCCACGCCACCGGGCTGAAGGCGGTCTCGGCCAGCCACTCCACGGCACCGGTCATCACCAGCCCCACCGGCACGAGCGCGTACGCGGCGATACGGGCGGCGGCGAGGAACCTCCTGCGGTACGCGGTGATCGCCGCGATGCCCAGCCCCGCCGCGGACACGGCGGAGCAAATCGTCTCGGCAAGCATCCGGTCCTCCTGGCGGGCGTCGGGCGGTACGTCCCTTCCATCCTGCACCGCGCGGCCAGGCCGCGGCCATGGTGCCGGCCGGCCCCGGGGAGATCTCCGGGACATCTCCGGGGCCGCCTCCTCCCCAGGTCCCGGTTGGAGCCCCACCTCCCGGTTGGAGCCCCACCTCCCGGTTGGGGCGCCGGCCGTCCTGCTGGAAGACTGCCCCCATGAACGACTCCACGACCGACCGCACCGCCACGCCCGTCGTCCTCGACGTCTGGTGCGAGCTCCAGTGCCCCGACTGCCACGCCGCCCTGGAGGACCTGCGCGCGCTGCGCGCCCGGTACGGGGACCGGCTGGAGGTACGCCTGCGGCACTTCCCGCTGGAGAAGCACAAGCACGCCCACGCCGCCGCGCAGGCCGCCGAGGAGGCGATCGCACAGGGCAAGGGCTGGCCGTACGCGGAGGCGGTGCTGGCCAGGACCGAGGAGCTGGCGGCCAAGGGCGAACCGGTACTGATCGACACGGCACGGGAACTGGGCCTGGACGCCGAGGAGTTCGACACCGCCCTCATCGACGGCCGGCACATGCTCATCGTGGACGCCGACCACGCCGAGGGCAAGGCGATCGGCGTCACCGGCACCCCGACGTACGTGATCGGCGGCGAGCGACTGGACGGCGGCAAGAGCCAGGAGGGCCTCCGCGAGCGCGTCGAGCGGATCGCCGACCGACTCCTGTCCGAGCCGGAAGGCCGCCTCTGAGCCGGCTCCGGGGCCGGTTGCGGCCCTGAGCCCGCTAGAGCAGCGGCTTGAAGCAGCGGATGCGGGTCGTTCGGTAGCCGAGGGACTCGTAGAGACGGAGGGCCGGGGTGTTGTCCGCGAAGACGTGCAGGCCGATCCGGCGCTCCCCCGCCGCCAGGGCGATCCGCTCGGCGAGCAGCATCAGAGCGCGCCCGTAGCCCTGGCCGCGCTGGTCGTCGGCGACGGCGATGTCGTACACGAACGCGATCCGTTCGCCGGGGGCCTCCTCCAGGCGGCCGGTCCACAGGTGCCCGACGGGCGTGCCGTCCCGCACGGCCACGTGGAAGGCGGCGCCTTCGGTGGCGAGCCCGTCGGGCAGGTGCCGGCGGCGGCTCGCCTCGGCCTTCGCCCCGGCCTGCTCCTCCGGTACGCCGTGCTCGGCCCAGCTCCGCGCGAAGCTCTCCGTGGACCGGGCCTCCCACTCCCGGTACTCGGCCTCCGTCATGGGCCGCACCTCGACGTGAGCGGGCGGCTCGGGGGGCGGGACGGCGAGGTCCTTGGCCATGTCGCGGCTGCGTTCGGTGTAGCCGAGCGCGGTCGCCATGCGCAGCGCGACCGTGGCATCGGCCGGTACGGCCAGCGTCACCTGGTCGCAGCCCCAGCCGCGCAGCACCTCCTCGGCGGCGAGCGCGGCCACCGTGCCGCGCCCGCGCCGCCGGTCCGGCCCGTCGATGTGGAGGGAACGGATCACCCCGGCGGGCCGCCCGGTCCCGGGCACGGTGCCGATCTCGACGGCGCCCACGCGGCGGCTGTTCACACAGACGTCGTAGACGCGCGACCGGGCGCCGTCGGGGGTCTGCTGGAGCGGCTCGGCCGGCCGCAGGGTGGTGGTCATCGCCACTCTTCTACCCACCCCGCGACCGGGTGCTCACATCTGCGCGGCGCGCTCCGCGAAGATCCGCATGGCCTTGGCGGTGACCGGCCCAGGGGCGCCGGGCAGCTCGCGCCCGTCGACGCGGTGCACGGCCTGGACGTCACGGAGGCTGGAGGTCAGGAAGATCTCGTCGGCCCGCTCCAGGACGTCCATCGGCAGATCGGTCTCCTGGGCGCCGGTCCACTCGACGGTCAGGGCCCGCGTGATGCCGGCGAGACAGCCGGAGGTGAGCGGCGGGGTGTGGAGCTGCCCGTCCAGGACGACGAAGACGTTGGAGCCGGTGCCCTCGCAGAGCAGGCCGACGGTGTTGGCGAACAGCGCCTCGCTCGCGCCCTGTTCGTGGGCCTTGGCGAGGGCGATGACGTTCTCGGCGTACGAGGTGGTCTTCAGCCCGGCCAGGGCGCTGCGCTCGTTGCGGGTCCAGGGGACGGTGATCACGGCCGTGCTGTCGGCGCGGGGCCCGGCCTCGCCGAGCGCGACGACGAGGGTCGGCCCGGCGTCGCCGCGGTCGGAGCCGAGCGGGGAGATCCCTCCGGTGTAGGTGATCCGCAGCCGGCCACGCGGCACGGGGTTGGCCTCCAGGACGGCGGCGCAGGCCCGGCGCACCTCGTCGAGGTCGGGGTCCGGCAGGCCGAGGCCGCGCGCGGAGCGGGTGAGCCGGTCGAGGTGGAGGTCCATCGCGAAGGGCCGGCCCGCCACCGTCTTGAGCGTCTCGAAGACACCGTCGCCCACGGTCAGGCCGTGGTCCAGTACGGAGACCCTGGCGGATTCCGCGTCGCGCAGCCCGCCGTTGACCCACAGCTTCATTTCCGGATGGTCCTTCCGCTCGCCTCGTACGTTCCCGACGCCACCGCGAGCAGCCGGGAGGCCTTCAGTTCCGTCTCGTCCCACTCGCGCTCGGGGTCGGAGCCCCAGGTGATGCCGGCGCCGGTGCCGAAGCGAAGGACGCCTCCCCCTGCCGTGCGGTCGATCCAGAAGGTGCGTATGCCGACCGCCAGCTCTCCGGTGCGGCGGTCGGCGTCGACCCAGCCGATGCCGCCGCAGTAGGGGCCCCGGGGGGCGGTCTCCAGCGCGTCGATGATCTTCAGGGCGCTGGACTTGGGCGCGCCGGTGACCGAGCCGGGCGGGAAGGTGGCGTCCAGCAGCGCGCTCCAGCCCGCCCGGGGGGCCAGCTCACCGCGCACGGTGGAGACCAGGTGGACCAGGCCGGGGTGCGGCTCGACGGCGCAGAGCTCCGGCACGGTGACGGAACCGGTGGCACAGACCCGTCCCAGGTCGTTGCGGACCAGGTCGACGATCATCACGTTCTCGGCGCGGTCCTTCTCCAGCAGGTCCTGAGCGGTCCTGCCGGTGCCCTTGATGGGGCCGGACTCGACGGTGGAGCCGTCGCGCCGCAGGTACAGCTCGGGCGACGCGGTGGCGATCTCCACCCCGTGGGCCGGCAGGCGAATCGTTCCGGCATAGGGGGCCGGGTTGCCGCGCGCGAGGAGCGCCGTGAGCGCGTCCACATCGGCGGCCGGGTCCGGCAGCGGCGCGGACAGCACCCGGCAGAGGTTCGCCTGGTACACCTCGCCGGCCGCGATGTGCTCACGGATCCTGCGTACGCCGGCGATGTACGCGTCGCGGTCGAGCGAGGACGTCCAGTCACCGGCGGCGGGACCGCGCCAGGCACCGGGGACGGGCGCGGGCACCGGCGCGGGCCGGACGTCACCGAAGCGTGCGCAGGTCAGACGGCCCTCGAAGTCCGCGCAGACGGCCCAGAAGCCGGCGGAGTCCAGGGCCTCGGGGTCACTGGTGACATCCCGCAGGTCGGTTGCGACGAGGCCGCCGAAGCGGGCCAGAGGAGCGAGGTCGTGCACGGATGCGAGTCTATGGCCGGGGCGGGCGGGACCGCGCGGACGTGCTGCGCAGCGGGGTCGGCGCAGCACGCTGGGCAAACGCGTTTTTGTACTGGCCCAGGAATCCGCTAGAGTTCAACACGTCGCCGGGACGCGGAAGCGAAACGGAAACGACAAGCGGACGTGGCTCAGTTGGTAGAGCATCACCTTGCCAAGGTGAGGGTCGCGAGTTCGAATCTCGTCGTCCGCTCGAAGTGGGGGATCATTCCCGAACCCCTGCACTCCTGGTGGAGTGGCCGAGAGGCGAGGCAACGGCCTGCAAAGCCGTCTACACGGGTTCAAATCCCGTCTCCACCTCCAAGGACGATTAGCTCAGCGGGAGAGCGCTTCCCTGACACGGAAGAGGTCACTGGTTCAATCCCAGTATCGTCCACTGGATCTTCGGATCCCGGATCTTCGGATCCCCCGCGCGATTAGCTCAGCGGGAGAGCGCTTCCCTGACACGGAAGAGGTCACTGGTTCAATCCCAGTATCGCGCACGCAGTGCCCATGATCCTCGATCATGGTCCCGAGGACGATTAGCTCAGCGGGAGAGCGCTTCCCTGACACGGAAGAGGTCACTGGTTCAATCCCAGTATCGTCCACATGATCCGGAGCCCCGGTCGCAGCTCGCGACCGGGGCTCCGTCGTGCTGCCCCCCGCTCAGGAGGAGAAGAGCATCCGTCCGAAGCTGCGGCGGTGGCCGTGGTGCCCGTGGTGCCCGTGCTGCGGAGCGCCCCAGGCGGGGGCGTGCGGGGCCGGCGGCGCGGGCGGGGCCTGCTGGACCCACTGCGACTCCAGGCGGGTCAGCGCCTCCAGCTCGCCGAAGTCCAGGAATATCCCCCGGCAGCCGCTGCACTGCTCGATCTGGACGCCGTTGCGGTTGTAGGTGTGCATGGGGGCATGGCACTTGGGACACTGCATGCTCGGCTCAACTCCTCGCCGTTCGGATGGTGTCATCACCCTACGACGGAGGCACCGCGTCCAACTCGGGTGGGAGTGTCGCGATTCTGGTACAAGCTTCCACGACGCTCAGCTCGACCTCGTCCAACTCCCGTCCCTCGGCGGTGCTCTTGGCGATGGCCAGGGCGGCCGTCTGGACGGTCAGCGCGCGGGCCGGCACGTCCAGCCGGGGCCAGGGGTCCCCGTCGGCGGGTACGGCCGGACCGCCCGCCGCCCGGTAGGCGCCGAGGAACCGGTCCCACACCCCGGGGGCCAGCAGCCCGGCCGCGTACCAGGCGGCGGGCCGGGCCAGGTCCCAGGCGGGGTCGCCGAGGCCGAGGTCGTCCACGTCGATGAGCAGCCAGGGGCCCGTGCGCGCCGGGTGGCGGACGAGCTGGCCGAGGTGGAGGTCGCCGTGGCAGACCGCCGCACCCGGGTCCGGCGCCTCGTCGCGGGCCCAGGCGGGCAGCCCCTGCCAGGCGGCCAGCACCGGCGCGGCCGCCGGGTGCGGCCCGGCCGCCCGCATGCGCGCCACCGCCAGGGCCGCCTTGGCGGGGCCGCGCATCGGCGGCAGCGGCCCGGGCAGCTCGGCGGGCGGTACGGAGTGGAGGCGGGCGAGCAGGGCGGCGGCCTCCTCCCAGGGGGCGGCGTCCGGGTCGTCGGGGTCCACCGGGCTGCCGTAGGGCCAGGCGGTGACCGGCCGGCCGTTCACCCCCGGCGCGGTCACCGGGAGGGGCGGCAGGAGGACCCCGGCGAGGCGCGGGTGCGCGGCGACGGCGAGCCGGGCACGGTGGGCGGCGGCCTCGGTGCCCGGGGCGTGCGCCTTGGCGACGGCTCCACCGTGGCGGACGACGGTCCCGTCGGGCCGGTTGGCCAGAACGGTGCCGGTGTCGCCACAGGCCCGGCACGGCACCTCGGCGTGCGCGGCGCGCCGGGCGACGTCGCCGAGCTCCCGCACGAGTGGTTCGATCTCCTGCTGCACGCCCCGACCTTACGGGGGCGCTCGGGGTTCGTGGGCCGGGGCCGGGGCCGTCTGGGCTCCCCTCCCCGCAGCGCCCGCACTCCCGCCCACCAAGGGCGGCCGCCCTGCTCCGCGAGAGGGGGGAACGGGCACGGGCCGGGCAGGAGAAAGCGGTGGCCGGCGGCTCCCCAGCCGCCGGCCACCGCTTGCCGTCCGCCGCACCCCCGTCCCCACGGGGTTGTTGGCCGGATGTCCCCGACCCGGGCCGCTCTCCCGGGCCTGGGGCGCCGCTCAGCGCCCCAGCATCACGCCCACGGACGACGCCTGTGTGACCACTGCTTCCCAGCCGCCGAAGACGACCACCAGGAGCGCGGCCAGAGGGAGAACCATCGCCGTGGCCACCAGTGGGTGACGACGTCCCGGCGTGCGACCCTGCGTCCGGATCATCGTCCGCGTTGCGGTGTCCGCCATGGTTCCTCTCCTCTCGTGTCCAGCAGCGGCGGGTGTCTGACCTCGGGGGACGAGTGCTGCACCCGCCGCTTGACCTCAACATTAGGGAAGCGGCGGCCCCCGGTCGTCATGCCCGCGTACCCATTGGCGGGCCTCCGCGAGGATGAGCCGGCACCGGATGGCGTACTCCCCTGGGTGGAGACTCGGCACCGGGCCTGAGGGTCTTCCCGGAGGGGCTGGAGGGCCCCGTGGGGCGCCCGAGGGGGCACGTGACGGGGGGGGTGACGTCCCTCACGTCCACCGCGCCTCCCCGTACCTCCGCACCCGACAGGGGATCAATCCCCTTTCGGCGAGGGGGGATTGGGGCGGCGGACCAGTCGCGGGGGCCGACCGGCACTGACAATCGATCGGCCCGCGAGGGCGCGGCCTATGAGCGCGCCGGGGCATGGGTACGTAAGCTGTGCCACGTCAAACGGACACCGGTGTAGCGGGGTGGGGCCTCCCCACCGTAGGTAGGGGACGGACATGGCGATGATGCGGCTCCGGCGCGAGGATCCGCGTGTCGTCGGCTCATTCAGGCTTCACCGGCGGCTCGGCGCGGGCGGGATGGGGGTCGTGTACCTCGGGTCCGACCGGCGCGGGCAGCGGGTGGCCCTGAAGGTGATCCGGCCGGATCTCGCCGAGGACCAGGAGTTCAGGTCGCGCTTCGCGCGCGAGGTGTCCGCCGCGCGGCGGATCCGCGGGGGGTGCACGGCACGCCTGGTCGCGGCCGACCTGGAGGCGGACCGGCCCTGGTTCGCCACCCAGTACGTACCGGGGCCGTCGCTGCACGACAAGGTCGCCGAGGAGGGCCCCCTGTCCGCGGCCGACGTGGCCGCCATCGGCGCGGCGCTGTCCGAGGGCCTGGTGGCGGTCCACGAGGCCGGGGTGGTCCACCGGGACCTGAAGCCGTCGAACATCCTCCTCTCCCCCAAGGGCCCCCGGATCATCGACTTCGGCATCGCCTGGGCGACCGGCGCGTCCACGCTCACCCACGTGGGCACGGCGGTGGGCTCGCCCGGCTTCCTCGCGCCCGAGCAGGTGCGGGGCGCCGCGGTCACCCCGGCGACGGACGTGTTCGCGCTGGGGGCGACGCTGGCGTACGCGGCCATGGCGGACTCGCCGTTCGGGCACGGCAGTTCCGAGGTCATGCTCTACCGGGTGGTGCACGAGGAGCCGCAGCTCCACGGCGTGCCGGACGCGCTCGCCCCGCTCGTGAGGGCCTGTCTGGCCAAGGACCCGGAGGAGCGCCCCAGCACGCTGCAACTGTCCATGCGGCTCAAGGAGATCGCCGCGCGGGAGGCGCAGGGGCTCTCCGACGGCCGGCCGGCACCGCGTCCGGCCGCCAGGCCGCTGGACGACCGGCCCACGGGACGGCTGACCGAGCGCTACACGGAACGCACCACCCAGGGGCGCACCCCCGCCCCCGGGCCGCGTGGCGCGCAGGCTCCGCGCGCCTCGTCCCCGCGCAATCCGTCACGACCGCCGTCCCGGACGGGCGGCGGTGGCCGTACGGCGTCCCGGCCCGGTACCGGCGCCGGTGTGCGTACGGGGGCGGGCGGCGCGCGCCGGCCGGCGAACCCCCGGCTGCTGCGCCAGCGGATCTTCGTCTTCGTGGTCGTGACGCTGATCGTGCTGCTGGGCATCGCGGCCGCGCAGGGCCTTCAGGGGTAGCGGCCGGTCAGGACTCCGGGCGCCCGGTGGCCACGGCGTAGAACGCGACGGCGGCCGCCGCGCCCACGTTGAGCGAGTCGACGCCGTGCGCCATCGGGATGCGCACCCATTCGTCGGCCGCCATCAGCGCCTTGGCGGACAGGCCGTCCCCCTCCGCGCCCAGCATCAGGGCGACCCGCTCCAGGCGGTGCGGGGCGGCCGCGTCGATGCTGGTGGCCTTCTCGTCGGGGGTCAGCGCCAGCAACGTGAAGCCCGCCTCCCGTACCGCCTCCAGGCCCCGGGGCCAGATGTCGAGGCGGGCGTACGGGACGGAGAAGACGGCGCCCATCGAGACCTTCACCGACCGGCGGTAGAGCGGGTCCGCGCAGTCCGGCGACAGCAGGACCGCGTCCATGCCGAGGGCGGCGGCGCTGCGGAAGATGGCGCCGATGTTGGTGTGGTCGTTCACGCCCTCCATGACGACGACCCGGCGTGCTTCGGTGAGCAGTTCGTCCGCCGTGGGCAGCGGCTTGCGCTGCATGGAGGCGAGCGCGCCCCGGTGGACGTGGTAGCCGGTGACGCGTTCGGCGAGGTCCGGCGTCACCGCGTACACGGGCGCCGGGACCTCGTCGATGACGTCGCGCATGACGTCGACCCACTTGGCCGACAGCAGCATCGAGCGCATCTCGTAGCCGGCCTGCTTGGCGCGGCGGATGACCTTCTCGCCCTCGGCGATGAACAGGCCCTCCGCGGGTTCGCGCTTGCGGCGCAGTTCGACGTCGGTCAGACCCGTGTAGTCGCGCAGGCGCGGGTCGTCGGGGTCGTCGATGGTGATGAGATCGGCCACAGGGTGATACTGCCTTGTCCGGTGTGGGGTGCCAACGGGGTTCGCGGTTACTTGGTGCTCTTGTGCGGGCCCTCGGCGACGACCGGACCGATGACGATCACGGCGGGCGGGCGCACGTCCTCGGCCCTGACCCGCTCGGCCACGGTGGCGAGCGTCGCGTCCACGCGCCGCTGGGAGGCCGTCGTGCCCTCCTGGACCAGCGCGAGCGGTGTGTCGGGGGCCTTGCCGTGGGCCACCAGCGCCTCGGCGATCGCCCCGATCTTGTCGACGCCCATCAGGATGACGAGGGTGCCGGTCAGTTTGGCGAGCGACGCCCAGTCGACGAGCGAGCGCGGGTCGTCGGGGGCGACGTGGCCGCTGACCACCGTGAACTCGTGCGCCACGCCCCGGTGGGTGACCGGGATGCCGGCCGCGCCCGGAACGCTGATCGAGCTGGAGATGCCCGGGACGACCGTGCAGGCGATGCCCGCCTCGGCCAGCGCCTGCGCCTCCTCCATGCCCCGGCCGAACACGAACGGGTCGCCGCCCTTGAGGCGGACCACGGACTTGCCGGCCTTGGCGTGCTCGATGAGGGCGTTGTTGATGGCCTCCTGCGCCATGAACCGGCCGTACGGGATCTTCGCCGCGTCGATCACCTCGACGTGCGGCGGCAGCTCGTCCAGCAGGTCACGGGGGCCCAGCCGGTCCGCGATGACCACGTCCGCCTCGGCGAGGAGGCGGCGGCCGCGCACGGTGATCAGGTCCGGGTCGCCGGGGCCGCCGCCGACCAGGGCGACGAACGGGGTACGGGTGCGGTGGTGCGGCGCCGCGATGGAGCCGTCGCGGAGCCCCTCGACGATCGCGTCCCGCACGGCGGCGGAACGGCGCGGGTCGTGGCCGGTCAGCACGGCGACCGTGACGCCTTCGCTGCGGCCGGTCGCCGGGGTCCAGGCGGTGGCCGCCTCGGCGTCGTCGGAGCGTACGCACCAGACGCGGTGGCGCTCGGCCTCGGCGGAGGCACGGGCGTTGGCCTCGGGGTCGGTGGACGCGATCAGGGCGTACCAGGCGTCGGCCAGGTCTCCGTCCTCGTACCGGCGCTTGACCCAGGCGATCTCGTCCGCCTCCGCCATGGCCTCGACGGACGGCGTCGCGGACGGGGAGACCAGGGTGATGTCGGCGCCGGCCGCGATGAGCGCGGGGAGGCGGCGCTGGGCGACCTGTCCGCCGCCGATGACGACGACGCGGCGCCCGGTCAGGCGCAGTCCGACGGGGTAGGCGGGGTGCTCGGCGTACTCGGCCATGGCGGTGCGGCTCCTCGGCGAGGCGGTGGTGCGGTGTGCGGGGCCGCTGCGACGGTGAAGCGGCTGGTGGGGCGGGGGGTGGAGCGGCGGTGGGGCGCTTGCGACCACCTTACGGTGCGGTGCGTCGGACCGTCCGGGGCGGTGCGCCGGGGGTACGGCGCGGAGGGGTTGCGGTGCGGAGGGGGACGGCGCGGAGGGGTTGCGGTGCGGAGGGGTTGCGCGGGGGCCGGTGCCCCCGCACTCCACGGCCGCGCCGGCTGCCCGCCGCGCCGGTGGCACGGGCACCCCGCACGGGCGGCCCGCGCCGCCTGGGCGGCTCCGCCCTGTGGGCGACACCGGCGCCCCACCGCACGGCGGGCCCGCGCCGCTCGGCGCGGGCACCACCGCCGGGGGCTACTTCTCCGTGACGCCCGCCGAGTCGAACGTCGCCACCTCGTGCATGGCCCGGGCGGCGCTCTGGATGACCGGGAGCGCGAGCAGGGCGCCGGTGCCTTCGCCGAGGCGGAGGTCGAGGTCGACCAGAGGGCGGAGACCCAGCTTGTTGAGGGCGGCGACGTGGCCGGGTTCGGCGCTGCGGTGGCCGGCGATGCAGGCCGCCAGGGACTCGGGCGCGATGGCGCGGGCCACGAGGGCAGCGGCGCCCGCGCTGACGCCGTCGAGGACGACCGGCGTACGCAGCGACGCGCCGCCCAGGATGAAGCCGACGAGCGCCGCGTGCTCCAGGCCGCCGACGGCGGCGAGGACGCCGATGGGGTCGGCCGGGTCCGGCTGGTGGAGCTCCAGCCCGCGCCGGACGACGTCCACCTTGCGGGCGTGCATCTCGTCGTTGATGCCCGTGCCCCGGCCGGTGACCTCCGCCGGGTCGACGTCCGTGTAGACGGAGATCAGCGCGGCGGACGCGGTGGTGTTCGCGATGCCCATCTCGCCGGTGAGCAGCGCCTTGTTGCCCGCGGCGACCAGGTCGCGGGCGGTCTCGATGCCCACCTCGATCGCGGCGAGGACCTCCTCGTGGCCGAGCGCCGGGCCGGTGGTGAAGTCCGCGGTGCCGGGGCGCACCTTGCGCGGCAGGAGGCCGGGCGTGGCGGGCAGGTCGCCGGCGACGCCGACGTCGATGACGCAGACCTCGGCGCCGACCTGGTTGGCGAACGCGTTGCAGACCGCGCCGCCGCCCAGGAAGTTGGCGACCATCTGGGCCGTCACCTCCTGGGGCCAGGCGGTGACGCCCTGGGCGTGCACCCCGTGGTCGCCCGCGAAGATCGCCACGGCGGCAGGTTCCGGGATGGGCGGGGGGCACATCCGGGAAAGCCCGGAGAGCTGGGCGGAGATGATCTCCAGCATGCCGAGCGCGCCGGCCGGCTTCGTCATCCGCTTCTGCCGCTCCCACGCCTCGCCGAGCGCCTTCGCGTCGAGCGGGCGGATGTTGGCGACGGTCTCCTGGAGCAGGTCGTGCGGCTCCTCGCCGGGCAGGGCACGGCGGCCGTAGGTCTCCTCGTGGACGACCCACGACAGCGGGCGGCGCTTGGACCAGCCCGCCTGCATCAGCTCGGGCTCCTCCGGGAACTCGTCGACGTAGCCCACGCACAGGTACGCGACGACTTCGAGGTGCTCGGGCAGGCCGAGGGCGCGGACCATCTCGCGCTCGTCGAAGAAGCTGACCCAGCCGACACCGAGGCCCTCGGCACGGGCGGCGAGCCACAGGTTCTCGACGGCGAGCGCGGAGGAGTACGGCGCCATCTGCGGCTGGGTGTGGCGGCCCAGGGTGTGCCGGCCGCCGCGCGTGGGGTCGGCGGTGACGACGATGTTGACCGGGGTGTCGAGGATCGCCTCGATCTTCAGTTCCTTGAACTGCTTGGCCCGGCCCTTGGGCAGCGACTTGGCGTACGCCTCGCGCTGGCGCTGGGCGAGTTCGTGCATCGTGCGCCGGGTCTCGGCGGAACGGATGACGACGAAGTCCCAGGGCTGCGAGTGGCCGACGGAGGGCGCGGTGTGGGCGGCCTCCAGGACGCGGAGGAGGACCTCGTGCGGGATCGGGTCGCTGCGGAAGCCGTTACGGATGTCACGGCGCTCGCGCATGACGCGGAGCACGGCCTCGCGCTCGACGTCGTCGTAGCCGGGGGCCGGGGCGCCGGGCTGCGGGGCGGCCTCCTCGGTGGCGTCGTCCGTGGCGGCGGGCTGCTCGGTGGCGTCCGCCTCCAGGATCTCCGGCTGCTGCTCCTCCGCGACGGGCTCGGGCTCAGCCTGGGGCTCGGCGGCCACCGGCCGCACGGCCACAGGTTCCGCGGCAACCGGCTCTTCGGGCGCCGTGGGCGCGGGTACGGGCGCCGCCTGGACCGGCTCCTCGGGCGCGGGTGCGGGCTGCTCGGGCCCGGCCTGCTCGGGCACGGCGACGGGCTCGGCGGGCGCGGGCTGCTCGACGGGCGCGGGCTGCTCGGCGACGACGGCTTCGGCGACGAGGGCTTCGGCGACGACGGGTTCGGCGGGAACCGGCTGCTCGGCCACCGGCTGCTCCGGGGCGGTGCCCTCGGCGGCCACGGGCTCGGCGGGAACCGGCTCGGCGGCCACGGGCTCCGCGGGCGCCGGCTGCTCGGCGACCGGCTCGGGGGCCACCGGCTCGGCCTGGGCCTCGACGGGCTGGGCGGCGGGCGCCGGGGCCTGCTCCACCGGGGCCGGGGAACCGCCGTCGCGGGGGGCCGGGACGGTCACGGCGGCCTCCGGGGCGGGCTGCGGGGCGACGGCGACCGGTTCCGGGGCCGGTTCGGCAACGGGTTCCGGGGCCGGTTCGGCGACGGGTTCGGGAGCCGGCTCCGGGGCGGGCGGCGTGGGGGCGAGGTGCGGGGTGGTCGGGACGGAGCCCTCGACCGGGACGAACTGCGCGGCGGGCTCGGGCGCCGGTTCGGGAACGACCGTTTCTGCTGCGACAGGCTGCGGCATCTGGGGCGGCTGTGGCTGCTGTGACCACGGCTCCGGGCTCTGCGGCGGGAGCTCGCCGAGCTGGGGGCCGGGCAGCGCGGACGCCGGCTCCTCACGCGGCACGTCCAGGTACTCCAGGCCGCCGGAGGTCGCCGGACCCGGCGTCACCGGACCCGAGGTCGCCGGACCGGGGTTGGCGGGGCCGCGGTCGGCGAGCGAGCGGACGACCCCGGCCGAGGCGTCGGGCACCGGGGGGCCCATGTGGAGCGGGCGCCGCGCCGGGGCCGGGACGGGTGCCGGGGCCTGGGCGTGCACGGGCTGCTCGGGCACCGGCGCGGTGGCCGGTTCCGGCATCCGTACGCCGGTCAGGTCGACCGATCCGGAGTCACGGCCACCGGCCTCGTGCGCTCCGGCCTCGTGGACGCCGGCCTCGTGCGCGGCCACTTCGTGGACGGCGGGCTGCTCGTACACGGGAGCCGCCTGCTCGGGGACGGCCTGCTCCTGCACGGCCTGCTCGGGCATGGCCTGCACGGCCTGCTCGTGCATGACCGGCTGGGGCTGCACGACCGGCTCGTACACGGGCTGGGCCTGCTGCTGCGCCTGCTGCTGTGCCTGCTGGGCGGCCTGCTGCGCCTGCTGCGCCTGCTGCTCGGCGACGATCGCCGCGCCGACCGGGTCCACCTGCGCGGCGGCCGCCGGGGGCATCGCCATCGGCGCCGCGGCCGGGGCGACGCCGGCGTGCGGCTCGCTCCAGGCTCCCTGCGACCCCGGCATCAGCAGCAGGTCGTCATCGTCGGCAGCGTTCTCGGAGGGGTCGAGGAAGGTGTACGCACCCGGAGCGGGGATGCCCGGCTGCTCCACCATGCCCGCGCTCTCCGGCTGCCCCTCGCCCGGGACCTGGCCGGTGTCAGTCATGCGTACCCCTCGCCCATCGGTTGTGCTCCTTCAGACCGTCGCCCGCCAACAAGAACGAGCGTGCGCGCCGCGCGGCACGAACGGCACGCGGACATCACGTATTGTCGCGGCCTTCGGCCGCCGTGGCAGCGTGATCCGCCACCGTCGGCTGTGGACTGCGCCACGTTGCGCAACCCCCCGGTAGCGCTGTACCACATCTCACCCCTCAAAGGGGTCCCTTTTTCCGGACATTGGCGAAGAAACCGCCGAACGCCCGGCTGCGGTACAACGATCGGCCAGCCTACCTTCCGTCCCGTAGTGACATGGTCACGGGGAGGGCGCCGGCCTGTGGCCGGACAGCAGGAAGACGACCGATCGGTCGCGTTCGGTCCAGGCGCCGGGGTCGAGTTCGACGGACTGGAGGAGCGCGCACTCGACCGCGTACCCGCCGTCCGTGAGCGCCGCGCCGATGGCCTCCGCCTCGTCCCGGGTGGTGGCGTGCGCGACGATCCGCTCCGGGCGGCGGTCGGCGCAGGCGGCGACGACGGCCACTCCCCCGCCCCCGACACGTACGACGTCGGGCTCGGGCAGCCGCTCCAGCAGGTGCGGCGCGCGGCCCGCCACGGTCTGCACCTGCACGCCGAAGTGGCGCGCGGCGGCCTCGGTGCGGGCGCACGCGGCCGGGTCCTCGTCGACGGCGATCACGGCCGCGCCGAACCGTGCGGCCTCCACGGCCAGCGCCCCGGCGCCGCAGCCGATGTCCCAGACGAGGTCGCCGGTGCGCGGGCCGAGCCGGGCGAGCTGGGCGGCACGGAGCTCGGCCGACTCCCCGGTGCGGAGGTCGCCGCCGTACGTGTGCGCGGGCAGCCCCCAGCCGCGTACCGCTCCGGGGTCGCGGCCCATCAGCCAGCCCCCGCCCTGCGCCGCCGTCGCGGACCCGCCGATGACGATGACGACGTTGGGGTCGCGCCAGGTGTGGTCGGCGGCCTTGTCGGAGGTGAGGACGGTGACCTGCTCGCGCTCGGTGCCGAGTTCCTCGCAGATGACGAAGGTGCGGTGGACGCCGTCGAGGAGGAGGGCGAGTTCGGCGGGTCCGGCGCCCGGGGAGGTGAGGACGGCGACCTTGGGGTGGGCCCGGCAGACGTTGACGGCGCGGCGCAGCGTACGGCTGTGGGCGACGACGATGTGGGCGTCGTCCCAGGGCATGCCGGCGCGGGCGAAGGCGGCGGCGACGGAGGAGACGGCGGGCACCACTTCGACCTCCAGGCCGTGCTGGGGTGCGCGCAGGGTGCGGACGACGCCGAAGAAGCCGGGGTCGCCGTCGGCGAGGACGACGGCGGTGCCGCGGTGGGCGGCGATGCGGCGGGCGGCGAGGTCGACGCTGCCGAGGCGGATGCGTTCGGCGGCGGGCGGGATTTCCGGGAGCGCCAGGTGGTGGCCGGCTCCGGCCACCAGGGTGGCGGCCGAGAGGGCGGACCTGGCGGCCGCGGTGAGGGGCGAGCCGTCCCAGCCGATCACCATGACCCGGTCGGCCATCTTCGTCTGTCTCCTGGAGTGTTGGTGCGGGTCGGGGTGGAGTGCTGGTGAGCGTACCGGGTGTCAGTTCCAGTCGGTGAACGAGGAGTATCCGGCGTCGGTGAACTGGTCGGTGGCGCCTTCGAGGTCCTCGGGGAGCAGGCTCCACACGATCAGGTCGGTCCTGATGTCGGTCCAGCCGCCGTCCTCCGTCTGGGTGCGCGCTATCCAGGCGTTGCGCAGCACGCCTTCGCTGATGCAGCCGATCTTCTGGGCGACCTGCTGGGAGGCGGTGTTGTCGGCGGCGGTGCGCAGTTCGAGGCGTTCGAAGCGCTGGTCGCGGAAGAGCCATTGGGCGACGGCGAGGACGGATTCGGTGGCGTACCCCTCGCCGCGGGCCCAGGGGGCGGTGACGTAGGCGACTTCGGTGGCACGGGTGCGCCAGTTGGTGTTGCGGAGGTGGATGGTGCCGACGAGTCGCTGGGTGAGGAACTCGGTGACGGCGAGGACGACGCCGCGCCCCTCGGTGCGCTCCGAAGGAGCGATCCTGCGCACCCACTCCTCGGCGTCGGCGGTGGTGTACGGGTGCGGTACGGAGGTCCAGGCGACGACCATCTCGTCGTTCATCATCTCGGTGTGCGCGGGGATGTCCGACTCCTCGTAGGGGCGCAGCACCAACCGTTCCGTGCTGATGGAGATGTCCGGAAAGGTGGTAGTCATGCGCAGCTCCATGCCGGGGACCGTCCGTAAAGGCCGTGAACGCACAGCATGCAGCATGCAGTCGCCGGTGTGCATGGCCGGGTCGGTACGGATGCGTCGATACGCGGCAGGCCCCGCGCACCGGACGGGGTGCGCGGGGCCTGGCCCTTGGGGACGGGGTTCCGGGCGGGCTGCTTCGCCGCGGTTACCGCGCCTGGTTACTTCGCCGCGCCGAAGGCGGGGACGATGGAGCCGTCCTTGTAGGTGTCCTCGATGTACTTCTTCACCTCGGGCGAGTTGAGGAGCTCGGCGAGCTTCCGCACGCGCGCGTCCTTCTCGTTGCCCTCCTTCACGGCGAGGAAGTTGGCGTACGGGTTGCCCTCGGCCTTCTCCAGGGCCAGGGCGTCCTTGGCGGGGCTGAGCTTGGCCTCGATGGCGTAGTTGCCGTTGATGACGGCGGCGTCGACGTCGTTCAGGGCGCGGGGCACGGTGGCGGCCTCCAGCTCCTTGAACTCCAGGCCCTTCTTGTCCTTGATGTCGGACAGCTTGCCGTTGGCGCCGACGCCGTCCTTGAGGGTGATGATCCCGTTGTCGGCGAGCAGTCGGAGCGCGCGGCCGCCGTTGGTGGTGTCGTTGGGGACGGCGACGGTCTGGCCGGGCTTGAGGTCCTTGAGGGACTTCAGCTTCTTGGAGTAGAGGCCGAGGGGCTCCAGGTGGACGTTGACGACCGGGACGATGGTGGTCTTGTTCTTCTTGTTGAAGTCGTCCAGGTACGGCTTGTGCTGGAAGTAGTTGGCGTCGACCTGGCCCTGCTGGGTGGCGGTGTTGGGCAGGACGTAGTCCGTGAACTCCTTGACCTCCAGCTTGAGGCCGGCCTTCTCGGCGAGGTTGTCCTTGACGTAGGTGAGGATGTCGGCGTGCGGCGTCGGGGACGCGGCGACGACGAGCGGCTTGGACTCGTCGGCCTTGCCGCCTCCGGACTTCGAGGAGGGGTCGGAGGCCGTGCCGCAGGCGGTGAGGCCGAGGGCGAGCGCGGTGATGGTGGCGAAGGCGCCGGTGAGCTTGATGTTCTTACGCACGAAAAGTGCCTCTTTCTGGTGGTGCGGACAACGCCCGGACAAGGAGTGCGGGCTGTTCTTCGGGGGAAGTCAGGACACGGTGCGGCCCCGGCGGGCGAGCAGGCGTACGGCCAGGTCGCCGATGAGCTGGATGACCGTGACGATGACGATCAGCAGCACGACGGTGACGAGCATGAAGCCGGTCTCGAAGCGCTGGTAGCCGTAGGTGATGACCTTGGAGCCGAGCCCCTCGCCGCCGACGGCGCCGGCCAGTGCCGAGTAGCTGATCAGTGTGATGACGGTGGTGGTGAGGGCGGCGATCAGGGACGGCAGGGCCTGCGGGAGCAGCACCTTCCACACGATCGTCGGGATCCCGCCGCCCATGGACTGGACGGCTTCGACGAGCCCGTGGTCGACCTCGCGGATCGCGGTCTCGACCAGGCGCGCGAAGAACGGGATGGCGCCGATGGACAGCGGCACGATCATCGCGGTGGGGCCGATGAAGGTGCCGACCACGAGGGTGGTGACCGGGATCAGGGCGACCAGCAGGATGATGAACGGCAGCGAGCGGCCGATGTTCACGATGACGCCGATGACCTTGTTCACCGGCCGGTTCTGGAGCAGTCCGCCCTTGTCGGTGAGGACGAGGAGGACGCCCAGCGGCAGGCCGCCGATGACGGTGACGACGGTGGACCACAGCACCATGTAGAGCGTGTCGATGGTGCCCTGCTCCAGCAGGGGCCGCATCTCTTCCCAGGTCACTTCGCGATCTCCTTGACCAGCAGCTCTTCGGTGCCGTTGCCGGCTTCGGTGGCGTCGATGACGTCGACCTGGAGGCCCTGCTCGCGCAGGAACCCGACGGGGACGACGTTCTCCTCGTAACGGCCGGGCAGTTCGATGCGCATGCGGCCGATCTGCCTGCCGCCGACGGTGTCCATGGCGGCGCCGAGGATCGAGATGTCGACGTTGTACGTACGGGAGAGCTGGGAGATCACCGGCTGGGTGGCGGACTCGCCGTGGAACGTGACGTCGAGGACCGTGCGGTCGGGGCCGGTGGCCTCGCCGGTCACCGGGAAGAGTTCGTGGGCCAGCTCGGAGCCGGGGGTGGCGAGGAGCTCGGCGACGGTGCCGGACTCGACGACGCGGCCCTTCTTCATCAGGGCGGCGGAGTCGCAGATCTGCTTGACGACGTCCATCTCGTGGGTGATGAGCAGGACGGTCAGGCCGAGCTGCCGGTTGAGGTCGCGCAGCAGTTGGAGGATGGAGCGGGTGGTCTCGGGGTCCAGGGCGCTGGTGGCCTCGTCGGAGAGCAGCACCTTGGGGTTGCCGGCGAGCGCCCGGGCGATG
Source organism: Streptomyces sp. NPDC031064 (assembly GCF_055570965.1). Classification (NCBI taxonomy): domain Bacteria; kingdom Bacillati; phylum Actinomycetota; class Actinomycetes; order Kitasatosporales; family Streptomycetaceae; genus Streptomyces; species Streptomyces sp. NPDC031064. Next base: position 198,545 of record NZ_JBVIGF010000007.1, read on the forward strand.
CCGACGCGCTGCTTCTGACCGCCGGAGAGCTGGCCCGGGTACGCCTTGGCCTTGTCGGCGAGGCCGACGAGGTCGAGCAGTTCGAGGGCGCGGCGGGAGCGGTCGGCGCCGGGAACGCCGAGGATCTCCAGGGGCAGTTCGACGTTGTCCTTGACGGTGCGTGAGGACAGCAGGTTGAAGTGCTGGAAGACCATGCCGATGCGGCTGCGCGCCCGGCGCAGGTCCTTCCCGGCGCGGCGGCCGCGTCCGGCGAGCGCGGTGAGGTCGACGCCGTCGACCGTCACGGTGCCGGAGGTGGGGCGCTCCAGGAGGTTGACGCAGCGGATGAGCGAGGACTTGCCGGCGCCGCTCTGTCCGATGACGCCGAAGACCTCGCCTTCGCGGACATGCAGGTCGACGCCGTCCAGAGCGGTGACCTGGCGGCCTCGCGACTCGTAGACCTTGGTCAGGCCCGTAGTGGTGATCACAGGGGTTTCCGTCACTGTCGAGTGCACGGCGCGGTGTCCGCCGGGCACGGGGCATTCGTCATTCCGACGCGCGGCACGGCTGGTTCGGCGGGTGGCCGGGGATGGCACGTGCGCGGGGCAGGCGCGGTCCGTCGACTTCGGTCGCGTACGGACACGGCATGGCTGTCGGGTCTCGCTTCGGGGCGCGAGGCTCAGGCAGGGGCCCTCAGAAGGCGCACATTCGACACATACAACGAGCACCGGGCGTCGTCATCGCCTCGGTCGCAAGGGTGCGGTAGCTCGTCGTGGTCATGCGGGCCAGTAAACCAGACGCCTTGTCGGGGCCCGGGCGGCTGTCCGAATAGCGGACGGCCGGTGTACGTCATGCGGACGCCAGGGCCCCCGCGGTGATCTCCACTCCACCCGCCGTGGCCTGCGCGGACACCTCGGAGAGGTCGGTGACCACGGCGTCGGCGACCAGCTCGGAGCGGTCGTGCGTTGTGGCCAAGGCCACGGTCGTCATACCGGCGGCGCGGCCGGCCGTCAGCCCGGCGGGGGCGTCCTCGAAGACCACGCAGCGTGCCGGCTCGACGCCCAGTCGCGCGGCGGCGAGCAGGTAGGGCTCGGGGTCGGGCTTGCCGCGTGTGATGTCGTCGGCGGCGATCACGACCGGGGCGTCGATGCCGGCCTCGCGCAGCCGGGCCTCGGCGAGCGGGCGGGTGGCGGAGGTGACGACGGCCCAGCGGCCGTGCGGGAGGGCGTCGAGGAGCGCCCTGGTGCCGGGCAGCAGCTCCACACCGCCGGGTACGTCCTCGACCTCCAGCCGTTCGATACGGGCCAGGGCCCCGGGTATCTCGCCGGCCCGATCGGCGGGCAGCAGTTCGGTGATGATCTCCACGGCGGGGCGGCCGTGCAGCTCGACCCGGGCGAAGTCGTCCGCCGCGATGCCGTACTCCTCGGCCCACCTGCTCCAGCAGCGCTGGACCGACTCCAGGGAGGAGACGAGGGTTCCGTCGTTGTCGAACAGGAGGGCTTCGGCGTGGATCTTCATGGTCATGGAGCCTACGTTTCCGCCGCCGGGGGCGGTCGCACCGGGTCTTTTGGCCCGTAATAGTCTCGGGCGCATGCTTGACGCCCTGACGGTCACGGTCTCCGTGGCCGCGCTCGCCCTCGCCGCCTGGTGCGGCTTCGCCGCGTACCGGGACCAGCCGACGAAGGACTGGCACTTCATCGGCATGGCCGTGGTGTCCGTGCTGGCGCTGCTCCAGCTCGTGGTCGGGATCGTGCAGCTCGCGCGGGGCGAGAAGGCCGACGAGGGCACGGCGATCTTCCTGGCGTACCTGGTCGGCGCCCTGTGCGCGGTGCCGGCGGCGGGCTTCCTGTCGCTGGCGGAGCGCAGCCGCTGGGGCTCGGCGACGGTCGCGGCGGGCGCGGTGGTGCTGGCGGTGCTGGAAGTGCGCCTCTACGACATCTGGACGGCCTGAGGTGGCGGGGCGCGGCCTGGCCAAGGGCCCCGGCATGCTGCTGGTGTGGCTGTACGGGGTGATGTCGGTCGGCGCGGTGTCGCGGTCGGCGTTGCAGATCGCCACCGAGTTCGGCCGGGCGCCCCTGGCGTACACGCTGTCGGCGCTGGCGGCCGTGGTGTACGTGTTCATCACCTACACCCTGGTGCGGGGCGGGGAGACGGCCCGCAAGGCGGCGCTGGTGTGCTGCGCCGCCGAGCTGGTGGGCGTCATGACCGTGGGGACGTGGACGCTGGCCGATCCCGGCGCGTTCCCGGACGCCACGGTCTGGTCCGACTACGGATACGGGTACGTGTTCATCCCGGTTCTGCTGCCGGTGACCGGGATCCTGTGGCTGCGGAAGGCTAGGCGGCCTTCTCCAGCGTGACCATGGTCAGGCGCGGGCCCACTTCGTGGGTGGCGACGGTTTCGTACCCCTTCTTTCGGTAGAGGCGCAGATTGCCCTCGCTGCGGTGGCCGGTGAAGAGCTGGAAGCGCTTGGCGGCGGGCGACGGGTCGGTGGCGAAGTGCTCCTCGATGGCGTCCAGGAGGCGGCCGCCGAGGCCGTGGCGGCGCAGCCGCGGGTGGACGATGAGCTTGGCGATGGTGACCGTGCCGGTGTCGTCGAGCTGCCCCCGGACGGAGGCGATGACCTCGTCGCCGAGCCGCGCGACGAGGGCGTGGCCGCGTTCGAGTTCGGCCTTCAGGTCGTCGAGGGACTGGGTGAGGGGCTCGATGCTGTAGTCGCCGTAGAGCTCGGCCTCGCTCTGGTAGCACAGGTACTGCAACTTGAGGATCTGTTCGGCGTCCTGCGCGCTCGCCGCTGAGATGGTCACGCTCATGCCCATGTATGCATGCCTCCGGCTCACCTGATCCGCCCTGTGGGTCTACCGCTCCTTTCCCCGATGTTCAGGAACGGCAACCTCTGCCGTGAGCATTCTGCGCAGGCATCCCAGGCAACGGGAACGCATTGGCCCCAAACTGCCTTGTGAGATACCCAACTCCCCTGCGATTTCGCGGTAGGTGGGGTCGGTGGGCGACAACATCGCAGTCAGCAGGCGCCGGCAGTGGACGGGGGTTCGGGCGACGGCGGTACGCAGTGCCCGGCGCCGTTCGGCGACGAGGGCGGCGCTCTCCGGCTCCGTGTCCGACACGGGCTCGTGGGCGGTGTAGGGCAGTTCGCGCACGACGGTGCGCCGGGCGCGGCGGGCTTCGGCCCGGACGGCACGGCGCAGCCAGTCGGCGGGGCGCCGGGGCATGCCGGGGCCGCCGTCGAGGCGCTCCAGGAGCCGGAGCCAGACGGCTTGTTGCAGGTCGCCGGGTTCGACTCCGGCGGCCGCGGCCTCCGCCTCGGACTCGGCGGCGAGCAGCGCGGTGAGGGTGCGGAACAGTTCGGGGAGGGCGGGCGGCTGTTCGGAGCCCGTTCCGGGGCCTGTTCCGGGGGGTGCTGCGGGGCCCGTCTCGGGTGGTGTTACGCGGCCTGTTTCGGGGCGTGCTGCGGGGCCTGTTCCGGGGCGTGCTTCGCGGCGTGGTTCGGGGGGCGTCTCGGGATGGGGCGCGGGATGGGTTTCGGGGGGTGTCATGCCGGCCACGACACGGCACGGCCTCTGCCCGGTTGCCGCCGCCGCCCGAAACCGCCCGTCCGGGCGGCCCGCGAAACGCCGGACTGACGCGGCCGGCCGGGGCGCGAGGGGGTCCGCCTCGCGCCCCGGCGGGGTCAGCGGGCGGCGCGGAAGTCCGCCGCGGCCAGCAGGCCGGTGTCCGGCTGGTCGGTGAAGATGCCGTCGATGCCGGTGGCGAAGTACGCCTGGTACGCGCCGAAGACGTCCCCGTACGCCGCCGGGTCCGTGCCCCGGCGGAAGTCGGCGGGCAGGAAGGAGTTCTCGTTGCGCAGCGTGTAGGGGTGGAGAACCAGGCCCTCGGCGTGCGCGTCACGCACCAGGGTGGTCGGCTTGCCGAGCTTGCCGTCCTTGTCCTTGGGGATGACCAGGTCGAGCAGGGGGCCGATGCCCTGGGCGTACGACGCGATCCACTTCAGGCCCTCGGGCGTGATGAGGTCGGCGACCGTGCGCGGGTCGCCCGCCTCGCGGAAGTCCCAGGGGCGGTCGTCCGGCGTCCACAGCAGCACGACGCGGGGCGTGGAGACGAGCTTGGCCATCCGCTGCATGCTGGTCGGCTCGAACGACTGGAGGAACGTCGGCGAGTCGGCGCCGTGGCGTCCGTACCGGCGCAGCAGTCGCGCCAGCGGCTCCTCCAGGGCGAGGCCCAGGCGGCGGAAGTAGGTGGGGTGCTTGGTCTCGACGTACAACCAGATGGGGCGGCCCCGGCGGCGGCCCTCCTTCTCGGCCCAGCGCAGCACCTCCTCGAAGGTGGGTATGGCCCAGCGCCCGTCGTACACGGTGTTCTCCTGGCGCGTGCCGGGGATACGTTCCTTCGCGCGGAGCGTCTTCAGCTCGGCGAGGGTGAAGTCCTCGGTGAACCATCCGGTCAACTTGGTGCCGTCGACGGTCTTGGTGGTCTTGCGGGAGGCGAACTCGGGGTGGTCGGCGACGTCCGTCGTCCCGGTGATGTCGTTCTCGTGGCGGCAGACCAGGTGGCCGTCCTTGGTCGGGACGAGGTCCTGCTCGATGACGTCCGCACCCATGTCGAGGGCGAGCTGGTAGGAGCCGAGGGTGTGCTCGGGCCGGTAGCCGCTGGCGCCCCGGTGCGCGATGACCGTCGGCACGGGCAGTCGGTGCGGCCCCGACGGGCGGCCCTTCGCCTGCGCCGCGGTGCCGCCCGCGCCCACGGAGAGGGCGGCCGAACCGAGGACCGCCGCGGCTCCCAGCACGGTCCGCCGACCGGGAATCCTGTGCGCACCCTGTGTCATGAAGGCTCCTTGCGTAAACGATTTTCGGACTGTTGAGCGAGGCCCGATCGTAGGCAGCGGTGCGTTACGTACGGGAGACCCCGGACGAACTCGTGGAAAACACGGGTCAACACTGCGTATCAACTCGGTGAACCCGATGTGCGTCCGCGAGTGACCCACGAGTATCGTCCTCACCTGCACATACTGGTCACGTACGTGGTCGGCTGATTCGACGGAGGACTCGTTGTCCCGCTTCGCGCTCATCAAGGCAGTGCTCGGCCCGGTCATGCGCCTGATGTTCCGCCCCCGGGTGGAGGGCGCCGAGAACATCCCCGGCACCGGGCCGGTCATCCTCGCGGGAAATCACCTGACGTTCATCGACTCCATCGTCCTGCCCATCGTGTGCGACCGTCAGGTCTTCTTCATCGGCAAGGACGAGTACGTCACCGGCAAGGGCCTCAAGGGCCGGCTCATGGCGTGGTTCTTCACGGGCGTCGGCATGATCCCGGTGGACCGGGACGGCGCCAACGGCGGCGTGGCCGCGCTGATGACGGGGCGCCGGGTGCTGGAGGACGGCAACGTCTTCGGCATCTACCCGGAGGGCACCCGCTCCCCCGACGGCCGCCTCTACCGTGGCCGCACCGGGATCGCGCGCCTCACGCTGATGACGGGCGCGCCGGTGGTGCCGTTCGCCATGATCGGCACGGACAAGCTCCAGCCGGGCGGCGCGGGCCTGCCGCGGCCGGGCCGGGTGACGGTGCGCTTCGGTGAGCCGATGGAGTTCTCCCGCTACGAGGGCATGGACCGGGACCGGTACGTGCTGCGGGCGGTGACGGACTCGGTGATGGCCGAGGTGATGCGGCTGTCCGGGCAGGAGTACGTGGACATGTACGCCACGAAGGCGAAGGCGGCGTAGGCGGCCGCCGCGGAACGTGGCACGGGGCGGCGCCCCGGTACGGCGTGAGTGCCGTACCGGGGCGCCGCTGTTTTGCCGGGGTGGACGCCCCGCGCTGCTGTGCCGGGGTGGACGCCCCGCGCTGCTGTGCCGGGGTGGACGCCCCGCGCCCCTTACGGGTGCTCCACGCCCTCCTCCAGCTTCTGGCCCCGCAGCAGGAACCAGGCCGCGACCGCCGTGGCCAGCAGGACGGCCGCGCCGACGCCGGCCGCGATGCGGAGCCCCTCGACGAAGGCGTCCTGCGCGGCGGTGACCAGCGCCCCGGCCGTCGCGTCGGGCAGGCCGGCGGACGCCTCCACCGCGCCGCCCAGCGATTCGTGCGCCGCCGCCGAGGTGGCCGCGGGGACGCCGTGCGGGGTGGCGAAGTCGCTGTAGACGCCGGTCACGATGGAGCCGAGGAGGGCGATGCCGAGCGCCGCGCCGAGTTCGTACGCCGTCTCGGACACCGCCGACGCGGCGCCCGCCTGCTCACGCGGGACGCTGGAGAGGATCACGTCGGCGGTGACCGTGAACGCGAAGCCCGCTCCGACGCCGACGACCAGCAGGGACGCGCCGAGCATCGGGTAGCCGGTGGACCGGTCGAGCAGGGTGAGCACGGCGAGCGCGAGGCCCACGGCCGCGAGGCCGCCCGACACCACGGACCGTACCGAGAAGCGCCGGGCGACGACGCCCGCGACGAGACCGGCCGTCACCGCGCCGATGGCGGCGGGCAGTTCCGCGAGACCGGCCTCCAGGGGGTGACGTCCTTGGACCAACTGGAGGAACTGGGAGAGGAAGAACACGAGCCCGGACAGGCCCAGGATGGTCAGCAGGTCGGCGAGCACGGCGCCGGAGAAGCCCCGGTGGTGGAACAGCCGCATGTCGAGCAGCGGCGCGTCCAGCCGGAGCTGGCGCCGTACGAACCAGGTCAGCGCGGCCACGCCGATGACGGCGGCGATGCCCATGTCGAGGCGCAGTCCGTGCGCGGCGGCTTCCTTGACCGCGTACACGACACCGATCATGCCGACGAGCGACAGGGCGACGCTGAGCAGGTCCCAGGGGCCGGGCGCCGGGTTCTTCGACTCGGGGATGAACTTCGCGCCGACGACGACGAGGACCACCATGACCGGCAGGTTGATCAGGAAGACCGAGCCCCACCAGTAGTGCTCCAGCAGGAACCCACCGACGACGGGACCGACGGCCGCGCCGGCGGACGCCATGGCGCCCCAGATGCCGATGGCGAGGCTGCGCTCGCGCGGGTCGTGGAAGAGGTTGCGGATGAGCGCGAGCGTGGACGGCATGAGGGTCGCGCCGGCGACGCCGAGCAGCGCACGGGCGACGATCATCATCTCGGGCGTGGTGGCGTACGCGTTGAGCACGGAGACGGCGCCGAAGGCGGTGGCCCCGGTCAGCAGCAGCTTCTTGCGGCCGATGCGGTCGCCGAGGCTGCCCATGGAGACGAGCAGCCCGGCGATGACGAAGGAGTAGACGTCGCCTATCCACAGCAGTTGGGTGCCGGTCGGCTTGAGGTCCTCGCTGAGGAACGGGGTCGCCAGTCCCAGCACGGTGGCGTCGACCGCCACCAGCAGGACGGCCAGGACCAGTACGGCGAGTGCCAGCCACCGGCCCGGGCGGCGCAGAACCTCCGATTCCCTGGCCAACTGATCGGTACGGGTCATCTCTCCACGCTCCTGCGTGCTCCGCCGAGCAGCAACTCGGCGATCATGTACTGGAAGTCCTTGGCGGCGACCCGCCCGTCCTGCACGGCCCAGGCGCAGGTGCCGATGAGGCCGTAGAGCGCCTCGGTGAGCCAGGCGGGTGTGAGGTCGATCCGGAACTCGCCCTGCTCCTGGCCGCGCCGGAAGAGCGCGGCGACCCGGGCGTCAAGGCGGGCCCAGCCCTCGTTGACCTGGTCGCCCTCGAAGAGCTGGTTCTCGGTGACGAGGAACGCGAGCAGCCCGGCGACCGGCTCCAGCCCGGCGACGAGCCGGCGCAGCGCGTCCTCGGCGGTGCCGTCGTCGAGCCGGGCGGCCTCGATGGCCGCCTCGAACTCCTGGATGCCCAGCGCCTCCAGCGCCCTGACCAGCGCGTCCCGCCCGGCGAAGTGCCGGTGGAGGGTCGCGCGGCCGATGCCCGCGGCGCGGGCGACCTCGTCCATGGTGGCGGTCGCCTTGCGGGAGAGGAGTGCGGCGGCGGTGCGCAGCACCTGCTCACGATCGACTGTCATGAGACAACCATAACCCAGATGAGACATGAATGTCTCACCTGGGATGCCTGTGGCTCACCTCCCACGCGAAAAAGCGCCGCCGCCCGGATGGAACCGGACGGCGGCGCTGGTGTCGTGAGGCGGACTACCGCTTGGCGGTGGACTACCGCTTGGCGGTGGACTACCGCTTGGCGGAGGGATTACCGCTTGGCGGTGGACTACCGCTTGGCGGTGGCCCAGGCGTGCTGGATCACCAGGTCGGCCTTGACCTCGGCGAGCTGGGTGGCGACGGCGGAGGGGGCGGTGCCGCCCCGCCCGTTGCGGGAGGCGAGGGCGCCGGGGACGTTGAGGACCGTCCGCACCTCGGGGGTGAGGTGCTCGGAGATCTTGGCGAACTGCTCGTCGGTGAGCTGGTCCAGCTCGATGCCGTGCGCCTCGCACTCCTTGACGCACTCGCCCGCGACCTCGTGCGCCACCCGGAACGGCACACCCTGCTTGACCAGCCACTCCGCGATGTCCGTCGCAAGGGAGAAGCCGGCCGGGGCGAGCTCCTCCATCCGCTCCCGGTTGACGGTGAGCGTGGCCATCATGCCGGTGAAGGCGGGCAGCAGGACTTCGAGCTGGTCGCAGGAGTCGAAGACCGGCTCCTTGTCCTCCTGGAGGTCGCGGTTGTACGCGAGCGGGAGCGCCTTGAGGGTGGCGAGCAGGCCCGTGAGGTTGCCGATCAGACGGCCCGACTTGCCGCGCGCGAGCTCGGCGATGTCCGGGTTCTTCTTCTGCGGCATGATCGACGAACCGGTGGAGAAGGCGTCGTGCAGGGTCACGAAGGAGAACTCCTTCGTGTTCCAGATGATGACCTCCTCGGCGATCCGGGAGAGGTTCACACCGATCATCGCGGTGATGAAGGCGAACTCGGCGACGAAGTCGCGCGAGGCCGTGCCGTCGATCGAGTTGCCCGCGCTGCCGTTCTCGAAGCCCAGGTCCTTGGCGACCGCCTCCGGGTCGAGCCCGAGGGACGAACCGGCGAGGGCGCCGGAGCCGTACGGCGAGACCGCCGTCCGCTTGTCCCACTGGCGCAGCCGCTCCGCGTCCCGGGACAGCGCCTGCACATGGGCGAGCACGTGGTGGGCGAAGAGCACCGGCTGGGCGTGCTGGAGGTGCGTACGGCCCGGCATGGCGACGTCCGGGTGCGCCTCGGCCAGGCCCACGAGGGCGTCCTGGAGGTCGGCGATGAGCCCGCCGATGATCCGGGCGTGGTCGCGCAGGTACATCCGGAACAGCGTGGCCACCTGGTCGTTGCGGGACCGGCCGGCCCGCAGCTTGCCGCCCAGGTCGGGGCCGAGCCGCTCCAGCAGGCCGCGCTCCAGGGCGGTGTGGACGTCCTCGTCGGCGATGGTGCCGGTGAAGGAGCCGTCCGCGACGTCCGCCTCCAGTTGGTCGAGGCCGGCCAGCATGCGGGTGAGCTCGTCCTCGGTCAGCAGCCCGGCCTTGTGGAGCACGCGCGCGTGGGCACGGGAGCCCGCGATGTCGTACGGCGCGAGGCGCCAGTCGAAGTGCACGGACGCCGACAGTTGGGCCAGCGCCTCGGCGGGACCGTCGGCGAAACGGCCGCCCCAGAGCCGGACGTCACCGTTGTTGCTGCTCACTGCTGCTCCTCGGGAGGGTGGGGATGTGCGACCGCCTCCCCTTCCACGGATGGGGAACGGGGAGGCGGCTGGTGGAACGAGTCGGCGTCAGGCCAGGTCACGCTTCGCGGCGATCTTCGCGGAGAGGGCGAAGATGTCGATGAAGCCCTGCGCCTTCGACTGGTCGAAGGTGTCGCCCGAGTCGTACGTCGCCAGGTTGAAGTCGTACAGCGACTCGTCGGACTTCCGGCCGGTGACGACGGCGCGGCCGCCGTGCAGGGTCATCCGGATGTCGCCGGAGACGTGCTGGTTGGCCTCGTTGATGAAGCCGTCCAGGGCCCGCTTGAGCGGGGAGAACCACAGGCCGTCGTAGACGAGCTCGCCCCAGCGCTGCTCGACCTGCCGCTTGTAGCGGGCCAGCTCGCGCTCGACGGTGACGTTCTCCAGCTCCTGGTGGGCGGTGATCAGCGCGATGGCGCCGGGCGCCTCGTAGACCTCGCGCGACTTGATGCCGACCAGCCGGTCCTCGACCATGTCGATCCGGCCGATGCCCTGGGCGCCGGCCCGCTCGTTGAGCTGCTGGATCGCCTGGAGGACGGTGACGGGCTTGCCGTCGATGGCGACCGGGACGCCTTCCTTGAAGGTGATGACGACCTCGTCGGCCTCGCGGGGCGTGGCCGGGTTCGAGGTGTACTCGTAGATGTCCTCGATCGGCGCGTTCCAGATGTCCTCCAGGAAGCCGGTCTCCACGGCCCGCCCGAAGACGTTCTGGTCGATGGAGTACGGGGACTTCTTGGTGGTCGCGATCGGCAGCTCCGCCTTCTCGGCGAAGGCGATGGCCTTGTCGCGGGTCATCGCGTAGTCACGGACCGGGGCGATGCACTTCAGGTCGGGACCGAGGGCCTGGATACCGGCCTCGAAGCGGACCTGGTCGTTGCCCTTGCCGGTGCAGCCGTGGGCGACGATCGAGGCGTTGTGCTTCTTGGCGGCGGCGACCAGGTGCTTGACGATCGCGGGCCGGGAGAGCGCCGAGACCAGCGGGTAACGGTCCATGTACAGGGCGTTGGCCTTGATCGCCGGGAGGCAGTACTCGTCGGCGAACTCGTCCTTGGCGTCGGCGACCTCCGCCTCGACCGCACCGCAGGCGAGCGCGCGCTTGCGGATGACGTCCAGGTCCTCGCCGCCCTGGCCGACGTCCACGGCGACGGCGATGACCTCGGCACCCGTCTCCTCGGCGATCCAGCCGATGGCGACGGAGGTGTCCAGTCCGCCCGAGTAGGCGAGTACGACGCGCTCGGTCACGGGTTTCTCCTTACGGTGCATTCACTGACAGGTATAACTATGCAGACCCCCGTATGTTTTGTCAACGCGAGGGTCGGGGGCCCAGCGGGACCCGGGGCCGCCGCCCCGGCACGACCCGGGCACCGGCCCGGCGCGACCCGGGCACCACTCCCGCACCGCCCCGCGTCGCCCTCGCGTCACCGGGGGCGCCCCCGGGCACCCCCGGGAGGCCCCTGGAGGCCCCGCCGCCCCGGGCGGCCTTCGGAGCCGCACGGCGACCGCATCGATGACGGTTCAACCTTGACGACCCGTTATCGGAATGCGGAAAAGAACCGCCTTCAATTTTCGAGCAGTTGAGTTATCGGCTAATCAATTGAACGGGAAACCGTCTTGCAATTACGGTAACAACGTCTAGGCTGGGCAGTGACATTGATGAATTCAGTGTCGGCGTACGAACTCCTTGAACTGACCAGAGTTCAACCGGATACGGAAGGAGGTGTACGACATGCGCGTCTACGAGCGTCCGACGCTTACCGCAGCAGGTAGCTTCCGCAGGACCGGCCTGGGCACCGACAGGGGGCCTGAAAAGCGCATAATCCTCCGGTTCAGCTTGTGAGCAATTCCCCATGGCGGCGGGTTGCGGTCTCGACTCCCGCAGCCCCCGTCTTTTGGGCTTTCTTCCGCTCCCCGCATGGAGAGGACCGCCATGGCAGGCTGGTTCGTCGTCCTTCCGGACTGCGCCGCGGCCGCCCCCGTCGGCGCCGCGCTGCGCGACCGCGCGGCACAGGAGATCCAGCGGATCAGCCACCCGTCGGGCCGGCCCTGGCTGCTCGGCCACTGGTCCCCCGGCACCCTGGCCGTGGGCGAGGCGGGCCGGGTGAAGATCGCGGTCGTGGGGGAGCACGCGATCACCGCCGAGCGGCTCGCCACGGCGGCCCGCCGGACGGACACGGTCGCCGGCCTCGACGCGTTGGCCGGGTCCCTCACCGGAAGCGTGCACCTGGCGGCCTCGGTCGCCGGGTGCGTACGCGCCCAGGGCACCATCACGGGCCTCCGCCGGCTGTTCCACGCCCGGATCGGTGACATCACCGTGGCCGCCGACCGGGCCGACGTACTGGCCGGGCTGCTGGACGCGGATGTCGACGAGCAGCGCCTCGCGGTCCACCTGCTCAGCACGTTCGGGATGCACCCGGTGACCGGCGAGCCGGTCTGGCGTCCCGTGACGGTCCTCAGGCCCGCCCACTACCTGGCGCTCGACCACGACGGCCGCCCCCGGACGGTCGCCTGGTGGACCGCTCCCGAGCCGGTCGTACCGATGGCCGAGGGCGCGCCCGCGCTGCGGGAGGCGCTGTCCGCCGCTGTCGAGGCCCGCGTACGGGGGCGGGACGTGGTGAGCTGCGACCTGGGCGGGCTGGACTCGACCTCGGTGTGCTCCCTGGCCGCGCGGGACGGGGCGCGGGTCGTGGCGTACACCGCCGACGGCCTGGACCCCATGGGCGACGACGCGGCCTGGGCCCGACGCGCGGTCGCCGGACTGCGGGGCACCGTGCGGGGCGAGGTGGAGCACCACGTCCTGCCCGGGGACCGGATGCCGATGGTGTACGAGGGCCTGCGGGAGGCGGACGACCGCTTCGACGAGCCGAGCCCGGTCGCCGCCCAGCGCGACCGCTGGCTCGCCATCCCCCGGCTGGCCACGGCACGCGGATCACGGCTCCACCTGACCGGCTTCGGTGGTGACGAGCTGCTCGCCGGCTCGCCCGCGCACCTGCACACGCTGATGCGTACGCATCCCAGGACCGCGTGGCAGCGCGTGCGCGGCTTCGCCGCCCAGCGCCCGTGGCCCTACCGGGAGGCGCTGCGGCAACTGTGGGATGACAGCCCCTACCGGGCATGGCTCGCCCGGGTCGGCGACGGGCTCACCGACCCGCCACCGCCGCTGGAGACGCCCACCCTGGGCTGGGGCACACCGCCGCGCATGCCCCCGTGGGCGACGCCGGACGCGGTGGGGGCGGTACGGGACCTGATCCACGCGGCGGCCAGGACCGCCGAGCCGCTGGCCCGCACGCGCGGACAGCACGTCGAGCTGGAGGCCATGGGCGGCTCGTCGCGCATGGTGCGGCAGTTGGACCAGATGTCCGCGCCCCTCGGGCTCACCGTCGCCGCCCCGTACTACGACGACCGCGTGATCGAGGCCGGTCTGGCGGTGCGGCCGCAGGACAGGATCACCCCCTGGCGGTACAAGCCGCTCATCGCCGAGGCGATGCGCGGGATCGTTCCCGACGAGATCCTCACCCGCCACACCAAGGACGGCGGGGACCACGAGGCGGAGGCGGGGCTGCGGGAGCACCGGGGCGAGTTGCTGGCCCTGTGCGAGGACTCCCGGCTGGCCCGGCTGGGCCTCATCGACGTCGACGCGCTGCGCGAGGTGTGCTCCCGGCCGCTGCCCCCGGACCTGCCGTTCGACGCGCTGTACCAGACGGTGGCGTGCGAGGTGTGGCTGCGCGCGCAGGAGACCGCCACCATTCCCAGTTGAGGGAGACCGTTCATGACGCTCAAACTGCGTGACGGTGTGTTCACCGCCGAAACGGAATACGGGATCGTGCTCCTCGATGAGGACCGGGACCGGTATTGGACGCTCAATCCCAGCGCGGCCGTCATTCTGCGGACCTTGCTGAACGGCGGCACCGACGACGACGCCGTGCGGTCGCTCACCGCGGAGTACGCGGTGGACGGTGCGAGCGCGCGCCGGGACGTGCGGGAACTGGTCGGTGAACTGTGCGCGGCCGGCCTTGCCCGTGAGGCCCGGGAGAAGAAGGCCCGATGAGCACGCCGGAAGCCATTTTCCACCGCCCGCGTTCGGTGCCGTTCCGGCGCCGGGTCCTGGTGCGGCTCGTCGTGGGACTGGCGCGGCTGCTGGCCACCCAGCGCCCCCGCCGCATCCGCACGGTCCTGGACCGGCTCCGCCGGGGCGCCCGTCCGGCGACCGTGGAGGAGACCCGGGCGGCCCGGGACGCCGTGGTCGCGGTCAGCCTGGCCTGCGGGGGCAGGGAGGGGTGCCTGCCCCGGTCCCTGGCCACGGCCCTGCTGTGCCGCCTGCACGGCCAGTGGCCCACCTGGTGCGTGGGCGCCCGGCGGCTGCCTCCCTTCGGCGCGCACGCCTGGGTGGAGGCGGAAGGGGTGCCCGTGGGCGAGGAGTACCCGCCCGACTACTTCCGGCCGCTGCTGACCGTCCCGGCCGACCGCACCGGCCCGTGAAGTCCGAGCCCGTGAAGCCAGAGCCCGTGACGTCCCGGCCGGCGAAGTCCGAGCCCGTGGAGCCAGAGCCCGTGACGTCCCGGCCGGCGGGTGAGCGGCGCGGGGTCGGGCCGAGGGAGGTGCTGCGGCTGCTGGGCGGACACCGGCGGTGGGTCGGCCTCGCCGTACTGCTGACGCTGGGCGCCACCGCGCTGAGCCTGGCCCAGCCCCTGCTGGTGCGGCGGGTGATCGAGTCGACGTCGTCGGGGCACCCGGTCGGACCCGTCATCGTGCTGCTGGTCGTCTTCTTCGTGGCGCAGGTGCTGGTGCAGGGGTTCGCCCAGTACGTGGTGGCCCGGACCGGCGAGGGCATCGTGCTGGGCATCCGGCTGCGCCTCGTCGGACATCTGCTGCGGCTGCCCATCAACGTGTACGACCGGCACCGCATCGGCGACCTGATCTCCCGCACCAGCACCGACAGCACCACCCTGCGGCTGCTCATCGCCGAGGGCTTCACGGACGCGCTGACCGGCACCATCGCGCTGGCCGGCGTGGTGGCGCTGATGCTGTGGCTCGACTGGCTGCTCTTCCTGGTCGTGCTGGTCATGGTGGCGGTCGCGTCGGTGGTCGTGGCCTCGGTCCTGCGGGGCATCGAGGCCGCCTCGCTGGTCACCCAGCGGGCGACCGGCGCCATGACCGCCGATCTGGAACGGGCGCTCGCCGCCATCCGTACCGTCCGGGCCAGCCGCGCCGAGGAGCGCGAGACGGGCCGCATCGGGGACGGGGCCAGGTCGGCGTACGCGGGCAGCATACGGATGGCCAAGCTCGACGCGGTGGTGACTCCGGCGATCGAGCTGGCCGTCAAGGGCTCGTTCATCGTCGTACTGGTCATCGGCGGGCTGCGGGTCGCCGACCGGCAGGGTTCGCTGGCCGATCTCGCCGCGTTCCTGCTGTACATGATCTACCTGGTGGGACCGATCGGCATGCTGTTCCAGTCCCTCAGCACCATGGAGCAGGGCGTGGGCGCCTACCGCCGGGTCACGGAGGTGATGGCCATGCCCACCGAGCGGGACGCCGTTCGCCGGCCCGCCCCCCGGCCGGTGTCCGCGCCGCCGCGCACACCGGTGCTGGAGTTCCGCGACGTGTGGTTCGGCTACGAGCCGCACCGCCCTGTCCTGCGCGGGGTGAGCTTCCAGGTGCCGGCCAAGTCCCATGTGGCGCTGGTCGGTCACTCCGGTGTCGGCAAGTCGACCGTCTTCGCGCTCATCGAGCGCTTCTACGAGCCGGACAGCGGCCGCATCCTCTTCGACGGCCGGGACGTCTCGGCCGTCGGCCGCGCCGAGCACCGCGCCCGCATCGGGCTGGTGGAGCAGCACACCCCGGTGATGTACGGGACGCTGCGCGAGAACCTCACCTACGCCGCCCCGGACGCCGGGCCGGAAGAGCTGGAGCGGGTGGTCGAGCTGGCCCACCTCACCGAGTTGGTGTCCCGGTTGCCGCGCGGCCTGGACACCGACGCCGGTGAGCACGGCATGTCGCTGTCCGGCGGCGAACGCCAGCGGATCGCGATCGCCCGCTCCCTCCTCGCCCGGCCCGAGCTGCTGCTGCTCGACGAGCCGACGGCACACCTGGACGCGGCCAGCGAGGAGGCGCTGCGCCGGTCGATCCGGGAGACCGCCGGCGAGTGCGCGCTGCTGGTCATCGCCCACCGGCTGTCGACCATCCGCGCGGCGGACCTCATCGTCGTCCTGGACAAGGGGCGCGTCATCGCCACCGGCAGCCATGATGAACTGCTGGACACCAGCGGCCATTACCGGTCCCTGTCGGGCGGCGGCGGTGCGCGGCAGCCCGTGCCGGGCGGGTGACGATGATCGGGGGGACGATAATCGCACCCATGGGAAAACGATATGAGCGCATCGACGGCCGGATACGGGACTTCATCGAACAGCAGCCGGTCTTCTTCACCGCCACCGCGCCACTGACGGGTGACGGGCACGTCAACCTCTCCCCCAAGGGCCGCAAGGGCACGCTCGCCGTCATCGACGAACTGACCCTGGCCTACCTCGACTTCGGCGGCAGCACCGCCGAGACCGTGGCCCACCTGCGGGAGGAGGGCAACGGCCGGATCACCCTGATGTGGTGTGCGTTCAGCGGCCCGCCGAAGGTGCTGCGGGTGCACGGGAAGGGCGAGACCGTCTTCCGGGACGACCCGCGGTGGGCGGAGTACATCCCGTACTTCAAGGACGCCGACGGCCCGTCGGCCCGCGCCATCGTCGTCGTCCACGCCCAGCGGGTCAGTGACTCGTGCGGCTTCGCCGTGCCGTTCATGGACTACCGGGAAGAGCGCACGCAGCACGCCGAGTACTTCGCCCGCAAGACGGACGAGGAGTTCGCGGCGTACTGCGCGAAGAAGGAGCACATCGGGGTGAGCCTGGACGGGCTGCCGGCCCTCCCGCTGCCGCTGCCGCCGCGCACGGACGCCCTCTAGACGTCCGGTCTCCGGGCGTCCGTCGTCCGTCGTCCGGGCGTCGTCCGGCCCCTGTTCGGCCGCGCCCGGTGAGCGGCGCGCGGGCCGGACGCGTACGGTCCCGGCATGCGCCTCGGTCTCGCCCTCGCGGCCCTGCTCCTGACGCTCACGCCCGTGGACCGGGCGCCACTGCCCGAGCGGATGGCCGACACGGGCGGCGGTACGCAGCTCATCACGGCCGAGGCGCCACGCGCCGGGTCCACCACCGGGACGGTCACGTGGTGGGACCGGCGCCTCGGGCGGTGGGTCCGGGTGGGGTCGGCACCGGCCAGGTTCGGGGCGAACGGCCTGGTGGAGGGCGGCCGGCGGCGCCAGGGCACGTCCACCACACCGACGGGGCTCTACCGCCTCCCGTACGCCTTCGGCATCGACGCCGCCCCGGCGGGCACGGCCGTCCGCCACCGCCGGGTGACGCGCGACTCCTGGTGGTGCCAGGACAACCGCTCCCGCGCGTACAACCGCTGGGTGGAGGGGCTGCCCGCCGACTGCCGGGCGGCGGAGGCCGAGCACCTCATCACGTACGGGCGGTTGTACGCGCACGCGCTGGTGATCGGCTTCAACTACGACCGCCCGGTGCGCGGGCGCGGCGCGGGCATCTTCCTGCACGTCGCGGGGCAGCGCCCGACGGCCGGTTGCGTCGCCGTGCCGGCGGGTGCGATGCGGCGCATCCTGGCGTGGGCGAAGCCCTGGCGGCGACCGCACATCGCCATCGGCACCGGCGGGGGCGGCCCGACGGCGATCGTGCGGTACTGAGGCACCGCCGCCGGGCTGCCGGCGGGCCTACCGCTCCTTCTGCGCCAGCCGCAGCAGGTGGTCCGCGAGGGCCTGGCCGCCCGCCGGGTCGCGGGAGATGAGCAGCAGCGTGTCGTCACCGGCGATGGTGCCGAGGATGGCGTGCAGCTCGGCCTGGTCGATGGCCGACGCGAGGAACTGGGCGGCGCCCGGCGGCGTGCGCAGCACCACCAGGTTGGCGGAGGCCTCGGCGGAGATCAGCAGCTCGCCCGAGAGGCGCCGCATCCGCTCCTCCTTGGCCGACTCCCCGAGCGGGGCCTGCGGGGTGCGGAAGCCGCCCTCGCTGGGCACCGCGTAGATCAGCTCGCCGCCGGTGTTGCGGATCTTCACCGCGCCCAGCTCGTCGAGGTCCCGGGAGAGCGTCGCCTGGGTGACGCTCAGCCCGTCGTCGGCGAGGAGCTTCGCGAGCTGGCTCTGGGAACGCACCGGCTGCCGGTTGAGGATGTCCACGATCCGGCGGTGGCGTGCGGTGCGGGTCTGCGGAACGGACGGCCCTCCGTGCTCAAGGTCCTGCGCGTCGGTCATCGTCGTCTCATTCTCCGGATCGTCCTTCCCCGTGCACGCTGCTGAGGACGCCGGGCAGGGCCCGGAGGAAGGCGTCCACGTCGTCGTCGCCGATGATCAGCGGCGGCATGAGCCGTACGACATCGGGGGCGGGCGCGTTCACCAGGAGGCCGGCGTCCTGAGCCGCCTGCTGCACCTGGGGCGCGAGGGGCTCGGTGAGCACGATACCCAGCAGCAGGCCCGCGCCACGGACGTGGGAGACCAGCGGGTGGTCCAGGGCCTCGATTCCGTCGCGGAGCTTCTCGCCGAGGCGCTTGACCTTGTCGAGGGCTCCGTCGGCCGCGAGCGTGTCCAGTACGGCGAGTCCGGCGGCGCACGCGACCGGGTTGCCGCCGAAGGTGGTGCCGTGGTGGCCGGGCTTGAGCAGTTCGGCAGCCTCCCCGAAGGCGACGGTCGCGCCGATGGGCAGACCGCCGCCCAGGCCCTTGGCGAGGGTGACGATGTCGGGGTCGACGCCGTGCGCCTGGTGCTCGAACCAGTGGCCGCACCGGCCGATGCCGGTCTGCACCTCGTCGAGGACGAGCAGGGTGCCGGTGGCACGGGTGATCTCGCGGGCGGCCTTCAGGTAGCCGGGCGGCGGGACGATGACACCGTTCTCGCCCTGGATGGGCTCGATGATGACAAGGGCGGTGCTCTCCGTCACGGCCCCACGCAGCGCTTCGACGTCTCCGTACGGTACGTGCGTGACGTCGCCGGGCAGGGGCAGGAACGGCTCCTGCTTACCGGGCTGGCCGGTGAGCGCGAGGGAGCCCATGGTGCGGCCGTGGAAGCCGCCGGTCGTCGCGACCATGTGGGTCCGGCCCGTCAGCCGGCCGATCTTGAAGGCGGCTTCGTTGGCCTCGGCGCCCGAGTTGCAGAAGAAGACCCGGCCGGGGCGGCCGAGGAGCTGGAGCAGCCGCTCGGCGAGGGCGACCGGCGGCTCGGCGACGAAGAGGTTGGAGACGTGGCCGAGGGAGCCGATCTGCCGCGAGACCGCCTCGACGACGGCGGGGTGCGCGTGGCCCAGGGCGTTGACGGCGATGCCGCCGACGAAGTCGAGGTACTCGGTGCCGTCCGCGTCCCAGACCCGGGCGCCCTCACCGCGTACGAGAGGGATCCGGGGCGTGCCGTAGTTGTCCATCAGCGCGCCCTGCCACCGCCGGGTCAGGTGCTCGTTGCCGGTCATGACTCCCCCTGTCCGTCCGGCACGACCATCGTGCCGATGCCCTCGTCGGTGAAGATCTCCAGCAGGATGGAGTGCTGCACGCGCCCGTCGATGACGCGCGCGGTGGTGACGCCGTTGCGCACGGCGTGCAGGCAGCCCTCCATCTTGGGGACCATGCCGCTGGAGAGCTCGGGCAGCAGTTTCTCCAGTTCACTGGCGGTGAGGCGGCTGATGACCTCGTCGCTGTTGGGCCAGTCCTCGTAGAGGCCCTCGACGTCGGTGAGGACCATCAGGGTCTCGGCACCCAGCGCCGCAGCGAGTGCCGCAGCCGCCGTATCAGCATTGACGTTGTAGACATGTCCGTCGTCCTGGGAACGGGCGATCGAGGAGACGACCGGGATGCGGCCGTTGTCCAGCAGTGCCTCGATGGCACCCGTGTCGATCTCGGTGATCTCGCCGACCCGGCCGATGTCGACGAGCTCGCCCTCGATGCGCGGCCGGTGCTTGGTGGCGGTGATGGTGTGCGCGTCCTCGCCGGTCATGCCGACGGCGAACGGGCCGTGCTGGTTGAGCAGCCCGACGAGCTCCCGCTGGACCTGTCCGGCGAGCACCATCCGTACGATGTCCATCGCCTCGGGCGTGGTGACGCGGAGGCCCGCCTTGAACTCGCTGACCAGGCCCTGTTTGTCGAGCTGGGCGCTGATCTGCGGGCCGCCGCCGTGCACGACGACCGGCCGGAGTCCGGCGTGGCGGAGGAAGACGACGTCCTGGGCGAAGGCGGCCTTCAGTTCCTCGTCGACCATGGCGTTCCCGCCGAACTTGATGACGACGGTCTTGCCGTGATGGCGCGTCAGCCAGGGCAGCGCCTCGATGAGGATCTGCGCCTTGGGCAGGGCGGTGTGCTTGCGAGTAGTACTCATGAGCTGTACGCGCTGTTCTCGTGGACGTAGTCGGCGGTGAGGTCGTTGGTCCAGATGACGGCGGACGCGGAGCCCGCCGCGAGGTCGGCGGTGATCGTCACTTCGCGGTACCGCATGTCGACGAGGTCGCGGTCCTCGCCGACCGAGCCGTTCTTGCAGACCCAGACGCCGTTGATGGCGACATTGAGCCGGTCGGGCTCGAAGGCGGCCTTGGTGGTGCCGATGGCGGACAGGACCCGGCCCCAGTTGGGGTCCTCGCCGTGGATGGCGCACTTGAGCAGGTTGTTGCGGGCGATGGAGCGCCCCACCTCGACGGCGTCGTCCTCGCTCGCCGCGTTGACGACCTCGACGCGGATGTCCTTGGACGCGCCTTCGGCGTCGCCGATGAGCTGGCGGCCGAGGTCGTCGCAGACCTTCGTCACGGCGTCGGCGAAGTCGGCGTACGCGGGGGTGAGGCCGGAGGCGCCGGAGGCGAGGAGCAGGACGGTGTCGTTGGTGGACATGCAGCCGTCGGAGTCGACCCGGTCGAAGGTGACCCGGGTGGCGTCCCGCAGCGCCTTGTCGAGCGTCGGGGCGTCGACGTCGGCGTCGGTGGTGAGGACGACGAGCATGGTGGCGAGGCCGGGGGCGAGCATGCCCGCGCCCTTGGCCATGCCGCCGACGGTCCAGCCGTCCTTCGTCACCACGGACGTCTTGTGGACGGTGTCGGTGGTCTTGATGGCGATGGCGGCCTTCTCGCCGCCGTGCTCGGACAGCTCCTTGGCGGCCTTCTCGACGCCGGGCAGGAGCTTGTCCATGGGCAGGAGTACGCCGATGAGGCCGGTGGACGCGACGGCGACCTCGCCGGCGCCGATGTCCAGGACCTCCGCCACCTTCTCGGCGGTGGCGTGGGTGTCCTGGAAGCCCTTGGGGCCGGTGCAGGCGTTGGCGCCGCCCGAGTTGAGGACGACGGCGGTCAGCTCGCCCGCCTTCAGGACCTGCTCGGACCACAGCACGGGCGCGGCCTTGACGCGGTTGGAGGTGAAGACGCCCGCGGCGGCACGGCGGGGACCGGTGTTGACCACGAGGGCCAGGTCCGGGTTGCCGTTCTCCTTGATCCCGGCGGCGATGCCCGCGGCCGTGAATCCCTTTGCTGCCGTGACACTCACGGTGCGACTCCGATCGTGGAAAGCCCGGTCTCCTCGGGGAGCCCGAGGGCGATGTTCATGCTCTGCACCGCGCCGCCGGCGGTGCCCTTGGTGAGGTTGTCGATGGCGCTGATCGCGATGACCCGGCCCGCCGCCTCGTCGTACGCGACCTGGACCTGAACGGCGTTGGAGCCGTAGACGGAGGCCGTCGCGGGCCACTGGCCCTCGGGGAGGAGGTGGAGATACGGCTCGTCGGCGTACGCCTTGGCGTAGGCGGCCCGGACGTCCTCGGCCGTGGTGCCCGGCTTGGCCTTGGCGCTGCACGTGGCGAGGATGCCGCGCGCCATGGGGGCGAGGGTCGGGGTGAAGGAGACGGTGACGGGCTCGCCGGCGACCATGCCGAGGTTCTGCATCATCTCGGGCGTGTGGCGGTGGCCGCCGCCGACGCCGTAGGGGCTCATGGAGCCCATGACCTCGGAGCCGAGCAGGTGCGGCTTGAGCGCCTTGCCCGCGCCGGAGGTGCCGGTGGCGGCGACGATCACCGCCTCGGGCTCGGCGAGGCCGGCGGCGTACGCGGGGAACAGCGCGAGCGACACGGCGGTGGGGTAGCAGCCGGGCACCGCGATGCGCTTGGACCCCTCCAGCGCGGCGCGGGCGCCCGGCAGCTCGGGGAGGCCGTAGGGCCAGGTACCGGCGTGCGGGGAGCCGTAGAACTTCTCCCAGTCGGCGGCGTCCTTCAGCCGGAAGTCGGCACCCATGTCGACGACGAGGACGTCGTCGCCGAGCTGCTCGGCCACGGCGGCGGACTGGCCGTGCGGCAGGGCGAGGAAGACGACGTCGTGGCCGGCGAGCACCTCGGGGGTGGTCGGCTCCAGGACGCGGTCGGCGAGCGGCAGCAGGTGGGGCTGTAGCGTGCCGAAGGTCTGCCCGGCGTTGGAGTGGCCGGTCAGGGCGCCGATCTCGACTCGGGGGTGGCCGAGGAGCAGACGGAGTACCTCTCCGCCCGCGTATCCGCTCGCGCCTGCCACTGCTGCTCGTACTGCCATCGAACCCTCCTCGTCGATGGCATGACTATACGCTGCCTTGCAGTTTTATGCAAAGCCTTCCTCGCCCCCGGACGTCTCACACGTCCCGGCGGTCGATCATCACCAGGGCCACGACCGCCGCGCCCACCGCCCACACCCCGTACACGATCCATGATCCGGCGATCGTGGAGGGGTACGCGACCGGGGGCGCGGGCCAGCCGGTCACCTCGATCTCGACCAGGCGGCGCCAGGCGCCGTGGGGCAGTGCGTGGAGCACGGTGGCCGACCAGCGGTCGCGGTCGGTGAAGAGGGACGGCAGCAGCAGGAGGACGCCGGTGACGGCGACGATGGTGCCGGCCGTGTGCCGGATGATCGCGCCGAGCCCCATGCCGGCGAGCGCGCACACCGGCGCCAGCAGGGCGGACGCCACGACGACGCGCAGCGCGCCCGGGTGGTCGAGGGCGACTCCGACGCCCCGCCCGGAGAGGATCGCCTGGGTCACGCCGAAGGACGTGGCGGCGACGAGGGCGCCGTAGAGGGTCATGAGCACCGTGACCACGGCCAGCTTGGCCGCCACCACCGAGTGGCGGGCGGGCACGGCCGCGAAGGTGGTGCGGATCTGCCCGGTGCCGTACTCGCTGATCACCGTGAGGGCGCCGATGCTGCCGGTGGCGAGCATCAGGACCATGGACGACTCGACGGTGAAGGCGTCCCGCAGTGACCAGAGGGGGACGAAGAAGTCCTTGTTGGCCTGGGGGTAGTTCGGATAGTTGCGGTAGTCGGCGAGCGAGCCGTTGACGTTGATCCCGACCACCGCCAGGGCGCCGAGCAGGAAAACCCAGGGGGTCGAGCGCAGCGACCACGTCTTGATCCACTCGGCGGCGAGGAGGTCGGTGAAGCGGACGGTCATCGGTCTCTCCCCGCGAGGTGGTCGACGCTGTCGGCGGTGAGCTCCATGAAGGCCTCTTCGAGGGAGGAGGTACGGACGGACAGTTCCAGCAGCGGGATGCGGTGGTGGGCGGCGAGCTCGCCGACGCGGGCCGCTTCCATGCCGGTCACGGTGAGCGTTCCGTCGCCGTCGGGGTGGGCCGAGGCGCCCTCGGAGGACAGGACGGCCGCCAGGCCCGCGGTGTCGGGCGTCCTGACGGTCACCCCGCGGCGGGTGCCCCGGGCCGCGAACTCCGCCACGCTCTCGGCGGCGATCAGCCGGCCCCGGCCGATGACCACGAGTTGCTCGGCGGTGCTCTCCATCTCGGACATCAGGTGGCTGGAGACGAACACGGTCCGCCCCTCGGCCGCCAGCCTCCGGAACAGGCCCCGCACCCACAGCACGCCCTCCGGGTCCAGGCCGTTGACCGGCTCGTCGAAGAGCAGCACCGGCGGGTCTCCGAGCAGCGCGGCGGCGATGCCCAGCCGCTGCCTCATCCCGAGGGAGAACCCGCCGATGCGGCGCCGGGCCGCGCTCGCCAGCCCCACCTCCTCCAGCACCTCGTCCACCCGGCGCCGGGGGATGCCGTTGCTACGGGCCAGGGCGGACAGGTGCGCGGCGGCGCGGCGACCGCCGTGGACGTCCTGGGCGTCGAGCAGCGCGCCGACGTGACGCAGCCCGCGCGGGCGGTCGCGGAAGGGACGGCCGTCGATGGTGGCGGTTCCGGCGGTGGGCGTGTTCAGGCCCAGCAGCATGCGCAGGGTGGTGCTCTTCCCGGCGCCGTTGGGGCCGAGGAAGCCGGTGACATGGCCGGGGCGGACGGTGAAGGTCAGGCCGTTGACGGCGGTGGTGTCGCCGTATCGCTTGGTCAGTTCGTTGACTTCGATCACCCGGCCCACGGTGCCGCGCGGGCCGGGCCCGGGGCATCGGGCCGCCGGCCACACTCGCCGGGGCCCATGTGGCCTCCGGGCGTACGCCCGTGGGCCGATGTCCCGCCGTGCGCGGGCGCATACGATCGCGGCATGTCCGCCGCCGCCACACCGCGCACCCCGCTGCGCGAGCGTGTCCGGCCGGGCGCGTGGAGCGCCCTGGCGTGGTGCGGGGCGCTCGCGTACCCGGTCGCGCTGTTCTTCGCCGTCCAGGCCGGGCCCTACCGTTCCGCCGTCCTCCGGTTCTGCCTGTCGGCCGCCCTCACGGTGCTGCCCGTCGCCCTGCTGCGGCGCCGGCCGCTGCCGGCGCTCGGCCTGATGCTGGCCGGTATGTTCGCGGCGGCGACCACCTGGCCGTCGACCGAGGTCGCCTATCTGCTGGTCCTCGTGAACGACGTCGCCGTCGGGTACGTCGTGGCCACCCGCCCCCGCCGCGAGGGGATCGCCGCGGCCGTGGCGGCGCTGGCCGTGCACATGGGCTCCGCCGGCTACTACACGTCGGGGGCGGACCAGTTCACCCGGAACGCCGTCCTCCTCGCCCTCGCCGCCGCCGCGGCCTGGCTGACGGGGCATTCGGTACGCGAGCGGCGGGAGCACGCGGCCGCGCTGCGCGCCCAGACCGCGGCCCGGGCGGTCGCCGCCGAACGGCTCCGGATCGCCCGCGAGTTGCACGACGTCATCGCGCACAGCGTCGGCGTCATCGCCATCCAGGCGGGCGTGGGCCGGCGGGTCATCGACACCCGGCCGGACGAGGCACGCGCCGCGCTCGCCACGATCGAGGCCACCAGCAGGGAGACGCTCGCCGGACTGCGCCGCACGCTCGGCGCGCTCCGCCGTACCGACGCGGACCCCGCCGGGCCCGGCACCGCCCCGCTCGGCCCCGCCCCCGGGCTGGCGGACCTGGACCGGCTGGCGGCCTCGGTGCTGGACGCCGGAGTCCGGGTCGACGTGCGCCGGCGCGGCGCGTGGCGCCCCGTGCCCGCCGACGTGGACCTGGCGGCGTTCCGGATCGTCCAGGAGGCGCTGACCAACGTCGTGCGCCACGCGGGCACCCGTGACTGCCGCGTCACGGTGGAGCACCGGGACGGCGAGCTGTCCATCGACGTCGAGGACGACGGGCGGGGCGGGCCCGTCGCGGCCACCGGGTACGGACTGGTCGGCATGCGGGAGCGGGTAGGGCTGCTGGGCGGCCGGTTCAGCGCCGGCCCGCGTCCCGGCGGCGGCTTCCGCGTAGCGGCCCTACTGCCCCTGCCCGAAGGAGTCCAGGTCCCATGACACACCCCCTGACCGGCACCACCGTGAGGGTCGTCCTCGCGGACGACCAGCCGCTGATCCGCGCCGGTCTGCGCGTCCTGATGGCCGACACCCCCGGCATCGACGTCGTCGGAGAGGCCGCGACGGGCGCCGAAGCGGTCCAACTGGTGCGGGAGACCCGCCCCGACGTGGTGGTGATGGACATCCGGATGCCCGGCATGGACGGCATCGAGGCCACCCGGCTGATCACGGCCGACGGATCGGGGGCGACGCGCGTCCTCGTCCTCACCACGTTCGACGACGACGAGTACGTGCACGCGGCGCTCCGCTCGGGCGCGGGCGGGTTCCTCGTCAAGGACATGGCGCTGGAGGACATCCTCTCGGCGATCCGGGTGGTCGCCGCCGGGGACGCGCTGATCGCGCCGAGCGTCACACGGCGCCTGATCGAGGAGTTCGCCGCCCGTCCCGAGAATCCCGGGCGGCCGGCCGCGCGACTGCCGGCGGGGATCACCGAGCGGGAGCGCGAGGTGCTGACCCTGGTGGGGCGGGGCCTGTCCAACGGCGAGATCGCCGCCCGGCTCGTCATCAGCGTGGCCACCGCCAAGGCGCACGTGGCGCGGCTGCTGAGCAAACTGGGCGCCCGTGACCGGGTCCAGCTCGTCATCCTGGCCTACGAGTCGGGCCTGGTGGGGCCGCACGCCTCATGAACCACATCGTCCGGACACGCGCGCCCGGGCGGGTAGCATCCGCTTCCGCACAGGTCCGGCGACACAGGCGTACGTGGAGGAACGGGTGACGGGGAACGGAGAGGCGGCGGTACTGGCCCGGGCGGGCGAGTTGTTCCGCGGCGTGCCGGCCGACCGGGGCGGCGCGCTGTGGCGGCTCGCGGCCGACGGGCGTCAACTGGACGCCAACCTGATCCGGGTCACGCCGGACACCCGGGTCCCGGCGCACGTGGAGCCCGATCTGGACGTGCTCCTGTACGTGGTGGACGGCGGCGGGCGGCTCGACACCGGGGACGGGGAGCAGCCGTTGGAGGCGGGGTCCCTGGTGTGGCTGCCGCGCGGCTCCCGGCGCGGTGTGGCGGCGGGGCCGGGTGGCCTGACGTACCTGACGGTGCACCGCCGCCGCCCGGGGCTCACCATCCGTACCGCCGCACCCGCCGGCGGAGGCGAGGCCGCGTGCCTGCTCCACCGGGTGTGCCCCGAGTGCGGGCGGCTCGCGCCCGACGAGTCCGACGTCCGCTTCTGCGGGCGCTGCGGGACGCGGCTGCCGGCGGCGGAGACGTCTACTTCCTGACCGCCCTCAGGACGACGAACTTCGGGTCGCTCGCCACCACTTCGCAGTTGCCGAAGATGCGGCGCAGCGTCACGTGGTAGCCGAGGTGCCGGTTGCCGACGACCCACAGTTCGCCGCCGGGGCGCAGGGCGCGCCGCGCCCCGGAGAACATCCGCCGGGCCGTCAGGTCGGTCATCACCTGGTGGCTGTGGAACGGCGGGTTGTTGAGGACGAGGTCGACGGAGCCGGCGGGCATGTCCGCGAGTCCGTCGCCCACCAGGAACTCCGCCTCGGCGCCGGGCGCGGCACCGGCCCGGAACGTCTCCTCGGCCGAGGCCACGGCCTGGTACGACTCGTCGGCGAACACGAGCCGGGCGCCGGGTTCGGCCAGCGCCACGGCGAGGCCGACCACGCCGTTGCCGCAGCCGAGGTCGACGACCCGGGAGTCACCGAGCCCGCGCGGCAGGTGCTGGAGGAAGAAGCGGGTGCCGATGTCGAGGCGGTCGGCGCAGAAGATGCCGGCGTGGTTGACGACGGTCCGGCCGGCGACGGGGGCCGGGGCGTCGTCGGGCAGGGCGTAGCGGTGCGGCCAGGGGCTGGGGGTGCGCGGCAGGGAGGGGTCCGGCGTGGAGAAGATGAGCCGGGCCTTCTTGACGGCCAGGGAGGTGCGGGTGGGGCCGATGATCCGCTCGAAGAGCCTGAGCGTGGAGGTGTGGATCTCCTTGACCATGCCGGTGCCGACGACGACCGTCCCGGGGTGCACGGCGGGGGCGAGGCGGTGCAGTTGGTCCTCCAGGAGCGCGAGGCTCTTGGGGACGCGGACCAGCAGCACGTCGACGCGGTCCGGCGGGGTGTCCCTGGTGGTCAGCAGCCGCACGGCGGCGGAATCGAGCCCGTTGCGGGCGAGGTTGGCGCGGGTGGCCTCGCGGGCGAGGAACGAGTCGGTGATCTGGACGACCTGCCCGGGGCGGTGCCGGGCGAGGGAGGTGACCAGGGCGCCCCACCGGTCGCCGACCACGGCCACGGTGCCGGAGCCGGGGAGGGCGGGCTCCTCCGGGGCCTCCCCGTGGGGCTGCGCCGCGTCCTCCTCGGCCTCCCCCGGCGTCCGCGCCAGGTGGCGCAGCAGGTACTCGTCGGCGGCGTCCCAGGCACGCAGCCGGTCGCGCGGGTCCTCGGGGAAGCGGGTGAGGGCGTAATCGCCCCATGACGTGGTCAAACGGTTCATCGTGCGCTCAGGCTAGCCGGTGGTCCGGGGGCTCGGGGAACCGGAGCGCCATCCAGTGCTCCGGCACGTCCAGCGGCCGGAAGCCGAGCTTCTCGTACACGCCGTGCGCGTCATGGGTGGCGAGCATGATGCGCTTGATCCCGAGCGGGGCGAAGTGGTCGCGGACCGCCTCGACCAGTGCGGTGCCCAGCCCCCGGCCACGGGCCGGGCGGTCGACGTAGACGTCGCAGAGCCAGGCGAAGGTGGCGTGGTCGGTGACGGCGCGGGCGTAGGCGACCTGTTCGCCGGAGGCCACTTCGTACGCGCCGAAGTTGAGCGATCCGTCGATGGCGCGGTCCTGCTTGTCGCGGCTGCGGCCCAGCGCCCAGTAGGCGTCGGTGGACAGCCAGTGGTGGATGCGGGCCCGGTCCAGGCGGGCGGCGTCGGTGGAGATCTCGTACGCGTCCAGGCCCGCGTCCGGGGTCGTCGTGGTCTCGTCCATGATCGGACTCTGGCAGGGCGGGCCCGCCCGGTGGAAGCCGACCGAACGGCTTCCTCGGGTGACGCGGACCACACCTGCGGACGTAGACTCCCCATACGGAACGACAAGTAGGGCAAAACCGTCGCGAGGAGGTCACTCGATGCACGCGACTGTGGGCGACACATTGCTGGTGCACGGCAGGGTCGTCGGCCAGCACGACAGGACCGCCGAGGTCATCGAAGTGCTCGGGCCGGACGGAACACCCCCGTACCGCGTCCGCTTCACCGACGACGGACACGAAGCCGTGATGTCCCCGGGCCCCGACAGCGTCGTACGCCACAAGGAGCCCAGCTAGTCCGGCCCGCCCGGAACACCGGTCCGCCCAGGAGCCGGCCCGCCCCGGCCGAGGTCTCACCCCGGCGGACGGACCGGCGTCGGGTAGTGGTCGGCCACGACCCTGGCCATCGCCCCGATGCGGTCCGTCACGACCTCCTTGGCCGAGAAGAAGACATGGCCGCGCACCCGGGGGTACTCCCCGGCCAGCGTGAGGTGGCGTGACAGCTCCGCCGGGTCCTGCCAGGCGGCGGGCTGCGCGGGGTCACCGGCCTTGTACAGGGCCTCCCCCACGTACAGGTCCACGTTCGTGCCGCGGGCCACGTCGTCCCACCAGGGGACCAGTTTGGCGTAGTCGGCGGCGGTGAATCCGATGTGCCAGTAGAGCTGCGGCACCACGTAGTCGATCCAGCGTTCCTTCACCCATTTGCGGGTGTCCGCGTGCAGGTGGTCGTAGGTCTGCACGCCCGCCCGGGTGTCCGAGCCGAGCGGGTCGGTGGCGACGTTGCGCCACACGCCGAACGGGCTGATCCCGAACCGTACGTCCTTGTCGATCTCGCGGATGCGCTCGGACATCTCCCGCACCAGTCGGTCGATGTTGTCGCGCCGCCAGGCGGCCTTGTCCGGGAAGCCCGCGCCATGGGTGGCGTAGGTGTCGTCGTCGGCGAAGGACTGGCCGGCGACCGGGTACGGGTAGAAGTAGTCGTCGAAGTGGACGGCGTCGATGTCGTAGCGGCGTACGGCGTCGAGCATGGCGTCCTCGACGAAGCGCCGCACCTGGGGCAGCCCCGGGTTGTAGTAAAGCTTCCCGCCGTAGGGCAGGACCCAGTCCGGGTGCACCCGGGCCGGGTGCCCGTCCGCCAGCCTGGCCGGATCGGTGTGGTTGGCCACCCGGTACGGGTTGAACCAGGCGTGCAGCTCCAGGTCGCGCGCGTGCGCCTCGGCCACCGCCGTGCCCAGCGGGTCCCAGCCGGGGTCCCTGCCCTGGACGCCGGTGAGGTACTGCGACCACGGCTCGTACGGCGAGGGCCACAGCGCGTCGGCGGTGGGCCGCACCTGGAAGATCACCGCGTTCAGCCGCCGCTCCACCGCCTTGTCGAGGAAGGCCAGCAGCTCGGCCCGCTGCCGGTCGGCGGGCAGTCCCGGCTTGGAGGGCCAGTCGCGGTTGGCGACGGTCGCCAGCCACATCCCCCGGAACTCCTTGCCGGCCGCCTTCCGGCTCCTGTGCGTCCTCCGGTCCTCGCGGTCGGGCCGCGCCACCGCGCCCGCGTCCCCGGTCGCCCACAGCGACGCCACCACCCCGGCCGCTGCCGCCGCCAGGCCTCTTCTGCCGATATGCCGCATGCATATGCCCCTAACGAGTGGGTTGCTCCCGGTCTCTCCCTTTCCCCGCAGAGCATGCCCGCCCCGGACCGCCCTCCATCCGCGCGAACGGAGTAACGTCGTGGGGTCGAGGCGGGCACCGGAATCACACGGGGGTCCTGCCGCATGGAAGATCAGCGAAAGGCACGATGTGACCGACATCGAACGCGTCGGAGTGGTCGGCTGCGGCCAGATGGGCGCGGGCATCGCGGAGGTATGTGCCCGCAGCGGCCTGGAGGTCAAGGTCGCCGAGACCACCGGCGAGGCCCTGGAGATCGGCCGTACCCGGCTGTACAACTCCCTCTCCAAGGCCGCCCAGCGCGGCAAGATCACCGAGGAGGAGCGCGACGCGACGCTCGCCAGGCTGAGCTTCACCACCGACCTCGGCGAGTTCGCCGACCGTGACCTGGTCATCGAGGCGGTCGTCGAGAACGAGCAGGTGAAGACCGAGATCTTCCAGGTCCTCGACCAGGTGGTGACCCGTCAGGACGCGATCCTCGCCTCCAACACCTCCTCCATCCCGCTGGTGAAGCTGGCCGTGGCGACGTCCCGCCCCGACCAGGTCATCGGCATCCACTTCTTCAACCCCGCCCCGGTGCAGCAGCTCGTCGAGCTGATCCCGGCGCTGACCACCTCCGAGGGCACGATCAGCCGCTCGCAGGCCGTGGTCGAGAAGGTGCTCGGCAAGCACGCGATCCGCGCCCAGGACCGCTCCGGCTTCGTGGTGAACGCGCTGCTGATCCCCTACCTCCTCTCCGCGATCCGGATGTTCGAGTCGGGCATCGCCAGCCGCGAGGACATCGACAACGGCATGGAGCTGGGCTGCGCCCACCCCATGGGCCCGCTCAAGCTGGCCGACCTGATCGGCCTGGACACCGTCGCCTCGGTCGCGGACTCGATGTACGCCGAGTACAAGGAGCCGCTGTACGCCGCTCCGCCGCTGCTCCAGCGCATGGTGGACGCGGGGCGCCTGGGCCGGAAGACGGGCTCCGGGTTCTACCCGTACGGATCGTGACCTCCGGGTCGTAACCCAGAGCGACGAACTTTCGCACGGGGTGTGCGGAGCGTGTTCGCATATGCCCTGCGCACACGCTCCCCCCGCCCCACCTGGGAGAGTTGACTCGGATCCGCCCCAGTCGACGAACAGGAGCGGAAACCGTGACCACCGATCCCGATCACTTAACGGCCGTCGAGGAGTTCGCAGAGCTGCGCCGCTGTCTCGACGTCGGGCTCGCCCGGATCGACGGGCAGCTCGCGCTGCTCGCCCAGCGCCACGGCCAGATCGACCGTGATCTGACCGATCTGGCCGCGCGCGTCGCGGCGCTGGAGCAGGCCAAGTGGCCACTTCCCGCCGTGTCCGCGCTCACCGCCGTGGGCGCCCTCGCGGTGGCGGTCTGGCAGGCGCTCGGCAACTGAGGCGGCGTCAGCCGAGCCGGAGATGGTGCAGCATCAGGAGCCCGGCCGCCATGTTGGCGGCCGGGACCTCGCCGCGCGCGATCATGTCCGGGACCAGCTTCAGCGGTATCCATTCGCGGCGGGAGGACTCGAAGTCGTCCTCGGGGTGGCCCATGTAGGTCGCGTCCTCCGCCCAGTACAGATGGTGGCGGGCGTCGGTCAGACCGTTGGACGGCTCGACGGTCAGCAGGTGCTGCAACGGCCCTGGGCGCCACCCCGTCTCCTCCTCCATCTCCCGGGCGGCGGCGGCCGCGATGTCCTCGCCGTCCTCGACCACCCCGGCGGCCAGCTCCCAGCCCCAGCTATCGGTGATGAAGCGGTGCCGCCACAGCATCAGCACCTCATTGGCCTCGTTGACGGCGGTCGCGACGGCGACCGGCCGCAGCCGGATGAGGAAGTGGTCCAGGTGCCGGCCGTCGGGGAGTGCGACATCCGCCAGGTTGACCTTGAACCAGCGGTTTTCATAGATGGTTTGCTCACTCAGGTTCGTCCACTGCACGTTTCTGCCACCTTCCGACAAGTAGATGGCAATATCGCAGCAGGCTCACCGAGTCGGCGGAACGTCGCACCGGAAGCACGGCAAGGTCACAGCGGCACGCGCAGGGCCCCGTCGATGAGGTCGGCCGCCTCCTCCGCGTCGCTGCACCCGCTGGCCACCAGGTGCTCCCGCACCTCCCGCAGCCGGTCCCGCAGCCGCTGCGACTCCATCCCCCTCGCCCGCTCGGCCATCTCGGCAGCCGTCTGCGCCGCCCGGTCCGCCTCTCCCTGGCGCAGCTCTATCTGGCTCAGCATGGCGAGCCGGTGCACCCGCCCCCGGTCGTGCGCCGGGGTGCGCACGGCGGCCGCGGCGTGCTCCCGCGCCCCGTCCAGGTCCCCCAGGCTCAGCAGGGCCTCGGCGACCTGCACGTTGACCAGGCCCGGCTGTACGTAGCCGGTCTCGTCCGGCTCGTGCCCCGGCCGGATGCGCTCCGCCTCCGACTCGGCGCGCCTGATGCACCGCAGCGCACCGGCCCCGTCACCGAGGTGCGCGTACGCCTTCGCCTGCATGGCGTACAGGTCCGCGGCGAGCGCGGGGGTGATCTGCGCCCCGGCGGTGCGCAGCGCCGCCTCCGCGAACGCCACCGCCTGCCGGTACTCCCCCATGAACAGCGACTGGTTGACCAGCAGGGCGATCACATAAGCGCCCAGCCCCCGGTCCCCGCTCGCCTTCGCCAGCCGCAGCGCCTGGTGGAAGTAGCGCTGGGCGAGGCCGTGCGCGTCCGAGTCGTAGGCGCAGATGCCGGCCACCGCGACCAGCCCGCCGGTCGCCCGGTGCAACTGGCGGCCCATGGCGTCGTTGTAGCTGCCGCGCAGCAGCGGCGCGGTCTCCGCGTTCAGGAAGCCGACGATCCGGGCGCGGGTGGCGATCCCGCCCGCCCGGCGGTACATCAGCTCGTAGTGGGCCCGGGCCGCGCGCAGCATGGTGATGTCGGACATGC
This sequence comes from Streptomyces sp. NPDC031064, assembly GCF_055570965.1. Lineage (NCBI taxonomy): Bacteria > Bacillati > Actinomycetota > Actinomycetes > Kitasatosporales > Streptomycetaceae > Streptomyces > Streptomyces sp. NPDC031064. The sequence goes on from NZ_JBVIGF010000007.1 coordinate 231,422, forward strand.
TGACGCGGGTCTGGCCGTCGCGCGAGACGTCCGCGTCCTCCGGGGGGTTCTCCCACTCCCAGACGGGCATGACGGCGGGCGTGCCGGTGACCGCGGGAGCGCCCAGTATGTGCGGCCGTTGCTGTTCGTCGGAGCGCCACAGCGCGGTGGCCCGCTCCACGAAGCCGGACAGCGGCGAGCCGTGCGTGACGGCCGCCTCGCCGGGGACGCCCAGCCCGATGTCGTCGAGGGTGACCGGGCGGTGCAGCCGGGCGCCGAGCACCTCGCAGATCAGGTCCGGCACCTGGCCGCGCGGGCGCTGGCCCTTCAACCAGCGTGCCACGGCCGTGTGTTCGTACCGCAGCGCCAGGCCTCTCGCCCGGCCGGCCTGGTTGACGTGGGCGGCCAGGCCCGCGTGCGATATCCCCGCCTCGTCGAGCAGGGCGTCGAGCAGGGTGTTGGGCTGCATGGGTGCCCCTCCGGTGACTCGGTGTGCCCAGACTAGTGGAGCCGCGTTCGCACGGGGTGTGAACGGAATGCCCGTATCCGTGCCCCGCGTGCTCTGCCGCCGTGCTTCCGGCGCCGGTTGACTGGGCGGTCTCTCACAGAGGCGGCCGGGCCGTCGGCTCCCCCTCGTACAGTGCGACGGCCCGCTGAAGCGCCGTTCCGTCCTGCCGGATCTGCCCGACACTCCGCGGCAGGGCGGGCGGCGCCGGCCGCACCGTCCATGTCCGTACAGCCGCTATCGATTGGAGGGTGCAGGCCGGGTACGGCGCAGACCCGGGTCCGCGGACTGCGCCGGCACCCGGGAGCGGTCGTCGCGACGGTCGTTGCGCACGACCAGCAGGGCCACGTCGTCGGTGAGCCGCCCGCCGGTGTGGCGAAGCAGCGCCGCGTGCACCCGGTGGATCAGGGCCGCCGGGGGCACCGGCGCATCGCGCAGCGCCTCGTCGAGCGCGTCCTGGAGCCGGAAGAACCGGCCGGAGGCGTCCCGGGCGTCCTCGGCGCCATCCGTGTGCAGGAACAGCGCCTCGCCGGGCAGGAGCCGCGCGCACCGGTGCACGGGCAGCTCGTCCGGCAGCGGAAAGGCACCGAGCGGCGGCAACGGGTCCCCCGCCGCGACCGGTTCGGCGCACCGCCCGCCCAGCCGGTAGGGCCATGGGTGCCCGCAGTTGAGCGCCAGTACGGCACCGTCCCGGCGGATCTCCAGCAGCAGTACGGTGACGAACTCCTCCGCTGACGGGCCCGCCGGGTCCCACCCGCCCGACGCCGGGTGCTCCTCGCGCGCCCGCTCGCGCAGGTGCCGCCCGAGCGCCCGGTCCAGCCGCCGCAGGACGCCCCCGAGTTCGGGCTCGTCGTGCGCGGCCTCCCGGAAGCTGCCCAGCACGGCGGCGACCGCCCCGAGCGGGGCCAGCCCGTGACCGCGTACGTCACCGATGACGACCCGCACACCGTGCGGGGTGGCGACCGCCTCGTACAGGTCACCGCCCACGGCCGCGCCCCGCGAGACGGAGAGCTGGCCGGCCGCGACGGACAGCCCCTCGAGCCGGGGCGGGAGCGGGCGCAGCAGCACCCGCTGGGCGGCCTGGGCGACCTCACGGACCTGCTTCAGCTCCCTGACCAGCCCGGACCGGATGCCGAGGACCAGTCCGGTGCCGACGGTGAAGAAGACGGCGCTGGTGGCGATCCGGGTGGCCGTGTCCTCCTGCTGGGCGATCGGGCAGGTGAGCTTCCACAGGACGGCGACGGCACCCCACAGGGCGGGAAGTGCGAGTGGGGCGGCCGGGGCCAGGTGACGAAGCCAGTGATGCGTACGAAGCCGGGGATGCGTACGCGGCATGCGGACCGCCCTTCTCCAGGCCCCTCCTCGCGGTCGGGACGATTCTGTCGATCGTCCAGGTGTCGGGGGAAAATGCACCAGACTTCCCACTCGAACGAGTGAGGGGCATGCGGGGAAAATCCCGGCATGCCCCTCATCGAGCGGTGAGCGTCAGGCGCCGCGCAGCACCGCGCCCGTCCGCTCGGCGGCGAGCGCCACGGCGGCGTCACGGGCGGCCGAGGCCTCCTCGACGGTCAGCGTGCGGTCGCCCGCGCGGAACCGCAGCGCGTACGCGAGCGACTTCCCGCCCTCGCCGATCTGCTCGCCGGTGAAGACGTCGAACAGCCGGATGGACTCCAGCAGTTCGCCCGCGCCCTCGCGCAGAGCGGCCTCGACCTCGGCGGCCGGCACGTCCTTGCCGACGACCAGGGCGACGTCCTGCGTGGCGACCGGGAACGTCGAGATCCGCGGCGCGCGCAGGGCACCCGCCGAAGCCCGCTCGACGGTGTCGAGGTTCAGCTCCATCGCGCACGTGCGGGCGGGCAGGTGCAGCGCCTTGACCACGCGCGGGTGCAGCTCACCGGCGTACCCGACGACCTGCTCCTCGCCGTCCACGACAACGGCCAGTTGGGCGCAGCGGCCGGGGTGCCACGGCCCGTACTGGCCCTGGCGGACGATCAGCTCGGCGCCGGCCTCGCGGGCGACGGACCGGGCGGCCTCGATGGCGTCGGCCCACTCGGACGGGCGGCCCTTGCCCCACCAGCCGGCCTGCTCGCGCGCCCCGGCGAGGACGACGGCGACGTGCCGCGGCTGCGCGGGCAGCGGCGCGTTGAGCCGCGCGATCTCCTCGTCCGTGGGGCGGCGGTCGACCGGCAGCACCACGGCGGCCCCGGCCTCACCGGCCGGGTGGAAGACCAGCCCGGTCTCGAAGAGCGCCAGGTCGTGGCTGCCGCGCCCGTCGTTGCGGCGCAGCGCGCCGAGCAGGCCCGGCAGCAGCGTGGTCCGCATCGCGGGCTCTTCGTCGGAGAGCGGGTTGACGAGCTTGACGACCTCGCGGTTCGGGTCGTCCTCGGCCAGTCCGAGCTGGTCGAAGACCTGCTCGGCGACGAACGGGTAGTTCGGCGCCTCGACGTACCCGGCGCCCGCGAGCACCCGGCCGACGCGGCGGTGCAGCCGCTGCCGGGCGGTCAGGCCGCGGCCGGACGGCGGCTGCGGCAGGGTGGAGGGGAGGTTCTCGTACCCCTCCAGCCGGATGACCTCTTCGGCGAGGTCGTTCGGGTGGGCGAGGTCGGGGCGCCACGACGGCACGGTGACGGTGAGCTCGTCCTGCCCGTAGACGTCGCAGCCGACCTCCTGGAGGCGGCGTACGACGGTCTCGCGGCCGTAGGCGACACCGGCGACCCGGTCGGGGTGGTCGGCGCTCATGGTGACCGTGCGCGGCGCGGACGGGGCGATGATCTCGGTGACCCCCGCCTCGGCGGTGCCGCCCGCGAGGAGGACCAGCAGGTCGACCGTGCGCTGCGCGGCGGCCGCCGCGGCCTGCGGGTCGACGCCGCGCTCGAAGCGCCGGGACGCCTCGGAGGACAGCTTGTGGCGGCGCGCCGTGCGGGCGATGGAGACCGCGTCGAAGTGCGCGGCCTCGATGACCACCTCGGTCGTCCCGCGCACCTCGCCCGTCTCGGGGTCGGTGACGGAGTCGGCGATCTCGGTGTTGGCGCCGCCCATCACGCCCGCGAGGCCGATCGGCCCGCGGTCGTCCGTGATCACCAGGTCCCCGGCGTCGAGGACGCGCTTGACGCCGTCCAGGGTGGTGATCTTCTCGCCCTGCTCGGCGCGGCGCACGCCGATCGCGCCCTGTACACGGGTGCGGTCGTAGGCGTGCAGCGGCTGGCCGAGCTCCAGCATCACGTAGTTGGTGATGTCGACGGCGAGGGAGATCGGGCGCATGCCCGCCTTCTGGAGGCGGCGGCGCAGCCAGATCGGGGAGCGGGCCTCGGGGTCGAGCCCGACGACCGTGCGCGCGGTGAAGCGGTCGCAGCCGATCGGGTCGGCGACCTTCACCGGGTAGCCGTAGGAGTTGGGCGCGGGCACGTCGAGCAGCGCCGGGTCGCGCAGCGGCAGACCGTAGGCGGTCGCGGCCTCGCGGGCGACACCGCGCATCGACAGGCAGTAGCCCCGGTCCGGGGTCACGGCGATGTCGAGAACCTCGTCGTACAGCTCCAGCAGCTCGGTGGCGTCGGTGCCGATCTCGATCTCGGGCGGCAGCACGATGATGCCGTGCGTACCGTCGTCGCCCATGCCGAGCTCGTCGGTGGAGCAGATCATGCCGCGGGACATCCGGCCGTACGTCTTGCGCTCGGCGATCTGGAAGTCGCCGGGCAGCACGGCGCCGGGCAGGGCCACGACGACCTTGTCGCCCTCGGCGAAGTTCCGGGCGCCGCAGATGATCTCCTGCGGCTCGCCGGTGCCGTTGGCGTCGCCGACGTTGACCGTGCAGAACCGGATGGGCTTCTTGAACTCGGTCAGCTCCTCGATGGTGAGGACCTGGCCGACGACCAGCGGGCCCTTGAGGCCGGCGCCGAGCTGCTCGACGGTCTCGACCTCGAGACCGGCCGCGATGAGCTTGGTCTGTACGTCACGGCCGGTCGCCGTCGCCGGCAGGTCGACGTACTCCCGCAGCCAGGAAAGCGGGACCCGCATCAGATCTCCATCCCGAACGGCCGGGTGAACCGGACGTCACCCTCGACCATGTCTCGCATGTCTTCCACGTTGTGGCGGAACATCAGCATCCGCTCGATGCCGAACCCGAAGGCGAATCCGCTGTACTTCTCGGGGTCCACACCGCAGGCGGTCAGCACCTTGGGGTTGACCATGCCGCAGCCGCCGAGCTCGATCCAGCCCTCGCTGGAGCAGGTGCGGCAGGGGCGGTCCGGGTTGCCGACGGACTCGCCGCGGCACACGTAGCAGACCATGTCCATCTCGGCGGACGGCTCGGTGAACGGGAAGAAGTTCGGCCGCAGCCGGGTCTTCATCCCCTCACCGCCGAACAGCGCCTGGACCATGTGGTCCAGCGTGCCCTTGAGGTCGGCCATGGTGAGGCCCTCGTCCACGGCGAGCAGCTCGACCTGGTGGAAGACCGGGGTGTGCGTGGCGTCCAGCTCGTCCGTGCGGTACACCCGGCCGGGGCAGATCACATAGACCGGGGGCTCGCGGTCCAGCATGGAGCGGACCTGGACGGGCGAGGTGTGCGTGCGCAGCACGACACCGGAGCCGGACTTGCCCTCGGCGTCGGCGACGAAGAAGGTGTCCTGCTCGCCGCGCGCCGGGTGGTCGACGGCGATGTTGAGGGCGTCGAAGTTGAGCCACTCGGACTCGACCTCGGGGCCCTCGGCCACCTCGTAGCCCATGCCGACGAAGATGTCCTCGATGCGCTCCATGAGCGTGGTCAGCGGGTGGCGGGCGCCGGCCGGGGTGCGGTCGTAGGGCAGGGTGACGTCCACCGCCTCCTCGACCAGCACGCGCGCGTCGCGCTCCGCCTCCAGCTCGGCCTGGCGGGCGGCCAGGGCCTTGTTCACGGCACCCCGGGCCTGGCCCACACGCTTGCCGGCCTCGGCCTTGGCGTGCGGCGGCAGGGCGCCGATCTCCCGGTTGGCGAGCGCGAGCGGCGAGGTGGGGCCGGTCTGCGCGACCTTGGCCTCGTGGAGGGCGTCGAGGTCACCGGCGGCGGCGAAGGCGGCGAGCGCCTCGTCCCGCATGCGCTCGATCTCTTCCGGTTTCAGTGCCTCGACCTCGACTGGGTCGTACGACTTGTTCGGTGCCGACATCTCTTCCCGTACTTCCGATGGGCTGGCTGGGGCCCCCGCTCGACGACCGAGGACGCAAAGGTGCCAAAGGACGAGTCTAACGGGGTGTGGGCAGGCGGATGAGCCGCGGATCAGCCCGTGGACGTCCTGGACCCTCTGTTACGTGAGGTACGAGGGGGCGCCCACGGGCAACGTAAATCGGAACTGGGCGCCACCGGCGGGTCCCCGGCCGACGGCGATCGTGCCGCCGTGGGCCTCGACGATGCCCTTGACGATGTACAGGCCGAGGCCGGTCCCGCCGCGCTTGCTCCCCCGCCAGAAGCGGGTGAAGACACGGCCCATCGACTCCTCGGGGATGCCGGGGCCTTCGTCGCTCACGGTGACGGCCGTTCCCTTCTCGTCGTCGTGCGGGCCGGTGGGTGCCACGTCGATGGTGACGGTTCCCTCACCGTGGCGCACCGCATTTTCGAGCAGGTTGCCGAGGACCTGGTCGATCTTGTCCGGGTCTGCCCACAGATCGGGCAGCGGGCGGCGCACCCGGACGAAGAAGCGGTCCGGGGACTGGCCGCGGGCGGTGTGCGCCTGGATGTGGCGGCCGACGGCGGCGGCGATGTCGACCGGCTGGCGGCGCACTTCGAGGCGGCCGGAGTCTATTCGGGAGATGTCGAGGAGCTCGGCGATCAGCCGGGTCACCCGGTTGGCGTCGGCGTCGACGGTCTCCAGCATCAGCCGCTTCTGGTCGTCGGTGAACCGCTCCCACTTGGCGAGCAGAGTCGCCGTGAAGCCCTTGACGGAGGTGAGCGGCGAGCGCAGTTCGTGGGCGACGGTCGCGATCAGCTCGGCGTGGCTGCGCTCGGTGCGGCGCCGTGCCTCGGTGCCGCGCAGCGTGACGACGACCTTGCGCACGGGGCCGAGGGGCTCGTCGCGCACGTAGCGGGCGGCGACGAGGACCTCGCGGTTGCCCGGCAGCAGCAGGTTGCGCTCGGGCTGCCCGGCGCGGATCGCCAGGCCGCCGTACGGGTCGGTGAGCGCCCACCAGCGCCTGCCCTTGAGGTCCTCCAGCGGCAGCGCCTGCTCCAGGGGCCGTCCCAGCGCCTCGGCGCGCGATACGGCGGTGAGGCGCACGGCCGCGGCGTTGAAGCACACCACCCGGCCGTTCTCGTCGGCGACGACGAGCCCATCGGGAAGGTCGTCCGGGTCGATCCCGGGCACGCCGGGACCGGCGGGAGCGCCCACGCCCACTAAGGCGCCCTCCCGTACCGCGGGCCTGCTGGTGCCGACCGTCATCCCCGTCTCCCACCCCTCCGTGTCACGCAGTGGGCCCCCGAGCCCGCCACCCTACTAGCTGGAGGTGACGGAGCGGCACCCTCCGGCAGCGCGCTGCGCACGCGCGGAGCCGTAGAGGCATACGGCCGCGGCGGTCGCCAGGTTCAGGCTCTCGGCCTTGCCGTGGATCGGGACGCGCACCACGGCGTCGGCGAGGGCCCGGGTCTCCTCGGGCAGGCCCCATGCCTCGTTGCCGAAGATCCACGCCGTGGGCCCGCCCATGGTGCCCGCGTCCAGCTCGGCGTCCAGGTCGTCCTCGCCCGCCCCGTCGGCGGCCAGGATCCGCACGCCCGCGCCCTTCAGCCCGGCGACGGCCTGCTCGACCGGCACGCCGACGGCGACCGGCAGGTGGAAGACCGAGCCGACGGAGGCGCGCACGGCCTTGGGGTTGTACAGGTCCACGGAGGCGTCGGTGAGGACGACCGCGTCGGCGCCGGCCGCGTCGGCGCACCGCAGCACGGTCCCGGCGTTGCCGGGGTCGCGCACGTGGGCGAGGACGGCGACGAGCTTGGGGCGGCTGCGGAGGATCTCCTCGAAGGGGGAGTCCAGGAACCGGCACACCCCGAGCAGCCCCTGCGGGGTGACGGTCTGGGAGACGTCGGCGAGCACGGCGTCGGAGGCGTGGTGGACCCGGGCGCCGGTGGCGCGGGCGGCCTCGACGATGTCGGCGTACCGCTCGGCGGCCTCGACCGTGGTGAACAACTCCACCAGGGTGGGCTCCCCGCCGCTGCGGTGCGCGACGGCCTCGCGCACGGCCTGGGGGCCCTCCGCGATGAACCGGCGCTCCTTGCCCCGGAAATTGCGCTTGGCGAGCCGCCGGGCCGCGATGACGCGGGGGGAACGGGGGGAGATCAGCTCGGGGGTGCCCATGTGGTCGGCGGCTCTCTTCTTCGTACGCACGGGGGGTTGAACAGACCGGACCCGCAGGCTCGGGGCCTGCGGGTCCGGAGGGAAGAACTGCGGCCTGAGGATCAGGCAGCGGCCTTCGGGGCGTTGACGTCGCTCGGGAGCGCCTTCTGGGCGACCTCGACGAGCGCGGCGAACGCGTTGGCGTCGTTGACCGCGAGCTCGGCCAGGATCTTGCGGTCCACCTCGATGTTGGCGGCCTTCAGACCCTGGATGAGGCGGTTGTACGTCATGCCGTTGGCGCGGGCAGCGGCGTTGATGCGCTGGATCCAGAGCTGACGGAAGTCGCCCTTGCGCTTCTTGCGGTCGTTGTAGTTGTAGACCAGCGAGTGGGTGACCTGCTCCTTGGCCTTGCGGTACAGGCGCGAACGCTGACCGCGGTAGCCGCTGGCCTGCTCGAGGATCGCCCGGCGCTTCTTGTGGGCGTTGACTGCCCGCTTGACGCGTGCCACTTGTTAACTCCTTGTAGCGGGGCCGTGGGTGGACTCACACGGCCCGGAAACGATATGGATCCCGGTGTCGGGCTGCCCTCGTCGCCGAGGGCGGGAGGTCAATCAGATGCCCAGCATCTTCTTGATCTTGGCGCTGTCACCCGGGGCCATCTCGGCGTTGCCGGTCAGGCGACGCGTCAGCTTGGACGACTTGTGCTCGAGCAGGTGGCGCTTGCCGGCGCGCTCGCGCAGGATCTTGCCGGAGCCGGTGACCTTGAAGCGCTTCTTGGCACCGGAGTGCGTCTTGTTCTTCGGCATAGCGCCGTTCTCTCCTCGTCAGTGGCGCTCCCAGCCGGTCCGGGGACCGGCACGCGGGAGCGTCAGATGTGTCGGTTGAATCCTGGGCGGGTGCCCGGGAATCAGGCCTCGGCAGCCTCGTCGGCGGGCGTTTCCGCCTGGGCGGGCTGGCCCTGGCGCTCCGCCTTGCGGGCGGCCTGCGCCTCACGGGCCTCGGCCATTGCCTCGGTCTTCTTCTTGTGCGGTCCGAGAACCATGATCATGTTCCGGCCGTCCTGCTTCGGGTTCGACTCCACGAAACCGAGGTCCTGGACGTCCTCCGCGAGCCGCTGGAGCAGCCGGTAGCCGAGCTCCGGCCGGGACTGCTCGCGACCACGGAACATGATCGTGATCTTGACCTTGTCGCCCTGCTTGAGGAACCGGACGACGTGACCCTTCTTGGTGTCATAGTCGTGCGGGTCGATCTTCGGCCGGAGCTTCATCTCCTTGATGACCGTGTGCGCCTGGTTCTTGCGCGCCTCACGGGCCTTCATGGCCGACTCGTACTTGAACTTCCCGTAGTCCATGAGCTTGCAGACCGGCGGACGGGCGTTCGCCGCGACCTCGACGAGGTCGAGGTCGTACTCCTGCGCAAGCTCCAGGGCCTTGGCAAGCGGGACAATCCCGACCTGCTCGCCGCTGGGACCGACAAGTCGCACCTCGGGAACGCGAATCCGGTCGTTGATGCGGGGCTCGGCGCTGATGGATCCTCCTCGGTAGCACCACGCGACCGCCTGGCGGACGGACGCGTAACGTCTGTTTAGTAAGACCAACCGCGCCGGTGCATGAAAAATGCCCCGGACGGGACACAGGCGGGGCTCCTCGTGTTACCGGAGCACCGCCACGGCGTACCGCGGGGCGCACATCGGGCGGCTCCATCGTCCGTACGGAACGATGGGCGCCACCTGACCGGTGACCCGCCGTCCCGGAGGACGGCCAGGTGGGAGATCGGAGCCTCCACTTGTGGGCCGGATCACGAGTCGTGTCCAGCCGGTCGTCACACCAGGTTAGCAGCTCCTGGTGGGTGGGGCTAACGGGGCGCGGGCCGCATATCGTGTGGGCATGAGTGACGCCACGCCGAGCAACGCCTCCGCCGCCCAGAACACCGATTTCGAGACCATGACCCGCGACATCGCGGAGGTCCCCGCGGTCGAGGTGATCGTGACGGTCGCCGTCAACCTGATGAGCGCCGCCGCCGTCAAGCTCGGCCTCACCGAGGAGGGCGACCAGTACAAGGACCTCGACGAGGCCCGCAAGCTGATCCACGCCCTGGCGGGCCTGCTGGACGCGGGCGCGACGGAGATCAGCTCGTTCCACGCGGCACCGCTGCGCGACGGGCTCAAGTCGCTCCAGCTCGCCTTCCGCGAGGCGTCCCTCGTCCCGGACGAGCCGGGCCAGGGGCCGGGCGAGAAGTACACGGGGGCGGTGTACGGCTGAGGCCGGGCCCGGGGCGCCGGGGCGGGCCGTGCATGGGGGCGCGGGGGCGCCCCGGGTGACGGCCCGGGGTCGGGATCCGTTTCAGGGCTTTACGTAGAAGGGCTCGCCCGGAGGGGTGGCCGTGGCCGGCAGGAGTGCCAGGTCCAGGCCGCGCACCAGGCGGGCCCTCAGTGTGTCGTCGGCCGCCAGGGCGCGGGCGACCCGCCCGGCCGCCTCGGCGGGGGGCGCGTCGGGGGCGAGGACCAGGGCGAGGGTGCCGTCGGCGCTGCCGGGGCCCAGGTGGGCGCGGAGGACCGCGGGCTCGGCGGCGACCACGGCGCGTACCGCCTCCGTGACGGCCGGGTCGGCGAGCGGGTCGGCGGAGGTGCGGCCCTCGGCGAGGGCGAGCAGCGCGGGGCCGGTCACCTGGTACGGCACGGGTCCGGCGAGGTCCAGCACGAGCGTGTCCGCCTTCTCGTGGGCGGCGGCCTGGAGCGCCTGGTGCAGCGGTACGGCGACGGGGCGGGCGGCCGGGTCCCAGCGGGCGAGCGACTCGGTGGACGTGAAGGCGGGCAGCGCGCGGCGGTCGCCGGCGGTGAGCGTCGGCACGGCCATGTCGCTGGTCTTCTCGCGGCGCAGGCCGGTCTCCGCGTCCTCCTCGACCTCGCCGAGGACGGCGACGACGGGCACGAGGAGCCGGGCGCCCCTGAGCGCCGCGAGGACGCGGGGCTCGGCCGCCCGGTCCTGGGCCCAGGCGGCGAGGGCCGCGCTGAGCTCGGGGTCGGCGGTGCCGTCGTCGTCGGAGAAACCGGGGTCCGGGATGTTCTTGAGCGCCACGCGACGAGCCTAACCGCGCGGCTCAGCGCCCCGCGGCGCGGCCCCCGCGCCACAGGACGAGCGCGGCGGCCAGCAGGAGCACGCCGATGCCGCCGGTGACGGGCGCGAGCAGGCCGACGCCCCGGTCCTCCTCGGGCTCGGCGGTGGGTCCCGTGCCGAAGTACCGCTTGGCGTAGCCGGTGGAGGCGGCCTTGAGGTCGGCCGGGCGCAGTTGCCCGCCCGCCTTGATCGCGGCGGCCGGGTCGACCGTCCCGTACCCCTTGTCGATGTCGTGGCCGCCCTCGGGCCGGTCGCGGGCGGTGTCGGTGAGCAGTCGCTTGACCTGCGCCGGGGTCAGGCCGGGGTGGGCGGCCTTGACCAGGGCGACGGCGCCCGAGACGAACGCGGACGCGGCGCTGGTGCCCCACCCCTGGTAGTACTTGCGGTCGGGGTCGGGGATCACGATGTCGACGCCGGGCGCGCTGACGGTGGCGTACCAGCGGCTGGTGGAGAACGCGGCGTGGGTGCCGTACCGGTCGACGGCGGTGACCGCGATGACGCCGGGGTAGGCGGCGGGGTACGAGATGTGGTCGCCCTTGTCGCCGCCGTTGCCGGCCGAGGCGACGACGACGGCGCCCTTGGAGAGGGCGTACTGGACGGCGGCGTCCTCGCCGGCGTCGGGGTGCGCGGACTCGCTGTCGTCGCCGAGGGAGAGGTTGATGACGTCGGCGCCCTGGTCGACGGCCCAGCGGATGCCCTGCGCCAGGGCGGTGCCCCGGGTGTTGCGGGCCTTGGTGCGGGCCGGGTCGCCGCCTTCGAGGATGACGCGGACGGGCAGGATCTTCGCCTCGGGCGCGATGCCGAGGACGCCGTCCTCGCGGCCGGAGCCGTGTCCGTGACCCGCGATGATGCCGGCCATGGCGGTGCCGTGGCGGGCCCACGCGCGGTCGCCCCGCTTGGCGCCGAAGCCGATCAGGTCCTTACCGGGCAGGACGTTGCCCACCAGGTCCGGGTGGGTGGCGTCGACACCGGTGTCGAGGACGGCGACCGTGATGCCCTCGCCCTTGGTGGTGCGCCAGGCCTCGGCCGTGTTCATGGCTTCGAGGCCCCACTGCTGGGCGCGGATGGCGTCGGCGTGGGCCGGGGTGGCGGGCAGCACGGCGAACGCGAGGGCGGCGAGGGCGGCCGCGGTCCGGCGTCGGTACGTCATCGGTGGTTCTGGGTGGCCTTTCCGGTGGTCGCCGTCGTACGGAGGCCGCGCTCGATCCGGTCGGCGATGCCGTCGGCGTCATGGCCCAGCCCCGCCTGGGCGGGTGTGCTGGTCTGGCCCTCGGCCATCGCCTCGGCGGCGGGCTGGGGGTCCTCCACGGTGCGGCCGTCGGCGAAGCCGGACACCGCGTAGACGATGACGGGTACGTCGGTGAGGACGCTCACCCGCCAGCTCGCGCGCTGCGCGTCGCCGAAGCCCGCGGCCACGGTGCCGGGGCCGGCGAGGGTGCGGGGCAGGAGGTCGGTGCGTTCGTCGAGGCTCTCGTCGGTGAAGCGGTCGCGCAGCGCGGTCATGCCGGGGCGGTCGGCGTCGGTGAACACCATGCCGACGGTGGTGACGCTGGTGGAGGTGGCGTCGGTGTACGTGGCGCGCAGCACGCGCTCACAGCCCACCGGACGCAGGGTCCGCAGCAGCAGCGGGTCGAACGCCCCGGCGCACGGCCCGTCGGGCGCGACGGCGACGCGCGTCCACGTCCGGTCCGCGCCGCCGGGTCCGGCCCCCTCGCCGTGGAGGGTGCGGGGGAAGAGCGTGTCGACGGGCACGGTGTGCCAGAGGCCGCGGGCCTCGGCGAACCGGTCCCCGTCGGACGTCTGCGCGGCCGAGTCGCCCACCAGCCACGCCCCGGCGGCGGCCCCGCCGGTGAGCCCGAGCCCGAGCACGAGGCACGCCACGGCGGCGGCCGCGCGAAGGGGGTGCCTGCTGCGAACCGGCCGCAGCCGCGTGGTGGTCTCCACGGGCGTCTCGGGCGGTACCCAGTGCGCCCGGGGCCCCTGCGGCGCGGCGCCCCCCGGACGGGGAGTCATATCGACGGCCCCGACCGGCCGCCGCCGGGTGGAGGAGGGGGCGGATGGGGGTGCGCTCGGTGCGGCGACCGGCGGTGCGGTGGGCGCCGGGGGCGCGGTGGTGGGCGCCGGGGGCGGCGCGGGCGTGCCGGGGGCCGCGGTGGGCACCGGCGGTGCGGTGGTGGGCGCGGGCGGGGCAGCGGTGGGCGACGCGGCAGGCGCGGGCGTGCCCGGCGCGCCCGGTGCGGGCGTGGGCGACGCGGGCCGCGCGGGCGCGGGCGGTGCGGTGGGCGCCGGGCTCGGTGCGGCGACCGGCGGTGCGGGCGGCGTGGCTTGGGGTGCGGCGACCGGCGGGGCGGGCCGTGTGGGCGTGGGCGGCTCGGGGTCGCGGTGGGGAGGCGTGGTGGGCGGTATCGAGGTACGCGCGGGGTGTCGTGCCTCGGTGCTCATCCGCCCCCCTCGGTGTCGTCCGGATCGCCTTGCGGGGCAGGCCCGTTCGTCAGCGCGTGCGGGTAACTCTACGGGCTGCGGCCGCCTGCACGGGAACGAGGCCGCAGGTCGGGGCGGATCTGACCGGAACATCCCCCTACCCCCAGGTAGGCAGGTCTGGCAGGCTCTGGCCATGACTCCGCGTGCCGCTGACCGAGCCCGGTACGACCGGGCCACCGCCCATCTCGACGCGCCTGTCGCCGTCGTCGACCTGGAGGCGTTCGACGCGAACGCCGACGATCTGGTCCGCCGGGCCGGCGGGAAGCCGATACGGGTGGCGAGCAAGTCCGTGCGCTGCCGGGCACTGCTGGAGCGGGTGCTGGCACGGGACGGGTTCGCGGGGATCATGTCGTTCACGCTGGACGAGTCGCTGTGGCTGGCGCGCGCCGGGTTCGGCGACGTACTGCTGGCGTACCCGTCGGCCGACCGGGCCGGTTTCTCGGAGCTCGCGCGGGACGCGAAGCTCGCCGGCGCGGTGACCGTGATGGTGGACGATCCGGCGCAGTTGGACCTGATCGACCGGGCCCGGGACTGCGGCGCGGAGGAGGTCCGGGTCTGTCTGGAGCTGGACACGTCGCTGCACCTGCTGGGCGGCCGGGTACGGATCGGGGCACGGCGTTCGCCGCTGCGCACGCCGGCGCAGGTGGCGGAGGTGGCGCGGTCGGTGGCGCGCCGGCCGGGGTTCCGGCTGGTGGGGCTGATGGCGTACGAGGGGCATGTCGCCGGGGTCGGTGACGCGATCGCGGGCCGGCCGGTGCGCTCCCATGCGGTGCGGCTGATGCAGGCCGCGGCCCGCAGGGAGCTGGCGGCGCGGCGGGCGGCCGTGGTGGCGGCGGTACGGGCGGTGGCGCCGGACCTGGAGTTCGTGAACGGGGGCGGGACGGGCAGCGTGCAGCACACGGCCGCCGAGGACGCGGTGACCGAGATCGCGGCCGGTTCGGGGCTGTACGTGCCCCGGCTGTTCGACAACTACACGTCGTTCACGGGCCGTCCGGCGGCGCTGTTCGCGCAGCCCGTGGTGCGCCGGCCGGGCGTGGGCGTGGTGACCGTGCTGGGCGGTGGCTACCCCGCCTCGGGTGCGGCCGGCTGTGACCGGCTGCCGGTGCCGTACCTCCCGGAGGGGCTGCGCTACGACCCGCAGGAGGGTGCGGGCGAGGTGCAGACGCCGCTGCTGGGCTCCCCCGCCGACGACCTGCTGATCGGCGACAAGGTGTGGTTCCGGCACGCGAAGGCGGGCGAGCTGTGCGAGCGGTTCGACGCGCTGCACCTGATCGAGGGCGACCGGGTCACGGCGACCGTACCGACGTACCGGGGCGAGGGCCGCACGTTCCTGTAGGACCTGGAGGGCTGGACGTCACGGCCCGATGGTGCTGCCGACTCCCCCGCCGGCCGAGCTGCCGATCGGGCGGATGCCCTTCATGATCTCGTCCATGACGGCCGGTGGCGGGGCGTCCGGTCCGGCGGAGAAGACGAACCGCACGACGACCGGCGACTCGCTGCCGAGCGACGACGGGAAGACGAGGGACTGGACGTAGCCGCCGGGGCCCTGGTTGGTGGTGACCCGCCAGCGGACCAGGTAGCCGGTGCGTCCGGCGACGACGGCGGGCCGCTCGGCGAGCACCTGGTGGGAGCGGATGCCGCCGTGGGGACGTACGCCGAGGGTGTCCTCCTCGAAGGCCCGGTCGGCGGCCTCCTTGATGTCCTCCCGGGCGATGGCGCGCGGGTCGTCGCTCCCGGTGGCCGTGGCGGTGAACGAGAAGACCGAGCCGCGCTTGCAGGTGCGGCTGGCGGCGGCGGGGCACGGGTCGTCGGCGACCGTCGACACGGTCGGCAGGTCGTCCGTGGTGTGCTCGGGCTTCTCCCAGCCGTCGAGGATGGGCAGGGTGATGCCGTTGAGCTGGTCGGTGACGACGGTGGTGTCGGCCGGGGCGGACGGGGACGAGGACGCCGGCGCGGACGTGGAGCTCACCGGCGGCGGCGCGGGACTGTTCTTGGCCTCCACGGCCGGCTCCTCGCCGGAAGCGAGGACGACCGCCCCCGCGGCGACCGCCGCCACCACCGCGACGCCCGCCGCGGCGAGGGCGACCAGGCGGCCGGTCCGCCTCCCCGGGGGCGGGGAGCCGGTGGGCCGGGTGTGCCCGGTCCAGGCGGTGCCGTCCCACCAGTGTTCGACGGCGGGGTTGCCCGGATCGGGGTACCAGCCGGGAGGCGTCATGCTCATGCGGTCACTCTAGGGGGCGTGCACGGTGTCCCGCTGGTCCGGTACGACGCTGCCGTCGGCCCTGCGCACGGGGCCCGGGGAGCCGTCGGCGGTGGTGTAGCCGGACGTGGCGCACGGGTACGGGGTGGCTTTGCGCGGCTTGGGCTGGATGAACATGGGGTTGACGATCCACCGGCCGTCGTCGTTGTCGTACGCCCGGCACATCACCTCGTCCTTGTTGCGGTTGAGGACCAGGCGCAGGGCGGTGGCGTCGCGCAGGAAGGAGACGTCGGTGTCGGAGTCGCCGGCGGCGAACACCTGCCTGCGGTGGGCGGGCTGGACCTGTTCGGCGGCGGGGCCGCGTACGCCGAAGATCTCCTGGTTGATCCAGCAGCGCTTGCCGTCGATGTACGTGATCATCGAGTCGTCGCCGTCGCGGACGGTGCCGCAGCCCTGGAGCCGGCCGGTGAGGCGGCCGGCTTCGGTCACGTTGCGGATGCCGATGGCGTGGGACGGCTTGATGCCGACGCCCTTCGCCCAGACGTCGACGACGGGTTCGGGCGAGGCGGAGGTGATCCACACGTCGAACCCGGCCTTCTGGAGTGTGCGGACGAGGTCGCGCTGCTGGTCGTAGTAGCGGACCCAGCCGGTGGCCGTGCCGCTGCCGACGCGCTGTTCGGCGCCGATCGGCGCGGCGAGGTTCTCGGCGCGGGCGGCGGCCGCGAAGGACTCGACCTGGCGGGTGGTCCAGCCGCGCAGGAGCTGGGCGAGCCAGGCGTACTGCGGCTCCATGCGCCGGTGGTCGAACCCGGCGAAGGCGGGGTCGCCGTGGGTGGTCTCCCCGTCCGCGTACACGCTCTGGATCTCGTCGGCGCAGTCGGTGTCGGTGGCGGTGGGGAGGGTGCGTACGCCGGTGGGGCAGGCGGCGGCGAGGGAGGCGGCGGCCGCGTCGGTGAGGTAGCGGCTGGTGGTGTGCCAGTCGCCGCCCTGCGGCGGGCGGATGCGGCTGTTGCGGAGCAGCCAGAACATGGTGGCGTCGCCGACGTCGTTCTTGATGACGGTGTTGTCCCAGTCGAAGACGGCGACGGGCTTGTGCCCGCCCGTGCGGTTGTCCCCGCAGTGGCCGTGGCGGTCGATCATCTGCTGGAGCCGGGCCTTGTTGTCGCCGTACCAGCCGTCGGCGACGGTGAGGCCCGGGCACTGCGGCCCCTGCGCACGGGCCGTCGCCGAGGCGGCGGTGAGGCCGGTGACCGTGAGGGTGAGGGCGGCCACGGCGGCGGCCCAGCGGCGTATGTCTGTCACGTACACGCTCCTGGTCTACGCGGGACAGCCGGGCGTCGTGCGACGCCCGGCTGTCGGGATGGTGGAAGGCAGGTGAACCGCCGGGGCTACAGCGGGGTGACGTACGCGCCGGAGATGCCGCCGTCGACGAGGAAGTCGGTGGCGTTGATGAACGACGAGTCGTCGCTGGCCAGGAAGGCGACGGCGGCCGCGATCTCCTCGGCCTCGGCGAACCGGCCGGCCGGGATGTGGACGAGGCGGCGGGCGGCCCGCTCGGGGTCCTTGGCGAACAGCTCCTGGAGGAGCGGGGTGTTCACCGGTCCGGGGCACAGGGCGTTGACGCGGATGCCCTCGCGGGCGAACTGCACGCCCAGCTCGCGGGACATGGCGAGGACGCCGCCCTTGGAGGCGGTGTACGAGATCTGGCTGGTGGCGGCGCCCATGATGGCCACGAAGGAGGCCGTGTTGATGATGGAGCCCCGGCCCTGGCGCTGCATGTAGGGGATGGCGGCCTTGCAGCAGAGGTAGACGGAGGTGAGGTTGACCTCCTGGACCCGCTTCCAGGCCTCCAGGCCGGTGGTGAGGATGGAGTCGTCGTCGGGCGGGGAGATGCCCGCGTTGTTGAAGGCGATGTCGACGCTGCCGTAGGTGTCGTACGCGGTCTTGAAGAGCGCCTCGACCTCGTCGGCGTCGGTGACGTCGACGCGGACGAACGTGCCGCCGACCTCGTCGGCCGCCGCCTTGCCGGCCTTCTCGTCGATGTCGCCGCACACCACGTTCGCGCCCTCGGAGGCGAGGCGGCGGGCGGTGGCGAGGCCGATGCCGCTGCCGGCGCCGGTGATGACGGCGGTACGGCCGGTGAGGCGACGGCACACAGGGGTTTCGGTCATGGTGGTTCAGGCCTCCGTGCTGATGAAGACGTTCTTGGTTTCGGTGAAGGCGGTGAGGGCGTCGGGGCCGAGTTCGCGGCCGAGGCCGGACTGCTTGTAGCCGCCGAACGGGGTCCAGTAGCGGACGCTGGAGTGGGAGTTGACGGAGAGGTTGCCGGCCCGGACGGCGCCGGAGACGCGGAGGGCGCGGCCGACGTCGCGGGTCCAGATGGAGCCGGACAGGCCGTACTCGGTGGCGTTGGCCAGCCGCACCGCGTCGTCCTCGTCGTCGAAGGGCAGGACGACGGCGACGGGGCCGAAGACCTCCTCGACGGCGGCGGGCGCGTCGGGCGCGAGGCCGGTGAGGACGGTGGGCGGGAACCAGAAGCCGGGGCCCTCGGGGGCCTTGCCCCGGATGGCGGCGGCGTCATCGGGGACGTACGAGCGGACGCGTTCGAGCTGGACGCGGGAGATCAGCGGACCCATCTGGGTCTTCTCGTCGGACGGGTCGCCGACGACGATCTCCTCGATGGCGGGGGTGAGGAGTTCGAGGAAGCGGTCGTAGGCGCCGCGCTGGACGAGGATGCGGGTGCGGGCGCAGCAGTCCTGGCCGGAGTTGTCGAGGAAGGACATGGGGGCGGCGGCGGCCGCGGCCTCGATGTCGGTGTCGGCGAAGACGATGTTGGGGCTCTTGCCGCCGAGTTCGAGGGTGACGCGCTTCACGCGGTCGGCGCACTTGGCCATGATGCCCTTGCCGACGCGGGTGGAGCCGGTGAAGACGATCTTCGCGACGCCGGGGTGTTCGACGAGGGCGTTCCCGGCGACGTCACCCGCTCCGGGGAGCACCTGGAAGAGGTGTTCGGGGAGCCCGGCCTCCAGGGCGAGTTCGGCGAGCCGGAGGGCGGTGAGGGGGGTGGTCTCGGCGGGTTTGAGGAGGACGGCGTTGCCGGCCGCGAGGGCGGGGGCGGTGCCCCAGGCGGCGATGGGCATGGGGAAGTTCCAGGGGGCGATCACGCCGATGACGCCGAGGGGTTCGAGGATCGTGACGTCGAGGCCGCCGGGGACGGGGATCTGGCGGCCGCTCAGGCGTTCGACTCCCCCGGCCGCGTAGTCGAGCAGGTCGCGGACGTTGCCGGCTTCCCAGCGGGCGTTGCCGAGGGTGTGGCCGGCCTCGCGGACCTCCAGCCGGGCCAGTTCCTCGACGTGCTCGTCGACGACGGCGGCGAAGCGGCGCAGCAGGCGGGCGCGGTCGGCGGGCGCGGCGGCCGCCCAGTCGCGCTGGGCCTTGGCGGCGCGGGTGACGGCGGCGTCGACGCCGGCGGCGGTGGTGGCCGGGACGGTCGCGACGACCTCTTCGGTGGCGGGGTTGAGTACGAGGTGCTCGGTGGTCAAGGCAGGGGCCTCACATGCGTTCGAAGGAGCGGCGCAGCTCCCAGTCGGTCACCGCGGCGTCGAACGCTTCGAGCTCGACGCGCGCCATGTTGCGGTAGTGGGCGACGACCTCGTCGCCGAAGGCGGCCTTGGCGATGGGGCTGTTCTCCCACAGCTCGGCGGCCTCGCGCAGCGTGGTGGGTACGTGGGCGTAGTCGGCGGTGTACGCGTTGCCGTCGCACGGCTCGGGCAGTTCCAGCTCCTGCTCGATGCCGTACAGGCCGGCCGCGACCAGTCCCGCGACGGCGAGGTGCGGGTTGACGTCGCCGCCGGGGAGGCGGTTCTCGAAGCGCATGGAGCGGCCGTGGCCGACCACGCGGAGGGAGCAGGTGCGGTTGTCGTGGCCCCAGGCGACGGCGGTGGGTGCGAAGGAGCCGGGCTGGAAGCGCTTGTAGGAGTTGATGTTGGGCGCGTAGAGGAGGGAGAAGTCGCGGAGCGCGGCGAGCTGTCCGGCGAGGAAGTGCCGCATGACCGGGGACATCCCGCCGGGGCCGTCACCCGCCATGACGTTGCGGCCGTCGGCGTCCTGCAACGACAGGTGGATGTGACAGGAGTTGCCCTCGCGCTCGTTGTACTTCGCCATGAAGGTGAGCGAGACGCCCTCCTGGGAGGCGATCTCCTTGGCGCCGGTCTTGTAGATGGCGTGCTGGTCGCAGGTGACGAGGGCCTCGTCGTACTTGAACGCGATCTCGTGCTGGCCGGGGTTGCACTCGCCCTTGGCGGACTCGACGGTCAGTCCGGCGCCTGCCATCTCGTTGCGGATGCGGCGCAGGAGGGGTTCGATGCGGCCGGTGCCGAGGATCGAATAGTCGATGTTGTACTGGTTCGCCGGGGTGAGGTCGCGGTAGTCGGCGTTCCAGGCCTGCTCGTAGGTGTCCTTGAAGACGATGAATTCGAGCTCGGTGCCGACGTGGGCGGTGTAGCCGTGCTCGGCGAGCCGTTCCAACTGGCGGCGCAGGATCTGGCGGGGCGCGGCGACGACGGGTGAGCCGTCGTTCCAGGTGAGGTCGGCCACCAGCATGGCCGTGCCCTCGTTCCAGGGCACGCGGCGCAGGGTGGACAGGTCCGGGCGCATGGCGAAGTCGCCGTAGCCCTTGGCCCAGGAGGACATGTCGTAGCCGTCGACGGTGTTGAGCTCCACGTCCACGGCGAGCAGGTAGTTGCAGCCCTCGGTGCCGTGCTCCAGCACGTCGTCGAGGAAGAACGGTGCGGCGAACCGCTTGCCCTGGAGCCGCCCTTGCATATCGGGGAAGGCCAGGACCACTGTGTCGATCTCACCGCTCGCGACGAGGGCACGCAGCTCCTCGACACCGAGCGGGGGTTTGCGGTCTGCCACGGGATTACTCCTCCTTCGGTCAGCCGGGAGCCATAAGGTATTGCGGAAGACCATTGCTTGGGAAGGGGAAACCGCGAGGTGGCGAAGAAGAGCTCGGGACGTGAGTCCGAGGACCGGCTGGCGCCCGTGCTGCGGCCGGTGCGGGCGGGCAACGGCTTCGAGGAGGCGCTGGAGCAGATCCTCCAGGTCGTACGGCTCGGCCTGGTGCCGGGCGGCGAGCGGCTGCCCGCGGAGCGGGAGCTGGCGGACCGGATGGGGATCAGCCGGGTGACGCTGCGCGAGGTGCTCAAGGTGCTCCAGGAGCAGGGCCTGGTCGAGAGCCGGCGCGGCCGGTACGGCGGAACGTTCGTGCTGCACCGGGACCGCGCGGCCGGCGACTCCGGGGAGGAGGAGCTGCGGCGCCGGATCGCGTCGGTGGACGTCGAGGACACGCTGCGCTTCCGCGAGGTGCTGGAGGTGGGCGCGGCGGGGCTGTGCGCGGCGCACGGGCTGACGGACGAGGGCGCCGAGCGGTTGCGTACGGCGCTGCGGGCGACGCACGACGCGCCGCTGGACGACTACCGCCGCCAGGACACGCTGCTGCACCTGACGCTGGCCGAACTGTCCGGCTCGCCCACGCTCACGGCGCAGTACGCGGCGGTACGGGCGTCGGTGAACGACCTGCTCGACTGCATCCCCCTGCTCGTGCGCAACCTGGAGCACTCGCAGCACCAGCACACCGCGCTGGTGGAGGCCGTCCTGGACGGGGACGCGGACGCGGCGCGCGAGGTGATGCGGGAGCACTGCGCGGGGACGGCGGCGCTGCTGCGCGGGTTCCTGACGTAGCCGCGCCGGACCGGGCGGCGTAACCCGAAAGTAACGCACGGGTCTTGCGTTCCGGCGGGAGCACCGCAAAGGTATGGCACCACTCCATTGAATCCCGACCACTGACGCGGGAGCACGCTGCCATGACGCTGGAAGAAACCAAGGACACACCGGCCGCCGCCGACGACTATCTGAAGCGCCGGGCCCTGCGGCAGGGCAGCGCCGGCTGGCTGCTGCTCACCGGGCTCGGTGTCGGGTACGTCGTCTCCGGCGACTACGCCGGCTGGAACATGGGCCTCCAAGAGGGCGGTTTCGGCGGGCTGGCCATCGCCACCGTCCTGATGGGCGTGATGTACGCCTGTCTCGTCTACGCGCTCGCCGAGCTGTCCGCCATCCTGCCCGCGGCGGGCGGTGGTTACGGCTTCGCGCGCCGGGCGCTCGGCACCTGGGGCGGGTTCCTCACGGGGACGGCGATCCTCATCGAGTACATCCTCGCCCCGGCCGCCATCTCCATCTTCATCGGCGACTACGTCGAATCCCTCGGCCTGTTCGGCCTGGAGTCGAGCTGGCCGGTCTACCTGGCGTGTTTCGTCATCTTCATCGGCATCCACCTGTGGGGCGTCGGCGAGGCGCTGCGCTTCAGCCTGATCGTGACGGCCATCGCGGTGGCGGCCCTGCTCATCTTCGTGGTGGGCGCGTTCACGGAGTTCAACGCCGACGGGCTCAACGACATCCCGGCCGATCCGGCGGCGTTCGGCGCGAACTCCTGGCTGCCGTACGGTCTGCTCGGCATCTGGGCGGCGGTCCCGTTCGGGATGTGGTTCTTCCTGGGCGTGGAGGGCGTGCCGCTCGCCGCCGAGGAGGCGAAGGACCCGGTGCGGTCCATGCCGCGGGCGCTGTCGCTGTCGATGCTGATCCTGGTGCTGCTCGCCGTGCTGACGTTCTTCGCCTCGACGGGCGTGCGCGGCTCGGCCGCCATCCAGGACGCGGGCAACCCGCTGGTGGTGGCCCTCCAGGGGGACGGCGACCCGACCGCGCTGAGCCGGTTCGTCAACTACGCGGGGCTCGCGGGCCTGGTGGCCTCCTTCTTCTCCCTCATCTACGCGGGCTCCCGCCAGTTGTTCGCCCTGTCCCGGGCGGGGTACCTGCCCCGCTTCCTGTCCCTGACCAGCCGCCGCAAGTCCCCGTACCTGGGCCTGCTGATCCCCGGCGCGCTCGGCTTCGCGCTGGCGGCCGGGACCGGGAACGGCGCGCGGATGCTGAACATCGCGGTGTTCGGCGCCACCATCTCATACGCCCTGATGGCGCTGTCCCACATCGTGCTGCGGCGCCGCGAGCCGGACCTCCCGCGCCCGTACCGCACGCCCGGCGGGATCGTGACGTCCTCCGTCGCCTTCGTGCTGGCGCTGGCCGCGCTGGTGGCGACGTTCCTGGTGGACAAGGACGCGGCGTTCATCGCGCTGGGCGTCTACGTCGTCGCCCTCGCCTACTTCGCCTTCTACAGTCGTCACCGTCTCGTCGCGAGCGCGCCCGAGGAGGAGTTCGCGGCGCTGGCCGCGGCCGAGGCCGAGCTCGACCGCACCCTCGACCGCACCTGAGAGGAACCCGAACGTGCCCAAGCCGCTGATCGGCGTCACGACCTACCTGGACCCCGCGAAGTGGGGCGTGTGGGAGCTGCCCGCCGCCCTGCTCCCGGAGGCGTACCCCCGCCTGGTCCAGGCGGCGGGCGGCATCGCCGCGATGCTCCCGCCGGACGCGCCGTCCCTCGCCGCCGACGTGGTCGCCCGCCTCGACGGCCTCGTCGTCGCGGGCGGCGCGGACGTCGACCCCTCCCGGTACGGAGCCGACCGCGACCCGCGCACGGGCCCGGAGGCGGCCGAGCGGGACGCCTGGGAGCTCGCCCTGATCCAGGCGGCCCTGGCCACCAGCACGCCCCTGCTCGGCATCTGCCGCGGCATGCAACTGCTGAACGTGGCCCTCGGCGGCACCCTGCTCCAGCACCTGGACGGCCACACCGGCGGCGTCGGCGTCTTCGGCGCCCACACCGTCAAGCCGGTCCCGGGCACCCGGTACGCCTCGCTCGTCGGCGAGACGACGACGGTCCCGACGTACCACCACCAGGCCGTGGACCGGCTCGGCGACGGCCTGATGCCGTGCGCGCACGCCGAGGACGGCACCGTGGAGGCGGTCGAACTGGGGGGCGTGCGCTGGGCCCTGGGCGTCCAGTGGCACCCGGAGATGGGCAAGGACCTCCGCGTGATGGAGGGACTGGTCGCCGCTTCCGGATGAGCCCGTCGGGCGCCGCCCCGCGGGGATACGGCCGGCTCGATCCCGCGCCGGGGATACGTCCCCCTACCCCCGCGCCAGGGACAGCAGGTCGCGGGCCGGGCCGGTGGGGAGGGGGCCCGTGGGCCAGACCGCGCGGAGGGCGCGGTGGAGGTGGACGCCTTCGACGGGGACTTCGACGAGGCGGCGGGAGGCGAGTTCCTCGGTGACCGCGAGTTCGCTGAGCACCGCCGGGCCCGCTCCGGTGACCGCGGCCGCCTTCACGGCCGTCGTGGAGGCGAGCTCCAGCAGGGGGTCGGCGAGGCCGCCGTGCTCGGCCAGTGCCGCGTCCAGGACCTGGCGGGTGCCCGAGCCGTACTCGCGCAGCACGAGCGGGGTGGCGGCCAGTTCGGCGGGGGTCAGCGGGGCGCGGCGGCGGGCCCAGCGGTGGGACGGCGCGGCGACCACCACCAGCCTGTCGTGGGCGACGACCACCGCGTCCAGGCCCTCCGGGACGGTGAGGCCCTCGACGTACCCGAGGTCCGCCTCCCCGGCGAGCAGGCTGGCCGCGACGGCGGTCGAGTTGCCCGCCTGGAGCGAGACCGCCGTGTCGGGGCGCTCGGCGCGCAGGGCGATGAGCCAGCCGGGCAGCAGGTACTCGGCGATCGTCATCGACGCGGCGACCCGCAGTCGCGAGTCGCGCCGGTCGCGCAGCGCCTGGGCGCCCGCGTCGAACGCCTCGGCGGCCTCGACGACGCGCCGCGCCCAGTCCGTGACCAGCGCCCCCGCGTCGGTGAGGCGGGACCCCCGCGGGGAGCGGTCCACCAGGGCGACGCCCAACTGCCGCTCCATGGAGCGGATGCGGCTGCTGGCGGCCGGCTGGGTGATCCCGACCTCGCGCGCGGCCCGGCCCAGGCTGCCGTGCCGGGCCACGGCCAGAAGCAGTTCCAGGGCCCCGAGATCGGGCACGCGATGCGAGACGCTCATAAATTAAGTTTATGACGTCATAGGGAAGCGATCTCTGGTGGGGGGCATCACCGCAGGTCAGGGTGTTTCCATGGCAATTCTGGCGCAGCACCCACCACTCCCCCGCGTATCCCGCACCACGGCCGTCCGACACCTCGGACCCAACTGGTACGCGACGGTGATGGGCACCGCGATCGTCGCCAACGCGGGCGCCACGCTGCCCCTCCGGGTACCGGGCCTCCGCACCGCCTGCGCGGCCGTGTGGGCGCTGTCCCTGCTGATGCTGCTCACCCTGCTCGTGGCGCGCGCACTGCACTGGACGCACCATAGGGACCAGGCCCGGGCCCACCTCCTGGACCCGGCCATTGCCCCGTTCTACGGGTGCCTGGCCATGGCCCTGGTCTCGGTCGGCGGCGGCGCCCTCGTCGTCGGCGTGGACTGGATCGGGGCGGACGCGGCGGTCGCCCTCGACGCGGCGCTGTTCGTGGCGGGGACGGCGATCGGCCTGACCGTCGCGGTGACGATCCCGTACCTGATGGTGGTGCACCACCGGGCCGAGTCGGCCTCGCCGGTGTGGCTGCTGCCCGTCGTGTCGCCCATGGTGTCCGCCGCGCTCGGCCCCCTGCTCGTACCGCATCTCCCGCCGGGCCAGTGGCAGCGGACGCTGCTGATCGCCTGCTACGGGATGTTCGGGCTGAGCCTGCTCGCGACGCTGGTGATGCTGCCGCTGGTCTTCGGCCGGCTGCTGACCGGCGGGCCGCTGCCGCTCGCCCTGACGCCGACGCTGTTCCTGGTGCTGGGGCCGCTGGGCCAGTCCACGACGGCCGCCACCAAGTTCGCCGACGCGGCGCCGGGCGTGCCGTACGCGGGAGAGATCGCGGTCCTGTACGGGGTGCCCGTGATGGGTTTCGCCCTGATGTGGCTGGCGCTGGCCGGTGCGATGGTGCTGCGGGCCCGGCGCCGGGGCATGGGGTTCGCCATGACGTGGTGGGCGTTCACCTTCCCGGTGGGGACGTGCGTCACGGGCGCGGCGGGGCTGGCCCAGCACACCGGGCTGGCGGCGCTGCGGTGGCTGGCGGTGGGGCTGTACGCCCTGCTGGTGGCGGCGTGGCTGACGGCCGCCGTCAGGACGGCCCGGGGACTGGCCGGCGGAGCGCTGCTCGCAGCGCCTCCGGTGCCCCGGCGAGCGACGGCCCGTACCAGGTGAGGTACCGCCCGTCGACGAGCGCGGCGGGCAGCCCGCCGAACGCCTCGGGCCCGTCGTCGGCGGTGAAGCGGTACGGCTCGTCCGGCAGGACGACGAGGTCGGCCCCGGAGGCGCGCAGCTCGTCGAGCGGGACGCGCGGGTAGCGCTCGGCGTGCTCGCCGTACATGTTGCCGACGCCGAGGCGGTCCAGCAGGTCGCCCGCGAAGGTGTCGCGGCCCAGCACCATCCAGGGGCGGCGCCAGATGGGCACGATCGCACGGCGGTACGGGTCCGGTGTCACCGCCGCCCAGGCCGCCTCCGCCGCGTCCAGCCAGCGCGGCCGGGTCCGCACCCCGCAGGCGCGCAGCACCCGGTCCAGTTCGGTGAACGCCCGGTCCAGGTCACGGACCTCGGTGACCAGGACGTCCAGCCCGGCGGCGCGCAGCGCGGCGAGGTCGGGGGCCCGGTTCTCCTCCTCGTTGGCGACCACCAGGTCGGGTCGGAGGGCCACGATCGCGGCGACGTCCGGGTTCTTGGTTCCGCCGATACGGGTGACATCGAGCCCGGCGGGGTGGGTGCACCAGTTCGTGGCACCGACCAGCAGGCCGGGGGCCGTGACAGCGACGGCCTCGGTGAGGGAGGGGACGAGGGAGACGACCCGCATCACGTCGCCGGGGGCGTGGTGGGCGGTGCCGTCGGCGCGGCCGGGGTCATCGTCTCGATGTGGTCGGCGACCGAGACGACGAGGACACGCGTGCGTGGGTCGCCGGCCCGCCAGCGGTGGCGGACGCCGCCGGAGAGGTACAGGGTGTCGCCGCGCTCCAGCCGGTACGCCCGGCCCTCGGCCTCCACCTGGGCGGCGCCGTCGGCGACGTACAGCATGGCGTCGTTGCGCAGCACCAGTTCCCGGCCCGCGTCGTGCTCGCCGGTGAACTCCTCGGCGTGCATCTGGTGCTCGCCGCGCACCAGGGCCCGCGCGCCGGGCCGGCCGGGGTCGTCGGCGGCGCGTACGACGTCGACCGTGCGCGCCGGGTCGGCGGCGTCCAGCAGCGCCACCGTGGTGGTCTCCAGGGCGTCGGCGATCTGCTGGAGCGAGCGCTCGCTGGGCCGCGCGCGCTCGTTCTCGATCTGGCTCAGGAAGGGCACGGACAGCCCACTGCGCTCGGCGACCGCGGCGAGGGTGAGCGCCATGGCTCTTCGCCTCCTGCGGACGGCCACGCCCACCCGAAGCGTTTCCTTGTCGTCCATCTCCTCGGCTCCCTCCCTCTGCGACCACCTTACGCAGCGGCGGTACCGCCGAGTAGCGCAACCGGAGGGAAAGCCGCGGTGGGGCGGGCCCGCGACAGGGCCGCCCCACCGGACGGCTACACGGGTGCCATCTTGTCGGCGACGCCCGGGTTGGCGTCGAGCCAGGTGCGGACGGCCTCCTGCTCCTTGCCCTTGCCGGTCCGCTGGATGGTCGCCTCAAGGCTGGTGAGCTGCTGCTCGGTCATGCGGAAGCTCTTCAGCCACCGGCCCACCTCGGGGTTGTCGGCGGTGAAGCCCTCGCGGGCGAGGGTGTGCACGCCGTCGCCCTTGCCCCAGGTGCCCTTCGGGTCCTTGAGCTTCTTCAGGTCGTAGGTGGAGTACGCCCAGTGCGGCGACCAGAGGGTGACGACGACCGGCTCCTTCTTGGCGTACGCGCGCTTCAGCTCGGCCAGCATGCCGGGTGTGGAGCCGTCGACGACCTCGTATTCGCCCGCGAGGCCGTACTCCTTCAGGACCTTGTCCTTGAGCAGGCCCATCATTCCGGCGCTCGGCTCGATGCCGATGATCCGGCCCTTGAAGCGGTCCGCCTTGCCCTTGAGGTCGGCGAGGGAGTCGACGCCCTTGAGGTACGAGGGGACGGACAGCTCCAGAGAGGTGGGGCCGTACCAGGCACCCATGTCCTCCAGTTGGTCGTGGTACTTGTCCCAGTAGGTGGCGTGCGTGACGGGCAGCCACGAGTCGGTCTGGACGTCGATCTGGCCGTTGGCCATCCCGGTGTAGAGGGCGCCGGCCTCGTACTGCTTGGCGTCGACCTCGAAGCCGCGCCGCTCCAGTACCTCCTTCCAGAGGAAGGTGGAGGCGATGCCCTCGTCCCACGGGATGTAGCCCAGGGAGATCTTCCTGCCCTGGCCGACGTCCGTGCCGCCGCCGGCGGCGGTGGACGTGGCCGCGCCGCCGAAGACGTTCATGCCGCCCGCCACGAGGGCGAGGATGACGGCGCCGACGACCGCGACGGCCGGCCGGGGGCGGTGGTTGAGGACCGTGGCACGGCCCCCGGTGAGGGCCTTCGCCCTGGCCAGGGCGCGGCGGCCGAGGGGCGACACCTGGCGGCCGAGCGCCCCGGTGATCCGGTCCAGGTACATGGCGAGGATGACGATGGAGATGCCGGCCTCGAAGCCGAGACCGATGTCGACGTTGCCGATGGCCCGGTAGACCGCGCCGCCGAGTCCGCCGCCGCCGACCATGCCGGCGATGACGACCATGGACAGGCCCAGCATGATCACCTGGTTGACACCGGCCATGATCGTGGGCAGGGCGAGCGGCAGTTGGACGCGCAGCAGTGTGTCGCGCGGGGTGGTGCCGAACGCCTCGGCGGCCTCCACCAGCTCCTTGTCGACCTGGCGGATGCCGAGCTCGGTCATCCGCACGCCGGGCGGCAGGGCGAAGATGATGGTGGCGATGATGCCGGGGACCACGCCGACGCCGAAGAAGATGATCCCAGGGATCAGGTAGACCATGGCGGGCATGGTCTGCATGAAGTCCAGGACGGGCCGCGTCACGGCGCTGACGGCCTTGGACCGCGAGGCCCAGATGCCCAGCGGGACGGCGATGGCCAGCGTGACGACGGTGGCGACCAGCACCAGGCTGAGGGTCGACATGGCGTCGTCCCACAGGTCGACGGCGTCGATCAGCGCGAGGCCCGCGAAGGCGAGCACGCCGGCCGGCAGGCCGCGCAGCCACCAGGCGAGGACGGCGAGGATTCCGGCGAAGAGCAGCGGCTCGGGCGCCGAGAGGGCGGCGTCGATGCCGTCGTACATGCCGGTGACGACGGAGCTGATGGCGTCGAAGAGCCAGGACAGGTGCGACTGGAGCCAGTCGACACCACGGTCGACCCACTCACCGAGCGGAAGCCTAGGCACGGGGCGCCTCCTTGGTCGTGGTGGCCGGGGTCGTGGTGTCGGTGGTGATGGTGGCTGTGATGGCCGCGGGCTTTTCCGGCACGGGCGAGGTGGAAGGCGGTTGGTGGGGGGTCGGTTCGTCGGCCGGTTGGTCGGTGACGTGCTGGTCGGCGGCGGGCTCGCCGGTGGCCGACTGGTCGGCGGTCGGCCGGTCGGTGGACGGGCGTTCCGTGACCGGCTCGCCGAGGGCCGCGAGCAGGCGGGCACGGGTGATCACGCCGGCGAGCTCGCCCGTGTCGTCGGTGACGGCGACCGCGGCGCCGCTGGTGGAGCAGGGGGTGCACAGCTCGGCCAGCGGCGTGTCGAGCGGGACCGTGGCGGGCGCGGCGGCCAGGACGTCGGCGGCGGTACGCGGCTCATCGCCGCTCGCGTCGGCGGTGCCGAACACGGTGTCCGGGGCGGCCATGATGGCGCCGGCCGTCAGGACGCGTGACCGGTCGACGTCCTGGATGAAGGAGGCGACGTAGTCGTTGGCGGGCCGGACGAGGATGTCCTCGGCGGAGCCGAGCTGGACGATCCGGCCGTCCCGCATGACGGCGATGCGGTCACCGAGGCGCATGGCCTCGTTGAGGTCGTGGGTGATGAAGACGATCGTCTTCTTCAGCCGCTTCTGGAGCTCCAGGAGCTGGTCCTGCATGTCGCGGCGGATCAGTGGGTCGAGGGCGCTGAAGGACTCGTCCATCAGCAGCAGGTCGGCGTCGGTGGCGAGCGCGCGGGCCAGGCCGACGCGCTGCTGCATGCCGCCGGACAGCTCGTCCGGCCAGCACGCCTCCCAGCCGCCCAGGCCGCACAGCTCCAGGGCCTCGGCGGCGCGCCGTTCGCGCTCGCGGCGCGGGACGCCCTGCACTTCGAGGCCGTAGGCGGCGTTCTCCAGCACGCTGCGGTGCGGGAAGAGCGCGAAGTGCTGGAACACCATGCTGATCTTCGTGGAGCGTACGCGGCGCAGCTCGCGCGGGCTGAGCGCGGTGAGGTCCTCGCCGTCGAAGAGGACGCGTCCGGCGGTCGGTTCCAGCAGTCCGTTGAGCATGCGCAGCAGCGTGGACTTGCCGGATCCGGACAGCCCCATCACGACGAAGATCTGGCCCGGCTCGACGGCGAACGAGGCGTCGATCACCGCCGCGGTCGCCCCGTCGGCGCGCAACTCGTCGCGGTCCGCACCGGCTTGGAGCCTGCGTACCGCTTCGTCGGGTCGTCTGCCGAACACCTTGTACAGGTGCTCCGCCTGGAGCCTGGACACATACACCTCACGCGTGGGAACGAACGGAACGGGTTGGTTGAAACAGGACAGACCCCGCTCCGGTGCCGCACCTGCCCTTGCGCACACCGGACAAACGGAAAGGTGATCCACTTCACGCGGCGTCATGTCGAGCGCCCGTGGGTGTCAGTGGGGTGCGGCATGATCGGAGATGTGACGCGACGCCTGATGCTCCTCGACACCGCTTCCCTCTACTTCCGCGCCTACTTCGGGGTCCCCGACTCCGTGCGGGCGCCGGACGGCACGCCGGTCAACGCCGTGCGCGGGCTGCTGGACTTCATCGCCCGGCTGGTCCAGGACCGGCGGCCGGACGACCTGGTGGCCTGCATGGACGCGGACTGGCGGCCGGCGTGGCGGGTGGAGCTGATCCCGTCGTACAAGGCGCATCGGGTCGCCGAGGAGACGGAGGTGGGCCCGGACGAGGAGGAGATCCCGGACACGCTGTCGCCCCAGGTGCCGGTGATCGAGGCGGTGCTGGACGCGCTGGGGATCGCCCGCGTGGGCGTCGCCGGGTACGAGGCGGACGACGTGATCGGCACCCTGGCCGGGCGGGCGGCGGGGCCGGTGGACATCGTGACGGGCGACCGGGACCTGTACCAGTTGGTGGACGACGCCCGGGGCGTGCGGGTGCTGTATCCGCTCAAGGGGGTGGGCACGCTCCAGGTGACGGACGAGGCGTGGCTGCGCGCGAAGTACGGGGTGGACGGGCCGGGGTACGCGGACCTGGCGCTGCTGCGCGGTGACCCGAGCGACGGGCTGCCGGGCGTGCCGGGCATCGGTGAGAAGACGGCGGCCAAGCTGCTCGACAGCTACGGCGACCTGGCCGGGATCATGGCGGCGGTGGACGATCCGCGCTCGAAGCTGACGCCCGCGCAGCGGAGGCGGCTGGACGAGTCCCGGGACTACCTGGCGGTCGCGCCGAAGGTGGTGCGGGTCGCCGACGACGTACCGCTGCCGGCGTTCGACCCGGCGCTGCCGGCGGAGCCGCGGGACGCGGCGGCACTGGAGGCGCTGGCGGCGCGGTGGGGGCTGGGGGGCTCCCTGGAGCGGCTTCTCACGACTCTCCGGGGCTGAGGTGTTAGCTTAGGTAAGCCTAAGCAACCACACTCCCCGGGAGACCACCGTGGCGGAACAGCCGGCCCGTAAGGCACCCAAGGCGCAGGAGGCGCGTGTCGTGCGCACCGAGCGGCTCACGCCGCACATGGTGCGCATCGTCCTCGGCGGCGAGGGGCTGGCCGGGTTCGCCGCGGACGAGTTCACGGACCACTACATCAAGTTGATCTTCGCGGCGCCGGGCGTGACGTATCCGGAGCCGTTCGACATGACGCGGATCCGGGAGGAGTTCCCGCGCGAGCAGTGGCCCACGACGCGTACGTACACGGTACGGGCGTGGGACCCCGCCCAGCGGGAGCTCACCGTCGACTTCGTCGTCCACGGCGACGAGGGCCTGGCCGGCCCGTGGGCGGCGCGGGCCCGCGTGGGCGAGACGGTCCGCTTCCTCGGGCCGGGCGGTGGCTACGCGCCGGACCCGGCGGCGGACTGGCACCTGCTGGTGGGCGACGAGAGCGCCCTGCCCGCGATCGCCGCGTCGCTGGAGCGGCTCCCGGAGGGCGCCGTCGGGCACGCCCTGATCGAGGTCGAGTCGCCGGACGACGAGCAGAAGATCGCCCTGCCGGCCGGCGTCGAGCTCCGCTGGCTCCACCGCGCCGGCCGCCCGGTCGGCGACGCGCTGCTGGCCGCCGTCCAGGCCCTGGACTTCCCGCCCGGCGACGTGCACGCCTTCGTCCACGGCGAGGCGGGCTTCGTCAAGGACCTGCGCCGCCACCTCCGCCTGGAGCGCCAGGTGCCGCGCGAACGCCTCTCCATCTCCGGCTACTGGCGCCTGGGCAAGACGGACGAGGCCTGGCGCGCCATCAAGCGCGACTGGAACGAGCAGGTGGAACGCGAGCAGGAAACCCCGCCCACCGCCGCCTGACCCCAGGGCCCCTAGGCTGACCGCATGTCAGCCCCCGGCCCCACCGACCGCACCGACCCCGCCGACGGGCTCGGCCGGACGGAACCTGCCGACCGTGTCGGCCGCGCCGACCGCGTCAGCGGCGCCGTCCTGGGGTCCGCCGTCGGTGACGCCCTCGGCGCGCCCTTCGAGTTCGGGCTGCCGGGCGTCTACTCCGCCCGCTTCCCGGACGGCGTCGGTGAGATGTGCGGAGGGGGCGGCTGGGACCCCGGCGAGGCCACGGACGACACGCAGATGGCCGTCCTCGTCGGCGAGTCACTGCTGGAACGCCACGGGCTCGACCTCCCGGACGTCTTCGAACGGTTCCGGCGGTGGGCGGCCGGGGAGCCGAAGGACATCGGGCTCCAGACCGAGGACGTCCTGACGAACGGCGCGCCCTGGAACCGCGCGGCCGCGCTCCACTTCTCCCTGAACGGGCGCGCCGCGGGCAACGGTTCGCTGATGCGGGCCTCCACGTCCGCCGTGTACTTCGCGAACGCCGGCCGCACCGGGACCATGGACGCCGCCCGGCGGCTCGCCGCGCTCACGCACGGCGACCGTGCCGCGTGGGAGGGCACGGCCGTACTGCACGAGCTGGTCCGGGTGGCCCTGGACGGGGCGGACCCTCTGGCGGCCGTGCCGGACGCCTTGGCCGCCGTCCACGCGGATCACCGGGAACGCTGGGCAACCGTCCTGGCCCCCGACTGGCACCCGGACCTGGCCACCGAGTTCAACGGGGCGGTGTGGCCGTGCCTGGGTTCGGCGCTCTGGGCGCTGCGGACGACCGGTTCGTTCGAGGACGCCCTGGCGGCGGCGATCGACCTGGGCGGCGACACCGACACGGTCGCGGCCGTCACGGGCATGCTGGCGGGCGCCGTGTACGGGGCCGGGGCGGTTCCGGGACGCTGGGCGGCCGCCCTGCACGTGCCGCTGCCGGGTCACGGCGGGCGGGTGC
The DNA here is from genome assembly GCF_055570965.1 of Streptomyces sp. NPDC031064. NCBI lineage: Bacteria > Bacillati > Actinomycetota > Actinomycetes > Kitasatosporales > Streptomycetaceae > Streptomyces > Streptomyces sp. NPDC031064. The sequence goes on from NZ_JBVIGF010000007.1 coordinate 264,542, forward strand.
TGCGCGCGCCGGAGCTCATCGCGCTGGCCGAGGCCCTCGCGGCCGCCCCCGGGCTGAGCCGGCCACCTCGGGCTGAGCCGGCCACCTCGGTGAGCCGGTCCCCCGAGCTGAGCCGCTCCCCACGGTGACGTGAGGGCCCGGCCAGGGGAAACCCCGGCCGGGCCCTCACGTACGACGACGGGCGCGTCAGCCCACCGAGCTGTAGGCGACGACGCCCCGCAGCAGGGCGTCGACCGCCTTGCGGGCGTTCTTGGCGACCGTGCTGCCCTCGCCGGGCGCGGCCGCCGCGATCTGACCGAGTACGTCGATGACCTGCTTGCACCAGCGGACGAAGTCGCCCGCCGGCATCTCGGCCTCGCGCAGCACCTCGTCGAGGCTCTTGTCGGAGGCCCACTGGTAGGCGGCCCAGGCGAAGCCCAGGTCCGGTTCGCGCTGGCCGACGCCCTCGGCCTGGTTGATCCGGAACTCCTCCTCCAGCGCGTCCAGCCGCCCCCAGATCCGCACCATCTCGCCGAGGGCCGCCTTGGCCTTGCCCGACGGGAGCTTCGGGGCGACCGCGTCGTCCGACTGCCGGGCCTCGTAGACCAGGGCCGAGACGCACGCGGCCAGTTCGGCCGGGTTGAGGCCCTCCCAGACGCCGTCGCGCAGGCATTCGCTGGCCAGCAGGTCCAGTTCGCCGTAGAGGCGCGCGAGTCGCTTGCCGTGCTCGGTGACCTCGTCGCCGCGCAGGTAGTCCATCTCGGTCAGGAGCGCGACGATCCGGTCGAAGGTGCGGGCGATGGTGTTCGTCCGCCCCTCGATGCGCCGCTCCAACTGGCGTGTGTCGCGCTGGAGGCGGTGGTACCGCTCGGCCCACCGCGCGTGGTCCTCCCGCTCGCTGCACCCGTGGCAGGGGTGCGCGCGCAGCGCGGCGCGCAGGCGGGCGATCTCGCGGTCGTCGGCGGCCGCGGAGCGCTGCTTGCGGTGTCGCTCCGGGGCTATGTGCCCGGCCTTGGTGCGCAGCGCGGACGCCAGGTCGCGCCGCGACTGCGGGGAGCGCGGGTTGAACGACTTCGGGATGCGCATCCGCTCCAGCGGCTCGACCGGCACCGGGAAGTCGATCGACGCGAGCCGCTTGACCTGCCGTTCGGCGGTGAGCACCAGCGGGCGCGGCCCGTCGACGTGCTCGAAGCCGCGGTGTCCGTTGGACCGCCCGGCCGGCAGGCCCGGGTCCAGGACCAGCGCCAGCCCGGCGAACTTGCCGGTCGGCACATGGATGACGTCACCCGGCTTGAGCCGCTCCAGGGACGTGGCGGCGGCCACCCTGCGCTGTGCGGCGCCCTGCTTGGCCAGCTCCGTCTCACGGTCCTTCAGCTCGCGGCGCAGCCGCGCGTACTCCTCGAAGTCCCCGAGGTGGCACGTCATGCCCTCCCGGTAGCCCTGGAGCCCCTCCTCGTTGCGCTGGACCTGGCGGGAGATGCCGACGACCGACCGGTCCGCCTGGAACTGCGCGAAAGACGTCTCCAGCAGCTCGCGCGAGCGGTGCCGGCCGAACTGGTCGACCAGGTTGACCGCCATGTTGTACGAGGGCTTGAAGCTGGAGCGCAGCGGGTACGTCCGCGTGCCGGCGAGGCCCGCGAGGTGGCCGGGGTCCATGCCGCGCTGCCAGAGGACCACCGCGTGGCCTTCGACGTCGATGCCGCGCCGGCCCGCGCGCCCGGTCAACTGGGTGTACTCGCCCGGGGTGATGTCGGCGTGCTGCTCGCCGTTCCACTTGACCAGCTTCTCCAACACCACCGACCGGGCCGGCATGTTGATGCCCAGCGCCAGCGTCTCGGTGGCGAACACGGCCTTGACCAGGCCCTGTACGAACAGCTCCTCGACGACCTCCTTGAAGGTCGGCAGCATGCCCGCGTGGTGCGCGGCGATGCCCCGCTCCAGGCCTTCGAGCCACTCGTAGTAGCCCAGGACGTGCAGGTCCTCGGTGGGGATCGAGGCGGTGCGTTCCTCGACTATCTCCCGGACCCGCGCGCGCCCCTCCTCGTCGTTGAGGCGGAGGCCCGCGTACAGGCACTGCTGTACGGCGGCCTCGCAGCCGGCCCGGCTGAAGATGAACGTGATGGCGGGCAGCAGCCCCTCGGCGTCCAGCCGCTCGATGACCTCGGGCCGCCCGGGCGTCCAGATCCGCGACCGCTGCCGCCGCTCGCGCTCGCGGTCGGCCTCCCGGCCGCGGCGCCGGTCCCGGCCGTTGTACGACGGGCGGGAGTTCTCCATGCGGGCCAGGCGGACCAGGTCGGGGTTGACCTCCCGCCGGGCGGAACCGCGGCCGCCGTGGTCGGTCTCCTCCTCGAAGAGGTCATAGATCCGGCGCCCGGCCAGGACGTGCTGCCACAGCGGCACCGGCCGGCTCTCGGAGACGATCACCTCGGTGTCGCCACGGACGGTGTCGAGCCAATCACCGAACTCCTCGGCGTTCGACACGGTCGCGGAGAGCGACACCAGGGTCACGGACTCGGGGAGGTGGATGATCACTTCCTCCCAGACGGCCCCGCGGAACCGGTCGGAGAGGTAGTGCACCTCGTCCATCACCACATAGCCCAGCCCCCGGAGGGACTGCGACCCCGCGTACAGCATGTTGCGGAGGACCTCGGTGGTCATCACGATGACCGGGGCCTCGGAATTGACGCTGTTGTCGCCGGTCAGCAGGCCGACCTTGCCCGGTCCGTACCGCCTGACCAGGTCGGCGTACTTCTGGTTCGACAGGGCCTTGATGGGCGTGGTGTAGAAGCACTTGCGCCCCTGCTCCAGGGCGAGGTGCACGGCGAACTCACCGACGATGGTCTTGCCCGAGCCGGTGGGCGCCGCGACGAGTACTCCCTTGCCGTCCTCCAGGGCACGGCAGGCCTCGACCTGGAACGGGTCCAGCTCGAAGTCGTAGAGGGCGCGGAAAGCAGCGAGCGCGGTTGCCTGCTCGGCGGCGCGGAGCCTGGCGGCCGCGTACGCCTCCGCGGGTGTGAGTTCTTCTGTCATCTTGCTATCGAGCCTACCCGCCGGCACTGACAGTCAGCCGATCTTTAATCGGCCCGGCAGCCCGTGACCATGGGGCTACGCAGCGAGAACGGGCGAAGGCCCACCAGGGGGCTCCTGGAGGGCCTTCGCTCCGCATGGGCGTGCGCCGGGGGCGCACAGGTCAGGTGATGTCGTCGTACCCGTTCACCCGCTGTGAGCGGCTGCCGTCCGCCTGCTCGGGCAGCGCCGGGACGGAGGGGATGGGCTCGGCCGCGTCGATGGACGCGGGGGTGAGGTCCAGCTCGGAGGCTTCGTCGTCGGACAGCCCGCGGTCGGGGTTCCCGAACTGCCGGCGCCGGTCGTTGAGCAGCGAGATGCCGACCGCGATGAAGTAGAGCACCGCCAGCGGACCGGCCAGCAGGATCATCGAGAGCGGGTCACCGCCGGGGGTGGCGATCGCGGCGAACGCCGTGAGGCCGATGATCATGCCCCGCCACCAGCGGAGCATGCGCCGACCGGTGAGGACGCCCGTGAAGTTCAGCAGGATCAGCAGCAGGGGCAGCTCGAAGGCCAGTCCGAAGACGATCACCATACGGGTGATCAGGTCGAGGTAGTCGTCGAGCGGGATCAGGTTCTTCGCGCCGTCCGGCGTGAAGCTCAGCATGATCTCCGCCGTCTGAGGCAGGATCGTGTACGCGACCCACGCCCCGAGGAGGAAGAGCGGGACGCCGATGGCCGCGAAGCCGAGCGCGTAGCGCTTCTCCTGCTTGTGCAGGCCCGGGGCCACGAAGGCCCAGAGCTGGTAGAGCCAGACGGGGGTGGCCGCCAGGACGCCCGCCATCAGCGCCACCTTGAGCGCGATCGTGAACGGCGACAACAGACCGTTGGTCGTCATGTCCGCGCACGGCCTGCCGTCCTTGGTGACGACCCGGCCTCCCGTACAGCCGACCGACTCCAGGATCGGCTCCATCAGGAACTCGAAGATGGCCTTCTGGAAGAAGGCCGCGACGATCACCGCTACCGCAATGGCGATTACCGACTTCAGCAGCCGGTTCCGCAGTTCACGCAAATGATCGACAAGGGGCATCCGCCCCTCGTCGTTCTTCTCCCGCTTGCGGGCAGACTTGAGCAACCCACTTCCCTTGTCTCGTGCGATGTGCGGCAGCCGTCAGCGCGTAACGCGCAGCGCGTCATCCGCGCGCGTGTGCGTCAGCTCTTGGTGGTGTTCTGCTCCGCGACCGGGCGGGCGCTGCTCACGTCGCCGGGGGCGGCCTGAATCGTGCGCGGGGCGGGCTGCTGCTGGGCCGTCGTGTCCGTGGTGGGCGCGGGGGCGGACTCGGCGTCGTCCTTCTTCATGGCCTTGGCCTCGCTCTTGAGGATGCGAGCCGACTTGCCCAGCGAACGAGCCATCTCAGGAAGCTTCTTGGCACCGAAAAGCAGCAGGATGACGACGATGATCAGAACGATCTCGAGGGGCTTCAGATTGCCGATCATGTGCTACTTCCTTCTCACCGTGGCGGCTGGGGGGAGTGGGACTTACCTGTGCGACCGGACGGTTGTCCAGCCCCATGCTGCAAGGATCGTAACTCGCACGGGTAAACGCCGGGCAATCCCCGTGCATACTCCGCGTTCCGGGCAGGTGCCTCAACACCCGCGAACACCCGCACCGGAATCAGCAGCGTACCTCCCGCACCTGCGTGCGAGGAGACCGCGCGTCATCGCAAACTGTCGCCGGTACGGGCGAGATCGGTGGCCGCCCGCTCCAGGTCCTCGGCGGCACGGTTGATCCGCTGTGTGGTGTGCGTCACTTGACGACCGAGGCGTTGCGCCTCGATGAACACCCGGATGCCGAGGACGCCGAGGACGGCGATACCGAGGAACCCGAGGGCGATGGCGAGCATGGGCCAGAACATGCGCAGAGCCTAGACGACGCTCAGACGGTGGAGTGGAGGCGCAGCGTCCGCACTCCGCCGCCGGTGAGGAGCTCGACGATGCGCTCACCGGCGGGCTTTCGCACGGCCGAGCCGCACTCGGGACAGGTGAAGGAGTAGAAGGTGGTGCGGCGACTGGCCCCGATGGCGAGCCGCAAGGAGCCGGCCGAGAGCTCGAAGCGGGCCTGGCACTCGGGGCAGGCGGCCTTGAAGAGGACCGGGCCGACCGAGGCCGACGGCGACGAGATGACTCCGGACATCACGGACGAATCCCTCAATTCCATCAATTCCCTCAACGGCTGCCTGAACCGGGGCTGTACCGGGCCCGTAGGCGGTTCCGTGCAGGTCTGCACGGGATCTGTACCGCGCCTCGACCGGCGCGGCACCGCCTGCTCCTGTCCTGGTCCTCCTCCTGGTCCTGGCCCTACTCCTGGTCGTCGTACGCGGCCAGCGCCTCGCACGCCGCCTGCCGGGCACTCGCCGCCAGCTCCGGCGGGGAGACGATCCGGCCCTCCCTGCCCAGACGCAGGGCCAGCCGCCGCAGCGACGCCGGGTCCGGCGTGCGCAGCGTGATGCGCAAGCCCCCGTCGGGCAGCTCCTCCGCGCTGTCGTGCGGGTAGTACTCGGCCACCCACCGGCCGCCCGGCCCCACCTCGACCACGACCTCGGGGTCGTCGGCCGACGGCTGGACCAGGCCCTCGGACAGGTCGCGCAGCTCGATCTCCGGCGGTGCGGAGGGCTCGTCCAGCAGCCGGATCTCGGCCACCCGGTCGAGGCGGAAGGTGCGCCGGTCCTCGGACAGGCGGCACCAGGCCTCCATATAGGTGTGGCCGACGGCGAAGAGCCGGATCGGGTCCACCTCGCGCTCGGTGAGCTCGTCCCGCGCGGGCGAGTAGTAGCGCAGCCACAGCCGGCGCCGCTCCGAGATGGCCCGGTCGACCTCGGCGAACACACCGCCCTCGGACTCGAACGTCACCGACAGCCGGGAGCTCGCGCCCGCCGCCTCGCCCGCGGCCGCCTCCAGCTTGGCGGTGGCGCGCAGCAGCGCCTCCCGGTCGCCCTCGCGCAGCCCGGGCAGGGTGGCGACGGCCCGCGCGGCGACCAGCAGCGCGGTGGCCTCGTCGGCGGCGAGCCGCAGCGGCTCGGCGACGTCGTCGGGGTTGTGCCACCAGATCTGCTCGCCGTCCGTGTCGATGTCGAGCAGGTCACCGCCCCGGAAACTGGTCCCGCACATGGGCAGTACGTCCAGGTCGGAGATCAGCTCGTCCTCGGTGATGCCGAACGCCCGGGCGACGTCCCCGACGTGGGCACCGGGGCGCTCGCGCAGATAGGTCACCAGGGACAGCATCCGCCTGGTCTGGTCGATCGCGTTCGCGGCCATCGTCTTTCCGTCCCCCTCAGCCCTTGGCCACGGCGCGCAGCCGGTCCACCACATCGGCCCGCAGATCGGCCGGTTCCAGTACGACGACGTCCGGGCCGAACTCGACGAGCCAGGCGTCCAGTCCGTGCCCGTACGGGATCTCCAGCTCGTCCCAGCCGTCCCCCAGCTCCCGCACCGACAGGGCACGGGCGCGCAGCGGGTAGCCGCAGTCGGTGCGCAGCCGGATGCGGGCGGACCTCGTCGCCGTCTCCCCCGCCCAGCTCTCGACGGTCTCGCGCACGGTCGACACGTCCGGTACGGGCGCGGTGAACACCCCGGCGCGAGAGCGGACCTTGCCGGTGATCCGGGAGAGCCGGAAGACGCGCTCGGCGCCCCGGTCGCGGTCCCAGCCGGCCAGGTACCAGTGGCCGCGCCAGCACTCCAGCGTCCACGGCTCGACGTGCCGGGTCTCGGGACGGGCGGCGTTGCCCTTGCGGTACTCGAACACGACGGGGCGCCGGTCCCGGCAGGCCAGCATCAGCGGCTCGAAGGCGGCCTCGTGGACCGGGATGCGCGGTTCGAGGGCGCTGTGCGGGATGTCGTAGGAGTCCTCCGCCTCGGGCATGCCGGCGGCGCGCAGCTTCTGGAGGGCGCCGCTCGCGGCACCGGCCAGGCGGGCCTGCTGCCAGACCTTGGCGGCGAGGCCCAGCGCGGCGGCCTCCTCGGCGTCGAGCTGGATGGGGGGCAGCCGGTTGGAGTCGCGGCGGGCGAGGTATCCGGTCTCGCCGTCCAGGTTCTCCACGGTCTCGATGACCAGGCCGAGCTCGCGCAGATCGTCCTTGTCGCGCTCGAACATCCGGTTGAAGGAGTCGTCGGAGCCGGCTTCCAGGTAGGCCTCGATCGAGCTGCGCAGTTCCCGCTTGCTGAGCGGGCGCCGGGTCCCCAGCAGGCACAGCGCCAGATTCATGAGCCGCTCGGCCTTGGCAATGGCCATCGACGCCCTGCACCTCTTCTTATGGAGTCACTTTTACCGCTCAACGTACCGCCCCGGGGTGTCGCGGCAAAAGTCACGTCCGGCCCCCGCACCGGGCCCCGCGGGCCTCGTGGGCCTCGTGGCAAGGCCGAGGGCCCGTGCCGTGCGGCACGGGCCCTCGGGGTGACCGTCAGACGGAGACCAGGTCGCAGACGAAGATCAGCGTCTCGCCGGGCGCGATGAGGCCGCCACCGGCGCCGCGGTCGCCGTACGCGAGGTGCGCGGGGATGGTCAGCTTGCGGCGGCCGCCGACCTTCATGCCCTGCACGCCCTGGTCCCAGCCCGCGATGACCTGGCCGGCACCGAGCTGGAACGCCAGCGGCTTGCCACGGTTCCAGGACGCGTCGAACTCCTCGCCGGTGGAGAAGGCCACGCCCACGTAGTGGACCTGGACCGTGGCACCGGCCTTGGCCTCGGGACCGTCACCCTCCCAGATGTCCTCGATCTGGAGCTCGGTCGGCGCCGGGCCCTCGGGGAAGTCGATCTCGGGCTTGTCGATGTTCACGAAAAACAGTGCTCCTCAGAGATGTACAGATCAACCGGGACAGTCTTACATCACGGCGAGGATGTCGAGTGAGAAGACCAGGGTCGAGTTGGCGGGGATGTCGCCGGACGCCTGGGCGCCGTAGCCCAGCTCGGGCGGGACGACGAGCATCACGCGGCTGCCGACCTTCTTGCCGGCCAGGCCCTGCTGCCAGCCCTTGATCAGGCTCTGGAGCGGGAACTCGGCCAGCTCGCCCCGCTTGTAGCTGGCGTCGAACTCCTTGCCGCCGTCCCACAGGACGCCCTTGTACTGGAGCAGCAGCTTGTCCGTGGGCTTGACGGCCGGGCCGTCGCCCTCCAGGACGTACTTCGCGACCAGGTCCTTGGGCGCGGGCTTCTTCGGTACGTCGATGGAGGGGGCCTTGCCGTCGGTGTTGGTGCCGACCTTGGGCAGGTCGATGTTGTCCTGGGCGACCTCCTTGCCCTTGGCGGAGCTCTTGCCGTTGAAGGAGCCGCGGATGTCGACGACGAACACCAGCGTGTCGGTGCCCTTGATGCCGGCCTGCGGGTTGCCCTGCGTGCCGTAGCCGAGGGCCGGCGGGATGGCCAGCTCGACCCGGCTGCCGACCTTCTTGCCTGGCAGCGCCTGGTCCCAGCCCGGGATGAGCTGGCCGACGCCGATCCGCGAGGTCAGCGGCGCGCCACGGTCGTAGGAGTTGTCGAAGACCTTCGCCGAGTCCCAGACCTGCCCGAGGTAGTCGAACTGGAGGAAGTCGCCCTTGGCGACCGTCTGGCCCGTGCCCGCGACGACCGTCTTCACCGCGAGGTCGGACGACGGCTTGCCCGGGCCCTTGGCGACGGTCGGCTTCTGACCGAACTTCGTCCCCGCGGTGATGGCGGGCAGCGGGCCCTCCACGATCTTCGCGGACGGCTCCGTGGGGGTGGACGGGCTCTTGTCGGTCTTGGCCTGGTCGGGCTTGTCGTCACCGCAGCCCGCGAGGGTGAGCAGGCCGGCGGGGACGGCGAGTAGGAGGGAGCGACGGCGCACGGAATGCCTCGTATCTTGGTCGGGATCTCGGATCTATAGGTCTTCGCTGTCGAGTTCGCGAGGGGTGTCGGTCACTCTACGGCGTGACTGTACGGCGTGGATGAGGCGCCGTACGAGCAACGCACGGCGCCTCCCAGCGCAGATCCCGGTGTCCCGGCCGGCTCCCACCCGGCGTCCGGCCCGCGGAGCCTCACATTCCGGCGATGAGCTTCTCCACCCGGTCGTCGACGGACCGGAAGGGGTCCTTGCACAGCACGGTGCGCTGCGCCTGGTCGTTGAGCTTGAGGTGCACCCAGTCGACGGTGAAGTCCCGCCGCTGCTCCTGCGCACGGCGGATGAAGTCGCCGCGCAGCCGTGCCCTGGTGGTCTGCGGGGGCACCGACTTGCCCTCGAAGATCTTCAGGTCGTTGCAGATCCGGGCGGCCTGGCCCTTCTTCTCCAGCAGGTAGTAGAGCCCGCGCCGGCGGTGGATGTCGTGGTAGGCGAGGTCTATCTGGGCGACCCTCGGGTGCGACATGGTCATGTTGTGCTTGGCCCGGTACCGCTCCAGCAGCTTGTACTTCATGACCCAGTCGATCTCTGTGCCGATGCGGTCGAGGTCCTCCTCCTCGATGGCGTCCAGCGTGCGGCCCCACAGCTCCAGGACCTGCGCGACCGTGCCCGTACGGATGCCGCGCCGGTCGACGAAGTCGGCGGCCTTCTCGTAGTACTCCCGCTGGACCTCCAGGGCGGAGGCCTCGCGTCCGCTGGCGAGCCGCACCTTGCGCTGTCCGGTGATGTCGTGGCTGACCTCGCGGATCGCCCGGATCGGGTTCTCCAGGGTGAGGTCGCGCATCACCGTGCCGGCCTCGATCATGCGCAGGACGAGGTCGGTGGCGCCGACCTTCAGCAGCATGGTCGTCTCGGACATGTTCGAGTCGCCGACGATCACGTGCAGGCGGCGGTAGCGCTCGGCGTCCGCGTGCGGTTCGTCACGGGTGTTGATGATGGGCCGGGAGCGGGTCGTCGCGGAGCTGACGCCCTCCCAGATGTGCTCGGCGCGCTGGCTGACGCAGTAGACGGCGCCGCGCGGGGTTTGCAGCACCTTTCCGGCGCCGCAGAGCAACTGCCTGGTGACGAGGAACGGAATGAGGATGTCCGCGAGCCGCGAGAACTCTCCGTGACGGGCGACGAGATAGTTCTCGTGACAGCCGTAGGAGTTTCCCGCCGAGTCTGTGTTGTTCTTGAAGAGATAGACGTCGCCCGCGATTCCCTCCTCGTGCAGGCGGCGTTCGGCGTCGACGAGCAGGCCCTCGAGAATGCGCTCGCCGGCCTTGTCGTGGGTGACCAGTTCGGTCACGTTGTCGCATTCGGGAGTTGCGTATTCCGGATGCGATCCCACGTCGAGGTAGAGGCGGGCGCCGTTCCGCAGGAAGACGTTGCTGCTGCGGCCCCATGACACGACACGGCGGAAGAGGTAGCGCGCCACTTCGTCAGGAGACAGTCGGCGCTGTCCCCTGAACGTGCACGTGACGCCGTACTCGTTCTCCAGCCCGAAAATGCGGCGGTCCATGACTGAACATTACGCCTGATGTGGTGTGCTGAAACCGGGTTCGACGGCACCGTTTCGATCATTTTCCGATGCCGCCACGACATCTTCGGCGTGTTGTGCTCCACGACGGGGAACTGCCAGTACGCGCCGGGTGGCCAGCAGGACGAGCAGGGCGGTGAACCCGCCGGCGCCCGCCACGGCGAAACCGGCCGTGGTGCCGGAGAGCTGGACGACCGGGCCCGCCACGGCCGTTCCGCCGGCGGCTCCCACGCCGAAGGTGGTGACCAGCCAGGAGAACGCCTCGGTGACCGTGCCGCGCGGGGCGTGCCGGTCGACGACGATGAACGCGCACGCGATGGCGGGCGCCAGGAACACCCCCGACAGGGCCGCCAGAGCCGTCATGGACACCACACCCGGCGTGAGCATCAGCGGCAGGTAACCGAGCGCCAGCAGGCCGACGAGCACGCGCAGGCGGCGTTCGGGGGCGCCTGCCCAGTGCCGGGCCCCGTACACCGCGCCGCCGATGAGCGCGCCCAGGCCCAGGGCGGCCATCAGCCAGCCGTAGACGGACTCCCGGCCGTGGTCCTCGGCGTACGCGTAGGCGGCGACGGTGATGGAGCCGAGGGCGAGGCCGACGAAGAAGAAGGAGGCGAGCAGGGCCAGCAGCCCGGGTGAGCGCAGCGCGCCGAGCCAGTGGGCCTCGCGGGGCGCGGAGCGCCAGGTCCGCGACGGCTCGGACAGGACGACGGACAGGGCGCCGAGCACCCCGATCGCGTTGATGACGAGCAGGGCGGCGGCGGGCGACCAGAGCGAGACGAGGAGCGTGACCAGCAAGGGGCCGACGGTGAACATGACCTCCTGGGCGACCGCGTCCATGGCGTACGCCCGGTGGACCCGGTCCTCACGGCCCAGGACGCTCGGCCACAGGGCCCGGAGGCCGCCCTCCAGGGGCGGGGTGAACAGCCCGGCGACGGCGACGGCCGCGTAGGTGAGCGGCAGGGGGTCGATACCGGCGAGGACCAGCAGGGCCATGCCGAGGGCGGACACCAGGGCCGCCGGGAGCTGGACGCGGGGCTGGCCGTACAGGTCGACGGCGCGGCCGAGGAGGGGCTGGCCGATGGCGTTGCCGATGCCGTACACGGCGGCGAGGGCGCCGGCCAGGCTGTAGCTGCCGCCCTCCGCCCGGGTGAACACCATGATCGCGATCGGGCCCGTGCCGTTGGGGAGGCGCCCTATGAGGGTGCCTATGAGGAGCCTGGCGGCATGGGGTGCCTTCAGGATGTCGGCGTATCCGCCCGGTGCGGCGGCCATGTGCTGCCCCTCTCCCTCGGCGCCCGGCCGAGGTTTTACGTATAACGTCGTTCGTCATACGTACCATGACGGCATCCCGCGGGTCCACCCTCGCGGCCGTGATCGTCGAAGCGGAGGCGTGCGTGCACCACCCGGACCCAGCGGTTCCCGACCCGGCGCCCCAGCAGGCGCGCCCCACCAGCCGGGACGTCGCCCGGGTCGCGGGGGTCTCGCAGGCCACCGTGTCGCTGGTGTTCGGCGACAAGTGGCGCGGGCGGGTCTCGGAACGCACGGCGCGGCTGGTGCGCGAGGCCGCCGGCGAGCTCGGCTACCAGCCCAACCTCGCGGCGCGTCACCTCCGCCTGGGCCGTACCAGGACGGCGCTGCTGGTGGTGCCCGCCCTCACCAACGAGTTCTTCGCCCGCGTCTACACGGGGGCCGCCAGAGTCGCCGCCGAGCACGGTTTCGGTGTGGTCCTGTACCCCTCCCCCGAGGGCATCGGCCCGGCGAAGGACCCGTTCGCCTCGGCGCGGGCGGCGCTGGACGGGGTGATCGCCTCGTCGATGGCCGCCGAGGCGCTGCGGGCGATCCGCGGCACGGACCTGCCGCTGGTGATGCTGGACAGCGACCCGGCCGACCCGGGTGCCGCCGCGCACGTGAACCTCGACATCGCCGACGGCGTGCGGCAGGTGACGGACCATCTGCTGGCCCTGGGTCACCGCCGCTTCGTGCACCTGTCGTCAGCGGTGCCGTCCTGGACCTTCGACGTACGCGACCGGGCCCTGGCCGCGTGCCTGGGCGGCGTACCGGGGGTCTCCGTACGGACCGTTCCGGCGCCGCTGGAGGTGGACGGCGCCCGGGGGGCCGCCGAGCGCGCGCTGACCGCGCCGGGACCGCGCCCGACGGCCCTGGTCTGCGACGACGACATCGTGGCGGCGGGCGCCTGCAAGGCGGTACGGCGGCTGGGGCTGCGGGTGCCGGAGGACGTGTCGGTCACCGGGTTCGACGACCTGGCGCTCGCCACGGCGGTGGAACCGGAGCTGACCACGGTGCGGCTGCCCGCGGAACGGATCGGCGAGCGCGGGATGACGGCCCTGCTGGACGTCCTCGCCGGCCGCGACCCGGAGCGCGGCGACCTCCCGGTCACCCTGATGCCCCGCGGCTCCTCCGGCCCGCCCCCGGCTCCCTGACGGGCCGGCGCTCGTAGCCCCGACGCCCTTGCCCGCGCCCCCGCGCCCCGCGCCCCCGCGCGCCGGTGCCCCGGGCCGCGCGGGGGCGGGCCGGGGCACCGGATGGCGGGAAGGGCGAGGGATCAGTCCTCCGACGGGGCCGACTCCTCCGGTTCCTCGTCCGAGGGGGCGTTCGTCGGGGTGGAGGCCGAGGCGTCCGCCTCCAGCAGGCGGGACAACTGGCGGCCGACGATCCGCTTGAACTTGCGCTGCTGCGGGCGGGTGCGGTCCAGGATCGCCACCTCGAGCCGCTCCGCGGGGATCTCCCGCTCGCTGCCGTTGGTGTCCCGGGATAGCGCCTGCACGGCGAGCTTCAGCGCCTCGGCGAGCGACATCCCGTCGCGGTGCCGCTGGTCGAGGAAGCTGCTGATCTGCTCGGCGTTGCCGCCGACCGCGACCGAGCCGTGCTCGTCCACGATCGAGCCGTCGTGCGGCAGCCGGTAGATCTGGTCGCCCTCGGGGGAGGTCCCCACCTCTGCGACGACCAGCTCCACCTCGTACGGCTTCTCGCCCGCGCTGGAGAAGATGGTGCCCAGGGTCTGGGCGTAGACGTTGGCGAGCCCACGGGCCGTCACGTCGTCACGGTCGTAGGTGTAGCCACGCAGGTCCGCGTAGCGCACGCCGCCGATCCGCAGGTTCTCGTACTCGTTGTACTTACCGGCCGCGGCGAAACCGATCCGGTCGTAGATCTCGCTGAACTTGTGCAGCGCACGGGACGGGTTCTCACCGACGAAGACGATGCCGTCGGCGTACTGCAGCACAACCAGGCTGCGTCCACGGGCGATGCCCTTGCGGGCGTATTCCGCCCGGTCCTGCATGGCCTGTGCGGGCGAGACATAGAACGGCGTCGTCACCGGCTATCCGTCCCTTTCTTCAGGTGGACAAACATCAGAGCAGCGCGGCGCGCGGGCCGTCGGGCTGTTCGAGGCGGCGCTCCAGGATCGCGCGGGCGGTCTCGGAGGACTCCGCCTCGGTCAGCCGCCGGAAGCCCTCGTCGGTGATCACGGTGACGATCGGGTAGATCCGGCGGGCCACGTCCGGGCCGCCGGTCGCCGAGTCGTCGTCGGCCGCGTCGTAGAGCGCCTGCACGACCAGGGTGATGGCCTGCTGCTCCGTGAGGTCGTCGCGGTAGAGCTTCTTCATGGCGCCCCGGGCGAAGATCGAACCGGAGCCGGTGGCCGCGAAGCCGTGCTCCTCGGAGCGGCCGCCCGTCACGTCGTAACTGAAGATCCGGCCCTTCTCGCGCTCGACGTCCCAGCCGGCGAAGAGCGGAACGACGGCCAGGCCCTGCATGGCCATGCCCAGATTGCTGCGGATCATGGTGGAGAGGCGGTTCGCCTTGCCCTCCAGGGAGAGCTGGGCGCCCTCGACCTTCTCGAAGTGCTCCAGCTCGAGCTGGAAGAGCTTGACCATCTCCACGGCGAGACCGGCGGTGCCCGCGATGCCCACGGCCGAGTACTCGTCGGCCGGGAACACCTTCTCGATGTCCCGCTGGGCGATCATGTTGCCCATCGTGGCGCGCCGGTCACCGGCGAGCACCACACCGCCGGGGAACGTGGTGGCGACGATGGTCGTGCCGTGCGGTGCCTCGACGGCGCCCTGCACGGGCGGCAGGGTTCGCCTGCCGGGCAGCAGCTCGGGCGAGTGGTCGGCCAGGAAGTCCATGAACGAGGAGGAGCCGGGCGTCAGGAAGGCTGCCGGCAGACGCCCGATGCTACGAGGGTTGGCTTCCACGCGTTTCCTTCCGAAATGAGGCGGCGGCCCGCCGCGGCGGCGGTCGGGCCGATCATGCGTGCTGTGCACGGACCTTACCCGTGCCGTCGCCGGTCATCCGTCCCGGTGCCATCGGCTTTCGCCGACGGCACCGGGAGGGACAACGAGCTCTACTGTCCGCCCTTTTGCACGAAGGACCGTACGAAGTCCTCGGCGTTCTCCTCGAGGACGTCGTCGATCTCGTCGAGTACGGAGTCGACGTCGTCGGACAGCTTCTCCTGGCGCTCCTTGAGGTCCTCGGATGCCTGCGCGTCCTGCGCCTGCTCCTCGACCTCCTCGGTGGAACGCGTGGCCTTCTGCTGTCCGCCGCCGGTGTCCTTGGTCGCCATATCCCTCACCCCGCTCGGTTTGCCCGCTTGGTTCGGTCTCTCAAGATCAGACCCTACAAGGACGGTCTGACATCGGCCCTGTACTTTCTCCAACGTCCAGGGAGTATCCCCATGATTCCCGGAGATCCCCGGCCGAAGCCCATTCGGTCCGACCGGTACGCGCCCGGTCAGCCGCCGGACAGGACGCGGACCAGGTCCTCGGCCGTGCGGCAGCGGTCCAGGAGCTCCTTCACATGGTTACGTGTACCACGCAACGGCTCCAGCGTGGGAACCCTCTGGAGCGAGTCACGACCGGGCAGGTCGAAGATCACCGAGTCCCAGGAGGCCGCGGCCACGTCGTCGGCGTACTGCTCCAGGCACCGGCCCCGGAAATAGGCCCTGGTGTCCTCCGGGGGCTTCGCCTGCGCCCGCGCGACCGACTCCTCGTCCAGGAGGCGCTTCATCCTCCCCCGGGCCGCCAGACGGTTGTACAGGCCCTTGTCGGGGCGTACGTCGGCGTACTGGAGGTCCACCAGGTGCAGCCGGGCCGCGTCCCAGTCCAGGCCGTCACGGCGCCGGTAGCCCTCCATGAGCTCCCGCTTGGCCACCCAGTCCAGCTCACCGGCGAGGCTCATCGGGTCGTTCTCCAGCCGGTTGAGGGTGTCCTCCCACCTGGCCAGCACGTCCTTGGTCTGCTCGTCGGCGTCGGCGCCGAACCGCTCCTCCACGTACTTGCGGGCCAGCTCGAAGTACTCCATCTGGAGTTGTACCGCGGTGAGTGTCCGACCGCTGCGCAGCGTGATCAGGTACTGGAGCGAGGGGTCGTGGGACACCTGGTGCAGGGTGCGCACCGGCTGGTCGACGGCGAGGTCGACCGTGATGAAGCCGTCCTCGATCATCGACAGCACCAGGGCCGTCGTGCCGAGCTTGAGGTAGGTCGAGATCTCGGAGAGGTTCGCGTCGCCGATGATCACGTGCAGTCGGCGGTACTTCTCGGCGTCGGCGTGCGGCTCGTCGCGGGTGTTGATGATCGGCCGCTTGAGGGTGGTCTCCAGGCCGACCTCGACCTCGAAGTAATCCGCGCGCTGACTGATCTGGAAGCCGTGCTCATGGCCGTCCTGGCCGATGCCCACGCGGCCGGCGCCGGTGACGACCTGCCGGGAGACGAAGAAGGGCGTCAGGTGGCGCACGATGTCCGAGAAGGGGGTCTCCCGCTTCATCAGGTAGTTCTCGTGCGTGCCGTAGGACGCGCCCTTGTTGTCGGTGTTGTTCTTGTAGAGGTGGATCGGCTGGGCGCCGGGGAGCTGGGCCGCCCGCTCGGCCGCCTCCGCCATGATCCGCTCGCCGGCCTTGTCCCACAGGACGGCGTCGCGCGGATTGGTGACCTCCGGAGCGCTGTACTCGGGGTGGGCGTGGTCGACGTAGAGCCGGGCGCCATTGGTGAGGATCACATTGGCCAGGCCGATGTCCTCGTCCGTGAGCTGGCTGGAGTCGGCGGCCTCACGGGCGAGGTCGAAGCCGCGGGCGTCCCGCAGCGGGTTCTCCTCCTCGAAGTCCCAGCGGGCGCGGCGCGCCCGGTGCATCGCCGCCGCGTAGGCGTTGACGATCTGGGACGAGGTGAGCATGGCATTGGCGTTCGGGTGGCCGGGGACGGAGATCCCGTACTCCGTCTCGATGCCCATTACTCGCCGTACAGTCATGCGGCCCTCCTTGCCCGGCGGCGCCCCCGTTCGGGAACGGCGCTCAAGTACCGCTTCTTCTCCGGTGCGTGTGCGGTGCCCGTCCCCGCACTGCGCGACTCGGCGGTACGGAAGAGCCTAGAACGCCTCTGCGCTGGTGGGGAGATCAATTGCGTCATTGCTGCGGTGTGGTCGGAATGATGGCCAAAGGCCGGTGAAAGCAACCGGCCGCGGATGCCCTCCCCCGCCGTGGGGCGGGGGACGCCCGGGCACCCGCAGCCGGAATGCGATCTACAGGTACTGACCGGTATTCGCCACCGTGTCGATGGACCGGCCGGTGTCGGCGCCCTGCTTTCCGGTGACGAGGGTGCGGATGAAGACGATCCGCTCGCCCTTCTTTCCGGAGATCCGGGCCCAGTCGTCCGGGTTGGTGGTGTTGGGCAGGTCCTCGTTCTCCTTGAACTCGTCCACGCAAGCCTGGAGGAGGTGGGAGACCCTGAGGCCCTTCTGGTTGTGGTCGAGGAAGGCCTTGATGGCCATCTTCTTCGCCCGGTCGACGATGTTCTGGATCATCGCGCCGGAGTTGAAGTCCTTGAAGTACAGGACTTCCTTGTCACCATTGGCGTAGGTGACCTCGAGGAACCGGTTCTCCTCGGATTCCGCGTACATCTGCTCCACGACCGACTGGATCATCGCCTGGGCCGCGGCTTCCTTGGACCCATTGTGCTCGGCCAGGTCGTCCGCGTGCAGCGGCAGCGAAGGTGTCAGGTACTTGGCGAAGATGTCCTTGGCGGCCTCCGCGTCCGGACGCTCGATCTTGATCTTCACATCGAGCCGGCCCGGCCGCAGGATGGCGGGGTCGATCATGTCCTCGCGGTTGGAGGCGCCGATGACGATGACGTTCTCCAGGCCCTCCACACCGTCGATCTCGGCGAGGAGCTGCGGGACGATGGTGTTCTCCACGTCCGAGCTGACACCGGAGCCACGGGTGCGGAAGAGGGACTCCATCTCGTCGAAGAAGACGATCACCGGGGTGCCCTCGCCGGCCTTCTCACGAGCGCGCTGGAAGACCAGGCGGATGTGCCGCTCGGTCTCACCGACGTACTTGTTCAGGAGCTCGGGGCCCTTGATGTTCAGGAAGTAGCTCTTCCCGGCGGGCTGCCCGGTCACCTCGGCGACCTTCTTGGCAAGGGAGTTGGCGACGGCCTTCGCGATCAGCGTCTTGCCGCAGCCGGGCGGACCGTAGAGCAGGATGCCCTTCGGCGGCCGCAGTTCGTGCTCCTTGAAGAGGTCGGGGTAGAGGTACGGCAGCTCGACCGCGTCGCGGATCAGCTCGATCTGGTTCCCCAGACCGCCGATCTTGCTGTAGTCGACGTCCGGGACCTCCTCGAGGACGAGCTCCTCGACCTCGCTCTTCGGGATCACCTCGTAGACGTAACCGGACCTGGGCTCCAGCAGCAGGGCGTCACCGGGGCGGATGGTGGTGTCCAGCAGCGGCTCGGCGAGCCTCACCACCCGTTCCTCGTCGGTGTGCCCGATCACCAGGGCGCGCTCGCCGTCCTCGAGGATCTCCTTGAGGGTGACGATGTCCCCGGCACGCTCGAACTCCATGGCCTCGACCACGTTGAGCGCTTCGTTGAGCATCAGTTCCTGGCCGCGCCGGAGCTCGTCGAGCTCGACGCTGGGGCTGACGTTCACCCGGAGCTTGCGGCCCCCGGTGAAGATGTCGCAGGTGCCGTCCTCGTTCGCCTGCAGGAAGACACCGAAGCCGGCCGGAGGCTGCGCGAGCCGGTCGACCTCCTCCTTGAGGGCCACGATCTGGTCGCGGGCCTCACGGAGCGTATTGGCGAGTCGCTCGTTCTGCGCGGACACGCCGGCCAGGTTGGTCTGCAGCTCGACGATCCGCTCTTCGAGAATCCTCGTGTGACGCGGAGAGTCGGCGAGCTTACGTCGCAGGACGGCGATTTCCTGCTCGAGATAGGCAACCTGGCCGGCAGGGTCTTCAGACCCCCGCCCCGGCCGGATGCCGCGGTTGATGTCGTCGTCGTGGGCTGCCACGGTCCTCACCTCCTCCAAGGGGAGCTGGACGCTTCCTGACCCTACCTGGGTGGGTGGTGATTGAAACCCCTAGATCACAAAGACTCTCGGGGTGTGTCCGATCTTCACCCTTGCGCTCTCCCTCGCACCAGGGGGATACCCACCCATCAACATCTGAAAGCGGGCGGTTGTATCGTCGGAGTGGTCAACACCCGTCAGGGTTGGCCCGACTTACCACACCAGAGGCAGGAATATGACCGTGCAGCACGAGGCTCCGACCACGGGCGCCGGCGAGGCCCTGGAGGTCTGGATCGACCAGGACCTCTGCACCGGCGACGGGATCTGCGCCCAGTACGCCCCCGAGGTCTTCGAGCTGGACATCGACGGCCTGGCGTACGTGAAGAGCGCCGAGGACGAGCTGCTCCAGGACCCGGGCGCCACCACGCCCGTTCCGCTGCCGCTGCTTCAGGACGTGGTCGACTCCGCGAAGGAGTGTCCGGGCGACTGCATCCATGTGCGGCGCGTTTCGGACAAGGTGGAGCTCTACGGCCCTGACGCGGAGTGACCGCTCACGCACCCAGGGCTTCGGCGGGGGCGGAGCGGACGAACTTGTCGCCCTCCCACCGCCACTTGACCGTCTCCCGCTGATCGGGACAGCAGCTCGGCACGTCCGGTGAGGAGTAGCCGAACAGGGTCGCGGTGACGACCCCGTCACGCACGGAGATCCCACCGACACTGCGCCGCTCGGCGGGCTCCACCAGCGTGGCCACCACGCGGGCCCCGGCCCCGGCGCCCCGGGCGAGGACGTACAGGCCGCTCGGCGGCGTCCCGGAACCCGCGCGGCAGTGCGCCGCCACGACCGTCTCCGGCCGGCCGTCGCCGTCGATGTCGCCCGTCGCCCGCTTCGACACCACGCTGGGTGCGCCGGCGCATTCGAGCGGATAGGTCACCGCGGCCGGGTCGGGAGCGGGGCCGGCGGCGGGAGCGGCCGCGGTCCGGATGCCGCCCGCCTGGGAGGCGGTGGCGGCTTCGGGCTGGAGCACTCCGGCGCCGGCGACCACCGCGGCCATCGCCGCTGCCGTGGCCAGCCAGTGGATCGGCCGGGCGTGGGTGTGCGCGAGGTCCGGGAGGGCGGAGGGCTGCACGCGGGGTGTCTCCTGTGGGCTGTGCGGTGGGGGTGCCCAGCATCGTGCCATACGTCACACCGGCCGCGGAACAGGGGGGTCGGGCCGTGTTTCCTCCGAGCGGGCCGGGCCCGCTCCACGGACGCCGAACGTGAAGGCGCCGCCGCCGAGTTCCCCGCTGGGTGGCGGGAACTCGACGGCGGCGCCGGTGCGTTGTCGGGGCGTCAGCCCCATGGGGCGTCTGCCCGGGTATCAGCCCTTGTTGGGGCCTTCGTAGTCCTCGCCGTACGCGCCCTTGGCGGGACGGCGGCGGCGCATCGGGGGCTCCACTCCGTCCGCGAGGCGGCGGGCGGTGACCAGGAAACCGGTGTGTCCGATCATCCGGTGGTCGGGACGGACGGCCAGGCCCTCGACGTGCCAGTTGCGGATCATCGACTCCCAGGGCTGCGGCTCGGCGTAGCAGCCGATCTCGCGGATGGACTCCACGGTGCGGGCGAGCTGGGTGGTGGTCGCCACGTAGCAGCAGAGGATGCCGCCCGGGACGAGCGCCTTGGAGACGGCCTCCAGGCACTCCCAGGGGGCGAGCATGTCCAGGATCACGCGGTCGACGTCGGTGTCCGACAGGTTGTCCTGGAGGTCGCCGACGGTGAGCTGCCAGGCGGGGTGCGGGCCGCCGAAGTAGCGCTCCACGTTGCCCTTGGCGATCTCGGCGAAGTCCTCACGGCGCTCGTAGGAGTGCAGCATGCCGCTGTCGCCGATGGCGCGCAGCAGGAAGCTGCTGAGCGAGCCGGAGCCCACACCGGCCTCGACGACGCGTGCGCCGGGGAAGATGTCGGCGAAGGCCAGGATCTGCCCCGCGTCCTTGGGGTAGACCACGGCGGCGCCGCGGGGCATGGACAGGACGTAGTCGGGGAGCAGGGGGCGCAGCGCGAGGTAGGCGACGTTTCCCGTGGTACGGACAACACTGCCCTCGGGAGCACCGATCAGCTCGTCGTGCGGGAAGGAACCCTTGTGGGTGTGGAAATTCTTCCCGGCCTCGAGCGTGAACGTGTAGTGGCGTCCCTTGGGGTCGGTGAGCTGGACCTGGTCCCCGACCTCGAAGGGCCCGCGACGGCGGGCGGCACCGGTCGGTTCGGACATGTGACCAGTGTATGGGCTTCAGGAACCCGGCCGTGCCATCGCCTGGACGAAGGCCCGCTCGACGTCCGCGGTGGACAGCACGCCGTAGATCTCGCCGGACTCCTCGACCACCAGGTACTCGGTGGCCGGGTTCGCGCGGAGCCGGTCCAGGAGCGCCTCGCCGGCGAGGTCGGCGGGGACCCGCATGCCCTCGGTGAGCTCCTGGGCGAGGCCGCTGACCGCGACCCAGGGGCGGCGGTGCTGGGGCACGCCGACGATGGCCGTCTCGCGGACCAGGGCCTTGGGCTCGCCGTGGCCGTCGACGACGACGAGGGCGCGGGCCCCGGCTTCGTTGGCGCGGCGGAGGGCCTCGGACAGGGGGGTGTCGGACTCGACGGGGACGGCCCGCCGGGTGAGGGTACGGGCGCGCAGTTCGGGGAGGTGCTCGCGCAGCCGGGCCATGCGGAGGCTGTTGCCGGCCCCGGTCCAGATGATCGCGGCGAGGATGGCGGCGAGGAGCGCGTCCATCACGGTCTCCAGGCCGCTGATCTCGTGGGAGGCGCTGCCGAGGGCACCGGTGTGGGTGAGCAGCGGCAGGCCGATGAGGACGGTGACGGCGAGGGCGCGGCCGACCCAGGCGGCGGCGACGGTGCCGCTCATGGGCTTGCCGGTGATCTTCCACACGACGGCGCGGAGCATGCGGCCGCCGTCGAGCGGCAGGCCGGGCAGGAGGTTGAAGGCCGCGACGATGAGGTTGGAGATCATCAGGCCGGCGAGCAGGACCCCGGGCACGGTGCCGGGCTCGACGGCGTACATCGCCGCGTAGAACCCACCGGCGAGGGCGAGCGAGAGGAGCGGGCCGACGAAGGCGAGGACGAACTCCCGGCCGGGGGTCTCGCACTCCTTCTCGATCTCGGAGACGCCGCCGAAGAACTGGAGCTGGATGCGGCGCACCGGCAGTTTGAAGCGGAGCGCCGCGATGGTGTGGGCCAGTTCGTGCACCAGTACGGAGGCGTAGAAGGCGACCGCGAAGAAGAGGGAGACCAGGTAGCGGGCGCTGCCGAGCTCGGGCAGGATCCGCTCGATCTGGTCGCCGAAGACCCAGGTGATGAGGGCGGCGACCAGGAACCAGCTCGGGGCGACGTACACGGGCACGCCGAAGAGGCGGCCCATCAGGATGCCGCCGCCTTCCCGTGGCCGCTGCGGTTTTCCGCTGTCGGGAGCGGCTCCGGCCGGGTCGGACCGCGGGCGGGTGTGCTCGCCGCTCTCGTCGTCCTTGTTCACAGGTTCCCTTCGGTGTGAAGCGTCACACGACGATCATGCAGTGTGGGAGGGTCTGGCGTCGATGGTATGCCGATCGTTGTCAGTGGCGGGCCGTAGGGTTCTGTGCCATGACCACGAGCCCGTCCAGCTCCCCGAGCCCGTCCAGCTCCCCCGGCACGTCCGCCTCCCCCGGCGCGTCCGCCTCCCCGGATGCCAAGCCGCCGGCGTCGCTCTCGCCGTCGCGGGCGAGCGACTTCATGCAGTGCCCGCTGCTGTACCGGTTCCGGGTGATCGACCAACTGCCGGAGAAGCCGAGCGTGGCGGCGACCCGCGGGACGCTGGTGCACGCCGTGCTGGAGCGGCTCTTCGACGATCCGGCGGTGGAGCGGACCGCGCCGCGGGCGAAGGCGATGGTGCCGGGGCAGTGGACCCGGCTGCTGGAGTCGAGGCCGGAGCTCGGGGAGCTGTTCGAGGGGGACGCGGACGGGGAGCTACTGGCGCGCTGGCTGTCCGAGGCGGAGCAGCTCGTCGAGCGGTGGTTCACGCTGGAGGACCCGACGCGGCTGGAGCCGGCGGAGCGGGAGCTGTTCGTGGAGACCGAGCTGGAGTCGGGGCTGCGGCTGCGGGGCGTGATCGACCGGGTCGACGTGGCGCCGACGGGCGAGGTGCGGATCGTCGACTACAAGACGGGCAAGGCGCCCCGCCCGGAGTACAGCGAGGGCGCGCTGTTCCAGATGAAGTTCTACGCCCTGGTGGTGTGGCGGCTGAAGGGCGTGGTGCCGCGCCGGTTGCAGCTCGTGTACCTGGGCAGCGGTGACGTGCTGACGTACGACCCGGTGGAGGCGGACCTGCTGCGGGTGGAGCGCAAGCTCCAGGCGCTGTGGGACGCCATCGCCCATGCCACCGCCACGGGTGACTGGCGGCCCCGTCCGACGAAGCTGTGCGGGTGGTGCGACCACCAGTCGGTGTGCCCGGAGTTCGGTGGCACTCCCCCGGTCTATCCGCTCCCGATCGTCCCGGCGCCACGGCCGGAGTGAGGCGGCGGAGCCCGAGCGGGGCGGTCAGGGCAGAATGGGCACGGTCAGCTCAGCCGTGAAGGAGTACCTGTGGCCATCCGCGTCCTACTGGTCGACGACCAGCCGCTGCTGCGCACCGGCTTCCGGATGATTCTGGAGGCGGAGCAGGACATCGCGGTCGTCGGTGAGGCCGGCGACGGCCTTCAGGCTCTCGACCAGGTGCGGGCGCTCCAGCCCGATGTGGTGCTGATGGACATTCGGATGCCCCGCATGGACGGTGTGGAGGCGACCCGGCAGATCACCGGGCCGGGGCGGGACGGGCCGGCGAAGGTGCTGGTGCTGACGACGTTCGACCTGGACGAGTACGTGGTGGAGGCGCTGCGCGCCGGGGCCAGTGGGTTCCTGCTGAAGGACGCGCCGGCCAATGAACTGGTGCAGGCGATCCGGGTGGTCGCGGCGGGTGAGGCGATGCTGGCGCCGAGCATCACGCGCCGGCTGCTCGACAAGTACGCGGACCACCTGCCGTCGGGCGAGGAGCCCGTGCCGGACGCGCTGAACACGCTGACGGACCGTGAGGTCGAGGTGCTGAAGCTGGTGGCGCGGGGGTTGTCGAACGCGGAGATCGCCGCGGACCTGTTCGTCAGCGAGACGACCGTGAAGACCCATGTGGGTCATGTGCTCACCAAGCTGGGCCTGCGCGACCGGGTCCAGGCCGCCGTGTACGCCTACGAGAGCGGCCTGGTGCGCCCCGGCGCGCAGTGACCGGCCAGCCGGTGACGGGCGCGCCGGTGACCGGCGCGCGGTGACCGGCCAGCCGTACCGAGAAGCCCGGTACCGAGAAGCGGGGGGGGGGGGGGGGGGGGGGGGGGGGGGAGGTAGGGGGGGGGGGGGGGGGGGACATGCTGTTTTCGCGGGAAGAGGAAGAGGGGGGGAGGGCGGGTGCGCAGACCGAGTAGG
>NZ_JBVIGF010000007.1:288720-304321 GCF_055570965.1 Streptomyces sp. NPDC031064
GAGGTACCTGGCGAGTGGGCGAGGGAGCAACTGGGAGCGGGCGGGGGGGGACTGCCCAGCCGGAAGAAGAAGCCGGAGACAAAGAAGCGGGGTGCCCGACCGGTGGTCGGGCACCCCGCTTTCGTGTCGGCCGGATCAGCCCTTCTTGATCTCCCAGAAGCGGAAGACGGTGGACGCGTCGAGCGTCCACTCCAGGCCCGTGACGCCGTCGCGGGCGACCGCGTACTGCTTGCCCTGCCACAGCGGCAGGACCGGCAGGTCCTCGGCCACCATGTCCTGGAGCTTGCCGAAGTCCTCGACGGCGGCGGTACGGTCGGCGGTCGCGGCGGTGCGCGGGATGAGCGTGCCGGAGATCTTCTTGTTCTCGTAGTTGTTGTTGAGGACGTTGCCCTCACCGAAGAACGGCTGCGTGAAGTTGTCCGGGTCCGGGTAGTCGGGCACCCAGCCCTTCACGTACACGCCGTACTTGCCGGCCTTGATGTCCTTCTCGTACTGCTCGAACTCGACGGACTTGACCGTGGCCTCGAACAGTCCGCTGTCGTTGAGCTGCTTGGCGATCGCCTTGAGCTCCTCGTCGGTGGAGGGGCCGTAACGGCTGGGCGTCGACCAGAGGGTGAGCTTCACCTTGCCGTCGACACCGGCGGAGCGCAGCGCCTGCTCGGCCTTGGCGCGCTGCGGCTGGTCGCCGTACTCGTTGACGAAGGCCGTGTTGTGGCCGACGATCCCCGCCGGGATGATCGAGTACAGCGGGGTGGCGGTCGACCGGTGGATGTTGTCGACGAGGGCGTCGCGGTCGACGAGGTACGCGATGGCCTTGCGCACGCCGAGCTTGCCGACGACCGGGTCGTCGACGTTGAACACCAGGTGCTGCACCTCGGCGCTGGAGCCCTCGATGACCTCGAACTCGGCCTCGGCCGACGTGTCGGACGCCTGGATCCCGGCGATGTCCGCCGCGGCGAGGCCACGGTACGCGACGTCGATCTCGCCCTTCTGCATGGCCGAGGCCAGCGCCTTGCGGTCGCCGTGGAAGAACTTCAGCTTGACGCCGCCGTTCTTCACCTTGGCCGTGCCCTGGTATTCGGGGTTGGGCGAGAAGACGGCCTCGCCGTCACTGAACGAGTCCAGCTTGTACGGGCCGGAGCCGACGGCCTTGCCGTCCGTGCGCAACGCCCCGTCCTGGTACTCGCGGTGGTCGACGATGGAACCGGCACCCGAAGCGATCTTGCTCGGGAAGGTGGCGTCGGGCACCTTGAGGGTGAAGACGACCGTCTTGTCGTCCGGCGTGTCGATCTTGGCGATCGTGGAGAGCAGCGGCGCGGGGCCTGCCGGGTCGTTGATCTTCAGCGCCCGCTCGAAGGAGAACTTGACGTCCTCGGAGGTGAGGGGGTTGCCGTTGCTGAACTTCAGCCCGTCACGCAGCGTGCACCGGTAGACCTTGCTGCCGCCCTGGTCGAAGCCGCACTTGTCGGCCGCCTCCGGCTGGGGCACCGAGGCGCCCTTGGGGAAACTGAGCAGGGACTGGAAGACGTTGTTGAACAGCAGCCACGAGCCCGGGTCGTAACCGGCGGCGGGGTCCGTCGCCAGAACTTCGTCGGACATGCCGACGGTCACCGAGCCGCCGGAGTCACCGGCGCCGCCGCTCTTCTCCTCGCCGCAGCCGCTCAGCAGGGCGGCCGCAAGCCCCGCTGCGAGCGGGGCCGTCAGCCACTTGTTGTGTGCCTTCACAGGAACCTTGCCTCTGGATCTTCATCGCCGGCCGAGCCCGAGTGCCCGGCCGGGTACAGCAGGGTCAGGCGATACCTCGGGCCAGCTCCCAGAGCTGAAGGTCCGAGGAGGTGTTCAGCGCCCACTCCACACCGGTCACGTCGTCGCGGGCGGCGACGTACTGCTTGCCCTGCCACAACGGCAGCACAGGGACGTCGGTGGCGACGATGTCCTGGATCTGCGCGAAGGCGGACGACGCGGCGTTGCGGTCTGCCGCGCGGCGCGACTCGGGGAGGAGCCGGCTGCGCGTGGCGCTGTTGACGTAGGGGGTGTTCAGGAAGTTGTCCGCGTCGAGGAACGGCGCGATGTAGTTGTCGGGGTCCGGGAAGTCGGGGAACCAGCCGAGGCCGTACACGGCGTACTCGCCGCGCTTCTGTGCGGGGCGGAACTCGGACCACTTGGCGCCTTCGACGGTGACGTCGAAGAGTCCGGTGGCGTTGAGCTGGTCGCGCAGCGCGGCGAACTCCTTGGCGGTGCCGGTGCCGTAGTGGTCGCTGGTGTAGTGCAGCGTCAGCTTCACCGGGGTGTTGATGCCGGCGTCCCGCAGGATGCCCGCGGCCTTCTTGCTGTTCGGCTCGCCGTACTTGTTGAAGAAGGAGTTGGTGTGCGCGGTGATGCTGGAGGGGATCAGCGAGTACAGCGGGGTGGCGGTCTCCCCGTACACCGTCTGGGCGATCCGGCTGCGGTCGACGACGGCGGCCATGGCCTGGCGGACCGCCTTGTCCTTGACGGAGGGGTCTTCGGTGTTGAAGCCGAGGTAGCGGATCTCCAGGCCGGGGACCTCGGTGATCCTGATGCCCGGCTTGGGATTGTCGTTGAGGTCCTTGACCTGCTCGGGCGACATCGTGCGGGTCATCATGTGGATGTCGCCGGATTCCAGGGCCTTGCCCATGGCAGCGGCGTCGTCGAAGGACCGCAGCACGACCTTGTCGTTGCGGACCTTGATGTCGCCCTTGTAGTGGTCGTTCCTGGTGAACACGACCTTGGTGACGCGGTCGCCGCTGACGTCGGCCTTCATGGTGTACGGGCCGGAGCCGTCGACCTGGAAGCCGTCGCGGAGCTTCTTGGCCTCGTACTTCTCGCTGCTGAGGATGCCGGCGACGGGGGTGGAGAGCTTGTACGGGAAGGTGGCGTCCGGGCTCTTGAGGTGGAAGACGACCTCGTCGTCACCCTTGGTCTCGATCGTGTCGATGTTCGACAGGAGGCCGGCCGCGCCGTTGTCCGACTTGATGGCCAGGACCCGCTCGATGGAGAACTTCACGTCCTTGGCGGTGACCGGGGTGCCGTCGGCGAAGGTCAGGCCGTCCCGCAGGGTGCAGCGGTAGCTCTCGCTCGCCCGGTCGGTGAAGCCGCACTGGGAGGCGGCCTCGGGCACCGGGGCGCCACCGCCGCGCGGCACGTGCATCAGGGTCTGGACGGTCTGGCGGAGCACGTTCCAGACGCCGGTGTCGTAGGCGAAGGCCGGGTCGAAGGGGGCGGAGGCGTCCTCGGTCGCGGCGAACTGGTCCGTGGTACCGACGACGATGGCGTCACCACCGGAGCCGCCGTCCGTGCCGCCGCATGCGACGAGCACGGGGGCGAGCAGGCCGAGCACGGCCGGCAACACCAAGGTCTTGCGGTTCATTCTGGACGTTCTCCTCATCCGGCACTGGGTACAGCGGCGTACGGACACTCCGCCGCGTCCGCCCGGTCGGGGCGGAGCGATCGGGCCGGGATACAGAGCGATCGATCCTGTGTTCCCGTGGGCTTGGTGGCCGGACGGGACACGCGGAAACTGCGGCGAAGTTCTCGGCTAGAGATTAGTAGGCGACGCCACACATGCAGGAACGGGACCGAGTTGAGGCCACATCAGACAGTGATCAGTAATGCGTCAGGGGCTATCGCTATGCGCTGGAATGATTCGTACACGAGTCCATGAATCCGGACACATGGGCAGGGCGGAAGCATGCCGTTCCGGGCATGCGGGCGTTTCCGGCCATGCGGTCCATGCCACGCTGAGTGACCAAGCTCACTCCGTAAACCATTGCCGGAGTCACGGAAAAGGCATGTTCCGCTGCGCTGGGTTTTCGGCGCTATTCGCCGCCACACGCAGGGTGCGCGATCAGTTCATTGACGTGATCAATGTGCGCAGAAAACGGAGGTCGATCTCTTCCAGCGACCGCACGACCACCCGGCCGTCGGCCGGCGCGATGGGGGCGACGGACGGCACGGCGACCACCCGGCAGCCCGCCGCCTCGGCGGCGGCCACGCCGGTCGCGGTGTCCTCGATGACGGCGCACCTGCCCGGCTCGGCACCGACCCCGCGCGCGGCCAGCAGGTACGGGTCGGGGTGCGGCTTCGTACGGGACACCTCGTCGCCCGCCACGGTGAGCGTGAACCGGTCGCGGCCGAGCGAGTGCAGGACGCGGTCGATGATGCGGCGGTGCGAGGCGGAGACCAGCGCGGTGGGGACGTTGTGCGCGGCGAGCTCGGCGAGCAGCCGCTCGGCACCCGGCATGAGGGGGACGCCGCGGCCGATGCGCGCCTCGAAGCGCTCGTTGAGCAGCACGGTCAGCTCGGCGAGGGTGATGTCGGCGCCGGTGGCCTCGATGAGGTAGCCGGCGCTGCGGGTCATCGGCCCGCCGACCACCACGTCGCGCCATGACTCTTCGAGGGTGTGACCCAGCTCACCGAATACCTCGACCTCCGCGTCCCACCAGAACCCCTCGGTGTCGACGAGCGTCCCGTCCATGTCGAGGAAGACCGCCTGAAGGGCGGAGCCCTCGGCCATGCGGGTCAAGGACGCGGGGACCGTACTGGTCATCCGGCACACCTCCATAGAGGGACGAGAAGGCCGATCGCTCTCCCCGGTGGGAAGTCCCGGTGGGGAGCCCGGTGGAAGTTCCAGCGAATTCCGCTGGGATTCCGCCCGGATTCCGCCGTGGGAAAGCGACCGGCCTGCACTGGACCGACCAGTGTACGTCGCGCCGTCGATTAGCGCGCGTTGAAGTACTTCGCCTCGGGGTGGTGGATGACGATGGCGTCGGTGGACTGCTCGGGGTGGAGCTGGAACTCCTCGGAGAGGTGCACCCCGATCCGCTCCGGCCGGAGCAGGTCGGCGATCTTGGCGCGGTCCTCCAGGTCCGGGCAGGCGCCGTAGCCGAGCGAGAACCGGGCGCCGCGGTACTTCAGCGCGAACATGTCCTCCACGTCGGCCGGGTCCTCGGCCGCGAAGCCCAGCTCGGCGCGTACGCGCGCGTGCCAGTATTCGGCGAGGGCCTCGGCCAGTTGGACGGACAGGCCGTGCAGTTCGAGGTAGTCGCGGTAGGAGTCGGAGGCGAACAGCTCGGCGGTGGCCTCGCCGATGCGCGACCCGACGGTGACGACCTGGAGGCCGACCACATCGGTCTCGCCGGACTCCTCGGGGCGGAAGAAGTCCGCCAGGCACAGGCGGCGGCCACGGCGCTGGCGCGGGAAGGTGAACCGGGTGCGCTCGTTGCCGCTGTCGTCGAGGATGATCAGGTCGTCGCCCTTGGACACGCACGGGAAGTAGCCGTAAACGACCGCCGCCTCCAGCATGTTCTGCGTGTG
This sequence comes from Streptomyces sp. NPDC031064, assembly GCF_055570965.1. NCBI lineage: Bacteria > Bacillati > Actinomycetota > Actinomycetes > Kitasatosporales > Streptomycetaceae > Streptomyces > Streptomyces sp. NPDC031064. The sequence continues at coordinate 294,055 of NZ_JBVIGF010000007.1, forward strand.
GAGCTGGTCCAGCCAGCCGCGCAGCCGGGGCCTGCCCTCGGTCTCGACGAGCTCCTCGTACGTCGGTCCATCGCCGGTGCGGGCCTGCTTGAGCCCCCACTGGCCCTTGAAGAGGGCGCCCTCGTCGAGCCAGGAGGCGTACTCCTTGAGCTGGATGCCCTTGACGACCCGGGTGCCCCAGAAGGGCGGCGTGGGTACGGGGTTGTCGGTGGTCACGTCGGAACGGACGCCGCTCTCGGGAGCCTGCTCCTCGACCACGGCACCGGCGGCCGGGCGCACGCGCCGCTGTTTCAGCTCGGGGAGGGTGGCGCCGGGGACGCCGCGCTTGACCGCGATCAGCGCGTCCATCAGGCGCAGGCCCTCGAACGCGTCGCGGGCGTAGCGCACTTCGCCCTGGTAGATCTCGTGCAGGTCCTGCTCGACGTACGCCCGGGTGAGGGCCGCCCCGCCGAGGATGACGGGATAGTCGGCGGCCAGGCCGCGCTGGTTGAGCTCCTCCAGGTTCTCCTTCATGATCACGGTCGACTTGACCAGGAGACCCGACATGCCGATCACATCGGCCTTGTGCTCGTCAGCGGCTTCGAGAATGGCCGAAACCGGCTGCTTGATGCCGAGGTTGACGACGTTGTAGCCGTTGTTGGACAGGATGATGTCGACGAGGTTCTTGCCGATGTCATGGACGTCGCCCCGGACGGTGGCCAGGACGATGGTGCCCTTGCCCTCGTCGTCCGACTTCTCCATGTGCGGTTCGAGGTAGGCGACCGCCGTCTTCATCACCTCGGCCGACTGGAGCACGAACGGCAACTGCATCTGGCCCGAGCCGAACAGCTCACCGACCACCTTCATACCGTCGAGCAGGGTGTCGTTGACGATGTCGAGCGCCGGACGGGACTGCAGGGCCTCGTCGAGATCGGCCTCCAGGCCGTTCTTCTCGCCGTCGATGATGCGGCGCTTGAGCCGCTCCTCCAGCGGCAGCGCGGCCAGCTCCTCCGCCTTGCCCGCCTTCAGCGACTTGGCCGTGGCGCCCTCGAACAGCGCCATCAGCTTCTGGAGCGGGTCGTAGCCCTCGCTGCGGCGGTCGTAGATCAGGTCGAGGGCGGTCCGCACCTCTTCCTCGCTGAACCGGGCGATCGGCAGGATCTTCGACGCGTGCACGATCGCCGAGTCCAGACCCGCCTTCACGCACTCATCGAGGAAGACGGAGTTCAGCAGGATGCGGGCGGCCGGGTTCAGGCCGAAGGAGATGTTCGACAGACCCAGCGTGGTCTGCACGTCCGGGTGACGCCGCTTCAGCTCACGGATCGCCTCGATGGTGGCGATACCGTCCTTGCGGGACTCCTCCTGACCGGTACAGATGGTGAAGGTCAGGGTGTCGATGAGGATGTCCGACTCATGGATGCCCCAGTTACCGGTCAGGTCCTCGATCAGCCGCTCGGCGATCTCGACCTTCTTCTCCGGGGTACGGGCCTGACCCTCCTCGTCGATGGTCAGCGCGATCAGGGCGGCGCCGTGCTCCTTGGCCAGCGCGGTGACCTTCGCGAACCGGGACTCCGGCCCGTCGCCGTCCTCGTAGTTCACCGAGTTGATCACCGCGCGGCCGCCGAGCTTCTCCAGCCCCGCACGGATGACGTCGACCTCGGTCGAGTCCAGCACGATCGGCAGCGTCGAGGCGGTGGCGAAGCGGCCCGCCAGCTCCTCCATGTCCGCCACACCATCACGACCGACGTAGTCCACGCACAGGTCGAGCATGTGGGCGCCCTCACGGATCTGGTCCCGGGCCATCTCCACACAGTCGTCCCAGCGACCCTCCAGCATCGCCTCACGGAACTTCTTCGACCCGTTCGCGTTCGTCCGCTCACCGATCGCCATGTACGAGGTGTCCTGCCGGAACGGCACCGTCTGATACAGCGAGGCGGCACCCGGCTCCGGACGCGGATCACGCGGAGCCGGGGCGAGGTCGCGGACACGCTCGACGACCTGGCGCAGGTGCTCCGGGGTGGTACCGCAACAGCCACCCACCAGCGACAGCCCGTACTCCCGCACGAACGTCTCCTGCGCATCCGCCAGCTCGGGCGCCGTCAGCGGATAATGCGCGCCGTTCTTGCCCAGCACCGGCAGGCCGGCGTTGGGCATGCACGACAGCGGGATGCGGGAGTGGCGTGCCAGGTAGCGCAGGTGCTCGCTCATCTCGGCCGGACCGGTCGCGCAGTTCAGGCCGATCATGTCGATGCCCAGCGGCTCCAGCGCGGTCAGCGCCGCACCGATCTCCGAGCCCAGCAGCATGGTGCCGGTGGTCTCGACCGTGACGGACACGATCAGCGGCAGGTCCACACCCGAGGTCTCCAAAGCCCGGCGCGCGCCGAGAACCGCCGCCTTGGTCTGGAGCAGGTCCTGCGTGGTCTCCACCAGCAGCGCGTCCGCACCGCCCGCGATCATCCCCTCCGCGTTCTGCTGGTACGCGTCCCGCAGCTTCACATAAGGGGCGTGGCCCAGCGTCGGCAGCTTCGTCCCCGGACCCATCGATCCCAGCACCCACCGCTGCTGACCGGTGGAAGCCGTGAACTCATCGGCCACCTCACGCGCGATCCGCGCGCCCGCCTCCGACAGCTCGAACACCCGCTCCGGGATGTCGTACTCCCCCAACGCCGCGAAATTCGCACCGAAGGTGTTCGTCTCCACACAGTCCACACCGACCGCGAAGTACTCCTCGTGCACCGACCGCACGATGTCCGGCCGGGTGATGTTGAGGATCTCGTTGCACCCTTCGAGGTTCTGGAAGTCCTCAAGGGTGGGGTCCTGCGCCTGGAGCATGGTGCCCATGGCCCCGTCGGCCACCACCACACGGGTGGCGAGGGCCTGACGAAGGGCTGCGGCTCGGGTCCGGCTGTCAGTGTTCTGGGTGCTGTCAGCGGAGGGGGTCGGCAACGAGGCCATGGTTGTGCTCCCTGGAGTGCGACGGCTGTCGGCTTTGCGTCTTCGGAGGAAGGCGCACCGGGCCAGAGTAACCGCGTACCCGCCGGGGTGGACATTGCGTTCCAGGTGGTGGACGGCATGCTGGGGGCCGCGACGTCCGTTCGCGCGGGTTCCGGGGGGCTTCCTCGATGTGGCTCAGGGTCGGCAACCACCGATAGTGTTCAGCATTGTCGAACAGAGGGAGAAGGGCCGGGCGATGCCGAAGAACATCCAGTCGCTGGAACGTGCGGCGGCGATGCTGCGACTGCTCGCCGGTGGGGAGCGCCGTCTCGGGCTGTCGGACATCGCGTCGTCGCTGGACCTCGCGAAGGGCACGGCGCACGGCATCCTGCGCACCCTCCAGGCGGAGGGCTTCGTCGAGCAGGACGCCGCCTCGGGCCGCTACCAGCTCGGCGCCGAGCTGCTGCGGCTCGGCAACAGCTACCTCGACGTGCACGAGCTGCGGGCCCGCGCCCTCGTCTGGACGGACGACCTGGCGCGCTCCAGCGGCGAGAGCGTCCACCTCGGGGTGCTGCACCAGCACGGCGTGCTCGTCGTGCACCACGTCTTCCGGCCCGACGACAGCCGGCAGGTACTGGAGGTCGGCGCGATGCAGCCGCTGCACTCCACGGCGCTGGGCAAGGTGCTGTCGGCGTACGACCCGGTGGCCCACACCGAGGCCCTTGAGGTCGAGCGGGAGGCGTTCACGCCGCGCACCATCACGGACCTGGAGGACTTCGAGGCCGTGCTGGACATGACCAGGGCCCGCGGCTGGGCGGCGGACGTGGAGGAGACCTGGGACGGCGTGGCGTCGGTGGCCGCGCCCATCCATGACCGGCGCCGGATGCCGGTCGGGGCGGTGGCCATCACGGGCGCCGTGGAGCGGGTCTGCGGGGACGGCGGGGAGCTGCGCCACGAGCTGGTCGCGGCGGTGCGGGACTGTGCCCGCGCGGTCTCCCGGGACCTGGGCGCCGGGCGCTTCTGACGCCTCCGGCGCATCATCGGTAACGAACGCATTTCGGCCAACAGAACTCTTGACGCCGCGTTTACGAGGGGGCAAAACTGCCGTTCATCGGTCGGCATTGTCGAACACCTACCGGCAATACACGCTAGAGTGTGGCAACGCCAGGAGGCCGGTTATCGCCCTCACCGAGGGCACGGACCACCGGAGGGACCCGGGGTTCGCCTTCCCCTGGACGAAGGACAAAGGAGTCGCGGGTGTCCAGCTCCGACATCTTCATCGGCGAGATCATTGGTACCGCCGTACTCATCCTGCTCGGCGGTGGCGTGGTCGCCGCCGTCGTACTCAAGCGCTCGAAGGCGCAGAACGCCGGCTGGCTGGCCATCACCTTCGGGTGGGGCTTCGCGGTCCTGACCGCCGTCTACATGACGGGATCGCTGTCCGGCGCGCACCTGAACCCCGCCGTCACGGTCGGCATCGCGATCAAGGACGGGGACTGGAAGAACGTCCCCGTCTACTTCGCGGGCCAGCTCCTCGGCGCCATGATCGGTGCGGCGCTGGTCTGGATCGCCTACTACGGCCAGTTCCACGCGCACCTGACCGACCGCGAGATCGTGGGCGACCCGGCCGAGAAGGCCATCGAGGGCCCCCACGACGAGGCCAAGAGCCACGCCGGCCCCGTCCTCGGCGTCTTCTCGACCGGCCCCGAGATCCGTAACGTCTGGCAGAACCTCGCCACCGAGATCATCGGCACCCTGGTGCTCGTCCTCGCGGTCCTCACCCAGGGCCTCAACGACAGCGGCAAGGGCCTCGGTGTCCTCGGCGGACTGATGGTCGCCCTCGTCGTGGTCGGCATCGGCCTCTCGCTCGGTGGCCCGACCGGGTACGCCATCAACCCGGCCCGTGACCTCGGCCCGCGCATCGTGCACGCCCTGCTCCCGCTGCCGAACAAGGGCGGCTCCGACTGGGGCTACGCCTGGATTCCCGTCGCCGGCCCGCTGATCGGCGGAGCCCTCGCCGCGGGTATCTACAACATCGCGTTCGCCTGAGCCGTCCTTCTTACCGACTTACGGGAGCAACCGTGACCGACGCACACACCACCGGCCCCTTCATCGCCGCCATCGACCAGGGCACCACCTCCAGCCGCTGCATCGTCTTCGACCGCGACGGACGCATCGTCTCCGTCGACCAGAAGGAGCACGAGCAGATCTTCCCCAAGCCGGGCTGGGTGGAGCACGACGCCGCCGAGATCTGGGCCAACGTCCAGGAAGTCGTCGCCGGCGCCATCGACAAGGCGGGCATCACCGCCGCCGACGTCAAGGCCATCGGCATCACCAATCAGCGCGAGACCACGCTGCTGTGGGACAAGAACACCGGTGAGCCCGTCCACAACGCCATCGTCTGGCAGGACACCCGCACCGACGCGCTCTGCAAGGAGCTCGGCCGCAACGTCGGCCAGGACCGCTTCCGCCGCGAGACCGGCCTGCCGCTCGCGTCGTACTTCGCCGGCCCGAAGATCCGCTGGATGCTCGACAACGTCGAGGGCCTGCGCGAGCGCGCCGAGCGCGGCGAGATCCTCTTCGGCACCATGGACTCCTGGGTCATCTGGAACCTGACGGGCGGCGTCGAGGGCGGTCACCACGTCACCGACGTCACCAACGCCTCCCGCACCATGCTGATGAACCTGCACACCATGGAGTGGGACCAGAAGATCCTCGAGTCCATGGACGTCCCGGCGGCCGTGCTGCCGGAGATCCGTTCCTCCGCCGAGGTGTACGGCCACGTCAAGGGCGGCGTCCTGGACGGCGTCCCGGTCGCCTCCGCGCTCGGCGACCAGCAGGCGGCCCTGTTCGGCCAGACCTGCTTCGCCGAGGGCGAGGCCAAGTCGACGTACGGCACCGGCACCTTCCTGCTGCTGAACACCGGCGAGAAGATCATCAACTCGTACTCGGGTCTGATCACCACCGTCGGCTACAAGATCGGCGACCAGGCCCCGGTGTACGCCCTGGAGGGCTCCATCGCCGTCACCGGCTCGCTGGTGCAGTGGATGCGCGACCAGATGGGCCTGATCAACTCCGCCGCCGAGATCGAGACCCTCGCGTCCTCGGTCGAGGACAACGGCGGCGCGTACTTCGTACCGGCCTTCTCCGGCCTCTTCGCCCCGTACTGGCGCTCCGACGCCCGCGGTGTGATCGCCGGCCTCACCCGGTACGTCACCAAGGCGCACATCGCGCGCGCCGTGCTCGAGGCCACCGCCTGGCAGACCCGCGAGATCACCGACGCCATGACGAAGGACTCCGGCGTCGAACTGGCCGCGCTCAAGGTCGACGGCGGCATGACCTCCAACAACCTGCTGATGCAGACCCTCTCGGACTTCCTGGACGCCCCCGTGGTGCGCCCGATGGTCGCCGAGACCACCTGCCTCGGCGCCGCCTACGCCGCCGGCCTGGCCGTCGGCTTCTGGCCCGACACCGACGCGCTGCGCGCCAACTGGCGCAGGGCCGCCGAGTGGACCCCCCGCATGGACGCTGACAAGCGTGACAGCGAGTACAAGAACTGGCTCAAGGCCGTCGAGCGGACCATGGGCTGGATCGAGGACGAGGAGTAAATCGACATGACCACCCTGCAGAGCGTCCCCGCCCTCGGGACGCACCCGGCTGCCGGTTCCCTGCCGAGCCGTGCCCAGACGCGGGAGCAGCTCTCCAAGGCCACCTACGACCTCCTGGTGATCGGCGGCGGCATCCTGGGCATCTCCACGGCCTGGCACGCCGCGCAGTCCGGGCTGCGGGTGGCCCTGGTGGACGCCGGTGACTTCGCCGGCGCCACCTCCTCCGCCTCCTCCAAGCTGCTCCACGGCGGTCTGCGCTACCTCCAGACCGGTGCGGTGAAGCTGGTCGCGGAGAACCACTTCGAGCGCCGTGCGGTCTCCCGCCAGGTCGCCCCGCACCTGGCGAACCCGCTCACCTTCTACCTGCCGGTCTACAAGGGCGGCCCGCACGGCGCCGCCAAGCTCGGCGCGGGCGTCTTCGCGTACTCGGCGCTCTCCGCCTTCGGCGACGGCGTCGGCCACCTGCTGAGCCCCGCCAAGGCCGCCCAGGACGTGCCGGAGCTGCGCACCGAGAACCTCAAGGCCGTGGCCGTGTACGGCGACGACCAGATGAACGACGCGCGCATGGCCCTGATGACGGTCCGCGCCGCCGTCGACGCCGGCGCCACCGTCCTCAACCACGCCGAGGTCACCGGACTGCGCTTCACCAAGGGCCGGGTCACCGGCGCGGACCTCCGGGACCGCACCAGCGGTGACGAGTTCGGCGTCGACGCCCGCCTGGTGCTCAACGCCACCGGCCCCTGGGTCGACCACCTGCGCCGGATGGAGGACCCGAACGCGGCCCCCTCCATCCGCCTCTCCAAGGGCGCGCACCTCGTCCTGAAGCGCACCTCCCCCTGGAAGGCCGCGCTCGCCACCCCGATCGACAAGTACCGCATCACCTTCGCCCTCCCCTGGGAGGACATGCTGCTGCTCGGTACGACCGACGAGGAGTACGAGGGCGACCCCGGCGAGGTCGCGGTCAACGAGAAGGACATCACCCAGATCCTGGACGAGGCCGCGTTCTCCATCCGCGACCAGCAGCTCTCCCGGGACCTGATCACGTACTCCTTCGCGGGTCTGCGGGTGCTGCCGGGCGGGCCCGGCGACACTTCCAAGGCCAAGCGCGAGACGGTCGTCACCGAGGGCCGCGGCGGCATGCTGTCGGTGGCCGGCGGCAAGTGGACGACCTTCCGCCACATCGGCCGTACGGTGATGAACAAGCTGGCGTCGCTGCCCGGCGGCCCGCTCGGCGAGGACATGGAGCCGATCTCGGCCCTGCCGAAGAAGCTCCCGCTGCCCGGCATAGCCAACCCGAACGCGGTCGCCCACCGGCTGCTCGTCGACGGCGGTACGCCCGGCCCGCGCATGGCCGCCGACACCGCCCGCCACCTGGCCACGCACTACGGCTCGCTCTCCTTCGACATCGCGCGCCTGGCCAACGACAACCCGGAGCTGGCCGAGCGCATCCACCCGGACGCGCCGGAGATCTGGGCGCAGGTCGCCTACGCCCGGGACCACGAGTGGGCCGAGACGGCGGACGACGTGCTGCGCCGCCGCACGACCCTGACGATCCGGGGTCTGGCGACGGACGAGATCCGCGCCAAGGTCGAGGACATGCTCGGCAAGAAGGCCTGACGGCCAGGAGCGGTCCGAGAGGCTCGACCGCGGTTCGACGAGGGCGGCCCTTCCCGGGCCGCCCTCGCTGTACGCTCAGACATCGGATGTGTGGACACCGGGGGACGCCATGGCCGTGACCGACGAGGCGATCGAGAAGATCAAGTCGATGATCGTCTCGGGCACGCTGCGCCCCGGCGACCGGCTCCCCAAGGAGAGCGAACTGGCCGCCGGGCTGGGCCTGTCGCGCAACTCCCTGCGTGAGGCGGTGCGCGCCCTGTCGCTGATCCGCATCCTCGACGTCCGTCAGGGGGACGGCACGTACGTCACCAGCCTCGACCCGCAACTGCTGCTGGAGGCGCTCGGCTTCGTGGTGGACTTCCACCGCGACGACACGGCGCTGGAGTTCCTCGCCGTACGCCGCCTGCTGGAGCCCGCCGCGACCGGGCTGGCCGCGAGCCGGATCAGCGAGGCCGCGCTCGACGAGCTGGCCGGCCGGCTGGACGAGCTGGACGCGCTGGGCGCTGCCGGTGACGAGGCGTCGGTGGAGGAACTGGCCGCCGCCGACCTGGAGTTCCACCGGCGCGTCGTCCGGGCCGCCGGGAACACGGTGCTCGTTTCGCTGCTGGACGGCCTGTCCGGCCCGGCGACCCGGGTCCGGATCTGGCGGGGTCTCGCCAAGGAGGGCGCGGTCGGCCACGCGCTCGACGAACACCGTGCCATCCTGGCGGCGCTCCGCGACCGCGACGCGGAGGCGGCCCGCTCCTGGGCGACGGTGCATGTGGCGGGCGTCGAGCGGTGGCTGCGGAGCGCGCCGTAGCGGGCGGCGCTCGGATGAATCGGCCGGTTTCCGGTCGTGTTCACGCCGGTCGGCATGGGTAGTGGCTCCCGGTCGGTACAGCACTCGGACGTGTACGGGGGCTGCGGGCGGGGCCCCGGAAAGCCGTAAGGTTGGTCCGTACGCACGGAACTTCGGAAGGAGGCCTGGGTGATCGAGCTCGAGGGGGTTCCCGAGCTGATCGACCCGGTCATGGTGGCCGCGTTCGAGGGCTGGAACGACGCCGGCGACGCCGCCTCCACCGCGGTCGCGCACCTGGAACGGGAGTGGAAGGGCGAGGTGTTCGCGGCGCTCGACGCCGAGGACTACTACGACTTCCAGGTCAACCGGCCCACGGTGTACATGGACGGCGGGGTACGGAAGATCACCTGGCCCACCACCAGGCTGTCGGTGGTCCGGGTGGGCGGCGACAAGCCGCGCGATCTCGTGCTGGTCCGCGGCATCGAGCCGTCGATGCGCTGGCGCTCGTTCTGCAACGAGCTGCTCGGCTTCGCCCATGAGTTGGGCGTGGAGATGGTGGTGATCCTGGGCGCTCTGCTCGGTGACACCCCGCACACCCGACCGGTGCCGGTCAGCGGCGTCACGTCGGACCCGGACCTGGCGCGCACCATGGACCTGGAGGAGACCCGGTACGAAGGGCCGACGGGCATCGTCGGCATCCTTCAGGAGGCCTGCACGCACGCGGGCGTGCCGGCGGTGAGCCTGTGGGCGGCGGTACCGCACTACGTGTCGCAGCCGCCGAACCCCAAGGCGACGCTGGCGCTGCTCAACCGGCTGGAGGACCTGATCGACCTGCGCATCCCGCTGGGTGAGCTGGCCGAGGACGCGCGGGCCTGGCAGGTCGGCGTGGACCAGTTGGCCTCGGAGGACAGCGAGGTCGCGGAGTACGTGCAGACGCTGGAGGAGGCCCGGGACACCGCGGAGCTGCCGGAGGCGTCGGGCGAGGCGATCGCCCGCGAGTTCGAGCGGTACCTGCGGCGGCGGGACGGCGGGCCGGGCGGGCAGGGGCACGCGACGGAGCTCGGCGACAGCTCCTACCTGCGCGACACGTCGAGCGGCCGGACGCGCCCGCCGAAGCCGCCGAAGGCGGATGACGGTGGTTCCCAGGAGCCGCCGGAGCCGCCGGGCTCCTCGGAGCCGGACTCCCCGGACACCGATTCCCCGGACACCGATTCCCCGGGTTCCGGGTCCCCGGATTCGTCCGAGGACTGACGGCACACAGCAGCGGGGGGGGGGGGGGGGGGGGGGGGGGGGGCGGGGGGGGTGGGGGGGGGGGGGGGGGGGGGGGAGCCGCGGGGGGGGGGGGGGAGGG
>NZ_JBVIGF010000007.1:304331-458621 GCF_055570965.1 Streptomyces sp. NPDC031064
CCCTCCCCCCCCCATAGTGCCTTCAGGGCTCCCCCCCCCCCCCCCTCCCCGCTCCCCCCCCCCCCCCCCCCCCCCCCACCCCCCACCCACCACCCACCCCCCCCCCCCCCCCCCTCCCCCCCCCCCCCCCCCGCTGCTGTGTGCCGTGGGCTACAGCGCCACTCCCAGGAGGGCGTCGGCGGTCCGGGAGACGAGGCCCGGCGCGCCCTCGTCCGTGCCGCCCTCGGCGTCCTGGCGGGCGACCCAGCGGTCCACGGCCGCGAGGGCGGCCGGGGCGTCCAGGTCGTCGGCCAGGGCCTCGCGCACCTCCTCGACGAGCGCGTCGGCGGACGGCCCGTCGGGGCGGGAGACCGCGGCGCGCCAGCGGCCGAGGCGCGCCTCGGCGTCCTGGAGGACCTGGTCGGTCCACTCCCAGTCGGCGCGGTAGTGGTGGGACAGCAGGGCGAGGCGGATGGCGGCCGGGTCGACGCCCTGGCGGCGCAGCGTGGAGACGAAGACGAGGTTGCCCTTGGACTTGGACATCTTCTCGCCGTGCAGGGCGACCATCCCGGCGTGCACGTACGCCTTGGCGAACGGGTACTCGCCGGTCAGCGCCTGGGCGTGCGAGGCACCCATCTCGTGGTGCGGGAAGACCAGGTCGGAGCCGCCGCCCTGGACGTCGAAGCCCATGCCGAGGTGGTCCAGGGCGATGGCCACGCACTCGATGTGCCAGCCGGGCCGGCCGGGGCCGAGGCTGCCGCCGTCCCAGCTCGGCTCGCCCTCGCGGGCGGCCATCCACAGCATGGGGTCGAGCGGGTTCTTCTTGCCGGGGCGGTCCGGGTCGCCGCCGCGTTCGGCGGACAGGGCCCGCATGAGTTCGGCGTCGTAGTGGGAGACCTCGCCGAAGTGCGGGTCGGCCTCGACGGAGAAGTAGATGTCGCCTTCGAGTTCGTACGCGGCGCCCGCGTCCCGGAGACGCTCGACGAGCGGCACGATGCCGGGTATCGACTCGACGGCGCCGATGTAGTGCTGCGGCGGGAGCATCCGCAGGGCGGTCATGTCCTCGCGGAAGAGGGCCGTCTCCTTCTCGGCGAGGGCGACCCAGTCGATGTCGTCGCGCACGGCCCGCTCCAGGAGCGGATCGTCCACGTCGGTGACGTTCTGGACGTAGTGGACCTGCCGCTTGGTGTCGAGCCACACGCGCTGAACGAGGTCGAACGCGTTGTAGGTCGCCGCGTGACCGATGTGGGTCGCGTCGTACGGCGTGATGCCGCAGACGTAGATACGGGCGACGGGGCCGGGGGCGAGGGTCACTCGTCCACCGGTCGCGGTGTCGTGGATCCGGAGGTCGCGGCCCTTGCCGGGCAGGGCGGGGACCTCAGAAGCGGGCCAGGCATGCATGCCACGAGCGTAACCGGACGGGTGTTCCGGATACGAACCGGATACGGGATCATGACCGAATAGGCCCTCTTGCGCGAGCCGCCGACGTGTGCGGGGTCCCGGGCCGGGGCCCGGATGCGCGGATGCCTGGTCAGACCGGCGACGTGTGCGGGGCCCGTCGGACCGGCTGCATGGGCGAGACCGGTCAGGCCGGCGACCTGTGCGGGGCCGGTTCGGCCGCCGACCTGTGCGGGGCTCCGTCAGACCGGGGGCCAGGGGATCGCGGGCCACTGGCCGGAGGGTTCCGGGTGGCGGCCCGAGGCTCGGAGGGCGGCGACCCGGGAGCGTACGGCCGCGACCTCGGCGGGGGTGATCAGCTCGGCCAGGCGGGTGGCGAGGGGCGCGCCGGGGGCCAGGGAGGCGTCCAGGCGGGCCAGGACGTCCAGGGCCTCCTCGGGGAGCGGTTCGCCCGCCCAGCCCCACAGGAGGGTGCGCAGCTTGTCGTCCACGTTGAAGGTGACGCCGTGGTCGATGGCGTACAGCCGTCCGTCGGGCGCGGCCAGCAGGTGGCCGCCCTTGCGGTCACCGTTGTTGATCACCGCGTCGAGCACGGCGAGCCGCCGCAGCCGTACGTCGTCGGCGTGCACCAGCAGGGCGGTGCGGTCCTCGGCGACCTGCGCGAACCCGACCGCCTTCCAGCCGTCGCCCGGTTCCTCGTCGTCCACGAGCGCCAGCAGCGGGACCGACGGGTCGCCCTCCATCCACAACTGGACCATCCCGAGGCCGAAGGGGCCGTCCCGGAGCACGGTCGGCGGGACCAGGCCCCAGCCGGTCGCCTCGGACACCTCGTACGCGGCGACCTCGCGCTGTGCCAGCGTCCCGTCGGGGAAGTCCCACAGGGGGCGCTCCCCCGCGACGGGCTTGTAGACGCAGTCGGCTTCCTGACCTTCGTACGCGACGGAACAGAACAGCACCGCGTTGGACGCCTCGCGGACCTGGCCGCGTACCGTCAGTTCACCCTTGGCGAGCAGGTCGAGCGGATCGGCCGCGGTCACGCCCCGCGGCGGTATCCGTTCTGGCGCGGACATACGTGTCCTTCCGGGTCGAGCGGCAGGCTGCACAGCGGGCACGGCGGCCGCCCCGCGTTCACCACGTCGAGGGCGCGCTTGGCGAAGGCCCTCGCCTGCGCCCCGGTGAGCCGGACCCGCAGCATCGGCGGGCCGTTCTCCTCGTCCTGGAGCAGCCGCTCCTCGGCCTCCGCGAGGTCCTCCTCGGACTCCACGTCCAGCTCGACGAGCGCCTGCGCCTCGACGATCATGCGCTGTTCCTCGCCGTCCCAGGCCAGCGCCATCGTGCCGACCCGGAACTCCTCCTCGACGGGCGAGTCCAGGGGCGCGGTGTCGGTGACGTCGGAGGGCGCGACGGCCGGCACCGGGGCATTGCCGCCGGTGCGCCGCACCACCTCGTCGAGCAGTTCGTCGATCCGCTCGGCGAGCGCGGCCACCTGGGTCTTCTCCAGGGCGACGCTGGTGACCCGGCCTCCGGCGGAGGCCTGGAGGAAGAACGTACGGCGGCCAGGCAGCCCGACCGTGCCGGCCACGAAGCGCTCCGGTGGGTCATAGAGGAATACCTGACGGGACACGTTCCCTCTCCCTTGCTTCAGTTCGGACGGCGCTGCGGCCCGTCCACCCTACTGTGCGAATCGATCACGGTGCTCCCGCGCCGCCGCCCACCTCCGCGGCCTCGCCGCCGGGCTCCTCACGCGGGAGCAGCCCGCCGAAGTCGCCGGTGTCGCCGAGCCGGAGAAGAGACGGCCTGAGTCGGGTGTAACGGATCGCCGTCACGGAACAAGGATCCACATGGATCCGCTGGAACAGATCGAGATGCATGCCGAGGGCGTCGGCCACGAGGGACTTGATGATGTCGCCGTGCGAACACATCAGATAGACCGCGTCCTCCCCGTTTTCCGCCTCCACGCGCGCGTTCCACTCGCGTACGGCCTCGACGGCACGCGCCTGCATGGCGCGCATCGACTCGCCGCCGGGGAAGGCGGCGTTGGACGCGTGCCGCTGGACGACCTCCATCAGCGGCTCGTCGGCGAGCTCGGCGAGCTTGCGCCCGGACCAGTCGCCGTAGCGGCACTCGCCGATCCGCTCGTCGGAGTGGAGCGGCAGGCCGGGGCGGGCGTCCAGGAGCGGCTGGAGGGTCTCCAGGCACCGCTGGAGCGGGCTGGTGACGACGGCCGCGAGCGGCACTCCGGCCAGCCGGCCGGGCAGCGCGGCGGCCTGCGCGGCACCGCGCTCGTCGAGGGCGACGCCGGGCGTCCAGCCCGCGAGTACGCCGGCGGTGTTGGCGGTCGAGCGTCCGTGCCGTACGAGGATCAACGTGGCCATGCCTGCCAGCCTAGGCGGCTCCATGGGTGCGAGGTGCCCGGGGCGGGGGAAGAATACGCGCCGTGATCGTCGACTGCGCCATTTACCGGGACGGGCACCGCAGTGAGGGCCCTTCCGACTTCTCCGACGCCCTGGACCAGGCACGGGAGTGGGGCGGTGACGCGTTCCTGTGGATCGGGCTGCACGAGCCCACGGAGGACGAGTTCGCCCATGTGTCGGAAGAGTTCGGGCTGCACCCGCTCGCCGTGGAGGACGCCCTCAAGGCGCACCAGCGGCCGAAGCTGGAGGTCTACGACGACTCGCTCTTCATGGTCCTCAAGCCGGTCCTGTACGAGCCGGAGAGCGACACCGTCACCACCGGCGAGCTGATGGTGTTCATGGGCGACTCCTTCGTGGTGACCGTCCGGCACGGCGAGGGCGCTCCGCTGGCGGCCGTGCGCAAGCGGCTGGAGGCCGAGCCGGAGGTGCTCAGGCACGGGCCGACGTCGGTGCTGTACGCGATCAGCGACGCCGTCGTGGACCACTACATCGAGGTGGCGGGCGAGCTCCAGGTGGACCTGGAGGAGATGGAGACGGAGGTCTTCCAGCCGACGGGCGGCGACGCCAAGACGGTGCTTTTCCGGGGGGCGACCCCCGGACCCCCGATCGCGTCACGGATCTACATGTTCAAGCGCCAGGTGCTGGAGTTCCGCCGGGCGACCGGTCCGCTGGCCGCGCCGATGTCCCGGCTCGCGGGCGCCGGGGTCCCGTTCGTCAACGAGCACGCCCAGCCCTTCTTCCGGGACGTCAGCGACCATCTGACCCGTGCCACGGAGCAGGTGGAAGGGCTGGACCGGCTGCTTTCCGACATCCTGTCGGCCCATCTCGCCCAGATGGGGGTGCGGCAGAACGACGACATGCGGAAAATCTCGGCGTGGGCGGCGATGGCCGCGGTGCCGACGATGGTCGCGGGCGTGTACGGCATGAACTTCGACCACATGTGGGAGCTCCACCAGGTGTGGGGCTACCCGGCCGTGATCGTCCTGATGGCCGTGGCGGTCATCGGCCTGTACCGGCTGTTCAAGCGCCGGGGCTGGCTGTAGGTGACCGAGGCCGTTCAGAACGCCGGGGCGGGCTCGGCCGGTCCGCCCAGGGCGTTGCGCCGCTCCGGCATGGTGAGGGACACCATGCGCCGCCACCCGCCGGCCCTTTCGTACGCGTACATCCCGCGGATGCCGATCGCCAGGGCGGTCCGCTTGGCGTACGGCCACTTCAGGATGCGGCCCATGTGGTCCATGACGGCGAGGCTGACGTCGCGGTAGACGGCGATCTCGGCGAGGGCGCACTCGCGCAGGGTGCGCTGGATGGCGCGGCCGTGCCCGGCGTACGCGAGGCCCAGCAGCTCCTCGTGGCAGTACGCGAGGTGGTTGTCCTCGTCGTTGCAGATCATCCGGATGGCCTTGCCGACCTCGGGGTGGTCGCCGAAGTACTTGACCAGCATGTCCATCTGGTCGGCGGCGCGCTGTTCGGTGACCCGGCTGTGCGAGAGGTAGACGAGGACGTCCTCCTCGGTGAGCCGCTCGTCCCGGCGCAGTTTGTCGTGGGTCAGGCCGATGCCGCGCTGTTCCAGCAGCATCGTGTAGTCGGTCTCGGGCGGGACGGGGACCGGTTCCAGGCCGCGCTTCTTGAGCAGGGCGTTGAAGATCCGGCCGTGCTTGTCCTCGTCGGCACCGTGCCGGGTGACCTTGGGGGCGAGCTCCCGCATGCTCTCCGGGAGGAGAGCGGCGATACGGGCGTTCTCCCAGCCTCCCTGGGCCTCCCCGCTCGCCGCGATGGAACAGAACAACTGGTAGGAGTCATCGTCGTCGATGATCTCCTGGAACAGGTTCCGGGCCGACAGCATCAATGCCACCTCCATACGCGCGTCTGTGCGCACATCCGCAAAGAACGAGTCAAATGCCGCGCGGGTGGGGTGGCAACAGCTCGGCCGCCGGACTCCGCCGGACGGGGGAGCGCCGGGAGCACGGGGAGGGGAACAGCGGTTTCCGCGCGCCCGGGGGCGGTTGGGCAGTAACCGGGGAGGGGCGTGGAGCGTTGTGCAGCGTGACGGCCGTGGCGGGGATGACCCCGAGCCCCCACCACGGCCGCAGGCTTGCCCCCTAGTCGACCAGGTTGGCCCGCTCCAGGGCCTCGGTGCCCGCCCGCAGCGCCGCGATCCGCTCGTCCAGCGTGAAGCCGGCCGGGGCGAGCGTGAGGGTGGTGACGCCGGCCGCCGCGTAGGCCCGCATCCGGTCGGCGATCCGTTCCACGGAACCGAGCAGCGTCGTCTGGTCGATCAGCTTGTGCGGGACGGCGGCGGCCGCGCCGGTCTTGTCGCCGGAGAGGTACTTCTCCTGGATCTCGGCGGCTTCCTTCTCGTACCCCATGCGCTGGGCGAGCTGGTTGTAGAAGTTCTGCTTGCGGCTGCCCATGCCGCCGACGTACAGCGCGGTGTACGGACGGAACATGTCGGCGAGCCCGTTGATGTCGTCGCCGATGGCGAGCGGGAGGGTCGGGCAGACGTCGAAGCCCTCCATGGTCAGGCCGGCCTTCTCGCGGCCCGCGCGGAGGTGCCGGATCGCGGTCTCCTCCAGGTGCTCGGCGGACGGGAAGATCAGCAGGGCGCCGTCGGCGATCTCGCCGGTCTGCTCCAGGTTCTTGGGGCCGATCGCCGCGATGTAGAGCGGGATGTGCTCGCGCTGCGGGTGGACGGTCAGCTTGATCGGCTTGCCGGGGCCGCCGGGGAGCGGGAGGGTCCAGTGCTCGCCCTCGTGGGTCAGGCGCTCGCGGGCCATGGCCTTGCGCACGATCTCGACGTACTCGCGGGTGCGGGAGAGCGGCTTGTCGAACTTGACGCCGTACCAGCCCTCGGAGACCTGCGGGCCCGAGACGCCGAGGCCGAGGCGGAAGCGGCCACCGGAGAGCGAGTCGAGGGTGGCCGCCGTCATCGCCGTCATGGCGGGCTGGCGGGCCGGGATCTGCATGATGGCGGAGCCGACGTCGATGTTCTCGGTCTGGGCGGCGACCCAGGCGAGGACGGTGGGGGCGTCGGAGCCGTACGCCTCGGCGGCCCAGCAGACGTCGTAGCCGAGGCGGTCCGCCTCCTGGGCGACGGCGAGGTTGTCGCCGTCCATGCCCGCGCCCCAGTAGCCGAGGTTGATGCCGAGCCGCATAGCCGGTCCCCTTACTCGTCGACTCATTTACTGATCAGTAACGATCTGCGTCCGGACTCTAGCGCGCATGCCCCGGTCCCGTCAGGGCCCGCACGTGCACGAGGTTGTCCACAGGCTCTCTGCGCGTGGGCCTCTGGCCAGTAATCTCGCGGCCATGGAGCAGAGGCATCTCGGCCGTACCGGCCTGCGTGTGTCCCGGATCGGCCTCGGCACCCTCACCTGGGGGCGGGACACCGGCGAGCACGACGCGGCGGACCAGCTCAAGGCGTTCTGGGAGGCGGGCGGGACGCTGGTGGACACGGCGGACGTGTACGGCGGCGGCGAGGCCGAGTACCTGCTCGGGCAGCTCGTGGAGCGGCTGGTCCCGCGACGCGACCTGGTCATCGCGACGAAGGCCGGCAGCGTCCCGGACCCGGACCGGCGGTTCGACGGGTCGCGCGGACACCTGCTGGCGTCGCTGGACGCGTCGCTGGCGCGGCTCGGCACGGACTACGTGGACCTGTGGCAGGTGCACGCCTTCGATCCGGAGACGCCACTGGAGGAGACGCTCCAGGCCCTGGACATCGCGGTCAGCAGCGGCCGGGCGCGGTACGTGGGCGTGTCGAACTTCTGCGGCTGGCAGTTGGCGAAGGCCGCGACGTGGCAGCTCGCACCCGGAGGGGTGCGGGCGCGGCTGGCCAGCACGCAGATGGAGTACTCGCTGCTCCAGCGCGGCGTGGAGCGGGAGGTGCTGCCCGCCGCGCTGGACCTGGGCGTCGGGCTGCTGCCCTCCTCGCCACTGGGCCGAGGGGTGCTGACGGGCAAGTACCGGCACGCCACGCCGTCCGACTCGCGGGGCGCGTCCGACCGGCTGGCGCCGTTCGTGGAGCCGTACCTGGACGAGGCGGCGACCCGGATCGTCGACGCGGTGATCACGGCGGCGGACGGGCTGGCCGCCACGCCGCTCCAGGTGGCGCTGGCGTGGGTGCGGGACCGGCCGGGCGTGGTCGCGCCGGTGGTCGGCGCGCGCAACGCGCAGCAGCTCGCGGCGGCGTTGTCAGTGGAGACCCTTAGTCTTCCTGACGAGATCCGCCGGGCGCTCGACGATGTGTCGGCGCCCGTGCACCGCTATCCCGATCAGGACTGGAGCACGCTGTGACCGCGCTTCCCCGGGGGGCAACCCCCGGCCCCTCGGCCGACGACCAGGACGACGCCGCATCCGCCGCCGGACCCGCCGCCCCGGAGGGTGCGGAGCCGGACGGTCCCGCTGCCGTCCCGGCGCCCGAGGAGGCGGAGGCCCCGGCCGATGAGGGCACGGACGCGGTGGCCGCGACGCCGGAGGGCGCCGACGACGATGGGCCGTCCGAGGCGGCGGCGGAGCTGGCGGCGCAGCGGGAGCTGCGGGCGCGGATCGAGCAGCGCAAGGCGGAGAAGGGCGGCCCCATCGAGGCGGGCGCCAAGCTCAGCGGCAAGGCCGCCGACCTGCTGGCGGCGGTACGGGCGGTGGAGAGCGGCAAGGCGTCCGGCACGGCGTTCTTCGACTCCCCCGCGCCCGCGCCGCGCCGGCCCGCTCCCGAGCCCGTCGCACCGGCGCGGCCGGCGGTGGCCGCCGAGCCCGTCCCGCCCGCGCGGGCGGCCGCACCCGAGACGGTCGCGGCCGTGCGGGCGGTGCTGAGCGAGGGCGGTGCGCCCGAATCGCTCGCCGTGCGGGTGGCCGGCGTGCTCGGGGAGACGGCGGCGGACGTGCTGCGCGAGGACCCGTGGCAGCTCCTGTCGGTGCCCGGGGTGCGCCCCGAGCAGGCCGACGGTTTCGCGCGGGCGCTGCTCGGCCCGGAGTGCGGACCCGGGGACGAGCGCCGGACGGTCGCCCTGATCGGCTGGCTGCTCCAGCGGGCGGCGCTCCAGGGGCACACGGCACTGGACGCCGCGGCCGTGCGGGCGGCGCTGGCGGAGCGTTCGGTGCCCGAGCCGGAGGAGGCGGTGCGGCACGCGATCGCCGAGGGCGCGGTGCTGGTCTTCCACGACGGGCTGGACGAGCACGAGCCCGGTGACGAGGAGCAGGAGCAGGAGCGGGCCGACGACGCCGAGCCGGTGCCGGTGCTGATCGGCCTCGACCGATACGCGCTGGCGGAGGAGAGCCTCGCCGACGGCCTGGCCCGGCTCGCCCGGACCGGCCCCGACGCCCGCTGGCAGGACGCGGCCCCGCGGACCGAGCTGACCCGCGCGGTCGCCGAGCACGGGCTGGTCGCGCACACGGGCGGCGAGGCGGCGCGGGCCGAGGCGGTCGCCCTGGCCCGGGCCGCGCACGGGCTCGGGCTGCGGGCGGTCGTCGCCACGTACACCGAGAACGGCCGCCACCGGCTCGGCGCGGGCGTGGACGCGGACGCGGACGCGGGCGTGGACGTGGACGTGGACGTGGTCACCGTCGCCGGTCTGCTGGCGGGCACGGGCGGACCGGGACGGGACGAGGACGGGGCGCTCGCGCTGGACCTCCTGGTGGTGCTGGACGCCCCGCAGCTCGACGTCGAGACGGCCGCGATGCTGGTGGAGGCGCTGCCGGACGGGTGCCGTCTGGTGCTCAGCGGCGACCCGGGCGTGCTGTGGTCGACGGGCGCGGGGCGGGTCTTCGCGGACGTCCTGGCGGCGCGGGTGTGCCCCCAGGTCGCGTCGCGCACGCCGGACCCCGGACCGATCGGGGAGCTGGTCTCCGGCATCGGGATCGGCGAGCTGAACCAGGTGGAGGTGCCGGGCAAGGAGGTCGTGATCGTCCCGGTGCGGGACGCGGGCGAGGCGGTGCACCGCACGGTGCAGTTGGTCGCGGACTCGGTGCCCCGGGCGATCGGGGTGCCGGCCGAGCAGACCCAGGTGATCACCGTGGGCCATGGCGGTTCGGCGGGGACGCGGGCGCTCAACGCGGCGCTGAAGCAGCGGCTGAACCCGGGCCCGGGTCGTTTCGGCGGCTTCGACCCGGGCGACCGCGTCGCCTACGCCCCCGCTCCGGGCCGGACGGTGCCGGGCACGGTGCTCTCGGCGGACGCCGACGGCCTGCACCTGGACTGCGAGGGCGAGCGGGTCGTCGTACCGAAGGACCGGGTGGAGGCCGCGCTGCGGCACGGCTGGGCACTGACCGCGCACCAGGCGGCCGCCATGCGCTGGCCGGCGGCGGTCGTCGTCCTCCCCGGCGACGCGGCCGGGGCCCTGGACCGGGCGTGGGTGTACACCGCGTTCGGCCGCGGCGAGCGGCACCTCTCGGTGGTCCACGGTGTGGACCAGGCCCTCCCCCACGCGGTCACGCAGAAGCTCCCCCATCCCCGCACCACCCGTCTCCGGGCCCTGCTGGAGGGCCTCCTGACCGACGCGGAGGACTGACCGCCGCCGGGGCGCCCGGGGGCCACGGCCGCCGCGTCCGGGGGGCGCCGACCAGGCGACGCGTACGGAGTGGGCCCGTCTCCCGAGCCTTTCCGGGCCCGGGGCGGTCCGCCCGAGCCGCCCCGGCCGGGGGCGGACCGGAGCGCGTACGGTGCCGCTCAGGTGGTGTCCGGGCGGGTGTCCTCCGGGTCGCCGTGGATCTCGTCCTCGTCGAAGACCGCGCTCACGTCGAAGCGGCAGATCACCCGGCCCGGGTCGGCCTGGTCGAAGGGGGTGCTCAGCCACTCGCCCGGTTCCGGGAGCTCGTCGGCGGCGGCCACCCACAGAGTGGAGTCGCCCTCCTCCAGGCCGAACTCCTTGTGCCGCGAAGCGATCTCGTCCGGTTCGAACTCGCCGAACAGCACGCCCAGGGCCGCGTGCACGCTGGTCCCCACCACCGCGCCGGTGTCCGCGCCGTCGTCCTCCCGGTCCAGGTCCGCGATGCGCTGCGACTGGGCCAGCAGGCGCTGTGGCTCGACCACCGCGTAGTCGCGGCGGATCAGCACGGTGAGCGCGTTCGGCTCCTCCGGGCCCTCGTACGGCGGGAGGGAGTCCTCCACGCCGGGGATCTCGAACGGCGTGACCTCGTCGTAGCGGTCGTAGAGCCGCTCGTCGTAGGCCTCGGCCGCGGTGGCGAGGGCGTTGAAGGCGGCGTAGACGGCCGGGTCGTCATCACCTGTGCGGTTCTCGACCGCCTCCAGGTGACGGTCCAGTGCGGCTTTGACCGCCTCGGCGGCGGCGCGTACCTCGGCAGCGGTGGGCTGCGCAGCATCAGACATAGTGCAGACGCTATCCGTACCGGGCCGCTGCCCGCACAATAGATGCGATGCCGGAATACGAATTTGTCGACGTGTACGTACCTCGCGGGGTGTCCCGCAAGGAGGCGACCCGTCTGCTGACCGACCATGCCGAGTACGGACACTGGGAGTTGGACCGACTGAGTCTGCACCGGGACGGCAGCCGCCGTGTGCGGCTGCGCCGGCGCATCATCCGTCAGGTGCGCGCCACCTGGTGAGGCGCGTCACCCGCTGAGGGTGGCACGCGGAACGGAGCGGGCCCCGCGATCGTGGGGCCCGCTCCGTCGTTGTCAGCGGGTTCGGGGACTACGAGGACTGCCGGGTGCGACGGTAGAGAACCGTGCCTCCGAGCAGCAGGCCCGCGCCCGCCGGGATCAGCATGCCGAGCGGAGCCGCACCGGTCAGCGCGAGCTCGTCCTCCGCCTTTGGCGGGGTGACGGTCTGCGTGCCGGGCTCGTTCGGCTCGATCGGCGAACCGGGCTCGTCCGGGCTGTCCGGCGTCCCCGGCTTGCCGGGCTCACCGGGCTTGCCGGGCTTACCGGGCTCGTCCGGGTTCCCGGGCTTGCCCGGCTCGTCGGGCTCATCCGGGTTCCCGGGCTCGTCCGGGTTCCCGGGGTTGCCCGGCTCGTCCGGGTTTCCGGGGTTACCGGGCTCGTCCGGGTTCCCCGGGTTGCCCGGCTCGTCGGGGTTGCCGGGGTGTCCGGGCTTGCCGGGCTTGTGCGGGTGGCCGTTGGCGCACTCGTTGCCGAACGCCGGGTTCAGCCCGCCGACGACGTTGACGCTGTTGCCGCACGCGTTCACCGGCACGTTCACCGGCGCCTGGACGTTGTTGCCGGACGCCACGCCCGGGGAGTTCGAGGCCGCCCCGCTCGCCTTGGCGCCGTTGGACTTGTTGGCGCACTTGTTCCCGAACGACGGGTTCAGTGCCCCGACGACGTTCACGGTGTTGCCGCACGCGTTCACCGGCACACTGACCGGCGCCTGGACGTTGTTCCCGGACGCGACGCCCGGGGAATTGGTCGCGGCCCCGTGGGCGTCGGCGCCCGTGTGCGCCTGGGCGAATCCGCCACCGAGGGCGAGTACGCCGCCCGCGGCCGCCACGATGGTCAGGCCCTTTCGCGTGACCTGTCGCATAGCTGGTTCCCTGCCTTCTAGGCTTCCGGAAATGCCTCCGGGCACAGCGCCGGGAGGCCGAATGTCCACCGGCCCCGGAGCGCATGGCGCGCGCTCCGGGGCCGGCCGGGCTCGGACCCCTGGGGGTCGAGGCGCAACGTCAGTCGTTGACGCAGACGTTCCCGAAGGCCGGGTTCAGCAGGCCGATGATGTTCACCGTGTTGCCGCAGACGTTGATCGGGACGTGGATGGGAACCTGAACCACATTGCCCGAAATGACACCGGGGGAGCCCACGGCGGCACCCTGCGCACCCGCATCGGCGACGGCCATGCCCGCGCCAGCCAGGACCAGTCCACCGGTGGCGGCCGCAACAGCGGCGACCTTCTTGATCATTATTCCTCCTTGTTGGCAATGCGGTCCCAGCCGCGGACCGCACCACCTGTAACGACAGGGAGGTATTCGAGCTACGACCCGATGACTCCGTTCACCCTTTTCGGTCAGATGTGCACACGCGGGCGATTATTGGAGTTTCGTTTCAGCCGACTATTCCAGCTAATCGGCCCGCGTCAGCCCGCCTCAGCTCGCGTCAACTCGCGTCAGCTCGCGTCGATGAAGCGGTCGAGCACCCGTACGCCGAACTTCAGGCCCTCCACCGGGACGCGCTCGTCCACGCCGTGGAACATCCCGGCGAAGTCCAGCTCCGGCGGGAGCTTCAGCGGCGCGAAGCCGAAGCAGCGGATGCCGAGGTCGTCGAAGGACTTGGCGTCCGTGCCGCCGGAGAGCATGTACGGCACCGCACGCGCGATCGGGTCCTCCGCCTTGAGCGCGGACTGCATGGCGTCCACCAGGTCCCCGTCGAAGCTGGTCTCCAGCGCCTTGTCGGCGTGCACGTCCTCGCGCCGGACGCGCGGCCCGAGGAGCTGGTCGAGATCGGCGAGGAACTCCTCCTCGTACCCCGGCAGGAAGCGCCCGTCCACGTGGGCGGTCGCCTGCCCCGGGATGACGTTGACCTTGTAGCCGGCGCCGAGCATGGTCGGGGCGGCGGAGTTGCGGAGGGTGGCGCCGATCATCTTGGCGATGCCGCCCAGCTTGGCGAGCGTGGCGTCCATGTCCTCCGGGTCCAGCGGGGTGCCGAGCGCGTCGGACAGCTCGTCGAGGAAGGACCGCACGGTCTTGGTGACCCTGACCGGCCAGGTGTGCCGGCCGAGCCGCCCCACGGCCTCGCACAGCTCGGTGATGGCGTTGTCGCGGTTGGTCATCGAGCCGTGGCCCGCCGTGCCGTCGACCGTGAGCCGCATCCAGTGCATGCCCTTCTGGGCCGTCTCCACCAGGTAGAGGCGCAGGTTCTCGTTGACGGTGAAGGAGAAGCCGCCGACCTCGCCGATCGCCTCGGTGACGCCCTCGAAGAGGTCGGGGTGCTTGTCGACGAGGTGGCGCGCGCCGTACGTACCGCCCGCCTCCTCGTCCGCGAGGAACGCCAGCACGATGTCGCGCGGGGGCTTGCGGCCGGTGCGCAGCCGGTCCCGTACGACCGCGAGGGTCATGGCGTCCATGTCCTTCATGTCGACCGCGCCGCGGCCCCAGACGCAGCCGTCCGCGATCTCGCCGGAGAACGGGTGGTGCGTCCAGTCGTCGGCGTTGGCCGGGACGACGTCGGTGTGCCCGTGGATCAGGAGCGCCGGCCGGGAGGGGTCCTCGCCCGCGATCCGCGCCACGGTGGAGGCGCGCCCCTTGTGGGACTCGATGATCTTCGGTTCGAGGCCGACCTCGGCGAGCTTCTCGGCGACGTACTCGGCGGCCGCGCGCTCCCCCGGGCCGGAGTGGTCGCCGTAGTTGCTGGTGTCGATCCGGATGAGGTCGCGGCAGAGGTCGGTGACCTCGTCCTCGCCCGTGACGGTTGCGGTTCGCGCCGTGCTCGACTCGCTCACGCTGGTTCCTCCCGGGTAGCTGCTGCTGGGTCCTCCCATCCTGCCCCCTCCCCCGGCGCGCATGGGGGCGTGATCGAGCCCTCCCAATGTTTGCTATGGTTTTCCACGTCGGAACGGCCACGGGCCGCGAGACAGACACCTTGTCCGGGTGGCGGAATGGCAGACGCGCTAGCTTGAGGTGCTAGTGCCCTTTATCGGGCGTGGGGGTTCAAGTCCCCCCTCGGACACAGAGAGAAGCGCGGGTACGGTCGGCAGACCGGGCCCGCGCTTCCGCGTTGCCGGCTTCGCATAGGCTCGGCCGCACCATGAAGAACACTCTTGGTCCGCTGGAGCCCAAGGCCGACAAGGACACCGTGCGGCGGCACAACCTGAGCCTGGTGCTGCGGGCCGTGCACGACGAGGGCGAGGCGACCCGGGCGGCGGTCGCGGCCCGGGTGGGGCTGACGCGGGCGGCGGTGTCGTCGCTGGTCGAGCAGTTGCTGGCGGGCGGTTTCCTCACCGAGCGGGGCAAGACGTTCAGCGGGCAGGCGGGGCGGCCGGGGACCGCGCTGCGGGTGGCGCGCACGGGTCCGGCCGGGCTGGGCGTGGAGGTCAACATCGATTACGTGTCCGTGTGCGTGGTCGACCTGGCCGGTACCGATCGGGTGCGGCTCACCGAGCACGTGGACAACCGGGGCGCGGCGCCCGGCGAGGTGCTGGAGCGGGCCGCGCGGATCGCGGCGGGAGCGCTTCGGTCGGCCGAGGACCAGGAACTCCGCCCCGCGGGCGCCCGGCTCGCACTGCCGGGACTGGTGTCCGGCGGCACGGTGCGCCAGGCGCCGAACCTCGGATGGAACCGGGTGGCGGCGGAAGAGCTGTTCGGGCGCGCGCTGAGCGGGCTCCTGCCCGGCGGGCGGGTACTGCCGGTCGGGTCCGACAACGAGGCGAACGCCGCCGCGCTGGCCGAGCTGTGGTTCGGCGGCCAGGAGCGGGTGCGCAGCTTCCTGTACCTGACGGGCGAGATCGGGGTGGGCGGCGCGATCGTGGTCGGCGGCGAGCTGATGCGCGGGGCGCACGGGTTCGCCGGGGAGATCGGGCACGTGGTCGCGGACGTGGACGGGCCGGAGTGCCGGTGCGGTTCGCGGGGGTGCCTGGAGCAGTACGCGGGTCAGGCCGCGCTGCTGCGGGGCGCGGGCCTCGACGAGGCGTCCGGCCTGCCCGGCGTCGTGGAGCTGGAGCGGCGCGCCCGCGCCGGTGACGTCCGGTCGGTGGCCGCCCTGGAGCGGGCCGGCCGGATGCTGGGCCTGGTGGTGTCCGGCGCGGTGAACCTGCTGGACCCGGAGGCGGTGGTACTGGGCGGGATCTACCGGTCGCTGATGCCATGGCTGGGCCCGGCGGCGGACCGTGAGCTGACCCTCCGGGTCGTGTCGGGGCTCTGGCCGGCGGGCAGCGGGCGGCTGCGGGCCTCGTCCTCGTCGGGCGACGCGGCACGGGGCGCGGCGGCGCGCGTGGTCCGGGACGTGATCACCGACCCGGCCTCGTACGCGGCGCGCGCGGACCGGTGACCGGGGGCCCGCTCGAGCCAGGCCCTCGCGCCTCCTCGCCGTCGGCGGGGCACCCACCCGGCGTCGCCGTATACCGCCGCCGATCGTCCCCCTACGCCCCGCACGGCCCCTCACGTGGCGAGAATCCCACCGGCCCGCACCCGGCATACGACCGGGGTGGGGCCGTGCAGGGTCGCCCCCGCAGAGGTTGGCGGCGTTGGGAGGGTTCCCGACTCGGCGTACCCAAGGCCGCCGGCCTCGAGGAGGTGAGCCCGGAGGGGCCACGCCCCGCCACGCAACGGCCGGCTCCGCCGTGCAGTGTCAGCGGGTGGCCAGGAGGTGTTCGAGGGCGAGCTGGTCGAGGCGCTCGAAGGCCATGGAGCGCGCCGCCGCCGCGGCCGGGTCGAAGGTCTCGTACGCGGAGGGGTCCGCGAGCAGGGAGGCGAGGCCGTCCTCGGCCGTGGGCCGGGCGAGGTCGGGGAGGCGGGAGGCCGTGAGGGCTGCTCGGACCTCGGGGTCGGCGCGGAAGGCGGCGGCGCGCTCCTTGAGGATCAGGTAGTTGCGCATGCAGTTCTTCGCGGACTCCCAGACGCCCTCGGCGCCGTCGGTGCGGACGGGCTTGAAGTCGAAGTGGCGCGGGCCGTCGTAGCCGGCGCTCTCCAGCAGGTCGACCAGCCAGAACGCCTGGCGGAGGTCACCCGCGCCGAAGCGGAAGTCCTGGTCGTACTTGATGCCGGACTGGCCGTTGAGGTCGATGTGGAAGAGCTTGCCCGCCCACAGGGCCTGGGCGATGCCGTGCGGGAAGTTGAGGCCGGCCATCTGCTCGTGGCCGACCTCCGGGTTGACGCCGACGAGTTCCGGGCGTTCCAGGCGCTCGATGAAGGCGAGGGCGTGGCCGATGGTGGGCAGGAGGATGTCGCCGCGCGGCTCGTTGGGCTTGGGCTCGATGGCGAAGCGCAGGTCGTAGCCCTGCTCGGCGACGTACTGGCCGAGCAGGTCGAAGGCCTCCTTCATGCGGTCCAGGGCCGCTCCGACGTCCTTCGCGGCGCCCGACTCCGCGCCCTCGCGGCCGCCCCAGGCCACGTACACCTCCGCGCCGAGCTCGACCGCCAGGTCGATGTTGCGGATCGTCTTGCGCAGCGCGTAGCGGCGGACGTCGCGATCGTTGGCGGTGAAGGCGCCGTCCTTGAAGACGGGGTGCGTGAAGAGGTTGGTGGTGGCCATGGGCACCTTCATGCCGGTGCGGTCCAAGGCGGCCCGGAACCGCTTGACCACGGCCTCCCGTTCGGCGTCGGAGGACCCGAAGGGGATCAGGTCGTCGTCGTGGAAGGTCACGCCGTACGCGCCGAGGGCGGCCAGGCGCTCGACGGACTCGACGGGGTCGAGGGCGGGGCGGGTCGCGGTGCCGAAGGGGTCGGTGCCCTGCCAGCCCACGGTCCACAGCCCGAACGTGAACTTGTCCTCGGGAGTGGGGATGAAGCGTTCCGACATGTCCGGGCCTCCAGGTCTATTTGTTTTCTCACATTACTAATACGCTACGGAGGCCCGCCGGCCAAGACCCCGAGAGCCAAGACCCCGAGAGCCAAGACCCCCAGAGAGGTACGCGATGCCGTCGTCGTCCCCGGCCGTCATCGGCGTGGACAGTTCCACCCAGTCCACCAAGGCGCTCGTCGTCGACGCCGCCTCCGGACGGGTCCTGGCCATGGGCCGGGCCCCGCACACGGTGAGCGGCGCGGCCGGTGCCCGCGAGAGCGACCCCGAGCAGTGGTGGCGGGCGCTCGCCGGGGCGGTCGCCCAGGCCCTGGAGGGCGTCGACGCCCGCACGGTCACCGGCATCGCGGTCGCCGGCCAGCAGCACGGCCTGGTCGCCCTGGACGCCACCGGCCGCCCGCTGCGCCCCGCCCTGCTGTGGAACGACACCCGCTCCGCCCCCCAGGCCGCCGCCCTCACCGCGCGACTGGGCGCCGACGGCTGGCTGGCCCGCACCGGTTCCGTACCCGTGGCGTCGATGACGGCCGCCAAGTGGCAGTGGCTGCGCGAGCACGAGCCGCGCACCGCCGAAGCCGCGGCCGCCGTGCGCCTCCCCCACGACTTCCTGACCGAGCGGCTGAGCGGGACGGCCGCCACCGACCCGGGCGACGCGTCCGGCACCTGCTGGTACGACACCGCGACCGGCGCGTACGACCACGGATTGCTCGACCTGCTCGGGCTGGACGCCGCGCTCCTGCCGCCCGTCGCCCCGACCGGCGCCACCCGCGTCGGCTCGCTGACCGCGTCGGCGGCGGAGGAGCTGGGCCTGCCGGAGGGCATCGCCGTCGCCGCGGGCACCGGCGACAACATGGCCGCCGCCGTCGGCCTCGGGCTGGGCGGGCAGGGCCTGCTGGGCCACCCGGTGGTCTCCCTGGGCACCTCCGGCACGGTCTTCGCGGCCACCCGCACCCGGCCCGCCACGGCCGCCCTCGCCGGTTTCGCGGCCACCGACGGCACCTACCTCCCGCTCGGCTGCACCCTCAACTGCACCCAGGCAGTGGACAAGGTGGCCGCGCTGCTGGGCCTCGACCGCGAGGACGCCACGCCCGGCGGCGAGGCCGTCCTCCTGCCGTACCTCGACGGCGAACGCACCCCCGACCTCCCGGGCGCCTCCGGGCTGCTCACCGGCCTGCGCCACGCCACCACACCCCAGCAGCTCCTCGGGGCCGCCTACGAGGGCGCCGCGTTCACCGTCCTCCGCGCCCTCGAAGCGCTGCCGGGCACGCGGGACGACGTGCCGCTGCGGCTGATCGGAGGCGGCGCCCGGGGGCGTACGTGGGTCGAGACCGTACGCCGCCTCTCCGGGCGGCCCGTCGTCCTCCCCCGTACCGCCGAACTGGTCGCCCTCGGCGCCGCCGCCCTGGCCGTGGGCGCCGCGACCGGCGAGGACCCGGTGGCCGTGGCGACCGGTTGGGGCGGCGGCACGGGCGAGACGCTGCCCCCCGCCGAACGCGACCGTGCCGCCTGGGACCGGATCGCCGCCGCCCTGCCCGCGGTCAGCGCCCTGGGGGGCCGATGAGGTCCACCGACGGGTTCTGGCTCATGCGCGAGGGCGTGCGGGTCTCGTACCGGCGACAGCCGGCGGGCGGGACGGACCGGCCGTTCCGGGTTCGGGTGGTGGGCGGAGGGTCCGCCCGGGCGTGGGCGAGATGACCGGACCGCTTACGGTGGGTGAGTGAGACGCCGTACGCCAGCCCCTTCCGCCCCGCTGCCCCAGCGCGCCGGTGTCGATCCGGTGCGACTGCGCCTGCCCGCCGACCCCGACGGGGCGTGGGCGACCGTTCGGGACCATCTGCTGGGGCGGTACGCGGCGGCCATCGGAGCCGACCGGGTGGACGCGATGTTCACCGAGGGGCGGTTCGTCGGGGCGGACGGGGTGCCGGTCGGGGCGGAGGAGCCGTACGCGGCGGGGCGGTACGTGTGGTTCCACCGGGACTTCCCGGCGGAGGAGCGGGTGCCGTTCGAGGTGGGGATCGTGTACCGCGACGAGCGGATCGTGGTCGCCGACAAGCCGCACTTCCTGGCGACGACGCCGCGCGGGCGGCACGTCACGGAGACGGCGCTGGCGCGGCTGCGGCGCGACCTGGACCTGCCGGGGCTCCAGCCGGCGCACCGGCTGGACCGGCTGACGGCGGGGCTGGTGCTCTTCGTCGTACGGCCGGAGGACCGGGGCGCCTACCAGACGCTGTTCCGGGAGCGGCGGGTGCGCAAGGAGTACGAGGCGGTGGCCGCGTACGACCCCTCGCTGACGCTTCCCGTGACCGTACGCAGCCGGATCGTGAAGGAGCGGGGGGTGCTCGCGGCCCGTGAGGAGCCGGGCGAGCCGAACAGCGAGAGCCGTGTCGAGCTGCTGGAGCACCGGGCCGGGCTCGGCCGGTACCGGCTGGTCCCGGCGACCGGCCAGACCCATCAGCTCCGGGTCCACATGGCCCGGCTGGGCGTGCCGATCCTGGACGACCCGCTGTACCCGGTCGTCCAGGAGGACGGGCCGGAGGACTACACGCGTCCGCTGCGCCTGCTGGCGCGGGCGCTGGAGTTCACCGACCCGCTCACGGGCGCCCCGATGCGGTTCACCAGCCGGCTGACGCTCAGTGGCCCCGCGTGATCCACTCCTGAAGGTGCGGGGCCTCGGTCCCGATGGTGGTGGTGTCGCCGTGCCCGGTGCGGACGACGGTGTCCGGCGGCAGGCTGAGCAGCCGGTCGCGGATCGAGTCGATGATCGTCGGGAAGTGGGAGAAGGACCGTCCGGTGGCACCCGGGCCGCCGGCGAAGAGCGTGTCGCCGGTGAAGACGGTGCCCAGCTCGGGCGCGTACAGGCAGACCGCGCCGGGCGCGTGGCCCGGGGTGTGCAGGACGGTGAGGTCGGTGCCCGCGATGGTGAGGATCTGGCCGTCGGCCAGCTCACCGTCCGGGTGGTGGTCGGGGTGCGTCCGCTTCCACAGCGGCAGGTCGTCGGGGTGGAGCAGGACGCGGGCGCCGGTGGCGGCGGCGAGCGCGGGGGCCGCGTCGATGTGGTCGTTGTGGGCGTGGGTGCAGACGACGGCCCGCAGCGTACGGCCGTCGAGGGCGGCCAGGATGGCGTCGGCGTCGTGCGCGGCGTCGATGACGATCGCCTCCGCGCCGTCCCCGACGATCCACACGTTGTTGTCGACGTCCCAGGTGCCGCCGTCCAGCGAGAAGGTGCCGGAGGTGACGAGGTGCTCGATGCGCGCGGTCATCAGAAGACCACCACCGAGCGGAGGACGTCGCCCTCGTGCATGCGCGCGAAGGCCTTCTCGACGTCGCCGAGGCCGATCGTCTCGGTGACGAAGGCGCCCAGGTCGATGCGGCCCTGCTGGTGCAGGTCGATGAGCATCGGGAAGTCGCGGGAGGGCAGGCAGTCCCCGTACCAGGACGACTTGAGGGCGCCGCCGCGCCCGAAGACGTCGATCAGCGGGAGCTCCAGCTTCATGTCGGGCGTCGGTACGCCGACGAGGACGACCGTGCCGGCGAGGTCGCGGGCGTAGAACGCCTGCCGGTAGGTCTCGGGGCGGCCGACCGCCTCGATGACGACGTCGGCGCCGAACCCGTCGGTCAGCTCGCGGATGGCCTCGACGGGGTCGGTGGTACGGGAGTTGACGGTGTGGGTGGCGCCCATCGACCGGGCGGTGTCCAGCTTCCGGTCGTCGATGTCGACGGCGATGATCCGCGCGGCGCCCGCGAGGCGGGAGCCCACGATGGCCGCGTCACCGACGCCGCCGCAGCCGATGACGGCGACCGAGTCGCCCCGGCCGACCTGGCCGGTATTGATCGCCGCGCCGATGCCGGCCATCACGCCGCAGCCGAGCAGACCGGCGACGGCCGGGGCCACGGATGGGTCGACCTTGGTGCACTGGCCGGCGGCGACCAGCGTCTTCTCGGCGAAGGCCCCGATACCGAGGGCCGGCGACAGCTCCGTACCGTCCGTGAGCGTCATCCTCTGCCGGGCGTTGTGCGTGTCGAA
The DNA here is from genome assembly GCF_055570965.1 of Streptomyces sp. NPDC031064. Classification (NCBI taxonomy): domain Bacteria; kingdom Bacillati; phylum Actinomycetota; class Actinomycetes; order Kitasatosporales; family Streptomycetaceae; genus Streptomyces; species Streptomyces sp. NPDC031064. The sequence goes on from NZ_JBVIGF010000007.1 coordinate 325,536, forward strand.
GCAGTACCAGGGCCTGCCGCGCCGGCACGCCCGGCACTTCCCGCACACCGCGCGCCAGTTGAGGATCACGAAGTCACCGGGCGCCACGTCGGTGACGCCCTCACCGACCGATTCGACCACACCGGCGGCCTCGTGGCCGAGCAGGAACGGGAAGTCGTCGTTGATGCCGCCCTGCTTGTAGTGCAGGTCGGTGTGGCAGACCCCGCACGCCTGGACCTTCACGACGGCCTCACCGGGGCCGGGGTCGGGAACGAGGATCGTCTCCACCCGCACGGGCTCGTTCTTCCCCGGGGCGACGACCCCTCGGACCTGCTGCGCCATCGCGGCTCTTCCCTTCGTCGTACGGTTGTCCGGCACCACTATTCCGGGCGGGACGGCACACCGGGGGCATATTCCGGCCGGACAGGACGACCAACCGCACAGCGGGTCGTCCACGAGGCCGAGGGCGTCGAGGGAGGCCTCCGTCATCGAGCGGGACGGCGCTGTCTCGGTCTCCGGCTGCGCCGCGTCGTCCGTCGAGGTGAGGCTGGTACGGGGCGGTCCGGCTGAAGGGCGAGCCGGTTTCCGTGGCCTTGCGCCGGCTGGACGACAAGCCGTGTGACCTGGAGTTCGGCTGGAGGAGGCCCGGGCTCGTCGCGGACGGTCTGCACCCCGTGCGGCAACGGCTGGGCATCACCGCGGCGGCCGGTGGCTCCTGACCGCCGGGCCGCGCGAGCAAACGCGGTGAGCCCCCGCCGGACCGTGTCCGACGGGGGCTCACCCGGGCTCGACGCGGGGCGTCAGTCCTGCGGCTGCGAGGCGGCCAGCACCTTGACGCGCTTGCGGACGGCGAACCAGCCGCCGACGAGCAGGAGCGCGATGACCGGGACGAGGTTCACGGTCGTCCGGCCGATGCCTCCGCCGTACCACATCAGGAACAGGACGGTGGCGAGGAAGACCAGCGTCACGATCTGCGTGTACGGGGCCCAGGGCAGTCGGTAGGACGGGCGCGTGACCCGGCCGTCCTTGGAGCGCGACCAGAACAGCAGCGAGCAGAGCATGATCATGCCCCAGGTGCCGAGGATGCCGATGGAGGCGAGGTTCAGCACGATCTCGAAGGCCTCGCCCGGCATCACGTAGTTCAGGCCGACGCCCAGGACACCGAAGGCGGCGGTGAGCAGGATGCCGCCGTAGGGGACCTGGCCCTTGTTCATGCGGGCGGTGAACTTGGGGGCGGAGCCCGCCATGGCCATCGAGCGCAGGATGCGGCCGGTGGAGTACAGACCGGAGTTCAGGCTGGACAGGGCGGCGGTGAGGACGACCAGGTTCATGATGCCGGCCGTGCCCGGGATGCCGAGCTTGTCGAAGACGGTGACGAACGGGCTCTGGTCGCCGGAGAAGGACGTGTACGGCAGCAGCAGCGCGAGCAGGACGACCGAACCGACGTAGAAGAGGCCCACGCGCCACATGATCGAGTTGATCGCCTTGGGCATGATCTTCTCGGGGTTCTTGGTCTCACCGGCGGCGACGCCGCACAGCTCGACGGAGGCGTAGGCGAAGACGACGCCCTGGACGACCATCAGCATCGGCAGCATGCCCATCGGGAAGATGCCGCCGTTGTCCGTGATGGTGTGCAGGCCCGGGGTGTGGCCGCCGACCTCATGCTGGGTGACGACGAGGAAGATTCCGACGCACATGAAGATCACCAGCGCGGCGACCTTGATGATCGCGAACCAGAACTCCATCTCACCGAAGTACTTCACCGAGATCAGGTTCGCGGTGAGGACGACGGCGAGGGCGATCAGGGCGAGGATCCACTGCGGGACGTCGCTGAACATGGCCCAGAAGTGGGCGTAGGTCGCGGCCGCGGTGATGTCGGCGACGGCCGTGGTCGACCAGTTGAGGAAGTACAGCCAGCCGGCCGTGTAGGCGCCCTTCTCGCCCATGAACTCACGGGCGTAGGAGACGAAGGCGCCGGAGGAGGGCCGGTAGAGCACCAGCTCACCGAGGGCCCGGACGACGAAGAACGCGAAGACGCCGCAGACGGCGTACGCGATCGCGAGGGAGGGGCCCGCGCCCGCCAGGCGGCCACCGGCACCGAGGAAGAGGCCCGTGCCGATCGCGCCGCCGATGGCGATCATGTTGATGTGGCGGGACTTGAGGTCCTTGCTGTAACCGGCGTCACCGGCGTCGATGTGGGGGGCGCCCGTCGCCGCCGGGGTACCGGGGCTCAGGGTGTCGGCCGCAGGCATGGTGCGGTCACTCATCTAGAAGTCGCCTTTGTGAGGGGGTCGTGCGGTATTCAGCCGTACGCCGGTGATGAAGGTGGTCACCGTGGCATGAAGGCCAGGGCACATAGTCACGGCTACGCTGCCGTTTTGGCTGTGGCCTATGTCACGTACAGGCTGATCTGAGATGTTTTTGAGGTTACCGGCTGGTTAATCAGCATTGAGCAGCTTAAGGGGTGCGACTATGGCGCGAGGACATCGAGCTCGCGCAGGGCACCCGCCGCGATCTCCCGGGTGAGCTCCTCGGCGCGTGCCGCGTCCCGCTCCCGGACGGCTTCCGCGACCTGGACGTGGAGGGTGACGGCGGCCGGGTCGGGGTCCTCGAACATCACGTGGTGGTGGGTGCGGCCGGTGAGCACCTCGGCGACCACGTCGCCGAGCCGGGCGAACATCTCGTTGCCGGAGGCGTTGAGGACGACCCGGTGGAAGGCGATGTCGTGCACGAGGTACGCCTCCAACTGCCGGCCGCGCGAGGTGGCGACCATGCCGAGGGCCTGCTCGGTGAGTTCCCGGCACTGCTCGGGGGTGGCGTGGACGGCGGCGAGGCCGGCGGCGACCGGCTCGACGGCCGAGCGCAGCACGGTCAGCGAGCGGAGCTGGCGGGGGCGGTCGGTGCCGGCGAGCCGCCAGCGGATGACGCGCGGGTCGTACACGTTCCACTGCTCGGTGGCGCGCACGGTGACGCCGACGCGGCGGCGCGACTCCACGAGGTGCATCGACTCCAGGACGCGGACGACCTCGCGGATCACGGTGCGTGACACCTCGAAGCGCTGGGCGAGCTCGTCGGTGCGCAGCACGCTGCCCGGCGGGTACTCCCCCGCGGTGATCGCGAGGCCCAGGGTGTCCAGCACATGCGTATGGAGCCCCTGCGCCTGTGTCGTCATGTGCATAGCGTAACCGCCACAAATAAGTATGACTTTTAAGTCACAGGCTCTTGAATATGTCGTACCTCATGGGTTTCAGTGTGCGGCGAGAAGTCGATGTCGAAGAGGACAGCGAGGCGCGGAGCCCATGCAGAAACCCCCAGTCGTCGTCGTGATGGGCGTGGCCGGGACCGGCAAGACCACCATCGGTCCGCTGGTCGCCGAGCGCCTCGGCGTGCCCTACGCCGAGGGCGACGACTTCCACCCCGAGGCGAACATCGCCAAGATGTCCGCCGGCGTCCCGCTCGACGACGACGACCGGTGGCCGTGGCTCGACGCGATCGGGCGGTGGGCGCACGACCGGGCGGGGCTCGGCGGGGTGGTGAGCAGTTCGGCGCTGAAGCGGGCCTACCGCGACCGGCTGCGGGCGGCCGCGCCCGGTGTCGTCTTCCTGCACCTGACCGGCGACCGGTCGCTGATCGAGGAGCGGATGACCGCGCGCAAGGGGCACTTCATGCCCACCGCGCTGCTGGACTCGCAGTTCGCGACGCTCCAGCCGCTGGAGGACGACGAGGCCGGTGTGGCCGTCGACGTCACCGGCTCGCCCGAGGACATCACCGACCGGGCCGCCGCCGCGCTGCGCCGGCTCACCACCTCCGGCGCCTGACCCCACCCCCTGAACCCCGGCGCCTGAACCCGGCGCCTGAACCCCACCCCCGAACCCCGGCCCCCGACCCCGAGGACCCCCTGTGACCAGTCTCAACGTCGAGATGCTGGCAGCGGACGCCACCGAGCCGATCACCTCGGCCGGCAACGCCCAACTCGGCATCGCCGTCCTGGCGGGCATCGCCGTCATCGTCCTGCTCATCACCAAGTTCAAGCTGCACGCCTTCCTGGCGCTGACCATAGGCTCGCTCGGCCTGGGCGCGTTCGCCGGCGCCCCGCTCGACGCGACCATCACGTCGTTCACCAAGGGCCTCGGCTCGACCGTCTCGGGCGTCGGCGTGCTCATCGCGCTCGGCGCCATCCTCGGCAAGCTGCTCGCCGACTCGGGCGGCGCGGACCAGATCGTCGACACGATCCTGGCGAAGGCGGGCGGCCGCGCCATGCCGTGGGCGATGGTGCTGATCGCCTCGGTGATCGGGCTGCCGCTGTTCTTCGAGGTCGGCATCGTGCTGCTGATCCCGGTGGTGTTGATGGTCGCCAAGCGCGGCGGCTACTCGCTGATGCGGATCGGTGTGCCGGCGCTGGCCGGCCTCTCCGTGATGCACGGGCTGATCCCGCCGCACCCCGGCCCGCTGGTCGCCATCGACGCGATCGGGGCGAACCTGGGCGTCACCCTGGCGCTCGGCATCCTGGTCGCCATCCCGACCGTGATCATCGCCGGTCCGCTGTTCTCGCGGTACGCGGCGCGGTGGGTCGACATCCCGGCGCCCGAGCGCATGATCCCCCAGCGCACTTCGGAGGACCTGGAGCGGCGGCCCGGCTTCGGGGCCACCGTGGCGACCGTGCTGCTGCCCGTGGTGCTGATGATGGTCAAGGCGCTGGTGGACATCGTCGTCGACGACCCGGAGAACCACGTCCAGCGGGTGACCGACGTCATCGGCTCGCCGCTGATCGCGCTGCTCGCCGCGGTCCTGGTGGGCATCTTCACGCTCGGCCGGGCGGCCGGCTTCACCAAGGAGCGGATCTCCTCGACCGTCGAGACGTCGCTCGCCCCGATCGCGGGCGTGCTGCTGATCGTCGGCGCGGGCGGCGGCTTCAAGCAGACCCTGATCGACGTGGGCGTGGGCCGGATGATCCTGGACTTCTCCGAGGACTGGTCGATCCCGGCGCTGCTGCTGGCGTGGTTGATCGCGGTGGCGATCCGGCTGGCCACCGGTTCGGCGACCGTCGCCACCATCTCGGCGGCCGGGCTGGTCGCGCCGCTGGCGGCCGACATGTCGACCTCGCACGCGGCGCTGCTGGTGCTGGCGATCGGCGCGGGCTCGCTCTTCTTCAGCCACGTCAACGACGCCGGGTTCTGGCTGGTGAAGGAGTACTTCGGGATGAACGTCGGCCAGACGATCAAGACCTGGTCGGTGATGGAGACGATCATCTCGGTCGTCGGGATCGTGTTCGTACTGCTGCTGTCCCTGGTGCTGTAGCCGCGGCAGGCAGCCGGACGGAAATCGCCGCGCCCGGGCGGGAGCGTGCGTGCCAGACTGGCGCGCATGTCTCCCGCCCACGGCTCGTTGCAGCCGTATCTGCTGGCCTTCCCCGGGCCGTTGCGCGACCGGCTGGTCGCCGCCGTCCTGTCCGGTGAGAAGACGTCCACGACGGGACTGCTCGTGGAGTACGAGGCCGAGGGCGAGGAACTCCCGCCGGTGGGCGAGCGGTCGGCGCTCATCGACTCCGACGGGCGCGAGGTCGCCGTACTGGAGCTGACCGACGTACGGGTCCTGCCGCTCGGCGAGGTGGACCTGCGGCACGCCCTGGACGAGGGCGAGGGGTACGCGTCGGTCGCCGAATGGCGGGCGGGGCACGAGAGGTTCTGGCACGGCGCCGAGATGCGCGAGGCCCTCGGGGACCCGGACTTCACGGTCGACGACGCCACGATGGTGGTGGCCGAGCGGTTCCGGGTCGTGGAGCGGCTTCGGTGACCGGGGTGGAGGAAGCCGTGGCGGGCGAGTTGCGGCTCGTCGACCCGGCCGTACGGACGTCACGGACGGAGGCGGCGCGCCTCCTGGACCCGGACTTCGTGGAGGTCGGCGCCTCCGGGCGGCGGTGGAGCCGTGCGGAGATGCTCGCCGAACTGCCCGAGCTGGAGGGCGGCTCGCCCGACGGCCCCCGCTATGAGGTGTCCGGCATGACGGGCGTCCAGCTCGGTCCCGACCTGGTGCACCTGACGTACGAGACGGTCATCGCGGGCCGTCGGGCGCGGCGCAGCTCCCTGTGGCGGCGTTCACCCGGAGGCGAGTGGCGGATGTACTACCACCAGGCGACACCGGTGCCGGAGGAACCCGGGGCCTAGGCCCCGACCGCCTTGGCCGCCGCCCTGCCCGCCGCGCGGCCGGAGAAGAGGCAGCCGCCGAGGAAGGTGCCCTCCAGGGAGCGGTAGCCGTGGACCCCGCCGCCGCCGAAGCCGGCCGCCTCGCCCGCCGCGTACACGCCGGGCAGCGGGGTGCCGTCGGCGGTGAGGACGCGGGACGACAGGTCGGTCTCCAGGCCGCCGAGCGACTTGCGGGTGAGGATGTTGAGGCGGACGGCGATCAGCGGGCCGGCTTTGGGGTCGAGGATGCGGTGCGGGGTGACCGTACGGATCAGCTTGTCGCCGAGGTACTTGCGGGCGCCGTGGATGGCCGTGACCTGGAGGTCCTTGGTGAAGGGGTTGGCGATCTCGCGGTCGCGGGCGGTGATTTCGCGGCGCAGCGCGGCCTCGTCGATCAGGGGCTCCTTGGTGAGCGCGTTCATGCCGCGCACCAGGGACGGCAGGTCCTTCTCGATGACGAAGTCGGCGCCGTGGTCCATGAACGCCTTGACCGGGCCGGGGACGTCGGCGCGGGCGCGGTCGAGGACGCCGCGTACGGACTTGCCCGTGAGGTCCGGGTTCTGTTCGGAGCCGGAGAGGGTGAACTCCTTGCCGATGATGCGCCGGTTGAGGACGAACCAGGTGTAGCCGTGACCCGACTTCATGATGTGGTCGAGCGTGCCGAGGGTGTCGAAGCCGGGGAAGAGCGGAACGGGCAGCCGGCGGCCGTGCGCGTCCAGCCAGAGCGACGACGGGCCGGGCAGGATGCGGATGCCGTGCCGGGCCCAGATGGGGTTCCAGTTCTCGATGCCCTCGGTGTAGTGCCACATCCGGTCGCGGTTGATGTGGTGGGCGCCGGCCTCCTCCGCGATCCCGAGCATCAGGCCGTCGACGTGGGCGGGTACGCCGGAGAGCATCTTCTCCGGCGGGGTGCCGAGCCGCTCGGGCCACTGGGCGCGAACGAGGTCGTGGTTGCCGCCGATGCCGCCGGAGGTGACGATCACGGCCTGGGCCCGGTACTCGAAGGCCCCGGTGACCTGCCGGCTGCTGGCGGTGCCCCGCTCGGCGTCCGACGGCTCCAGGATCTCGCCGCTGACGGTGTCGACGGCGCCCCCGGTGCGGCCGAGCGCGGTGACCCGGTGCCGGAACCTCAGCCGTACGAGGCCCCTGGCGGCGCCCGCGCGCACCCGCCGCTCGAAGGGCGCGACGAGGCCCGGGCCGGTGCCCCAGGTGATGTGGAAGCGCGGTACCGAGTTGCCGTGCCCGGTGGCGTCGTAGCCGCCGCGCTCCGCCCAGCCGACCACGGGGAAGAAGCGGACGCCCTGCCGGTGGAGCCAGGCCCGCTTCTCGCCGGCCGCGAAGTCGACGTACGCCTCGGCCCACTTGCGCGGCCAGTGGTCCTCGGGGCGGTCGAACCCGGCCGTGCCGAGCCAGTCCTGGAGGGCGAGCTCGTGGCTGTCGCGGATGCGCATCCGGCGCTGTTCGGGCGAGTCGACGAAGAACAGGCCGCCGAAGGACCAGTGCGCCTGGCCGCCGATGGACTGCTCCGGCTCCTGGTCGAGGAGGATGACGCTGCGCCCCGCGTCGACCAGTTCGGCGGTGGCGACCAGGCCGGCGAGGCCCGCCCCGATCACGATCACATCAGCGTCGTACGCCATGGGCACATCCTTGTCGGCAGGGTGATCCGATCTTCCGTACGCGGCGGTAACACGTCAACAGGCGGGCGGTGATTTGATGGGCGTATGAAGTCGCCCGCGGAAGAGATCCTGGACGTCGTCGACGAGCACGACGAGGTCGTGGGGCGGCTGCCGCGCGGCGAGGTGTACGCGCGGGGCCTGCGCCACCGGTGTGTGTTCATCCTCGCGCGGGACGCGGAGGACCGGGTGTTCGTCCACCGCCGCACGGCGACGAAGCTGGTCTTCCCGTCGCTGTACGACATGTTCGTGGGCGGGGTCGTCGGGGCGGGCGAGAGCTACGACGTGGCGGCGCTGCGGGAGGCGGAGGAGGAGCTGGGCGTACGCGGGCTGCCGCGCCCCACGCCGCTGTTCCGGTTCCTGTACGAGGACGGCGGCGGGCGCGGGTCGTGGTGGTCGGCCGTGTACGAGGTGCGGTGCGTCCTGCCGCTGGAGCCGCAGGTGGAGGAGGTCGCGTGGCACGCGTTCCTGCCGGAGGCGGAGCTGCGGGCGCGGCTGGGGCCTGTCCCCGGCGGGTGGGAGTGGGTGCCGGACGGGCTGGCGGCGTACGAAAGGCTGCGCGAGCACCGCGCCGGTAGTCTGATCATGTGAGCGAATTCGTGCGGGGCCTGCGGCTGTGGTTCGCGCCGCAGCGGGTCCGGGAAGAGGGCGACACGCCCGACTACCGGTTCTCCCTCGCCAATGAGCGCACCTTCCTCGCCTGGATCCGTACCGCGCTGGCGCTGGTGGGCGGCGGGTTCGCGGTGGACCAGTTCCTGCCCGATCTGCGCTGGGGCGTCCGTGTCGGGATGGCGCTGGCGCTGCTGGCCGCCGGGGGGCTGTGCGCGCTGCGGGCGGTGAACCACTGGGTGCGGTGCGAGCGGGCCATGCGGCGGGACGAGGACCTTCCCGTGAGCCGTTTCCCGACGCTGCTGAGCCTGGCGGTGGGCCTGGTCGCCGGCGCGATGGTGGTGGTCGTGCTGTTCGGCTGGCGGGACTGATGGGCGCCGAGCCCGCGGACGTGCGCGATCCCGGACTCCAGCCGGAGCGGACGCGGCTGGCGTGGCGGCGTACGACGCTGGCGGCCACCGTCGTGGCGGTGCTCGCCGCCAAGCAGGCCGTGCACGACGGGGTCACGGCGGCCGGGCTGGTGGGGGCGGGGCTGTCGCTGCTGGTGTGGCTGGCGTTCCTGGGCGTCGCGCACCGCCGCGTGCGGGCCCTGGCCACGGCCCGTCCACGTCCGCTGACGCGCCGGGGCGCGGTCTGGGCGGCCGGATGCACGGTCGCGCTGGCGGCCTTCGCGGTGGGGGTGGTGGTGTGAACCGGCGTGGGCCGGGTCAGTCGCCCCAGTCCACGGTGACGACGACCTTGCCGTTCAGGCCGCCCTCCAGGGCGGCGCGCTGGGCGTCGGCGGCCTGTTCCAGCGGGAACGTCTTGGCGACCCGTACCGTCAGGGCGCCCTGTTCGACCAGCTCGGCCAGCGCCGTCAGGTCCGCCGGGTCGGGGCGCACCCAGTAGTAGCGGCCGCCCAGGCCGATCACCTCGCCGTCCGCGATGGAGGCCAGCCGCCCCTCGGGGGCGAGCAGGTTGGCCGAGTCCTTCAGGACCTGGCCGCCGACCGTGTCGAGCGCGGCGTCCACGCCGTCGGGGGCCAGCTCCCGGACGCGGCCGGTGAACCCGTCGCCGTACAGCACCGGCTCCGCCCCCAGCTCGCGCACCCGGTCCTGGCCACTCTCGCGGGCGGCGCCGATGACGCGGGCGCCGAGGTGCCGGGCGATCTGGACGGCCATGGAGCCGACCCCGCCCGACGCGGCGTTCACCAGGACGGTGTCGCCCGACCGCACGCGCAGCGCCCGGTGCAGTGCCTGGTGGGCGGTGAGCCCGGCCAGTGGCAGGGCGGCCGACTCCTCGAAGCCCACGTTGCGCGGCTTGCGCGCGAGGGTGCGGACGGGGGCGGCGACGTACTCGGCGAAGGTGCCGTGGCACAGGACGTCCTCGCGTACGTACCCCATGACCTCGTCGCCGACGGCGAACTCCGGCACGGACACCCCGGGCTGGACGACGACGCCGGAGACGTCCCAGCCGGGGACCACCGGGAAGACCGCGTCCAGGGCCGTGTCGAGGTACCCGGCCTGGGCCTTCAGGTCGACCGGGTTGACGGCCGCCGCGCGCACTTTGACGAGCACCTTGTCCGGGCCCACCTTGGGATCGGGGCGGTCGCCGAACTCCAGGACCTCGGGGCCGCCGTAGTGGCGGTAGCTGATCGCCTTCATGGTCCGACCCTCCGGCCCGTCCCGCCCCCACGCAAGCGGAAACAGATCATCAACGACAAAAAGGACTAGCCTGGAGGTGTTACCGACCCCCACGCCGGAGGCCCGCGATGACCGTCCTCCATCAGGAACACCTCTCGCACGGCCATGAGCACGGCCCGGCCTGCGGGCATCAGGCCGTGGTCCACAACGACCACCTCGACTACGTCCACGACGGGCACCTGCACCGGGAGCACTCCGGCCACTGGGACGAGTGCGAGCCGGGCGAGCACATCGCCCACAGCGGGCACGCCCATGAGCACGGCGACAACTGCGGCCACCCCGCCGTCGCGCACGGCGACCACGTCGACTACGTGCACGAGGGCCACCGGCACGCCGCGCACGGCGGGCACTGGGACGACCACTGACCTCCGTCACCAGCGGGGAACCGCCGGCGTGACCCACTCCGGGTCCGCCTGCCGCATCGCCGCCGCGTCATCGCGCTCGCGCATCGTGCCGTCGTCGTCGAGCCAGCGCCGGTGGAGGGCGGCGAGCCGTTCCCGGTCCAGCTCGACGCCGAGGCCGGGCGCGTCGGAGACGGTGAGGCGGCCGCCGTGGAAGACGTGGCGCGCGGTGATGACGTCCTCGGTCTGCCAGGGGTAGTGGCTGTCGCAGGCGTGGTCGAGGTTGGGGACGGTCGCGGCGACGTGCGTCATGGCGGCGAGGCTGATGCCCAGGTGGGTGTTGGAGTGCATGGACAGCCCGACGCCGAAGGCCCAGCAGACGGCGGCCAGTTCGCGCGTCCGGTGCAGGCCGCCCCAGTAGTGGTGGTCGCAGAGCACCACCTGGACGGCGTCACGGGCGAATGCCCCGGCGATCTCGGGGAACGTCGTCACGCACATGTTGGTGGCGAGGGGCACGCCGGTACCGGCGGCGACCTCGGCCATGCGGTCGGTGCCGCTCGCCGGGTCCTCCAGGTATTCGAGGACGTCGCCGAGCCGGTCGGCGACGTACAGGGAAGTCTCCACCGACCAGGCGCCGTTGGGGTCCAGGCGCAGCGGCCGGCCGGGGAACGCCTCGGCGAGCGCGCGGACGGCGGCGATCTCCTGGTCCGGCGGGAAGACGCCGCCCTTGAGCTTGAAGGAGCGGAAGCCGTGCTCTGCGACGAGGCGCCGGGCCTGGGCGACGATGCCCGCCGGGTCGAGGGCCGCGCCCCAGTCGTCCTTCTCGCCGCCGGTGGGGTGCTCGGCCCAGCGGTAGAAGAGGTACGCGCCGTAGTCCACGGCGTCGCGCACCCTGCCGCCCAGGAGGGCGTGCACGGGCAGGCCGAGGCTCTTGCCGAGCGCGTCCAGGCAGGCGACCTCGAAGCCGGACACCACGGACAGCCGCAGCTTGTCGGCGGTACGGACGCCTCGCAGCCCGCCCGCGTCCACACCCTCCTCCGGGCCGGGTGAGCCGCCGCACACCCGCTCCGCGAGATCGAGCAAGCCGTTCACGTCCGTGACCGGGTGACCGGGCAGCGCATCGGCGAGCGGCCGGGCGAGGTCCAGGTAGGTGCCGTCGCCGTAGGTCTCGCCGAGCCCGGTGACGCCGCCCCGGGTGACGACCTCCACGATCAGGCGCGGGGTGTAGGGCTGGTGCACGCCCTGGGTGTTGAGCAGGGGCGGGTCGGCGATCAGGATCGGGGTGAGGCGGACGTCGGCGATCAGCAGCGCGGTATCCATACGTGAACTGTATTCAGCAGCGTAGCCATGGGACCAGAGTCGTGCAGCCGGTTCCCGGACCGGAACGGGTCCGGCACTGGACGACATACCGACTGGTCGGTCATGCTGCGTACGCCACTGTTCTTCCCGTCACCGGAGGTGCGAACGATGAGCTCAGCTCCCCCACTAGGTCTCGATCCCGAGCGGCTGCGCGGCTTCCTGGACCGCGAGCGGCCCGGCCTGGTGAGCGGACCGCTCAGCGCCCGCATCGTCGAAGGCGGCCGGTCCAACCTCACCTACGTCGTCACCGACGGCACCGGGCAGTGGGTGGTGCGCCGCCCGCCGCTCGGCCACGTCCTGGCCACCGCGCATGACATGAGGCGCGAGCACCGGGTGATCAGCGCCCTGCATCCGACGGCGGTGCCGGTCCCGGAGCCGCTGGTGCTGTGCGAGGACGAGGACGTGCTCGGAGCGCCGTTCTACGTCATGGAGTTCGTGGCCGGCACCCCGTACCGCACGGCCGAGCAGCTCGCCCCGCTCGGCCCCGAGCGCACCCGCGCCGCGATCCTGGGCCTGGTCGACACACTGGTCGACCTGCACGCCGTGGCCCCCGGGGCGGTGGGGCTCGGCGACTTCGGGCGGCCGGAGGGCTTCCTGGACCGGCAGCTCCGGCGCTGGGGCAAGCAGCTCGACGCCTCGCGCAGCCGCGACCTGGCGGGGATCGACGAGTTGCACGCCGCGCTCGGCCGCGAACTGCCGCGCTCCCCCGCCCCGACCGTCATCCACGGCGACTACCGCCTGGACAACGTCCTGCTGGGCGCGGACGACCACGTCAACGCCGTACTGGACTGGGAGATGTCCACGCTCGGCGACCCGCTCACCGACCTGGGCCTGCTGGCCATGTACAGCACCCGCCTGGACCTGCCGGGCTCCCCCATCAGCACCACCGCGGGCGCCGCCGGCCACCCCCCGGCCGCCGAGCTGGTCGAGCGCTACGCCGCCCGGTCCGGCCGCGACACCTCGGCCATCTCCTGGTACACGGCGTTCGCCTGGTTCAAGCTCGCCGTGATCCTGGAGGGCATCCACTACCGCTACACCCTCGGGCAGACCGTCGGCGCCGGCTTCGACCGGATCGGCGACCTCGTCCCCGTCTTCATCGAGCACGGCCTCACCACCCTCCAGGAAGGCTGACCGGCACCATGGACTTCGCATTCGACGCGCGCACCGAGGAGCTGCGGGCCCAACTGCTCGCCTTCATGGACGAGTTCGTGTACCCGGCGGAGGAGGTCGCGCACGAGCAGCGGGCGAAGCTCGCCTCCCCGTGGGACACCCCGCCCGTCGTCGAGGAGCTCAAGGCCGAGGCGCGCAGGCAGGGCCTGTGGAACCTCTTCCTGCCCGACGAGGAGCACGGGGCCGGCCTGACGAACCTCCAGTACGCGCCGCTCGCCGAGATCACCGGCCGCTCGCCGCAGCTCGCGCCCACCGCGCTGAACTGCGCGGCCCCGGACACCGGGAACATGGAGGTGCTGGCTCAGTTCGGCGACGAGCGGCAGAAGAAGCAGTGGCTCCAGCCGCTGCTCGCCGGGGAGATCCGGTCCGCCTTCGCGATGACGGAGCCGGAGGTCGCCTCGTCCGACGCGACGAACATCGAGACCCGCATCCGGCGGGACGGTGACGACTACGTCATCGACGGCCGCAAGTGGTACATCTCCGGCGCGATGAACCCCGACTGCGCGATCTTCATCGTGATGGGCAAGACCGATCCGGACGGTGCGGACATCCGCCGCCAGCAGTCGATGATCCTCGTCCCCCGCGACACGCCCGGCCTCGAAGTCCGGCGCGCGATGCGGGTGTACGGGTACGAGGACCACTACCACGGCGGGCACGCCGAGGTCGTCTTCGACGGCGTCCGCGTCCCGGCCTCGAACCTCATCGGTGAGGAGGGCGGCGGGTTCGCCATCGCCCAGGCACGGCTCGGCCCGGGCCGGATCCACCACTGCATGCGGCTGATCGGCATGGCCGAGCGGGCCATCGAGCTGATGTGCCGCCGGGCGGTGTCCCGTACCGCCTTCGGCAAGCCGCTGGCCGCCCAGGGGCAGGTGCAGGGCTGGATCGCGGACGCCCGGGTGACCGTGGAGCAGCTCAGGCTGCTGGTGCTGAAGACCGCCTGGCTGATGGACACGGTCGGCAACCGGGGCGCGCACACCGAGATCCAGGCCATCAAGATCGCGACGCCGCGCGCGGTGGTGGACATCATCGACAAGGCGGTCCAGGTCCATGGCGCGGGCGGTGTCAGCCAGGACTTCCCGCTCGCCGAACTGTGGGCCGGCGCGCGCACCCTGCAACTGGCGGACGGGCCGGACGAGGTGCACCAGCGGTCGCTGGCGCGGCGGGAGCTGAAGAAGTACCTCTGAGCGCTGACGTTCGGGTACGGAGGTTCGGAGTCGCGAACGCCGGTGAGAGCCCGGGGCCTTACGGCCCCGGGCTTTTACCACATGCGGGCAGCCTGCCCGGTGGAAACGGCGCCAAGACGGCGCAAAGCGGTGTGCTCGGCCTCGTTTCGGCCAAGGATGCGCCGACTGACCGGCCCACAGACAACCCACAGGGCCGACTGCCGCCTCTCACATGCCGGGGACAGCCACGCGACATGACCACCGCGCCGGCCGGCCTCCGCCGTCCCGACAGGCACTCGTAGAACGAGGAACGATGACCAGATCCCACCAGGCCCGTATCGGGCGCTCGGTGATCGCCGGAGCCGCGGCCATCGCCGTGACCGCCGGTATCGTCGCCGCCGCGCCCGACGGCAAGGCGGCCGCGACCACGCCGCAGCTCAGCCTGATCGCCGCTTCGACGTCCGTGACCCTCGACTCGTACAAGGAAGACCCCGGCGTCTACCTCGACCTCGGTACCTACCTCACCGCCGCGAACGCCCCGCTGGAACTCAAGGTGACCCGCAAGTCCTACAAGGACCCGGTCGTCGCCGCGCAGATCGTGCGGGAGGGCGGCAAGACCGTGTCCAAGCCCCTTCCCAAGGGCATGGTGAAGGACTTCGCCGGGCTGCCGGGCTTCCTCCAGATCACCATGACCAACGCGGCCGGCAAGACGGTGCTGAACAAGGCGGAGGACTTCTGCCCGAACAACGCGTCCGGGCGGGTCAGTCCGGAGGCGCCGGCCACCTCGAAGTACCCCGAGAGCTGTCCCACCAACCCGTTCACGCTCGGTTCCGTGTGGGGCGTGGAGAAGGGCTGGGCCGCCAACACGTACGCGGGCATCTACTCCAGGCCCGTCGTCCTGCCGGCCGGGAAGTACACGGCCAAGGTGTCCGTGGCGAAGCGGTACCGCGACTTCTTCGGCATCGCGGACAAGCCGCAGACGGTCAAGGTGACCGTGCGCGAGGTCAGCTCCGAGGGCGGGGCCGGCGCGCCCGGGGCACGCCGCCAGTCCCACGCGGCCGGGCACGCCGCGCCCACCGGGCACGCGGGACACGGCGCCACGGCCGGGCACGGTCCCGCGGCCGGGCACGCCGGGCACGGCGCGGTGGCCCCGGCCGCTCCCGCCGCCCCGACGAGCGGTGCCGGGCCCTCGTACAACGTGGGCCACGGGCCGCTGATCCCGGCGCCGCCCGCCGTGCCGTGGGCGGTGAAGAAGCAGGGTCTCAAGGCCGCGCGGATGGGCGACGGCGGCGGGCAGACCGACGGCTCCCGCAAGGCCCCCGCGCTGAAGCCCGCGGCCAAGCGGCCGACGGGCAAGGCGGTCGTGCCGAACGTGCCCAAGCCCGACCTGCGTTCGCTGCCCGCCTACGGCATCAACATCAGCGAGCCCGCCAAGGAGGGCCCCGACAAGGGCAAGGACTTCCTCGCCTTCAGCGCCAACGTGTGGAACGCGGGCCCGGCCCAGCTCGTCGTGGACGGCTTCCGCTCGCCCGGCAAGGAGCTGATGGACGCCTACCAGTACTTCTACGACGCCAACGGCAAGCAGGTCGGCTACACGCCGACGGGCACCATGGAGTGGGACCCGCGCCCCGGCCACGAGCACTGGCACTTCACCGACTTCGCCAGCTACCGGCTGCTCAAGGCCGACCAGAAGGAGGCCGTGCGCAGCGGCAAGGAGGCGTTCTGCCTCGCCAACACCGACGCCGTCGACTACACGGTGAAGAACGCCAACTGGCACCCGTACAACACCGACCTGTCCACGGCGTGCGGGCAGCAGAGCTCGATCTCCGTCCGTGAGGTGCTCGACGTGGGCTCCGGCGACACCTACACCCAGGACCTGCCGGGCCAGTCGTTCGACATCACCACGCTGCCGAACGGCACCTACTACATCCAGGTGCTGGCCAACCCGGAGAAGCGGCTGAAGGAGACCGACCTGAACAACAACAGCGCTCTGCGGAAGATCGTCCTGGGCGGCAAGAAGGGCGCGCGCACGGTGACCGTGCCGCCGCACGAGCTGGTGAACGCCAACTAGTTCCCCGCTGCCACGGCCGCTGTCACGGCCGCAAGGCCCTCAGCAGCAGGTCGGCCAGGTGGTCGGCCACCTGCTGGGGGCTGAGCGGCCCGTCCGGGCGGTACCAGGTCGACAGGTGGTGGACGGAGCCGAAGTGGTAGTCCACCACCAGGTCGGCGGGCGTGGCGGAGGAGAAGACGCCGGCGGCCTGCCCCTCCTCGATGAGGGCCCGGAACCGCTCGTGGTAGCGGCGCCGCTCCGCCCGTACCTGCTTGTTCTTCTCCGGGCTCAGGTGGTGCATCGACCGGAAGAAGATCGACGCGTCGTCGAGGTTCTCGATGGTGGTGACCACCACGTCGGCGGCGGCGTCGCGCAGCCGCTGCTCGACGGGCGCGTCCGCTTCCGCGAAGGCGTCCAGCCGCTCCTGCTGGAGCCGCAGCACGCGCGCGTACACCTCCTGGAGCAGGTCCTCCTTGGAGCCGAAGTAGTGGTAGAGGGCGCCCTTGGTGACGCCGGCCGCCTCGACGATCTCCTGGACGGACGTGCGGTCGTAGCCCTGCTCCGCGAAGAGCCGGGTGGCGGTGGCCAGCAGCCTCTGGGGGACGGGGGTGCCGTTCCCGTCCGTCGTCCTGGCCATGTGCCGCCACCTCTCTCGTCCACTCGTGCGTGTCGCCGTCGTTCACGCGGAGAAACGCAGTTCCCGCCTGAGGATCTTCCCACTCGTCGTCTTGGGCAGCTCCGGCAGGATCTCGACCTCACGGGGATATTTGTACGCCGCCAGGCGCTCCTCGCAGTACGCGGAGAGCTCGGCGGGCCCGACCGGGGTCCCCGGGCGCAGACTGACGTACGCCTTGACCGTCTCGCCCCGGTAGGCGTCGGGGACGCCGACGACGGCCGCCTCGCGGACCGCCGGATGGGTGTAGAGGACGTCCTCGACCTCGCGCGGCCACACCTTGAAGCCCGACGCGTTGATCATGTCCTTCTTGCGGTCGACGACGTACAGCCAGCCGTCCGGGTCCATGAAGCCGATGTCGCCGGTGCGCAGCTCGCCGTCCGGGAAGGTCTCGGCGGTGGCCTCCGGCAGGCGCCAGTAGCCGGGGACGACCTGGGGCCCGCGTACCGCGATCTCGCCCTGCTCGCCGAACGGCACCTCGTTGCCCCGGTCATCCAGGATGCGGACGACGGTCTCGGGTCCCGGGACGCCCACCGAGAGGGTGCCGGAGGCGGGGTCGACCGGGGCCTCCTTGTCGGGGGGTACGGAGGCACAGGGGGCGGTGCACTCGGTGAGGCCGTAGCCGTTGCGGATGTACGGGCCGAAGGCGGCGCGGAACCTCTCCACCAGGGCCGGGGGCACGGGGGCGCCGCCGGAGGAGATCACCTGGAAGGACGCGAAGTGGCCGGGCGTGGCGGTGGGGTGGGCGGCCAGGGCCATGAAGGCGGTGGAGGGGCCGACGGTGTAGGCGGGGCGGTGCTCGGCGAAGGCGTCCAGCACGACGCCCGCCTCGAAGCGGTACGTGAGGACGAGGGTGCCGGCGTTGGCGAGGCAGGTGGCCAGCTCGCAGACCATGCCGGTGATGTGGAAGAGCGGGGCCAGGGCGAAGTACGCGGCGCCTTCGGCGATGGGGTGGCCGGTGCGCTGCCGTTCGGCGTTGTACATGATCCCGCGGTGGGTGTTCATGGCGCCCTTGGGCGTGCCGCTGGTGCCGGAGGTGTAGCTGATCAGGGCGGTGTCGGTGGCGGTGAGGTCGCGGCCGTACTGGGGCGCCGGGTGTCCGGCGCGGGCGACGGCGACCAGGTCGTCGGCGTCGGCCGGCACGGGGAGCCGTTCGAAGCCGAGGACGCGGGGGTCGTCGCGCGTCTGGAGGTCCTTCTCGCAGGCGGTGAGGGCGACGCGTACGGGCGAGCCGGCGGCCGTCTCGCGCAGGTACCGCTCCCACGCGTGGTCGGCGCAGATCAGCGCGCCGGCCCCGGAGTCGTTCAGGGCGTGGGAGACCTCGGCCGACTTGTACATGGGGTTGAGCGGGACGACGGTGGCGCCCGCCTTCCAGGCGCCGAGCAGCGCGAGGACGAAGTGCGGGGTGTTCTGGAGCATGATCGCGACCCGGTCGCCGCGCCGGACGCCCCGGGCGGCGAGGAATCCGGCCACCGAGTCGGAGAGCGCGTCGGTCTCGCGGTAGGTCAGCCGCCCGTCGAAGTACACCAGCGCGGGGTGCTGGGGAGCGCGGGCGACGGCCGCGCGGAAGGCGTGCACGACCGTGGCGGCCGGGCGTACCGGTGCCCGCTGGGCGTCACTGAGCCGGCCGAGCCACGGCTTGGCCGCGTAGATCGAGGTCGGGTTCACTGCCCGGCGCCCTCCCACTTCTGCTGGATGTGGCTCATATTGTTCAGCCAGCGCTCGGGCTCGCTCGCGCGGGCCCGGTAGTAGTCGGCGACCTCGGGGTGGGGCAGGATCAGGAACCGGTCGGCCTCGATGCCCTCGATCAGCGCGTCGGCGACGTCCTCGGGCTCGATGGCGGTGGGGGCGAGGACCAGCTCGCCGGCCGAGCCGGCGGCGGTGAGCATGTCCGTACGCACGCCTTGCGGGCAGATCGCGTGGACCTTCAGGCCGCGGTGGCGGTAGGTGAGGGAAAGCCATTCGGCGAAGGCGTACGCGCCGTGCTTGGAGACGCTGTAGGGGGCGGCGCCGACCATGGTGAGCAGCCCGGCGGCCGAGACGGTGGAGACGAAGCGGCCGGAGCCGCGTTCCAGCCAGTCGGGCAGCAGGGCGCGGGCGGCGCGGACGTGGGCCATCACGTTGACGTCCCAGGCGGCCGCCCAGACCTCCTCGCCGGCGAAGGCGTCGCCGGGCGAGGCGAGCCCGGCGTTGGCGCAGTAGACGTCGACGGTGCCGCCGAGGGCCTCGCGGGCCTGCTCCACGATCGTGGAGGCGTCGCCGGGGACGGCGGCGGCGCCGATCTCGTCGGCGACGGCCTTGGTGCGGGCGGGGTCGATGTCGTTGACGACGACCCGAGCGCCCTCCGCCGCGAACCGCCGGGCGAGCGCCGCTCCGATCCCGCCGCCCGCTCCGGTGACGACCACGCCCGCGCCCTGCACCGTCGTACTCATCGAGACCCGCCTCTCCGTCGTGCACCGCACGCCGCTCTGCTGTCCGGGTGGACAGACTAACCAGTCGGTATGTGATCGGGGAAGGCCGTGTCGCCCGCCTCGTTCCCTGGGGTGTGCGGGCGCGCTAGCGTGCGTGGCCGGATCGGTCGACGGTCACGGAGGTGTGGCGGATGAGCGTGTCCAGACGGGGTCTGCTGGTCGCGGGCGGCGCGGTGGGGGTGACGGCCGCCGCTCCGGGGCGGGCCGCCACGCGGGACCGGGGCCGCCGCCGGGTGCGGACCGGCTTCGACCGGCTCGCGGCCGATGGGTACGCGGCGCTGGCGGGGCAGCGGGTGGGCGTGGTGACCAACCCGACGGGGGTCACCGCAGAGGTGCGGCACATCGTGGACGTCATGCACGCCGACGACCGGGTGGACCTGGTGGCGGTGTTCGGCCCCGAGCACGGCTTCCGGGGCACGGCCCAGGCGGGCGGGTCGGAGGGGCGGTACGACGACCCGGCGACCGGGCTGCCGGTGTACGACACGTACCTGAAGAGCGGGCAGGCGCTGGCGGACGTCTTCACCGCCTCCGGTGTCGACACGGTGGTGTTCGACATCCAGGACGTGGGTGCCCGGTTCTACACGTACATCTGGACGCTCTACGACTGCATGGTGGCGGCCGCGCTGGCGGGGAAACGTTTCATGGTGCTGGACCGGCCGAACCCGGTGACCGGGCGGGCGGCCCTCGGGCCCGTGCTGGACAGGGCGTTCGCGACCTTCGTGGGGCGTGAGCCGATCGCGCAGGCGCACGGGATGACGGTGGCGGAGCTGGCGCGGCTGTTCAACGCCGAGTTCCTGGCGAAGCCGGTTCCGCTGACGACGGTACGGATGTCGGGGTGGCGGCGCGCGGACTTCTTCGACGCGACGGGGCTGCCGTGGGTGCCGCCGAGCCCCAACATGCCGACGCCGGACACCGCGCTGGTGTACTCCGGCACCTGCCTGTTCGAGGGTACGAACCTGTCGGAGGGCCGGGGCACGACCCGCCCGTTCGAGCTGCTGGGCGCGGAGGGTGTGGACCGGCGCTGGGCGGAGGCGGCGAACGCGCTGGAGCTGCCGGGCGTGCGCTTCCGGGAGGCGTACTTCACGCCCACCTTCTCCAAGTTCCAGGGCAGGTTGGTGGGCGGGGTGCAGGTGCACGTGGACGACCGGGTGGCGTTCGACCCGGTGCGCACCGGCATCGGGCTGCTGGTGACGGCGAAGCGGACCTGGAGCGGTTTCGCCTGGCGCGCCGACAACTGGATCGACAAGCTGACCGGTTCGGCGAAGGTCCGCACGCTGATCGGCGCGGGCGCGGACACGGACGAGGTCGTGGGCGCCTGGGAGGCGGACCTGGCGGCGTTCCGGGCCGTGCGGCGGGAGTACCTGGTGTACCGCTGAGAGGTGAACGTCCGGGGCTGTGGGCCGGACCGGGCGGGGTGGCCGCCCGGCCCGGTCCGGCCCCCAGCGGTTCGGGGGGCGGGGTGGCCGCGGCCGTGGCGAATGGCTGGACCCCAACCAGCGGGCGGGAAGGGCGAGTACGGCCGCGGTGGCGATTCTCGGTCTTCCGGCGCGTCGTCGCGCGGGTGGCTCCCGGAGGGGGCGGCGGAGCGGAGGTTACTGGCGGTATGCCTTGTCAGTAAGGTGAGCAGCCGTCACTTCTTCGGAATCGTCACACGGGGCGCCGTGGGGGCATTTCACGTCAGATGCCCCGCTGATGGGTTCCATTCGTTTTTCGATGGAGCCGAACTGGGAACCCGTACGTCCATTCATCGACGCCGAAGTACGAGTGACGGAGGTGGCAGTGCTGTGGCCGGTTTCCGGAGTCTGGCGAGACAGGTGCGCGATCCGGGGTGCGATCTGGCGCTGCGGCGGTATTCGCTGCGCAAGTGCCTTGAGCGGTTCGCCCCTTATGGGCACCGTGCGACTTGGGACCACCTGTGCACCAGGCACAGGTTCGGGCCCGAGGACCGGGACCCCGATCCGGCGCGGCTGGTGGCCGCGCTCGACGAGTTGGAGGAGGCGCGGGCCGTGTGGCTCGCGTACGAGGAGAAGTTCGCGGCGCGCCGCAGGCGTGAGAAGCACGACGGGCTGCGGCGGCCCGGCTGGATCGACGACTGGCACCGGCGCACCTGGGGCGGCAACGGCATAGCGCGGTGCGACGACCCGTCGGTGCATCCGACGGTGGCGCTGGCCGAGGCGCTGCGCAAGCTGATCACGGCCCTGGAGGCGGAGCCCGGTGAGCACTGCCCCATCTGCGCGGCGGACGAGATCGTCTGGCGGCCGGATCTGTCGAGCGAACCGTGGTTCGGGCCGGTGTGCACGGGGTGCGGCGTGGTGATACCGCAGCCGGTCCTGACGCCCGGAGCGCTCGCGGCGGCCAAACGGGGGCGGCGCAAGGAGCTCGTGTCCGTGGCGTGAGGCCGGCGGGACGGCGCGGGGGCGGGCGCCAGGCTCGGCACGCCCCCGTTGTCAGTGGCGGCTGTCACCATCGAGGCATGATCCAGGTCTGTCTGAACGGCCGTCGCGGGACGGGGGATTCCGCGGCCGTGCCCATGTCGCCGGGCGCCATGGCCGAGTCGGCCGCCGGCGCGGTCGCGGCCGGGGCCGGTGAGGTGCACGTCCATCCCAGGACGCCGTGCGGGGGCGGCACGCTGTCCCCGCGCGTGCTGGCCGCGGTGCTCCAGGCGATACGGGACGTGGTGGACGTCCCGGTGGGCGTGTCCGCCGGCGCGTGGGCCGAGCCGGAGCCGGGGCGGCGGGTGGAGCGGGTGCGCTCCTGGACGGTGCTGCCCGACCACGCCTCGGTCGACTGGCACGAGGCGGGCGCGGAGGAGGTCGCCGCCGAGCTGCTGGAGCGCGGCGTGGGCGTGGAGGCGGTCATCCGGTCGGGCACGGAGGGGGCGCGGCGGTTCCTGGCGTCGCCCCTGGCGCCCCGCGTGTCGCGGGTGGTGGCCGAGGTGACGGGACGGGACGCGGGGACGGGCGAGGCGTCGGCCGAGGCGTCGGCCCGCGTACTGCTGGCGGAGCTGGGCGGCGCGCATGACCGGCCGGTGCTGCTGCACGGCGAGGGCGTCGGGGCGTGGCCGGTGCTGCGCCTGGCGATACGGCTGGGGCTGGACACGCGCGTGGGCCTGGAGGACACGCTGCTCCTGCCGGACGGGCGGCCCGCGCGGTCCAACGCCCGGTTGGTGGCGGCCGCGTTGGAGGAGCGTGACGCTATCAGGCGCCAAATCGGGTGGGCCAGTGGTTTCGCGCACCGCGACAGTGGGCGGCGATGAGAACCGCACCACAAGGAGCACACCCATGTCGACATTGCGTGTCACCGCCGAGCCGCTGACCGTCCACGAGCATCCCAACGCCGACGCCCTGGAGCTGGCCCAAGTCGGCCTGTACCGCGCCGTCGTCGCCAAGGGCGCCTACCGCACCGGTGACGTCGCCGTGTACATACCCGAGCAGGCGGTGCTGCCGCCCGCGCTCGTCGAGGAGCTGGGGCTGACCGGGCGGCTCGCCGGGAAGGCGTCGGACCGGGTGAAGGCGGTACGGCTGCGCGGCGAGCTGTCGCAGGGCATCGTGTGCCGGCCGCGCGCCCTGGCGGACGTGGACCTGGCGCGTGCGGCGGCCGAGGGCACGGACTTCGCGGAGGCGCTGGGCATCACCAAGTGGGTGCCGCCGGTGCCGACGACGATGAACGGCGACGTGGAGCCGGCGCCCGGCCTGCTGCCGTGGGTCGACATCGAGAACATCCAGCGGTACCCGGGCATCTTCGAGCCCGGCGAGCCGGTGGTCCTGACGGAGAAGCTGCACGGCACGGCCTGTCTGATGACGTACACCGCCGAGGACGGGCGGGTACTCGTCTCGTCGAAGGGGTTCGGCGCCAAGGGCCTGGCCTTGAAGGAGGACCCGCGCAATCTGTACTGGCGGGCGATCCGTACGTACGACGTGCCGGCGGTCGCGGCGCGGCTCGCCGCCGCGCTCGGCGCGACCAGGGTCGGGGTGTTCGGCGAGGTGTACGGCGCGGGCGTGCAGGACCTGGCGTACGGCGCGAACGGCCGGAGCGAGGAGCTGGGGTACGCGGTCTTCGACGTGTCGGCCGAGATCGACGGCCAGGTCCGCTGGCTGGACCCGGCCGAGCTGCCGACGGGTGGGCTGCCGCTGGTGCCCCGGCTGTACGCGGGTCCGTACGACATCGCGAAGGTCCTGGAGCTGGCCACCGGCCGCGAGACGGTCTCGGGGCGGGAGCTGCATCTGCGCGAGGGCGTGGTGATCCGCCCGGCCACGGAGCGGTACAGCCCGGTGGTCGGTGGGCGGGCGATCGCCAAGGCGGTCAGCCCTGCCTACCTCACCCGGAAGGGCGGCACCGAGTATGAGTGAGTTTTCTTGAGCCCCCTCTTGTCAACTTTGACCGAGGGAGTTATAAGAAAAAAGGCAGACGGTCAGCAGCATCCGTGAGTACGCAAGGAGGGACCGATGATGCTGATGCGGACCGACCCCTTCCGTGAGCTCGACCGGCTCACCGAGCGTTTGCTGGGCACCAGCGCCCACCCGGCGGCCATGCCGATGGACGCCTACCGGGAAGGGGACACCTTCGTCGTCCAGCTCGACCTGCCGGGCGTCACCCCCGACAGCATCGACCTGGATGTCGAGCGCAATGTGCTCACCGTCAAGGCCGAGCGGCGTACGGCGCCGGAGGGCGAGGCCGAGATGGTGATCGCCGAGCGGCCGTCCGGCACGTTCAGCCGCCAGCTCTTCCTCGGCGAGACGCTGGACACCGACCGGATCGAGGCGTCCTACGACGTGGGTGTCCTGACCCTGCGGATCCCGGTCGCCGAGCAGGCCAAGCCGCGCAAGATCGAGATCAGCGGCGGCAGCGACCGCAAGCAGATCAGCGGCTGATCCGGCCCGCCGCACCGCATGATGGGCGGGGACGGGTCCTTTCCGGCCCGCCCCGCCCATGCCCATCGAACGAGGCCGAGGGAGAAAGATGCGCATGCAGTGGGACGCGTTCTTGGCCGCGGTGCAAGAACGCGGCGAATACCCCTCCCGGCGGGAGGCCGACCGGGCCGCCCGCGTCGTCCTGGCCCTGCTAGGCGCACACCTCGTCGGCAACGAGCGGGCCGAGCTGGCCGCCGGCCTGCCGGAGACCTGCGCCCTGGTGCTGCTCAACCCGCTCCCCGCCGCCGAACCGCTCGGGCCCGACCGGTTCGTGCGGGCCACGGCCGCGTGGATCGAGGGCGCCACGGAGGAGACGGCCAAGTGGGACATCGGCGCCGTCCTCAGCGTCGTGGCCGACACGGCGGACGAGGACCTGATGCGCCGGATACTGCTCCAGCTCCCGCCCGGCTACGACCTGCTGTTCGGACGCCCTGGCATGACCGAGCCGGCCCCGCCCGAAGCCGCCCCCACCGGAGCCGACCGACCCCCCTCCGGCATGACCGAGCCCGGCCCGCCCGGGGAGGCGTAACGCCGGCCTGCCCGGTGAGGCATGATCACCGACCCGCCCCGGGAGGCGTGACGCCGGCCTGCCCCGGGAGCCCGGCCACCCGGGCCTGACCCGGGAGGCGTGACCCCGGCCTGCGCCCGGAGGCGTGACCCGGCCTGGCCCCGGAGGCGTGACGCCGCACCGCGAGCCCGGCCGCCCGGGCCTGCCCGGTGAGGCATGATCACCGACCCGCCCCGGGAGCCCGGCCACCCCGGCCTGGCCCCGGAGGCGTGACCCCCGCCCGCCCCCGAGCCCGGCCGCGCCGGCCTGGCCCCGGCGGCCCGGGCGCCTGCGTCTACCGCGAGGGTGTGCCCCGCGACGGTGCCTGCCGGTCCGTCGGGCGGCGCTGTTCGGGCAGGAGGCGCGAGCCGGTCATGCGCTCGCCGAAGACGTCGTCCGGGTTGGACAGCACGCAGGTCTCCAGCGAGAGACAGCCGCACCCGATGCAGTCGGTGAGGTGGTCCCGCAACCGGCCGAGCTGCTTGATCCGCTCGTCGAGTTCCGCGCGCCACGCCTCCGACAGGCGTGCCCAGTCCTCCCGGTTGGGCGTGCGCTCCTCGGGGAGTTCGGCGAGGGCCTCCCTGATCGTGGCGAGCGGGATGCCCACGCGTTGCGCGGCGCGGACGAAGGCGACGCGGCGCAGCGCGTCCCTGCCGTAACGGCGCTGGTTCCCGCTGGTGCGGCGGCTGCTGATGAGGCCCTTGGACTCGTAGAAGTGCAGGGCGGAGACGGCCGCTCCGCTGCGCGCGGAGAGCTGGCCGACGGTGAGCTCGTGGATCTTCTCTGGAATCTGCGGCACCCCTCGAACCCTACTGGCCGCCGCCCGGCGGTCCGTTGACAGGAGAGCACCCGCCCCAGCATGCTGAGCAAGCGCTTAGACATCGAGAGTCAGGGAGCCGGGACATGGCAGAGCCGAGGATCTTCACGTCCGCCGACGAGCTGCGCGGCGCGGTCGGCGAGCAGTTGGGGCACAGCGACTGGCTGGAGATCGAGCAGAAGCGGATCGACCTGTTCGCCGAGGCCACGGGCGACCACCAGTGGATCCACGTGGACCCGGAGCGGGCCGCCGCCGGGCCGTTCGGGACGACCATCGCGCACGGGTACCTGACGCTGTCGCTGCTCCCCCTCCTCGTACCGCAGATCATGCGGGTCGAGGGGATGAAGATGGGCGTCAACTACGGGTCCAACAAGGTCCGGTTCCCCGCCCCCGTGCCGGTCGGGTCGCGGCTGCGGGCGACGGCCGTCCTCAAGGACGTCACCGACGCGGGCGGCGGTGTGCAGGTGACGGCCGTGGTGACGGTCGAGCGCGAGGGCGGCGACAAGCCGGTGTGCGTCGCCGAGTCGGTGTCCCGCTACTACTTCTGAGCGCCCCCGGGGGCCCCGGCTCCCACCATGCGCAGCACGAGGTCGGCGTAGAGCGCGCCGACCTCGTCGGGCGTCCGGCGCCCCCCGGTGCTGAACCAGCGGGCCACGTCGATGCAGAGCGAGAGCACGGCGAGGGTGGTGCCGGAGACGTCCGGGACGTCGAACTCGCCCGCCGCCACGCCCTCGTTGATGATGCGGCGGACGGCGGCGTCGCTCTTGCGGCGCAGCTCGAAGATCTCGGCGCGGTGATCGTCGCTGAGGGAGTCGAGTTCGTACTGGACCACGCGCGCGGTGGTGCGGCGTCCGGCGTGCCAGCGGACGAAGGACCGCACGGCGTCGGCGAGCCGCTCGGCGGCGGTTCCGGGGCCGTCGGCGGCCGCCTCCAGGATCTCCAGGGCCTTGACGTGGCCGATGCGGCTGATCCGGTGGAGCAGCTCTTCCTTGGTCTTGTAGTGGATGTAGAGCGCGGCCGGACTCATCCCGGCCCGGCCCGCGATGTCGCGGGTGGTGGTGGCGTGGTAACCACGCTCGGCGAAGGCCTCGACGGCGGCGACGAGCAGCCGCCTGGCCGCGTCAGGGGTCACCTCGTCCCATGGCGTGTCCTCGCCGCCGGCCGTTTCCTCCGCCGTGCTCATCGTTCGCCCCTTCCGGTGTCCAGGACCTTCCGGTGTCCAAGGACGAACACCATACCCCGACAGTGAGCAAGCGCTTAGAGCTTCTGGAACGGGTCGTGCTCGGCGAGCAGCTTCTCCAGCCGGGCCTGGTCGACCCTGCTGACGATCTGCCCGGCCTCCTGCCGGTCGCGGACGACCTTGGCGAGGGTGAAGGCGGAGGTGGTGAGGTAGAGGACCGCGATGCCGAGGAAGGCGCGCACCCAGGCGTCGGCGTCCAGGTTGACGATGCCGACGGCCACCGCGCCCAGGGCGATCGCGAAGGAGGCCACGGCCTGGCCGTAGTAGGCGGCCGTGTTCTGCTGCTTGACCGGTGTGTCACTCATGCGGGCAAGGATGCGCGGGCTGTGGCGCGGCCCACATCCGCTCCCGTACTCATGGGCTACTCAGAACGCGGACACCCCGGTCAGCGCCCGGCCGATGATGAGCTTCTGGATCTGGCTGGTGCCCTCGTACAGCGTCATCACGCGCGCGTCCCGCAGCAGTTTGCCGACCGGGTACTCATCGATGTAGCCGTAACCGCCGAAGACCTGGAGGGCGTTGTTGGCGCAGCGCACGGCGGCCTCGGAGGCGAAGAGCTTGGCCTTGGAGGCGGCGGTGGCGAACTCCTCGCCCCGGTCGACGAGATCGGCGACCCGCCAGGTCAGCAGCCGCGCCGCGTCCACGTCGACGGAGATGTCGCTGATCAGCTCCTGGACGAGCTGGTACGAGGCGATCGGCTTGCCGAACTGCTCGCGCTCCCCCGCGTAGCGCACGGCGGCGTCCAGTGCGGCCTGGGCTATGCCGACGCACCCGGCGGCGACCGACATGCGGCCCTTGGCGAGCGCGGACATGGCGATGGAGAAGCCCTTGCCCTCCGGGCCGAGCAGCGCGGAGGCGGGCACCCGGACGTCCTCCAGCACGAGTTCGGCGGTGGCCTGGCCACGCAGGCCGAGCTTGCCGTGGATGGTGCGGCGGGTCAGGCCGGGGGTGTCGGCGGGGACGAGGAAGGCGGACACGCCCCGGTGGCCGGGGCGGTCGTTGGTGCGGGCGAAGAGGAGCACCACGTCCGCCCAGGTGCCGTTGGTGATGAACATCTTGGTGCCGTTGATGACGTAGTCGTCGCCGTCGCGCACGGCCCGGGTGGTGAGGCTGCCGGCGTCGGAGCCGGTGCCGGGCTCGGTGAGGCCGAAGCAGCCGATCGCGTCACCGGCGGTGAGCCGGGGCAGCCAGTGCCGCTTCTGGTCCTCGTCGCCCCAGGCCGCGACGGTCTTGGCGACCAGCCCGAGCGAGACGGACACGATGCCGCGCACGGACGAGTCACCGCGCCCCAGTTCCTCGGTGACCAGGCAGTACGCAAGGTGGTCGCCGCCCGAGCCGCCGTACTCCTCGGGGATGGTGAGGCCGAGGAAGCCGAGCGCGCCGAGCTTCTTGACGATCGATCTGTCGACGTTCTCCGCGCGGTCCCACTCGACGACGTGCGGGGCGATCTCGCGCCTGACGAAGTCCTCGGCGAGCTGCCGGACCGCCGCCTGCTCCTCGCTCGGTTCCAGGTTCACGCGCGGACACCCCACTTTAACTATCACTGCTAGTTTCTTGTGTCACGCCTACTATGTGCCGCATGGCCCGACCGCGCAAGCCCCTCCTCAGCCGAGACCGCATCGTCGCCACGGCCGGCGCTCTCGTGGACGCGGAGGGACTGGACGCGGTCTCGACCCGGCGCCTCGCCGCCGAACTGGGTGTGAGCGGCCCCTCGCTCTACAACCACTTCCGCACCAAGGACGAGATCCTGGAGGCGGTCGCGGACTCCGTGAGCGCCAAGGTCGACCTGTCGATGTTCGCCGAGGACGACGGCCGTGACTGGCGCACGGCGCTGCACGACTGGGCCGTCTCCTACCGGGCGGCCCTCACCGACCACCCCAACATCGTCCCGGTCCTCGCCCGCGGCCCGGGCCGCCGGCCGGCCGGCCTCCGGGTCGCCGACGCCGTCTTCGGCGCGATGGTCCGCGCGGGCTGGCCCCCGGCCCAGGCCACCTACATCGGCGCGCTGATGCGGTACTTCATCACCGGTTCGGCCCTCGGCTCCTTCGCACGCGGTTTCGTCGACGACGAGACGGCGTACGACCCGGCCGACTATCCCCACCTGGGTCAGGCGCACCTGCTCGCCGAGCGGCGGGAGAAGGTCGACGAGGGCGCCTTCGAGACGGGCCTGCGGGCGCTGCTGGACGGACTGGCGGTGCAGTACGAGGCCGTACGGGAGGCGCGCTCCCGGCCGTAGCGGAGCGGAGACGGCCGGGAGCGCGGTGGTCGCCGGCGGGCGGCGGCCGGGAGCGCGGTGGCCGCTAGCGGGCGGCGGCCGCGGCCCGGGAGGCCAGGACCTTGATGGAGAGCAGCGCGATCACGGCGAGGCCCATGATGTAGGCGGAGACGGCCATCGACGTTCCGGTCGCCTCCAGCAGCAGGACCATGACGAACGGTGCCAGGCCGCCGCCGAACACCGCGGCGATCTGGTAGCCCAGCGAGGCCCCGGTGTAGCGCATCTCCGCCGTGAAGAGCTCCGCGAACAGCGCCGCCTGCGGCCCGTACATGATGCTGAGGAAGCAGCTCGTGACGAACGTGCCGACGGCCAGCCACAGCAGCGACTTGGTGTCGATGAGCAGGAACATGGGGACCGCCCACACCAGCAGCCCGACCGCGCCGAGCGCGTAGATCCGCAGTCGTCCGATGCGGTCCGAGAGGGCCGCCGCGGCCGGTATCAGCACCAGTTGGGTGAGGCTGACGCAGAGGGACACCGTCAGGACGGCGCTGCGCTTCATGTCGAGCTCGCGGGTCGCGTAGTCCAGCACGCCGGTGATGATGATGTAGAAGGTCGCGGTGTTGACGGCGAAGGAGCCGCCGGCGAGGAAGACCGTGCCGAGGTGCTTGCGCAGGATGGTGCCGAGCGGCGACCGCGCCTCGCTCTTCTCCCGCTCGGACAGGGCCCGTTCGGCCGCCTTGAACTCGGGGGTCTCCTCCACGCGGGCGTGGATGTACCAGGCGAGGCCGAGGACCAGGAAGCCGACGAAGAACGGCACCCGCCAGCCCCAGGCGGCGAACGCCTGGTCACTGGTGAACGCCCCGGCGACCAGGAACACGGTGTTGGCGGTGACCACACCGATCGGGACGCCGAGCTGCACGAGGCTGCCGTACAGGCCCCGCTTGCCCTCGGGGGCGTACTCGGTGGCCATGAGCATCGCGCCGCCCCACTGGGCGCCGACGGCGATGCCCTGGAGGACGCGGAAGAGGACGAGCAGCAGCGGGGCGGCGATGCCGATCGTCTCGTACGTGGGCAGGAGGCCGATTCCGGCGGTGGCCACGCCCATCAGGGTGAGCGCCAGGACGAGCATGGGCTTGCGGCCCCGCTTGTCGCCGAGCTGGCCCGCGACGATGCCGCCGATGGGGCGGGCGAGGAAGCCGACGGCGAAGGTCGCGAAGGCGGCGAGGACCCCGGCGGACGGGCTGCCGGAGGGGAAGTACAGGTCGCCGAGCACGAGGGCCGCGGCGATGCCGAAGACGAAGTAGTCGTACCACTCGACGGCGGAGGCGAGCGCGGCCGCGGTGGCCACTCTGCGCCGGCGCGTGCTGTCGGGGGCGGAGGTGGGTGAGGCGGGGGAAGGTGCCGTGTCCATGCGAGCACACTCCGATTGGGTGCGGGGGACGGAAGGGGGGCGGCGCCGTGAAGTTGTCGGGGACCGTACCGACCGGCTGGTACGGCGGTCAACGGCCCGTACGGTCACAGTTTTCGGCCGCCCTCACCGGCCCGTACCGGCCCGGCTCACCTGGCCCTTACACGCTTGTGGGCAGCACGAACACCCCGGGCGCGGGTGACGGCCGGGGTGCTCCGCCTGGGGCGCGGGGACGGTCTAGAAGACGACCAGCGCGCGTCCGCCCTTGCCCGCGATCATGTTCTCGAACGCCGCCGGGATGTCCTCCAGCGCGATCCGGTCGGTGACGAGCGCGCCCAGGTCGAGGCGACCGGCGCGGATGTGCCCGGCGAGGACGGGGAGGTCCTCGGCCGGGTTGGAGTTGCCGTAGACACAGCCGGAGAGCGTGCGGCCCCAGTGGAAGATCTCCAGGGCGTTGAAGGTCACCTGCTGGTCCTTGCCGCCGATGCCGACGACCGTGGTGCGGCCACCGCGCCGGGTGGAGTCCCAGGCGGTGCGGATGGTGGCGGCCCGGCCGACGCACTCGACCGCCACGTCGGCGCCCTGGCCGCCGGTGAGCTTGCGGACCTCCTTGGCGGTGGTCTCGGAGGCGACGAGGAACTCGGTGGCACCGGCCCGCCGGGCGAGCGCCTCCTTCTCCGGCGACACGTCCACCGCGATGATCGTCCCCGCGCCCGCGATCCGGGCCGCCTGGAGGGTGGCGAGGCCCACCCCGCCGACGCCGAACACGACGACCGACTCGCCCTCACGCACGCGTGCCGAGTGGTGGACCGCCCCGTAGCCGGTCAGGGCGGCGCAGCCGAGCAGGGCCGCGTCGGTGAGCGGCACGCCGTCGGGGACGGGCAGCACGCAGTTCGCGGCGACGACGGTCTCCTCCGCGAACGCGGCGACGTTCAGGCCCGGGTGGAGTTCCGTGCCGTCCTCGGTGACGGCGTGGACGGCGCCCGCGCCGGTGAGGGCATCGGCGCACAGCCACACCTCGCCGAGCCCGCAGTGGTGGCAGGAGCCGCAGGACGGCGCCCAGTTGAGGACGACACCGTCACCCGGGGCGACATGGGTGACGCCCTCGCCGACGGCGACGACGGTGCCGGCGCCCTCGTGGCCGAGGACGGCGGGGACGGGCACCCGCATGGTGCCGTTGGACAGGGACAGATCGGAGTGGCAGACACCGGCGGCGGCGAGGCGGACCCTCACCCGGCCGGGGCCGGGCTCCGGGAGTTCGATGCCGGTGATCTCCAGCGGAGCACCTATGGCGGGCAGGACGGCGGCGCGGACCACGATCATTGGCTCCTGGTTGTCGGTCAGAACTGGAGGGACTTGGTGTGGAGGTACTCGGCGAGGCCGTGCGCGCCGAGTTCGCGTCCGACGCCCGACTGCTTGTAGCCGCCGAAGGGGGCGAGCGGGTTGAACCGGCCGCCGTTGATGTCGACCTGGCCGGCCTCCATGCGGCGCGCGAACGCGACGGCCTCCGTCTCGTCGCCGGCCCAGACCGCGCCGGCGAGGCCGTACACGGTGCCGTTGGCGATCCGCAGGGCGTCCTCCTCGTCCTCGTACCTGAGGAACGAGACGACCGGCCCGAAGATCTCCTCCTGGGCGATGGTCATCTCGGGCGTGACGTCCGCGAAGATCGTCGGGGTGACGTAGTAGCCCCGGTCGAGGGGCGCCTCGGTGCCGCCCACGACGAGCCGCGCTCCCTCCTCGACGCCCTTCTCGATGTAACCGCGCACGCGCTGGAGCTGCTTGGCGTTGACCATGGGGCCGAGCCGGTCGCCCGGGGTGTACTTGGCGACCGCCTCCGCGGCGATGGCCACGGCCTCGTCGTACTGGTCCTTGTGCACCAGGACCCGCGTCAGGGCGCTGCACCGCTGGCCGGAGTTGGACAGGGCGTTGGCGAGGCCGGTCTGGACCGCCTTGGCCAGGTCGGCGGAGGGCAGGATGACGTTGGCGGACTTGCCGCCGAGCTCCAGGGCGACCTTCTTGACGGCACCGCCCGCGAGCGCGCCGATCCGCTTGCCGACGGCGGTGGAGCCGGTGAAGGACACCAGGTCGACGCCGTCGTGCTCGGCCAGCGCCTGCCCGGCGACCGGTCCGAGGCCGGTCACCAGGTTGAACACCCCGGCGGGCAGGCCGGCTTCGTGCGCGGCCTCGGCGAAGAGCTGGGCGGTCAGGGGGGTGTCCTCGGCGGGCTTGAGGACAACGGTGCAGCCGGCGGCCAAGGCGGGTGCCACCTTGGCAACGACCTGGTGCAGCGGGTAGTTCCAGGGGGTGATCGCGCCCACCACGCCGACCGGTTCGAGCAGCACGGTGGAGTTGCCCACCTTCTCCTCGAACGGGTACGAGGCCGCCATCTCGGCGTAGGTGCCGGCGATCAGGACCGGCAGGCCGGCGTGCACCTGCTGGGCGAGCTGCTGGGGCGCGCCCAGCTCCGCCGTCACGGTCTCGGCTATCTCCTCCTGGCGCGCGGCGAGCGCGTCGCGCAGGGCGGTGAGCCGGGCCGCCCGCTCGGCGGGCGCGGTGGCGGCCCACACCGGGAAGGCGGCGCGGGCGGCCCGCACCGCGGCGTCCACGTCCTCGGCCGTGCCGGCCGGGACATGGGCGATGACCTGCTCGTCCGCCGGGTTCACCACGGCGATGGTGTCGGTGCCGGCGGCGGGCCGCCACGCCCCGCCGATGTACATCCCGTCGTGGGCCTTCATCCGCTTCTCCTTCGTGGGCCTTCGGAGCTGTGCCGCGTGGTCGTCCACACCCAAACTAGCGGTGGTAGTTTTCCGGCGCCAGGGGGTACGGGACCGACCACGTCACAGAGCGACCCCATCACATCAGAAGTCCACGGAGGTCCGTTCATCGAGGCGGGCCACCGACTCCTGGCCGAAAGCGCGCTGGTAGGCGGCGCGGATGCGCTCGATCCTCGGGTCGCGGGCCTTCGCCTCCGCCGCCGGGTACAGCAGGGTCAGCTCGTAGGACCGCTCCCGCTCGATCCGGCCGCTCGCGTCCCGCCACTGCCCGCGCCCGTCCTGCACGGTCAGCCCCTCCGGGAAGGCGGGCGTGACCTCGCGGTCGACGAACGCCATGAACTGGGCGTCCGTGACGTCCGGGCCGCCGCCGGGCCGCTCGGTCCCGAAGAACAGACGGGTCTCCAGGTAGGCCGCGCCACGGGCGGTGGCCGCCGCACCGGGGCCCTGGTCCCCGAGGGTCGCGTACGCGGCCGGGGCACCGGCCGCGAGCAGGACGGTCGCCGTGGTGACGGCCACACGGGCGCGGGTGGTGGAGAGGATCGGCATGGCGGGGGCCCTTCCGTACGGGGACTGCGCGAGCGCCGATCACTCTGACAGCCCACCGCCACCCGGCCCGGCCGAAACACCGGATTCGGCCGGATTCGGGTACCGACGGGAGCCGGGCGGCGGCCGGAGCGGGACGGAGGCCCGAACACGCGGTGGCCTCGGCCCGTCATGTGGCCGGGGGGCGCTACGGCCGGAACGGGCCGGTTGCCCGAGCCGGGCGGAGGCCGAACCCGGCGGCAGCCGGAGAGCGGCGGTGGCCCGAGCCCGGCGGGCGGCCGGGCTCGGTGGTGGGTCGAGCCCGGCGGGCGGCCGAGCCCGGTGGTGGGTCGAGCCCGGCGGGCGGCCGAGCCCGGTGGTGGGTCGAGCCCGGTGGTGGGTCGAGCCCGGTGGGCGGCCGAGCTCGGTGGTGGGTCGAACCCGGCGGGCGGCCGGGCTCGGTGGTGGGCCGAGACCGTGGTGGTCTCGGGCCGGGCGGGGGGGGATGGGGGTGCTACGCCGTCCGGTGTGTTACCCGGCCCGAGGAGACCGTCAGTAGGACCGGTGCGTCCGCGACCTCGTCGGCGGGCGCGTCGACCGGGTCCACGGCGAACGCCGTGAGGTCGGCCCGCAGACCCGGCGCGATCCGCCCCGCCACCGCCTGCTCCCCCGCCGCGACCGCCGCGTGGGTCGTGCACCCCTCCAGCGCCATCAGGCCGGTCAGCCCCCGGCCGCCGGCCGCCGCGCCGCGCGGGGCACGGGCCGTGGCCAGCACCTGCCGGGCGTCGTAGTGGGCGATCGGCCAGTCCGAGCCGAGCGCCAGGTACGCCCCGGCGTCCCGCAGGTCACGGCAGCGCCAGGCGCGGGCGGCCCGTTCGCCACCGAGCCGCCTGGACCACTCGTCGGTGCGGTCGGCGCGGGTGTACGCGGTGTGCGGCGGCTGCATCGAGGCGATGACGCCCAGTTCGGCGAACCGGGCGAGCTGGTCGTCCGGGACGGTCTCGATGTGCTCGATGCGGTGCGCCAGCCGGCCGCCCTCCCCCAGGGACGCCACGGTGTCCAGGACGTGCCGCACGGCGGCGTCGCCGATCGCGTGCGTGGCGGTGCGCACCCCGGCCGCGTGCAGCCGGCGCACGGCGGCGCTGTAGGCGGCCGGGTCCGGCCAGAACGCCTCGGTGCCCTGGCCGTGGCAGTCGGCGTGTTCCAGCCACGCCGTGCCGCCCTCGACGGTGCCGTCCATGAAGAACTTCACCCCGCCGACCAGCCAGTTCCGGCCGCGCGCCCGCTGGAGGGCGATCAGCTCGTCCAGTGCCTGATCGTCGGCGCCCGGCATGCACCAGGGGGCCAGCCGCAGCCGCAGGGGCAGGTCTTCCGACCCTTCGACGGCGGCCAGCAGGTCGGGGACGTCTCCGTCGCCGAGGTCCATGACGTGCGCGCCGGTCAGCCCGGTGGCGGCCATCGCGGACAGCAACTCGACGAGCTGGGTGCGCCGTTCGCCGTACGACGGCTTGGGCATCACGGCCGTGACCAGGGCCATGGCCGCGTGCTCGACGAGGTGGCCGGTGGGCCGGCCCGTGTCGTCGCACACGACCTCGGAGCGCTGGGCGAAGGCGCGGGGCCCGTCGATTCCGGCGGCCTTCAGGGCGGCTCCGTTGACGAGGGCAGAGTGGCCGTCGTACAGCCGGATGAAGACGGGGGCGCCGGGCACCGCCTCCTCGATGAGGGCGCGGTCGACGGGTCGGCCGCCGAAGGCGTTGTGGTCGAGGCCGTACGCGACGACCCAGCCGCCGGTGCGCTCGGCGCCGCACAGCGCGGCACGCAGCCCGTCGAGGTCGGTGACCGTGGACAGGTCGAGGCCGGTGGCCATTTCCAGGCCCCACACGGGATGGCTGTGGGAGTCGGTGAGGCCGGGGGTGAGGGTGGCCCCGGCGAGGTCGGCGGTCTCGGTGCCGGGGCCCGTCCAGTCGCGTACGTCGGAGGCGTCGCCGACGGCGGCGATCAGCCCGTCGCGTACGGCGACGGCGGTGGCGTGCGGGTGGGCGGGGTCGAGGGTGCGGACCTTGGCGCCGGTGAGGACGAGGTCGGCTGCGGGCACGGAGGGACTCCTCAGTCGGGGGACGATGTGGGCTCTTCGGCGAACCGCGCGTACACCTCGGGGCGGCCGCGGCGAAGCCGGGCGGCGAGCAGCAGGCCGAGGAGGAAGACGGCGGGGACGACGGCGACGAGCACGGTGTTGACGGTGGCGGACGCGCCGGTGAAGAGGTCGATCTTGGACACGACCAGTCCGATCGCGGCGGCGAGGAGCACGGCGGCGGTCACGGGCGCGACGAGCGTGCGGACGACCCCTTCGTCGTGCGGGACGCGGCGGAAGTAGCAGGGGATGGCGATGGCCGCGAGCAGTTGAAGCGCCATCAGCCCGATGCCGCCGGGAGTGTTCACCCAGAGCAGGAGCTGTGTGTACGGGTCGGCTCCGGCGAGCGCGAAGGCGAGCACGACGACCAGCCCGAGGACGGTCTGGGCGGCTCCGGCCAGGTACGGGGAGCCGTGCCGGGGGTGCACCTTGGCGAGGGACGCGGGCAGGACGCCCTCCTCGGCGAGGGCGAGGCTGTAGCGGTTGATCGCGTTGTGGAAGGCCAGCAGCGAGGCGAGGACGCTGGTCACGATCAGGATGTGCATCAGGTCGGCGGCCCACGCCCCCACGTAGGTGGCGATGGCGGCGAAGAACAGCCCGCCGGGGTCCTCGGCCGCCGCCTTGACGACCCGCGCGTCACCGAAGGCCTGGATCACGGCCCACACGATGAACGCGTAGAACACCCCGAGGAAGCAGACGGCGATGTAGGTGGCCCGGGGGACGGTACGGGCGGGGTCGCGGGCCTCGCGACGGTAGATCACCGTGGACTCGAAGCCGGTGAAGGCGATGAAGGCGAACGCGAGGACGGCGGCGGTGCCGGGGACGAGGAAGCTGTCCGGGGCGAGGGAGGCCAGCGACAGCCCGTCGGCGCCGCCCTTGAGCAGCACGCCGCCCGCGAGCAGGACGAGTATCCCGGTCTCGGCGACGAGGAGGACGCCGAGGACCTTGGCGCCGAAGTCGATGGAGCGGTAGCCGCCGTACCAGATGAGGACCAGCCCGGCGAGCGCGATGGGCAGCCAGGGGACGTCGACGCCCCACAGGGCGTGGGCGGTGTCGGCCGTGGCGCTGCCGAGCAGCCCGTACACGCCGATCTCCATGCCGTTGTAGCCGACCACGGCGAGCAGCGCGGCGCCGATACCGACGGGCTTGCCGAGGCCCTGGGTGATGTACGCGTAGAAGGCACCGCCGCTGCGGACGTGGCGGCTCATCGTGGTGAACCCGACGGCGAAGACGGTCAGGGTGATGCCGGCGATCAGGTAGGCGACGGGGGCTCCGATGCCGCCCAGCACGATGGCGATGGGCGCCACGCCCGCCATGACGGTGAGGGGTGCGGCGGCGGAGACGACGAAAAAGGCGATGTCGGCGGTGCCGAGGGTGCCGGTGCGGAGCCGGCCGGGCGCGGGCTGCTGCCCGGCTCTGGGCGGGGAGGCCTTGGAGGTCACGGACATGGGTGTGGACGAGCCCTTCTGCAAGCGGAAGGCGGGGCTGCGAACAAGGGGGGAACAGGGAGGATCCGAAAACCCGAGCGGAAACCTAAAGGCTTTCGGTTTCGGCAATGTAGCCTCCATCAGGGCATCCGGGAAGACCTGACGACAGGAGCTGGGCATGGGACGGCCGCGCACACCGCTGCTCGACCGGGCGCGCATCACGACGACGGCGCTGGAACTGGTCGACGAGCAGGGCGAGTTCAGCGTGCCGCAGATCGCCCGGCGGCTGGGTACGCAGACGGGCTCGGTGTACCACCACGTGGACGGCAGGGACGGCATCGTCGAGCTGATGCGCGAGCGGATCTGCGAGGCGATCGACTCGCGGACGCTGGACCTGGAGCCGTGGGACGCCGCGCTGGCGGCCTGGGCGCGCTCCTACCGCGCCGCCTTCGCCGCGCACCCGCGCGTGATCCCGCTGCTGACGACGTCACCGGTACGCGCGCCGAAGGTGCTGGAGCAGTACGAGCGGGCCGTCGGCCTGCTGCTGGGCGCCGGGTTCGCGGTGGCGGACGTCATGCCGGTGCTCACCGGCCTGGAGAACCTGGTCCTCGGCTCCGCGCTGGACCTGGCCGCCCCGGAGACGATGTGGGAGCTTCCCGAGGAATCCCCCACCCCGCAGCTCGCCCGCGCCCTGACGGCCGTCGGCGCGGGCCGCGCGGACGCGGCCTTCGAGGTGGCCCTGGAGGGTCTGATCGGCCACGCCCGGACGCTCATCGGCACGCCCGAGCCGAGGAGCCGGCGCCCCACCCGCTGAAAGGGCCCACGCCGCCCCACGCGGCCGAGCCCACGCCCGCTGGCACCCCCACGCGGCCCCGCGCCGCCGGGACCACGACCGCTGACACCCCCCCACGCCGCCCCGCGCGGCCCGGGGTCACGCCCGCTGACGTGCCCTGCGGCGGCCCTTCTCCCCGCAGCCCTTCCCCGCGCGGCCCTTCCCCCCGCAGCCCTTCCCCGCGCCGGCCGCGTCCGGCGCCGGTGGCCGGCCCACCCGGACGCCCAGGCCCGCCGCCGCGAGGAGCAGGGCGCCCAGCATGACGAACGGGGCGGCCGTGCCGGCCAGGCCGGCGATCAGCCCGGCGGACGCGGGCGCCGCGACCTGGCCGAGCCGGTTGCCCGTCAGGCGCAGGGCGAGGGCCGTGGAGCGGGCCTCGTCGGGGGCCGCCCGGACCACGGTCGTCATCGACAGCGGCTGGCCGACCCCCAGGCAGAAGCCGAGCACGGCCAGCATCACGGCGAGCGCCCACACCGGGACGGGCAGCGCGATGCCCGCGCACAGCAGCCCGGCCAGCAGACAGGTCACCGTCAGCAGCGCCGTACGGCCCAGCACCCGGATCATGGGGGTCATGACCAGTCGGCAGGCGATGGTGGCGGCGGCCCGCAGGCTCAGCAGTAGGCCGACGGTGGCGGGCGCGATCGAGCGGTGTTCGCCGATCACCGGCAGGTAGGCGGTGAGGATGTCGGTCGCGGACAGCACGGCGAGGCTGATGAAGATGCCGGCGGGCACTCCGCGCGTACGGAGGATGCGGTGGACGGGCACCTTGTCCCGCTCCACGCGCGCGTGGAGCCGGTTTTCGTCACGGTGCTCGATGCGCCAGAGGGACGTGAGGGACACGGCGGCGACGGCGGCCGCGACGACGAGCGCGAGGGCGCTGCTGCGGCCCATGTCGCCGCCGATGAGCAGCCCGGCCGCGACCGGCCCCACGAGCTGCCCGAGCGAGGCACCGATGGTGAAGTGCCCGAAGTTGCGGTCCTGTTCGGCCGGCTCGGACTGGCGGGCGACCAGGGACTGGGCGCCGATCACGAAGCACAGGTGGCCCAGGCCCATGACCCCGCTCCAGGCGGCCATCCAGGGAAGGGATCCGGCGGTCCCGCTGAGCGCGCACCCGCCCGCGATCAGCACCACCCCGACGGGCAGCAGGGGCGCGCACCGCCCCCGGTCGGTCCTGCGGCCCAGCGGTACGGCGGCGAACAGCGGCAGCAGCGCGTACACGCCGGCGATGACCCCGATCGCGCGCTCGTCCGCGCCCAGCGCGAGGGCCCGGTACGAAACTGCGGGCCGCGCCATCGACACCGCCCCCTGCGCGAAGCCGAAGGCGATGACGAGGCGCAGCAGCCAGGACCGCTTCATCAGATGATGCCGAAGAGCATTCCGGCGCCGAGTACCACCAGTGAGGTGAGCGCGGCCCACTTCACGGTGAATCGGGTGTGGTCGCCGAACTCCACCTTGGCCATGCCGACCAGGACGTACACGGCGGGCACGAGCGGGCTGGACATGTGCAGGGCCTGGCCCACCAGTGAGGCACGGGCGATCTCCAGCGGCGGCACACCGTGCGCGGCACCGGCCTCGGCGAGGACGGGCAGGACGCCGAAGTAGAAGCCGTCGTTGGACATGAAGTACGTCAGCGGCAGGCTCAGCAGCCCGGTGACGAGCGCCATGTGCGGGCCCATGGCGTCGGGGATGGCGCCGACGAGCCAGTCGGCCATGTGCTTGACCATGCCGGTGCCGGTGAGGACGCCGGTGAAGACGGCGGCGGCGAAGACCATGCCGGCGACGTTGAGGACGTTGTCGGCGTGGGCGGCGATACGGGCCTTCTGGTCGGGCATGTGCGGGAAGTTGACCGTGAGGGCGAGGGCCGCGCCGAGCAGGAACAGCACCGGGATGGGCAGCACCTCCATGATCATGGCGGTGAGCAGGGCCACGGTGAGTGCCGCGTTGAACCAGTACAGCTTGGGTCGGAGGGTGGGGCGGTTGGGGTCGAGCCCCTGGAAGCCCTCGTCGGTCCCGGGTCCGCCCGCGGCGCCGCCGGTGGGGGTCCGGGGACGCTCCTCTCCCCCGCCGGCGGCGACCAGTACGGTCTCGGTCCGCGGCTCCAGGGCCTCGTCCAGGGTCAGGTAGCCGAGGCGCTTGCGCTCACGCCGCCCCAGCACGTACGCGAGGGCGAAGACGAAGAGGAGGCCGACGCCGAGGGCCGGGATCATGGGGACGAATATGTCGCCGGCGTCCAGCTTGAGCGCGGTGGCCGCGCGGGCGGTGGGGCCGCCCCAGGGGAGGGTGTTCATGACGCCGTTGGCGGTGGCGGCGACACCGGTCATCACGACCAGGCTCATCTTCAGGCGCTTGTAGAGCGGGTACATCGCCGACACGGTGATCATGAAGGTGGTCGAGCCGTCGCCGTCCAGCGAGACGATCGCGGCGAGCAACGCCGTACCGACCACGACCCGCATCGGGTCGGCCTTGCAGAAGCGCAGGATGCCCCGGACGATCGGGTCGAAGAGGCCGACGTCGATCATCACGCCGAAGTAGACGATGGCGAACATCAGCATCGCGGCGGTGGGCGCGAGATTGCCCACGCCCTCGATGACGTAGTCGCCGAGCTGTGCGCCCTGTCCGACGAGGACGCAGAAGAGGGCGGGGATGAGGACGAGCGCCGCGATCGGCGACATCTTCTTCATCATGATCAGGACCAGGAAGGTCGCGATCATGGCGAAGCCGAGGATTGTCAGCATGGAGGACACCTAACGTTCACCCTTGAACTCCACCGGGGGGCGGCGGTCCGGATGACGTTAGGTGCCTCGTTCAGCGCTTAACAAGATGTTGACGTGTGAGCAATACGAGCAAAAGCCCAGCTCAGACATGGTCAGCCCAGTGGTGATACCTGGACGGGGAAGCCGTTGAGCACGGCTGTGCCCGACAGGGGGTCGAGGCGGGTTCCGTCGAGGAGCTGGTTGACGTTGACGCCGGGGCGGGTCGCGGCGACCGTCATGCGCGTCCCGGGCCGGTCGTGTCCCCAGCCGTGCGGGAGGCTCACCACTCCCCTGCGTACGGTGTCGGTGACCTCCACCGGGACCGTGAGCTCTCCCCCCTCGGCCTTGACGCGGGCGGGCGCGCCGTCGGTGAGGCCGAGGCGGGCGGCGTCGTCGGGGTGGACCTGGAGGGTGCAGGTGTTGGTGCCGCCGTTGAGGGTGGGGACGTTGTGCATCCAGGAGTTGTTGGAGCGCAGATGGCGGCGGCCGACGAGGACGAGCGCGTCGCCGGGGGCGTCGAGCGCGGTGCGCAGCCGGGGAAGGTCGGCGGCGATCGGCGCGGGCAGCAGCTCGATCCGTCCGCTGCGGGTCTTGAGGACCTGCGGAATACGAGGCTTCAGCGGGCCGAGGTCGATGCCGTGGGGGTGTTCCAGGAGCCGGTCCAGGGTCAGGTCGTACGGGCCCAGGCGCAGCATCAGGTCCAGCCGCCGCTCGGCTCCCGTACGGCCGGTGAGGCGGGCCGCGTACGCGCGGGGATCCTCGCCGTGGGCGGGTGAGTGCGGTTCGGTGACGGCCTTGGCGAGGGTGCGTTCGATGACCATGTCGTCGACGGCGCCGGGGTCGGCACCATGCTTCCCCGAGCTCTCGGCATCGCTCGAGCAGGGGAGACCCCAACCGGTCGCGGCCAGGATCAGCCGGGCGTGGATCTCGCACTCGTCCATGCGGCCCGCCTCCAGGGGCACGGGCGCGGGGGTGTAGCGGGCCTGGTTGCGGACGGCGAAGCCGTTGAACGCGAAGTCGAAGTGGGCGCTCTGGGCGGGCGGCGGCGGGGGCAGGATCACATCGGCGTGGCGGGAGGTCTCGTTGAGGTACGGGTCGACGCTCACCATGAAGTCCAGTGCGCCGAGGGCCCGGTCGAGGCGGTCGCCGTCGGGTGCGGAGAGGACCGGGTTGGCGGCGACGG
Source organism: Streptomyces sp. NPDC031064 (assembly GCF_055570965.1). NCBI lineage: Bacteria > Bacillati > Actinomycetota > Actinomycetes > Kitasatosporales > Streptomycetaceae > Streptomyces > Streptomyces sp. NPDC031064. The sequence goes on from NZ_JBVIGF010000007.1 coordinate 367,647, forward strand.
CGACGAGCGCGCGGATACGGCCCTCGCCGGGGGTTTCGATCTCCTCCGCCAGGGCCGCCATGGGCAGTTCGCCCTTCGTCTCGGGGTGCCCCGACACCCGGCTGGTCCAGCGGCCCAGCGCGAAGCCCTTTCCGGGGCCCGCCGGGCGCGGCGCGGGCGCGGTGGCGGAGAGCGGGAACAGGGCGCCGCCGGGCCGGTCGAGGTTGCCGGTGAGGACGTTGAGGACGTCGACGAGCCAGTTGGTGAGGGTGCCGTACGGGACGGTGCTGCCGCCAATCCGCCCGTACACGGCGGCCGAGGGCGCCGCCGCCAGTTCGCGGGCCAGCTCCCGGACGGTGGCGGCGTCCACGTCGCACACGGCGGCGACCGCCTCGGGGGTGAACTCCCGTACCGCCTCGGCGACTTCCTCGACGCCCTCGACGTGCTCGGCGAGCGCTCCGAGGCCGGTGAGGTCCTCGGCGTACAGCACGTGGACGAGGGCGGCGAGGAGCAGGGCGTCGGTGCCGGGGCGGATGGCGACGTGCCGGTCGGCGAGGCGCGCGGTGCGGGTGCGGCGCGGGTCGACCACGGTGAGGGTGCCGCCGCGTTTGCGCAGCGCCTTGAGCCTGCCGGGGAAGTCGGGGGCGGTGCACAGGCTGCCGTTGGACTCGACCGGGTTGGCGCCGATGATCAGCAGGTGGGCGGTGTTGTCCAGGTCGGGCACGGGGACGGCGAACGCGTCGCCGAACATGAGCCCGCTGGAGACGTGCTTGGGCATCTGGTCCAGCGTGGACGCGGTGAACAGGCTGCGGGTGCGCAGGGCGCCCAGCAGGACGGGCGGGTAGAGCGCCCCGGCCATGGTGTGGACGTTGGGGTTGCCGAGGACGACCCCGACGGCGTCGGCGCCGTACCGCTCGACGAGCGGCGGCAGCCGGCGCGCCACCAGGTCGAACGCCTCGTCCCAGGTCGCCTCCCGGAACTCGCCGTCCTCGCGTATCAGGGGCGTGCGCAGCCGGTCCGGGTCGGCGTCGAGTTCGCCGAACGACGCGCCCTTGGGGCAGATGAAGCCCTGGCTGAAGACGTCGTCCCGGTCGCCGCGCGCACCGGTGACGCGCGTGCCGTCGATGGTGAGGGTGAGCCCGCAGGTGGCTTCGCAGAGCGGGCAGATGCGGAGGGCGGTGGGCATGGGGGCCTCCCGGGGCGGCGGCGTTGACGGTGACGCGCAGACTCCGCCGAGCATACCGACCGGTAGGCATGGTGGCGATGGTTCAGCCCGCGAGGACGGGCGCCAGATAGGCGTGCAGCAGTGCGCGGGTCTCGGCGATCAGCGCCAGGTCCCCCGGAGGACCGGCCCGGAAGGCGAGCTGGAGCAGCGCGTCGGTGGCCTCGACGGCCACGAGCACCTTGCGGCGCAGCGCGTCGTCGGCGGTGCGGCCGAGGTGGGTGGCGAGCAGACCGCAGATCCGGTCGGCGACGACGTGGTTGACGAGGTGGCCGGTCGCGTCGCCGGCCGGGCCGCCACCGGGACCCTCCCGGACACCCTCGCCGGCGCCCTCCCCCGCGCCCTCCCGGACACCCTCGCCGGCGCCCTCTCCCGCGCCCTCCCGGGCACCCTCCCCGGCGTCGTCCGCCGACGCCGGTACGCCGAAGTCGACCAGCGCGAAGCCGGGGACGGTGCGTTTCATGGCGAGGTACTCGTCGAGGACGACGTCCACGACCGGGGCCGGTTCGCGGGCCGCGAGGCGGGCGGCCACACGCTCGGCGTAACGGTCGAGGTTGCGGTGCGCGAGGGCCGCGGCCATGGCGCGCTTGTTGGAGAAGAAGCGGTAGACCGATCCGATCGGCACGCCGGCGCGCACGGCGACGTCGCGGGTGCTCAGCTCCTCGTAACCGGCCTCTTCGAGGAGCTCGGCGCAGGCGTCGAGGATCCGGGTCAGGCGCTCGGCGCTGCGCCGCTGCACGGGCGTACGGCGGAGCGGAGGTGGCTCAGGCACGGGGTCCATGATGCCGCGCCGCGCCGCCGGAACCGGCGCCTTGCGGGAATCGTCCAAGGCCCACCCCCCGTTGACGCGGGCCGCGCGGAATCCTACGGTCTTACATAGGATTCCGTTTGGGGCAGGTCGAGCGAGGAGCGGGCGACGATGACGATGGACGGCACCGGACAGGCGCGGGAACACGCGAACAAGATCGCCGAGGCGCTGGAGGACGCCTCCGGCTTCGGAAACGAGCACAGCTCGGAGGCCGTCCCCGGCGCCCTGCCGCTCGGCCGGAACTCCCCCCAGCGCGCACCGCTGGGGCTGTACGCCGAGCAGCTCAGCGGCTCCGCGTTCACCGAGCCGCGCGCCCACAACCGCCGCTCGTGGCTCTACCGCATCCGCCCCTCGGCGGCGCACCCGGGCTTCACGCGCACCGACAACGGCGCCCTGCGCACCGCGCCCTTCACCGAGACCGTCCCCGACCCCAACCGGCTGCGCTGGAACCCGCTCCCGGACCCCGCGCCCGGCACGGACTGGCTGGCCGGCCTGTGGACGCTCGGCGGCAACGGCGACGTCACCCAGCGCACCGGCATGGCCGTGCACCTCTACCACGCCAACGCGTCCATGGACCGGGTCTTCAGCGACGCCGACGGCGAGCTGCTGATCGTCCCCGAGCGCGGCGGCCTGCTGCTCCGCACCGAGCTGGGCCTGCTCGCCGCCCGTCCCGGCGAGGTGGCACTGGTCCCGCGCGGGGTCCGCTTCCGCGTGGAGCTGCTGGACGAGACCGCGCGCGGGTACGTGTGCGAGAACTACGGCCAGCCCTTCCAGCTCCCCGACCTCGGCCCGATCGGCGCGAACGGGCTGGCCAACCCCCGTGACTTCCGGGCGCCGGTCGCCGCGTACGAGGACGTCGAGGGCGAGGTGGAGGTGGTGAACAAGTTCTGCGGGAACCTGTGGACCGCGACGTACGACCACTCCCCGCTCGACGTCGTCGCCTGGCACGGCAACCACGTCCCGTACGTCTACGACCTGCGCGCCTTCAACGTCATCGGGACGATCTCCTACGACCACCCCGACCCGTCGATCTTCACGGTGCTCACCTCGCCGTCCGACACCCCCGGCCTCGCGGGTGTCGACTTCGTCGTGTTCGCGCCGCGCTGGCTGGTCGGCGAGGACACCTTCCGCCCGCCGTACTTCCACCGCAATGTGATGAGCGAGTACATGGGCCTGATCGAGGGCGCGTACGACGCCAAGGCCGAAGGTTTCGTGCCCGGCGGCGGCTCGCTGCACAACATGATGTCGGCGCACGGCCCGGACCGGGAGACGTTCGACAAGGCGAGCGCCGCCGAGCTGAAGCCGCAGAAGATCGACGACGGCCTGGCCTTCATGTTCGAGACCCGCTGGCCGGTCACGGCCACCGCCCAGGCGGCGAACGCCGACCACCTTCAGCGGGGCTACGACGACGTGTGGCAGGGTCTGGAGCGCCACTTTCGGCCGTAGTACGGAGTAGGTACGGAGTAAAAGTGACCGCCTTCGCCCCCGACTCGCTGGTCCTGAACCGCAAGCTCCCGCTGTGGTACCAGGTCTCGCAGTCCCTGCGCGCCTCCATACTCGGCCGCGCGCCGGACGCGTCCCTGCGCCTGCCCACCGAGGAGCAGCTCGCCGCGCACTACGGCGTCAGCGTGCTGACCATGCGGCAGGCGCTCAAGGAGCTGGAGGCGGAGGGGCTGATCAGCCGGCACCGGCGGCGCGGCACGTTCATCGAGCCGGGTGCCCGGCGCAGCGCACCGCGCCGGCTGCTCGGCTCGATCGACGCGATCGTGGCGCAGCAGTCGGGCGAGCGGACGACGATTCTCGGCCACGGCGAGGACAAGGTCCCCGGCGACCTCACCGAGCACTTCCCCGGCCTGACCGAGGTCGTCACGTACCGGCGGCTGCGCTGCGACGGCGAGAGCGGTGAGCCGACCAACTGGGCGGAGAACGCGGTCCGCCCGGACGTGGCCGCCGGGATCGACCTGGCGGACCTGGAGCGGTGGCCGATGACGAAGGTGCTCCGGGACGCGGTGGGGGTACGGATCAGCCGGATCACCGACACCGTGGAGGCGCGGCTCGCGGACCCGGAGACGGCCGAGCTGCTCCAGGTCCCGCTGCTGTCGCCGATCCTCCACTACACGGGCGTGACGTATGACGAGGACGGCCGGGTGGTGGACGTGGCGCGCATCCGCTACCGGGGCGACCGGTTCTCCTTCACGGTCACGGTGGAGGCGGACTGAACGCGGTCACTAGCATGCGGGCCGTGACGGAAGACCTGCCTCTGCTCGACGACCTGATGCCCTGGTCCGTGGCGCCGCTGCGGCTGGGGCGTTCCTGGGTGGTCGCCCCGGACGTGCGCACCCTGCGGGCCCGCTGGGAGGCGCTGGCGGCGGCCGGGGGCGAGACGCGGGAGGCCCTGTTCCGGCCCAGCCGGGCGCGTACGCTCACGAGTTCGGTCGCCGCGCTGCCCGGGCAGCGCACCGGCACGGTCCGGCTGGCGCGGGAGGCGGGGCCGTGCCCGGAGCCGGTGCGCCTCGCGCACGGGCCGTTCGACGAGCAGTGGCTGCTGCCGGACCACCGGCTGCTGGACGCGGCCCGCCCGGAGCTGTGGCGGGTGGCGGACGAGCGGCAGTTGTTCGCCGTCGAGCAGGGGTACGTGCCGCAGGGCCCGGGCCCGGCCCTGCTGGTGACGGCCGCGCTGCCGGACGGCCGCTCCCCGGCGGGGCGCCCGGGCCGCATCCGGCCGCTGTACCGGCGCCCGGGCGGCCGGGAGCCGAACCTCGCGCCCGGGCTGCTGTCGCTGTTGAGCGGGCGGTACGGGCATGAGGTCGCGCCCGAGGACGTGCTGGCCTGGGCGCTGGCCGCCGCCCGCCCCTCCCCCGCCGGGTGCGCCGTCCCGCTCCCCGCCGACCCGGCCGTCTGGGCGGCGGGCGTGGCGCTGGGCCACCGCATGACGGACGTCCAACTGCGCGGCGCGCGGGGCGGCGAGCGGCCCCGGCTGCCCGGCGGGCGGCGCCCCTACGTGCGCGCCGCGATCCCGGCGCGGCCGGTCACGCTGGTGTACGACGCGGAGGACGAGGCCCTGCTGGTCGGCGACGGCGGCCGGATCTCGCCCGTGCCGGCGGAGGCGTGGGACTACCGGGTGGGCGGGGTACGCGTGCTGGAGCTCTGGTTCGAGCACCGCACCGCTCCGGCGGAAACCGGCACGCTGGAGGCGATCCGCCCCGCAGCCTGGCCGCAGGAGTGGACCTCCGAGCTGCTCGAACTGATCACCGTGCTGGCCCTCCAGGCCCAACTGGCGGCGGACGTACCGGACGTGACCGGCACGGAGCAGGTCACCCGCGCCGAACTCCACGCGGCCGGCGTCCTCCCCGCCCCCGAGGCGGCCCGCCGCCCCGCCTCCGTACTGGACCGGGAGGAAGAGGGCCCGGAGGGACAGCTCGCGCTCCTGTGACCGGCCTGGAGCCGGCCTGGGGGTCGGCCTGAAGCGGACCAGCCGCTCAGCGCCCGGGCCAGGCGGAGTCAGCCCGGTCAGCCCGTCAGCCGCACAGCCGGTCAGCGCGGGTCAACCGCCCAACCCCCCAACCGCTCAGCCGCTCAGCCGCTCAGCCGCTCAGCCGCTCAGCCGAACGAGTCCAGCAGGCGCCGGAGCGCACGGTCGAAGACCTCGTCCGGGTCGTCCGGCACCGGCGCCTCGGCGAGCAGCTCCGCGAGCCGGGGGTACGCCCCGCTCGCCACCTCCCGGCCCAGATAGGCGGCGCGCACGGCCCGCTCCTGCTCCTCGGACCAGGGCAGCGAACGCGTGCGCTCGGCCATGGCCAGCTCGTTCGCGACGGTGATCATGGCGGTGCCGTTGACCATCGCGATCAGCTCCATCTTGGCCCCGCCCGGCGCGTCGAGCGGCGCCAGGGCGTCCAGGCAGTGCTCCAGGTAGCGCAGGGCGTTGGGGCTGAAGCCGTACACGGTCGACATCACCCGGGTCAGCCACGGGTGCCGGTACATGATGGCGCGGGTCTGCCGGCCCAGTGCCAGCATGTCGGCCTTCCAGTCGCCGCTGGGCGCCTCCGGCAGCTCGTACTCGCCGCTGACCGCGTCGACCATCAGCTCGTACAGGTCCTCCTTGCGCGGCACGTAGTTGTAGAGCGACATCGTGCCGCAGCCCAGCTCGGCCGCCACCCGCCGCATGGACACCCCGTCGATGCCGTCGGCGTCCGCGATCCGGACCGCCGCCGCCGCGATGTCGGCGCGGCTGTAGGCCGGCCTGGGGCCTCGGCCCGTGCGCTCGGGGCGCGCCCAGATCACTTCCGGTTCGGCCGCTCGGCCCGCCATTGATCATCACCTCGCCCCCCATCCTAGTTACGTACAGCGTACGTAGTGGGGTACGGTCTACCCATGACGACTACGTACGCTGTACTTAGTGAAGGCCTGGAGAAGCGTTACGGGGACGTGCGCGCCCTGCGCGGGCTCGATCTCGCCGTCCCCGAGGGCACCGTCTGCGGGGTGCTCGGGCCGAACGGCGCGGGCAAGACCACGGCGGTCCGGATCCTGACCACGCTCACCGTCCCCGATGCCGGCAGCGCCCGGGTCGCCGGCCACGACGTGGTGCGCGACCCCGCCGCCGTACGCCGCCACATCGGCGTCACCGGCCAGTACGCCTCCGTCGACGGGGACTTGACGGGCGCCGAGAACCTGCGGCTGTTCGCCCGGCTGCTGCGGGCCCCGCGCACCCGCGCCGACGAGCTGCTGGAGCGGTTCGGGCTCGACGACGCGGCGGGACGCCCGGCCCGGACGTACTCCGGCGGTATGCGGCGCCGCCTGGACCTGGCCGCCAGTCTGATCGTGCCGCCAGCGGTGCTGTTCCTGGACGAGCCGACCACCGGCCTCGACCCGCAGAGCAGGAACGCCATCTGGGACGCCGTACGGGGGTTGGCGTCGCAGGGCACGACCGTGCTCCTCACCACCCAGTACCTGGAGGAGGCCGACCGGCTCGCCGACGACATCGTCCTCATCGACGAGGGGCGGGCCGCGCACAACGGCACGCCCGCCGAGCTCAAGGCGCTGATCGGCAACTACGCGGAGGTCGTCGTCGCCGATCCGTCCGGCCTGCCGGCCGCCGCCGCCGTCCTGGACCGGCTCACGGGCTCGCGGCCCGCCCTGGACGCCGAGGCGCGCACCGCCGGAGCGGTCACCACGGACCGTACCCTCACCCTCCCCCGGATCGTCCGCGAACTGGACGCGGCGGGCGTCCTGATCGTCGACGCCGCGCTGCGCCCGCCCACCCTGGACGAGGTGTTCCTCCGTCTCACCGCCCGTGGGGAGCTCGTCCGATGAGCGCCCTGGTGTACGACGGAGCCGCCGTTTTCGGCCGGCACCTCCAGCGGATCCGGCACGCGCCGGCGATCCTCGTGATGACGCAGACCATGCCGATCGTCTTCCTGCTCTTCTTCGGGTACGTCTTCGGCAGCGCGCTGGCCATGCCGGGCACCGAGTACCGCGCGTACCTGGTGCCGGGGCTGCTGGTCGCCACGGCCGCGAACGGCATCATGACCGGGATGTTCACCGCCGCCCAGGACGCCCACCGGGGGGTGATGGACCGCTTCCGCACGCTGCCGATGAGCCGGGCGGCCGTGCCGCTGGGCCAGGCGGCGGCCGATCTGGTCACCACGGCCGTCGGGCTGGTCCCGCTGGTGCTGGTGGGGTGGGCGATGGGCTGGCGGATCGAGGGAGGCGCGTTCGAGGCGGTGGGGGCCTTCGGGCTGTTGCTGCTGTTCCGGTTCGCGACCACCTGGGTCGGCATCCTGCTGGGCCTCGTGTCCCGGAGCGAGGAGGCGGCGGGCCAGTTGGGCAGTGCCACCTTCATGCTGCCGCTGCTGTCGAACGCGTACATCCCGACCGACAACATGCCCGGCTGGCTGCGTACGGCCGCCGAGTGGAACCCGATCTCGGCCGTGACGGCGGCGGTACGGGACCTCTTCGGCAACGCGGCGGCCGTTCCGGAGGGTGCCGCTTGGCCGGTCGCCCACCCGGTGGCCGGTGCGGTGGGCTGGTCACTGGTGCTGCTGGCGGTGTGCGTGCCGCTGGCGGTGCGCAGCTACGGCGCTCCCAAGGGGTGACAAAGGTGGTACGTACACGATAGGTACGGCTGCATGAGCACTCAGCCGCTGCCCCTGCCGCTGCCCCTTGAGGGTGTCACCGTCGTCGCCGTCGAGCAGGCCGTCTCCGCCCCGTTCGCCACCCGCCAGCTCGCCGACCTGGGCGCCCGCGTCATCAAGATCGAGCGCCCGGACGGCGGCGACTTCGCCCGCGGGTACGACACGGCGGCGGCCGGCCTCGCCTCGCACTTCGTCTGGTGCAACCGGGGCAAGGAGTCGGTGGCGGTCGATTTGAAGGACCCGCGGGGCCGAGAGCTGGTGCGCCGGCTGGTGGCGGGCGCGGACGTGTTCGTCCAGAACCTGGCGCAGGGGGCGGCGGCCCGGCTGGGCCTGGACGCGGCGGCCCTGTGCGCGGCTCACCCCCGGCTGATCGCGGTGGACATCTCCGGGTACGGGGCGGGCGGCCCGTACGCGCACAAGCGGGCCTACGACATGCTCGTGCAGTGCGAGGCGGGGCTCGTGTCGGTGACCGGGACGCCGGACCAGCCGGTCAAGGCGGGGATTCCGGCGGCCGACATCGCGGCGGCCATGTACGCCTTCTCGGGCGTGCTGGCGGCGCTGCTGCGGCGGGCGACGACCGGTCGGGGCGGGCCGGTGGAGATCTCCATGCTGGAGTCGCTGGCCGAGTGGATGGGGCATCCGCTGCACCACGGGATGCACGGGGGCGAAGCCCCCGCGCGTACGGGGGTGGCGCACGCCGTCATCGCGCCGTACGACGCCTATGCGACCGCCGACGGCGGGCAGGTACTGCTGTCGGTGCAGAACGACCGCGAGTGGCGCCGGCTGGCCGAACAGGTGCTGGGCCGGCCGGAGCTGGGCGACGACCCGGCGTTCGCCACGAACACGGCCCGAGTGGCGCACCGCGAGAAGACGGACGCGGTGGTGGCGGAGTCGCTGGCCGGGCTGGGCACGGCGGAGGCCATCGAGCGGCTGGAGGCGGCGGGCATCGCGTGTGCCCGCCTCAACACGGTCGCGGACGTGGCGGCCCACCCGCAGCTCGCGGCGCGGGACCGGTGGCGGGAGGTGGACACGGCGGTGGGCCCGCTGCGGGCGATGCTTCCGCCGGTGACCTTCCCGGGCGGGCCGGAGCCGCGGATGGGTGCGGTGCCCGCGCTGGGCGAGCACACGGACGCGGTGCTGCGGGAGCTGGGGCTTGGGGACGGTGAGCGGGTGGCGCTGCGGCGGGAGGGTGTGGTCGCCTGACGCGGCGGTCTTGGCGCGGTTGCTGCCGTGGGCGGTGCGGTCACTGACGGTGGGTCGACTGACGCGGCACGGTGGGGGCGGTCACTGACGGTGGGCGGCCTGGCGCGGAGGGGGCGGTCACTGACGGTGGGCGGGGGCGCCCCTACGGGCTGGACTCCTTGAGGCCGGCGGCCTTGGGTGCCTCTGAGGCAGCCCCTCCTTCGCCGCCAACCTCCGCGGGGACGACCCCGCACGGCCCCACCCCGGCCGGATGCCGACCGCGGACCGTGGGTCGTAGCCGGGTTCGACCGTGCACGGTGGGGCGTCCGGACGGGTGTGACGGGGCGGGCCGTCAGGCGTGGTTGCCGAAGAGCGAGCGGCGCAGGCGGCGCAGCGGCGCGAAGAGCCTGACGCGGGCGCTCTTGCTGGTGCGGGTGTGTGCGACATCACGCGTCGTCAACTCCCGCATGAGCAGCGTCGCTTCGGCCGTCTCACGCTGCGGGACGGCCGGACCGCCCAGCACCGAGAGATGGCGGTCGAGGCGCGTGCTCGTCGCGCTGCTCCCGCATGTGATCGCAGGCACCCGAGGCCTGCTGCGCACCGTTATCTGTTCCATGTCACTCCCCACCCGTACGAGGGCACCCGGCCGCTGCAGATTAACCCTATCCTCCCCGCATCACACTCGTGTATCCCGGTGGCGGGATTCACCACACATGTACGAGGGTTGACGACTACCCTCCGAATACAACTGATTCCAGGGTGAGTTGGACACGTTCCCCTCGGGGGCGGCTTGAGCTAGCTTGGGGTCCTATGACCGAAGGGCCGGGCGCCGGACGGAAAGTGGCGGGGCGTTACCGATTGCTGAGTCCGCTGGGCCAGGGCGGCATGGGCGTCGTGTGGCGCGCACGGGACGAGGTGCTGGGCCGCGAGGTCGCGATCAAGGAGGTGCGCGCGCCCGCCGGTCTCGGCTCCGCCGACGAGGAGCGGCTGTACGCGCGGCTGGAGCGGGAGGCGTGGGCCGCCGCCCGGGTCTCGCACCGGGGCGTGGTCACCGTGTACGACGTGGCGACCGAGGACGGCCGGCCCTGGATCGTGATGGAGCTGGTCCGGGGGCTGACGCTCGCCGAGACGCTCGACGCGGAGGGGCCCATGCCGCCGAGGCGGGCCGCGCACGTCGGGGCGCAGGTGCTGGCCGCGCTGAGCGCCGCGCACGCGGCGGGGGTGCTGCACCGGGACGTGAAGCCGGCGAACGTCCTGCTGGCCAACGACGGCCGCGTGGTACTGACCGACTTCGGGATCGCCTCGGTGGAGGGCACGTCGAACCTCACCATGACGGGCGAGCTGATCGGCTCCCCCGAGTTCCTGGCGCCCGAACGGGCACTGGGGCAGACGCCCGGTCCGGCCTCGGACCTGTGGTCGCTGGGCGTGCTGCTGTACGCGGCGGTGGAGGGCGGCACGCCGTTCCGGCAGGACACGCCGCTGAGCACGCTGCGGGCCGTGGTCGACGAGGAGCTGCCGCCGCCACACCGGGCCGGGCCGTTGGCGCCGGTCATCGAGGGGCTGCTGCGCAAGGACCCGGCGGAGCGGCTCTCCGCCGACGAGGCGGGACACTGGCTGCGGGTCGTGGGCGCGGGTGGGAATCCGCGTACGGCTCCGATCGAGGCGGGCGGCCAGGCTCCGACGGTCGTCGCGGGCGCGGTGGCGGCGGCGGGGGCGGGTATGGCCACCACCGCGGTGGACGGTGGGCGGCCCTCGTCGCGGCGTGGGGGCGCCGCGCCGGCGGTGGCGGTGGCCGCCGTGCTGCTCGCGCTCGCCGGGCTGACGTACGCCCTGCTGCGCGACGACGATCCGGGCACCGGGGGTGTCGGCGGGGGCGTCACCTCGCCGGGCGTGACGGCCACGCCCAGCGGCACCCCGAGCGGCGGTGAGGACACGCGGGAGCCGAGCCCGCCGCCCCGTACGACGACCCCGCAGTCGGTGCAGGTGTACGCCCGGGCGGTGCGCGGGAGTTACAGCGGGACGTGCCCGCCCCCGGAGGGCGAGGCGCCGGCCTTCCGCGCGACGATCACCGTGGGCCGCACGCCGGCCTCCGTCGGCTACCGGTGGGTGACGGAGAGCGGCGGGGGCTCGGGGTCGGGCTGGCGGACGGAGGAGTTCGGCGGGGAGACCGTGCGGCAGGTCGAGCACGTGGAAGGGACGGACGGGACGCACCGCGACCGGGTCCGGCTGGAGATCCGGAGCCCGGTCGAGGCGCGGTCCAACTGGGTGGGCTTCTCGGTGACGTGCCGGGACGCGCACCCGACGGGTACGCCGACCGGCGGGACGCCTTCCGGCACCCCGACGGACGGCACGCCGACCCCTACGGACGGGGGCACGTCATCGAGCGCCGTTCCTACAGCGAGCCCCTGAAGGTGGGCAGGTAGCCACCGGATTGCCCGGCGGCGGTGGGGTGGTAGGACTCGCCGATGTTGAGCCAGTTCACACTGTGCAGCCAGGACGCGCCCGAGCAGATCTCGTGGCCCGTGAACGCCGGGGTGACGTCGGCGAAGGTGTAACCGTGGTCGGCGGCGCGCTTGGCGGTCGCCGCGTTGAGGTGGTCGGCGCCGCCGTTGATGGCGCGGCGTTCGTTCTCGCTCAGTCCGGCGATGCAGCTACCGCCGATCTTGTAGAAGCGGGGGTAGCCGAGGACGACGACACGGGCCGACGGCGCCTTGGATCTGATCGCCGAGTACACCGAGTCGAGGCGGCCGGGCAGGGTGGTGTCGACATAGCGCTTCGCTTCGTTGACGCGGGCGATGCAGGTGGCCTCGGACTGCAGGACACAGGTGGTCATGACGTCGGCGAAGCCCGCGTCATTGCCGCCGACGGTGATGGATACGAGGTCGGTGGCGGAGGACAGCGGTCCGAGCTGACCGGCCGTCACGTCGTTGGTACGGGCGCCTGAGCAAGCGGTGAAGGCGAAGGACGAGGGTGCGTTGGCGGCCGCCCAGAGGGCGGGATAGGCGCGGGGGGTGCGCTTGCAGTTGCCACTGGAGCTGTCGTACGCGCCGGCGCCGACCCCGGAGGAGTACGAGTCGCCGAGCGCCACGTAGTCGAGGGCTGCGGCCGACGAGCCGGCCTGCGCCGCCCCCGCCCCGGTGAGGGTCAGGACGGCGCCGAGGAGGAGTGAGGTCGAGAATGCCGCGGCTCGGGACAGTTTCATGGAACCTCCCTTTAGCAGGATTTCTGCCTAAAAAGTTCGTAGCAGGATGCAGTGTCCATGCCAATAGCCGCGCGTGGCGAGTAGTTGACTCCGAGTCAAAATCTAGCGCCCCTGAAGGCCAGATACCCGGAGGTTTGCGGGCAACTCACCCATGCGGAGGGTGAGGTGACATGCCGGCGGAAGCGGTCGTGACGGTGCGCGTCCACCGGCGGGGGCCGGTCGCTGCGCGCCGCCGCGCCTCTGCTCGGGTTCTCATTCCGACGTCCGGCGGGAATTACCCAGGCGCAACTCAGGCCACAATTCCCACTCTCGCCCGGAAGGATCTCCTTCCGATTTTCCGACGGAACCGATCGGACCCGTCAAAGTACGGTCAATGAAGCGAAAAGGGGAGCCTCGGCCCAAGTCTTGCCTTACAGTCCCGGTTATCAATACCGTCGTACATCCACCCGCAACGGTCCATCACGCAAGGCGGCTCAAGGGGAGGGCTCAAGCGCCGCGATGAGGCCGGAGCGGGGCGCGGTAGGGGGGTGCCGTGCCCGGTGACGTTTCCCGTGCCGAGGCGCGTACCGCGCGCGGCCGGAATTACCTGCTCACCCGTCATGCACGGAGATCCGTTCCGTCATGGGCGAGTGAGTAAAACCCCCCTTTCGAACCGGATACTCATCCGGACCGCCCGGGGGTGGGCGGTCCACCGGACGAGAGGGAAATGACCCATGAGCTCCTTCCTGCGCCCGGCCGTCGGCGATGCCGTCGACTCGGAAAGCGGCCGAATAGCCGCCCAGTACCGGGCGATCACATCCCACCTCGCCATCACACCACCGGTGAGCGTGGTGATTCCCGCGATGAATGAGGCGGAGAATCTCCCGTACGTCTTCAAGACCCTGCCGGACTGGATTCACGAAGTGGTCCTCGTCGACGGCAATTCCACGGACGACACCGTTGACGTCGCCCGCGAGCTGCGGCCCGACGTCAAGGTCGTCAAGCAGGCCGGCAAGGGCAAGGGCGACGCCCTCATCAGCGGCTTCGCCGCCTGCACCGGCGACATCATCGTGATGGTCGACGCCGATGGCTCGGCCGACGGCCAGGAGATCGTGTCGTACGTCTCCGCCCTGGTCGGCGGCGCCGACTTCGCCAAGGGCTCCCGCTTCGCCAACGGCGGCGGCACGGACGACATGACCCCGGTCCGCCGGCTGGGCAACCGTCTGCTGTGCGCCGTCGTCAACGCCAAGTTCGGCGCCCGGTACACCGACCTCTGCTACGGCTACAACGCCTTCTGGCGCCACTGCCTCGACAGGATCACGCTCGACTGCACCGGCTTCGAGATAGAGACCCTGATCAACATCCGGGTCGTCAAGGCGGGCCTGAAGGTCCAGGAGGTGCCCAGCCACGAGTACCTGCGCATCCACGGCGTCAGCAACCTCAACGCCGTGCGCGACGGCATCCGCGTCCTGAAGGTGATCCTCCGGGAGAAGGGCGTCCCGCGCGGCGAGCGCCGCCGCCGTACGGCCGACTTCTCGGTCGGCGTGCCCCGGGGTGAACTCTCTTGAGAGGACGTCACTTCTCCGTGGTGATCTGCGCGTACACCGAGGACCGCTGGGAGGACATCCTCGCGGCGGTCGGCTCGGTGCGCCGGCAGTCGCTGCCCGCGCTGGAGACGCTCCTCGTGGTCGACCACAACGAGCCGCTGCGGGAGCGGCTCGGCAAGGCGTACGCGGACGCCGGGGAGGAGGTGCGGGTGCTCGCCAACGCGGGCCCCCGCGGCCTCTCGGCCGGCCGCAACACCGGTATCGCCGCGGCCCGCGGCGACATCGTGGCCTTCCTCGACGACGACGCCGTCGCCGAGCGGGACTGGCTGCGGTGGTTCGACGCGGCGTACGAGGACCCCCGGGTGGTGGCGGTCGGCGGGCGGACGGTGCCGGCCTGGGTGGCGGGGCGGCGCCCAGCCTGGTTCCCGGAGGAGTTCGACTGGGTCGTCGGCTGTACGTACCGGGGACTGCCGGCCGGGCGGGTGCGGGTGCGCAACGTCCTGGGCGGGAACGCCTCCTTCCGGCGCGGCGCCTTCGACGCGGCGGGCGGGTTCGCCACCGGGATCGGGCGGGACGGCGACGGACGGCCGCTGGGCTGCGAGGAGACGGAGCTGTGCATCCGGCTCGGCCAGGCCCTGCCGGACGCCGTCCTGCTGATCGACGACCGGGCGGTGATCCACCACAAGGTTCCGCCCGCCCGCGCGACGTACCGCTACTTCCGCAGCCGGGCCTACGCCGAGGGCCTGTCCAAGGCGCTCGTCGCCCGGAGCGTCGGCACGGACAAGGGGCTTCAGACCGAGCGGCGGTACACCACACGGGTGCTGCCCGCCGGCGTGGCGCGGGGCCTGAGGGACTTCGTCCTGGCCCGGCCCGGCGGGGCGGGCCGGGCGGGCGCCATCGTCACGGGCGTGGCGGTGGCGGCGGCGGGTTACGCGCACGGGCGCCTGACGTCCCGTAAGGGCGGCGGCTTCTCGTACGGACCGATCGGAGCCCCGTCGTGACCGGCCCCGTACCGATCCTGATGTACCACGCGGTGGGGCACCGGCCCGCGAGGGCGGCGTACGGGCTGTCCGTCTCGCCGGAGGCGTTCGCCGAGCAGATGGGGCTGCTCGGCGAGCGCGGGTTCACCCCGGTGACGACGGCACGGCTCGGGCACGCCTGGCGGACCGGGGCGCCGCTGCCGCGGCGCCCGGTGCTGATCACCTTCGACGACGGGTACGAGGGGGTGCACCGGCACGCCCTGCCGGTCCTCGCCGAGCGCGGCTTCGCGGCCACCCTGTTCGTCTCGACGGGCTGGCTGCGCGGCCCGTACGACGAGGGCGGCGCCCCGGACACCATGCTCGACTGGGACCAGGTGCGGGAGCTGGCAGCCGCCGGCACCGAGATCGGCGGCCACACCCACACCCATCCGCAGCTCGACCAGCTCGACGGCGAACGGCTCCGGTTCGAGACCGTGCGGTGCCGGGAGATCATCAGGGAGGAGGTGGGCAGCGCCCCGGTCTCGTTCGCCTACCCGTACGGCTACTCCAGCCGCCGGGTGCGGGAGGCGGTCCGCCGGGCCGGGTTCGCCCAGGGGCTGGCCGTGGGCAACGCGCTGGCACGGCGCGCCCAGGGCCCGTACGCGCTGCGGCGGGTGACCGTGCGGCGGGCGACGGACATCGAGCGCTTCGGGCGCCTGGTCGAGGGCCGGGACATCGGGCGGGCGTTCGCCCGGGACCGGGCGCTGACCAAGGGGTACGCGGTCGTCCGGCGCGCGCGGCGGGCCGCCGCCGTGCTGGTTCGAACACGCACATAAACACCGTGCGGGGAACGCGTGTGTGCCGGATCATGGAGCGCATGTCTGCCAACCCTCATGAGGCTCTGCCGATCCGGCTCACCGTCGACGACAGCGATTCACCCGCCGATGTCGTCGACGCGCTGTTCCTCGGGCGCTTCGCGACGGGCGAGCAGCCGTACTCCCACAGTTCCAGCCTCGACCGCGTCAAGCCCGGCGCGACCCTGCTCCCGCCGGGCGCCGCGGTGCTGCGCTCCGCCCGCGACGACGACCGCAGCGCCACGCTCGCCGAGGGCGACGGCTGGACGCTGCTGGTCTCGCGCTGGAACCGGGGCGCCGACGTGACCGTCACGGCGGTCGACGCGGAGCTGGCGCAGAGGGTCCTGGCACAGGCGACGGACGGGGCGAAGGACGACCCGGAGCCGCAGCCGGACAACGTGACCATGGGCTTCTGGTACGTGTCGCCGCGCCGTGGCCCGCACCGCACGACCCGCCGGATCGCCGCCGGGGCGTGGGAGGAGATCCGGCCCAACTACACGGCGCCGGTGGCCGAGGCGATGGACCGGCTGATGAAGGTCACCCCGGACGACATCGCGGGCCGGCTGCTGCTCCTGCACGGCCCGCCGGGCACGGGCAAGACGTCGGCGCTGCGCACCCTGGCCCGGTCGTGGCGGGACTGGTGCCAGGTGGACTGCGTGCTGGACCCGGAGCGGCTGTTCACCGACGTCGGGTACCTGATGGACATCGCCATCGGCGAGGACGAGGGCACCGGGAAGGGCCGCTGGCGGCTGCTGCTCCTGGAGGACTGCGACGAGCTGATCCGGGGCGAGGCCAAGCACACGGCGGGGCAGGCACTGTCGCGGCTGCTGAACCTGACGGACGGTCTGCTGGGCCAGGGCCGCAACGTCCTGGTCGGGGTCACCACCAACGAGGACCTGGAGCGCCTCCACCCGGCGGTGGTCCGCCCCGGGCGCTGCCTGGCCCGCATCGAGGTCGGCCCGCTGACCCGCCCGGAGGCGGTGGCGTGGCTCGGCTCCGAGGAGGGCGTCGGGCGGGACGGTGCGACGCTGGCGGAGCTGTTCGCGCTGCGGCGCGGTACGGGCCCGGCGGCGATCCCGGACCAGCCGCGGAGCGCGGACGCGGGGCTGTACCTGTAGGCCGCGCTGCGCGTCGTGCGCCTATTTCCCGTAGGCCGCCCGCAGCGCGTCCGCCACGGCGGCTTCCGCGTCCGCGCGGGTGAGGCCCAGGCGGTGCGCCTCGGCGGCGTACGCGGCGGCTGCCGTGGCCGCCTGGCGGGCGGCGGCGTCTCCGGCGGGGGCGACGAACGTGCCGGCCCGGCCCCGGGTCTCGATCACGCCGTCGGTCTCCAGCACCCGGTACGCCTTGGCGACCGTGTTGGCGGCGAGGCCCAGCTCTTCGGCGAGGCCCCGGACGGTCGGCAGCTTGTAGCCGACGGGGAGGCGGCCGGAGCGGGCCTGGGCGGAGATCTGGGCGCGGAGCTGTTCGTACGGGGCGGTCGGCGACGCCGCGTCGATGGAGATCTTCAAGGTCACGGGCACGATTGTCCCCGACGGCACGGAAATTGGGAGGCGATCGGGGCCGGGACGCGCGTACCGTGCGGCTCCATGACTGTGATCGTGCGTGATTTCCGCCCCGAGGACGCCGAGGCCGTGGCCAGGTCGCGGCAGGCGTGCATACCGTTCCAGGTGGCGACGCCGCGTTCGGTGCTCTTCGACGTCGAGACCGCCAACCCCGCCAAGAAGTTCCGGCTGCTGGTGGCCGAGAAGGACGGCGAGATCATCGGGACGGCGTACGCCGGCATCGCGTACGACAGCAGCGACCCCGGTCAGGCGTACACCACGCCGCACGTGCACCCGGACCACCGCGGCCATGGCGCGGGCGGGCTGCTGCTGCGCACCGCCGAGGAGCACCTGGCGGCCGAGGGGGCCACGTCCCTGTACGCCTGGGTGCTGGACGGGTCGCAGAACCAGGCGTTCGCCGCCAAGCGCGGCTACCGGCCCACGCGTACGGCGCACTTCCAGCACCTGGACCTGGCGCACGCCGCCCTTCCCGAGCTGCCCGGAACGCTCCCGCCGGGCGTCGAGCTGCGTACCGCCGCCGACTACGAGGCCGATCCGCGCCCGATGTTCGTCGCCGACGCGGAGGCGACGTCGGACGAACCGAGCGACATCGCCACGGACTTCGACGACTACGAGGACTGGGTGCGCCACACCTGGAACAACCCGCTGCTCGACCGCGGCCTGTCCACGGTCGTGACGGTGGACGGCGAGGTGGCGGCCTTCACCGCCGCGTTCACGGACGGCGGGAGCCGCTATGTGTCGGGCATGACCGGCACCCTGCGCGCCCACCGGGGGCGGGGCCTGGCGAAGCTGGCCAAGACGGACTCGCTGCGGCGGGCCCGCGCGGCGGGCTGCACCGACGCGTACACCAGCAACGACGGTGCGAACGGCCCGATGCTGGCGATCAACAAGTGGTTCGGGTACGAGATCTGCGCGACGGAGGTCCGGCATGTCCGCGCGCTCGGTTGAGATCCGTCTGGTCAAGGCGGGACGGACGAAGATCGGTTACCCGGCCGAGGTGGTGGCCGACGACGGCACCCACCTCACCGTGCGCGCCCCGTGGGCGGCGGACGGGGTGCGGGACTTCGGCTTCGTACGGTTCGAGCCGGGTGATGTGTTCACGGAGCACTACTGGCGCGACCGGTGGTACGCGGTGAAGGAGGTCCGGGGCGGGGACGGCACCCTGAAGGGCTGGTACTGCGACATCACCCGGCCGGCGTCGGTGGCCAGCTCCGAGGTGGTCGTCGAGGACCTCGACCTGGACCTGTGGGTCTCGGCGGACGGCGGCGAGGTGCTGCGCCTGGACGAGGACGAGTTCGAGGCGAGCGGCCTCGCGCAGCGGGACCCGGCGGCGGCGGCCGCCGCCCGTGAGGCGCTGGACGCCCTCGAAGTCCTCGCCCGCGAGGGCCGGCTGCCGGGTGCGGGTCAGGAGACCGGCTTGCGGTAGTGGACGCGGTCGTAGGGGCCCTCGACGCGCCGCTCCACGACCTGGTAGCCGTACCGCTCGTACATCTTCTGGTTCTCCCACATCTTCGCGTGGCGGCCGAGGGGGGTTCCCTGGGCGTCGGGGTGGACGGCGACGTTGTCCAGGTACAGGTGGTCGGCCTCGGTCCTGAGGACCACGAGGCCGACCACCGGGTCACCCGCGACGAACACCCTTCCCCCGGCCACGTCCGCCGCGTGGTCGGCCTCCATCGGGGCGGGTACGAGACCGATCCGCTCGATGTAGTGGTGGTAGGCCGCGTCGGTCACGGCCTTCACACGGGGGACGTCGTCGGCGGTCGCACGGCGAATTGTCATACCGTCACATTACGACGGCGCTTGATCACCTTCTTCAGGAGCGGCCAGGCCAGCAGGACGACGATCACGGCGTACACGGTCACCGAGAACGGCGTGTTGACCAGGCCGGTGACGCTGCCGTCGCTGATCTGGAGCGCCCGGCGCAGTTGCTGTTCGGCGGCCGGGCCGAGGATGACGCCGATGACGGCGGGCAGCACGGGCAGGCCGTAGCGGCGCATCCCGAACCCGATGAGGCCGATGATCAGCAGGATCACCAGGTCGAGGGCCTCGCCGCCGACCGCGTACGCGCCCGTCGCGGCGAAGAACAGGATGCCCGCGTACAGGTACGGGCGCGGCACGCGCAGCAGTTTGGCCCACAGGGGCGCGAGCGGCAGGTTCAGCGCGAGGAGCAGCACCATGCCGACGAAGAGGGAGGCGATCAGGCCCCACACCAGGTCGGGTTCGCGTTCGAAGAGCAGCGGGCCGGGCTGGATGCCGTACTGCTGGAAGGCGGCCAGCATCACGGCGGCGACGGCGGTGGTCGGCAGCCCGAGCGTCAGCATGGACACCAGCGTGCCGGCCGCCGAGGCGGAGGCGGCGGACTCCGGTCCGGCGACGCCCTCGATGGCGCCTCGCCCGAACTCGTCCTTGTGCTTGGACAGCCGCTTCTCGGTGACGTACGACAGGAACGTCGGGATCTCGGCGCCGCCGGCCGGGATGGCGCCGAACGGGAAGCCGATCAGCGGCCCGCGCAGCCACGGCTTCCAGGTCCGCCTGACGTCGTCCTTGCCGAGCCAGGGCCGGCCGACGGGGATGGCGTCGCTGCCGCCGCGCCGCAGGTGCGCGGCGACCCACAGCGCCTCGCCGATGGCGAAGAGGCCGACCGCGACGATGACGACGTCGATGCCGTCGGCGAGCTGGAGCGAGCCGAAGGTGAGCCGCTGCTGGCCGGTCATCTGGTCGAGCCCGACCAGGCCGAGGGTGAGCCCGACGAGCAGGGACGCCAGGCCCCGGATGCGGGAGGAGCCCAGCACCGACGTGACCGCGATGAACGCCAGCACCATGATGGCGAAGTAGTCGGGCGCGCCGATGTCCACCGCCAGCTCGGCGACGGTCGGGGCGAGGGCGACCAGCAGGATCGTGCCGATCATGCCGCCGGCGAAGTGTCCGCCCGCGGCGGCCGCGAGGGCCTGTGCGCCGCGCCCCGCCTTCGCCATCGGGTTGCCCTCGATGGCGGCGACGACGGCGGCGCTCTCACCGGGTGTGTTGAGCAGGATGGAGGTGGTGGAGCCGCCGAACATGGCGCCGTAGTAGATGCCGGCGAACATGATGAACGCGCCGGTGGGTTCCAGTCCGTACGTCACCGGCAGCAGCAGCGCGACGGCCATGGCGGGGCCGATGCCGGGCAGGACGCCGATGGCCGTGCCGAGCAGGACGCCTATGGCGGCCCAGAGGAGGTTGACCGGCGTCAGGGCGGTGCCGAAGCCGTCGAGGAGGGAGTTCAGAGAGTCCATCAGAGCACTCCCATCAACGGGCCACCGGGGAGCGGGACACCGAGCAGGTTGTTGAACACGACGTACGTGACGAGGGAGAGGACGGCCGCGATCAGCGGGTCGCGGTCGGCGCGGCGGCTGCCGAGCGCGTACGCGGAGCCCCAGAAGAGCAGGGCGCCGGCGATCGGGAAGCCGAGCGGGCCGATGAGGACGGCGCCGCCGAGGAAGACCCCGGCGAGCAGCAGGACGGTGCGCCAGTCGCCGGGCTCGGACAGGTCGATGTCCTCGCCGCCCTCGGCTTCGCCGCGGCCGCCGCGCAGGACGTCGACGGCGAGGAGGACGGCGACCAGGAGCAGGCCCGCGCCGACGACGACGGGGACGGTCGTGGGGCCGACGGGCCCGCGCTGTCCGGCGGCGATGTCCATGGTCAGCGCGTCCGTGAGGACGAGCACGCCGATGACGGCGAGCAGCAGGCTGACGCCGAGCTCGGAGTGTTCGCGCAGCCAGGCGCGGCGTGATGTGCTCGGTGTGCTCACAGTCCCAGCTCCTTCAGGACGGAGCCGACGCGCTCGTTCTGCTCGTCGAGGAACACCCCGAAGTCCTCGCCGGACAGGTAGGCGTCGTTCCAGCCGTTCTTCTTCAGGGAGTCGCGCCACTGCTTCGAGGCGTGCAGTTTCTCGACAAGACCGATGAGCTTGTCGCGCTCGGCGCCGGAGAGGCCGGGCGGGGCGACGATGCCGCGCCAGTTGGTGAACTCGGTGTCGAGCCCCGCCTCGCGGAGGGTGGGGGCGTCGAGCCCGGGGACCCGCTTCGGGCCGGTGACGGCGAGGAGCCGCAGCTCTCCGGACTTGATCTGGTCGAGGTACTCCCCGACACCCGAGACGCCGAACGCGACCTTGTTGCCGAGGATGGAGGCGAGGAGCTCGCCGCCGCCGTCGAAGGGGATGTAATTCACCGATTTCGGGGCGATTCCGGCGGCCTGTGCCATGAGCATGGGCGCGAGGTGGTCGGGCCCGCCGGGTGACGACCCGCCGCCGACGGGGAGCTTCGCGGGGTTCTTCTTCCAGGCGGCGAGGAGGTCCTGGATGGTCTTGTACGGGGAGTCCTTGGCGACGACCACGATGTCCTGCTCCTCGGTGAGCCGGGCGATCGGGGTGGTGTCGGCGAGGGTCGCCGGGGTCTTGTTGGTGTGTACGGCTCCGACGACGCCGAGGCCCATGGACATGGCGAGCCTGCCGTTGCCGTGCTCACCGACGAGCCGGGTCAGGCCGACGGTGCCGCCGGCGCCGGGCAGGTTGAAGACCTCGATGTCGTGGGTGAGGCCGGCGTCCTCGGCGTTCTTGGCCGCGGTGCGGGCCGTGATGTCGTAGCCTCCGCCGGGCGTGTTGGGGACCATGAAGCGCAGGCCGGGGATCTGCGTGCCGGTGTCGGAGCCGCTGCCCGTGGAGAGCAGCGGCGGCCCCACGAGCACCAGCAGCGCCGCCCCGAGCAGGGCGAGGGGAGTGCGCGATCGCACGTGTGCCGCCTTTCGGACCGTGTCTTTTCGGACGTGAAGTGGCCCACATGTTGCCCGCGCGTTAAGAACCTGTCTCCCTTCCGCAATCAACGGACGTTGTGGTCGTTGTGTCCGCGACCTAGCGTGTCGCCGGTGACGAAGGTGCTGGTGGTCGACGACGACTTCATGGTCGCCAAGCTGCACAGCCGCTATGTGTCCGCGGTGGACGGCTTCACGGTCGCCGGGGTGGCGCACAGCGGCGCCGAGGCGCTGCGCGCGGCCGAGGCGCTGCGCCCCGACATCGTCCTGCTGGACATCTACCTGCCCGACATGGACGGGATCGGTGTGCTGCGCGCGCTGCGGGCGGCGGGGCACGGCGTGGACGCGCTGTTCATCACGGCGGCCCGGGACGCGGGCACGATCCGCTCGGCGCTGCGCGCCGGGGCCCTGCACTACCTGATCAAGCCCTTCAGCCAGGCCGCGCTGCGGGAGCAGCTCCTGCACGTGGCGTCGCTGCGCACCCGCCTGGACGAGCTGGACGAGGCGCGCCAGGAGGACGTCGACCAGATCTTCGGCACCCGCCCGCCCGGCTCCCGGGAGCTCCCCAAGGGCCTGGCCGCCCACACCGCCGAGCTGGTCGACCGCATCCTCCGCGACCACCCCGCGGGCCTGTCCGCCACCGAGTGCGCGGAGGCCGGCTCCCTCTCCCGCGTGAGCGCCCGCCGCTACCTGGAGTACTTCGCCGAGACGGGCCG
This sequence comes from Streptomyces sp. NPDC031064, assembly GCF_055570965.1. NCBI lineage: Bacteria > Bacillati > Actinomycetota > Actinomycetes > Kitasatosporales > Streptomycetaceae > Streptomyces > Streptomyces sp. NPDC031064. Next base: position 390,573 of record NZ_JBVIGF010000007.1, read on the forward strand.
CGCCGAGGTCACCCTCCGCTACGGCGGCACGGGCCGCCCGGAACGGCGCTACCGGCGGGTGGGCTGACCTCTACGGTGGGTCCAGGGCTGCCGAGGACGTGAAGGGGGCATCATGGGCGCCGGTTGGGCGGGGCTGCTGGTCGCGATCGTGGGTGTGGCGGGAACCCTGGGGGCCGCGCTGCTGACCCAGAACCGCGCGGACCGCACCAAGCGGATGGAGCTGGCGGCCGCGGCCGAGCAGCGCCGTGAGGAGCGCGATCACGCCGCGGAGCTGCTGCGGGCGGAGCAGGCGGAGGCGCGGCTGCGCGAGGGCCTCGAAAGGCGGCGCGCCTGCTACATCACGCTGAACACCACCGCGCGCCAGTACCTGACGGCCATGACCAACCACGCCCACGCGGTGCTGCGCGGCGAGGACGTCGACGGGTCCCTGGAGAAGCTGGAGGCGAGCAGGCTGGCGTTCCGGGACAGCTACGCCGAGGCCCAGATGGTCGCCCCGGACGCGGTGCTGCGCTCGTGCAGCACGGCCAAGAGGCAGTTGAACACCGCGTACGGGTCGCTGAGGAAGTTCTGCACGGACCCCTCCGCCTACGCGGAGGAACTGGCCTCCGCGGAGGACGGGTACCACCGGGACGTCTGGCCCCGCCTGGGGGAGATGAAGCGGTCGATGCGGACCGATCTGGGCATCGACACCTAGGACGCGCGGCCCGGGACGCCGGTGGGCGGCCGGCGGGGGGCGAGCCGGTGTCGGGCGGGTTCCTGATCGACTTCTTAGCCTTGCCTTAAGCGACACACGGCAGGACTACGCCGGTCCAGGTGCAGGTGGGAGCGTGTGTGGCCGACATCCCGGCGCTAAGGATCCTCGGGCCGGGAGCCAAAAGGGGAGCCACGGCTCCGCTCAGCTCCCCCACGGGCGCCTACGGGTTAGCAGCTCCCCCGCCATCAAAGATGTCGTCCATGGCTTCGGCTCCCTCCGTGATGACGGGCCGCAACTGCTTACGGTAGACAGTCTCCGTAACGATCGTGGTGCTGTGACCGACGACCCGCGCGATCACTTCGATCGGGATCCCATGATCGGAGAGCAGTGAAACGAAGCTGTGCCGCAGCTCTCGCGGTGTCCACTTCTCGGGCTGGTCGAAGCCGGCGCGCCGCAGCAGCGCTCGGAAGCTCCGCCGAACCTGGTCCGCAGTGCGCTGATCGCCACTGTCCGTCCCGAACACGAAGCCCTCTGGGTCCCAGGCCAGCCCAAGGGCCTCTCTCCTCCGTCGCTGCTCCGCCCGATGCGCTTTGAGTACGGTGACGACCTGTCGCGGCACCGCCAGGGTTCGCCGACTCTTTCGCGTCTTCATCTCGCCCCGCCGGCGCACCGACCGCCACACCTCAATGTGCGGCACCACTCCATCAGCAGGTGATAGATGCACGTGGTTCCACTTGAGTGGCCTCACCTCCTCTGTACGGATTCCTACGAGCAGCGACACAACGACATAGGCATGGATCCAGCTCCCCTCTGCGGGGCCGGACAGGACAGCCTTCGCCTGCTCCAGCGTCAAAGATTTACTGGGGCGGCCGACCTGACCTTCGGGAGTCTCGACCAACTCCGCCACGTTCCGGGCAACCTTGTCATGCCGTTGTGCGTGTGTGATGGATCGCCGCAAAATCGAATGCACCATCGCGAGCGAACTAGTGGCTAGCACTTCCGACTTTTCGTCGAGCCAGCAATCAACTGCGTCAGCCGACAAGTCACGCAGCTTCGCCTTGCCGAGATCCGCAATGACGTGATTGTCCGCGAGGCTGCGATAGGTGCTGATGCTGTTGGGGTCCCTTCCTTTAAGCCCCTTGGCCAGCCAGTCATTTACTGCCTGACCCACCGTGTACTGGGCCGCTGACTTGGCACCCGACTGCTTCAGCTCAGCTCGAAGCTCTCGCAGCTTGGCACGTACTTCGGTCTTGGTCTTGCCTGACACCTTGGGACGCTTTCGCTTGCCGGCCGGGGTGTAGCCCAACGAAATGGCGCCTACGTATCGATTCTTGGAGGCGTCCCAGTAGATCGAGTCTTCACCATTTGCCGCCTTCCGGGGGCGACCGGCGGTCTCACTCATGGGGATTCCTTGTGATTGCGTAAGTGTGGGGCTGGACCGATATCGGTCCAGCCCCACATAGGAATTGGTCAGGATGCAGTCGTTTCCGACTCGCGCTTGAGCAGGTCGACGTACTCGTCGATGTACTCCGTGGGCACCAGCCGACGACGCCCAAGCCGGACTGTGCGCAGCCGCCCAAGGCGGATCTGTTCGTAGATGACTGTGCGCTTCACTCCCAGCAGCTCGGCCGCAGCCTCGACACGGTGAAGCCGGGGCTGGACCGTGGAGGCGACAGGGACCCTTTCCATCTGTCCAAGGCTCCTTCGGTGCTGTTTCAGAGGGGGCGCTCCCTCCTGGTGGATCCGCAACATCCGCCACGCCGCAACATTGCTGGTCAGCGGCTCGAATCTGTGGCGGATGCCGGTTCTGTTGCGGATAGGTGCCGCCACGCGTAGGCGTGGCGGCACCTATGTCGGGTGCGGCTGGTCAGCCGACGATGCGGAGTTGGCGTGTGTCGGTTTCCGCGAACATGTGGCGGCTCTCGGAACCGTCTTCCGCCACAGATTCACCCCCGTTGACCTGCGGTGTTGCGTCTGTTGCGGATGTTGCGGATCCTCCGGGGTCCGGGGGGCAGTAGCGGGCCCAGGCGTCGCTGAGATCCTCCGCGTAGTAGCCCTTCGGGGTCGTGCTGCCGACGCGGATCCCCCGGGGCTTGATCGGGGTGTTGTCGGGCCGCACGTACTGGCTCAGGAGCTTGGACAGGGTGCGAGCGGTGAGCGGCTTGCTGCTCTGTCCGTCCTCGCTCATGTCGGACCAGGGAGCGTCATCGAGCTGGAGGAGGACTTCCAGGATGGCGGCGGTGGGCATGCGGTCCACGCCGCAGAACACGCGGTCACGCAGGTCTGTGAGCAGCTTGACGCCGAGGGAAGCTTGATCGCCTTCGGATGCGGCCTTGATGAGTGCGACGCACGCGGCGCGGGCCCGCTCGGGCCAGTGCCCGCCAGCCGCGTCCGCGACCGCGAGCAGCGGCTCCCAGACGTCCGCGGGTCGGTCCGTGACGCCTTCGGGCATCTCCGGCCATGCGTTCGCGATCTGGTCGTGGATGGTGGCGGTCCACTCCGCGAGCCGGTCACGCAGGAGGTGGCCCTGCTTCTCGTGAACGCGGCGTCGGTAGGGCTCGCACTTCTCGTTGGGAGCCTTCTTGCGCATGCGGATGATGACGGAGCGGGTCAGGATCGTGTCGGGCAGCGAGCCGAGTCCGGCCATGGCGACCGCGCAGAACGAGTCGAACCAGCCTGCCTTCTGCTCGGATCCCTCTCCCACGCAGCGCAGGGACTTCGCGCCGCGCCGGTAGCCGGAGTTGAGGAACCCGCGAACCTCTTCGTTCCCGCCGGCCTTGGGTCCGAAGACGGTGTCGATCTCGTCGAACAGCAGCGTCGGCGTTCCCGCGTCCGCCGCCACCAGCCGGAACAAGGCGTTGGCGGAGGCGTTCACGGTGGTCGCGGAGCGCGGGGTGAGCGTCTCGATGATCTCCAGCGCGCGGGATTTTCCGGACCCGGGTTCGGGGCTCAGGAAGGCGATGCGGGCGGTCCCGTCGAGTGCGTCGATGAGGTGGGCGTGTGCGTCCCACAGGGTCACGGCGACGTATGCGTGTTCGGTGGGGAAGACGTTGAAGCGGCGGTGGAAGGCTTCCACCTCGTCGAGCAGGGCCGCTCCGTCGATGGACGGCGCGGGCGGGTTGGTGCTGGTCATGCGGCGGTCCTCCCTTCCTGGGAAGCGGTACGGAGGGGGCAGAGGTCCCGGTGGGCGGTGTGCTCCTCGATGAGGGCGAGCACCTTGGCGTGTCCGACGGCGCTGCGGTCCCGTCCGCACACGCACGACGACGTGGCGGTTGGGACCGTGCCGCGTCCGGGTGCGGTGACCCGCAGCAGGGCGACGATCTGGCGCCCGTCGCCCGGGTGCGGGTCAGAGCCAAGAGCAGAAGGGACGCCTTCGGCGACGCCCCTTCGGTCGCCCACGGCCGCCGGTAGCGTGCCCCGTTCGGCGGCGTGCGGCCGGTCCGTGGTCGGGGCCAGGCTCTTAGAGGGCGGGGGCGGGGTCATGCGGGCCGCCTGGGACTGTTGTGGGCGATCGACCAGTCCAGCCCACGCCGGATCACGTCGTCGTAGTAGCGCTCCGGCTGTGTGGCATTGCCGGCCGCCGCCCTACTAAGAGCCTCCTCGACTTCCGCGCGGGTCAGGTCGCCGGTGGCGATCAGCCGCCCGAGGGCTCGTGCGGCTCGCAGCAGGGTGTGGTTGCGGGTGCCGTCGGCTGCGGTAGCGACCGCCTGGGTCTCATTGCGCAGTGCTGCGGCGGCATACCGCGAGGCGCTGGTGGCCAGCGGCACCGGGCCCGGCTGCGGCGTCCGGCGCGGGCCCTGGAGCGCCTCGCACAGCCAGCCGGGCAGCGGGGCGACGGGCCGGTCGTCCACCACCACGTACGAGCCACCGGGCGTGATACTGCCTGGGGCGACGACATACCCACCACCGGCCCGGGTGTCGACCAGCGGCCCAAGCGTGCCCGCCGTGTTCGTCAGCCGAACCCCGAGCGGCGCGGAGAAGTACAGATGCATGCCACCGCTTGGAGTCCGCACCGTGCGGGTGGCGGGGACGGGTTGCCCGGCGCGCTCGCAGAGCGCCTCAAAGGTCGTCACGCCGCTAGGCGTGTCCGAACTGCTCTTGTCCTTCGTCTTGGGCGTGTCCAAGTCCACAGCCAGCAGCCCGCTGGGGCCGGTGGCGATCCCGACGTTGAACGGCCGGGTGGACCAGGCGCGGTGAATGCGGCCGGGGTCGGTGGTGGCGCGCTCCTCCCACTTGCGGTGCCCCTCAGCGCAGTCGCCGGTACGCGGGCACGCGGCCTCTCCGTGGAGGGCGGGGCGCTTGCTCCGGGGATAGAGGGGGAAGACCGCCCATCCTTGGGCAGCAGCGTCCAGCGCTGCACGCAGCAGCGCGGAACGGGCTTGATGAGTCATGCTGGAGGTCTCCAGTTCTCTGAACGGATGCTGGATGCGAGGGCGGCCCGAGGCTTTGGCGAGACGCGGGCCGCCTTCGGCTTTGTCAGAACGGCGGTTCGTCGCTGTAGCCGCCGGGCGCCCACGGGTCGGGGGCGGTACGGCGGCGGAGGCGGGGCAGGCGCGGGAGGGGCAGCAGGATCCAGCGGCGCTTTTCGTCCCAGCAGGGGCAGGGCTCCCAGTCGGTGCCCTCGTACTCGCCGGTTTCGGGGTGGCCGTAGTCGCGGTTGTGGCCGCCCTCCCCGCCGCACGCCCAGCAGTCGGGGCGGGGCGTGTCGGCGAGGATGAGCGCTCGTCGGGGCCAGGTGACGTGGCGGATGCGCAGTCGCGGCATGGGGCTCCTTAGTGGTGGTTGATGGTGCCGCTCGCGCGGCCGAACAGGCCGGTGGCGGTGATGTTCTGAGTGATGTGCGCCGGTCCGGTCTTGGCTCGTCGTCGGCAGGCGCCGAGGAGGACCGGGAGGGCAACGGCGCCGGCAGCGATGAGGGCGACGGCGGCCCACAGGGCGTGGCTCATGGCGATCAGTCCCGGTGCGGCGTAAGAGAGGCCGATACCGGCGGCCGCGATGCCGCCGCCGATCGTCGGCGTGAGCAAAGCCGTGGTCTTGGCCCAGGTCGGTACCGGCCGCGCGGCGACCGGCTGCGCCATCGGCGCCATGGCCGGGGGCTGGACGTAGGCGAGGGTCCGCATCCCGTTGGGGAGGGTGACCCAGTCGACCCCGGGCGGGATCTCGTCCGGCAGCATCACCGGACGCGGTATCGGCTGCGGCAGACCGTTCAGGCTGGTGATCTCATACGGGGTCTCAGGGTGCACAACGGGGTCCCTTCAACAGCTCGGGCAGCACCCCGTGGTGGGGTGCTGCCCGGTGCTCGGCTTGTCGTGTCGCTTGTCGTCTGACTTGTCGTGCGGCTTGTCGCTTGTCTTGTCTTGTCGCTTGTCGCCTTGCAGGTCAAAGCCCGTTTCCGGCCCCCACAGGGCAGCCCAGCGGCCTTCGAGCCGCCGGGGCGACAAGTCGACAGCAGGTCATCTCTCGGGGCGTTGTCAGTGGCTCCGGTTACTGTGCGGAGCGTTGGGCCGGACGGAGATCATTAGGGACTCGCGGCCATGGGGGGTGGGTGTAAAAGGTCCCCGGCAGCCAGCTCGGGACTGGATTTGGTATCCGTGTCCCCACCCCCCACATCTGCTCACGGGGCCTCGGGGGTGTGGCGGTGGTGAACGTAGCGGGTCTTGGTGCCTTCCCCGATCCGCACCGCGATCCCCTCGTCCGTCCACGTCTTGAGCCAGCCCACGACCGTCTGCCGGGTGGTGCCGTGCTCGTCCGCGAGTGCGCGGGCGATCGCGGACGCCCCCGTGCCCTCCGGCCCGGCGGCCAGCAGCACCGCAAGTGCGGCTTCCTTGGCGGCGTTGTCCTCGCTGCGGAGCGCGGAGAGGTTCAGCCCCGCCGTGGGCGGCTTCCCAGACGACGGAGCGTCCGTGCCGGGCTCGGGAGCGGTGGCAAACTGGGCGTCGATCTGCTCCCGGAACTTCCGCGCCAGCACCTCCTCGTCCGTCTCCGCGACGGTCGTCCGCTCGTCACGCAGGGCGGACAGGTTCAGCCCGCCCGCCAGGTAGCCCGGCGTTGGGGTCTGCGGGTCGGCCGGCGTGCTGCTGAGAGTGTCGTCGCGCATCCATGCGGTGCGAGCCATGTCCCAGCGGCGTGCGTAGTCCGGCCCGGCGGCCTTGGCCGAGATGGCGTCCAATGTGGGGTGCCGGTCGGTTGTGGCGGCGACGATGTCGCGGATCTGGTTGGGCAGGATCCGCCACGACTTGAACAGCCCCGCCGGTGACTCGGGCGTCCCCATGAACCCCGAGCCCTTATAGGGGGCTTGGTCGACGCGCAGGCCGCGTGAGCCGGGGAACTGCTTACTCAGGTCCATGCCTTCGGTCTCGCCACCGGTCAGGGCAACCCTGACTTTGGCTTCGCGGCGGATCATCAGGTTGCCCAGGACCGATCCGGTCGCCCCGAGCGCGGTGAGGACGGTGCGGATGCCCATGGCGCGGGCGATCCTGATCACTTCCAGGATCTTCGCTGCCAGGACCCGTGAGGGCTTGTCCGGGGCGGCGAGAATCTCAGCACCCTCATCGATCACGAGCATGATCTGCGGGATCCGTTCGCTGACCGGCAGCAGGTCGGTGTTCGCCTTGGACATCAGGTCCTGGTAGGCCATCTTGCGGTGCTTGGCGATCCTCACCGCTGTGTCCAGCATGAGCATGGCTTCGTCGTGGGATGCGGCCAGCCAGTCGATGCCCGGCCGCATGCCGTTGGTGGTCTGGCCGGCGGAGTCGAGTGCGGGCCGTACCCACGGCAGGCCGGCCGACCCGGCGTTGAGGTCGATGACCCAGGTGAGAATGTCGGTGGCGCGGGCGAACCCGGCCAGGATCGTGTGGACCATGTTCGTCTTGCCCGACCCCGTCGGCCCCACGACCAGGGCGCACTGCTCGCGGAGATAGGCGCGGATCTCGTCCGCGTTCGTCCGAAGCCCCCAGGGGATACCGGTGTGCAGGGACAGCGGGCTGTAGTCGGCGGGGTAGGTGATTTCGGCTTCCAGGACGTTGACCGTGGTCACGTCGATCAGGACGCGGCCCTGGTCGATGCCCTGGGAGGCGGTGGCGGTGCAGCCGTGCGGCAGCCGCGCGTCGGCGGACAGGCGGGCGGCTTCGCGGGCGATGCGGTCGTAGGTGGTACCGCCCGCGGGGAGTTCGGCGTCGATGGTGAATCCGGTGCCGGTGGGCCACATCTCCACCGCCACCACCCGCACCGTGATCCCGCACACCCGCTGGATACGGTCCACCCACTCAGCGGCGATCGCCCGGCGCTCGGCTGAGAGCTCGCGGGCGACCTGCCGTTCAGCGGCGGCGATGGCCTCCAGCTCGCGTGCCTCCTCGTACAGGAGGGTGGCGCGGGCGGCGGCCCCCATGCCGACCCCGAGGGTGGCCAGTGACCCGAGTGCGGCCCAGGACAGGGGGCCGGTGGTCATGGCCCACGTCGTCCAGCCCGCCCCGACGAGCCACGATGCGGCCCGCGTGGAGACGGTGCGAGCGGAGAGGCGGTCGCGAAGGCTGGTGATGGTGTGGCCGATGGCGCCGGCCGTGCCGATGGCGAGAGTCCAGCCGGGGGGCATGCCGGTTGCGGCTCCGGTGGTGGCGACGGCGAGGCATCCGGTGGTGGCGGACAGAGCGCCGGTCACGGGTCCGTGACCGGCGCTGTAGTCCCACACCGGCCCGGTTTTGGCCTGTGTGTTGGTGGTCATGGTCAGACGTTCCAGCCCTTCTCTGCCTGGGTGCCGTTGCGGGGGTCCTCGAAGCGGGCGATGTCCTGGGCGTGCACCTGGCGGAACAGCGGCCCCATGTCCTCCGCGACCGCCACGGCCGCCATGACCGCGCCGAAGGCGTCGTTGAACGAGCCCGCCACTTCCTTCTCCAGCGGGAACTCCGAGTCGGACCGCTCCGCCAGGATCCGCATGACATTGGCGACGCTGGTGAGCGCGTTGGGCAGGCCCTCGATCATGGAGAGGATCTCCATGCAGTCATCGGGGTTGTAGTTGCTGGCAGCGGCTTCCATCTCCGCCGCGTAGTCCTCGAACCGGAAACCAGACACGCTGTCTCCCTCACTCGCGGGGGTAGGTGTGGCGGGGACCAGGCCGGCGGGGCGTTCGGCGGTGTCCCCGATGTGCTCGGTGCCGTCGTCGGCCGCTTCCGCGTTGGCGGCGGCCTCCTCGTCCTGCTGCGCTGCTCGGATCTCCTGCTCCCGCTGAGCGCGCTGGTCGCGGGCGGCCTGCATCAGGCGCCGGTACAGGCGTCGGCCTGGGTTTTGCAGCCACGCCCACCGCAGCTTGCGGCCGATCGGCGTGGTGACAAGGCCGACCAGTCCGAGCGCGCCGGCCAGCAGCGCGGCCAGCAGGCAGCGACCTTGGAAGCGTGCTGCGGACCGCCATAGGGCCTTGCGGGCACGCTTGCGGGCGGGGGCCCTGCGTACCGACGAGCGCTGCTGGGCGATCGTGCCGCCGGTCTGCTGGTCGCGCGCCTTGCGGGCGCGGTCCACGGCCGCCCGCCGCAGGGCACCAGCCTTGTTCAGCCCCGCCGCGACCGCTCGGCCGATGGGCCCCTTCTTCGTGGCCCCGGCGGCGCGGGCCTGCTGCTTGGCGTCCCGCCGCGCGTCGGCGATCGCCCGGCGGGCGCCGGTGGTTTCAGCGCGGCGGGCAGCCCGGGAGGGTGCCGCCTGGCGCTGAGCGTCCCGGAGCGCCTTGACTTGCCCGAGACGGCCACCGCGATCCTGACCCGGTGCCGTTGAGGACAGGCCAGCCGTGCGGGCCAGACGGCTCCTTCCACCCAGGGAAGACGTGGGCCTTCCTTGGGTGGAAGGTGTGGCGGCCCGGTGGGCGGTCGTACCTTGGCGGCTGGGCCGCCTGCCTGCCTTGCCTCCGCGACCAGCGGCCTTAGTGGTGCCGGGGTTCCCGTTACGGGACTGCGGCACCACCCGCCCGGTCGAACCCGAACGCGTCCCACCTCGCGTAGCTCCACGTCGGGGCGCCATGGCCCGGAGGCTGCGGCGCGTGCTGTTGCCGGGCTGCGTCTGCTGGCGGTGCTTGCGGGTGGCGGCGGCGGTGCCCAGGACGACCGCGCCGGTGGCGGCGAGGGCCAGGGCGACCGGTCCGCCGACCAGAGAGGCGGTAGCCAGCAGAGATGCGGTGGTGTTCGTGCCGGCCACCGCGAGGGGAACGACCGGCCACCCGCCGGGCGTGTGCTCCAGCTCAGCCATCGGGGCCTGGGCGGGCGTGGGCTCGGGCGACGGAGGAGGCGTGGGGTCCGGTGGGGCTTCGGGGCCCGCTACCGGAGTGATGGTGGTGTCCGTCATGCTGGGGCTCTCCTTCGGGAGGTGAGGGGCCCGGACGCAGTGCTTTGGCCGGCAGCGTCCGGGCCTTACGCGTTTGATCAGGCAGCGCGCTGTTCCTCGCGGGCTATGCAGAATCCGCACATGCCGTGCGATCGCGGGATGCGGTAACCCGCGTCGCGGCGGCAGTTGGGGCAGATCTGCTGAGCGGCGTTCGCTTTGGTGAGCGCAGCCCAGCGAGCCGGGGTCATCGGCCGTACGGGCTTGGCCCGGTCGATGCGGTACAGGTAGGCGACCAGCGGCCCACGGCGGCGGCGCGGACGCTGAAGCTCGGCTGCGACGCCCTGCCCACCCGGCCGCAAGCCCATCGCGCGGAGCTGGCGGTAGGTGGCGTAGCCGTCGGGGGCCAGGCTCCACCGGTAGACGGGAAGCGCGGCCATCAGCTCACGGCGCCTTCCAGCTCACGCGGGGCCGTCTGCGAGCGGTCGCGGAGTTCCTGGTAGCGGGAGGACACCCAGCCGATCGACCAACCACACAGGTCGGCTGCCGCCCGCACGGGCAGGCCCTCACCGAAGGCGGCATGCACGATCCGGCGCGCCTGGTCCTCCGGAACCTTCCCGTTCACCGGCCCACCGGACAGGAGTGCGGCGCGTTCACGAGCGGCCCGTTCCTCGCGCTGCCTGCGCTCGGTTTCGCGGCGATGAGCGGCTTCGCGTTCAAGGCGTTCACGCTCGTGCTGCTGCTGTTCACGCTCGCGTTCACGGCGTTCACGAGCCTCCAGCTCCGCCCGCTCGCGCGCTGCGGCACGTTCGGCTTCCTCGCGCCGTGCAGCGGCCTCCCGCTCGGCGTGCTCACGGGCCAGCCTGGCTTCGTGTTCACGCTGTTCACGCGCCAACATGGCTGCGTGCTCGCGCTCCTCGCGGGCCCGGCGTTCGGCCGCCTCCCGCTCCCGGGCCGCTGCCTGTTCCCGCTCGATCTGCTCGGCGCGCTGCCGGGCATCCAGGGCGGTGAGGGCGGCGGAGATGGCGCGGCGGTAGGCAAGGCTGGTCTCTGCTGTGACGATCAGCAGCAGCGGCGCCACTGCATGCACGCACACTCCGACCAGGTCTTTCTTCAGGGCGGAGTCGGCGATGTTCAGGGCCAGGGTCATGCCGCCGGTCATCCACCGCAGTGCGATCGGCCACCGGCCACCGTGCCCACCCAACCGGGCCAGCACGGCGTCGAGGCGGACGACGATGACGACGGCGGCGTCCACCACCAGGGGCAGGATCGGCGCCGTCCAGTCCCACGCAGCAGGCGTGTGCTTCGCCATGAGCGGGGTCACGGTGAGGATGGAGTACAGCATCGCTCCGCAGACGATCAGCCACGTTCCGGCCGACAGGGCGCGCTCGGCTGACCGGATCTGAACGGCGTTCACGGGCCCACCTCCCGCACGGTCGCGGAGGCGATCAGCAGCACGGGCGAGGCGGTGTCGTCAGGAACCGCGCTGTCCTCGGTCCAGGTCCATTCGGCGCCGTCCGTGAACGCGTACCCGAGCTTGTTCAGCGCCCGTGAACGCGCTGCCACAGTCGGCACCAGGACGCCGTCGAACTCGTACTCCGGCCACTGCGACGACGGCTCGCCGAACAGCGCCACGTACAGGCGCCAGCGGCCCGTCCACCGGCTCACAGACATCTGCGCCGTGTAGGTGCCGGCGGCCATCAGGCCACCTCCGGCGAACCCGCCGCGCCCCGGTTCGTCAGTTCCCGCCGGGCGGCCAGCATCCGGCGACGGGCCCGGCGGATCCGACGGGCGTCCAGCTCGCTGGCGGGCCGGTCCAGAACGGTGATCTGCGCGTCCAGCAGCTCGACCTCTGCCCGGATCAGCGGCATCTCGCGGTCGATCGCATCCAGCTCCGCAGCCGTCGGCTCCTCATGGAACGCGGTCGCGGTAACAGCCGTCTGAAGTGCAACGATGTGCTTCATGAGTCGTGGTCTCCCTAGCAGGTTCTACGGCTCGACAGCGCCCCCGGAGATACCAGCTCTGGGGGCGCACGTCGTGGGGTCGATTGGTGGACTACTTGCGCTTGCTGCCGCGCCCGTGGGCAGCGTCCAGCTCGGCAGCGGCGTTCTTGGCCTTGCCGGAGGCGATCCGGTCGTAGACCTTCTGGCTGCGCTTGACCGCAGCGGGCATGGTCAGGTCGGAGGACTGCTGCTGCGACTTCTTGCCGAACAGGCGAACTCCTTCGATGCGGGCCCAGGCCGGCCAATCCGGTCCGGCTCCCCGCAGCCCCGGCAAGCGAGTCCGGGACCACAGGCAGCCGTCAGCGCTGCACGACGCTCTTGTGCATGTCCCGGTGCCGCACGGTGACGCTGTGACCGGCATCGCGGAGGCAGTCGGCGAGCACGCGGGCGAACGTCGGGGCCCGGTGCCGGCCGCCCGCGCATCCGTCAACCACGGTCACCTCACCGGCGCTGGGCCCCGAGGCGAACGCGCCAACCGCAGCCACCGTGGCCTCGACCAGGTGCGTGATGCCGGGCGTGCTCAGCACCGCCGCGCGAACCGGCTCGTCATCTGCGGTCATGTGCCGCAGCTCCGGGCTGACGTGCGGGTCACGGAAGTGGTGACGGAGATCGATGGTCAGGTGCGCCTCGGGCGGCGCACCGTGCAGGTAGCCGAACGAGACGATCTCAACAACGGCCATGAGAACTCCTCACGGAGCGAACGGGATTGTTCCGGCTCCCCTCAACCCCGCCCGTACGGCACCCCGCCAGGGGCCCCGGACGGGCGGAGGAGGCAACCGGCCGCAGCACTGCTGCGCAGGTGACCTGACTCCGCGAGTCACCGGCTAGCCCGGTGCGCCGAGCGGCGGATCAGGGAGACGCGGTGGCATAGCCGGCGTGCCGGTCCAGCACGAGCGACGCCGAGGTACTTCGCTGGCTCATCAGGCGCTCCTCTCCACGGAGGCGGATGGGATAAAGCACTGCAAGGGGGACCTGTGTCCCCACCCTCCGGCCGTTGCTCGCGGTCACCGGGCCACCTCGCCAGTCGGGCCGAAGCCCTGTCCCCTGGCCTTTAGCGGGATTGCAGCGTCCCCGCCCTCTGCGCATGCGGCATCAGCCGCCACCCAGCCGAGCGATGCGCCCCCTGGATGCAGTACCTGTTTTACAGGTACTGCATGGGGGTCCGTCAAGTAACACCGACGAACCGCTTGGCTTTGCGCCGGACTTCCTGGCGCACAATCAGCATCGGTGCAGGTAAGGGGAGTTGGTTACCCCATACATGGACAGCTCAGGGAGTTCTGGCTACCGTCAAGAAGTCCCTAGACGTCCCATCGGGGGTGCAGATGTCCAACGAACGCCTGCGGTCAGCTCTGTTAGCCCGTGGCATGACCGTTCAGGGGTTGGCTGACGAGATCGGAGTCAACCCGAAGACGGTTGAGCGCTGGATCACGCAGGGGAAAGTGCCGTACCGGCGGCACCAGTACTCAACGGCCGCAGCGCTCAACGTCGACGTCACGACGCTGTGGGACGACAGCCGCGCGGTCGACACTGCGACGGACTTGACCAAGGCGGAGATCGTCGCTGTCTACCCCCATCGGCACACTGTGCCGCCCAGTCTCTGGCGTGAGCTGTACGCGCGGGCGGAGAAGAACCTTGACGTGCTCGTCTACTCGGGGCTCTTCCTGTCCGAGGACCCTGTGTTTCTGGATCTCCTGAAGAAGAAGGCTGAGGAAACCACCCAGGTGCGCATCCTGCTGGGGGACCCCGGCTGTGAAGCGGTCCGGCAGCGCGGCATAGACGAGGGCCACCGAATCATGGACGGCAAGATCCGCAACGCGTTGGTGAACTATCGACCCCTCTTCGACAGCCACCCGGAAATCCGCTTCCGACTGCACGCGACTACGCTCTACAACTCCATCTACCGGTCCGATGACGAGATGCTCGTCAACCCGCACGTGTACGGCATCGGCGCCTACATGGCGCCCGTCTTCCACTTGCGGCGGATGCCGGGCGGCGGTCTGTTCGACACCTATGCGAATAGCATCGAACAGACCTGGGGAGGCGCTCGCCAGATCACGGACCGCGACATTATGGGAGCCTGAGCATGGGACGCATCGACTACCTGCACGACCCCGACGCCCCGCCGGCCAACTCGGTTGTCCCGTCTGTCGTGGCCTTCGTACAGAATGATGCGGGTCAGGTGCTGATGATCCAGCGGTCCGACAACGGCCGCTGGGCGTTGCCCGGCGGTGGTCACGACGCGGGTGAGTCGATCAGTGACACCGTGGTGCGCGAAGTCTGGGAAGAGACCGGCATCAAGGCCGAGGTCGTCAGCATGTCCGGCATCTACACCGACCCCGGTCACGTGATGCAGTACGACGACGGGGAGGTCCGCCAGCAGTTCAGCATCTGCTTTCGCGCGCGCCCCGTGGGCGGCGAGCTGCGCACGAGTAACGAGACGACACAAGTCCGCTGGGTGGACCCAGCGGACTTGTCGGAGTTGGACATCCACCCCACCATGCGGCTCCGGATCGAGCACGCCATGGATGGCACGCGGACGACCCCCTACATCGGCTGACGCCTGGCGGTAGCGACCCGTTCGAGGACGCGAGACGTGCTCGCGAGAATCTCCGGCTCGGCTCGCCGAATGAACGTGCCGATGAGACTGTCGGGCCCGTACCGCCCGGCGATCTCGTTGACTCGGTCGATGGGGTTGGTCGGCGTACCGTCCGGTGTGGTGTTCATGTCGCAGTAGCACAGAGCGTCGTTAAGGTGCGCGCTGTCGCGAGGGAACTCGCCTTCCAGTTCCTCGCGCAGGCCCCGTGCCTCTGCCTCCATCCACGCACATGAGTGGTGGGCTACCAGGTTCACGACCCGCTCGTCGGCGTGTGCCACGTCCCGGAGGTAGCGGGCGCCGTCCAGAGGGTGGAAGCCCGTCTTGGCCAGGTCTGGCGAGTACCCGATGTCATGAAGGACGGCCGCCGCCTCCAGCAGCTCGGCATCCTCCCCGAGGATGGGCGCGATGCTGCGCGCCCGCTCAGCGACCCCCAAGCAGTGCTTCCAGCGACGTGGCAACGGTTCAGCAAGCAGCGACTCCGCCAGGGGGTACGCCCACTCCGTCAGCTCCGACAAGCTACGAACGCTCCTCTCGAATCGGCACGGCGCGGACCGTCCGCGCCTTGCCCTGCCCTCCGCTCGCCAACACGCCGGCGGCCTCCAACTTGCCCAAAGCCTTGGTCACGGTGGGACGGGAGACTCCGAACCGCGCTGCCAGAACCGAAGCGCTAGGGAACGGTGCCCCGACCGTGAGACCTTCATCCGCGATGATGGCGGCGATCCGGGCGTCCAGTGGGCGCGGGTCGGCTCGCTCGCCTGGTCGCACGACGCGCCACCGTCCGCCCGGCACCGGTTCCGCGACGCCGTCCTTGTGAAGGACGCCAAACGCACGGAGGGCGACCCCCCGAGAAATCTTGTAGTCCCGCATGAGGTCAGCAGCAGACGGGAGCTCCGTCATGTCGGGGTCCGCCTCGACCCGCGCCTTCACAGCGTCGGCAATCTTCAGGAACGTCCCCCGAGGGCTAGCCTGCTGTGACACGTCCTCTCCCCTCTTCCCGCCTCACTGGCTCAAGCTTGCCATGGTGCTCCATTGGCCATCGGGCCTTGGGCTGAGGGTAGGCGCCCCAAGCGCCTCTAGCATCGGCGATCGCCGCCTCGTGACCACGCTGATCCGCGCAACGTGGAGGAGCACGACCGACCGCCCGTTGCTGGCCAGCGCGGCGTGGAGGGAACTGCCACTTTTACACAAAGGCCGCGCATCGGCGCGGCCCGGCCACTGTCTTCGCCCGGCCCGGCCGCGCCCGGCGGTCGCCCCTGTGAGCGAAGGACGGGAACCCCCTGCGGCTCGGGCGGTCGGCTGCTCCCTCACGCACTCACCACCGCGCCGAAGTACCAATCGTGCGGAATCACTGCTCATTCGCATTCATGCGCAGTACCGTCGACGTGTGACCGACCAGACCTCACTGCCTGACATGCTCGTCGTCGCTCACTACGGCTTCCATGCGGCGCGTGTGCGGTTCTATGAAATCCTAGACAGTGAGTTCAAACCCGAGCAATGCTTCGTACCGGCCGCCGAAGCGGTCTGGTGGGCAATGGCACTAGACGAGCAGCTAGCAAGCCTTGACGAAACCTATCGCACCTCGAACGAAATAGGCAGACGACTTATGCATGGCTTGCGATATGCGAGGAATCAAGCGACGCACTCGCTCCCTTTGTTGTTGACCGAGCGCAACGGCTTCACTGCACCGCTGCGGGCGCCCATGCGGGCCGGTGAGATGGCCTGGCTCTCGACGTCTGAGCTAGCAGAGCCGGATCGTCCAGCTCCAAGGCAAAAGCGTTGTTATGCAGAACTCGTGAGCGATCGACCCGTGCGCCACACTTTGGACAGTGCGGGAGACTGGTTCGCATCTGAATCGAATCGCCCAGGTTCGCCGCTAAGCGGCACGGGTTTTCGAGGGGTAGCGCAACGATGAACAATGAAGGCGTAGACTTTATTGCCGAGTTGCGAGACGCACTTGGTTCCAACTTTTGCGAATGGCTATTGGGCGAAACTGCAACCAATCCATCGAATGAGCAACAAGAGGTCGCCAAATGGGTTTGCACGAATGTAATCGCCGATAGTGAGCACCCGCATGCGGCATTGGCAGAGCTTTGCCACTACGATCCGCAAACTGGCATGTCCCATCTCGCGCTGTTGCGTCAACAGGCGGGCGTACCACCGGAGACACCGCCGACGTCGACCGGGGACGCCGTTCTCGACGCACTGAGTAAGTTGGCCAATGAGTGCTACCCCGAATT
The DNA here is from genome assembly GCF_055570965.1 of Streptomyces sp. NPDC031064. Lineage (NCBI taxonomy): Bacteria > Bacillati > Actinomycetota > Actinomycetes > Kitasatosporales > Streptomycetaceae > Streptomyces > Streptomyces sp. NPDC031064. The sequence continues at coordinate 407,403 of NZ_JBVIGF010000007.1, forward strand.
GCTATTGCGGTCGGGGACGGGATTCGTGCCCTCAGGGACGTCGAGTCCGCACGCCGAGCTCGTTACTCGGGAGGCGATCAAAGCAGATCCTGATCTCCCATTTACGTCAGCAAGTAAGGACACGGATGCGGTAAGATTTTCTAGATCTACTGGAAATAGCGGGCCGGTGCAACTCGCATCGGCCGGTATGTCGATCCTGGTAGCCGCCTGGGATCTGGCAAGATTCAAGCTCAAAAATCCGACTCCGCAGGACTTGATCTCCGCAATCCCGGAGATTCTTACGGAGGCCCGAAATGCGTTTCGCCGAGGAAAGTGCAAGGTGCTGGGCCTTACCGCCCTATCGGGAGTATTGCTGCCTGATGATGCGAAGTTCGAGTTCAAGGACGGGTTCATTAGGGCGGCATGCCCCGAGGATCATCCGTATGTCATCAGGCTACTTCATAACGGCAGTCAAGCGAGCAGGCTCCCCGATGGTAGCGAAATTCGCATTCGCGATACAGGCGATGTCCTGCTAGGGGCGCGTGTCCATGCTAGGACAGTCGTGGATGGACAGACGGACCTCGACCCGGATCAGTCCCTTAAAAGCCTTGAATACCTCCAAGAAAAGATAACCCAAGCCCGTCTTTCATTTTTGCTGTCCTGGCCGGACTCCCGCCCTCCGGCTTTGATTCCTACATGGAACGCGTTTGTAACCGCCTTTGACCCTCTAGGCGGGTGGGGATGGAATGACCTACATCTCTTTGCCAATAGAACTCCCACTCTTTTGACACATGACCAGGTGAAACAATGGAGCCTGTGGATGGGGCGCCTTGAGAAGGTATCGCTCGCTAGACTCGGCCTTGCTCCAATGCGAGTCATTCGCGCCTCATCTGAGCGTCGAGATCCATACGATGCCCTTATTGATGCAGTTATCGCATGGGAGTCACTCTTTGGCACGGAGACCGAAATCACTTTCCGGGTCTCTGCGTCCATAGCTCGACTCATCCACCCTGCCGGCGCGGAGAGAAATGACCTGCGCCGCAAAGCGGCCGAAATCTATAGGCTGCGAAGCAGGGTAGTTCACGGGGTGGCTGTGCCTACTAGGGATGCTCAGGAAGCCAGCCAGGCGGCGATAGAAATTGCAACGGATTGCCTTCGTATTCTGGTTCGCGAGCGCCCCGAACTCATCAAAATGAGCAGCGTTGAACGCAGCGTCACTATCCTTATGGAATGAAATTGCGCCTCTGTTTACCCTAACTGTGGACACAATCTTCATCGAGAGTAGAATGAGGCCACCGAATCTCCTCAGCCGCTATGGATCGACTAATCCACACTAGTGCAAGCCAGGGGCGTCCCCACCAAGCACCATCCTCGCCTTCTCGATGAAAGCCAAACGTGCCTGCTTGACCTCTTCCTGGTCGGCGTCTCTTTCTGGTGAGTCGCACCTCCACAGCCTGACCCTCTCCCCCTCACCCGTATGTTGACCAGCGAGTTCTGCAAACGTCGCGAGCAGGTTGAAGCAAGCACGGTGTAGCCGCTGTGCCTCTGCGGCAACTTCGATGGGGCCCTCCAGCGAAACAACAGAACCAGCCTCACCAAGAGCGATAATCGCTGCCTCTGCAGCAGGCAGTTCTGGCGCCACTGGTTCGTTGATCTCACCTTGCGCGACTCTGGCAACCTCTTCAAACTTGCGTTGCACCTCATGATACGCAGTGAGAAATAGAGCGTAGGCATCTTTCCGCGCCTCGCGATGCATAATGCGTCGCTGCTCGTCACGATCCATCTGCTTATCCATGCGCTCCTGCCGTCCCTTCAGAAGCGTGAAGGAGCCTGTCAACAGCACCCCAGCAAGTGCGCTACCTGCGCCGATGAGGGCGATCGCTTGTCCGGTCATGCCTACATGAAACCCGGATGTGATGGTGGCCGGCAGAGGAACAGCGAAGAAGCGAGAACTCGAACCGAGACCTGTACCACATGGGTAATTGATCCACCCAGCTAGAACCGTTGACGACCTACACACCTGCCACAAACCACCAAATGGGACGTTTGTGGTCACTCAGAGGCAGTGAGGGTGCAGGAGCGACCCGCACCTCATGATCGCTGCCGGCGGCCAGACCAGGCGTCGACCGCACAGACGTTCCATGGGCGCCAAGTCGCCCCGGGCAGTCAAGCAGAACCGGTCGGTGGCTCCCCGGGTGGGCCATACAGGGAGCCACCAACTACGGCATCAGGCGGACCATGGCGGACTACGGCGGACGGTGAACACCGTGCCGCCAAGGGCGGGCGGCCGCCCGAGGAGCCGCTTCCTGAGCGTCTTCTTAGCCTTGCCTTAAGCGGAGCATAAGAATCCTCATCTGCCGCTGCTTGTGGCCGATTTCGGTGCTCCGAGGGGCTAGCTTGCTGATCAACGGGGCTGGTCCGGACCGTCGGTGCCGAAGCCGGGGGGCTGCGCCGCCCGTCCGGGGTCCGGTCCCGTAACCCCCCACACCTGTTCGTCCCCGTCGAAGGAGAACGCCACCATGACCGATCGCCGCCGCACGGCTGCCGCCGCCGTCGCACTGGGTGTCGCGCCGCTCGCGCTCGCCGGACTGGCCGCTTCGCCGGCCTCGGCGCACGGCACGATGACCGATCCGGTCAGCCGGGTGTCCGCCTGCTACGCCGAGGGGCCGGAGAGCCCCGATTCGGCGGCGTGCAAGGCGGCGCTGGCGGCGAGCGGGCCGCAGGCGTTCTACGACTGGAACGAGGTCAACATCGCCAACGCGGCCGGCAACCACAAGCGGTTGATCCCGGACGGCAAGCTGTGCAGCGCGAACCGCGACAAGTACAAGGGGCTCGACCTGCCCCGTGGCGACTGGCCGTCGTCCCGACTGGCCGCCGGTAAGCACACGTTCCACTACAAGGCGACCGCCCCGCACAAGGGTTCCTTCGAGCTGTACATCACCAAGGACGGCTACGACCCGTCCAAGCCGCTGAAGTGGTCGGACCTGGAGGCGACGCCGTTCGCCAAGGTCACCAACCCCAGGCTGGAGAACGGCGCGTACGTCTTCGACGGCACCGTCCCGGCGAAGTCCGGCCGCCACCTGATCTACTCGATCTGGCAGCGCTCCGACTCGCCCGAGGCGTTCTACACCTGCTCCGACGTGGTGTTCGGCGGCAAGGAGGACAAGCCCGCCCCGACCGCGTCCGCCCCGACCGACGAGCAGATCGAGGACGGCGCGGACAAGTCGACGGTCGACCACGGCGGGCACGGCGGCGACGACCACGGTGAGGGGCAGGGCGACGCGCACTCGGCGGAGCCGACCGCTCCCGCGAGCCCCACGGCCGCCGGGGCCAACACGCTCCAGGCCAACGGCGCCGGCACCCCGTCGCCCGCGCCCGCCGCCGCGGCGAGCGGCGAGAACCTCGCCGAGACCGGCGGCGACGGCAGCACCACCTACCTCGCCATCGGCGGCGCGGCCGTCCTGGCGATTGGCGCCGCGGTGCTCTTCGCCACCACGCGCCGCAAGTCCGCGCGGTAGGACGGCAGGACGAGACGTGCCGGGGCCCGCCGCGTGGGCGGGCCCCGGCTCCGTCATGCCCAGGCGGGCATGATCCGTTCGTGGATCAGCCGCAGTTGCGTGTCCACGTCCGCGACCCCGTCCAGGTCCCGCCCGGTGAAGGCGCGCACCAGGCCGCGGTCGGTGATCGCGCAGATCATGTGGTTCACCCCGCTCGGCTCGATCTCCCGGCGGATCTTGTCGAGGCACTCCTCCGGTGTGCCCGACACCGACAGCCGCTCGGCGATCTCCGGCGAGGTCAGTTCGATGCCCCGGGCGAGGTCACCGGCGCCGATCGCGTCGATCACCGGCTTCAGCTCGGCCGGGTCGACGCCGTTGCGGCGCAGTTGCTCCTCCGGCATCGAGGAGGCGTAGATGCCGACCATCGAACGGGCGGCCTCCTTCGCCTTCGCCGAGTCGGGCCCGGTCGCGAAGACCACCCACGCCCCGATGTCCAGCGACCGCCAGTCCTTGCCGGCCCGCTCGGCACCGGCGCGGATGTGGCTCACGGCGTAGTCGTACGCCTCACGCGTGTAGCTCAGCGCGTGGTGGCACCCGTCGGACAACTCCCCCGCCGCCTCGAACGACTTGGGCCCGCGCATCGCGCCCAGTTTGACCGGCAGGCGCTCCTGCACCGGGCGGGCGAAGGTGAACAGCCCGTCGTAGGTGAAGAACTCGCCGTCGTACGTGATGGTGCCCTCGTCCAGGAGGGTGCGCACCACGTGCAGCGCCTCCTTGGTGCGGGACAGCGGGCGCTGCCGGGCCCAGTCGATGCCGTACTGGGCGAGGAGGCCGAAGTTGCCGCTGGACAGTACGCCTTCGGCGCGGCCGCCCGACAGCTCGTCGAGGGTGGCGAGGGCCTGGGCGATCAGGGTGGGTTCGCGCAGGACGACGGAGGAGAGGCTGGGGCCGAAGCGGATACGGTTGGTCTGTCCGGCCGCGGCCGCGAAGAGCAGCCACATGTCCTTGTGCCAGGTCTCGTCGGCGGCGTAACAGGCGTGGAAGCCGAGTTCGTCGGCGAGCCTGATGGAGGCCAGGGACTCGGTGAGCGGGTAGTCGGGGAGTAAGACGTAGCTGAACTTCACGGGTCACCCTTCAGTCGACGACCGACGCGCACGTGGTGGGCGTCGCGTGCGCCGGATCGAGCGCGTTCACGACCTCGTGGAACGCGATCCGGTCGAACAGCCCTATCGCCACGTGCTCGGAGAAGTCCAGAGGGCACAGGTCCTGGAGGAGCACGTTCCGGACGTTCGGCCCGTCGAGGAACTGGGAGCGGTACGGGGTGACGACCTGGTCGTACTTGGTGGCGATGACGGTGTAGTGGACGCCGGGGACGGTGTCGCCGCCCTCGTTGAGCTTGGTGAGGAACGGGGAGCCGGCGACCTGGTCGGCGAGGCCCGGGGTCTTCTCGTTCAGCCACTTCGCGGCGCCCGGGAAGTACGGCAGGAGCCCGGTGAGGCCGAGCAGCGTGGTGCCGTGGTTGTCGGGGGCGAGGCCGATGAGGGCGTTCACCTTGTCGGCGCCGCCGAGGAACTTGAGGTAGTGGCGGGGCATCATGCCGCCCTGGGAGTGGCCGACGAGGTCGGCCTCGGGGGCGCCGGTGGCGGCGAGGACCCTGTCGACGTACGCGTCGAGCTGTTCGGCGGACTTCTCGATGGGGCCGAGGCCGTGGAAGAACGGCACACCGGGCAGTTGGCCGTAGTCGAGGGAGAAGACGCAGTAGCCCCGCTTGACCAGGTAGGGGGCGAGGGCGAGCCAGTTGTCGACGGAGTTGCCGAAGGTGCCGTGGACGAGGACGACGGGGCGGGGGTGGGCGGGCGACGGCTTGCAGGCGTAGTCGTTCCAGCCGCTGGTGGGTCCCTGGGCGTGGGCGGCGGAGGCGGGGGCGAGGGTCGCGGCGACGGCCAGCAGCAGGACGGCCGAAGCCCGGAACGCGCGGCGTATGCCTGACGGGAGACGTGGGGGCAGCATCGAGTGGTCTCCTTGCGGCTCAAGGAATGGGGATGGGGCGATGGCGGTACGCCCTGTGGCCCGGACCACTGATGGGGAAGCACGGCCGGGTATGCCGTGCTCATGCCAAGCTACGCACGGGTAGCGGCAACTGGGAAGTTACGCGTCGGTAAAAACTGCCGCCCGGCCCGGCGCCCTACCACCTCACCGGAAGCCGCAGCGGAAAGCGCCGGATCGTGGCCGTGTCCCACCGCACCTCGCGCGCGGGCACCGCGAGACGCAGTCCGGGGAAGCGCGCGAGCAGGGTGCCGACGGCCACCCGCAGCTCCGCGAGCGCCAGGGGCGCGGCGACGCAGTGGTGCCCGCCCCAGCCGAACGTCATATGGGGGTGGGCCGGCCGGTCGGGGTCGAGCACATGGGGGTCGCGGAACACCTCGGGGTCCCGGTTGGCGGCCAGGTACGACACATGGACGAAGTCACCCGCCCGGATGGGGACGCCCGCCACCTCCACGTCCTCCAGCGCGACGCGCGGGATGCCGACGCCCTTGCGGAACGGGATGTACCGCAGCAGCTCGTCCAGCACCCCGGGCAGCCGCTCCGGACGGCGTACCAGCGCGGCCCACTGGTCCGGGCGGGTGAGCAGGACGTAGACGATGTTGCTGATCTGGCAGGTGGCCGTGTCGTTGCCGCTGAGGATGAGCGTGACCGCCAGGACCGCCAACTCCTCGTCGGTCAGCGGCCGGTCGCCGTCGTCCGCGCCGGGGGCCGCCATGGCGCTGATCAGGTCCTCGCCCGGTGCCCGGCGCCGCCGCGCGACCACGTCGGCGAAGTAGTCGCGCAGGAACCGCTTGGCGTCCGCCGCCGTCTGCCGCGCCTCCGGTGCCGTGGCCAGCATCCGGTGCGTACGGTGCAGCAGTACGGACCGGTCGGCCTCGGGCACGTCCAGCAGTTCGCAGATGGTGTGGTGCGGCAGCGGGGTGGAGAGGTGGTGGGCCAGGTCGGCCGGCGGCCCGTGCTCGGCCATCTCGTCCAGCAGGCGCCCGGTCACCCGCTCGATGGCCGGCGTCATGCGCTCCACGCGCCTCTTGGTGAACGCCCGTGCGGCGGCGCGGCGCAGGCGGCCGCTGTGCGGCGGGTCCAGTACGTTGACCGACTCCGGCGAGACGATCGGTTCCGGTGTCAGCCGCGGATAGTCCCGGCCCACGATGGCCGCGCGGCTGAACCTGGGGTCGGTGGTCACCTGCCGTACGCCGTCGAAGCTGGTGACCAGCCAGGCCTCCGAGTCGCCGTAGGGCAGTTGGATCCGGGTCACCGGGCCGCGCGCCATGAGGTCGGCGAGGAGCGGATCGAAATCCAGGCCCTCATGGAAGTCGAAGGGGCAGGTGACGGTGTCCGGCCATGTGGGCGGATGTTGGCGGTCCCGCGACGAGGCCGATGGATTCATGGGCATATTCCGCATATGCCGCATCTTGCGGCAGGTGGCTGTTCCGTGCACTCCAGAGCCGTGACCGACGGCAGAAAGCGGTGAGAGATGCCCGCCGACCCGCAGACAACCGACCCGTACCGAGGAGCACCGGTGCAGGGTGCCGTGGACGTCCTGGTCGTCGGTGCCGGCCCGACCGGGCTCACCCTCGCCTGCGACCTGGCCCGCCGTGGCGTACGCACCCACGTCGTCGAGGCGGCCGGTCAGCTCTTCGGCGGCTCGCGCGGCAAGAGCCTCCAGCCACGCACCCAGGAGGTCCTCGACGACCTCGGCGTCATGGCGGCGCTCCAGGCCGAGGGCGGACCGTTCCCGCCCATGCAGACCTGGCGGGACGGCCGGCGGGACGGCACCTGGCGACTCCTGGAGCAGGACCCGGACGCCCCGGTGTCGCGGTACCCGGAGCCGTGGCTGGTTCCCCAGTGGCGTACGCAGGAGATCCTTCTCGACCGGTTCCTGGCGCTGGGCGGGACCGTGGAGTACGGCACCCGCCTCACGTCCCTGCACCAGACGGACCGGCACGTGCTGGCCGAGCTGACGCACGCCGACGGGAGCCGCCGGACGCTGACCGTGCCGTACCTGGTCGGCTGCGACGGCGGGCACAGCACGGTGCGCGACGCGCTGAGGATCGCCATGAAGGGCGAGGAGGGCGATCTGCACCCGGCCGTGGTGGCGGACGTACGCGTCCGGGACCTGGACCGCGACCACTGGCACATCTGGCTGGACGACCCGGACCGCCGGGGCGTGGGCAGCCTGCTGCTGTGCCCCCTGCCGGGCACCGACCAGTTCCAGCTCAACGCCCGGGCCGACGACGAGGAGCGCGACCTCACGCCGGACGCCGTGCGGCAGTTGATCGCCACCCGCACCCACCTGCCCGCCGACGCCGTGACGGACGTGCTGTGGCACTCGTACTACCAGCCCCGCACGGCGCTGGCCGAGCGGTTCCGCGACGGCCGGGTCCTCCTCGCCGGCGACGCCGCGCACGCCCACCCGCCCGGCGGCGGGCAGGGCCTGAACATCAGCGTCCAGGACGCCTACAACCTGGGCTGGAAGCTGGGCCAGGTGCTGCGCCACCACGCCCCCGACGCGCTGCTGGACAGCTACGAGGCCGAGCGCCGCCCCGCCGCCGCCCACGTCCTGGAACTCAGCTCCCGGCTCTACCGGGTGGGCCGCAGCCCGGAGGGCGGCAGCGAGAAGGCACGGCAGCGCGGCAGGCTCACCCACCTGTTGTCGGTCCACTACCGCGACAGCGCCCTGAGCACCGAGACCCGGGAGCGGCTCGCCCCCACGGCCGTCCAGGCCGGCGACCGCGCCCCCGACCTGCCGTGCGTCACGGAGGACGGCGGCTCACGGCGGCTCCACGAGCTGCTGCGGGGCCCGCACTTCACACTGCTCGCGGTGGACCGCACCCCGCCCCGGGTGCCGTCGGGGATCGTCACGCACCGGGTGACCGGCGGCACGCTGGCGGAGGAGCTCGGCGCGGGACTGTTCCTGGTCCGCCCGGACGGCCACATCGGGCTGGCGACCCAGGACCAGGCGCACCTCGACCACTATCTGGCGAAGGCCGGGCTCACCCGCGGTTAGGCGGCCAGCGACCCCGGCACGATCGCCCCCGGCCCGAACCTCGCCCGCGCCTTGTCCGCCACCGCCTCGATCCGCCGCGCCTTGTCGTCGCCCGGGTCGAGGGAGAGCTGGTGCGCGGCCCTCTCGGCGGGCATCAGGCCCTCGGCGCGCAGCCCGATGGACCGCACCCGGGCGCGCTGGAGCCCGAGCGCCTCGTGCATCGCGTACGCGGTGCCGGCCAGGTCCGCCGTGTGGGCGGTCGGCTCGCGCAGGGTGCGGGTGCGGGTGGTCGCCGACCGGTCGGCGTACCGAACGGTCAGCGTCAGCGCGTGGCACACCTGCTCCTCGCCCCGCATGCGCGCGCCCAGCTCCCCCGCGAGGGACAGCAGGGCGCGCCGGTGCCGGTCCTGGTCCAGCTCGTCGCGGTCGAAGGCCCGTTCGGCGGCGACCGACCGGGACGCGGCGTTGGGGACGACCGCCGTACGGTCGACGCCCTGCGCCCGCTCCCACAGCTCGCGCCCCGCCCGTGCGCCGACGATCCGCTGGAGGACGGCGAGCGGCGCGGCGGCGACGCGCCCGATGGAGTCGAGCCCGTAGGAGCAGAGCGTCCGGGCGGTGGCCGGGCCCACTCCGTGGAGCGCGGCGACGGGCTTGTCGCGCAGGAACGCCTCCGGGTCGTCGACCACCAGGGTCGTGCCGGGTGCCGCGTCCCGTGCCGCCATGCGGGCCAGCATCGGGTTGGGTCCGGCCCCGATGACGCAGTCCACGCCGTGCAGGGCGAGCGCCCGGACCCGGATCACGGCGGCCAGCTCGGCGGGGCCGCGCCCGAAGTACCGTACGGCGCCGCGCACGTCGGCGAGCGCGGCGTCGGGCGGGGCGGCCTCGACGACGGGCGTGAACTCGCCGAGCATCGCGACCAGTTGGGGCAGCACGGCCTCACGCGTCGGCTCCAGCCGGAATCGTACGTAGAGAATCATCCCGCGCTCCCCTGGCTCTGGTGCCACAGCTTCTTCGGAACCCCCGTCGTCCCGTCGCCCGCCGGGCGCAGGTCCGCCCAGGGGTTCATCTCGTATCCGGTGGGCATCGTGATCCGCCGCCCGCTGTCGGAGGACGAAGCGGCCATCGGTTCGGCCAGCCGTGCCGCGACCGCGTCCAGGCCGCCGTCGCGCCGCAGCTCCACCAGCTCGGCGAGGTTCCAGGCGGCCGAGCCGACGACGCTGAGGCTGCGCGGCCCGCGCCGCTGCACCACCCCGCGTACCAGCAGCAGCCAGGAGTGGAAGACGGTGTGCGCGCACGCCTCGTGGCTGTCGTCGAAGAAGGCCAGGTCGACCAGGCCCGTGCCGTCGTCGAGGGTGGTGAAGATGACGCGCTTGCCGGACCGGATCGGCGGGGTCTGGGTGGCCGCCTTGGCGCCCGCGACCAGCACGGTCTGTCCGTGCGGGGCCGCCCGCAGCGCTTGCGCGGAGACCACGCCGAGTTCGGCGAGGAAGGCGTGGTGGTCGCTCATCAGGTTGCGTGAGGCGTCCATGGACAGCACGCCCAGCTCGGCGCTGAGCCGTTCGGCGTCGTCGAGGTCCGGCAGGCCGATGGGCGCGGACTTGCGGCCGCCCGCGAGCGGGAGCTGGTCGCCGTACGAGCCCGATCCCCGCTGGAGGCGGTGGAGTTCGGCGAGGTGCAGCAGCAGGTCGCGCCGGTTGCCGCCGAACTCGTCCAACGCCCCCACCTGGGCGAGCCGTTCGGCGACGGGCCGGCTGGGGCGGGCCCGCTCCCAGAAGTCCAGCAGCGAGGCGTACGGCTGCCCGGCCTCGATCCGCGCCGCCTCGGCCTCGCTCATGCCGTGGACGTCCGAAAGGGCCAGCCGCAGGCCCCACTTCCCCAATGAACCGGACACCAGTTCGATCCGGTGTGCGACCGCCGACCGGTTCACGTCCACCGGCAGCACGGGCACCCCGCGCCGCCGCGCGTCCGCCAGCAGCAGCCGCTTGGGGTACATGCCGGGATCGTGCGTGAGCAACCCGGCGTAGAAGGCGGCCGGGTAATGCGCCTTCAGCCACGCCGACTGGTACGTCGGTACGGCGAACGCCACCGCGTGCGCCTTGCAGAAGCCGTACGACCCGAAGGCCTCGACGATCTCCCACGTGCGCGCGACCACGTCGTCCGCGTACCCCTTGGCCCGAGCATGCCGCTCGAACCAGGCCTTGATGCGGCCCTGCGACTCCGGGTCGGACAGCCCGCGCCGTACCGCGTCGGCCTCCTCGCGGCCGCAGCCGGTCATGATGTCGAGGATCTTGATGATCTGCTCGTGGAAGACGACGACCCCGTACGTCTCCCTCAGCGCCTCCTCCAGGTCGGGGTGCGGGTAGCGCACCGGCGCCCGTCCGTGCCGGGCCTCGATGAACGGCCGCACCATGTCGGCCGCGACCGGGCCCGGGCGGAAGAGCGAGATGTCGACCACCAGGTCGTGGAAGGTGGCCGGCTGGAGCCGCCCGACCAGGTCGCGCTGGCCCGGCGACTCGATCTGGAAGCAGCCGAGCGTCTCGGCGGAACGGATGAGGTCGTACGTGGCCGGGTCACCCGGGCGCACCTGCCCGGGGTCGTCGATGTCGACCACCTCGCCGCTCGCCCGCTCGACCTCGGCGACCGCGTGCGCCATCGCCGACTGCATCCGCACGCCGAGGACGTCGAGCTTGAGCAGCCCGAGCTCCTCCACGTCGTCCTTGTCGAACTGGGACATGGGGAAGCTCTCGCCGCTGGTCGGCACCACCGGGGTGCGGTGCGGCAGCGAGGCGTCCGAGAGCAGCACCCCGCACGGGTGCATGGCGACGCCGCGCGGCAGCGCGTCCAGCGCCTCGACCAGCTCCCACAGCTTCCCGTACTTCTCCCGCTCCCCCGCGAGTTCGCGCAGCTCGGGCAGTTCGTCGAGGGCGGCGCGGGCGTCCCGGGCACGGATGTGCGGGAAGGACTTGGCGATCCGGTCGATGTCGGCCGGGTCCATCGACAGGGCGGCGCCCACGTCCCGTACGGCGTGGCGCACCCGGTACGTCTCGGGCATGGCGACGGCGGCCACGCGCTCGGGGCCGAAGCGGCCGAGGATGGCCCGGTAGACCTCCAGCCGGCGGGCGGACTCCACGTCGATGTCGATGTCGGGCAGCACGGGCCGCCGCACCGACAGGAAGCGCTCCATCAGCAGGCCCTGTTCGACCGGGTCGGCGTGGGCGATGCCGAGGAGGTGGTTGACCAGGGACCCGGCGCCGGAGCCGCGGGCTGCGACCCGGATGCCCATCTCGCGGGTGTCGTCGACGACCTGGGCGACGGTGAGGAAGTACGAGGCGAAGCCGAGCCGCTCGATGGTGCGCAGCTCGTCCTCCAGCCGGGACCAGTACGCCCGCTTCCGGTCGTGGCCGCGCAGCACCATCCCGGCGGCGCAGCGCGAGCGCAGCACCCGCTCGGCGGTGCGCCGGCCGGCGCCGACCAGGTGCGCCTCGGGGAAGTGGACGGTGCCGATGCCCAGGTCGCCCTCGGGGTCGACCCGGCACGCGGCGGCGGTCTCCTCGGTCATGGCCAGGAGCCGGTGCGCGGTGTCGCGGCGGAACCCGGCCGCCTCGGCGACCCGCTCGGCGGTGGCCGCCATCGCGGCCGGGTCCTTGAGCCAGCGCTCACCGCTGTCGAGGCCCTTGCGCGGGTCGATGGGCACCAGGCGGCGGGCCGCGTCGAGGACGTCGGCGACCGGGCCCTGCCCGGGGTCGGCGTACCGCACGGCGTTGGTGAGCACGGCGCGCACGCCCTGCTCGGCGGCGAGGCCGAGGGTGCGGGCGGCGTGCCGGAGCGAGCCGGGCCCGGTGCCGGTGCGGCCGTGGTGGACGACCTCCAGGCGCAGGGCGTCGCCGTACACCTCGCGCCAGGGGGCGAGCAGCCGGGCGGCGCGGTCGGGGCGGCCGGCGGCGAGGGCGCGCCCGATCTCGGAGTCGGGCCCGAGGAGGACGGTCACGCCGTCGCCGTGGTTCTCCGCCCAGGGGAGCAGGGGGCTGCCGCCGTTCCGGGGGCCGTGCCCGGCGCGGCCGGCGGTGCCGCTTCCGTTCCGGGGGCCGCGTCCGGTGCCGGCGGCGGTGGCGCGCCCGGTGCCGCTTCCGGTGGCGCGCCCGGCACCGTGCCCGGCGCCGCCCCCGGCGGCGTGCCCGGTGGCGCCCCCGGCGGCGTGCGCGCCGTCCTCCTCCGCGTGCGCGGCGGTGATCAGCCGGCACAGGTCGGCCCAGCCCTCCCGGGAGCGGGCGAGGAAGAGCGCGCGGGGCGCGGACTCGTCCACGAAGGCGCCGCCGCGCACGGGGGTGCGGCGCCGGTCGGTACGGGAGTCCTCTCCCCGTACCGGCCCGTCGATCGCGAGGTCCACCCCGAACAGCGGCCGTACGCCCTCCTTGGCGCAGGCCGCGGCGAACCGGACCGCGCCCGCGACGGTGTCGCGGTCGGTCAGGGCGACGGCGTCCATGCCGCGCTCGGCGGCGCGCGCCGCCAGCCGCTCCGGGTGGGAGGCCCCGTACCGCAGGGAGAAACCCGAAACGGTGTGCAGATGCGTGAACCCTGGCACCCGCACCTCCTGGATCAATCCGGTCTCACCTCCCCCACTACCACCATAGACCAAGTTCGAACGTCTGTACGACCACCCGTGCGACCACCTACGGATCCGCCATTCGGCCCGTCCCACCTGCGGGAACGCGGCCCGCCCCGGAGCGTGGGGGCATGAAGCTCGCCGCCGAAGTCAAGAACGCCGTCACGCCCCGGGCCGCGCTGCTGGTCATCGGCGTCCTCGCCCTCCAGTTGCTGTTCATCGCCTCCTATGTGGGCGCGCTGCACAACCCGAAACCCAAGGACGTGCCGTTCGGCGTGGTGGCGCCGGGACCGGCGGGCGCCCAGGCCGCCGAGCGGCTGGCGCGACTGCCGGGCGACCCGCTCGACCCCCGGGTGCTCGGCGACCGGGAGGAGGCCCGGCGGCAGATCATGGACCGGGAGATCGACGGCGCCCTGATCATCGACCCCAGGGGCACCACCGACACCCTGCTGGTCGCCTCCGGCGGCGGCACCGTGCTCGCCAACGCCCTGGACAGGATCATCACGGAGGTCGAACGGCCGCAGCGGCGCACGGTACGGACGGTGGACGTGGCCCCCGCCTCACCTCAGGACTTCGACGGCCTGTCCGCGTTCTACCTGGTGGTGGGCTGGTGCGTGGGCGGCTACCTGCTCGCCTCGATCCTGGCCATCAGCGCGGGCTCCCGCCCCGCCAACCCGCAGCGCGCGATCATCCGGCTCGTCGTCCTGGCGCTCTCCGCGCTCCTCGGCGGCCTCGGCGGCGCGGTCATCGTCGGCCCGGTCCTGGGCGCCCTGCCCGGCAGCGTGGCCGCGCTGTGGGGACTGGGCGCCCTGGTGGTCTTCTCGGTCGGCGCGGTCACGCTCGCGCTCCAGGCGCTGACCGGGATCGTCGGCATCGGCCTCGCGGTCCTGCTGATCGTGATCGCGGGCAACCCGAGCGCGGGCGGCGCCTTCCCGGCCCCGATGCTGCCCGACTTCTGGCGGGCGATCGGCCCGGCCCTGCCGCCGGGCGCGGGCACCTGGGCGGCGCGCTCGATCGCGTACTTCAGGGGCGACGCGATCTCCGGCGCGATGCAGGTCCTCGCCATCTGGGCGGTCGTCGGCACCGTACTCACCCTGGTGATGTCCGCGGTGCGGAAGCGGACCGGTCACGGCGAGCGGGAGGACGGCACGCCCGTCGGCGCGGACGCCTCCTGACGGGATCAGCTCACGACACCGTCTTGATGCACGCGGTCGCGGTCGCCACGGCGACGGTCCTGCCCTCAGGGTCGACGAGCTCCCCCGCCAGGAAGCACACCTCCTTGCCGCGCTGCACCACCCGTCCCCGCCCCACGAGCCGCCCCGGCCGGGCGGGCCGGAGGAACTGGACGTGGAGGTCCAGCGTCGGGGCGAACTGCCCGGGCGGCAGCGTCGCGACCAGGGCGGGGCCCAGGGTGTCGTCGAGCATGGCGGCCAGGAAGCCGCCCTGCACGGTGCCGGCGGGGTTCAGGAACTGCTCCCCCGCGTGGAAGGCGACCTCGATGGTCGCCGCCTCGGGATCGACCGCGACGAGCTCCCAGCCCAGCGTGGTGGCCGCGGCCGGCGGCGGGATCCGCCCGGCCTGCACGTCCCAAAAGAAGCCCTCGCGCTGCTCTTCCATGGTCATGAGACCGACCCTACGGGTTCGCCGGGCGGTCCGACGCGCGGTCGGCGCCAGAGGTGCCGGAGGTTCCGGATGTGCCGGAGGTTCCGGATTCCGCGCCGAGGGATATCGCCTCGTCGACTTCCCGCCGCCGGGCGCCGAGTTCGGCCTCGTAGCGCTCCCGGTCCACGGCCTCGGCGATGTCCTCGTCCTGCCGCATGAGCGCTTCCAGGTCGCCCTTGGCGTTGTCGAGGATGCCCATGTCGGTGTACGCGGCCTGGACCCGCTCGCCCCACAGGCCGACGTCCTTGACGCAGGGCACGACCCGGCTGAACAGCAGTGACTGGTAGAGGCGGTACATCTCGGAGTTGTCGACGTGCTCCATGCACTCGTCGACCGGCAGGCCGAGCTGCTCGTACACCTCCCGCCCCTTGAAACGGTCGCGCAGCAGGTAGCAGCCCTCCACGACGAACTCCTCGCGCTCGGCCCGCTCGGCCGTGGTGAGTTGGGCGTAGTAGTCCTTCAGCGCCAGGCGTCCGAAGGCCACGTGACGTGCCTCGTCCTGCATCACGTAGGCGAGCAGTTGCTTGACCAGGGGGTTGGTGGACACGTCCCGGAAGAGGCCGAAGGCGGCGAGGGCCAGGCCCTCGATGAGGACCTGCATGCCCAGGTAGGGGAGGTCCCAGCGGGAGTCCTCCAGTGACTCGGCGAGCAGTTTGGCCAGGTCCTGGTTGATCGGGTAGTACATCCCGACCTTCTCGCGCAGGAACCGGGTGTACAGCTCCACGTGCCGCGCCTCGTCCATGGTCTGCGTGGCGGCGTAGAACTTGGAGTCCAGGTCGGGCGCGGACTCGACGATACGGGCCGACACGTTCAGGGCGCCCTGTTCTCCGTGGAGGAACTGGCTGAACAGCCACGATCCCTGGTGCCGGGTGAACTCGACGCGCTCCCGTTCGGTCATCCGGTCCCAGACCCGCGACCCGAGCAGCGGATTGAACTCGTCGGGCAGTCCCGCCGCGTTGTCCGGGTCGACCTCCAGGCCCCAGTCGATGCGTTTCTGGGCGTCCCACTGCTTGTCCTTGCCCTTCTGATACAGGTTCAGCAGCCGGTCGCGTCCGTCGTCGTAGTCCCAATTGAAGCGGGTCGCCCCCGCCATGGGAACGTTCCAGATCTCCTTGGGGGCGCCCGGGACGTAGAAGTCGAAGAAGCTCACTGGTGTCCAGACCTTCCGAGAGCGAGAGCGAGAGAGCGAAAGCGAAAGCGCGTGCTCGTCTTCGTGCCCATGGATCTACTGTCGGATCTACCGTCGGGTAAATTAGACTCCCCGTCACCATGGGTCAAGGCCGCGAGAGCAGCACGAGCGGACCGGACACAATTGGCCGAAACCATGCGGTCCACCCATGATCGGCATTCCCCCGACTATGCGCCTTGACAAGGCGTCAGGCCACTGCCAAGAATCGGTGGCGCTTGATGTCCCGAAATCCGGCATGTCTGATCATGCCGTGCGTACGGTTCGGCTCCCGGCCCCTCCCCACAGGCAAGAAGGGAAGCCTCGACGTGTCCGAAACACACCTCGAGCAGGAAACCGTTTACGATCGCCTGGGCGATCTTCCACCGGTCGCGGAAATGATCTCCTGGAAGCTGCTCGGGCTGGACAGGGCGGCGAATTCCATCCATCTTTCATTCACCGCCGCCAAGGAGTTCACCAATCCCGGCGGAACCGTTCACGGCGGATTCATCACCGCCATGCTGGATGAATGCATGGGTTCCGCGGTGGTCGGTCTCACCGAAGCGGAATTCCTGCCTTCCACCATCTCCATGACCACCGATTTCATCAGGCCGGTCTTCGTCGGAGAGGTGTTCGGCGAGGGCCGGATCACCTCCATGGGCGGCAAGTCGGCCTTCCTGGAGGGCAAGCTCACGGACGCGGAGGGGACGACGCTGGCCCGGTCGGTGGCCGCCTACCGCCTGCTGCCGTGGCCGGAGCACCTCAAGCCCGGGCCCAAGCGGAGCTGACCGTCCCGAACCGATCTCCGGAAGGAAGCGGAACATGAGCAACTTCGAGCGACTGCTGGCTGCCACGGAAGCCGAGTTCACGAGCGAGATCGAGCGAAACCCGCTGATCGAGGTGGTCGCCGGCGGGCAGATGAAGCGCGAGCACTACATCAGCTACCTGCGCGAGACGTACCACATGGTCCGGCACACCTCCCGCATGCTGTCCCTCGCCGGCGCCCGGCTCGGTGACGACTACCGCGGGCTGCGCGACTGGTTCTTCGAGCAGGTCCAGGAGGAGAACAACCACGACCTGTTCTGCATCAAGGACCTCCAGAACCTCGGCGAGAGCGCGGAGGAGGTCCTCGCGGTGCCGCCCAAGCCCGGCTCGTGGGGGCTGGTCGCCCAGAACTACTACATGGCGACCTACGGCAGCCCGCTCGGCATCCTCGGCGTGGCGAGCCTCACCGAGGGACTCGGCGCGGACCTCGGCAAGTCGATGGCGGACCTCCTCAGGAGCGAGTACGGCCTGGAGAAGAACCAGATCTCCTTCATCAAGAGCCACGCCGGATTCGACGCCCGGCACATCGAGGACGTGAAGAGGGCGGTCAACGAACTCCTGGTCAAGGACTCCGACCTGGACGAGGTCATCCAGGGCCGGCGGATGACCATCCACTACTACGGCCAGATGTTCCGGGACGTGCTGGCGAGCGCCTGACAGGGAGACGACGTGCCACCGAACCCGAGCCCGGTACTGGAGAACCAGGAACGCGAATCATTCATCACCTACACGGCCGCACCGCACGATCCCGACGTGCTCCGGGAGTTACACAAGTACCAGATCTCCGAGATCACCGAGACATGGGAGGAGGAGGACTACCGGAACTTCCTGAAGAAGGCCCTCACACCCCTCGGGCTGTTCCGGGAGGAATTCCTGCCGAGCCAGTCGTCCCACTGTTACCGGATCACCTTCAACGGTGAGACGACGGCCATCTTCCGGCTCACGCCCACGGACCCCGGATCAGTGTTCCACCAGGTCATCCCCGGAGCGGCCGGGAAAAAGATCCTCGAAGTGAACAACGTGGCCGTCGAGGAGAGCTTCCGGGGGGATCTCCTGCTGGGAGTGATCCTTCGGGACTGCGCGCTGCTCGCCCATGAGAAGGGCTACGACTTCGTCGCCGGGGTGGTGCGGCATGAAATCCTGCCCCTGTTCGTCGACTTCGGCACCATCCCGGTGCGGCACGAACCCCTCCACGTACTGGGGGACGACAACATCTGCGACTACGTCACCTACTTCATGACCCACAGGCGGGAGCACATCGATTACGCCTGCGCCCGCGGATACCACTATTTCCACCGCAAGGTCACGATGAACGCGATCGACGCGGACGTACGGCGCTCACGCGAACACGCGGGGCGGTGAGGGGGCCCATGGACGAAACGACTCCCCCCGCGAGCACCCGTCTGCTGATGATGGTGCTCCAGATGATGGCGGCGAAATCCGTGCACGCAGCGGCCGAACTGGGCCTCGCCGACCTGCTGGCCGAGCGCCCCTACGGCAGTACCGAGCTGGCGGAGAAGACCGGTACGCACCCCGCGTCGCTGCGCCGGCTGCTGCTGGCGCTGGCCGGTCTGGGCGTCGTGAGCCGGACGGACGACGACCGCTTCGAGCTGGCCGGCCTCGGGCAGCCCCTGCGGCGGGACGCCCCTGATTCGGTCCTCGCGCTGGTGAGACTCGGTTGCGGGCCGGAGGTCTGGCGGGCCTGGGAGCACCTGCTGCCCAGCGTCCGCACCGGGCAGCCGGCCTGGGAGCTGGCGCACGGCGTCAACTGGCTGGACTTCTACGCCGACAACCCGGAACGGGCCGCCGTCTTCAACGCCTCCCAGGCCGAGCACACCCGCGACACCATGCCCGCCGTCCTGGCCGCCGCCGACTTCTCCCGCTTCCACACGGTGGTGGACGTCGGCGGTGGCGACGGCACTCTCATGGCGCACGTCCTGTCCTCGCACCCCCGGCTCCGGGGCGTGGTGTTCGACGTGCCGACGGGGCTCGCCGCCGCGGCCGGCCGGCTCGCCTCGGCCGGCGTCGCGGACAGGTGCCGGGTGATCAGCGGGGACTTCTTCACGTCGGTGCCCGAGGGCGCGGACGCGTACCTGCTGAAGGAGATCCTCCACGACTGGGAGGACGACAAGGCCGTCGCCATCCTGCGCACCATCAAGGCGGCGGCGCCACCGGACGGCCGGCTCCTCGTCGTCGAACGGGTGCTGCCCGAGCGGGCGGCCCCGGGCCCGGCCGCCGCCCATCTGTACCTGCGCGACCTGCTGATGCTCACCGTCACCGGCGGCAGGGAACGCACCGAGCGGGAGTTCCACGGCCTGTTCGAGGCCGCCGGATTCGTACCCGCCCGGACGACCGGACCGCTGCCCTTCGGCTACCGGGTCCTGGAGGCCACCCCGGCCTGAAGGGCCGGTTCATGACAAAGCCCCGGACCGCCGCTGTGGCGGTGGCCCGGGGCCTCGTCATGCCAGTGGCGTCAGCCGATCTGCGCGCCGAAGGTGGTCAGCGCCTCCGTGACCGGCTGGAAGAACGTCTCACCGCCCGCGGAGCAGTCGCCGCTGCCGCCCGAGGTCAGACCGACCGCCGCGTCGCCCGAGAAGAGCGAGCCGCCGCTGTCGCCCGGCTCGGCGCAGACGTTCGTCTGGATGAGCCCCTCGACGACCTGGCCGTTGCCGTAGTTCACGGTGGCGTTCAGGCCGGTGACCTCGCCGTCGTGCACCTGGGTGGTCGAGCCGCTGCGCGTCACCTTCATCCCGACGGTCGCCTCGGCCGCCTTGGTGATGGCCTGCTTGCCGCCGCCGTAGAGGTTGACCTCGCTCGGGTGCGCGGTGTCACCGGCGTACTTGACCAGCGCGAAGTCGTTGCCGGGGAACTGCGAGTCGACCATGGAGCCGATCGCCGCCCCGCCCTGGGAGTCCGACCACTCGCTGCCCGTCTCGCCGCAGTGGCCGGCGGTGATGAAGTGCGGCTGGCCGTCCTTGACCACGTTGAAGCCGAGGGAGCAGCGTCCGCTGCCGGAGTGGATGGCGTCACCGCCCGCGATGAGCGGCTTGAACTCGCCCGCCGAGCGCTTCAGTTCCGCCTTGGAGCCGAGCCCCTTCACGACCTGGGTGAGCTTGTCCAGGGCCGCGCCCTTGACCGTACGGTCGGCCGTGACGACGACCTTGTTGCTCACCGGGTCGACCGCCCAGGACGTGCCGGGTATGGTCGCCCGGCTCTTCAGCGTCTGCCGGGCGCCGGTCAGCTCGGCCAGCGTGTGCTCGACCAGTCTCGCCTTGCCGCCCGCCTCGCGCACGGACTCGGCCGCGGCCTCGTCGACCACGTTGACCACCAGGGTCCTGGAGGTGGCGTCGTAGTAGGCGCCGGCGGCGTCGCCGCCGAGCGTCTTGTCGAGCGTCGCGGCGAGGGTGCCCGCCGCGGGCGCCGACAGCGTCTTCACGGTGAACCGGGGCGCTTCCTCACTGGCGTTCGCAGTCTGGAAGGTGATACCCGCTCCCAGCAGAGCGACAGCGGCTCCGCCCGCGATCGCCGCACGCCTTTTGGGTATGCGTCGGTGCTTCACAACTCGACCTCTCCTGTGGGGGGCCGTGTCCGGGTACGTGGGGTGCCCTGACACGGAGGATGGGCAGTCCACTATCCCGATACCAACCGGTAGCACACAAGGTCGACTTCAGGACGCGCACGCGACCTTCACTCCGCGCCCCCGGCACACCCACCACTCCCGCGGTCCGTGCCGGTTGACGTTTGCGAATTCCGGCCACGTCCCGGCAGGCGACAAAGCGACCCCGTGCAGGCACCCTGATGGGTAGTCATCGACGGACACGTGAAGGAGGCGGGGGGCTTGCGACGTCGGGTGCGCGCGAGGGACGGCCGGCATCTGATGGTGGAACGCCTGGGGGACCCGCAGGGCCGTCCGGTCTTCCTGCTGCACGGCACGCCCGGCAGCAGACTGGGGCCGGCCCCCCGTGGCATGGTGCTCTACCAGCGCGGCATGCAACTGATCGCGTACGACCGCCCCGGGTACGGCGGTTCGGACCGCCTGGCGGGGCGCAGCGTCGCCGATGTGGCCTCGGACGTGGCGGACATCGCCGACGCGCTCGGCCTGGAGCGGTTCGCGGTGGTGGGCCGCTCCGGCGGCGCGCCGCACGCGCTGGCCTGCGCCGCCCTGCTGCCGCACCGGGTGACCCGCACGGCGGCGCTGGTGACGCTGGCGCCCAGGGACGCGGACGGGCTGGACTGGTTCGAGGGCATGGCCGCCTCGAACGTCACGGAGTACACGCACGCGACCCTCGACCCCGACGGCGTCGCCGACCGCCTCACGCCCCGCGCGGACGCGATACGCAAGGACCCGGTCCGGCTCCTGGACGACCTGCGCCGGGAGCTGACCGCCTCGGACCGGATGGTCGTCTCGGACGCGGGCGTGCGGTCGATGCTGCTGCGCAACTACCAGGAGGCGCTGCGGACCTCCGCGTACGGCTGGATCGACGACGCGGTGGCCTTCTGCAGCCCCTGGGGGTTCGACCCGGCCGACATCCCGGGCGAGGTGCTGCTCTGGCACGGCGAGCAGGACGTCTTCTCGCCGGTCGGCCATTCACGCTGGCTCGCCCGGCGCATCCCGGGCGCGACGGCCGTCCTGGAGCCGGCCGCCGCGCACTTCGACGCCCTGCACGCCCTGCCCCGCGTCCTGACCTGGCTGCTGGACACGGACTGATTCCTTGCGACGGAGGCGTCACACCGCGAGCGGCTCCAGGTCCCGGTGCACCCGGCGCTCGTCCCGGGCCAGGCGGGTGAGCGCGTGCTCGTCGCCCAACTGCCGGGCCAGTTCGTCGGTGGTCTCCGCCCGCAGCCGGTCGGCCTCGTCCTTGCGGCCCAGCGCGCCCAGCGTGACCGCAAGGTTGGAGGCGACGCCCAGCACCTCCGGGTGGTGGGCGCCCAGGACCTCGCGCAGCGCGCGCACGGTGCGCTGCTCGATGGCCAGGGCCTCGTCCAGCTCGCCCAGGTCGGCCTTGGCGTTGGCGATGTTCACCGTGCAGAACAGGGCGTGCGGATGCCGCTCGCCCAGGACCTCCCGCATGACCCGCAGGGCGGCCTGGAGGAGTTGCTCGGCCTCCTCCGGGGCCCCGCAGCCCCACTGGTAGATGCCCAGGTTGTTGAGGGCGGCCAGGGTGTACGGGTGCCGCTCGCCGGGCACCTCCCGGTACTGGTCGAGGACCTCCTGCGCCAGGTCGCGGGCCGCCACCGGCTCCCCGGCCGCGAACAGGTCGGCCGCCAGGTTCAGGTCGCAGGCCAGCGAGTCGGGGTGGGCGTAGGTGTACTTGGCGCGGTACCGGTTGCGGGTGGCCGTGGTCAGCCGCCGCGCGTCCTCCAGTCTGCCCGCCCGGCGCAGGGACACGGCGAGGCTCTTCCCGGCGGCGAGGGTGCCGGGGAAGGCCCGGCCGAGGGTCTCCTTGTAGCTGTCGTACGTGCGGGACAGCAGCGCCACGGAGTCCTCGTACCGGCCGACCTCCCGCAGGTCACGAGCGAGGGAGGTGGCCGAGGAGAGGGTGTAGGGGTGCTCGGGGCCGAGCACCTCGGTGCGCCGGTCGAAGACCTCCTGGTCGATCTCGCGGGCCCGGGAGTACTGCCCGACCATGCGCAGGTTGAGCGCCAGGTTGTTCGCGGCGGCCAGGGTGCGCGGGTGGGAGTCGTGGAAGATCTGGCTGAAACCCTCGTGCGCCTCGGTGGCCAGTTCCATCGCCCTGCCGTAGTGGCCGAGTGCGCCGAGGTCCATGGCGAGGCTGGAGGTGGTCATGTACGTGTGCGGGTGGGAGCGGCCGAGGACGGCGCGCTGCCGCTCCAGGGTGACCTCGTCCAGCTCCCGGGCCTCGACGTAACGGCCCTGGGAGCGGAGGATGTTGGAGAGGTGGAAGCGCAGGTAGAGGTACTGGAGGTCGTCGTTGCCGAGCATCTCGCGCCAGGCGTCGCGGAGGTCCTCGGCGAGGGTGCCGGCGGTCTGCCAGTCGCCGCGCTTCCAGAGGTAGCGGACCCGGTCGATGAGCAGCCGGCGGGTCTCGGGCTCCTTGCAGTAGCGGGCCTCGGAGGTGCCCAGGTGCGGCCAGATGGTGGCGAACCGGGGCCAGGTCTCGGGGTTGTCGATCGGCTCGTCGTCGTCCGGCCGGGCGCCGGCCAGGATGCGGTGGACGGCGTGGCGGGCGTCGCGCTGCTCCTCCTCGGAGAGCTGGGAGCGGATGACGGCCTGCACGAGCCGGTGCACCTGGATGGAGTTGGACACCTGGTCGACCTTGGCCAGGGCGAACCGGCCGATCTCGCGGATCACCCGGCCCAGCACCAGCTTCTCCTGCAGGGAGGCGTCGTACGGCTTGAGCGCCTCGATCATCTCCTTGCTGTACAGCAGGTTGGCGTGGATGGGCTCGGGGGCGAAGAACGCGCAGAGCTGGAGCAGCCGCACGGCGGCCGGTGAGCGTTCCTTGAGCCGTTCGATGGAGACGTTCCAGGTGGCGGCGACCGGTTCGGGGTAGCCGGCCGGCTGGTTGAGGGCCAGGGTGCGTGCGGCGGCGTCCTGGAGTTGCTCCAGGTAGGCGGCGACGGGGGTGGCCGTCTCCGCGATCCAGGCCGCGGCCTGCTCGACGGCGAGCGGCAGGTCGCCGACCGCTTCGGCGACCTTGTCGGCGTCCTCGGTGCTCAGCCCCTTGGCGCGGCGCTGGAGGTGCTCGATGGACTCCTCGCGCATGAACACGTCGACGGGCAGCGCGTCGCCGTACTGCGACCAGGTCTGGTTCCTGGAGGTGACGAGGATGTGCCCGCCGGTGGGGAAGAACCGCTTGAGCGCGTCGGGGTCGTCGGCGTTGTCGAAGACGAGCAGCCACCGGTTGGACGGCACGCCGCGCCGCAGCAGGTCGATGGCCTCCTGGCAGGCGGCGGCCATGTCGTCGCCGCCCTGGGCGCCGAGGCGGACGGCCAGCTCGGCGAGGCCGGCGATCACGTCGTCGGTCTGTTCGGCGGACATCCACCACACCAGGTCGTAGTCGGCCATGAAGCGGTGCACGTACTCCAGCGCCACCTGGGTCTTGCCGACGCCGCCGAGCCCGTAGATGGTCTGCGGCTGGGGCAGGACGACCGCCATCCCGCCGCCGAGCTGGTCGCGCATCCGCTCCAGGACGACGGAGCGGCCGGTGAAGCCGGGGTTGCGGGGCGGCGCGTTCCAGATCTTCGGCACGGTGCCGGGGAAGCGGGGCCCGGGCGGCACGCCCTCGTTGAGCTTGACGGGCCGGTCCAGGGCGCGCAGCAGCGCGGCGGTGGCGTGCACCTCGTCGAGCCGGAACAGGTCGACGGGGTTGCGGTCGATGTAGGGGGTGGTGAGCCGGACGTCGCCGACGCGCAGCGGCAGCAGGTGGCGCCGCCCGCCGCCCGGGTCCTCGGCGGCGGCCCGCTCCCACACCTCGACCGCGCGGGCCGACTTCAGGTACGCGCTGGACAGCAGGACGACCGTGCGGGCGGCGTTCTCGGCGGCGTGGAGGACGTCGCTGCCGGTGGTCGCGGGGTCGGCGGAGACGTCGCGCGGGACGACGCGGAACCCGGCCCGGGTGAGGACGGACTCGATCCAGTCGGCCCACATGCGGTTCTCGGCGACGTACGACAGGAACAGGTCGGCGGGCAGGGCGGGGCGGCGCCGGGTGAAGGCGTCGCGGATCCGCAGCCGCACCTCCTCGTTGACCGCCGGCATGGCGGTGACCTCGCCGTCGGTGACGACGGCGGTGAGCCGCTCGAAGGCGGACAGCAGCGAGTTGGCGATGCCGGCGTCGTCGCCGAAGGTCGCGAGGGTCTCCTCGTAGGCGTAGTAGGGGCGGTAGGGGATCTCCACGGCCCCCCAGTAGGACGCCAGCTCCTCCCCCGTCAGCCCGCTGGGGAAACCGTCGAACTTCAGCCGGGCCAGCGCCCGGCCCGCGTCGGCCTTCTCCTTCTCGCCCTCGTCGATCCGCATCGGTACGGGGAAGATGCGGATGCCCCGGCCGCCGTAGCGTTCGTCGATCTGGCGTGCGACGGCGGCGGCACCGTCCATGGACTGGTCGCTGAGGGTGAAGCAGTCGACGAGCGCGTCGGGCAGGTGGACCGTGCAGATGTCGGCGATGTCGCTGAGGCCGGTGCGGCTGTCGATGAGGACGTAGTCGTAGTTGGCCTTCATGTCGTCGCGCAGCGCGTCGAAGAAGTGCCCGCCGCCGAGCCGGTCGTAGAAGTTGTCCCAGTCGAAGGTGGAGACGGTCGCGGAGTACTCGCGGTTCTGCTTGCCGGCGGAGACGAAGTCGAGGGTGCCGCCGTCGGGGAACTCCCAGCCGAGCGCCTCGGGGGTGAGGGAGACGGCGTGCGGCTGGATGCGCGCGTAGTCGCGGTGCCAGTCGTCGGGGCGCTGCACGGGGCTGGTGGCGGCCCAGGCGTATTCGGTGATCAGGTCGATGACGCCGGTGGTGGCGCCGAGGGTGGACGGGTCGAGGAAGGGGTGGAAGAAGCGGTGCAGGCCGGGGGCCTCCAGGTCCCAGTCGACGGCCAGGACCCGCTTGCCGTTCGCGGCGAGAATCCAGGCCGTGTTGGCCAGGGCCATCGTCCGTCCCGTACCACCCTTGTAGGAGTAGAAGGTGACGATGCGTCCGTCACGACTGGCTGTCATCCAGATCCTCCGCATCGGGCGCGATCTCGTGCGTCTCGGGTATGTAGTGGGTGGTGCCCAGTTCGCTCGCCATGGGGCCGCGCAGCCGTGGCCGCTCGGTGTGCCGGCCGCCGGCGGGCGGGTAGACGGCGGCGTGCCGCAGGTACTGCTGGGCGGCCGCCTCCACCACCTGGGGCAGGATCTGGCCGAACGCCTCCATGCTCGGTACGCCTCTGGCGGCGGCGCGGCTGGCGGCGCGACCCTGGCCCATCTTGATGGGCATGGTCTGTTCGAGCCTCTCGTTGAGCTCGGCGTCCTCCGCCCGGCTCTGGTGGTCGAGTTGGTTGCGGGGGACGACGACGCTGACCCAGGGGCGGTGTTCGGCGTCGAAGGCGGCGAGCCGTTCGCGGCGTTCGTCGTCCTTCAGAGCCCAGCGGTCCAGGAGCAGGATCTCGGGGCGGCTGGGGGGCTGCTTGGCGTCGGGCGGTCCGGCGTCGTGGTCGAAGGAGGTGACGGTGGCCTGGTAGTTGAGCGAGCGGACCAGGTCCTCGGTGACGTAGGCGAGCGGCCGGGCGGCGTCGGGGTGGTACGGGTTCCAGTCCTGCGGCATGTCGCCGTAGTACTCGGGGTCACGGCCTTCGGGAAGGTCGTGGCGGGTGGGGGCGGCGACGGTGACCTGGAGGGGTCTGGGGCCGCGGCCGGGGGTGCCGAAGGCGCTGGGCGCGGAGCGGTAGTCGACGGGTCTGCCGGGGCTGATGCCCGCGGTGTCGGCGACGGAGACGATGCGTTTGGCCAGTTCGTAGACGGCCCGTTCGTACTCCTCGGCGAATATCCGGAGTTTGATCAGGCCGTAGAGCCCGTCGGTGACGTAGCGGTCGCCGAAGTCGCGGTGGTTGAACTGCAACCGCTCGGCGGGCCCCGGGAGTTGCTCGGGCGGCACCGGTACCCACAGCGCGGGCACGATGGCGTCGGCGGGCCTGTTGTGTTTGGCGTGGTGGTAGATCGCCCGGGTGGCGAAGGCGTACCACTCCTTGCCGCACATCTCGCTGGCGAAGTAGCGGGGTGAGAACAGGGGGACGAAGACCCGGCAGGTGGCCAGGACCTCTCCCAGCCGTTCCGACCAGCCTTCGCCGGAGCGGATCTCCCGGTCCATGAACCCGGCGGGGGCTCCGGCGGGGAGATCGGTCATGGCCATCACATGGCCGCACAGATCGCGGAAGAGCCGCTCGACCCACATGTCGGGATCGGGTCCGCCGGCTCCGTACCTCGGCGTATGCGCATAACTCAAGAAGAAGTACGGCCGATGGTCCGCCGCTCGCGCTTGCGGTGACGCCTGCACACGACCCCCGTCCTATGTGATCACTCGCATCCGGGATGTGAAGGATACGAGCTGATTAATCATTCCGGAGCAGGCTTTGCTGCACCCCCACGACGTTCAGTCATTCAACGCTGCTTTTCGGTCATCCATGCGACAGCATGACGGCCCGTTCCCTTGATCGGCACAGTTCCTTGCGTACCCGGGCCACCAGCAGTCGGCCGCTCACGGTAAGTTCGGCGGCGTTTTCCAGCAGGTCGAGCGCCCTTTCGGCGTGTTCGGCATGGCCGTGTTCGTACGCGGCGAGCCCCGCCCGCTCGTACGCCCCGGCCAGTAGCGCGGAGACCGGCACGGGCGCCTCCTGCCAGGGCGCCGGGTGGCTCCAGGCACCGTCCAGCGCGTAGAGGTCCGTGACGTCCAGCAGCGCCCGCAGCTTGGCCCGCCGGAAGCCGCGCAGCAGGGCCCGTGCGAGCGCTCCGGCCTCCTCGCGGAGGGGCAGGCCGAGCGCCCCGTACCCGTGCCGCCGCCCCACGCACGGCTCGGTCCCGGTGAGCGGCGTGAGGGTGGTCAGGCTCGCGGCGGCCTCGGCGGCCTGGTCCGGTACGGCGTCCCGCAGCAGCGCCCAGGCACGGTCCAGCCGCCCGCTCCACCCGGCCGCCTCGCCGGGCGTGAGCCGGCCGGTGACGGGCGCCGCGAAACCGTCCCGGTACGGGTCGAGGTCGTCCAGCGCGACGCCGTGCGTCCCGCGCCGTACCGGCCGCCAGCCGGCCACCTCCGCCCCGAGCCGTTCGACGCGCACCTCATCGCCCCCGGCCGCCCGCACCAGGAAGCCGTCCCCGGCCGCCCGCACCTCCACCGGACCGGCCGCGCCAAGGCAGACCGTCCCGAGCGTCGGCAGGTGCAGCTCACCGCCCGGGTGGGTGACGCGGACCGGGACGTCGACCCGGCCCCGTACGGCGGCGGCGGCCACGTACCGCGCGAGCTGCCCCGCGAGGCCGGCCGCCCCGGCGCGCCCCTCGCGCAGGGCGTCCAGGCAGTCGAGGAGCCACGCGCGCGTGTAGGGGTGGGCGAGCACCTCGTCGAGCCCGTCGGAGCGCTGTTCGACGGCGCCGGCCAGCTCCCACGCCTCGGCCCACCCCTGGCCACCGCGCCCGTCGAGCTCGCTGTGCAGTTCGGCGAGGAGGACGCGCGTCAGCTCGTGCTGCTCGCCGACGAGCGCGCCGGGGTCGGTCACGGCGGGGGACGCGGTGGCCGCGGCGGTGCGGTCCTCGACGCCGCGCACGAGCGCTTCGAGATCGGCACAGTAGACGGACGGGTTGTCGAAGCCGCCCTCGGCCCGGTAGCGGTGGGTGTAGAGGCCGCCGCCGCAGGAGCGGACGACGGGGCACTGCCGGCAGGTCTCGCTGACTCCGGCGAGGCCGAGCTGGCGGGCCCGGACGCCGGGGTGGGCGGCGACCTCGTCGAAGGAGTGCTCAAAGACGTCGAATCCGGTGGCGGCGGCGCCTTCGTAGGCGCTTTTGAGGGAGTCGACCTGTTCGAGGGTGCCGTCGGTCTCCACGACGACGAGGTCGGTGGGCGCGAGGCCCAGGGACTCGGTGAGGCTGGGACCGCCGTTCAGGGTGGACAGCACGGATTCGAAGAGCCGGACCGGGACGGGCCTGCCCTGGCCGTTCCACCGGTCGAAGACGGCGAGGATCCACTCGGCGTACGCGGTGGGCGAGCCGTCCGGGCGTGGCGGGGGCTCTTCCCAGGTGGCGTGCGGCAGCAGGAAGTCGATGCGCGGGGGTGACAGCTCCAGGAGCGCGTCGTACACGGCGACGGGGTCGTTGGCCACGTCGATGGTGCACAGCAGGCCGAGGTCGAGGTGGCGGTACCGGTCCTGGTGCAGCAGGTCGATGGCCTTCAGCACGAGGGGGTGGCTGCTGCGGCCGTCGGCGAAGCGGCGGTGGCGGTCGTTGGCCGTCTTGTCGCCGTCGAGGGAGATGCCCACTTTGACGCCGTACTCGTCGAAGAGATCGAGGTAGCGGGGGCTGAGCTGGAGGCCGTTGGTGTGGATCCGGAGGTCCAGCTCGGTGAGGGGGGCGAGGGCGGTGGTCAGCTCCTCGCAGACGCGCCTGAGGCGCGCGGGCCCCGCCAGCAGAGGCTCCCCTCCGTGCAGGATCACTGACACGGAGGGCAGGGCATGTTTCTTGGCATGCTCGGCCAGTCGCAGAGCTGTCCAGGAAATGGCCTGGTCAGAGATTGCCTTGGGGCGGGTACGCCAGCTCTGATCAGCGTGTTCATAGATATAGCAGTGGTCACAGGCAAGATCACACCTGCTGTGGACCTTCAGGACGATCTCGCGGAATGGGACCAGGGGTCCAGTCATTCCGCCAGTTTAGAGCGCCGAGTTGAACGTCGAGACACGCTCGGTACGGTCGGTCACCGAGGGCAGAACGCGGCTCAGCTTCTTGGCTGCTGCCGCTCCTCGCACGTCGATCTCGGCGAGTGGAACACGATTCTTCTTCGCGACAGCGAAGGTGACTGAGGTCTGAAAGCTCACGACGGCCGTCCTAGGGGGAGTGGGTCGGTTGGGGATAACCGCACCGTTGCAGTGTCGGCGGCACGACTTTACTCTCATGCCCACCCACAGCAAATCAGCGCAAGAGGTTGAAACAAAAGCGTTGCGCCAGTATTCCCCGACCGACCCGGAACGAGCCATTCCACCGAAAGAGTGACGACAAAACCGCAGACCGGGGGTGCGCATGACCGGGTTTCAGGGCCCACTGCAGAGCATGGTCTTCCGAAACGCAGATCTGCCTGCGCTGTTCCACCGGGCGGACGAGATCGCCATCGCCCGCCAGCGCGACGCGGTACAGGACACCCGCTCACAGCTCTGGCTGCTGGTCGCGGGCGCCCTACTGGCGGCGATACCCGGCGGCTGGCCCATCGGGGATACGTTCCAACTGGCGGGCGCCCTCAGTGCGTTGGCGTACGCGGGCGTACTCCTGGCCACGTACCGCGCCTCCAGGCGCCGTGCGAAGTCGCATTGGCAACTGAACCGCTCCGCCGCCGAGTTCATCAAGTCGATGTGCTGGCGGTACGCCGTCCACGGCGCGCCCTTCGACGCCGACTTCCCCGACCCGGACGGGGAGTTCCTGTCCCGGCTGGAAGCGGGGCTCGGTGAGCTGCGGAAAGTGGGCTGGGTCGACCCGCGCGCGTCGGCGCCGGCCGATGACCGGAGCGAGCTCATCACCCCGGCCATGCGGATGCTGCGCGAGAAGCCCTTCCGGGTACGCAAGGAGACGTACGTCAGGGACCGGCTGATCGAGCAGCGCAACTGGTACCACAGGAAGACGGTGGTGTCGCGCCGGGCCACCACGCTGTGGTCGGTCACCATCTCGGTGCTCACGGTCCTCGCGCTGTTCCTGGGCGTGTTGCGGACCTTCTCGGTGGGCGACTCGGCCGTGATGGCGGGGCTGCTGTCGGCCGCGGCGGCCGCGTGCGTGGCCTGGAGCGAGATCCGCCGCCACCAGCCGCTGATAGCGGCGCACTCGCTGGTGGAGGAGGACCTGGCGGCGATGCACACCGCGATGGAGACGGTGATCGGCGAGGACAGGTGGGCGGCGGCCGTGTACGAGACCGAGCGGGTCGTCTCGCCCCAGCACACCGACTGGCTGGTCCAGCACCGGCGGTGAACCGTCAGGCGCGTTCGACGCCCGTGCGCCAGATGACCGTCACCGGTTTCCCGAGGTCACGGGCGTAGCGCACGATGTCCCCGGTGCCGCCGAGGCCGCGGGCGGGGCGGCCGTCCCAGACGGCGAGCAGCCGGTCGCAGTGGTCGGCGATGTAGGTGCCGGCCGCGTAGTACGCCTCGTCGGTGGAGTGCGCGTAGTCCATCCGGACCTCGCGCGTGGCGCGCTTGCGGAAGGCCTGGTAGCGGGCCAGCTCCTCGGGGTCCGTGAAGCCGTCCTCGTAGTCCCCGGCGGGGATGACGGCGGTCAGCTCGGCCCCGCAGGCGAGGGCGATGTCCGCGAAGAGCTGGTCCGCCCCCGCGGCCAGGCTGGACAGCGCCTCCAGCCCGCCCCCGTGGCCCCTGGTGGCCGCGTGGATCACCGCGTGGATCGCGGCGCGCACATGGGCGTGGAGCTCGTCGGGGATGTCCCTGTGGCCGGTCACTCCGATGCGCTTCATCCGCCCCCGCTCTCCGACGTCGCCCTGTGGCCGAGCGCCGTAACATCCTCTCAAATGTGGGCGCTCCCGGGCAGGACGTCGAGCCCCCGGCCGGGAATCCGGCCGGGGGCCCGTCGCGCCGGGCGGGTCGGTCAGTAGACGCTGACGCGGTACGCGCTCAGGGCCTCGGTGACCGGCTGGAAGAAGGTCGTGCCGCCGGTACGGCAGTTGCCGCTGCCGCCGGAGGTGAGACCGATCGCGCGGCTGCCGGAGTAGAGCGGGCCGCCGCTGTCGCCGGGCTCGGCGCACACGTTCGTCCGGATCATGCCGTAGACGACGTCGCCGCCGCCGTAGTTGACCGTGGCGTTCAGGCCGGTGACGCTGCCGCTGTGGGTGCCGGTGGTGGAGCCGCGGCGGGTGACGGACATGCCGACGGTGGCGTTGGCGGCGCTGGTGATGTCGACGTTGCCGACGGTGCCGGGCTTGGCGATGGAGGTGTTGGAGTAGCGCACGATGCCGTAGTCGTTGTTCGGGAAGCTGGAGCCGGTGGTCGGGCCGAGGACGGTGGTCCGGCCGGAGTTGGCGTACCAGGTGCCCGCGCCGTCGGTGCAGTGACCGGCGGTGAGGAAGTACGTGGTGCCCGCGCTGTCGCGGACGTTGAAGCCGAGGGAGCAGCGCCAACTGCTGGCGTAGATGGCGTCACCGCCGGAGATCAGCTTGGTGAACCTGCCCGGGGTGCGCTCGATCCTCAGGGCGCCGGCGTTGGCTCCGGCCTGGCGCTTGATCTTGGCGATCTCGGCCTCGGAGACGGTCGAGTCGGCGGTGACGACCAGGGCGTTGGTCGCCGGGTCGACGTGCCAGGCGGTGCCCGGTACGTCGGCCTTCAGGACGGCCGAGCCGGCCGCGGACAGCTCGGCGGCGCTGTAGGACCGCGGTGAGTCGGCGTTCGCGGCGGGGACCGCGAGGGTGGCGGCGGCGGCGAGACCGGTGGCGACGGCGAGCAGACGGGATCGTCTGGCTATGCCACTGCGGGGGGTGGTGCGCTTGTTCCTCACTTCTCGTTCCTCCCGAGGGGAATCGGGGGCCCGCCGTGGGGGGATCGGGCCCGTGAGGCGCAGTCAGGGTCTTCCAGGGCTCGGTTCACCTCCGCCCCTGACCCGGCGCGGGTCCGGTTTTCGGGCACGCCGTGCCCCTGACAAGCGCTGCTTCGGGAGTATTGGCGGGGTGAACTACCGCCGCAAGGGTGTCTTTCGGCCGAGCCGGGCGCGGGCAGGGAAAGGCGCCCGGCGGCCCTGCCCAGCCCGTCGGGCTCCGTCCCTGTGACGTGTCAGCCGCTCATCACGTTCCGCTCCCCCGCCGGGACCGGGACCGGGAGGGTGTTGCCGGGCGGCGGGAACGGGCAGATGAAGTGCTCGGCGAAGGCGCACGGCGGCAGCAGCGCCCGGTTGAAGTCGACGGTCACCCGCCCGTCGGCACCCGGGGCGGCGGGCCGCAGGAAGCGGAAGCGGTAGGTGTCCTTGCCGCTGGTCGCGTCGGCGAAGACGGCCCAGAGCGAGCCGTCGTCCTCCACCGCGGCCTTGAGGGTGTGCTCGGCGCCCTGGAGCGTGAAGGCGACCTCCCCCGAGAGGCCGAGCCCGCGCTCGCGCCCGTCGGCGTTCTCGACGCGTACGCTGCGCTCGGTGGCGTACGGCCGGTAGGTTCCCGGCACCACCCAGCGCTCGTCATACGGGGTGGCCTCGATGCCGGTGAACGCGCGCCGCGCCGGGGCGGCCGGGTCGAAGTCCCGGACCGCCCAGAGCCCTTCGCGGCGCAGCACGACCAGCCGCCGCTCCCCCGCCGCGACCCGTGCCCGCTCGATCGGGGTGTGGTCGGCGGTCAGCCGGACGTCGCCGGTCAGGGGCGTGCCGTCGACGGTGATGCCGTCGGCCGCGGAGGCGCTCAGCAGCACGTGGTCGCCGGCTTCCCGCCAGGTTCCCGGGACGGCCGGAATTCGCCCCTCCGGGTAGTCGGAGAGCCAGTACGTGCCGGTGAGGGAGAGCGGGCCGTAGGGGGCCGATACGGAGGCGACGCGCCGGTCGTGCCAGCGCCGCCAGTCCGCTTGGGGTTCGCTGCTCATGCGGCAACCTTACGGTCCGTCAGCAGCCGTCGCAGGGGCAGCAGCAGTCGCAGCCTCCGGGGTTGCAGTCGCAGTCGCGGCAGCAGCCCTCGCGCTTCTTGCGGGACCAGGGGCCCTCGTACTCCTTGGCGCAGCAGATCTGGCAGGTGCAGAAGAGCCAGGTGAACGCCGCGCAGCCGGCCCAGAAGCCACGGGGCTTGGGCCGGGACGGCCCACCGCCGGGGCCGCCGGGGCCGGGCGGCATCCCGCCACCGAAGCCGCCGGGTCCGCCGGGACCACCATGCCCGTGACCGCCGCCGTACCCGCCCGGGCCGCCGGGGTACGCGCCGCCGGGGGCGCCGGGCTGCCCGCCGTACGGGTTCTGCCCGCCGTACGGGTTCGACGCGCCGTAGGGGTTCGAGGCGCCGTACGGGCCCTGGCCACCCTGGTACGGCTGCTGCGGCGTGCCGTACCCCTGGTGCGAGCACGTCGCCGTGCCGAACGCCCGGTCCACCGACCTGCGCAGTTCGTGCGCGAGCAGCACGTGCAGCAGCGTGTCGTCCACGAATTCCGCGTCGCGCAGGGCGAGCCGTATTCCGTGCAGCGCGTCGTCCGCGAGCCGCCGCGCCTCGGCGAGCGGGGTACCGGTCACGGTGAGCGGGTTCCACGCACCCGACACGGCGTCAGTTGCCTGGTCCTCCACGGCGTCCAGCAGGTGCGCGAGCCGCCCGAAGAGCCGGCCCGCCTCGGCGAGGGGCGCCACGTTCTGCGGCTTGCCGGCCAGGACGGCGGTGTGCGCGAAGGCGGCGGCGGTGGCCGTCTCGGTCGGCTCGGTGATCGTGAGCAGGGGCGTGCCCGGCCCGGCCAGCGCCTCGATGCCGGTCTGCCGGTCCACCGCGTCGACCAGGACGGCGGTGTCGAAGCCCAGCTCGCGCCCGGTCCGGGCGCCCGCCCGGTCCCAGTTGACGGCGACCCGGCGCGCGGCGGCGGCCACCGGCTTGCGGGCCAGCAGCCCGTCCCGGTCGGCGACATGGTCCCGTACCTTCGCCGAGGCCAGCACCAGCGAGACGGCGGCGGCGAGCCGTGCGCCCTCGCCCCGGGCGACGGGCGCCGTCCGCATGGCGCGCAGCGGGCAGGGCCCCGCCGTGCGCCGTGCCCCGGCGGTGCGCTCGGCCTGAGCCTCCGTCAGGACAGAGACGATGAGGCCGTCGTAGTTGGTGGCGACCCTGGCGAACTGCCCGTGGTCGGCCCGAAGTGCCAGGCAGAGCCCGCACAGATGGGCCATCCACTCGGTCTTCAGCCCGTCTGTGAGCCGGTGCGTGCAGGGCCGGACGATTCCGAACATGGTGCTCCCCCGTGGGTGGTGCGTACGTGCGCGGCGGGCATCGTACCGAGCCGGTTCGTTCACCCGTACGTCCGCACGCTCACCCGTACGGCCCGAATTTCATATTTGAGTTACGCAGGCCCCTTCTCAGGGCCCGTACGCCCGTGGAACCTTGACGAATCGCCACATCTTCTGCACCAGTACCGTCACGAATCGCTCGCGCGGCGACTGTCCACTTGGCGCGCGATCCGCATGATGGACGACCATAGGGATAGCGGAACCACAAGTGACCGCGCGAAAGGAGGCGTCCATGGGATCGGTGCGCAAGGCGAGTGCATGGCTCGGCCTCGTCGAGGACAACGACGAGCGCTACTACGACGACGAGTACGCCGAGGGTGACCGCAGCAGCGACGCCTGGGTGACCGACCCGCGGGTGCGCGTCGCCTCCGAGGCCGCCCAGGAGGAGGGCCGCCGGATCGCCACGGTGTCCCCGGACGGGTTCCGGGACGCCCGGAGCATCGGCGAGCTCTTCCGGGACGGGGTCCCGGTCATCATGAACCTCACGGCCATGGAGCCCGCCGACGCCAAGCGCGTGGTCGACTTCGCGGCCGGCCTGACCTTCGGACTGCGCGGCTCGATCGAGCGCGTGGCGACCCGGGTCTTCCTGCTGACGCCCGCGGACACGCAGATCGTCAACGGGGAGCCCGGGACGCACACCCAGGACGGGTTCTTCAACCAGAGCTAGCGGGCGAGGCCGCTTACCGGAACGCGTCGAGGCCGGTGAGCGCCTTGCCCAGCACGAGCTGGTGCATCTCGACGGTGCCCTCGTAGGTGAGCACCGACTCCAGGTTGGTGGCGTGCCGCATGACGGGGTATTCGAGCGAGATCCCGTTGGCGCCGAGGATCGTCCGCGAGGTGCGGCAGATCTCGATCGCCTCCCGTACGTTGTTGAGCTTGCCGAAGCTGACCTGCTCGGGGCGGAGCCTTCCGGCGTCGAGCCGCCGCCCGAGGTGGTGGGCGAGCAGGATGCCCTTGTGCAGCTCCAGCGCCATGTCGGCGAGCTTGGCCTGGGTGAGCTGGAAGCCGCCGATGGGCTTGCCGAACTGCTCGCGCGTCCTCGCGTACTGGAGCGCCGCCTCGAACGACGAGCGCGCGGCGCCCATGGCGCCCCAGACGATTCCGTACCGGGCGTGGCTCAGGCAGCTCAGCGGGCCCTTCAGTCCGGTGACCCGGGGCAGCACGGCGTCGGCCGGCAGCCGTACGTCGTCCATGACCAGCTCGCTGGTGACGCTGGCGCGCAGCGACCACTTGTGCTTGATCTCGGGCGCCGAGAACCCGGGGGTATCCGTCGGGACGGCGAAGCCCCGGATGCCTTCGTCCGTTTGCGCCCACACGACGGCGACGCCGGCGACCGAGCCGTTGGTGATCCACATCTTGCGGCCGTTGAGCACCCAGTCGGTGCCGTCCTTCTTGGCGTACGTCCGCATCGCGGCCGGGTCGGAGCCGATGTCCGGCTCGGTGAGGCCGAAGCAGCCGATGGTCTCGCCCGCCGCCATGGACGGCAGCCAGCGCTGCTTCTGCTCCTCGGAGCCGAACCTGTGGATCGCGTACATGGCGAGCGAGCCCTGGACGGAGACCAGGGAGCGGATGCCGGAGTCGGCGGCCTCCAGCTCCAGGCAGGCCAGCCCGTACTGGACGGCGGTGGCGCCCGCGCAGCCGTAGCCCTCCAGGGACATGCCGAGGGCGCCGATCGAGCCGAGTTCGCGGGCCAGTTCCCGGATGCCGGGCAGCTCGCCCTTCTCGTACCAGTCGGCGATGTGGGGCAGGACCCGGTCGGCGGCCCAGGCGCGGACGGTGTCGCGGACGGCGAGGTCCTCGGGGCCGAGGAGGTCGTCGACGCCCAGGGGGTCACCGGCGTCGAACGGCGGGAGCTTCGCGGGCTGCTTCTCGGGTGCGGACATGCGGGACCTCCGGGCGGCCACTAAAACTAGCGGTGTTAGTTACGCTGCGGCGCCGACGTTACGACGCGGCTCCGCCGCACGTCCAGACCCGGCGGCGGGCGCCACACCGCAGTGTGCCCCACCGCGCGGCGGCACCCGCGCTCAGCGCGTCGAACGCCCCGCCCTGGCCGACTCCACCGGCTCGCGCCGCGCGGGCACATGGGCCACGGGAGCCCCCTCGGTGCCGGAGCCGGTGCCGGTGCCCGTTCCGGTGGCGGTGCCCGTGCCCGTGCCCGTGCCGGTGGCCTCCGCCTCCGCCTCCGGCCAGGAGTCCGCGGCACCCAGCCGGGCGTCCAGGTCCGGCTGGCACTCCATCACGCGCGGCAGCCGCACCGCCATGAGCGCGCCGAGCAGCAGCAGCCCCGCACTGACGACCAGCGTGACGTGCAGGCCGTGCACGAACGCGTGCCGCGCGGCCGTGCGCAGCGCCTCGCCCGCCGGGCCGCCCAGGCCGGCCGCGACCTGGTAGGCCTCGCCCAGCGAGTTGGCGGCGGCCGAACCGGCGGACGCGGGCACGCCCGGCACGTGCGCGAGGCCGGGCGCGTACGCGGCGTTCATGACGCTGCCGAGCAGGGCGATGCCCATTCCGGCACCGAGCTGGTAGGAGGTCTCGCCGATCGCGGCGGCGCCGCCCGCGCTGTGCGCCGGGGCCTCGCTCAGCATCGACTCGTACGCCCCGAACAGCGTGGTCTGGAGCCCGAAGCCGAGGAGCACGAAGCCGATCGTCAGCAGCAGCGGCCGGTCGTGCTGGCCCATCAGGACCAGCAGCAGGACGGCCCCGGCGGTGAGCACGAAGCCCCAGCCGACCATCCGGCGCGGGCCGACGCGCCGCAGCGTGTACGAGCCGGTGGCGCCGGCGGCCATGGCGGCGAAGGTGAGCGGCAGCAGCCGCAGCCCGGTCTCGACGGGGCTCAGGCCCAGGACGAGCTGGAGGTACTGGACGGCGATCAGCTCCAGGCCGACCAGCGCCAGCATGGCGAGGACGATGCAGCCGACGGAGGTGGTGAAGGCCGCCCGGGCGAACATCCGCATGTCGATCAGCGGGTGCGCGCGGCTCCTCTGCCGCCGTACGAAGAGCACCAGCAGGGCCGCGCCGAGCAGCAGCGGCCCGGCCGTCTCCACGCTCAGCACCGGGCCGCCGGCGCCGGCCCGCTTGACGCCGAGGACCACGCCCAGCACACCGGCCGCCGCCATGAGCGCGCCGAGCACGTCCCAGGGGCCGTCGCCGCTGCCCTTGGACTCGGGGAGCAGCCAGCGGCCCAGCGGCAGGATCAGGGCCATCAGGGGGATGTTTATGAGGAAGACCGAGCCCCACCAGAAGTGCTCGACCAGGAAGCCGCCGAGGACGGGCCCGGTGGCGGCGCCGACGGCGGCGACGGCCGTCCAGATGCCGATCGCCGTGGCGCGTTCGCGGCGGTCGGGGAAGACCGCGCGGAGGATCGACAGGGTGGCGGGCATGATCATCGCGCCGCCGACGCCGAGCAGCGCGCGGGCGGCGATCAGCACGGACGGCGTGTCGGCGAAGGCGGCGACCGCCGAGGCCACGCCGAACAGCCCGTAACCCCCCAGCAGGACCCGGCGCCGCCCGATCCGGTCGCCGAGCGTGCCGAAGAGGATCAGCAGCGAGGCGCAGACCAGGGGGTAGGCGTCGACGATCCACAGCAGCGCCGTCGAGCTCGGGCGCAGGTCCTCGGTGACGGCGGGGACGGCGACGTGGAGGACGGTGGCGTCGAGCGCGACCAGCAGCAGGCTGACGCAGAGGACGACGAGGACGACCCAGCGGTTGGCACCGCCGCCGGTGGCACGCAGCCGTGCTCCGGCCGTGGTCGTCACGGACATGTACGAACCTCCCACAGACCACGGATGAACCCTCGCGCTCGGTGGGCACCGGCCGGAGGGGGACGACTTCCGGGGGCCCGGCATCGATGGGCGAGTGAGCCGCCAGCGTACGCGAGTCCGGGCCGGTGGCGCGTGGTCCACCTCTCACGGGGGCAGACGCGCGGGTGTGGCGTACGCCACTCCGGTCGGCCCGTCAGGGGTGGGGCCGGGCCGCGTACCAGGGGGAGACGGCCGGCGGCGGGAGGGAGGAAATCGAGGGCCCCGGTCCGCCCCGGCCATTTCCCGTGGCACGCAAACACACTTCCGACCAATGGCCCCGTGGTTATCGGGGTCTCGGCCCCCGAGGTTTATGGATAAGCACGGAATAAACATCCGACTGAGACACACTCCACATCACATCGTCATCACGAAGAGAGCGGATGGGCGTGGGCCGACACTCACTCCCTGTAACGTCGATTGGGTGCGTACCGACATCTTTGCCCGTCTGGACCGGGAGCCGGAACCGCCGAAGATTGAGATCCCGCGGATGAGCCGCACCCGTCTCGCCCTCTTCGGCGGGACGTCGGCGTTCTACCTCGCCATCGTGGTGGCCGTGCTCGTCTCGTCGTGGCTGGTGACCCTCGACTGGAAGGTCATGCTCTTCCGGCCCTATCAGCAGTGGCCGGAGCTGCACGCGACGCTGGACTACTTCGTGGTGCTGGGCCAGCGCGGCCCCACGGCCGTGATGGTGGCGGCCTGGCTCGGCTGGCGCTCCTGGCGGCAGCACACGCTCCGCCCGCTGCTGGTGCTGGGCGCCGCCCTGCTGCTGCTGAACGTCACGGTGGGCGCGGTCAAACTCGGTCTGGGCCGGCTCGGCCCCCACTACGCGACGCAGATCGGCTCGGCCGAGCTGTTCGCGGGCGGCGATATATTTCCTTCCGGACATACCGCCAACGCCGTGGTGACCTGGGGCATCCTCGCCTATCTCGCCACCACGCCCCGGGCCAGGCGCTACCTGTCGGCCCTGTCCGCCGTGGTGGCCCTGGGCGTCGGCCTGACCACCGTCTACCTCGGTACGCACTGGCTGAGCGATGTGCTGCTGGGCTGGGCGGCCGGACTGCTGATCCTGCTCGGGCTGCCCTGGTGCGAGCCGCTGATCGCCCGCGCCGAGGGCCTGATCTTCTCGGTGCGCGAGCAGGTGCGGGCCCGTCGGCGCCAGGCGCCGTCGCTGCCCGTCGCGGCGGGCGGGCCCCGGCCGGCGATATACCAGCAGCGGCCGGTGGGCGCGGATGACGAGCCGGTGCGCGAGCCGGTGGCGGCCGCGGGCGGGGTCGGCCGTCCGGCGACGGTCAGGACCACGCTCACGCAGCCTCGGCCGCACGCGGTGGTGCGCTCGGAGCGGACGCCCGTCACCCCGGCGGGCAGCCGCCGGCCGCCGCGCTCACGGCCGGTGACGGGCGGCTGAGCCGCCACGGACGGGTTCACGGCACACGGGACAAGGGCCCCGGCTTCGCCAAGCCGGGGCCCTTGTCCGTTCCGTATGGACGCGTCAGCCGACCCAGCAGCGGGTGACGGTGGCGTCGTCGACCTCGAAGTTGATCCGGCCCGCGACGAACTCCAGGGTGATGATCGTGCCGGGTGGCAGTGACCGCACCGTGGTCCAGCCACGGAAGCGGGCACGCTGCTCCGCGTCGCGTTCGCCGAGGCCGACGTACGACTCGGGGCTGTCGTCGGGCTGCTTTGGGGAGCTGGGAATCGGTGCCATGCCCTTCACCGTAGGCCGCCGCGCACGGTGACGGAAGCCGGGCCGGGGGCATCGCCCCACCATCCTCACGTACCTCGGCGGTCACGCTTGTGTCACAGGATCACGACATGTGTTCAGTAACGCGCTCTTCCCCCGGAGGGCACTCCCACGCCGCTCCGGCGAGCGTCGCCGCCGGAATTCCGGCGGGGCGGGAGTCCCTTTCCGAACCGCCGTACGGGCGAATTCCCGCAAGCCCCGAAAAACGCTTCGGCATATCGTCACGATAATGGGCACGCCACAGCGCATTCACGCGTTCCCCGCAGAATTGCCACAGTGCCGATGCGCCGGGGCGGACCGCTCAAGGGCCCGCGAGAGGCGGTCACGGACCACCCGGATGTGGTCGTCCAGCTCGCGCGGCTCCACCACCTCGAACTCCAGACCCATGAGTACGACGTGGATCACCAGGACGTCGAGACCGGCGGCGCCGGTGCGCAGCAGGCACGTCGACTCCCCCTCCGCCTCCAGGACGCCGTCCAGCGGCCCGACCACCCGTGCGGCCTCCGCGAGCGGGACATGGAGCCGGACGACGGCCTTCGCCGCGTACGCCGTCGTGGACACGCCCTCGGAGACGTAGGCCGCCAGGTCCTCGGCGGGCGGCGTACGGGGCGGGAAGCGCGGCCCGTGCGGCGGCCTGGGGACGATCCGGTCCGCCCGGAACGTACGCCAGTCGGAGCGGTCCACGTCCCAGGCGACCAGGTACCAGCGGCGCTCGGTGCACACCAGGCGGTGCGGCTCCACCGTGCGGCGGGTTGCCGAGCCGCTGTGGTCGCGGTACTCGAAGCGCAGCCGCTCGCTGTCCCGGCAGGCGGCCGCGAGCTCGGTGAGCACCGACGGGTCGACCCGGGACTCGGGCGCCCGCAGCATCGGCACCGTGAAGGTGGTCAGCGCGCTGACGCGGCGCCGCAGCCGGTCGGGCAGCACCTGCTCCAGCTTGGCGAGCGCACCCACCGACGTCTCGCCGACGCCCTCGATGCCGCTGCCCGCCGCGGTGCGCAGCCCGACGGCGACCGCGACCGCCTCGTCGTCGTCCAGCAGCAGCGGGGGCAGCGCGGCGCCCGCGCCGAGCTGGTAGCCGCCGCCCGTGCCCGGGCTGGCGTTGACGGGGTAGCCGAGCTCGCGCAGCCGGTCGACGTCACGCCGCACCGTGCGCGGGGTGACGCCCAGCCGCCGCGCGAGCTCGGCGCCGGACCAGTCGCGGTGCGCCTGGAGCAGGGACAGCAGGCGCAGCAGTCGTGCCGAGGTCTCCAACATGGGCGCGAGTCTGCCACCAGTCGCGGACAGGTACGGTCCCCGATCGCCTCAGGCGGTGATCCGTACGCAGAGGTCGTTGTCGGTCGTGTAGCAGGGCGCCGCCTTGTAGCCCTCGCCCTGGTGCACCGGGTACACGAAGACGTTCTTGCGGTCCCAGACGTCGTCCAGGACGCGGGAGATCCGCACCGGCTCGGCGTCCGCCCCGGGCCGCAGCCACAGCTCCCAGAGCTGCTCCGCCGCGACCGGCGGCTCGGCGAGCGTGTCGTAGGCGAGGGTGAAGGAGAACGCCCCCTTCTCGCCGTCGGCCGGCACCGTGCGCACCTTCCCGCCCAGCCGCGCCTCGGCCGCCGCGCCGTCGCCGAGCCGCACCCCGTGCAGCGTCCCCTCGACGGTGCAGGCGCCCTCGCCGAAGTGGATGTCGCCCGCCTCGGCGTGCGGCATGCGCGTCCAGCTCCGCACGGCGAGCCGGCCGTCCGCCGTGGGGTACGGGACGCGGACGGCGACCCCGCCCTCCTCGTCCGGCACCCGGTCGACGAGCGCCCGCAGG
This sequence comes from Streptomyces sp. NPDC031064, assembly GCF_055570965.1. Lineage (NCBI taxonomy): Bacteria > Bacillati > Actinomycetota > Actinomycetes > Kitasatosporales > Streptomycetaceae > Streptomyces > Streptomyces sp. NPDC031064. Next base: position 449,110 of record NZ_JBVIGF010000007.1, read on the forward strand.
TCCCGGATGCCCGGCTCCACGGCCCGCTCGTCGAGGTAGACGTCCCAGCGGCCCTCGGCGAGCTCCATCGTGCTCGGCAGCACCGCGCGCAGGTGGCCCTCGCTCGCCGGGGTGAGCGGCAGCCGGGTCTCGTCGGAAGGGCCGCCGGAGCCGCCGCGCCTGCGCAGTACCAGCACCGGCTGGGCGGCCTCGACGACCACCAGGTCGAAGGTGATGCCGCCGGCGGAGTCCGCGACGCAGTCCGCGCGGGGCGGCGCGCCGGGCACGGGGGCCGGGGTGGTGGCGTCGCTCATGCGGGCTTTCCCTTCCGGAGCACATCGGCGGCCTTGTAGCGCACCGCGTACGCGGCGTCGAGGACCGCCCCACGGGTGCGGTGGAGCGCGTCGCGGGCCCGGCCGCGCGAGCGGCCGTTCGCGCCCTGGGCGACCAGCTCGGTGAAGAGGGCCTCGTGGCGTTCGGCGATCCGGACCGGGTCGAAGCGCCGCGACGCCGCGAGCGCGGCCTGTCCGGTGCGGCGCCGCAGCTCGTCGTCCTGGATGAGGGCGAGCAGCGCGTCGGCGATGGCGTCCACGTCACCGACCGGCACCAGCCGCCCGTCGACGCCGTCCTCGATGATCTCGCCGGGGCCGTGCGGGCAGTCGGTGGAGACGACCGGCAGGCCGCAGCGCATCGCCTCGACGATGGTCATGCCGAAGGATTCGAGGCGGGAGGTGACGGCGGCGATGGAGCCCTTGACCCACTCGGGCTCCAGCGGGTTGGCCGTGCCCATCAGCAGGACGTGGTTGTGCAGCCCGCGTGCCTCGATGAGGGCGCGCAGGGCGTTGCGCTCGTTGCCGGTGGCGTCGCCGGAGCCGTAGATCCGCAGCCGCCAGTCGGGGCGGGCGGCGACCACCTTCGCGAACGCCTCGACGAGCAGGTCGTAGCGCTTGACGCGGGTGAGCCGGCCGGCCGCGACGACCCACTTGGCCGTGGAGTCGGCGGGCGCGACGGTCGGGGCGGGCACGCTGTTGGGCACGGAGTCGATGCGTACGCCGGGGAGCTTGAGCTTGGACCGGTAGGAGCGGGCGTCGGCCTCGGTGACGGTGGTGATCGCGTCGAGCAGGGCGTAGCGGTGGCCGATCTCCCGGCGCAGCCGGTAGCCGTGGCTGTCCAGCGTCAGGTGCTCCTGGCCGACGCGGACGGGGCCCCGGCGGGCCTGGCGGGCGATGTGGACGTTGAGGCCGGGGCGGGTGCCGACCACGACGTCGGCCTGAAGGTTCTTCAGGTGCGCGGCGATCCGGTCGTCGGTGAGGCGGCTGTACTGCTTCCAGCGTCCGTCGCCGCGCGGGAAGACCTTGGCGGGCTTCTTGTAGTCGGGGTGCGTGCCGTCGTACGTGGGGCTGTTCTTGCGCAGGTCGACCAGGTGCTTCATCGTCACGCCGGCGGGGGCGCCGAGGGTCGGCTCCTCGCGGTGGCGGAAGACGGACACGATCTCGACGTCGTGCCGCTCGGCCAGGGTCTGGGCGAGGTTGAACGTCGTACGGATGGTGCCGCCGATGCCGTACGCGTTGTGCAGCAGGAAAGAGATATGCATCGCGTCGCCGCGTCCCCCTGGTATGGATCTGGTCCGATGGCCGTCGAGTGGTCGTCAAGGGTGGACTGTACTTGGCTTTGCGGGGTGCGGCCGGTCAGGGCCCGTGGCCGGTCAGGGCCGGTAGGTGAGCTGGGGCACGGTGGCGCAGTTGTCGTACATGTCGCCGCCCTGGGTCACCCAGCCCCGGCCGTCCTGCCAGCGGGCGACGGACAGGCAGGTGTGACGGGTCTTCGGGGGTTCGGGGAGCCGTTCGAAGACGACGGGCAGCAGCAGGCCCCGGGCGGTGTACGGCTCGGCGCGGTTCATGAACCGTTCGACGCACGCGCGCGTGAGGCCGGTTCTCGGGTCCTTGACGCAGGCCCGCGCCGCGTCGGTGAACCACATGGCGGCCGCCCAGCCCTCCAGCGCCCACTGGGAGAGCGGCTTGCCCTTCATGTGCGCCTCCATCGCGTCCCGGAACTCCCGTACGGCGGGGTGGTCCCGCTCGTCGTGGTTGCGGCTGGCGCCGGTCACCCACAGGGCGTTGCGGCAGCGCGGGGCGTCCTCGAAGTCGCGGCGGACGGCCTGGTTCCAGTTCTGGACGTTGGTGACCTTGGCGGTGACGTTCACGCCGACGGCGTCCATCGCCGCGCAGAGCTGGGCGTTGCCGTGGGTGTCCAGGGCGTCGAAGACGACGTCGACGCCCTGTTCGCGGAGGTCGGCGGCGACGGCGCGGTAGTTGGGGAGGGCGAAGTCGACCTGTTCGGTGACGACCCGGTACCCCTCCGCCTCCAGGCCGCGCTCGACCAGCCGGGCGTACGCCGCGGAGGCGGCCTGGTTGTAGGAGACGACGGCCGCCGTGCGGGCGCCGTGTGCCCGCTTGAACCAGCGGTAGACCTCGGTGCCGCCGGTCAGGACGCCGTTCCAGCCGGGCTCGCCGCCGGTGCGGGGCGCGGAGCTGCCGTAGATCCCGTACAGGTGCGGGTAGGTGTCGTACGCGGGGCCGAGCGGCTGGCCGCCGATGTCGGGGACGCCCGCCCGGGACACGCGCGCGGCGCCCGCGTAGTCGAGGGCGGTGGTGGCGACCAGGGCGAAGACCCGTCTTTCGTCGACGAGCTCGTGCACGCACTCGTTGTTGCCGACGCCACTGCCGCCGTCGTCACAGGTGATCGCGTCCACGCGGCGCCCGTCGATGCCGCCGCGGGCGTTGAGGGCGGCGAAGTACGCCAGCGCCCCGTCGCGCGGGCCGGTGAGGGCGCCGCCGCCGACGGGGCTGGTGGCTCCGGTGATGACGCCGATCCGGATCGGTTCCCGGCCGCCGGTCGTAGGGGAGGTGGGCCGGCGCTCGAAGTCGCTCTCCGGAAGGCGGCTGCCACAGGCGGCGCTCAGCAGCAGGCCGAGCAGCAGGAGCGCCGCCGGCAGCAGGCGTTCAGCAGCCCGGCACGGCTGTCGCATCGGGGCTGAGCTTGACCAGCGCGCACAGCGTCTTCACGGAGACCTTCCAGGTGTCCTGCTGGTGCACGGCGGTGCCCTTGGAGTCCGGCAGGGCCGGGTTGCCTCCGACGAGCAGGTCGTAGGTGACGTCGGCCTGGGTGGCGGAGGTGAAGGCGACGTTCTTGACCTTCACGGAGGTCTGCGCGGCCTGCGGGTTGGCGCTGAACGCCTGGAGGACGGGCCGCATCCGGTCGCCGTTCTCGAGGAGCTTGACCTTCTCGTCGACCGGGGTCTTCGGGTCGAAGAAGGCCGTCCAGTTCTTCTGGATCTGCGCTCGTGCCGCGGCCGGGTCGGCGGGCTGGTTCTGTTGCGCGGTCGCGGTCGGGGACCTTTCCGCTTCGCCGTTGCCGTTGCCGTCGCCGCAGGCGGCGGCGGTCGGTACGAGGACCAGGACCGCTGCCGCGGCCAGTGCCGCGGCGCGGGGGCGCTTGGGGAGACTCTTGTGGACCATCTGGCTCACCACCGGGTTCCGGGGTCTGTGCCTTTTTGGGCCTTCTTGGGCATAGTGCAAGGAATCGCCCTATATCGCCAGCGGAGCCAGCGGAGGCCCGGGATGCCGACATCGCGACTGCTGTGGTGGGGCGGGATCGTGGCCGCCACCATCGGCGCGGTGCTGTGCGTGCTGGGCTGGTACGGGGTGTCCGGCGAGCGTTTCGCGGAACGGCAGATCCCGTACCTGGCCTCCTGCACGGTGCCCGGCGCGGCGCTGATCGTGGCGGGGGCGGTCCTGCTGGGCGGGGCGCCGGTCCCGCGCGGCCCCGGGGCCCGGCCGCAGGAGCCGCCGGCCGGGACGGACCGCCCGTCCTCCGACGCGCCGCCGGTGCGGGTACCGGGCGGGACGCTGGCGCACCGCCCCGACTGCCCGCTGGTGGCGGGCAAGGCGGACGTGGTGCCGGCCGGCGACGCGGCACTGGACCCGTGCCCGGTGTGCGAGCCCGAGAGCTGACGTGTCGTCCCTCACCTACGAACTCGTCCTGGCCGGGCTCGCGGTGGGCAGCGCGGCGGCGCTGACCGGCATCGGACTGATCGTCACCTACCGCGCGACGGGCGTGCTGAACCTCGCGCACGGCGCGATCGCCATGATTTGCGCGTACGTGCTGCGACACCTGGTGGTGGAGTGGGGCTGGCCGTTGCCGCTCGCCGCGTGCCTGACCCTGCTGGTGGTGGCGCCCGGCATCGGGCTGGTGCTGGACCGGGCGGTGTTCCGGCCGGCGGCGGTGCTCGACCTGGACCCGGCGCGGACCCTGGTGGCGTCCATCGGCGTGTTCGTCCTGCTCGTCGGGGGCGCGGCGCTGGTGTGGGGCGGCGGGGCGCGGGCGGACGCGCCGGTGCTGCTGGGTGACGACCCGTGGGCGCAGTTGGCCTCGGTGCTGCTGGTGGGCGGCGCGGTGGGGGCGGTGACCCGCTGGACGAAGCTGGGGCGGGAGCTGCGGGCGGTGGTGGACAACCGGGCGCTGGCGGTGCTGGGCGGGATCGACGCGGACCGGGTGTCGGCGGTGGGGTGGGCGTTCGGGGCGTTCACGGCCGGCCTGACGGGCGTGCTGCTGGCGCCGTACGTGCGGCTCGACCCGTACGGGCTGCCGCTGCTGGTCGTCGAGGTGATCGCGGTGGCGGTGGTGGCCCGGATGCGGAGCCTTCCGGTGGCGGTGGCGACCGCGCTGGTCGTCGCGGTCGCCCAGGCCCAACTGACCCGGTTCCACCCGATGGGCTGGGCGGGCCCGCTGGTCCAGGCCGTCGCCACCAACCTGTTCGTCGTCGCCCTGCTGGTCGCCGCGCTGGTGCTGCCGGGCGTGGGGGCGCGGGACGCCCTGCCGCGTACGTCGACGGCGGGGGCGCGCGTCCCACCGGGGGTGTGGGGGGCGACGGGCGTACTGTTCCTGCTGCCGCTCGGGTTCGCCGGCGGCGACCTCCAGACGGCGGTACAGGTCCCGGCACTCGCCGTCGTCCTGCTGTCCCTCGTCGTGGTCACCGGCCGGGGCGGCCAGATCTCGCTGGGCCAGGCGGCGTACGCGGGTCTGGGCGCCCTCTTCACGGCGCTGCTGGCGGCGGGCCGCTTCCCGGGGCTGCCCCGCCTCCCGGAGCTCGCCGCGCTGCTGGTGGCCGCCGTGCTGGTCGCCCCGCTCGGCCTGCTCACCGGCTGGCCGGCGATCCGCCGCCACGGCCTGGCCCTGGCGCTGGCGACGCTGGCGGTGGGCGTGGCCGTGAGCCGGTTCGTGTTCGCGCAGCCCTACGCCACGGCGGGGCTCTCCCTGTCGCGCCCGGCGGGCCTCGCCTCGGACCGCGCCTACTACGCCGTCGAGCTCGCGGTCCTGGCTCTCGCGCTGCTCCTGGTCGCCGCCCTGCGCCGGGGCCGTACGGGGCGGGCGCTGGCCGCGCTGCGCGACCACGAGGCGGGCGCGGAGGCGGCGGGCGTGCCGGTCCCCGCACTGAAGGTCTGGGCCTTCGTCGCGGGCGCGGCCCTGGCGGCGCTGGGCGGCGGCCTGCTGGGCATGGGCGTCCAGGCCTTCGACCCGGAGGCGTACGACCCGGTGCGCGGCCTGCTGTGGTTCGCCGCGGTCCTGGTCCTGGGCGCCGACAGCCTGCTGAGCCCGCTGGTCGCCGCGGTCCTCCTGGTCGGCCTCGACGCGGGCGCGCGGGGCGGCGCGGCGGCGGCGGTGATCGGCCTCCTGGCCGCCTTCACGGCCCGCGTCCCGCCCCTGACGTCGCTGCTGCCGGGCGCGGCCCGCCCACCCGGTCCCCCGGCACGCGCGCGTGCGGCGCCCCCTCCCGCGGCCGCCGACGGCGGTGGGCCACCCACGGGAGGGCCCGCGCCCGGCCGTCCCGGCCGCACGGCCGAAGGCCGGGCGCACCCGCACCGGCCCAAGGCCACCCCCGCCCGCCCCACAACCGCCCCCGCCGCGCCCACCCGTGGCCTGGAGGCCCGCGAAGTCACCCTCCGCTACGACGGGTTCACCGCCCTCGACCGCGTCGACCTCCTCGTCGAACCCGGCAGGGTCACCGCCCTCGTGGGGCCCAACGGCGCGGGCAAGAGCAGCCTGTTCCACTGCCTGGCCGGCACCGCCCGCCCCGCCTCCGGACGAGTCAGCCTCGACGGGACCGACATCACGGCGCGCCCCTCCCACGCCCGCACCCGGCTCGGGATCGCCCGGACGTTCCAGGAGCTGGCGGTCTTCCCGTCCCTGACGGTCGAGGAGAACGTCCGCGTCGGCGGCGAGCGGGGACGCGTGCGGGACGATCCGGACGCCGTCGAGCAGGCCCTGCGGCTGCTCGGCCTCACCGGCGCCCGCCACCTGCCCGCCGCCGGACTGTCCACGGGCGCCCTCCGCCGCGTCGAGGTGGCCCGCGCCCTCGCGGGGCGGCCGCACACCCTGCTGCTCGACGAGCCCGCCGCCGGGCTGGACGCCGACGAGACGGCCGCCCTCGCGCGCGTGCTCAAGGCCCTCGCGGCGGACGGGACGGCCGTCCTGGTCGTCGAGCACGACCTCGACCTGGTCGCGGACGTCGCGCACACCGTGCACGTCATGGAGGCGGGGCGGATCGTGTCATGAGCGTCGAGATCGCGCTGCGCGCCGCCCGGGTCCGCTACGGCCCCCTGGAGGCCCTGCACGGCGTGGACCTGCCCGTTCCGCCCGGCACCGTCACCGTGCTCCTCGGCCGCAACGGCTCGGGGCGTACGACCGTGCTGCGCGCCCTCGCCGGTACGGTGCCGCTGAGCGCCGGACGGGTGCTGTGGCGGGGCGCCGACGTGACCCGGCTGCACGCCCACCGGCGGGCGCGCCGCGGCCTGTGCTTCGTACCGGACCGGCGCGCCGTGTACGCCACGCTCACGGTCACCGAGAACCTCCGGCTGGGCGCCCCGGGCCGGGACCTCACGCCCGCCCTCGACGCGTACCCCGAGCTCCGCCCGCTGCTCCCCCGCCGCGCCGGCACCCTCTCCGGCGGCGAGCAGCGGATGCTGGCGCTCTCCCGCGCCGTGCTCACGCCCGCGCGTGTCCTCCTCGTCGACGAGCCGGCCCTCGGCATGTCGCCCGCCGTCGCGGCCCGCACCTACGGGCTGCTGTGCGGCCTCGCCGACCGGGGCGCGGCGGTCGTGCTGGCCGAGCAGCGCCCGCCGGCCGGCCTGCCGCGCGGCACCCTGGCCCACGAACTGCGGCGCGGCGCGCTGTCGTTCAGCGGCGAGCTGGCCGAATTCACTTCCCGTTCTTCGGGGGAAGCTTCTTCGGGGCAACCTTCGGGGAAGCCTTCGGGGGAACGGCGGCCCCCTTCGGGGCCGGCTTAAGGCCGGGGAGGGCCAGCATCGTCCCCGGCCGGATCGTGTTCGGGTCCGCCCCGACGGTCTTCTGGTTGGCCTTGTACAGCGCCTTCCAGCCGCCCGGCACCTTGAACCGCCGCGCCACGGAGGTCAGCGTGTCCTTCGGCCGGACGGTGTGGGCGCGGCCGGAGAGCCCGTACTTCCTGGAGCAGGTGGGCCAGGCCGCCCACCCCTGCCAGCGGAGCACCTCCTCCGCGACGGTGATCTGCTGCCGCCGGGTGGCCAGGTCGGCGCGCGGGGCGTGGGTGAGGCCGCCGTACGTCTCCCAGGTGGACTGCTTGAACTGGAGCCCTCCGTAGTAGCCGTTGCCCGTGTTGAGGTTCCAGCGGCCGCCGCTCTCGCACTCCGCCACGCAGCCCCACGGCCACTGGTCGTCGGCGCAGCCGGCGGCGGTGCGTACGGCTTCGCTCCTGGGACCGGGCGCGGGCGGCGGCGGGTGGCTGCCGGGCGCGGCCGGTGCGGCGCCCGCGTTCGTCGCCCCCGGCACGAGCAACAACACGGCCGGCACCACGGCCGGCCACAAGCGGATCTTCGGCATCGGCCCACGCTAGGCATGGTCATGGCGCCGCACGCCGCCGCCGCGCGGGGGCGGCGTGCGGCGCCACCCGGTCGGCCGACGCGCCGAGGCGCGAGGCAACCCGTGACTCCGGCGGAGGATCGCCCGTTGAACTCTTCATGAGACGAGCCGGGATCCGCCCGGCATCGCACGCAACGAGTCCGAGGAGCCACCCGTGCCCCGCATGCTCGACGTCAGCGAGGACGTACGCGCCGAGATCGGCGATGAAGAGGCCGACCGGCTGCTCGCCGGCGAGAACGCCCCGGGCAGCTACGACTGCACCTCCTGCCGCACCCCGGGCGACTCCGAGCAGGAGCGCACCAGCACCGTGCTGTTCGTCGGCGAGGAGACGGCCGTCCTCGCCTTCGCCCACGCCACCTGCATCCCCTCCCAGGTCGTCAAGGTCGCCGAGGAGCAGCTCCAGGGCGCCGTCCGGTCCATCACCGGTACGGAGGCGCAGGCCGCCCCGGTGGCCGCCGCGGCCCCCGCGGCGCCCGTGGCCGCCGGTGACCAGGCCGTCCTGGGCGTCACCAGTGGTCTCGTACTGATCGACAACGAACTGCACCCGGCGCTGGTCGTGGAGCCGACGGCGCCCATCGCCCGGCCCGGGTCGACCGGCGGCGGTGACGAGTTCCTGCCACTGCTGCTGGAGCAGGGCTTCCTGCCGGTCGCCGACGTGAACCAGAAGCCCGCGCCGATCGGCGGCTGGTCGGTGCTGCTGGCCATGGGCCAGTTGCACGCCATCCTCCAGCCGGGTACGGGGGGCGGCAGCCCGGTCGCCTGGTGGCAGGCCCACCAGCCGCTCCAGGTCACCGAGGGCTGGCGCGCCGCGGCGAACAAGTCGCACACGGTGCTGGTCTTCGCGGCCCCGGTCGGCTCCATCGGCCAGCAGCCGCGCGAGGACCTGCTGCGTGACGCCCTGGAGAAGGCGGCGGCGAACGGCCGGCTGGTGGCGGCGGCGATGCCGCTGGCCGGCACCTGATGCACGCCAGGGCGGTGGACGGCCGGGCCGTGGACGACCCGGCCGCGCGCCCGGGCACACGGCTCGCGTACGGGCCGCCGGTCACACCGGTACCGCGACCGGCGTATTCCGGCCCGGGGCCGCATCCGAAGGGCGGCGAGGTCGTTGGCACATACGTGCACGCATACGAGCCATCCCGCCAGCCGTACCAGCAGATTCCCGCCATGCGTTCCGCGCACGAGGGACTGTCCACCCAGTCGGCCACGCCGATCTACGACGCGCTGTACTCGGAGTACCTCAGGTCGTTCCGGACGTTGCCGGGCGACCGCAGTGGCGAGGAGGACCTGGGGTTCAAGGCCTTCGGCACGTTCGGCTCGGGCGGCACCGGTTCGTACCAGACGCAGCACAGCAGCGGCTATACGACGGGGTGGCAGCAGGTCGGCATGCGGCGGCACACCGGTCACCACCACGTACCGGCGGCGCTGCCGCCGGCGCCTCGCAGGGGGTTGTGAACGACAGTCCGTGAACGACGGCGGGGGGGGGGGGGGGGGGGGGGGGGGGGGGGGGGGGGGGGGGGGGGGGGGGGGGGGGGGGGGCGTTGTGTCTGCTCTGCTCTTTTCTTCTCCCTTCCTCTCTT
>NZ_JBVIGF010000007.1:458631-500807 GCF_055570965.1 Streptomyces sp. NPDC031064
ACACCACGCGAGGGGCGGGGGGGGGAACCCCCCCCCCCCCCCCCCCCCCCCCCCCCCCCCCCCCCCCCCCCCCCCCCCCCCGCCGCCGTCGTCATGAAGTCACTTCTTGCGGCCGCGCTTCTCGCGCACGCGCACCGAGATGTGGATCGGGGTGCCCTCGAAGCCGAACTCCTCGCGCAGCCGGCGCTCGACGAACCGCCGGTAGCCGTGCTCCAGGAAGCCCGACGCGAACAGCACGAACCGCGGCGGCTTGGTGCCCGCCTGCGTACCGAACAGGATGCGCGGCTGCTTGCCGCCCCGGATCGGGTGCGGGTGGGCCGCGACGAGCTCGCCGAGGAAGGCGTTCAGCCGCCCGGTGGGGACGCGGGTCTCCCAGCCGGCCAGCGCCGTCTCGATCGCCGGGACGAGCTTGTCCATGTGGCGGCCGGTGCGGGCGGAGACGTTGACGCGCGGGGCCCAGGAGACCTGCTGCATCTCGGTCTCGATCTCGCGCTCCAGGTAGTAGCGGCGCTCCTCGTCGAGCTCGTCCCACTTGTTGTACGCGATGACGAGCGCGCGGCCCGCCTCGACGGCCATGGTGATGATCCGCTGGTCCTGGACGGAGATGGACTCGGTGGTGTCGATCAGGACGACGGCCACCTCGGCCTTCTCGACGGCGGCGGCGGTACGCAGCGAGGCGTAGTAGTCCGCGCCCTCCTGGAGGTGGACCTTCTTGCGGATACCGGCGGTGTCGACGAACTTCCAGGTGGTGCCGCCGAGTTCGATGAGCTCGTCGACCGGGTCGCGGGTGGTGCCGGCCATCTCGTTGACGACGACGCGCTCCTCGCCGGCGACCTTGTTGAGCAGGGACGACTTGCCGACGTTCGGGCGGCCGATGAGCGCGATGCGGCGCGGGCCGCCGACGGCGGTGCCGAAGGTCTGCTCCGGGGCCTCGGGCAGGGCCTTGAGGACCTCGTCCAGCAGGTCGCCGGTGCCACGGCCGTGGAGGGCGGAGACGGGGAACGGCTCGCCGAGGCCCAGCGACCAGAGCATGGCGGCGTCTGCCTCGCCGGAGGGGCCGTCGACCTTGTTGGCGGCGAGGACGACGGGCTTTCCGGCCCGGCGCAGCAGCTTGACGACGGCCTCGTCGGTGTCGGTGGCGCCGACGGTGGCGTCCACGACGAAGACGACCGCGTCGGCGGCCTCGATGGCGTACTCGGCCTGGGCGGCGACGGAGGCGTCGATGCCGAGGACGTCCTGCTCCCAGCCGCCGGTGTCGACGACCTTGAAGCGGCGGCCGGCCCACTCGGCCTCGTAGGTGACGCGGTCGCGGGTGACGCCGGGCTTGTCCTCGACGACGGCCTCACGGCGGCCGATGATGCGGTTCACCAGGGTCGACTTGCCGACATTCGGCCGGCCGACGACGGCGAGGACCGGGAGCGGGCCGTGCCCGGCCTCCTCGATCGCGCCCTCGACGTCCTCGATGTCGAAGCCCTCTTCGGCGGCGAGCTCCATGAACTCCGCGTACTCGGTGTCGCCGAGTGCCCCGTGGTCGTGCTGGTCGTTCATGAAGTCCGTTCCTCGTTCATCATCGGCGGATCGAGCGATCCGCTACTCAAGTCTGGCTCAGCGCCCGGTGAGGCGCTTGGCGTTTTCCAGGTGGGCGGTGAGCCGCTCCTGGATACGTACGGTGGCGTCGTCCAGCGCCTTGCGGGTGCGGCGTCCGGAGCCGTCCCCCGCCTGGAAGGCGTCACCGAAGACGACGTCGACGCGGCTGCGCAGCGGGGGCAGCGCCTTTATCAACCGTCCGCGGCGGTCGGTGCTTCCCAGGACGGCGACCGGGACGATGGGGGCGCCGCTGCGTACGGCGAAGTACGCGAGGCCGGCGCGCAGCGACGCGAAGTCGCCCTCGCCCCGGGTGCCCTCCGGGAAGATGCCCAGCACGCCGCCGTGCGCCAGCACGTCGAGGGCGCCGGTGATGGCGGTGCGGTCGGGCGCCCCGCGGTCCACCTTGAGCTGGCCGATGCCCTCCAGGAACGGGCCGAGCGGTCCCTTGAACGCTTCCTTCTTGATCAGGAAGTGCACGGGCCGGGGCGCGGTGCCCATCAGCATGGGGCCGTCGAGGTTGTGCGCGTGGTTGACGGCGAAGATCACGGGCCCGGAGGCCGGGACCCGCCAGGCGCCGAGGACGCGCGGCTTCCACAGCCCGTACATCAGGCCGATGCCGATGCCCCGGCCGACCGCGGCGCCCTTCTCGGAGGGTGGGGTCACGCGGCGGCTCGCTTCTCCTCGATGAGGGTGACGACGCACTCGATGACCTGCTGGAGGGTGAGGTCGGTGGTGTCGACCTCGACGGCGTCGTCCGCCTTGGCGAGCGGGGACGTCTTGCGGCTGGAGTCGGCCGCGTCCCGCTTGATCAGCGCCTCGCGGGTGGTGTGGACGTCGGCTCCCTTGAGCTCGCCGGAGCGGCGGGCGGCGCGGGCCTCGGGGGAAGCGGTGAGGAAGATCTTCAGGTCGGCGTCGGGGAGGACGGTGGTGCCGATGTCCCGCCCCTCGACGACGATGCCCTGCTCGGCGCTCGCGGCGATGGACCGCTGGAGCTCGGTGATCCGCTCCCGCACCTCGGGCACGGCGCTCACGGCGCTGACCTTGGAGGTGACCTCCTGGGTCCGGATGGGCCCGGAGGCGTCCACGCCGTCGACGGTGATCGTCGGGTGGGAGGGGTCGGTGCCGGAGACGATGGTGGGCTTGCCGGCCGCGGAGGCGACGGCGTCGGCGTCGTCGACGTCCACACCGTTGGTGATCATCCACCAGGTGATCGCCCGGTACTGCGCGCCGGTGTCCAGGTAGCTGAACCCCAGCTTGGCGGCGACCGCCTTGGAGGTGCTCGACTTGCCCGTGCCGGAGGGGCCGTCGATGGCGACGATCACGGATTCCACGGTGTCGGACACCTTCCTGGTACGCGGGAGAGGGCCGGCCGGATGCCAAGGGGCCCGGCACAAGGTTACCGACTGCTGCCCGTACCCCTTGCACCCATTCGGGTTACGCCCGCCGCCGGGGGGTCACTGCCGCAGTGCCCAGCCCCGCTCCCGGAGGGCCGCCGAGAGGACGGGGGCGGAGGCGGGCTCGACCATGAGCTGGATGAGGCCCGCCTGCTGGCCCGTCGCGTGCTCGATGCGGACGTCCTCGATGTTGACGCCCGCCCGGCCCGCGTCCGCGAAGATGCGGGCGAGCTCGCCGGGCTGGTCGCTGAGGAGGACGGCGACCGTCTCGTAGGCGACCGGGCCGCCGCCGTGCTTGCCGGGGACCCGGGCGCGGCCGGCGTTGCCGCGGCGCAGCACGTCCTCGACGCCCGTGGCGCCGTCGCGCCGCTTGTGCTCGTCGGCGGACTGGAGGGACCGGAGGGCCTCGACCGTTTCGTCCAGGTCCGCGGCCACCCCGGCGAGGACGTCGGCGACCGGGCCGGGGTTCGCCGACAGGATCTCGACCCACATGCGCGGGTCGGACGCCGCGATGCGCGTCACGTCCCGGATGCCCTGCCCGCACAGCCGCACCGCCGTCTCGTCGGCGTCCGCCAGCCGCGCGGCGACCATCGACGACACGAGCTGCGGCGTGTGCGAGACCAGCGCGACCGCCCGGTCGTGGGCGTCCGCGTCCATGACGACCGGGACCGCCCGGCACAGGGCGACCAGCTCCAGGGCGAGGTTGAGCACCTCGGTGTCGGTGTCCCGGGTGGGGGTCAGCACCCACGGGCGGCCCTCGAAGAGGTCGGCCGTCGCGGCCAGCGGGCCCGAGCGCTCCTTGCCGGACATCGGGTGTGTGCCGATGTACGCGGAGAGGTCGAGGCCCATCTCCTCCAGCTCCCGCTTCGGTCCGCCCTTGACGCTGGCCACATCCAGGTAGCCGCGGGCGACCCCGCCGCGCATGGCCTCAGCGAGGGTGGCGGCGACGTACGCCGGCGGTACGGCGACGATCGCCAGGTCGACGGGGCCCTCGGGCGGCTCCTCGGTGCCCGCGCCGCGCGCGGCGGCGGTACGGGCCCGGGCGGGGTCGTGGTCGACGAGGTGGACGGTGACGCCGCGCCCGGTCAGCGCGAGGGCGGCCGAGGTGCCGATCAGCCCGGTTCCGATGACGACTGCGGTTCTCACTGGGCGATGTCCTTGCGGAGGGCGGCCGCGGCGCCGAGGTAGACGTGCGCGACGGCGGACTTGGGCAGGTCGGTCTCGACGTGGGCGAGCAGGCGCACCACGCGGGGCATGGCGCCGGCGATGTCCAGCTCCTGGGCGCACAGCAGCGGGACGTCCACGATGCCGAGCTCGCGCGCCGCCACGGCCGGGAAGTCGCTGTGCAGGTCGGGCGTCGCGGTGAACCAGATGCTGATCAGGTCGTCGGCGGTGAGGCCATTGCGCTCCAGTACGGCGGTGAGCAGCTCGCCGACCTGGTCGCGCATGTGCCCGGCGTCGTCCCGCTCCAGTTGGACGGCCCCTCGGACCGCTCGTACCGCCACGTGCCTGCTCCTTCGTCCGTGCCGCTCGCGCGTGTGCTGTCGTTCAGCCTAGTCAGCCGGGGCGGCCGCGCCGGATGTGTCCGGCATGCAGACTGTCGGCATGCTGCTTCATGTCGTACCGGAGCCCGAATGGACGGCCGGCCCCGAGGCCCCGTACCGCCCCGCTTCGCTGGCCTCCGAGGGTTTCGTGCACTGCTCGCCCGACGAGGACACGGCGCTGGCCATCGTCGAGGCCCACTACCGGGACGTGCCCGGTCCGCTGCTCCTGCTGGTGATCGACGAGGCGCTGCTGACCGCCGAGGTCCGCTGGGAGGGCTCGGCCGACCGGCGCTTCCCGCACGTGTACGGTCCGCTCGACCGCGCCGCCGTCGTGGGCGTGCGGGAGATCCGCCGTGATGGGGCCGGCCGCGTCACGGGGCTCGCTCCCCGGGCGTAAGTGTCAGCGCGGTTGCTTCGCCCCGGGGGGCGCCGGGGGCCAGGATGCGGCCCATGAGTCCAACACCCGCCCCCCGCCGTACCGTCCTCGTCGCCGCCGCCTCCACGACCGCCGCGCTGGTCACGGGCTGCGGCGGCGAAGGCCCCTCGTCGCCCGCTTCCCCCGCGCCACCCACGTCCACACCCACGTCCACGCCTACGCCGCGGCCGCCGGACGGCGAGCTGGCCCGCACCACCGACATCCCGGCCGGTGGCGGCACGATCTTCAAGGACCGCAAGGTCGTGGTGACCCAGCCGCGGGAGGGCGAGTTCAAGGCGTTCTCCGCCGTCTGCACCCACCAGGCGTGCATCGTCGCCACGGTGGAGAACGGCACGATCAACTGCGTCTGCCACGGCAGCCGGTTCCGCATCGCCGACGGCTCGGTCGCCCGCGGCCCGGCCACCCGGCCGCTGCCCGCCGAGCAGATCACCGTGACGGGGGACAGCATCCGCCTGACGTAGGGTCTGGCTCATGCCGACCCCCGACGAACTGGTGCGCGACCACACGATCTACTCCTGCGTCATGGGGTCGCGCGCCTTCGGGCTGGCCACGGACGGCAGCGACACCGACCGCCGTGGTGTGTTCCTGGTCCCCACCCCGCTCCAGTGGCGGTTCGACAAGCCGCCCACGCACATAGAGGGCCCGGCGGAGGAGCAGTTCAGTTGGGAGCTGGAGCGCTTCTGCGAGCTGGCCCTGCGCGCCAACCCCAACATCCTGGAGTGCCTGCACTCCCCGCTCGTCGAGCACGTCGACGACACCGGTCGCGAACTCCTCGCGCTGCGCGGCGCGTTCCTGTCCCGCCAGGCGCACCAGACGTTCGGCCGGTACGCGACCGGCCAGCGCAAGAAGCTCGACGCGGACGTCCGCCAGTACGGCGCTCCCCGCTGGAAGCACGCCATGCACCTTCTGCGCCTCCTGGCGAGCTGCCGTGACCTGCTCCGCACGGGCGAGCTGGTGATCGACGTGGGGGACGCGCGCGAGCGGCTGCTCGCGGTCAAGCGCGGCGAGGTGCCCTGGCACGAGGTCGAGTCGTGGATGGCCCGGCTGGCCGCCGAGGCGGACGAGGCGGCCGTGAGGTCCCCGCTCCCGCCCGAACCGGACCGGCGGGCGGTCGAGGACTTCCTCTTCCGCACCCGCCGGGCGTCGGCGCTGCGGGCCGGGTAGCCGGCCGGCGGGGTCAGGCGTCCCAGAGCGCCCCCAGCGTCAGCAGTTCGCTGCCGTACTCGATCCGGTCCGCCCACTCCTTCGGCCATGCCCCGGCGCCGAGGTGGGCACCGGCGAACGCGCCGGCCAGGCAGGCGATGGAGTCGGAGTCGCCCTTGGTGCAGGCGGCGCGGCGCAGGGCGGTGAGGGGGTCCTCCGGGAAGAGCAGGAAGCACAGGAGGGCGGTCGTCAGGGCCTCTTCGGCGATCCAGCCCTCGCCCGTCAGCAGGCACGGGTCGGTCTCGGGGTCGGCCGTGCGCAGCGCGGCGTCCAGCGTGCTCAGCGCGTCGGCGCACTCGTCCCAGCCGCGCTCGATGAACGCCTGCGGCGTGGCGTCGTGGGAGTACGTCCACAGGTCGCCGAGCCACTGCTGGTGGTAGCGGGAGCGGTTCTCGTACGCGTACGAGCGGAGCTGCCCGACCAGGCCCAGCGGCTCGGCGCCCTGCGAGAGCAGGTACACCGCCCGGGCGGTGAGGTCGGAGGCGGCCAGCGCGGTGGGGTGGCCGTGCGTGAGGGCGGCCTGGAGCTGGGCGGCGCCGGCGCGCTGTTCCTGGCCGAGTCCCGGGACGAGCCCGATGGGCGCGACCCGCATGTTGGCGCCGCAGCCCTTGGAGCCGATCTGGCTGGCCTCCTGCCAGGGCCGGTCGCCGCCGGTGTCGAGCTTCCGGCAGGCGACCAGGCAGGTGCGGCCGGGCGCCCGGTTGTTCTCGGGCGAGTGGTACCAGTCGACGAACTCCTCGCGCAGCGGCCGGACCAGCCGCAGCGGGGTGAGCGGGCCCCGGCCGAGCGCGGTCCGGACGGCACGGGCCAGCGCGAGGGTCATCTGGGTGTCGTCGGTGACGATGGCGGGCTTGGGCAGGGCCATCCCGCGCCAGGGCCCGAACTTGGCGAGGATGGCCGGGACGTCGTTGAACTCGGTCGGGAAGCCCAGCGCGTCGCCGAGCGCGAGCCCGATGAGCGAGCCGGTGGCCGCCTGCTTGGTGATGGTCCTGGACGTGATCATTCCTGCCGTCCTTCCGGTCGCAGCAGTGGCGGGTGCAGGGCCGTGGCCTCTCCCGCCCGGTACAGAGCGGCCGGTTTCCCCCGTCCGCCGGTGAGGCGCGGCGGCCCTTCCACGGCCTGGACGAAACCGGGTGTGGTGAGGACCTTGCGCCGGAAGTTGGGGCGGTCGAGCTCGACGCCCCACACCGTCTCGTACACCTGCCGCAGCTCGCCGAGGGTGAACTCGGGCGGGCAGAAGGCGGTGGCGAGGCAGGTGTACTCGAGCTTGGCGCCCACGCGCTCGTGCGCGTCGGCGAGGATCGTGTCGTGGTCGAAGGCGAGGGGCCCGTACGAGCCGTACGGCAGCCACTGCGCGTGCGCCGCGTCCCCGCCGCCCCTGGGCTCCGGCAGGTCCGGCACGAGGGCGGTGTACGCGACGGAGACGACCCGCATCCTGGGGTCGCGGTCCGGGTCGCTGTAGGTGCGGAGCTGTTCCAGGTGGAGGCGGGCGGCGGTGGCGTCGGACAGGCCGGTCTCCTCGGCGAGCTCGCGGCGGGCGGCCTGTCCGGCGGACTCCCGGGGCAGCACGAACCCGCCGGGCAGGGCCCAGCGGCCCTTGTAGGGCTCCTGGCCGCGCTGGACGAGCAGGACCTGGAGCGTGTCCTCGCGGACGGTGAAGACGGCCAGGTCGACGGTGACGGCGAACGGCTCGAAGGCGTACGGGTCGTAGCCGTCGGGACGCGGCTCGCGCGGCGCGCTCATACCCGCATCACCCCCACCGCGCAGGCGCCGGGGCCTGAGCCACCCCCGTGGGTCCAGGTCCGCCGGCCGTACGCGGCAAGGGTGATGGGGAGTCGCAACGCCGCCTCCTTAAGAGTCACCTTGACTATAAAGGTGACCGAGCGTCCCCCACAAGCGCGAAAGCCCGTGGCCTTTCCGCAGGCCACGGGCTTTCGTACGGGTATGGGCTGTTACAGCCCGACTTCCTTCATCAGCATGCCGACCTCGGTGTTCGTCAGGCGGCGCAGCCAGCCCGACTTCTGGTCGCCGAGCTGGATCGGACCGAACGCGGTCCGTACGAGCTTCTCGACCGGGAAGCCCGCCTCGGCGAGCATGCGGCGCACGATGTGCTTGCGGCCCTCGTGGAGCTGCACCTCGACCAGGTAGTTCTTGCCGGTCTGCTCGACCACCCGGAAGTGGTCGGCGCGGGCGTAGCCGTCCTCGAGCTGGATGCCCTCCTTGAGCCGCTTGCCCACCTCGCGCGGCAGCGGGCCGGTGATGGCGGCCAGGTAGGTCTTCTTCACGCCGTACTTCGGGTGCGTGAGGCGGTGGGCCAGCTCACCGTGGTTGGTGAGCAGGATGATGCCCTCGGTCTCCGTGTCGAGCCGTCCGACGTGGAAGAGCCGCGTCTCACGGTTGGTGACGTAGTCGCCGAGGCACTGGCGGCCGTCCGGGTCCTCCATCGTCGAGACGACACCGGCGGGCTTGTTCAGCGCGAAGAAGAGGTACGACTGGGTCGCCACGGTCAGCCCGTCGACCTTGATCTCGTCCTTCTCCGGGTCGACGCGCGTGCCCTGCTCGATGACGATCTTGCCGTTGACCTCGACCCGGCCGGCGTCGATCAGCTCCTCACAGGCACGCCGGGAGCCCATGCCGGCGCGGGCGAGCACCTTCTGGAGCCGCTCGCCCTCCTGGTCCCCGAACGTCTTGGGGGTCTTGATCTGGGGCTTGTTCGCGTACCGCTCCCGGTTGCGCTCCTCGATCCGGGCGTCCAGCTCACGCGGGCGCGCCGGGGTCGTGCGGCCGCCACCGCGCTGGGGGGACTGCTTGGGTCCGCCCTTGGCGCCGCCGCGGGCCGCGGCGCCGCGGCCGCGCTTGGGGGCCTCGGAGGGGCCGCCCACGTCGTAGCTGCGCTCCTCGGGGCGGGGGCGGCGCGGGTTGCTCCCGCGCTTGGGGCCCTGGCGGTCGTCGCGGCTGTTACCGGCACCCCGGTAATTGCCGCGGCCGCCGCTGCTGCCGCGGCCGCCGCTGTTGCCACCACGGCTCCCGCCGTTGTTTCCGCTGCTGTTCCTGCCGCTGCTGCTTCGCATCAAAGTTCCGTCTTGTCGTCGTCTGGATCGAACGACGGGATCCCTTCCTGCGTCTCTGCCTCGATCGCGTCCGCCTCGGGGAGGAAGGGCGCGAGCTCGGGGAGCTCGTCCAGGCCGCGCAGGCCCATCCGCTCCAGGAAGTAGTTCGTCGTCCTGTACAGGATCGCACCTGTTTCGCGTTCCGTGCCCGCCTCCTCGACCAGACCCCGCTGGAGGAGGGTGCGCATGACCCCGTCGCAGTTCACCCCGCGCACCGCCGACACCCTCGACCGGCTCACCGGCTGGCGGTACGCGACGACCGCGAGGGTCTCCAGGGCGGCCTGGGTGAGCCGGGCCTGCTGCCCGTCGAGGACGAAGCTCTCCACGGCCTCCGCGTACTCGGGGCGCGTGTAGAACCGCCACCCGCCGGCGACCAGCCGCAGCTCGAACCCCCGCCGCTGGACGTCGTACTCGTCGGCCAGCTCGCGCAGCGCGTCGGCGACCTCGCGGCGCGGCCGGTCCAGCACCTTGGCGAGGTGCTCCTCGGTGGCGGGCTCGTCGACGACCATGAGGACGGCCTCCAGGGCCGGCTTCAGCTCCATCACGTCTCCTCCTGGTCCTCCTGGCCGCTCTCGCGGTCGAACTCGTCCGTCACGGCCACACCGTCCGTGCCCGTCCACCGCACGACGAGCTCCCCCAGGGCTTCGTCCTGCTCCAGGGCGACGGCCTTCTCCCGGTACAGCTCCAGCAGCGCCAGGAAGCGGGCCACCACGGTGAGCGTGTCCGGGGCGTCCTCGGCCAGCTCCCGGAAGCTCACCTCGCGCCGCTCGCGCAGCCGGGCGATCACCACTTCGGCCTGCTCCCGGACGCTGACCAGCGGGGCGTGGATGTGGTCGACGTACACCTGCGGCTTGGCCCTGGGCTGCATGGCCTTGACGGCCAGCCTGGCGAACCCCTCGGCGCCGATGCTGATGACGACGTCCGGCAGCAGCTCGGCGTGGTGCGGTTCGAGCCCCACCGTACGCGGGTACCGCCGCCCCTCGCTGTCCAGCCGGTCGCTGAAGATCTCGGCGACCTGCTTGTACGCGCGGTATTGGAGCAGCCGCGCGAACAGCAGGTCCCGCGCCTCCAGCAGCGCGAGGTCCTCCTCGTCCTCCACCTCGGCGGCGGGCAGCAGCCGGGCGGCCTTGAGGTCGAGCAGCGTGGCGGCCACGACCAGGAACTCCGTGGTCTGGTCGAGGTCCCAGTCGGGCCCCATGGCCCGGATGTGCGCCATGAACTCGTCGGTGACCTTGGACAGGGCGACCTCGGTGACGTCCAGCTTGTGCTTCGAGATGAGCTGGAGCAGCAGGTCGAAGGGTCCCTCGAAGTTCGCCAGCCGCACGGTGAACCGCCCGTCCGTGACGTCCGGAACGGGTTCCGGCGCCGGCTCGGCGGCGGCCGGGGCGGGCTCCTGGGACTCGGCGGCGGCCGTGAGGGGGTCCTGGGGCTCGGCGGCGGCCGTGAGGGGCTCCGCGGCGGCCGGGGCGGGCTCCTGGGGCTCGGCGACCGGCTCGGGGGCTCTCTCGGCGACCGGCTCGCGGACCGGCCCCCGGGCGGCCTCCTGGGCTTGCGTGACCGGCTCCGGTACGGCCGGTGCGGCCGGCGGGGGCGGCGGCTCCGGCGCCCGGGAGCCGGGGGCCTCCGGCCGTGCGGCCCCCGGGCCGCGGCCGAGGGCGCGGCGGCGGGGGGTGGGAGCGTCGGTCGGGGGCATCCTGGTCCAGGGGCGAAGCGGAAACGGGCGGCGGCCCGCGCAGGCTACCGTCAGCGCCCGCGCAGGCGCCGCACGAGGATGCTCGCGTCGCCGCGCGACTCCAGGTCGGCCAGCACCACGGCGACCGCCTCGCGGACGATGCGCCCGCGGTCGACGGCGAGGCCGTGCTCGCCGCGCAGGACCAGGCGCGCGTGCTCCAGGTCCATGAGTTCCTCGGCGGAGACGTACACGGTGATCTTCTCGTCGTGCCGTTCGCGTCCGCTGGGCCGCCGGTTCGCCGCGCGTCCCCGGCGGCGGGCCGGCGCCGGGGCGGCCGCCTTCGCGGGCGGCGAGGCCGGCGCGGCGGGCGCGGGCGCCGGGTCCTCCGCCGCCCGGCTGCGGGGCTCCGCCGCGTCCGCCTCGGCGGCCGAGTGCTCCTCCGGAGCGGAGGCGGAGGCGGGGGCCGCCGCCGAGGTGTCACTCTCGCCGGCCGGCGCCGGCACCCGCGGCTCACCGTTCTGGCGGCGCGGGGTGGACGACTGAAGCGCCATGCCCCCTGTCGTACGGAACAACTCGTCGGCACCGGGCAGACTCACTCGGCGTGACACCGGGCGAGCACCTCCCTGGCGAGCTGGCGGTAGGCGGCCGCACCGACCGAATTCGAGGCGTACGTGGTGATCGGCTCACCCGCGACCGTGGTCTCCGGGAAGCGCACGGTCCGGCCGATCACCGTGTGGTACACGTGGTCGTCGAAGGCCTCGACGACGCGCGCGAGCACCTCCCGGCTGTGCACCGTGCGCGAGTCGTACATCGTGGCGAGGATGCCGTCGAGCTCCAGCTCCGGGTTGAGCCGCTCCTGGACCTTCTCGATGGTCTCGGTCAGCAGCGCGACGCCACGCAGCGCGAAGAACTCGCACTCCAGCGGCACTATCACCTTGTGAGCGGCCGTCAGCGCGTTGACGGTCAGCAGACCGAGCGAGGGCTGACAGTCGATCACGATGTAGTCGTAGTCGTTCAGCAGCGGCTTCAACGCCCGCTGGAGCGTGGACTCGCGCGCGACCTCGCTCACCAACTGCACTTCAGCGGCTGACAAATCGATATTGCTGGGCAGCAGGTCCATGTTGGGCACGGCGGTCTTCAGCAGGACCTCGTCCGCCGACATGCCGCGCTCCATGAGCAGGTTGTAGACGGTGAGGTCGAGCTCCATCGGGTTCACGCCGAGACCGACCGACAGGGCTCCCTGCGGGTCGAAGTCGACGAGCAGGACCCGCCGTCCGTACTCCGCGAGCGCGGCACCCAGGTTGATGGTCGACGTCGTCTTGCCCACGCCGCCCTTCTGGTTGCACATCGCGATGATCTTCGCGGGACCGTGGTCGGTCAGCGGTCCGGGGATCGGGAAGTACGGCAGGGGCCGTCCGGTGGGGCCGATCCGCTCGCGGCGCTGGCGGGCAGCGTCGGGGGCGAGGGTGGCCGCGTACTCGGGGTCGGGCTCGTACTCGGCGTCAGGGTCGTAGAAGTGCCCCTCGGGGACTTCGTCGTAGGCGGCGAAGTGGGTGGACTCTCGGCCACTCTCGTTGCCGGCCATGGCGTTCACGTGTTGGCCGTCCATCATCTTCATCGTGTGGGCTGTCGTCATGTACTGCTGGCCGGCCGCGAAGGTTCGGACAGCGACCGAGCCGGCATCGCCGACCGTTCCTGGCTGACCACCTCCGGGAGTAAATGTCGACTCATTCACAAGTCGTCTTACCTCCTTGGAAGTGGCCAGGAAACTTATCGATAGGTCAGCGTGGCACCATGCCGACGGTTGGCGACTCTATGGCGTGTCACCGCTCCGCAGCAACACAATCGCCCGGACGCGGGCCGATGTGTCGGCAAAGAAACACTCCCCTGTCAAGGGCGCACGGCCACGCATCGACACGTTTCGCGGGTGTGCGAAACGGTTAAAGGGTTACGTTCGAGACGACTTGAGCGTCGGTCAGGAGGCCGCCGGACACACGTCCGGCCGGACCTCGTCGAGCAAGGTCCGGCCGGATGTGTGAGGTTGACTGTTCCCGTTGACGGGCGTCAGCCGATGAGCGAGCTCAGCTCGACGTGCTCGAGGCCGTGAGCCTCGGCGACCTCCCTGTAGACGACCTTGCCGTCATGGGTGTTGAGGCCCTTGGCCAGCGCCGGGTCGCGGCGCAGCGCCTCGACCCAGCCGTTGTTGGCCAGCGAGACGATGTACGGCAGCGTGGCGTTGGTCAGCGCGTACGTGGAGGTGTTCGGCACCGCGCCCGGCATGTTGGCGACGCAGTAGAAGACCGAGTTGTGGACGGTGAACGTCGGCTCGGCGTGCGTGGTCGGACGGGAGTCCTCGAAGCAGCCGCCCTGGTCGATCGCGATGTCGACAAGGACACTTCCGGGCTTCATCTTGGCGACGAGCTCGTTGGTGACCAGCTTCGGGGCCTTGGCGCCCGGGATGAGGACGGCGCCGATGACGAGGTCGGCCTCGGTGACGGCCTTCTCCAGCTCGAAGGCGTTGGAGACGACGGTCTTGACCTTCGTGCCGAAGATCTTGTCGGCCTCGCGCAGCTTGTTGATGTCACGGTCGAGCAGGGTCACGTGGAAGCCCATGCCGACGGCGATCTGGGTGGCGTTCCAGCCGGAGACGCCACCGCCGATGACGACGGCCTCGCCGGCGTGGGTGCCCGGGACACCGCCCGGCAGGACGCCGCGGCCACCGGCCGAGCGCATCAGGTGGTAGGCGCCGACCTGCGGGGCCAGCCGGCCCGCGACCTCGGACATCGGGGCGAGCAGCGGCAGGGCGCGATTGGCGGTCTCGACCGTCTCGTACGCGATGGCGGTGGTGCCGGACTCGATCAGGGCGTCCGTGCACTCGCGGGAGGCGGCGAGGTGGAGGTAGGTGAAGAGCGTCTGATCCTTGCGGAGGCGGTGGTACTCCTCCGCGATCGGCTCCTTGACCTTGAGCAGCAGGTCCGCGGTGGCCCACACCTCGTCGGCGGTGGGGAGGATCTGCGCGCCGGCGGCGACGTACTCGTCGTCCGTGATCGAGGAGCCGACTCCGGCGTTCTGCTCGATGAAGACCTGGTGGCCGTTGCGGACGAGCTCGTGCACGCCGGCGGGGGTGATGGCCACCCGGAACTCGTTGTTCTTGACCTCGCGGGGGATGCCGACCTTCACGTCGATCACGGTCCTTGGCTTTGGGGGTACGGGGGCAATGCAATACATACCCGGATGCACAGGACGCACCGGGATACACCGCGGTCAATCGCGGCTCACCCAGTCTATTGAAGGGTCTGCCGTTGTCTAGCCTTGCAAAGCCCTAATCTTTGGCTGAAGCACTGCGGATTTCGTAGGCAGCCCCACCGGCGGAGTCCTCCGTTCCCAGCAGTCGGTCAGCCGCCGCCCGGTGCAGCCGGGCCGCTGCGGGGTCGCCGAGCCGGTCGAGCGTGTCCGCGAGCCGGAGCTGGAGCGCCGCGAGAAGCCGCACGTCCTTGGCCCGGCGCGCCCACTCCACGGCCTCCTCGCAGGTGCGCAGGCAGTCCTGCGGCCGGCCGGCGTACTCCTGGACCCGGGCCGCCTCGCTCAACGCCCGTGCGTGGCCCGCGAGATCACCGAGTCGGCGATATCCGGCCGCGGCCGCCCGCCAGTTCCGCAAGCCCTCGCCGTACCGGCCCTCGTAGGTGTGTACGGCACCGAGCCTGCCGTACAGCCGGGCCTGGTCCGCCCGCTCGTCGCGGGCCAGGCGCTGGGACAGGGCCCGCCCGTACCAGTCGGCGGCCCGCTGCCAGTCCCCCAGCTCCTGGTACGCGCCCCCTACGGATTCCATCGCGCGGCTGATCGCGTACGGGTCGTTCGCGAGCCTTCCGGCGTCCAGGGCGGCCCGGTAGCGGGCCAGCGCGTCGGTGGTGCGGCCGGTACGGGCGTCCAGGTCGGCGAGGTTCAGCAGGGCGGCGGCCCGCTCGCGGTGCAGGCCACGCCGCTCGGCGACGTCCAGCACGAGCTGGTGCAGCCCGTACAGCTCGGGCGCCGCCTCCTCGGTGCCCCGGTGCGCGGCGAGCACCCGGACGAGGGCGGCGACCAGGCGGCGGGCCAGGGTGTCGAGCTCCCCGTCGGCGACGGCGACCCGGGCGGCGGCCAGCAGCGCGGGCTGCCGGGTGCGCAGCCACTCGGCGGCGGCCTCGCGGCTCGGGAAGCGCAGCGCCCGGGGCATCCCGGCGAGCTTGCGCCGGGCGGGCGAGCCCTCCGGCTCGGTGACCGCCCGGCAGGACTGGAGCAGCCGTACGGTCCGCTCCAGCATCCGGGCGCGGGCGAGCTGCACCTCGGCGGGCCGGTCCTCGGTGTCGAGCCGCTCCCTCAGCAGCGGCATCAGGCAGCCGGGCACCTCGTACTGTTCGGCGTCCGCTTCGTGGAGGAGCCCGAAGGCGGCGAACCCCTCCAGCATCGACCGGGCCGCCGACACCGAGCAGCCGGCCAGCGCGGAGGCGGTGTGGGCGTCGGCGAGACCGACCGGGGCGAGGGCGAGCAGGCGGAGCATGCGCGCGGCGGGCGCGGGCAGCGCCTCGTAGGCCAGCCGGAAGGCGCGGGCCAGCGGGCGGGAGGCGGCCGGGCGGTCCGGCTCGTCGGGCAGGGAGCGCAGCCGTTTGGTGAGGTCGGCGACGGACGACATGGGGCGGGCGGCGAGCCAGCCGCCGGCCAGCACGAGGGCGGCGGGCTGGCCGCCGCACAGCTCGGTGAGCGTCTCGGCGGCCTGCGGGTCGACGGTGATCCGTACCGAGCCGGTGAAGCTGTCGAGCAGTTCGATGGCGGACTTGGCGTCCAGTCCGCCGACGGTGCAGGGCCGTACGTCCGGGATGCCGGTGAGCGGGCCCCGGGCGACGGCGACGACCAGGCAGTCGGGGTTGTCGGGGAGCAGCGCGTCGACCTGCTCGGCGTTCGCGACGTCGTCCAGCAGCAGCAGGGCGCGGCGCTCGGCGAAGGTGTCCCGGAGGAGCTGGGTCAGCTCGTCCTCGCCCGCCCCGGCGGGGGCGGGGACGCCGATCCGGTCCAGCAGCCCGCGGGCGACCCGCTCGACGGGCACCGGCCGGCCACCGGGCTCGGTGAGCCGGGCGCGCAGCACGCCGTCGCGGTAGCCGCGGGCGAGGTCGCCGACGAGTTCCTCGGCGAGGGCGGTGCGCCCGCTGCCGGGCCGTCCGGCGATCAGCAGGACCCGGGCGCGCGGCGAGGGCCGCCCGGCGAGGGTGTCGAGCCCGGCGCGGGCGATGTCGGCGCGCAGCTCCTTGAGCTCGCGCACCCGCCCGAAGAACCGACGGCGCCCGGCCCGCGTACCGGACCGGTCCGCACCGCCCGAGCCGCCGAAGTCCACCGCCTGATCCGTCACGGGCCACGCTCCCGTCCGCCTGCGCACGTGCTGATCCCGCCGGATCCCCGGGCGGGCGATCCGAGCGTAGTTCAGCCTCCGGTACGCACCTCGTGGACCACGGCCGCCGAGTCCCTCAATCGGATCAGCCGATCGTCACACCGGCCCGGGGTCTATGCCTCGAACGGGCGGGCCGGCCAGGGGGCTTCCGCCGGACGAAGGGCGTCCAGGCCGTCGCCCGCGCGGGCGGCGAGGACCGACAGCACGCCCACGACCAGGCAGTTGTTGTGCAGCTCGCCCGCCAGGACGCCCCGTGCCAGCTCGTCGAGCGGCACCCGGGCGACCTCCATGTCGGCCTCCTCCTCGGCCACCTCGAACCGCTCGCCCTCCGCCGCCGACAGACCGCGCGCGAGGAAGATCCGCACGGCTTCGTCGCAGCCGCCCGGGGTGGTGTACACGTCCGTGAGCACGTTCCACTTCTCGGCCTTGACGTGCGCCTCCTCGTACAGCTCGCGCACCGCCGCGCTCAGCGGGTTCTCGCCGGGCACGTCCAGCAGACCGGCCGGGATCTCCCAGAGCTTGTGCCGCACCGGGTGGCGGTACTGGCGCAGCACGAGGACCCGGTCCTCGTCGTCGAGGGCGAGGACGGCGACCGAGCCGGGGTGGACCTGGTAGTCCCGGCGTACGACGGACCCGTCCGGCATGACCACGTCGTCGGCGCGGACACTCGTCTTGTTGCCACGGAACGGCACCGTCGACGCGGTGACCTGCCACTCCTCGGGCGTGTCCTTGATGGTCATGTAAGACGTCCTCCCTCGTGCAGAAGAAAACCGGGGCACGTGCCGTGATCAGGCCCGTACCCCGGTCAACCGTATCTCTAGCGGACTACTTGCCCGTCTTCCGCGCCCCCTGCTGCCGTTCGACGGCCGCCTTCACCAGACCCGCGAAGAGCGGGTGCGGGCGGGTCGGGCGCGAGCGCAGCTCCGGGTGCGCCTGGGTGGCGACCAGGTAGGGGTGCACCTCGCGCGGGTACTCCACGTACTCGACGAGCTTGTTGTCCGGGGACGTGCCCGAGAAGACGATGCCCGCCTTCTTCTCCAGCTCGGCGCGGTAGGCGTTGTTCACCTCGTAGCGGTGACGGTGCCGCTCGTCGACGTACGGCTGGTCGCCGTAGACCTCGCGGACGATCGAGCCCTCGGCGAGCTTCGCCGGGTACAGGCCCAGGCGCATCGTTCCGCCCAGGTCGCCCGCGCCCTCGACGTAGGCGAGCTGCTCCTCCATCGTCGAGATGACGGGGTGGGAGGTGGCCGGGTCGAACTCGGTGGAGTTGGCGTCCGTGATGCCCGCCAGGTTCCGCGCGGCCTCGACCACGATGCACTGGAGGCCCAGGCACAGGCCCAGCAGCGGGATCCTGTTCTCGCGTGCGTACTGGATGGCGCCGACCTTGCCGTTGACGCCGCGCTCGCCGAAGCCGCCGGGGATGACGATGGCGTCGACGTCGCCGAGCTGCTTGGCGGCGCCCGCCTGCGTCTTGCAGTCGTCGGAGGTGACCCACTTGACCTTGACGCGGGCCTTGTTGGCGAAACCGCCGGCGCGCATGGCCTCGGTCACCGACAGGTAGGCGTCGGGCAGGTCGATGTACTTGCCGACCAGCGCGACCGTGACCTCGTGGTCGGGGTTGTGCACGCGGTCCAGCAGGTCGTCCCAGGTCGTCCAGTCGACGTCGCGGAACGGCAGGTCCAGCTTGCGCACCACGTACGCGTCCAGGCCCTCGGTGTGCAGCACCTTCGGGATGTCGTAGATCGACTTGGCGTCGATGGCCGCGACCACGGCCGCCTCGTCGACGTCGCACATCAGCGAGATCTTGCGCTTGATCGCGGTCGGTACGTCACGGTCGGCGCGCAGCACGATCGCGTCCGGCTGGATACCGATGTTGCGCAGCGCGGCCACGGAGTGCTGGGTCGGCTTGGTCTTCAGCTCGCCGGACGGGCCGATGTAGGGCAGCAGCGAGATGTGCACGACGAAGACGTTGTCGCGGCCGACCTCGTGGCGGACCTGGCGGACGGTCTCCAGGAACGGCAGCGACTCGATGTCGCCGACCGTGCCGCCGACCTCCGTGATCACGACGTCCACGTCGTCCGTCGCCATGCGGCGGATGCGGGACTTGATCTCGTTGGTGATGTGCGGGATGACCTGCACGGTGTCGCCGAGGTACTCGCCGCGCCGCTCCTTGGCGATGACCTGGCTGTAGACCTGGCCGGTGGTGACGTTGGCCGAGCCGTCGAGGTCGACGTCGAGGAACCGCTCGTAGTGGCCGATGTCCAGGTCGGTCTCGGCGCCGTCGTTGGTGACGAACACCTCGCCGTGCTGGAACGGGTTCATCGTGCCCGGGTCGACGTTGAGGTACGGGTCGAGCTTCTGCATCGTGACCCGAAGGCCCCGGGCCTTGAGGAGCGCACCCAGGCTGGAGGCGGTCAGGCCCTTGCCGAGGGAGGACGCGACACCCCCGGTGACGAAGATGTGCTTGGTCGTCGTGGATTTGGGCGGCATGGCCAAGAGGGGGCTCCCGTGGTCGCGGTCTGGAGGTGCGTACCGGCGTCCGGTCCGGAGGATTCCGGGGAGTTCCGGGGGTGCCGTCGCTGCGGTTCGGGGGCCGCCGATTCGAGGTGCGGCGCCCACCGGTCCACGGGCTACCAGGGTATCAGCGACCCGGCACCCCCGCTTCCGCCCACACGCGCCGCGCCGCGCCGCCGTCGCGGGAGGCTCCGGGGACACGCAGCGCACGCGTGCCGATACCGGCTGCGCACGACGCGGCCGGGGGTTTCGCAGAGGGAGACCAGGGTCACTCGTTCTGCTCAACAGCTCTACCGGAACGATCACACAGAGGGCCGGAGGGCGTCGTATCCTGCTCGGAAACCCGCTGCCGAGCCAGGCCCCCACAACGGCACCACCCCCGCCCGTCACCGGGCACGTCGTGCTCGTCGGCGATCCTTGACCTTGACCCCAGAAAGCGCCCCACGGGGGCGAACGTTGCCGTTCGACTGGAGATTGCACGTGGCCGGGCGCATCGAGGACTACGCACTCATCGGAGACATGCAGACCGCCGCCCTGGTCTGCCGGGACGGGACGGCCGACTGGCTGTGCCTGCCCCGCTTCGATTCGCATGCCGTCTTCGCAGGACTCCTCGGTACCGAGGAGCACGGTTTCTGGCGGATCGGGCCGGCGCACGCCGATGACGCCGAGCCGCCCGCCGCCGACCGGCGCCGGTACGTCGGGGACTCGCTGATCCTGGAATCCGAGTGGGACACGCCGGGCCGTGGCACGGTCCGCGTGACCGATTTCATGCCGCCGCGTGACGGCGCCCCGCAGCTCGTGCGGATCATCGAGGGCGTCAGCGGCCGGGTGCGGATGCGGTCCGCGCTGCGGATGCGGTTCTCCTACGGCCGCGTGGTGCCCTGGGTGCACCAGGTCGACGGCCGGACGGTCGCCGTCGCCGGTCCCGACTCCATCTGGCTCGACACCGATGTGGAGACGCACGGCGAGGACCTCACCACGTACTCGGACTTCACCGTCAAGGAGGGCGACCGGGTCGCCTTCACCATCAGTTGGCAGCCCTCGCACCACCCGCAGCCGCCGAAGGCGGACCCGCTGGGCGCGCTGGAGGCCACGTCCGAGTTCTGGCGCGAGTGGGTCGAGCACTGCACCTACCGGGGGCCCTACCGCGAGGCCGTGGTCCGCTCACTGATCACGCTGAAGGCGCTGACGTACGCCCCGACCGGCGGCATCGTCGCCGCGCCCACCACCTCCCTGCCGGAGGACATCGGCGGCGTACGGAACTGGGACTACCGCTACACCTGGCTGCGGGACGCGGCGATCACCCTGTCCTCGCTGCTGCGCACCGGCTACCGCGAGGAGGCCCGTGCCTGGCGCGAGTGGCTGCTGCGCGCGGTCGCCGGCGACCCCGAGAACCTCCAGATCATGTACGGCATCGCCGGTGAGCGCGAGCTCGGCGAGGCCGAGCTGGACTGGCTGCCGGGCTACGAGAACTCCGCCCCGGTCCGGGTCGGCAACGGCGCCGCCAACCAGCTCCAGCTCGACGTGTACGGCGAGGTCACCGAGGCCCTGCACCTGGCCCACATGACGGGCCTGGCGCGCAACGACTACGCCTCGCTCCTCCAGCTCAAGCTGATCCGGTACCTGGAGGACCACTGGGACCAGCCCGACGAGGGCATCTGGGAGGTGCGCGGGCCGCGCCGCCACTTCACGCACTCCAAGGTGATGGCGTGGGTCGCCGTCGACCGGACGATCAAGCTCATCGAGTCGGGCGACGCGGACGGGCCGCTGGACAAGTGGCGCGAGCTGCGCGACACGATCCACCGGGACGTGTGCGAGAAGGGCTACGACCCGGAGCGCAACACGTTCACGCAGTCCTACGGCTCGAAGGAGCTGGACGCCTCACTGCTGCTGATCCCGCAGATGGGGTTCCTGCCGCCGGACGACAAGCGGGTCATCGGCACGATCGAGGCGATCCAGCGGGAGCTGTCCACGGAGGACGGCTTCATCCTCCGCTACCCCACCGAGGGCGCGGAGGAGGGCGTGGACGGCCTTCCGGGCGACGAGGGCGCGTTCCTGGCGTGCTCGTTCTGGATGGCGGACGACCTGGCGATGATCGGCCGGGTCGACGAGGCCCGCAAGCTGTTCGAGAAGCTGCTGGGACTGCGGAACGACCTGGGGCTGCTGGCGGAGGAGTGGGATCCGCGCCTGCAGCGCCAGGTCGGGAACTTCCCGCAGGCGTTCAGCCACGTGCCGCTGATCGACACGGCACTGCGGCTGACCGCCTCGGGCGCGTACGGCGGTTAACACGCCGCGATGACCTCCCGGGCGGCGCGCTCACCCTCGGTCGCGCCGCCCTCCATGAAGCCCTGGAAGTCGTAGGAGCAGTGCTCGCCGCCGATGTGGATGCGGCCGCCGGGGCCCTGGGCGGTGCCCTCGTACCCGGCGTACCGGTGCAGGTAGCCCACCGGCCACATCGAGTACGCGCCCAGCGTGTACGGGTTGTGGTGCCAGGCGGAGAGCTGGGCGCGGCCCGTCCAGGTCCGGGACGTGCCGGGGAAGAAGGCGTCGATGCCGCGCAGGCGGCGGGCGGCGAGGTCGCGGACGTACGGGTCGGACTCGGTGGAGAACGGCCCGGCGGGCGTCAGGGACTGGGCGAGGGTGCCGCCGTTGTACTGGATGAGGATGCCGCCCGTGCCGGGCTGGATCTTGGTGGTGTCCCAGGTCTGCTGGACGTCGGTGTCGGTGAAGCAGTCCCCGGCGGAGACGCCCGGCCAGGGGCCGGTGCCGCGCCAGGGGCGGGTGCCGCACTGCATGTTGAGCTTGGTGCAGTGACCCATGCGCGCGTCACGGAGCAGGTCCTTCATGAGCGGGTCGAAGCCCGCCTGGGTCAGGTCGAGCCGCTTGAGGATCGGCAGCGGTACGCACAGGACGGTGTGGTCGGCGGTGACCGTGCGGGTGGTGCCGCCCTCGCTGAAGGTGAGGGTCTGGGTGCCGTCCGCGTTGGCGCGTACGGCGGTCAGGGACCAGCCCATGCGGAGGGTGCCGGAGGGCAGTGACCTCGCCATGGCGTTCGGGAGCTGGTCGTTGCCGCCGGTGATGTGGTAGCGCTCGTTGGACAGGCCCCAGACGTTGAAGTGGCCCGGATTGGTCTGGTAGCCCATCAGCAGGACGAGGGCCAGGGACGACTGCTCGGTGGTCTCGGCGCCGTACTCGACGTTGTAGGCGACGTCGATGAACTGGCCGAGGGGCGAGGAGTGCCCGCCGGGGACACGGCTCTCGATCCAGTCGTATATCGACATGTTGTCCAGGGCGGTACCGGCCGGGGTGGACTGGTTCCACTTCACCTCGCCGGCTTCCTGGAGGTCCCGGTGGAGCTGCTGGTAGACGGCCTTGAAGTCCTCGTCGGCCTGGTGGCGCGGGTAGTAGGCGCCGTCGAACCACAGGACTTCCTCGGCGCCGGCCGGCCCGCCGCCGAGGAAGTCCTCCAGGGGCAGGTTGAAACGGCGGCAGAGCTCCTGGATCTTCTTGTGGCTGGTGTCGATCAGCTCGCCGCCGATCTCGGAGGTCTGGCCGTACGCCCAGTGGTCGCGCTTCGTCCACATGCGGCCGCCGACGCGGGTCGGGTTGGCCTCGTACAGCGTGCAGTTCAGGCCCGCGTCCTTGAGGGTGAGGGCGGCGGTCAGGCCGGCGATTCCGGCGCCGACGACGGCGATGCGCGGGGCGGTCGCGGCGTGGGCCCGGGTGGGTGTGGCCGCCACGGCGGTGCCGACACCGGCGGCGAGGCCGAGGGCGGCGGCGCGCTGGAGCAGTTCGCGGCGGGTGGAGCCGCGCACGGCGGCGACGGGCATACCGAGCCGTTCGGCGGCGGCGCGGTGGGCGGCTATGTCGCGCAGGGCGCGCATCAGGGGCGTACGGGACATGGATGTGCTCCTCAGACGGTCGCGGCGGGCTGGTCGTCGTGCTGCTGGGTGTCGTCGTCACGCTCGGCCGCGTCCTCGAGGACGATCCGGCCGATGATCTCGTACCGTTCGGGCTGTTTGGCCTTCAGGTAGAAGCCGAGCCCCAGGCCGCCGAAGAACACGGCGCCGACGATCCACGGGATGAGGGTGAAGAAGAGGGAGTCGGCGGCGAGACCCGCAGCGGTCTCCATGTTCAGCACCAGCAGGACGACCACCGCCGTCATGCCGATGCCACCGAGGAGCGGTGCGGTGAGCGTCCGGAACCAGTGCCGGTCCTCGGGGTGGTTCTTGCGGAAGTAGCCGATGACGGCGAACGAGCACAGCGTCTGGACGATGAGGATCGCCATCGTGCCGAGGATCGCCAGCAGCGTGTACAGGTGGATGTACGGGTCCTGGCCGGTGAGCCAGAAGGCTCCGACGAGGACGACGGCGATGGCGCTCTGCACGTAGGAGGCGATGTACGGCGATCCGTGCGTGGCGTGCGTACGGCCGAGCGCCGGGTGGAGGAAGCCCTCGCGGCCGATGGCGTACAGGTAGCGCGAGGCGCACTGGTGGAAGGCCATCCCGCAGGCGAACGAGCCGGTGAGCAGCAGCCACTGGAAGGCGTCGACGGCCCAAGCGCCGATGTACGACCGGGTCGGGTCGAAGAACAGGTCGAGCGGGCTGGCGGACCCGGACACCTTCACCGCGCCGTCGAGGCCGTTGCCGGCGATGGTCATCCAGGAGACGTAGATGTAGAACAGGCCCACGCCGACGACGGAGACGAGCGTGGCGCGCGGGATGACGCGCTTGGGGTCGCGGGACTCCTCGCCGTACATCGCGGTCGACTCGAAGCCGACCCACGACCAGAAGGCGAAGAAGAGGCCGAGTCCGGCGGAGGCGCCGGTGAAGGCGTTGGCGGGGTTGATGGGCTCGACCGGTATGCCGTCGGGCCCGCCGCCCGCGATCAGCACCGCCGTCGCCACCGCGAAGAGCACCGCGACCTCGGCGACGAGCATCACGCCGAGGGCCTTGGCGGTGAGGTTGATGTCGAAGTACGCCAGGACTCCCGTGACGGCCAGCATCGCGGCCGCGTACACGATCCACGGCAGGTCCACGCCCAGTTGGTCGGCGACGGTCGTCTTGGTGAAGTAGGCGAAGACGCCGACGATCGAGGCCTCGAAGACGATGTACGCGAGGACGGCGAGCATGCCGGAGGCCATACCGGCGATGCGGCCGAGGCCGTGGCTGATGTAGCCGTAGAAGGCGCCGGCCGCGGTGATCCGTTTCGCCATGGCGACGTAGCCGACGGAGAAGACGGTGAGGACGAGGGTCGCGAAGAGGTAGCCGGCCGGGGCGCCGGTGCCGTTGCCGAAGCCGACCGCGATGGGCAGGTTGCCGGTCATCGCGGTGATCGGTGCGGCGGTGGCGACCGCCATGAAGACGACGCCGACGAGGCCGACGGAGTTCGCCTTGAGCCGCTGCACCTCGCGGCCTGCTGGGGTGGGATTCTCTGCCATGGCCGGACACCTTCCTCCCGAGTGACGTACGCCACAATCGACAGGCGGTCGCGCAAATGGCGGGCCGGCACGACGAGTTGTCGCCCGCTGCCGGCAGTCGTCATCTCCCGGTGATGTCCTGGGAACACGCTCGCGGGTAGCGTCCGGCCGTATGACCTCGATGACCTCCATGAACGACCAGGGCGGGATCACCGTGCAGCGGGCGCTGGAGCTGCCCGGGCTGCGCGGTGGGCTCCCGGAGGTGGTGACCGGGGCGGACCGGCTGCACCGGACGGTGCGCTGGGTGCACGCCGGCGAGGTGCCGAACATCGCGTCGCTGCTGAAGGGCGGCGAGTTGCTGCTGACGACCGGGCTGGGGCTCGGTGCCCGGCCGGCCGAGCAGCGGGCGTTCGTGCGGCGGCTGGCGGAGCGCGGGATCGCGGCGCTGGTGGTGGAGCTGGGGCCGAGGTTCTCCCGGCTGCCCGCGACGATCGTGGAGACCGCGCGGGCGGCGGGGCTGCCGCTGGTCCAGCTCCACCGCGAGGTCCCCTTCGTCTCGGTGACGGAGGAGGTCCACACCGAGATCGTCAACGGGCACTACGCGCTGCTGCGGCGGGCCGAGGACGTGCACCGGCGGTGCACGGAGGCGCTGCTGGGCGGCGGCGGGGTGCCACAGGTGCTGGGCATCCTCGCCGATTTCGCCGGCAACCCCGTGTTCCTGGAGACCGCGGACGGCCAGCTCCTGTACGCCGCCGGCGGCGGGGCGGAGCCGGCCGATCCGCTCCAGGTGTGGGAGGGGCTGCGCGGGCAGCGGGAGGCGCGGGAGTCCGGCCCGCCGTCCGGCGCGGTGCTGGTGGACGTGCCGGGCGGCGGTCCGGGCGCGGCGGCGGTACGCGCCCGTCTGGTGCTCCTGTCCGTCTCGGGCGCGCTGCTCCCCGTCCACCGCATGGCGGCGGAGCGGGCGGCGGGCATCCTGGCCGTGGTGCTGATGCAGGCGCGGCAGGAGGAGGAGCTGGCGGCGCGGGGCCGGGGCGACTTCCTCACCGACCTCGCGGAGGGCCGCATCACGGCGGACGACGCGCCCGCGCAGGCGCGCGTGCTGGGGTTCAAGCCGGGAGACGGCCCCCTGCTGCCGGTCGTGATGCGCCTCGCGTCCGATGTGATGCCGTCCGGCAACTGGTCCGTGCTGGCCCGCGCCGTGCTGGAGGAGCTGTCCGCCGTGGGCGTCCCGGTCCTGCTGGGCGTCCGCCCCGTCGAGGGCCGGGTGCCGCTCCTGCTGGGCCTGCGCACGTTGTCGGAGCGGGCGGCGGTGGCCGACCGGGTGGCCGCGGCGCTGCGGGCCGGCGTGGCGCGGGCCGGGCTGGAACGTGCGGGGGCCGGGGCACCGGTCGTGGTGGTGGGCGTCGCGGGCAACTGGGCGGCGGCGTCGGCGGGCCTGCGGCACGCGGCGGAGACGGCGACCGCGGCACAGGGTCTGCCGGACCGCCCCTGGTACGACGCACGGCGCCTGGACATCGACCTGCTGCTGTGGCGGCTGCGCCACCATGGTGAAGGCGCGGCCCTCGCCGCCTTCGTGGACCGGGCGATCGGCCCACTGCGCGACCACGACCGCACCTCGCGTCCGCCCCTGCTGCCGACGCTGGAGACGTACCTGGCGCATGCGGGGCGCAAGGCGGAAACGGCCCGTGAACTGCACCTCAACCGCCAGACGCTCTACAACCGCCTGGCCCGCATCGGCGACCTCCTCGGCACGGACCTGGACGACCCGCAGACCGTCCTGGCCCTCTCCCTGGCCCTCAGAGCGCGCCGCCACACGGCATGAGGGGGCTCGTACCCCGTCGGCTCAACCCCCGACGCCGGGCGGCGGGCACTGGGCGCGCGGGGGGGCGGGGCGTAGGCCCCGCGGATCGGCTCAGCCCCCGGCACCTGGGCAGCGGGCGCTGGGCGCGCGGGGGGGGGCGGGGCGTAGGCCCCGCGGATCGGCTCAGCCCCCGGCACCTGGGCGGCGGGCGCTGGGCTCGCGGGGGGGGCGGGTCGTAGCCCCCGGCGTGCTCCCGCCAGGCGGTCGGGGGCCACCCGGCACGGGCCGAGGGACGGAGCCGACGCATCCGGCGGCGCGAAGCTGCCGCGCACGGGCAGGGCGACCAGCCCTATAGCTTTCGCCGGGCAGCAGGCCCGGAGGAGCCGGCACACTCCCGGCGGCGCGAAGCTGCCGCACGGGGCCGTGGAGAGGGGGCCGGCCGGCAGCGGGCCGCACGGCGGACGGCCGCTCGGCAGGGGGCCCGGGGGCGGAGCCCCCGGTTTCGGGAAGGGGCGGGGTGGGGGAAACGTCACCCACCCGAGCACAGCTCGTCGTACACGCTCAGCACCTGGGCGATCGTCTCGTCCTCCGTCGGCCACGTGGCCGCCTGTGCCCGCCCCGCCGCCGCCAGCGCGGCCCGCCGCGAGGGGTCGGCCAGCAGGGCCGAGACCGCGGCGGCCAGCGCGCCCGCGTCCCCGTACGGCACGAGCACCGCCGCGTCGCCGACCAGTTCCGGCACCCCGCCCACCGCCGTGGCGACCAGCGGGACACCGAGCCGGAGGGCTTCCTGGGCGAGCGGGGCGCGCGCCTCCCAGCGGCTCGGGAGCACCGCCACGTCCGCCGCCGCGAGCAGCGCCGTGACGTCGTCGCGCCGCCCGAGCAGCCGCACCGGCAGGCCCTCCGCGTCGATCCGCCGCTGGAGCCCGGGCCGCTGCCGCCCCTCCCCCGCCACGGCGACCAGCGGCACCGGGTCGTGGCACAGCCACAGCCGGGAGGCGTCCAGGAGCGTGCCGTACCCGCGGTGCGGCTCCAGCGCGCCGACGGCCATGACCAACGGCCGGTCCATGGCGCCGAGTTCCGCCCGCGCCTTGCCCGCCTGCGCCTCGGCGACGCCCTCGTGCGGGGCGGGGATCGAGACGGGACCGAGCCGCGCGTCGCGGGCGCCGCGCCGCCGTGCCCGGTCGACGAGTTCGGACGACGTACCCAGCACAACGGCCGCCGCCCGTGCGGTCTTTCGCTCCATGAGCCGGATCAACTGGCCACGGGCGCCCTCGGCGTGCGTCCGCGTATGCCATGTCACGACGAGCGGTACGGGCTGCGAGCCCAGTGCCAGCCCGGCGCGCACCGAGGCGTTCAGCCCATGGGCGTGGACCACGTCGGCGCCCGTGAACGCCATGCGCAGGGCGCCGATGGCGACCGGGTCGCTGCGGCGCGGTACGGGCATGAAGTGGGCCCCGGTGCCGAGGAAGTCGTAGTCGTGGTCCAGTTCGGCGGGCGCGCACACGGTCACCCGTACGCCCCTCGCCACCAGCCCGGCGGCGAGTGATCTGACATGAGCGCTGCTGCCCGCGCTGCCGCCGCCCAGCACTTGGACCGTACGCAGTGTCACGCGCCCAAGAATGCCAGCCCGTACGCACGTTCCGGCACCGCCGGGGCGAAGCGGCCGTGTCGCGGGGCGTAAACCGTGCCCCGCGATCACTCACACGGGTGACTTCGCCAGGCGGCTGACGGTGTCTCCGTACGCCGCGGCGGCGACCAGCCCGGCGGCGTGGACCGCGAGCCCGGCGCGCCCGTTGGCGGCGGCGATCGCGGTGCCGAGGGCCGCGCCCAGGGCGTGGGCGCCCGCGTCGCCGAGCATGGTGTGCTCGCCGAGGTCGTCGGCGACGACGGCGGCCGCGGCGCCCATCGGCGCGGCGGCGAGCGGCCCGCCCCGCAGCAGGCCGGGCACGCCGAGCGCGAGGACCGTGAGGGCCGCCCGGCCGGGCCGTACGTCCACCAGGTTGACGAAGTGGGCGGTACCGGCGATCACCACGCCCGCGAGGACCTTGTCGACGGGGCGCTCCTTGAGCAGCGCGCCGGCGGCGAGCGCGGCGGCGCCCACCCCGAAGAGCTTGACGGCCCCGCTGGTGACCTCGCCGTCCCGCAGGGCGCCCAGGTGGGCCCGGAAGCCCCGCCGGTGGTCGCCGTTCCTGTCGTCGTACGCCCCGCAGGCGCCCGCCGCGAGGCCGGCCAGCACCGCGGCGCCCCGCTCCCGGCCGCTGCCGCCCGCCGGAAGGGCGCCGAGCGCGGCGCCGACGGCCACGGCGGGCCCGGCGAACAGGTCGACGGTCCGCCCGGCGTGGTTCTTCCGCCACCAGCCCTCGTCCGGCCGGCCATCTCCCGGCCGGCCGTTGTCGCCGCGCGACCGCAACGCCCGGTACACGCCACGGGCGGCCCCGGCGGCGACGGCGAGCCCCATGACCCTGCTGAAACCGATCATGGGATCACCTTACGAACCCGCGCCCGGCATCATGAACCGTCAGCCGTCAGCCGTCAGCCGTCGGCCGTCAGCCGTCAGGCGTCCGCCCTGGCCGTCGCCAGCAGCTCCTCCGCGTGCGCCCTGGCCGTCTCGGAGTCCTCCTGGCCGGCCAGCATGCGCGACAGCTCGCGCACACGGTCCTCGCCCTCCAGCACGGTGACCCCGGACCGCGTCACGGACCCGTCGTTGGTCTTCTCGACGAGCAGTTGACGGTCGGCGAACGCCGCGACCTGCGGCAGGTGCGTGACGACCACGACCTGCGCCGACTTGGCGAGCTTGGCCAGCCGCCGCCCGATCTCCACCGCCGCCTTGCCGCCGACGCCCGCGTCGACCTCGTCGAAGAGGTACGTCGGCACGGGGTCCGTACCGGCGAAGACCACCTCGACGGCGAGCATCACCCGGGACAGCTCACCGCCCGACGCGCCCTTGGCGATCGGCCGGGGCGGCGCTCCCGGGTGCGGGGCGAGCAGCAGCTCGACCTCGTCGACCCCGGCCGGTCCGTAGGCGACGGTACGGCCGCCGACCTCGACACCGTCGGGGTCATCGGTCTGCCGGATGTCGAACGACACGCGCGCGTGGGGCATGGCGAGCGACGCCAGCTCGGCGGTGACGGCGTCCGCGAACCGCGCCGCCGCCTCCGTCCGCGCGTCCGTCAGGGCCTGGGCCAGTCCGGACAGTTCGGCGCGCAGGGCGTCCCGTTCGGCCGCCAGCTCGCCGATCCGCTCGTCGTCACCGTCCAGCTCGGTGAGCCGGGCGGCGCCCTCCTCCGCCCAGGAAAGGACGGCGGCGACATCGGAGCCGTACTTGCGGGTGAGGGCCGTCAGCGCGGCGCGCCGCTCCTCGACGGCCGCCAGGCGCCGGGGGT
The DNA here is from genome assembly GCF_055570965.1 of Streptomyces sp. NPDC031064. NCBI lineage: Bacteria > Bacillati > Actinomycetota > Actinomycetes > Kitasatosporales > Streptomycetaceae > Streptomyces > Streptomyces sp. NPDC031064. The sequence goes on from NZ_JBVIGF010000007.1 coordinate 488,114, forward strand.
CGGCGTCGAGGTTGTCGGCGTACCCGGCGAGCTCACCCGCCACGTCCGCGAGGAGGATCGAGATCTCGCCCATCCGGTCGGCGAGCGCGGCGAGCGCCGGGTCGTGCGACCGCACGGCGTCCAGCGCCCGCTGCGCGCCCGCGACCAGGGTCGTCGCGTCGAGGACCTCCGGGTCCTCGGGGTCGCCCGCCAGCGCCCCGTGGGCCAGCGCGGCGGCGGACGCGAGGGCCTCGGCGTGACCGAGGCGCTCGGCCTCGGCGGCCAGCTCCACGTCCTCGCCCGCGCGCGGCTCGACCGCCTCGATCTCGGCCAGCCCGAAGCGCAGCAGGTCGGCCTCCTGCGCCCGCTCACGCGCGCGCGTGGTCAGCTCGTCGAGCTGGGCGGTGACGGCCCGCAGCCGCCGGTACGCGTCGGTGTACTTGGCGAGCGGCACGGCCACCGCGTCACCCGCGTACCGGTCGAGCGCACCGCGCTGCCGCGCCGGCTTGAGCAGCCCCTGCTGGTCGGTCTGGCCGTGCACGGCGACGAGTTCGTCGGCCAGCTCGGCGAGCACACCGACCGGCACGGAACGCCCTCCGAGGTGCGCGCGGGAGCGGCCCTCCGCCGAGATGGTGCGGCTGATGAGCAGCGCGCCCTCGTCGAGTTCGGCGCCCGCCTCCTCGGCCCGGACGGCGGCGGCCGCGCCGGGCGGCACACTGATCCGGCCCTCGACGACCGCCGACGGCGAACCGATCCGCACCAGGGCGGGGTCGGCGCGCCCGCCGAGCAGCAGTCCGAGGCTGGTGACGACCATGGTCTTGCCCGCGCCGGTCTCGCCGGTCACCGCGGTGAAACCGGGTGACAGCTCGACCACCGCGTCGTCGATGACCCCGAGCGACCGTATCCGCATCTCCTCCAACACGGAGAAGACCTTACGAGGTCCGGGGCCCGCTGTGCGACGGCCCCCGCCCCGCGTCGCCGAAGCCGCAGGTCGGGGCGCGGAAGCCGCGGTCATCTGTCACCCGCCGGAGTGGGGATAACCCCCCTCTCGATCCGGGGAGCAGCGTCATGGCGCGGGCCGTGCGCCGCCCGTCACCATGATCACTATGAGTATCCGACTCGCCCTCGCCTCACTGCGGGCACACCGGCCGGCCTTCATCGGCACGGCGGTCGCCGCGCTGTTCGCGTCCACCGTCGTGAGCGCGTCGACGATGATGCTGATGGTGCCGACCTCGCCGGGGACCGGCGAGATCGCCCTCGTGCTGCTCGTCGGTTCGGTCTACATGTCGATTTTCGTGGTCGCGTCGACGATGGGCACGGCCATCGCCCAGCAGCACCGCGAGCTGGCCCTGGTGCGGGCGGTGGGCGCCCGCCCCGGCCAGATACGGCGGGCCGTTGCCGTCCAGGCCCTCGCCGCCTCGCTCCCGGCGGCGGCCGCGGGTTTCGCCCTGGGCGGGCTGCTGGCCCGGGTCTGGTTCGGCGGCATGGCGACGCATGGGCTGATACCGGCCGGGGCGGAGTTCCGGTTCGGCTGGCTCGCCCTGCCGGTGTGCCTGGCGGTCGCCACCGTGACGTCCACGGTCGCCGCCGTGCTGTCCTCGCTGCGGTTCTCGCTGCTGCGCCCCGCCCGGGCGCTCGCGGAGGCCTCGTCGGGCGGCCGGCCCGGGCTGGGGTGGCCGAGGGCGGTGCTCGGGCTGGTCGCGATGGCGGGCGGGGTCGCCCTGAGCCTGCTGCTCCAGCGGCAGCCCGCCGAGAATGCGGGCCAAGGCGCGTTCCTCGTCCTCATCCTCTTCTGCGTCGGTACGGGACTGCTCGGCCCGCGCCTCATCGGCCCGGTCGCCCGGCTGGTGTCGGCGGTCACCGGCCGGATGGGCGGGAGCGCTCGGCTGGCGATGCTCAACGTACGTTCCCAGCCGAGGCGGTTCGCGGCCGCCGTCGTCCCGCTGGTCCTGGTCGTCGGGTTCGGCTTCACCAAGATCGCGGCTCGTACGACAGCCGAGCACCGCACGGGTTCGACCGGCACGGCGAGCGAGGTGTGGCTGGACTACTGCGGTACGGCTCTGTACGCCGGCTTCGCCGCGATAGCCGCGGCCAACACGCTCGCGATGGTCTCGTTCGAGCGGCGCCGCGACGTGGCGCTGCTGCGGGTGGTCGGCAGCCGGCGCCGCCAGGTACGGGCCATGGCGGCCTGGGAGGCGCTGACGGTCGCGCTGACCGCCCTGCTACTGGGCGGGGCGATCGGGCTGGCGACCCTGGCCCCGCTGCTGCGGGCCGCCTTCGGGTCACCCCTCCCGTACGTGCCGTGGCCGGTGCTCGCCGGCATCGCGGCCGGCACACTGCTGCTGACGCTGCTGTCGACGGGCCTGCCCGTACAGGCGGTGATGCGGCGGCGCGCGATATCGGTGGTCAAGGCCGCCTAGGCCCATGCGGGCGGACCACCGGCACGGCAGCCCGCCCATCGGCGGCCCGGCCACGCCCCCAGCAGCGCCGGGCTCCTCCCGGGTCCGCCCCGGGTCGGCCCCGGGTCAACCAGGCGCCGCCCCGGGCCCCGACCCGGCCCCGGGCCCCGACCCGGCCCGGACCGCGACCACGTCCACCCGACCCCACCCGGCCGGACGCGGCCAAGCCGACCGCCGCGCGGCCGCCCCGCGCCCCTCAGTGCGGCGCGCCCCGCCAACCCGACACCGGCAGGGCGAACTTGGCGACCAACCGGTCCGTGAACGACGCGTGGTGGAGCCGAGCCAGCCGTACCGGCACCGCCCCGCGCCGGACCTCCACCCTCGCGCCGGCGGGCAGTTCGACGGTGCGCCGCCCGTCGCACCACAGCACCCCGTGCGGGGTGTGCGGCTCGACCTCCACCGCCAGCACCGACTCCGGCGTCGTCACCAGCGGCTTGGCGAACAGCGCGTGCGCGCCGATCGGCACCATCAGCAGCGCCTCCACCTCGGGCCAGATCACCGGGCCGCCCGCCGAGAAGGCGTACGCCGTCGAACCGGTCGGCGTCGCGCAGATCACCCCGTCGCAGCCGAAGCCGGTCACCGGCCGGCCGTCGATCGCCAGGACGACCTCCAGCATGCGTTCCGCCGAGACCTTCTGTACGGCGGCCTCGTTGAGCGCCCAGTCGCTGTGCAGTACGTCACCGTTGTTGTACACGGTGACGTCCAGGGTCATGCGCTCCTCGACCTCGTACGCCCGCGTGACCACCCGGTCCACGACCTTGTCCAGGTCGTCCCGCTCGGCCTCCGCGAGGAAGCCGACCCGCCCCAGGTTCACGCCGAGCATCGGCACCCCGGAGGCGCGGGCGAACTCCGCGCCGCGCAGCAGCGTCCCGTCACCGCCCAGCACGATCAGCAGCTCGCAGCCGTCCAGCACGTCGGGCGACGCCTCCGGCACCGTCTCGACCGCCGACGGCAGCGGCAGGTCGGCCGCCTCGGCGGCCAGGACGCGCACGCCGATGCCGCTGCGCAGGAGCCCGAGCACGACCAGCTCGGCGCTGCGGACCGCCGCCGGCCGGCCGGTGTGCGCGAGCAGGAAGACGGTGCGGGGTGCAGCAGTCGTCGTAAGCGCTGTCGATGAACTCAACGAGGTCCCTCCGCCACGGCGCGTTCCACATCCGCCGGATCCAGCGCGGGCGCGCCCGCCCGCAGCCACAGAAAGTACTCGACGTTGCCGGACGGGCCGGGCAGCGGACTGGCGGTGACGCCCAGCACGCCGAGCCCGAGTTCGCCGGCCTGCCGCGCCACGTTGCGCACCGCTTCGGCGCGCAGCTCGGGGCTGCGGACGACCCCGCCGCTGCCGAGCCGTTCCTTGCCCACCTCGAACTGCGGCTTCACCATCAGCACCAGGTCGGCGTCGGGCGCCGAGACGCCCGCCAGGGCGGGCAGTACCAGCCCCAGCGGGATGAACGACAGGTCGCCCACCACCAGGTCCACCGGCTCTCCGTCGATCGCGTCCAGGGTCAGCTCACGCACATTCGTACGGTCCTTGACGGTCACGCGTTCATCGCTCTGGAGCGACCAGGCGAGCTGCCCGTAGCCGACGTCGACGGCCACCACGTGCGCGGCTCCGGCGCGCAGCAGGACGTCGGTGAACCCGCCCGTGGACGCGCCCGCGTCCAGCGCCCGCCGGCCCTCGACCTTCAGCCCGCGCGGGACGAACGCCGCCAGCGCCCCCGCGAGCTTGTGGCCGCCGCGCGAGACGTAGTCGGGGTCGGCGTCGTCCTGCGCGACCACGATGGCCGCGGCGGTCTCGACCTGGGTGGCGGCCTTGGTGGCGGTGGTGCCGCCGACGGTCACCCGCCCCGCCGCGATGAGCTGGCTCGCGTGCTCCCGCGAGCGGGCCAGCTTCCGGCGTACCAGCTCGGCGTCGAGACGGCGGCGTGCGACTCCTGCCACGTTCGGTTCAGCTCCTGTGTTCGTACGAAGGCGAAGGCTGGGGGCCCGCGTCGAGCGCGGCCAGCGCCTCCCGCAGCCCCCGGTGTACATCCTCGTACACCTCCACGTGCCCGTCCGCCGGGAGGTGGTCGGCGTCACTGAGCCGCTCCAGAGCCGCGTCCACCCGGGGGTGCCCGGTCGGCACCCGCTCGACGCCGAGGGGCGCGGGCGCGGCCGGTTCGCGGGACTCCACGGTCCGGTCCCCGGCACCTTCCTGGATGTCGGGGATCTCGGGCATCACGTCGCTCATGCCCAGACGCTACCGCGAAGGGCTGCGGTACGGTCGGTCACGATGGCCACGATCGAGGAGTGCCGCAGCGCACTCGACAGACTCTCCGACAACCTCCGGCACGCGAACGGCGAGGTGCGCAGCGCCGCGGCGCTCGACCGCACCCTGAGCTGCCACATCACCGACCTGGACAGCACCTTCACGGGCCGCCTGGTGGGCGGCCGGATCGAGGTGCGGGACCGGCTGGACGGCCCGCCCCGCGAGAAGGCCGAAATCCGGCTGGCCATGGCCGGCGACGACCTGGTGGCGCTGGTGGACGGCGAGCTGAACTTCGCGAAGGCGTGGGCATCGGGCCGGATCAGGCTGGAGGCGGGCTTCCGCGACCTCCTCCGCCTGAGGTCCCTCCTGTAGCGCACCCCCCGGTGGCCGAGCGCTGGCGCCCGATCCACCTTCGACCGGAACCCAAGCGCCCCAAGCCCGTGCACCCGACCCATCCCGGACCGGGTAACCAGCCCCACTCCACCCCAGCCCACTCCACCCCAGCCCAGGCCACCCAGCCCCCCGTCCCGAGCCCGCTACTCGCCGCTGCTCACCCGCTGAGCCCCTGCTCCCCCGCCGCAGCCGCGCTCCCCGCCGCCACAGCCGCACTCCCCGCCACAGCCCCAGCCCCCGCCGCGGCCGGCCGTGACCCGCGCGACCGGGCCTGCCTGGACGCGGGTACGACCAGCGGCGTACCCGTCTCGGGGTCGTCGATGACCTGGCAGCGCAGCCCGAAGACGCGCTCGACCAGCTCGGCGGTGACCACCTCGGACGGCGGGCCCTCCGCGACGATCTCCCCGTCCCGTACGGCGATGAGGTGCGTGGCGTACCGGGCCGCGTGGTTCAGGTCGTGCAGGACGGCGACCAGGGTGCGGCCCTGGGTCTCGTGCAGCTCGGCGCACAGGTCGAGCACGTCGATCTGGTGCTGGATGTCGAGGTACGTCGTCGGCTCGTCGAGCAGCAGCAGCGGGGTCTGCTGGGCGAGGGCCATGGCGATCCACACGCGCTGGCGCTGTCCGCCCGACAGCTCGTCGACGTACCGGTCGCCCAGCTCGCCCACGCCCGTCGCGTCCATCGACTCACTGACGATCCGCTCGTCCTCCGGGGACCACTGGCGCAGCAGGCCCTGGTGCGGGTAGCGGCCGCGTGCGACGAGGTCCGCGACGGTGATGCCGTCGGGCGCGATGGAGGACTGCGGCAGCAGGCCCAGCGTCCTGGCCACCTTCTTGGCGGGCATCGAGTGGATGGCCCGGCCGTCCAGCAGCACCCGCCCCGCCGTCGGCTTCAGCATCCGCGACAGGGCCCGCAGCAGCGTCGACTTGCCGCACGCGTTCGGGCCGACGATCACCGTGAACGAATTGTCGGGTATCTCGACCGAGAGGTCACGGGCGATGATCCGCTGCTCGTAGGCGAGGGTGACCGCCTCCGCGCTCAGGCGCTGCTGCATGGACGTACTCCTGGCGTTCTTCTCGTCGTTCACGGGGTTCGCGGGGTTCACGGGGTTCGCGGGGTTCACGGAGGCGGGGGTCATATGCGGCCTGCCTTGCGCTCGGTCACCAGCAGCCACAGCAGGTACACGCCGCCGACCACGCCGGTCACCACGCCCACCGGCAGCTCCCGCTCGCCGAACGCGTTGGTGGCGGTCCAGTCGGCGACGAGCAGCAGCGCGGCGCCCATGAGGGCGGAGGCGGCGAGGTTGGGGCCGGGCGCGCGGGTGAGCCGGCGGGCGAGCTGCGGAGCGCTCAGTGCGACGAAGGTGATCGGGCCGGCGGCGGCCGTGGCGACGGACACCAGCAGTACCGCCGACCCCATCAGCACCAGGCGCGTCTTCTCCACCTTCACCCCGAGCGCGTACGCGGCGTCGTCGCCCATCTCCAGCATCCGCAGCGGCCGCCCGTACCCCAGCACCAGCGGCACGAGCACGGCGCACACGGCGAGCAGCGGCCAGAACTGGGCCCAGTCACGGCCGTCGAGGGTGCCGGTCATCCACAGCACGGCACGGGTGGCGTCGATCAGGTTCGCCTTGGTGATCAGGTAGTGGATGACGGCGGTCAGGATCGCCGCCGCGCCGATGCCGATGAGCACCAGCCGGAAGCCGTGCACGCCCCGCTTCCAGGCCAGCAGGTAGATCAGTACGCCGGTCACCACACCGCCCACGACGGCGCCTCCCGCCACGGCCGTGGCGCTGCCCCCGAAGAGCACGATCACGCTCAGCGCGCCGACCGTGGCGCCCTGCCCGAAACCGATGATGTCCGGGCTGCCCAGCGGGTTGCGCGAGACGGACTGGAAGACGGCTCCGCCCAGGCCCAGCGACGCGCCCACGAGGACAGCGACCAGCACGCGCGGCAGCCGCAGGTCCTGGACGATGAACTCCTGCGCCATGGTGCCGTTGCCCAGCAGCGTGGCGACGACGTCGCCGGGCTCGATCGGGAAGTCGCCGCTGCCGATCAGGACGACGCCGGCCGCCAGGGTCACCACCGCCAGCAGCAGCACGACGACGGCCGCGCGCGGCTCGTAGCGGACGGACAGGCCCCCGGGCGTACGGATGGCCTTCACGGTACGTGCGGTCACAACTGGGCCATCCTCTTGCGGCGTACGAGGTGGATGAAGACGGGCCCGCCGACGAGCGCGGTCACGATACCGACCTGGAGTTCGGAGGGCCGGGCCACGACCCGCCCCAGCACGTCGGAGCCCAGCAGCAACACGGGCGAGAGCACCGCCGCGTACGGCAGGATCCACCGCATGTCGGGGCCGGTCAGGGCACGCACGAGGTACGGGACCATCAGGCCGACGAAGACGATCGGGCCGCACGCGGCGGTCGCGGCGCCGCACAGCAGCGTCACCGACACCATGCCGAGGGCGCGCGTCCGGTTCAGGTGCGCGCCCAGCGCGCGGGCGGTGTCGTCGCCCATCTCCATGGCGTTGAGCGGCCGCGCGATCAGCAGCGCGAGGACGACGCCCACGCCGATGAACGGCGCCACGCTGCGGATCGTCGCCATGTCGGCGTTGGCCAGCGAGCCGACGGTCCAGAAGCGCAGCCGGTCCAGGGCGGCGGAGTCCAGCAACTGCACGGCGTTGACGTACCCGTACAGCGCGGCCGTCGCCGCCGTGCCCGCGAGCGCGAGCCGTACCGGGGTGGCGCTCCGGCTGCCGCCGAGCACGTACACCACCACGGACACGACGGCGGCGCCCAGGAACGCGAACCACACGTAGCCGGTCAGCGAGGTGACGCCCAGGAAGCTGATGGCGGTCACGACGGCGGCCGAGGCGCCCGCGTTCACGCCCAACAGGCCGGGTTCGGCGAGCGGGTTGCGCGTGAGGGCCTGCATCACCGCGCCGGACAGGCCCAGCGCGACACCGACGATCACTCCGAGGACGGTCCGGGGCACCCGCAGGTCCTGGATGAGGACGTCGTTGCCCGTACCGGAGTTGTGGAACAGGCCGTGCCACACATCGCCGAGCGGGACCGGCTTGGCCCCGATCATGATGCTCGCGACACAGATCAGCAGCAGGACACCGACGGAGACCAGCAGCCCCGCCGCGCGCGCCGCACGGCGTCGGCCCCGGGCCGGCTCGGCTGCGGCTGTCGGATCCGCGCTCTGTTCGGGAGGACTGTCGATCAACACCCGGTTAGGTTAGCCTACCTTTCCCTGCCCTACGCAGGCGGACCGCCGGCCCTCACCACCCCAGCCGGGCCAGCGCCTTCCCCGCGTCCAGCGCGCACGAACCGTCCCCGGCGCACGTCCACGCCGCCGCGCACAGCGCCCGCAGCCCGTCGATGACGTCGCCGTCCCCCTCCAGCGCCAACGCCTCACCCCTCACCGACGCCGTCCACCCGCCGCACCCGAAGCCGGACTCCGCCGACCCGGCCACCTCCGGCTGCCCGGTCAGCAGGCCCCGAAGATCGGCGTCCACGTACGTCGGCCGGTGCTGCGGCACGGCGGCCAGCAACCCGGCCGCGTCCGTCACCCCGGTCAGGACCAGCAGCGAGTCCACACCCCCGTTGAACGCCCCCTCGATGTCGGTGTCCAGCCGGTCCCCCACCACCAGCGGCCGCTGCGCACCCGTCCGCAGGATCGTCTCCCGGTGCATCGGCGGCAGCGGCTTGCCCGCCACCTGCGGCTCGGCACCCGTCGCGATCCGCACCACCTCCACCGCCGCCCCGTTCCCCGGAGCGATGCCCCGCCCGCTCGGGATCGTCAGATCGGTGTTGGACGCGAACCACGGCACCCCGCGCGCGATGGCGTACGACGCCTCAGCGAACCGCCCCCACGGCAGCTCCGGCCCCCCGTACCCCTGCACCACGGCCGCCGGGTCGTCATCGGCCGACTCCACCGGCTCCAGCCCGCGCTCACGCAGCGCGACCCGCAGCCCCTCACCGCCGACCACCAGCACCCGCGAGCCCCGCGGGAGCTGCTCGGCGATCATCCGCGCCACCGCCTGCGCCGAGGTGATCACATCGGACGGCTCGGCCGGCACCCCCAGCTCCGTCAGGTGCGCGGCGACCGCGTGCGGCGTCCGCAGCGCGTTGTTGGTGACGTACGCCAGGTGCATCCCGCCGTCACGGGCCACCCCCAGCGCCTCCACCGCGTACGGGATCGCCTCCCCGCCCGCGTACACCACCCCGTCCAGATCGAGCAGCGCCGTGTCGTACGCCTCGCTCAGCGCGCGCGCACTGCCACCCGGCCGGTTCCTGCCCCGCTGCCCCATGTCCCGAACTCCTCGCTCACGAAAGCCGATGCCCCGATCATCGCTCATACCCTCGATCCACATACGATGCAGGGATGAACACCACAGGTTCTGCGGCCAACGGCGGTCTGCACCTGACACCTTTCCGCGGGCTGCGCTATGTCCCCGAACGGGTCGGGAGCCTTGCCGCGGTGACCTCACCGCCGTACGACGTCGTCGTACGGCCCGACGGTGTCCACCACCTGGAGTCGGCCGACCCGCACAACATCGTCCGGCTGATCCTGCCGCAAGCGGCCACCACCGAGGCCCGCCACCGCCAGGCCGCCGACACCCTCCACGCCTGGCTCTCCGACGGCGTCCTCGCCGCCGACGCCGAGCCCGCGCTCTACGTGTACGAGCAGCGCAAGGGCGACCTCCTCCAGCGCGGCCTCATCGGGGCCCTGGAACTCACCACCCCCGCCGAGGGCATCGTCCTGCCCCACGAGGACGTCATACCGCACGTCGTCGAGGACCGCGCCTCCCTCATGCGCACGACGGCGGCCAACCTCGACCCGCTGCTCCTCACCTACCGGGGCAACGGCACCGCCACCGGCGCCACCGCCGTCATCGAGCGCACCGTCCTCCGCGCGCCCCTCCTCGCCACGACCACCGAGGACGGCATCAGTCACCGGCTCTGGTCCGTCACCGACCCGGCCGCCCTGGCCGAGGTCGCCGACGACCTCGGCCGGCACCAGGCACTGATCGCCGACGGCCACCACCGCTGGGCCACCTACCTGCGCCTCCGCGAGGAACACCCCACGCCGGGCCCCTGGAACTACGGCCTCGTCCTCCTCATCGACACGGCCCGCTACCCGCTCCAGGTCCGCGCCATCCACCGGCTCCTCAACCGCCTCCCGGTCGCCGACGCGCTCGCCGCCCTGGACGACACCTTCCGCGTCCGCACGGTCGACGGCCCCCTCCCGGCCGCCCTGGACGCCCTCGCCGACGCCGCCTCGGAGGGCAACGCCTTCCTCCTCACCGGCGGCGGCACCGGCCCCTTCCACCTCATCGACCGCCCCGCCCCTGACCTCCTCGCCCGTACGGTCCCCGCCAACCGCCCGGAGGCCTGGCGCACGCTCGACGCCACCGTCCTGCACGCCTCGCTCATCGACGACATCTGGCGCGTCCCCGACACCCCCGAGGACATCACCTACATCCACGACGCCGAGGCCGCCGTCGCCCAGGCCGGACGCCGCGGCGGCACGGCGGTCCTGATGCACCCGGTACGCGAGGAAGTCGTCCGCGACCTGGCCCGCCAGGGCGTCACGATGCCCCGCAAGTCGACCTCCTTCGGCCCCAAGCCCGCCACGGGCCTGGTGCTGCGCAGCCTGGACGTCGACTGACGCAGACAGACGAAAGGGGCGGCACCCGCGAGGGTACCGCCCCTTCTCACGTCAGTCAGTCGCGCGACTCGTCGTCCGCCTCGACTTCCTCCCCGTCCTCCACGGCGGCGTCGACGAACTCGACGCCGTCAAGCTCCGCCAGCCGGTCGGAGGCGTCGGTCGAACCGTCCTTGTCCGCCTCCAGCGCCTTGGCGAACCACTCCCGCGCCTCGTCCTCACGCCCCGCCTCCAGCAGGGCGTCGGCGTACGCGTACCGCAGCCGCGCCGTCCACGGCTGTACGGAGCTGGACGCCAGCTCCGGGCTCTGAAGGGTCACGATCGCGGCGTCGAGCTGCCCCATGTCCCTGCGCGCCCCAGCGGCGACCAGCCGCATCTCGACCTGGCCGGCCTTGTCCAGCTTCTGCACCTCGGGCTCACCGGCCATCGCCAGCGCCCGCTCAGGCCGCCCCAGACCGCGCTCGCAGTCCGCCATGACGGGCCAGAGCTCCACGCTCCCGGTCATCCGCCGGGCGGCCCGGAACTCGGCCAGCGCCTCCGCGTACTTCTGCGTCGCGTACGCGGCGAAGCCGGCGGCCTCCCGGACGGCGGCCACGCGCGAGGCAAGCCGCAGCGCGATGCGCGAGTACGCGTACGCCTTCTCCGGCTCCTCGTCGATGAGCTTGGCCACCATCACCAGGTTCCTGGCGACGTCCTCGGCCAGCGTCTTCGGCAGGCTCATCAGCTCCTGCCGGACGTCCTTGTCGATCTCGTCACCGGTGACCTCCGGCGGAATGGGCAGCCGCTTGATGGGCTCCCGCTCCCGGTCACGCCGATCCCGGTCGTCCCGCCCGCGGAACCCACCGCGGTCGTCCCGCCCGCGGTACCCACCCCGGTCACGGTCATCACGCCGAGGCCCACGCGCCCGGTCATCCCGGCGGTCGTCCCGACGGAACCCACCACGGTCGTCCCGCCGGTCGTCCCGCCGAGGCGCCCGCTCGTCGCGGGGGAAACCGCCCCGGTCGTCCCGGCGGTCGTCCCGACGGAACCCACGGTCGTCGCGCGGGAAACCGCCCCGGTCATCCCGACGGTCGTCGCGCCGGAACCCACCACGGTCGTCACGCCGATCGTCCCGGCGGTCATCCCGGCGGTCATCCCGGCGGAACCCGCCACGATCGTCGCGGCGGTCATCCCTGCGGAAGCCACCGCCGCCCCGGTTGTCGTCACGCCGGAAGCCGCCACGGTCCCGGTCCCGGTCATCGCGCCGGAAACCCCCACCGCCGGCCGCCGGACGGCCACCACGGTCGTCCCGGCGAGGCGCGCGGTCGTCACGCGGGAACCCGCCCCGGTCGTCCCGACGGAACCCACGGTCGTCACGCGGGAATCCACCCCGGTCATCCCGACGGTCGTCCCGACGGAACCCACCCCGGTCGTCACGCCGATCGTCCCGGCGGTCATCGCGGCGGTCATCGCGGCGGAATCCACCACGGTCATCACGGCGGTCGTCCCTACGGAACCCGCCACGGTCGTCGCGCCGATCGTCGCGCCGATCGTCACGACGGAAGCCGCCACCGCCGCCGGCCGGGCGACCGCCACGGTCGTCACGGTCACGACGGAACCCGCCGCCACCGCCACGGTTGTCGTCGCGACGCGGCCCACGGAAGCCGCCCCGCTCACCACCGTCCCTACGACGCGGCTCGCGCTCCGGACGATCGTCGGGGGAGTTGGTGGACATGGCTATGGCTCCTGTCTTCGGGTACCGCAGTCATTCTCGCGCAGCCGGGCGCCCGACGCGCTTCGAGAAAAGATCAAGCAAAAACAAAAAGGACCCTTGGTCCCAGCATGAACGCTGGGACCAAGGGTCCTTCAAAGATTGTTCGGCGGCGTCCTACTCTCCCACAGGGTCCCCCCTGCAGTACCATCGGCGCTGAAAGGCTTAGCTTCCGGGTTCGGAATGTAACCGGGCG
>NZ_JBVIGF010000008.1:0-453394 GCF_055570965.1 Streptomyces sp. NPDC031064
CCCCCCCCCCCCCCCCCCCCCCCCCCCCCCCCCCCCCCCCCCCCCCCCCCCCCCCCCCCCCCCCCCCCCCCCCCCCCCCCCCCCCCCCCCCCGCGTCTCACAGCCCCTTGAGCGAGGGCGGTCCCGGCACCGTCGCCGCCCACAACTGCCGGCACGACAGCAGCGCGGCCGCCACCAGCAGCCCGTTGCGCAGCGCCACCACCGCGCAGCCGACCGGCGTCACGGCGATGACGTCCTCGTACAGCACGGGGTACGCCAGCGCGCTGAGCGCCGCCGCCGGCACCAGCAGCAGCGCCACCGTGCGCTGGCTGGTCTCCCGGCACGTCAGGCAGACCGCGCCGAGCCCCAGCAGCCACACCATGTACTGGGGGCTGATCACCCGGCTGGTCACGGTGAACAGCAGCACGGCGGTGAGGGCGGCGTCCACCGGAGTCGCCGCGCTCCACTCCCACGACCGCACCCGCCACAGCAGCAGCCAGCAGAAGGCGAGCGCGGTCAGCACCAGCGCGAAGTGGGCCACGCTGGAGGCGTACGGCCCGGCCAGCTCGAAGGCCCCGTACCGGTAGCGGACCTCGCCGGGCCACCACCCGAACAGCTTCGCCAGCGACAGCGCGGTGCCGCCGACCGACTCGATCTGCACGCCCCGGCTGCCCTGCTGGCGGGCGAAGTCCAGGGTGTGCGAGAACCCGAGCGCCAGGACGGTGAACAGCGCGCCCGCCGCCACCAGCGCCGCCGCCCACGCCCGGCGCGTCAGGTGCCCGCGCGGCGTGCCCAGCAGGGTGAGCAGGGGCCACACCTTCACCATGGCCCCGAGCCCGGCCAGGGTGCCGCCGAGCCGGGCGTGCCCGCCGCGCAGGGCCAGCAGGCCGAGCACCGCGACGGCGGTGACCTGGACGTCGTACCGCGCCAGCGGCAGGTGCAGCAGCAGCGGCAGGCCGGCCACCCACAGCCAGGCACCGCTGGTCCCGGCCCGTGCGAGCGCGAAGGTGACGAGGGCGTCGGCGAGCAGCGTCAGGGCGACGAACGCCTGGTAGTACGTCAGCCCCGGCACATGGCCCGGGGCCAGGAACACCAGCCCGGCGCCGGGCGGGTACTGCCAGGTGACGTCGTCGGGCGGGAACGTGCCCTGCGAGAGCTGCTGGTACCAGTGCCGGTACAGCAGGTAGACCTCGCGGCCGATCCCGCCGATGCCGAGGCTGTCGCGCCACAGCAGCACGAGCATCCCGGCGCGCGTGAAGGCCCACACGGCGGCCAGCGGGAGTGCTGAGGACCGGTCCGTGAAGATTGGCGTGCGGCGTGCGCTGATCCGATAAATGGTCATCGGTGCGCACTGTAGCCCGCTATGCCCTATTTCTTCCTGGTGTGTGCCTCATACGCATCAACGACGTCCCCCGCCGGGCCGTCCATCACCATCCGTCCGGCCTCCAGCCAGATCGCCCGGTCGCACGTCTGCCGGATCGCCGAGTTGCTGTGGCTGACCAGGAAGACCGTCCCGGCCTGCTTCCGCAGCTCGCTGATGCGCTCCTGGCTGCGCCGCTGGAACTTCGCGTCGCCGGTGGCCAGCGCCTCGTCGATCAGCAGCACGTCGTGGGACTTGGCGGCGGCGATGGAGAACCGCAGCCGGGCGCCCATGCCGGAGGAGTACGTACGCATCGGCAGCGAGATGAAGTCACCCTTCTCGTTGATCCCCGAGAAGTCGACGATGTCCTGGTACCGCTCCTGGATCTCCTCGCGCGACATGCCCATCGCGAGCCCGCCCAGGATGACGTTGCGCTCGCCGGTCAGATCGCCCATCAGGGCGGCGTTCACGCCCAGGAGGGACGGCTGTCCGTGCGTGTAGATCCGGCCCTCGCTCGTCGGCAGCAGGCCCGCGACCGCCTTGAGCAGGGTGGACTTGCCCGACCCGTTGGAGCCGATCAGCCCGATCGCCTCGCCCTTGTACGCGGCGAAGCTGACGCCCTTGACGGCGTGGACCGTCCGGGTGCCGGGCGCCGCCTTCGTCCGGGACAGCATCCGGCCGAGCGCGGCCGTCGCGCTGCCCTTGCCGGCCCGGCCGGCTCCCTGGACCGTGTACGTGATGTGCACGCCGTCCGCGACGACGGTCGGAATCCGCTTCCCCGCATGCGTTTCAGCCACGGCCGTACGTCTCCTCCGCCTTCCAGAACCAGATGAACCCGCCCACGGCGGCCAGTAGGGCCCAGCCGGCCGCCACGGCCCAGACGTGCGGCGGGAGCTGGTCCGAGGTGAAGCTGTCGATGAGCGCGAAGCGCACCAGGTCGATGTACACGGCGGCCGGGTTGCACTCCAGGGCCAGCAGCACGGCGTGCGGCAGGTGGTTGTTCGCGAGGACGTGCTCGACGCTCCACATCACGCCGGACACGTACATCCACGTCCGCAGCAGGAACGGCATGAGCTGCGCGATGTCGGGCGTCCGGGCCGCGAGCCGCGCCATGACCAGCGACACGCCCGTGTTGAACAGCGACTGGAGGAACAGCGCCGGAACCGCCAGCAGCCAGGACCAGCCGGGTGTGACGCCGAAGCAGAACAGGATGACGACCAGCGCGCACAGCGAGAAGACGAGCTGCTGGAGCTGTTGCAGGGCCAGCGCGACGGGGAGGCTGGCGCGCGGGAAGTGCAGGGCCCGTACGAGGCCGATGTTGCCGCTGATCGCGCGCGTGCCCGTCATGATCGAGCTGGACGTGAAGGTCCAGATGAACACGCCGGTGACCAGGAACGGCACGAAATCCGGCACGCCGTCCCGGGTGTTCATCAGCACGCCGAAGATGAAGTAGTAGACCGCCGCGTTGAGCAGCGGGGTCATCACCTGCCACACCTGGCCGAGCCGCGCCTGGCTGTACTGGGCGGTCAGCTTGGCGGTCGCGAAGGCGGTGATGAAGTGCCGCCTCGACCAGAGCTGCCGGGTGTACTCGGGCAGGGAGGGCCGTGCGCCGCTGACGGTGAGCCCGTGCCGGAGGGCGAGCGCGCGGAGGTCCTCGTGCTGCTCCGTCGGTGGTGGCGCGAGTGTCTGCGTACTCACAGGGCGGTCTCCCTCGGCGCGGGCGGATGAGCGACGGAACGGACCCGTTTCGTCGCTACGGGGAGAGTAGGACGATGAGACGTCGGAACGCAACCGTCCCGTCGTGACGCGCGGGCCGGCGCTATGATCCCGGGCATGAGCACACCGCCGCCCCGCCGGCAGCCCGCCGGAGCCGCCGTCCTCCGGGAGGACGTCACCGAAGCGATCCGGGCCGCCGTCTTCGAGGAACTGGCGGCCGTCGGGTTCGCCCGCATGTCCATCGAAGGCATCGCCCGGCGCGCGGGCGTCGGCAAGACCGCCGTCTACCGGCGCTGGAAGTCCAAGCTGTCGCTCGTCCTCGACCTGCTGACGGCGTTCGCCGCCCAGGGCCTCCCGGCCCCCGCCACCGGCTCGCTGTACGGGGACGTCCGCGCCCTGCTGGAGGTCGCCGCGCACGCGCTGCGCCACCCGGTCGCCTCCCAGGTCATCCCGGACCTCCTGGTGGAGGCCGCCCGCCACCCGGAGATCGCCGACGCGATCAAGGCGGCCCTGCTGGACGGCCAGCAGGGCGTGGCCGCCCTGGTCGTCCGCGACGCGGTCGCGCGCGGCGAACTGCCCGAGGGCGCCGACCCCGACCGGGCGCTGGACCTGATCATCGGCCCGCTCTACTGGCGCCTGGTCGTGGTCCGCACACCGCTCCCCGAGGGCTACCTCGACGACCTGGCGGCGTCGGCGGTCGCGGCGCTGAAAGCCTGAGGGCTTGAGGGCTTGAGGGCTTGAGGGCCGTCACCCGCTCGGCGGCGTCTTCGGTGACGGCCGGGGCGCCGGGCGGTTGAACCCACCGACACGAAAGGACGGTGGGTCACGCGTGCGTGAGACGAGCATCGAAGGCGCCTGGGTCATGGAGCCGCGGGTCTTCCGGGACAACCGCGGCAGCTTCCACGAGTGGTTCAGGGCGCCGGAGCTCCACGAGGCGGCCGGATACGGGCTCGGGCTCGCCCAGGCGAACTGCTCGGTCTCCGCGCGGGGCACCCTGCGGGGCGTGCACTTCGCCGACGTACCGCCGGGACAGGCCAAGTACGTCACCTGCGTGCGCGGCGCCGTCCTGGACGTGATCGTCGACGTCCGCACCGGCTCGCCCACCTACCGGGCCTGGGAGGCCGTCCGGCTCGACGACCGGGACCACCGGGCGGTCCACCTCGCCGAGGGGCTCGGCCACGCGTTCATGGCCCTCACCGACGACGCCACCGTCGTCTACCTCTGCTCGAGCGGCTACGCCCCCGCCCACGAGCACGGCGTCCACCCGCTCGACCCGGACCTCGCCATCGACTGGCCGGCCGGCCTCACCCCCGTACTCTCCGAGAAGGACGCCTCCGCCCCCACGCTCGCCGAAGCCGAACGCGCGGGCCTGCTGCCGTCCTACGAGTCGTGCGCCCAGTGGTACGCGGCGCTCCGCACCGGCACGCCCGGCGCGACCGGGCCGCGCGTCCCGGCGACCCGCCGCTGACCGGCTACCGGCCGGCCGCCACCAGCGCCCCGAACCCCTCCGCCAGCGCCTCCCGCCAGTCGCGCAGCGGCGGCAGGTCCGCCTCCCGCCAACGGGCGTGGCCCAGCACGCTGTACGCGGGTCGGGGCGCCGGGCGGGGGTGGGCGGCGCTCGTGGTGGGCCGGACGCGCCCGGGGTCCGCGCCCAGCAGGCGGAACGTCTCGCGGGCGAGGTCGTACCAGGTGCCGTCCCCGCTGTTGGTGGCGTGGTAGACGCCCGGGGGCGCGCCCACGAGCCGGACGAGCAGCCCGGCCACGTCGGCGCTCCAGGTCGGCTGGCCGCGCTGGTCGTCCACGACGTCCACGTACGGCCGGGACCCCTCCAGCCGGATCATCGTCCGTACGAAGTTGGCGCCGCCCGCCCCGTACAACCACGCCGTGCGCACCACGTACCCCCGCTCGGGCAGGAGTTCCAGGACCGCCCGCTCACCGGCCAGCTTGGTGCGCCCGTACGCCGTGCGCGGCCCGGGCACCGCTGTCTCGGCGTACGGCACGCGCGCGTGGCCGTCGAAAACGTAGTCGGTGGAGACGTGCACCAGGGCGCAGCCGACGAGGGCGCACGCCTCGGCCAGGTGCCGCACCGCCGTCCCATTGACCGCCAGGGCGTCCGGCTCCCGGGACTCGGCGTCGTCCACCGCCGTCCAGGCGGCGCAGTTGACGACCACGGAAGGGCGCAGCGCCCGCAGCGCGGCCAGGACCGCCTCCCGGTCCGTCACGTCCAGGTCCCGCCGCGTCAGGCCGATCGCGCCGTCCCCCGCACACCGCAGCACCTCCCGCCCGAGCATCCCGCCCGCGCCGGTCACCACCCAGGTCACAGCGCCGCCCGGTCCAGCAGGGGCCGCCACCAGGAACGGTTCCGCTCGTACCAGGCGACGGTCTCGGCCAGCCCCGTCGCGAAGTCCTTGCCGGGCCGGTAGCCCAGTTCGTCGCGGATCTTCGTCCAGTCCACCGAGTAGCGCCGGTCGTGGCCCTTGCGGTCCTCGACGTGGTCCACCCGCGACCAGTCGGCGTGACACGCGTCGAGCAGCGCGCTTGTCAGCTCGCGGTTGGACAGCTCCGTACCGCCGCCGACGTTGTAGACCTCGCCCGCGCGGCCCCGGGTGCGGACGAGTTCGACGGCGCGCACGTGGTCGTCGATGTGGAGCCAGTCCCGCACGTGCGAGCCGTCCCCGTACAGCGGCACCCGGCCGCCCTCCAGGAGCCGGGTGATGAACAGGGGGATCACCTTCTCCGGGAAGTGGTGGTGCCCGTAGTTGTTGGAGCAGCGCGTCACCCGCACGTCCAGGCCGTGCGTGCGGTGGTAGGACAGGGCGATCAGGTCGGCGGACGCCTTGGTCGCGGCGTACGGGGAGGTGGGCCGCAGCGGCTCCTCCTCGGTCCACGAGCCCGTGTCGATCGAGCCGTACACCTCGTCCGTGGAGATCTGGACGACGGTGGAGATACGGTTCCGCAGAGCCGCGTCCAGCAGCGTCTGGGTGCCCAGCACATTGGTGCGTACGAAGGCGTCGGCGCCCAGGATCGAGCGGTCGACGTGCGACTCGGCGGCGAAGTGGACGATCTGGTCGTGCTCGGACACCAGCTTGTCGACCAGGACCGGGTCGCAGATGTCGCCGTGCACGAAGGCGAAGCCGGGGTGGTCGCGCACCGGGTCCAGGTTCGCGGGGTTGCCCGCGTAGGTCAGTCGGTCGAGGACGGTGACCTCCGTGCCGCCGGGGCCCGAGGGGCCCAGCAGCGTACGGACGTAGTGGGAGCCGATGAAGCCGGCTCCGCCGGTCACCAGGACACGGGTGGCGGTGTTCATGCCGAGATCTGCACCTTGCTGTGATCGCCGAGCACCAGGCGGTGGGCGGCCGGGATGGGCGGGGCGGGGGTGATCTCGACGTTACGGCCGATGAGGGACGCCTCGACACGCCCCACGCCGAGCAGCGACGAGCCGCTGAGCACGATGGAGTACTCGATCTCGCTGTCGGTGACCCGGCAGTTCTCCGCGATGGACGTGGACGGCCCGATGTAGGAGTTCTCCACGACCGTGCCCGCGCCGATGATCACCGGGCCGACGATGCGCGACCCGCGCACGGTGGCGCCGCCGCCGATGCGGACACGGCCGATGATCTCGGTGGCGTCGTCGACGGACCCCTCGTTGCGCGGGGTGAGGAGCTCCAGGACGGACCGGTTCACCTCCAGCATGTCGGCGACGTTGCCGGTGTCCTTCCAATAGCCGGAGACGACGGTCGACTTGACGGTGCGGTGCTCGTCGATGAGCCACTGGATGGCGTCGGTGATCTCCAGCTCGCCCCGCGCGGACGGCTCGATGGAGCGCACCGCCTCGTGCACGGCGCGGGTGAAGAGGTAGACCCCGACGAGCGCCAGGTCGCTGCGGGGGTGGGCGGGCTTCTCCTCCAGCTTGGCCACCCGTCCGTCGACGTCGAGCTCGGCGACCCCGAAGGCGCGCGGGTCGGGCACCTTGGTCAGCAGGATCTGCGCGGCGGGCCGGGTGGCGCGGAACTCCTCCACCAGGTCGGTGATGCCCCCGACGATGAAGTTGTCCCCGAGGTACATGACGAAGTCGTCGTCCCCGAGGAACTCGCGGGCGATGAGCACGGCGTGGGCGAGGCCGAGCGGGGCGTGCTGCGGGATGTAGGTGACGACGAGGCCGAAGCGCGAGCCGTCGCCGACGGCCGCCCGGATCTCCTCGGCGGTGTCGGGGGCGACGATGATGCCGACCTCGCGGATTCCGGCGGCGGCGATCGATTCGAGCCCGTAGAAGAGCACCGGTTTGTTGGCCACGGGGACGAGCTGTTTGGCGGACGTGTGCGTAATGGGGCGCAGCCGGGTACCGGCGCCCCCCGAGAGGACGAGTGCTTTCACTTCACTGGCCTGCCTGTCTGCCTCAACTGACGGGGACAAGGTGCAGGTTGTGAACGAGAGTTGAGCGCCACGAATTACGTGCCGCCGTGGGCCATACGTGTGATTCGGCGAAGCCGCCCCGGCGCGATAACGCCCACTCAGCACCCACGCGGTGAACTGCATTGCGGCTTAAGTGTGTTAATAGGTGCTTCGCGTGGTGTGGTCGGTATTGCTACGTTCGACAACCATGAACGTCCGAATGTCGTCCCTGTCCTGGGATGTACGGAAAGCCCGGATCATCGTCATCGCTGTCGCGGCGGTCGCGTTCGTGTCGAAAGTGGCGCTCGCGGCGAACACGCGCGGGCCGGCCGATGTGCGGTTCTTCTGGGGTTTCGCACGGGCCATCGCCCGGACGGACCCGGTACGGATCTACGCCGAGCAGATGCCGTGGCTGCCGGTCTACAACCACCCGCCGCTGGCGAGCTGGATGCTGCTGGGACTGGAGTGGCTGGCCCAGCAGGGCGTGCCGTGGCGGCCCCTGATCCGCTTCCCGGCGTGTCTCGCCGACTTCGTCACCGTGCTGCTGGTGTTCGCCATCGTGCGGCGCCGGGCCACTTCGCTGCGCACGGCGGTGTGGTGCGCGGTCGGCGCGGCGCTCTGCCCGGTGCTCGTGGCCACGTCCGGCTACCACGGCAACACCGACTCGGTCGCCGTGATGTTCGCGTTCGCCGCCGCGTACCTGCTGGTCGACCGGGGCAGGCCGGTGGTGGCGGGGCTCGCGGCGGTGCTGTGCTTCAGCGTCAAGCTCATCCCGGTCGTCGCCGTGCCGCTGCTCTTCGCCACCGCCTGGCGCGCCGGCGGCCGCCCCGTGCTGCTGCGGTTCACGGCCGGGTTCGCCGCGCTGTTCCTCACCGTGTGGGGGCCGGTCGTGGTGACCGTACCGGGCGGGCTGAAGGCGAACGTCCTGGAGTACGCGGGCGGCAACTTCAGCTTCTGGGGCATCGTCCGCTTCGCCCGCTGGGCCGACGTCCCGGAGTCGTACGTCACGCTGCTGCGCGGCGACGGCCACTTCCTGATCGTCGCCGGGATCATGGCCGTGGGCGTCTGGCTGGTCTGGCGGCGCCCGGCCGACGCGCCGCTCGCCGTCGCCACCACGCTCGGGCTGCTGCTGTTGCTGAGCACGGCGTCGGGCGTCCAGTACCTGGCGTGGCCGGCGGCCGGGCTGTTCGTCGTCGGCCTGTGGCAGGGCGTGGCGTA
The DNA here is from genome assembly GCF_055570965.1 of Streptomyces sp. NPDC031064. NCBI lineage: Bacteria > Bacillati > Actinomycetota > Actinomycetes > Kitasatosporales > Streptomycetaceae > Streptomyces > Streptomyces sp. NPDC031064. The sequence goes on from NZ_JBVIGF010000008.1 coordinate 8,666, forward strand.
CGGCGCCGTCGTCGGAGCCGTCGCCGCCTCGGTCTACTCCGGCCAGCGGCCGGTGCACTGGACGGACACGGAGATGGCCTTCGGCGCCCTGGGCTGGGCGGTGCTGGCCCTCTGCGTCGCCTCGGCCATCCACCGCGCGGTCGCCACCGGACGCCGGCCCGCCCAGGCGACGGCACCGCCCCCGGCCCGGCCCGCCCCGGCACCCGCCACCGACTGACCTGCCCCCGACCCCCCGCGAGAGTGGAGAAGCCCGTGACGGAAGGCCACAGCAGCAGCGCGACCAGTCCCAGGATCGGCATCCTGGTGGTGGCGTACAACGCGGAAACGACGCTGGAGAAGACCCTCGACCGCATCCCCGCCGACTTCCGGCCGAGGATCGCCGAGATCCTGATCCTCGACGACGCCAGTCATGACGCGACCTTCACCGCCGGCTGCCGCTGGTCCCAGCTCGACGGGATGCCGCCGACCGTCGTCATGCGGCACACCAAGAACCTCGGGTACGGCGGCAACCAGAAGGCCGGGTACGCGCTCGCCGCCGAGCGGGGACTCGACATCGTCGTCCTGCTGCACGGCGACGGGCAGTACGCCCCCGAACTGCTGCCCCGGATGGTCGAGCCCCTCGAACGCGGCGAGTGCGACGCCGTGTTCGGGTCCCGGATGATGCGGCCCCGCGACGCCCTCCGAGGCGGCATGCCGCTCTACAAATGGCTCGGCAACCGCGTCCTGACCCGGCTGGAGAACAGACTGCTCGGATCGGAGCTGACCGAGTTCCACTCCGGCTACCGTGCCTACAAGGTCGATGCCCTGCGGCGCCTGCCCATCGAGCGCAACACCGACGCCTTCGACTTCGACACCCAGATCATCGTGCAGATGGCCGACGCCGGGATGCGCATCCGCGAGATCCCCATCCCCACCTACTACGGCGACGAGATCTGCTACGTCAACGGCATGCGCTACGCCAAGGACGTCGTCAAGGACGTCCTCGAATACCGGCTGGCCAAGAAGGGCTTCGGGACGTGCGGGTGGATCCCCAAGCCCGTCGAGTACGCCTTCAAGGAGGGCGACGGCTCCTCCCACGCCGTCATCCTGGACCGGATGCGCGACCTGCCGCCCGGCCGCGTCCTCGACGTCGGCTGCTCCGGCGGCGCGTTCGCCGAGCGCCTCGAAGCCCTCGGCCACACGGTCACCGGCATCGACCGCGTCGAGGTCGACGGCGTCCGCGAGAAGTGCTCCGGGGGCTTCTTCCTCGCCGACCTGGAGGAGGGCCTGCCCGAGGGCATCGGCGAGGGGTACGACTACGTCGTCGCCGGCGACGTCGTCGAACACCTCTCCCGCCCCGAACGCCTCCTCGCCCAACTGCGCGCCGTACTTCGCCCCGACGGACACGTGCTGCTGTCCGTGCCGAACTTCGGCCACTGGTACTCACGGCTGCGCGTCGCGCTCGGCATCTTCGACTACGACCGGCGCGGCATCCTCGACGAGACGCACCTGAGGTTCTTCAGCCGGGCCAGCCTCCGCCGCACCGTGCGCGCCGCCGGGTACGACGTGCTGTCCATCGGCGCCACCGGCGCGCCCTTCTGGTCCGTGCTCGGGAGCGGACCGGTCTCCCGGGTGCTCGGCGCCGTGTCGAAGGTGCTCACCCGGCTGCGGCCCACCCTCTTCGGCTACCAGTACGTCGCACTGCTCACCCCGCATGCGGCGCGGACGATCATCGCTGGGGAGCACATCGATGTCCAGGACATCCTCAACCGTCAGTTCGTCCCCGTGGACGCGCCCACCCACCGCCTCGGCGTCTAAGAGGCGGACGTTGACCCTGCCCAGCCTGATGCTGCTGCTGTTCGCGGTGTTCTCCTCGGCGGCCGGCCAGATCATGCTCAAGCACGGCATGAAGGCCGCCGCGACCGCCGCCGAGAGGGCCGGCGGCTCCCTGGCCGTGCGCGCCGCGACCACCCCCTGGGTGGTGCTGGGCCTCACCGTCTTCGCGATCTCCGCCGTCGCCTGGATGTCCACCCTCGCCCGGGTTCCGCTGTCGATCGCGTACCCCTTCAACGCCCTCGGCTATCTGCTGATCGTGCTGGCCGGCTCCACGCTGCTGCACGAGCGGACCTCGGTGTGGACCTGGGCCGGCTCGCTGCTGGTGGTGATCGGCCTGGTGACGGTCTTCCTCGGCCAACGGAACTGACGCCCACGGAACTGACGCCCAACCGATCCACCTCTGCAAGCTCCAGAAGGACCGCCCGCCCATGCCCACACTCAGCGTCATCGTCTCCGGCCCCGCCCCGCTCGGCCGGCTGCGCGCCTGCCTGGACAGCGTCACCGCCCAGACCCCGCCCGACCTCGACATCGTCGTCACCGTCCCCGACACCGACGACCCGGCCCGGGCGCTCGCCGCCCACCACGAGCTGCGCGACCCGCGCGTCACCCTCGTGCCCGTCGCCCCCGGCGCCCCGGCCGCCGCCGCCCGGGCCGCCGCCGCCCACGCCGCGACCGGGGACCACCTCCAGTTCCTGCACCCCGCCATCGACCGGCTTCCCGACGGCGCGGCGGCCGGCCTCAGCGCCCGCCTCCGCGCCCTCCCGGCACCGCCGGACGTGCTGCTCTTCGACCACCACCACGCCCACTGGTGGGACGACGCCGTGCCCAGCGGCGGAGCCGACCTCCTCGCCGCCACTCCCGGCCCCACCACCCTCGCCGCCCGCCCCGCGCTCCTCGACACCGCGCCGCTCCTCGGCAACCGCCTCATCAGCGCCCGGCTGCTGGCCGAACACCCCGAGCTGATCGGCACCGAAGGCCACGACGAGCTCTACCTCTCGTACGCCGTCCTCCTCCTCGCCCGGCGGATCACCGCCACCACCGCCGTCGGCCTGATCCGCCACAAGGACCGCCCCAGCCAGCGGCGCGCCGCCGGACCCGAGCAGCACTTCGCCGCCTTCGGCCAGTACGAACGCCTCCACCAGCTCGCCCACGCCGCCGCCGCGCCCACCGCCCTCCGCACCCGGCTCTACGACCTGATGGTCGGCGACTACCTGGCCACCCTCGCCCGGCGCGACGAACTGCCGCCCGCCCTCCTCACCGAGTACTTCCGGCGCGCCGCCCGCCACACCGCCCGCTTCCGCCCCGAGGGCCACCAGCGGCCCGGCGGCCTCGACGGCGTACGCCACGCCCTCCTCGGCCACGGCGCCCACCTCGCCTACCGGCTGCTGCGCATCGCCAACGACAAGCGCCGCGCCGTCCGGGCCGGGGCCGCCACCCGCGCCGAGAAGGTGACCGCCGCCCGCGCCCGCCACCGCTACCGCCGCGGGCTGCGCCGGAGCATCGACGAGGACCTCGCCGTCTTCTCCGCGTACTGGGGGCGCGGGGTCCACTGCAACCCCGCCGCCATCGCCGCCGAACTCGCCGAACTGGCCCCCGACATCCGCCAGGTCTGGATCGCCGACCCCGACCGCGTCCCGCTGCTGCCGCCCGGCACCGACCACGTCGTGCCCGGCACGCCCCGCTACTGGGACGTCCTCGCCCGCGCCAAGTACCTCGTCAACAACGTCAACTTCCCCAACAGCGTCGTCAAACGCCCCGGCGCCGTCCACCTCCAGACGCACCACGGCACCCCGCTCAAGCGCATGGGCGTCGACCAGCGCGACCACCCCGCCGCCGCCCAGGGCCTCAACCTCGAAGCCCTGCTGGAGCGCGTCGACCGCTGGGACTACAGCCTGTCCGCCAACAGCCACTCCACCGAGACCTGGCAGCGCGCCTACCCCGCCGGATACCGGTCCCTCGACTACGGCTATCCCCGCAACGATATCCACTACCGCGCCACCGCCGCCGATGTCCGCACCGCCCGCGCCAAGCTCGGCATCGAGCCCGGCCACCGCGCCCTGCTGTACGCCCCCACGCACCGCGACTACCAGGCCCGCAGCCGCTGGACCCCCCGCCTCGACCTGCCCCGGCTCGCCGACGACCTCGGCGACGACACCGTCCTGCTGGTGCGCGGCCACTACTTCCACGACCGGCTGCCCGCGCCGGTACGCCACGACCGCGTCCTGGACGTCACCGGCTACGACCCCGTCGAGGAACTCGCCCTGGCCTCCGACGCGCTGATCACCGACTACTCGTCGATCATGTTCGACTACGCCAACCTCGACCGCCCCATCGTGCTGCACACCGACGACTGGGAGACCTACACCGCCACGCGCGGCGTCTACTTCGACATCACCGCCGAGCCGCCCGGCCACGTCACCCGCAGCCAGGACGAGCTCACCGGCATCCTCCGCGACGGCACCTGGTGCGACGAGGCGGCCGCGAAGCAGCGCCACGACTTCCGGCTGCGCTTTTGCGAGTACGACGACGGGCGCGCCGCCGAGCGGGTCGTACGCCGCGTCTTCCTCGGCGAGGGCGAGGAGAGCCTGCCGCCGGTCCTGCCGCTGGAGCGGCGTACCCCCGCCCCCACGCCCGAGGAGGCCGCGCGGCCATGAACGCCTTCCCCGACGTGACCGTCACCGTCATCGTCCACAACGACGCCGAGCGGCTGCCGCGCGCCGTCGCCTCCGTACGCGCCCAGACCCACCGGGACATCGAGATCGTCATCAGCGACGACCACTCCACCGACGCCACCCCGCAGGTCGCGGCGGAGCTGGCCGAGCGCGACGACCGCATCCGGGTGGTGAGGCTGGAGCGCAACAGCGGCGGCTGCGGCGCACCCCGCAACCGTGCCCTGGAGACCGCCCGCGCGCCCTACCTGATGTTCCTCGACAGCGACGACGAACTCCCGCCGCGCGCCTGCGAACTGCTGCTCGCCGCGCACGCCGAGGCGGACGTCGACTTCGCGATGGGCGCGGTGGAACGCGTGCGCACCGACACGGGCGACGTCTCCCCGTGGATGGCGCACCTCTTCGCCCGGCGCCGCACGGTCCGGGGCATCGAGGACGAGCCACGGCTGCTGTTCGAGCCGCTGTCGACCAACAAGATGTACCGCAAGGAGTTCCTGGACCGGCACGCCCTCCGCTTCCCCGAGGACGTCCACTACGAGGACCAGCTCTTCTCCGCCCGCGCCTACACCCTCGCCCGTTGCTTCACCGTCATCACCGAACCGGTCTACCGCTGGTACATCGCGCCCTATGCGGCGGCGGACGCCGCGACCATCTCCAACCGGCGGCATCTGATCTCCAACGTGCGGGACCGGGTGACGATCGCGCGGCTGATCGACGACTTCCTGGCCGAGCAGGGAGTGTCGGCGGCGGTACGCGAGGAGAAGGACCACAAGTTCCTCTCCCACGACCTCCGCCTGTACGCCGGTGACCTGCCCTACCGGGAACCGGCATGGGTCGAGGAGTTCGCGGCCGAGGTGCTCCCGTACCTGGCGGGACTGTCCGCCGCCGCCTTCGGGCGCATGCGGCGCGACGAGCGGGTCGTGGTGGGGCTGCTGCGCGAGGGGCGGTACGAGGAGGCCCGGCTCGCCGCCCGGGGGCTGGGCCAGGGCGTCGGACCCCGCCGCACGGTCACGGACGGCGACGGGCGTACGTACTGGGGGAGCGAACCGCCCCGCACACCGGCCGGCCGCGCCGACCTCGACCTGACGGAACTGGACCTGGTGGGCTGCCCCTTCGGATCCGCCCGGTTCCGGCACGAGATCACCCGCGTGGGGCGCGGCGAGGACGGCGCCGTCGAGCTGCGGCTGCGCACCTACGACCCGGGGCGGCGCCTCCCGCTCGCCCCCCTGCCGGCGCGAGTGCACGTCTCGCCGGGCGGGCGGCGGCTGACCGTGCCGCTGCGGATGGACCCGGCGGGGCGGGGCGTCTTCGAGGGCGCCGTACGGCTCGACGTGGCCGCCGCCCCGCTGCCCGCCCACGGCTTCCATGGCGTGCGGCACCCCGTGCTGGAGGTGACCGACGGGCGCGCCGGCAACACCGGGGTGCTGCTCGCGCCCCTGGACTTCGCGCCCTTCGAGGTGCCCGGGGCGGGGCGCCACCGCGTCACGGTCGAGCCGGAGGGGCGGGAGGCGGGGCGGTTGCAGCTCCGCTGGCGGCCCGGGGGAGTGGCGGGCAGGCTACTGGGCCCCGTGGTGCAGCGGGGGCCCGTGCGCCGGGCCGCCAAGGCGCTGATCGGCTCCCGCTAGCGCGGCGCCGGGAGGCCGGCGGGCGCCGGGGGGCTAGCGCGGCGCCGGGAACAGGACCGCCCCCGCCCCGCCCAGCGACGGGGCCGGGCGGCGCTCCTCCAGCGGGACGACGGGCGGCAGGGCCCCCGGGTCCTCGCCCAGGAACAGGTGCCGCACCACCCGCTCGGCCGCGTACCCGTCGTCGTACGGGCAGAAGCGCGCCCGGAACGCGGCCCGCAACTGCGCCGAGCGCGAGCCGCGCCAGTGGCCGGAGGCGAAGATGTCGACCAGCTCGTCCTGCGTGCGGGCCACCGCGCCGGGCGGGAAGGCCCGCAGGTCGAAGTAGGTGCCACGGGCCGCTTGGTACGCCGCCCAGTCCTCGGTGTGCACCACGATCGGCCGGTCGAGCACCGCGTAGTCGAACATCAGCGACGAATAGTCCGTCAGCAGCGCGTCGGACGCCAGGCAGAGCTGCTCGACGGACGGATGCTCCGACACGTCGATGAGCCGGGGGCTGCCCGTCGCGGCGAAGGGCGCGCCGTGCGTGGGGTGCGGGCGGGCGAGGACCACGTACCGGGGGCCGAGCGCCCGCAGCAGCCGCTCCAGGTCCACCAGCGGCGGCTGCGGGCGCACGTAATCGCGGTGCGTGGGGGCGTAGAGGATCGCGGTGTGGCCCTCCGGGATGCGCAGCGACTCGCGCAGCCGGGCGACCTCGGCGGCGGTGGTCCGGTGGAAGACGTCGTTGCGCGGCGAGCCGAACTCCAGCATGCGGTAGGCGGCCGGGTAGACCCGCTCCCACACCAGGCTGGAGTGCCGGTTGGCGGACACCACCGCGTCCCACTTGTCGATGTTGCGCAGCAACTGCGCGAAGTCCATGTCCCGCGCGGCCGCCGGCCGGTACTGGAGGTCCAGGCCCATGTGCTTGAGCGGTGTGCCGTGCTGGGTCTGGATCAGGAGCTGGCCGCGCCGCTTGACCAGCCGCCGGTCGAAGTTGACGTTGTTCACCAGGTACTTGGAGCGGGCCAGCGCCGTCCAGTACGCGGCCGACCCCGGGCGCAGTCTGCGCGTCGCGGGCGGCACGGTGTGGAAGTGCTCGGGCCCGCACACCCACGCGGTGCGCACGTGCGGGGCCAGCTCGCGCACCCGCTCCTCGATGGCGGCCGGGCCGCACGCGTAGCCGCGGTTCCAGTAGGCGGCGAACACCGCCCGGTCCTCGCGGAGCGGCAGGCAGAGCTGGACCTTGTAGTGGAGCTGGAGCAGCGCGCCGCGCAGGGCCCGGGCGCTGGAGGAGGCGTACCGCCCGGTCCGCTTCAGGTGCGCGCGGGCGGCCGTGATGGCGCGGTACGTGCGGTGGCTGCCGAGCCGGACCAGGGCGTGGCGCAGCCGGGTGGTGAACTTGGGCGTGGCGCCGCGCGTGCGGAAGCGGCGGTAGTGGCGGCGGGCGCGGCGGAAGAAGTCGGCGCGGGAGCCGCGCGGGAGCCGGCCCCGGGCCGAGAACACGGACGTGAAGTGGTCCGCCATGCGCCGGAACAGCACCGGCCGCCAGCGCGCCAGCTCGGGGCGGGAGTCGATGAACGCGAAGACCCGCTCGTACTGTTCGAACAGGTCGAAGTGGCTCAGGCTGGTGGTCCGCAGGATCGAGCCGGTGCGGCGCTGGCGGTAGTGGACGCAGACCCGGTCGAGCGTCGCGATCGACCCGGCGGCCATCAGCGCCGGGTACGTCCAGGGGGTGTCCTCGTAGAAGCCGGGCGGGAAGGTGAACCCCTCCCGCTCGACGAACTCCCGCTTGTACGCCTTGTTCCACACCACCATCAGCACCTTCAGCAGCCCCGGCCGCTCGGTCAGCGGGAAGGGCGCCGGGCCGGCCTCGGAGAGGTGGCTGCGGAACTCGTGGCGCACCGTCTCGCCCGACCAGTAGACGCGGGCGTAGTCGTAGACCAGCAGATCGGGCGAGCCGGTCTCCTTCAGGCGGTCGGCGATGGCCTGGAGGGCGCCCGGTACGAAGGTGTCGTCGCCGTCCAGGAAGACGATGTAGTCGCCGGTCGCCCGGGCGAGCCCCGCGTTGCGGGCGGGCCCCAGCCCGGCGTTCTCGGACAGGTGCACGGCGACGACCCGGCGGTCGCGGGCGGCGAACTCGTCGATGACCGCCCCGCAACCGTCGGGCGAACAGTCGTCCACGGCGATCAGCTCCAGGTCCTCGAAGGACTGGGAGAGCACCGACTCCAGGCACTCGTGCAGATAGGCCTGGACCTTGTACGCGGGGACGATGACGCTGAACCGGGGCATGGCCCGGGAACGTCGGATGAACCGACCGGGTTACGCCCGCCGTGGCATACGGGGGACGGCCGCGTACCTCATTTGACCGCACCCGCCATCACACCGGAGACGAACTGCCGCTGGAAGGCGAAGAAGACGGCGAGCGGTATCACCATCGACACGAACGCGCCGGGCGCCAGGATGTCCACGTTGTTGCCGAACTGCCGCACCTGCTGCTGGAGCGCCACCGTGATCGGCGGCGACTCGGAGTCCGCGAAGATCAGCGCGACCAGCATGTCGTTCCACACCCACAGGAACTGGAAGATGCCGAGCGAGGCGATGGCCGGGCCGCCGAGCGGCATGACCACCCGCGTGAACAGCCGGATCTCACCCGCCCCGTCCAGCCGGGCGGCCTCCAGCAGCTCGCGCGGGATCTCCGCGAAGAAGTTGCGCAGCAGGAAGATCGCGAACGGCAGGCCGAACGCCACGTGGAACAGCACGACGCCCAGCGTCGTCTCGAAGATCCCGACCGCGCCGAACAGCTTCGACACGGGTACGAGCGCCACCTGCACGGGCACCACCAGCAGCCCCACCACGACCAGGAACCACCAGTCCCGGCCCGGGAACTCCATCCACGCGAAGGCGTACCCGGCGAGCGACCCGATCACGACGACGAGGACGGTCGCCGGCACGGTGATCAGGACCGTGGAGAGCAGCGAACCGGTGATGGTGTCGTTCTCCAGGATGTTCGCGTAGTTGGTGGCGGTGAGCTGGGCGGGCGCCGTGAACACCGTCCACCAGCCGCTCGCGTTCATGTCGGCCGGGTCGCGCAGCGAGGACAGCAGCAGGCCGACGGTGGGCATCAGCCAGAACAGCGCGACCAGCACGAGGAACACCCGCATGACCCCGCCACCGGTCCGCGCCGCGATCCGCGCCGCCACCGACGCCTTCGGCCGCTCGCTCATCGCCGGGTCTCCTTCCGGATGCGCCGGATGTTGAAGAACATCACCGGGATCACCAGCAACAGCAGCAGGACCGAGATGGCGCTGCCCACGCCGAGGTGCGCGTCCGTGCCGAACGACGAGCGGTAGAGCTGGAGCGCGAGCACGTTCGCGTCGTCCTGCACCGAGCCGGGCGCGATGATGAACACCAGGTCGAAGATCTTCAGGACGTTGATCATCAGGGTGACCAGGACGACCGCGAGGACCGGCGCCAGCAGCGGGACCGTCACGCGGCGGAAGACCTGCCACTCGTTGGCGCCGTCCACCCGGGCCGCCTCCAGCAGCTCGCGCGGCAGGCTCGCCAGGCCGGCGGCGATCAGCACCATCGCGAAGCCCGCCCACATCCAGACGTAACTGCCGATGATGGCCGGGGTGACCAGGGACGGGCCGAGCCAGTCCACGCCGTTGTACCGCTCCCGGAAATTGCTCTCCGGCAGCCGCAGATACGCGCCGTCCGCCTCCTCGGGCAGCGAGAACGTGCCGTCGGCGGCCGCCGTCGCCGTGGCGACGACCCGGCCGTCCTTCACCGCCTCCACCTTCAGGCCCTTCAGGCCCAGCTCCTTGGCGTCGATGGTGTTGGACGTGCCGCCACCGCCCCGGGTGAAGTCCAGCCACGCCGTGCCCGACACCGCGTCGCCGGACGGCTCCGGCGCCTTCGCCGGCTCGGCGTCGCCCGGCATGTCCGGGGGCGCCACGCCGATCAGCGGCAGCCTGGCGGGCGTCCCCGCCCGCACCGGCTCCTTGGTGATGAACGCCCCGCCGCCCGCAGCCTTCAGCGGGTGGACGCCCAGCGGCCGCGCCTTGGGGTAGCCGGCCGTCTCGGCGAACGTGTCGTGCACGCCCACCCAGACGGCGTTGGCGACGCCACGGTCCGGGTCCTGCTCGTACACCAGCCGGAAGATGATCCCGGCGGCCAGCATCGAGATCGCCATCGGCATGAAGACGATCAGCTTGAACGCCGTACCCCACCGCACCCGCTCCGTCAGGACCGCGAAGATCAGGCCGAGGGCGGTGGCGACGGTCGGCGCGACCACGACCCAGACGGCGTTGTTCTTGACGGCCGTGAGGATCGTGTCGTCGGTGAAGATCTCGACGTAGTTGTCCAGCCCGGCGAAGCCGCTGCCGGCCTGGTCGAAGAAGGACCGGTAGAGCGAGTACCCGATCGGGTAGACCACGAGCGCGCCCAGCAGCACCAGCGCGGGCAGCAGGAAGCCGGCCGCGACGAGCTTGCGGGTGCCGGTGACGCTCTTGCGTGAACCCGGGGGCGCCGGCGACGTGCTCGCCGCGCCCCCCGCTGTCGGCGCCGCCATGGCGTCAGCTCTGGCCCTTGAACGCCTTGGCCGCGTCGGCCTCCAGCCTCGCCTGCGTACCCGCGATGTCCTTCGGGTTCTTCAGGAAGTCCTGGAGCGCCTTCCACTCGCCCTTGCCGGGCGTCCCGCCGAACGACTGCGGCATCTGGTCCGACATGTCGAAGCGGAAGTCGTCGCCCGCCGCGATCAGCGCCTTGCCGATGCCGCGCTGGACGTCGTTCGGGTACGCCGCCGGGTCCAGCGACTTGTTGGGCGAGATGAACCCGCCCTCGGCCGCCCAGATGGCCGCCGCGTCCGGCGACGCCAGGAACGTCAGCAGCGCCTGGGTCGCGGGCTTGTCGGTCAGCGCGACCGCCACGTCCCCGCCGGTCACCACGGGCGCCTCGGACCCCACCGCCGGGAACGGGAACACCTTCGCGTCCTCGCCGATCTTCGCCTCGGTCTGGGCGATGTTGATCGAGACGAAGTCGCCCTCGAAGACCATCCCGGCCTTCGGCTGGTCGCCGCCGGTGAACGTCTGCGTGACGGATGCCGGGAACTCCGTCTGGAGGGCGCCCGCCGCGCCGCCCGCGATCAGGTTCGGCTTGCCGAACAGCTCGGCGAGGGTGGTCAGGGCCTGCTTCACGGACGGGTCGGTCCACTTGATCTCGTGCTTGGCCAGTTGGTCGTACTTCTCCGGCCCGGCCTGCGAGAGGTAGACGTTCTCGAACCAGTCCGTCAGCGTCCAGCCGTCCGCGCCGCCGACCGAGAAGGGCGTCACGCCGGACGCCGAGACCGTCTCCGCCGTGGTGAGCAGCTCCTTCCAGGTCTTCGGCTCCGACACGCCCGCGTTCTCGAAGACGGCCGTGTTGTACCAGATCAGCGACTTGTTGGCCGCCTTGAAGTACACGCCGTACTGGGTGCCGTTCACCGCCCCGAGGTCCTGCCAGCCCTTGGAGTAGTTCTTGGCCAACTGCGCCTTGGCCCCGGCGCCGGCCGGCTTGGCCCACTTGCGCTCCACGGCCTGGTGGAGCGCTCCGACCTGCTGGAGCATCGCGACGTCCGGCGGGGCACCACCCGCGATCTTCGTACCGATGTAGTTCAGCATCGCGTCCTGTGTCGGTACGTACGCGACCTCCGCCCCGGTGCGCTTCTCGAACTCGTCGAGGACCTTGGTGAACGCCTCCTGCTCCGGGCCCGTCCACACCGCCACGACCTGGACCTTCTGACCGTCCAGCTTGGGCAACTGAACGGTCGCCCCACCGGTCCTGGTGTCCTTGTCCGGCTCGGAGCCGCCCCCGCCGCCGTCACCGTCGCCGCAGCCGGCGAGGGCGAGCGCACAGGCGGCCGCCAGCGCGGCGGCGGCCCTGGGCGCCTTGCGGGTCGTGCGTGTCCAGCGTGTCCTGCGTGTCCGAAGAGTTGTGCGCATCACTGCCCCGTCTCTTCCGTGCGCGTACGCGTCCCGTCCGTCAGGTCTACGCCGGGCGTACGGGGGTCGCAATACCGCCTTCCGTGTCAACTCGGGGATCGTGATCCGGTCGTGACGTCCCGTCAGCGCCCGCTCATTGGTGCTGGGGCGTGGTGAGCGGGGGCAGCGGCGTCGCCCCGACCGAGCGGGCCGCCCGCTCCAGTGCGCTGGCCAGCAGCGCCAGATCCGTCGGGCCGTTGCCCAGCTCCCGCACCGGGCGGCGGGCCGGCGGGTCGCCCATCCGCTCCCACTCCAGCGGCACCACCGTGGGCCGCTGCGTCGCCGTACGGGGGATGCGCCCGGTGACCCGGCCGCCCTGGAACGGCGTCACCCGGCCGTCCGGATGCCCCAGCCGGCCGCGCCCCGGCGCCGGGACGTCCGGCCCGGGGGAGGCGGGCGGGGCGTCCAGCACCACGCGCAGCCGCGCCGCGCGGGCCAGCTCCGTGTCGGCCGTGCGGTCCGGCCGGGCGGACGCCGCCACCAGGTGCACGCCCAGCCGGTGGCCGTCCCGCGCCACGGCCTCCAGCGCCCGCACCACCGAACCGGCCGCGGGACGCCCCGGGCTGCCCAGCGCGGGCGCGACCAGCGCGTCGTAGTCGTCGACCAGGACGACCAGGCGCGGCAACGGCGGCGGAACCTCGTCCTCGGCGGTACGGGCGGCAGGGCGCAGCCGCAGCGTGCCGGAGGGCGGGGTGTCGAGGTCGCCGGGGGCGGGCGGGCGCTGCCCGACCATGCGGTCGGCGACCTCCCGCTGGGTGTGCCACTCGGTGAACTCCTGCCGGCCGAGCAGCTCCGCGCGGCGCTTCAGCTCCGCCCCGAGCGCCTGGGCGAACTCCCGCATCCGCACCGGGTCGGAGGCCACCAGGTGCTCGGTGGCGTGCGGCAGCTCCGTGCAGGGCGCGAGCCCTTCGCCGCGCCCGCCGCCCGCGCCGTCGACGAGCAGCAGGCCCAGCCGGTCGGGGCGGGACGCGGCCGCCAGGGACGCGGCGACGGTACGCAGCAGCTCGGTGCGGCCGCTGCCGGCCGGACCCTCGACCAGCAGGTGGGGCCCTTCCGCGGTGAGGTCCACGGCCAGGGGCCCGCGCGGGCCGGTGCCCAGCACGGCGGTGCCGTCCGGGGCCGAGGCCCAGCGGGCCATCAGGGACGCGGGCGTGGCCCGGGCCAGCCCCAGCTCGTCCAGCAGCCGGGACGACGGGGGCAGCGGTACGGAGGCGGGGCGGGGCGCTGCTCCCACGGCACCCCCGGCTTCGGCGCCCTCGGCGCGGTCCGCCCGCAGCGGGGCGAGCGCCCGCGCGAACCGCTCGGCCCAGGCGGCCGAGACCGCGTCGACCGTGCCGACGGTGCCGTGACCGGCGGGCTGCCCGCCGGCCGTACGCATCAGGCGCAGCGCGGTCGCCACGTCGCCCGACAGCAGGGCGACGGCCCCGCATTCGCGGAACGCCAGGGACGCGGCGCACGCGGTCTCGTACGTCGCCGCGACCGGCGACAGCGGCGAGGCGGCCGGGGTCTCGGCCAGGCAGACGAGGTGGATGCCGGCCGCCGCGCCCGCCGAGGCGAGCCGGGCGGTCGTCTCGCGCAGCGCGGCGGAGCCGGGGTCGCCGTCGACGATCACGACCGTGCGCGTGCCGTACGCCGCGTCGTGCTCCTCGGCGGCCCGGGCGACGGCCTTGCGGTCGGCGCTCGCCCAACCGGGGCCGAGCGGCCCGTCGTCCAGCCGCCGGGTCAGCTCGGCGGCCCGGGCGGCGGCCTGCTCCCGGTCGTACGCGAGGAGCAGCCGGCAGTCCTGGCCGTGGCCCGGGCGCACGTGCGGCAGCCAGCCGAGCCAGCTCCACTCGCGGCTCCGGCCCGCGCCGCTGATCAGCACGATCTCCAGGCCGTCGGGCGCGTGGAGCGCGGCGAGCTGCGCCACGACGGAGCGGGTCAGGCCCAGCAGCCGCGACCGGGGCCCGGCGAGCCCGAGGGAACCGGCCTCGCGCAGCCCCACCGTGACGGGCACGGCGGCCAGGTCGGCCCGGTCGGTGGTGCCGAGCCGCACGACCAGCGCCTCCGGGTGGCCGGGGCCCCGCTCCCACAGGCGCGGTCCCGGGCCGAGCGCGGTGAGCAGCACGGCCGCCGGGTCGGGCCAGGTCTCCCGGACGGCCCCGCCCGCGAGCGCCGCCGTGACGGGCCCCTCCGGCGCGTGCACCGCCTCGTCGCCCCGCCCACCGCCCGCGAACCGCCGCGCCCATGCGCCTATGCCCCGCTTGCGGGTGGGCGGGGCGGGTGGTTCTCCGGCGCCGACGGGCGGCTCTGCGGCGGTCGCGTGCGGGGCGGTGCCCACGGGGGTGCCACGGGGCGGGGTGGCCTGCCGGGCGCTGCCGCCCTGATGGGGCACGCCGCCGAGCGGCGACGTGGCGAGCGGCGCGCTTCCGGTGGGCGGGGCGGCGGTGGGTGGGGTGCCGTCGGGGGCGTGCGCGGCGGCCGGCGCGGTGCCGTCCGGGCCCGTGGGCGCCCCGCCGGGGCCGGCGGCCGTGGCGCCCTGGCGCGGCAGCCGTGCGTGAGAGGCCCCGCCGGCGGGGGTGCCGGCCGCGGGGGTGCCGGCCGTCGAGCGCACCGTGGGGGTGCCGGTCGCGGGAGTGCCGGCGGCCGTGGCGCCCACCGTCGAGCCCACCGTGGGGGTGCCGGCCGAAGGGGCGCCCACCGTGCCGGTCGCGGGGGCGCCCACCGTCGGGGCGGCCTCCGCCCGGGGAGGTGCCGCGCCCGCGCGGGGCACCCGGAGGTGGCCCTCGCCGTCGGGGGTGGTCGGCAGCGGGGCACCGTCCGGCGGGGGCGGGCCCGCCGTCAGCCGCAGCGACGACTCGCCCAGCCGCAGCAGCGCGCCCGGCGCCAGGCGGACCGGGCGGGTGCCGACCTCGGCGCCGTCCAGGGTGGTGCCGTTCGTGGAGCCCAGGTCGGCGACCGTGATCCGGCCGCTCTCGGTGACGGTGACCGCGGCGTGCAGCCGGGAGACGTCCGGGTCGTCGAGGGGGACGTCGGCGTCGGCGGAGCGGCCGATGCGGATCTGGCCGGCGTGCAGCAGGTGGACCCCGCCCGCGTCCGGCCCGGCCACGACGTGCAGCCGCGCGGCCCCGCCGTCCAGCGGCGCCCGGTCCTCGCCGGGCACCTGGAGCGAGAGCACCGCTCCGTCCACCAGCGGCGGCTCGCCCAGGACACGGCGCTGGACGTCCAGCCGCTCCCCGCCCGCGTACAACACGACGGCGCCCGAGGAGTCGGCGCCCGACACGGCGGCCGCCAGCCCGCCCGCGACGGCGGCCAGCGCGGTCCCGGCCGGGGCGGTGACAAGCACGTCACAGGCTCGCCCGGCGGCCTGGCCGCCGGGCGGCGCCGCGAGGACGGTCAGCCGGATCTGCATCGCCGTCAGCGGTCCCTTCTGCGCGGCGCGCCCGGCAGGGAAGGGGGATGGCCGGTCTCGCTCGCCCCCCACCCGCCACGGACGCGTCGTCCGGTCAGGTCGGCACGGACCACGAGGCTCCCGACCCCGCGATGGGCCGTGCTGGAGGCATCCTCCCACCTGCCACTGACAGCCCGTCGCCGACCCGGGCAGAAATGATCTTGATCGGTCGCACCCGATCATGAAAACGCCTGCTTGCGTACGGCTTGGGACCATGTGGACCGGCGCAGCTCATGTCACCCTGGCAACCGTGTCCCCTTCGAACGCGTCTTGCAGGGTCGAACGGGACCGGAAGACGACCCGCCGGTGAGCCGCTCCGCGGCACTACAGTGGGTCGGACACCCGGGCGGGCCCGAGAGGGAGGCACGGGCCAGGCAAGGACCACGATCCAGGGAGCGCATGACGTGCGGCCGGTAGGCAGCAAGTACCTGCTCGAGGAGCCGCTCGGACGCGGCGCCACGGGCACCGTCTGGCGAGCCCGCCAGCGGGAGACCGCGGGCGCCGAGGCGGCCGTACCGGGCCAGCCCGGCGAGACCGTCGCGATCAAGGTCCTCAAGGAGGAGCTCGCGAACGACGCGGACGTGGTGATGCGGTTCCTCCGGGAACGCTCCGTCCTGCTCCGCCTGACGCACCCGAACATCGTGCGCACCCGCGACCTCGTCGTCGAGGGCGACCTCCTCGCCCTGGTCATGGACCTGGTCGACGGCCCGGACCTGCACCGGTACATCCGGGAGAACGGCCCCCTCAGCCCGGTGGCCGCCTCCCTGCTGACCGCCCAGATCGCCGACGCGCTCGCCGCCAGCCACGCAGACGGCGTCGTCCACCGCGACCTGAAGCCCGCCAACGTGCTGCTCGCCGAGCGCGACGGCCAGATGCACCCGATGCTCACCGACTTCGGCATCGCGCGCCTCGCGGACAGCCCCGGCCTCACCCGTACGCACGAATTCGTCGGCACGCCCGCGTACGTCGCGCCCGAGTCCGCCGAGGGCCGCCCGCAGACCTCGGCCGTGGACATCTACGGCGCCGGCATCCTGCTGTACGAGCTGGTCACCGGCCGCCCGCCGTTCGCCGGCGGCACCGCGCTGGAGGTGCTGCACCGCCACCTCAGCGAGGAGCCGCGGCGACCCTCGACCGTTCCCGGCCCCCTGTGGACCGTCATAGAGCGCTGCCTCAGCAAGGATCCGGAGCGCCGCCCGAGCGCCGAGAACCTCGCCCGGGCCTTGCGTACCGTCGCCTCCGGCATCGGCGTGCACGCCACGCCCGCCCAGATCGAGGCCGCCGAGGGCGTGGGCGCCCTGCTCGCCCCCGACCCGGCACCGGCGCACGTCCCGGAGACCCCGGGCGCTGCCGACCCGACCCAGGTGCTGCCGAGCAACGCGGGCCAGTACGACCCCAACGCCGCCACCAGCGTGATGCCCACCAACAGCGCGGGCGCGGCCGACCCGACCGCGGTCATGCCGCCCGTACCCCCGCGCCCCGACGGCCCGCCGCAGCCGGAGGAGCCGCACCCGTGGCAGACCCAACTGCGCGCCGCCCGGGACCGCAACGAGCAGACCCAGGTCCAGTACCTCGACCCGGGCCAGGACCCCCTGCGCCGCCGCCCGCAGCGCCAGCAGCCCCCGCAGCACCAGCAGCCGTACCCCCCGCAGCCCCAGCAGCAGAGGCCGCCGCAGCGCCCGCCGCAGCGTCAGCAGTACGCGCCGCCGCCCCCGCAGCAGCAGTACCCGCCGCAGCGCCACCAGCCGCACCCGCCGCAGCAGCCCCAGCAGCCCCAGCAGCCGGCCCCGCGCCCGCCACGCGAGCCGCGCCAGCCCCGGCAGCGCAGCGCCAACCCGATGCGCATCCCGGGCCTCGGCTGCCTCAAGGGCTGCCTGTTCACGATCGTGCTGTTCGTCGTGGCGGGCTGGCTCATCTGGGAGCTGACCCCGCTCCAGGACTGGATCGCCGAGGGCAAGAGCTACTGGCAGGCCATCAGCGACGGCGTGTCGACGGTGTCCCGGTGGATCTCGGAGATCGGCGACAGCACCGGCGGCTCCGGCGGCACCGGCACACCGTCCGGGCAGTGACCCGGCCTCCGGGCGGCAACCTTGCCGATTTGTCGACTTCCGAGGGGTGATTTCCCCTCGGAGGTGAATACCGGCGCCCGCGCCCGCGTAACTTGGTCGGGAACGCCAGCCGCTGAGGGAGCAGTCTTGGCACGGAAAATCGGCAGCCGGTACACGGCCCACCAGATCCTGGGGCGGGGCAGCGCCGGAACGGTGTGGCTCGGCGAGGGCCCGGAGGGCCCCGTCGCCATCAAGCTGTTGCGCGAGGACCTGGCCTCCGACCAGGAACTCGTCGGACGCTTCGTCCAGGAGCGCACCGCCCTGCTCGGGCTGGACCACGCGCGCGTGGTGGCCGTCCGCGACCTGGTCGTCGACGGCAACGACCTCGCGCTCGTCATGGACCTGGTGCGCGGCACCGACCTGCGCACCCGGCTGGACCGCGAGCGCCGCCTCGCCCCCGAGGCGGCCGTCGCCATCATCGCGGACGTCGCCGAGGGCCTGGCGGCCGCGCACGCCGCCGGGGTCGTCCACCGCGACGTCAAGCCGGAGAACATCCTGCTCGACATGGAGGGGCCGCTCGGCCCCGGCGGCGCCCACCCCGCCCTGCTCACCGACTTCGGCGTCGCCAAACTGATCGACACCCCGGGCCGCACCAAGTCCACCCGCGTGATCGGCACGCCGGACTACGTCGCCCCCGAGATCGTCGAAGGGCTCCCGCCCCGCGCGGCGGTCGACATCTACGCCCTGGCGACGGTGCTGTACGAGCTGCTCGCGGGCTTCACGCCGTTCGGCGGCGGCCACCCCGGCGCCGTCCTGCGCCGCCACGTCACCGAGACCGTCGTCCCGCTCCCCGGCATCCCGGACGAGCTGTGGCAGCTCATCGTCCAGTGCCTCGCCAAGGCGCCCGCCTCCCGGCTGCGCGCCTCCGAGCTCGCCGCCCGGCTGCACGACCTCCTCCCGCTCGTCGCGGGCATGCCGCCGCTCGACGTCGACGAGCCGGACGCCGAGCCCGCCCCGGAGCCGTACGAGGACGACCCCTACCCGACCATCCCGAACGCCCCGCGCCGGGCCGCCGTCCCGCTGGTCCCCGGCTCGTCCACCGACTCCAACCGGGACACCCACACCTCGATGCGCGTCCCGGCCCCCGACGAGCTCTCCGGCGGTCCCCACGGCACCGCTCGCGCCCCCCGCCCGGCCGGCGGGCGCCGCCCCGGCTCCGCCCGCCACAAGTCCGGCACCGTCCGCAAGCGCCGCCTCACCCTCGGTATCGCCGCCCTCGCCCTCGTCACCGCCGCGGGGGTCGGCGGCTACGTGGCGACCAGCGACGACGACCCGGGCGCCCCGCCCCAGGACTCCAAGCAGTCGGCCCCGTCACAGCCCTAGGGCCCGCCTGGGGGCCCGGGGTGTCGCACGCAGCCGTTACGCTGGTGTCGTGGCAGTCGTCGATGTATCCGAAGAGCTGAAGTCCCTCTCCTCGACCATGGGGTCGATCGAGGCCGTCCTGGACCTCGACAGGATGAGGGCAGACATCGCCGTGCTCGAGGAGCAGGCCGCGGCCCCGTCCCTGTGGGACGACCCGGAGGCGGCGCAGAAGATCACGAGCAAGCTCTCGCACCTCCAGGCCGAGGTGCGCAAGACCGAGGCGCTGCGCAGTCGCATCGACGACCTCGCCGTCCTCTTCGAGCTCGCCGAGGAGATGGACGACCCGGACACCCTCGCCGAGGCCGAGGCGGAGCTGGCCTCCGTCCGCAAGGCGCTCGACGAGATGGAGGTGCGCACCCTCCTGTCCGGCGAGTACGACGAGCGCGAGGCGCTGGTCAACATCCGCGCGGAGGCCGGTGGCGTCGACGCCTCCGACTTCGCCGAGCGCCTCCAGCGCATGTACCTGCGCTGGGCCGAGCGGCACGGGTACTCGACGGAGGTCTTCGAGACGTCGTACGCCGAAGAGGCCGGCATCAAGTCGACCACCTTCGTCGTCAAGGCCCCCTACGCCTACGGCACGCTTTCGGTGGAGCAGGGCACGCACCGCCTGGTCCGCATCTCCCCGTTCGACAACCAGGGCCGCCGCCAGACGTCCTTCGCGGGCGTCGAGGTGCTGCCGGTCGTCGAGCAGTCCGACCACGTCGAGATCGACGAGTCCGAGCTGCGCGTGGACGTCTACCGCGCCTCCGGTCCGGGCGGTCAGGGCGTCAACACCACCGACTCGGCCGTGCGCATCACGCACATCCCGACCGGCATCGTGGTCTCCTGCCAGAACGAGCGCTCGCAGATCCAGAACAAGGCGAGCGCGATGAACGTCCTCCAGGCCAAGCTCCTTGAGCGCCGCCGCCAGGAGGAGCAGGCCAAGATGGACGCCCTCAAGGGCGACGGCGGCAACTCCTGGGGCAACCAGATGCGTTCGTACGTCCTGCACCCGTACCAGATGGTCAAGGACCTCCGTACGGAGTTCGAGGTCGGCAACCCGCAGTCGGTGCTGGACGGTGAGATCGACGGCTTCCTGGAGGCCGGTATCCGCTGGCGGAAGCAGCAGGAGAAGTAGCACTCGGCGTTCCGGCGCCGGACAGCCCATCGAGCGGGCGGTCCGGCGCCGTTCGCGTACGCGGCCCAATTCGCTGACGCAAGCGGCCCGTTGGCCGTCACCTCGCTTTGTCGACAAGGAAACCGGCCTATGGCAGGCCGGTGTTCGCCGTTTACGTCACAGTTGCATCGTTGCAGGCCAGGCAAGTGTGATCATTCCGGGCATCGCACGCGCAACCGCCTTGACGCTTGTACGAAAACTGGGAAAGCTGACGCGCGGCATGCGCATGACTGGGGCGCGTGTGATCGGGGGCAACTGAGCAAGACCCCCAGCGTCCGCTGCCCCGAGCGCTGCTCCACTGACGAATCAGCTACTGGGGGTAGCAGGCAGATGACCAAGAAGACGCGGGTCCGCGTGGCGCGGATCGCAGCCGGCGCGGTGATCGCGGCCGGAGCGTCCCTGACCGCGGCCGGCGCCGCCTCGGCGGTCGGCATAGACGTCAACGTCGCCGGTATCGGCGTCCGGGCGGAGGCGGACGAGAACGGCCTGGAGGCCGGCCTCGGCATTGGTGACGGCACGGACGGCGGCAACGACACCGTCGGTCAGATCGCCGGTGGCACGACCGCGGGTGGCGGCACCGCGACCGGTGGCGGTGACACGACCACGGGTGGCACGGTGACCGGTGGCGGCACCGTGACGGGCGGCGGTGACACGACCACCGGTGGCACGGTGACCGGTGGCGGCACCGTGACCGGTGGCGGCGACACGACCACGGGTGGCACGGTGACCGGTGGCGGCACCGTGACCGGCGGTGGCACGGCGACGGGCGGCGGTGACACGACCACGGGTGGCACGGCGACCGGTGGCGGCACGGCGACCGGCGGTGGCACGGCGACCGGCGGTGGCACGGCGACCGGTGGCGGTGACACGACCACGGGTGGCACGGCGACCGGTGGCGGCACCGTGACCGGCGGTGGCGACTCCGGCGGCAACGGCAACTCCGGCGGCAACTCCGGCGGCAACTCCGGCGGGAACGGCAACTCCGGCGGCAACAGCGGCGGCAACGGCACTTCCGGCGGCAACTCCGGTGGCTCCACCGCCACCGGCGGCAGCAACGGCGGTGACCAGGGCGGCTCCACCAACGGTGGCAGCACCGGCGGCGACCAGGGCGGCACCGCCGGGTCCGCCACCGGCGGCGACGACGCCGGCACCTGCACCGTCGACCTCGGCGGTGCCGAGTGCGCCGACAACACCGACACCGACTCCGCCGGCTCGAAGCCGGTCGAGCAGGGCCAGGCCAAGGAGGAGCTCGCCGAGACCGGCGCCGCCGAGACCTCGTTCCTGCTCATTGGCGCCGCGACGATGATCGCCGGTGGCATCGGCTTCCGGATGCTGCCGCGCCTCGTGGGCGGTGGCCGTACGGCCGCGTAACGTGCCGTAGAGCGACGGAAGGGCCCGGGCGGGCCATGATGGCCGCCCGGGCCCTCTCCGTGCGTACAGCGTGCTTACAGCGGGGCCTTACGCGGTCTGGTGGGCCAGCAGGGCCACCGCCGCGACCAGGATGACCAGCAGCGTCAGCAGAGCCACCGGGTTCAGCCCGCCGAAGGGTCCCTCCTGCTGGAGACGCTCCCGGTTCGCCCGGCAGACGGGGCACCGGCCCTCGCTGACGGGGGCCGCGCAGTTGGCGCACACCAATCGGTCATAGGTCATGCGCTCTCCTCCTCCCGCGCGGCGGAGCCGCAGACGCGGACCGTGCACTGACGCGGACTGTGCACACAGTTCTCTCCGCACAACGCTCAGGGAAACGCATCCGTTCCCCCTCCCACTGTGCCAGCTCCGGAGAGTTTAGGCGCGCCCCGCCGGATTACCCCCGGTTCGGGCTTGTACCTCACCCCGACAAAAGGTGCAAGGCAGGACGGCGACTGCACGCGGCATCCCCAGTCGCGTATGGTCACGCACACCTACTCCCTGCCGACCGTGGTGCACCCGTGATCCGATTCGACAACGTCTCCAAGACCTACCCGAAGCAGAACCGCCCCGCGCTGAGGGACGTCTCCCTCGAGATCGAGAAGGGCGAGTTCGTCTTCCTGGTGGGGTCCTCCGGCTCCGGAAAGTCCACCTTCCTGCGGCTGGTGCTGCGCGAGGAGCGCGCCAGCCACGGCACGGTGCACGTCCTGGGCAAGGACCTCGCCCGGCTGTCCAACTGGAAGGTGCCGCACATGCGCCGCCAGCTCGGCACCGTCTTCCAGGACTTCCGCCTGCTGCCCAACAAGACCGTCGCGCAGAACGTCGCGTTCGCGCAGGAGGTCATCGGCAAGCCGCGCGGCGAGATCCGCAAGGCCGTCCCCCAGGTCCTCGACCTCGTCGGCCTCGGCGGCAAGGAGGACCGGATGCCCGGCGAGCTGTCCGGCGGTGAGCAGCAGCGGGTCGCCATCGCGCGCGCGTTCGTCAACCGCCCGATGCTGCTGATCGCCGACGAGCCGACCGGCAACCTGGACCCGCAGACCTCCGTCGGCATCATGAAGTTGCTGGACCGGATCAACCGCACCGGTACCACCGTGATCATGGCGACGCACGACCAGAACATCGTCGACCAGATGCGCAAGCGGGTCATCGAGCTGGAGAAGGGCCGTCTCGTACGCGACCAGGCGCGCGGCGTCTACGGCTACCAGCACTAGCGGCTACCAGCACTAGCAAGGAAAGGCTGAACGCACGCGATGCGCGCCCAGTTCGTACTGTCGGAGATCGGTGTCGGCCTCCGTCGCAATCTCACGATGACCTTCGCCGTCATCGTCTCCGTGGCTCTGTCCCTCGCCCTCTTCGGCGGCGCGCTGCTCATGCGCGAGCAGGTCAGCGTGATGAAGGACTTCTGGTACGACAAGGTCAACGTCACGATCTACCTCTGCAACAAGAACGACGCCGCGGCCGGCGGAACGTGCGACAAGGGCGCGGTCACCGCCCAGCAGAAGAAGGAGATCGAGACCGACCTCAAGAAGCTCGACAACCTCGTGGAGAAGGTCCACCACGAGACGGCGGACGAGGCGTACAAGCACTACAAGGAGCAGTACGGCGACACCGCCATCGCCAGCATCATCACGCCGGACCAGATGCAGGAGTCGTACCGGGTCAAGCTGAAGGACCCGGAGAAGTACAAGGTGGTCGCCACCGCCTTCGCCGGGCGGCCCGGTGTGCACTCCGTGCAGGACCAGCGCCAGACGCTGGAGAACCTCTTCCAGATGATGCGGGGCATGAACGTCGCCGCGCTCTGCGTCATGGCGCTGATGCTCGTCATCGCGCTGATGCTGATCGTCAACACCGTGCGGGTCTCGGCGTTCAGCCGGCGCCGGGAGACCGGCATCATGCGGCTGGTCGGCGCGTCGAGCTTCTACATCCAGATGCCGTTCATCATGGAGGCCGCCGTCGCCGGCCTGCTGGGCGGCGTGGTGGCCTGCGTGATGCTGCTGGTGGGCCGGTACTTCATGATCGACGCGGGGCTCAACCTCGCCGAGAGCATGCCGCTGGTGAACTTCATCGGCTGGGACGCGGTGGTCACCGTGCTGCCGCTCGTCGTGGTCATCGGCCTGCTGATGCCCTCGCTGGCGGCCGCCATCGCGCTGCGCAAGTATCTGAAGGTGTGACGATCGCCCCTGGCGCCGTGCGGTCAACAACCGTACGGCGCCGTTCGCTTGTCCTAGAGTGGTCGCCATGCTGGGCCCCGAGTTCTGTACCCGGCCCCGCGGCGTACGGAGCCGCGGGGCGGCCCTCACATTCGTCTTCGCCTCCGTCCTCGTCGCCGCCGCGGTGACCAACTGCCTTCCCCAGGACGGCGAGGACGCGGGCACCCGTACCGTCACCCGGGCCGCCGCGAGCCCCGGCGTGGAGCGCGGTCCGGTCGACCAGCGGGAGCTGGCCCGCGCGGCGGCCGAGGCGATGGCGGACGGCAAGTCCGGTGCCAAGGCGGCCAAGGAGGTCGTCAGCCGCAGCGGCGACCGGTGGGGTGCCGTCTACGACCAGCGCGAGTACGAGGAGTTCGAGCAGGCCCTGGACGGCCGGTACACGGGCGTGGGCCTCTCCGCCCGGCGTGCCGCTGACGGCCGCATCGAGGTGGCCCGTGTCCAGGGCGGCGGCCCGGCGGCCCGCGCGGGCCTGAAGGCCGGGGACCGCATCCGCACGGTCGACGGCCGCCCCGTCGACGGCCGTTCCGCCGCCGAGGTCGTCGCCCTGCTGCGCGGGGACGGCGCGCCGCCCGGCTCGGTGGTCGCCGTCGGGGTGCAGCGCGGCACGCGCGCGTGGACCGAGTCGCTGCGGCGGGCCAGGCTCGCCACCGAGGACGTGACCGTGCAGCGGCTGGCCGACGGCTCCTTGCGGATCAGGGTGGCGGCGTTCACCAAGGGCGCCGGGCAGCGCGTGCGGGACGCGGTCCGCGGCGCCCCGGCGGACGCGGGCGTCCTGCTGGACCTGCGGGGCAACAGCGGCGGCCTGGTCACCGAGGCGGTCACGGCGGCCTCCGCGTTCCTGGACGGCGGCCTCGTCGCCACGTACGACGTGCACGGCAGGGAACAGGCGCTGTACGCCGACCCTGGCGGCGACACCGCCCGGCCCCTGGTGGCGCTGGTGGACGGCGGCACCATGAGCGCGGCCGAGCTGCTGGCCGGGGCCCTGAAGGACCGTGGCCGGGCGGTCACCGTCGGTAGCCGGACCTTCGGCAAGGGGTCCGTCCAGATGCCGAGCCCCCTGCCCGACGGTTCGGTCGCCGAGCTGACCGTCGGCCACTACCGCACCCCCGCGGGGCACAGCGTCGACGGCCGCGGCATTACCCCGGACCTGGTGGCCCCCGATCGTGCCGAGGAACGGGCCCGCACAGTATTGAGTGGCCTCGGGGGCGGCTCGTAGTGCGAAAATGGCGGCACTATGGCTAAGGAAAAAGGGCGCAAGCTGATCGCGCAGAACAAGAAGGCGCGGCACGACTACCACATTCTGGACACCTACGAGTGCGGTCTGGTGCTGACCGGCACCGAGGTGAAGTCGCTGCGCCAGGGGCGGGCCTCTCTCGTGGACGGTTTCGTCCAGATCGACGGCAATGAGGCGTGGCTGCACAACGTGCACGTACCGGAGTACAGCCAGGGCACCTGGACCAACCACAGCGCACGGCGGAAGCGGAAGCTGCTGCTGCACCGGGTCGAGATCGACAAGCTGGAGTCCAAGTCCCAGGAGACGGGTCACACGATCGTGCCCCTGTCCCTGTACTTCAAGGACGGCCGGGCCAAGGTCGAGATCGCGCTCGCCAAGGGCAAGAAGGAGTACGACAAGCGTCAGACGCTCCGCGAGAAGCAGGACCGGCGCGAGGCCGAGCGCGCCATCTCGGCGGTGCGCCGCCGCCAGCGGGCGTGACGTCCGGGGGCCGGGAACACACCGGCCCGGTCGGGCGTTGACACCTAGCGTGCCCGGCTCCGGGACGCCCGGGGGACACCCGGGGGACGCCCCGGGAATACGCTGGCACCGTCGTACGTTGGTCACGTACGATGGCACCTGCCTCGCACGGCAGAGGCGCGCCCCCTTCGGGGGCATTGATAAATCAACATGGGGATGATCGGTTTCGACAGCGGATGTCGAAGCAGGGGAAGCGTGTCGAGGAAGCGGCAATGATCTCGTAAACCATATGTCGCAACCAATAATCGCCAACTCCAAGCGCGATTCCTTCGCCCTCGCTGCCTAAGTAGCGACTCGCGAAGTGTCAGCCCGGGGCTGTTCCCGACCCGGATCCTGGCATCAGCTAGGGAACTAAACCTCTGAACCCGGTCACGGGGTGCAGAGGGAAATCAAACAGTGACTGAGCCCGTCGGAGACTTGTCCGCGTGATCTCCGGGGCCGAGAAAAGCGCAGCGGACTGCACACGGAGAAGCCCTGGTTCTGCACCGTTGGACGCGGGTTCGATTCCCGCCATCTCCACGAGCGGTACCTCCGGGGGTTGCCCCCCCGGACCCGTCATCCCATGTGGGCGAAGGCCCGGCCGTCATCGCGACGGCCGGGCCTTCGTCGTACCCGCCGCCGCCAGGACCAGGGCGGCGGCCGCCGCCGCGACCGGCACCACGTACCCGGCCCACGCCCCGGCGTGCTCGACCGTCCAGCCGCCGGTCGCCGAGCCGGCCGCGATGCCGCCCAGCAGGGCGGTGACGGCCAAGGTCATGCCCTCGTTGAGCTGCGCCGTGGGCGTCAGGCGCTGGACCAGCGTCATGCCCGTCACCATGGTCGGCGCGGTCGCCATCCCCGCCGCCAGCAGCGCGCCCGCCAGCGCGAGCAGCGAGCCGGTGCCGGCCGCAGCCAGCAGCGGCAGCGACATCAGCGCGGTCATCGCGGCGAGGCATCCCAGCAGACGGCGCCCCACGTGGCGTGCGGGCCGCACCGAGCCGTACACCAGGCCCGCCGCGCACGACCCCGCCGCCTGGAGCGCCAGTACGGCACCGGCCGCCGGGCCGTCCACGAAGGCGAGCGTGACGACCTCCATCGACCCGAACACCGCGCCCGTCGCCAGGAACACCGCCAGCAGGGCGGGCATGCCGGGCGTACGGAGCGGGGTGCGCGCCCCGCCCGCGCGGGGCGTGACGGGCGGCTCGGTGGCGCGCTGCGCCGCGAAGACCAGCACCCCGGTGAGCAGCAGCACGGCGCCGGTCAGCGTGCCGGCCTCCGGGAACAGCGCGGCGCACAGGAACGCGGCGAGCACCGGGCCCAGCATGAAGCACAGTTCGTCGGCTGCCTGCTCGAAGGCGTTCGCGGTGTGGACGGCGGCGGGGTCGTCGCGGTACAGGTGCGCCCAGCGGGCGCGGGACATGCCGCCGGTGTTGGGCGTGGTCGCGGTGGCCGCGTACGCGGCGAACAGCGTCCACGCGGGCGCGTGGTGGTGCACGCACAGCAGCAGGGCGAGCGATCCGGCTACGGCGACGACGGTGGCGGGCACGGCGACCCGTGCCTGCCCGTACCGGTCGACCAGCCGGGCCGTGAACGGTGCCACCAGGGCGGTGGCGGCGAGCCCGGTGGCGGTGACGGCACCGGCGAGGGCGTAGGAGCCGTACGCCCCGGCGATCATGATGACCGCGCTCACGCTGAACATCCCCATCGGCAGGCGGGCGATGAGGTTGCCCACGGTGAACGCGCGCGTGCCGGGCAGCGCGAAGAGCCGGGCGTAGCGCTCCAGGGGCCCTGGTTTCCGGCGCGGTGTGCGGGGCGGCGTCCGTCGCGGGGCGTATGGGTACGGGGTGTCGTGGCGCGGGGCCTCGTAGCGGGGGGCGAGGACGGGGGACTCGGGGGTGAGGGCGAGCAGCGGAGCGTTCGTCGTTTGCGGCATGCGCCCAGCCTCGCCTCGCGGCCGACCGCCGGTCCAACACCTGGTGGGAGCCCATTGACGCACCCGTGTTGTAAATTCCGGCGGGTGGCCCATGACATCGAACCACGGCTCCTCCGCGCCTTCGTGGCCGTCGCCGACGAGCTGCACTTCACCCGTGCCGCCGCCCGGCTGTACGTCGCCCAGCAGGCGCTCAGCCGGGACATCCGGCGCCTGGAGCGGGAGTTGGGCGCCGAGCTGTTCACCCGCACCACCCGGCAGGTCACGCTCACGCTGGAGGGCGAGCGGCTGCTGCCGTACGCGCACGCCGTGCTGGCGGCGTACGACGAGCTGGGCGCCGCCTTCGCCGATGAGGTGCGGCCGCTGCTGGTGGACCTCAACACCGACGGCCTGACCAGCGGCCGGGTGCTGGCGCGGGCCCGCGAACTGGCGCCCCAGTGCGAGCTGATGGCCCGCTACCAGAGCGGGCTGACGAGCGCGGCCACCGAGATCGCCGCCGGGCGCCTCGACGTGTCCTTCGGGCGGTTCGCCGGACTGCCGCCCGCCGTCCGCGCCCGGCTGTCGGCGCAGCCCGTGCGGTACGAGCCGATGGCCGTGCTGCTGCCGGAGGGCCACCCCCTCGCCGACCGGGTCGAGGTGGAGCTGGACGCGCTCGCCGGGGAGAGCGTGTACGCGGGCGCCGGCAACCCCGCGACCAGGGAATGGACCGACCTGGCCGAGCGGCTCTTCGCCGGGCGTGGCATCAGGGTCGCGCCGCCGGCGCCGGTGGCGATCGGCTTCGAGGAGTTCCGCCGGGTCATGGCCAAAACGCGTACGCCAGTTCTGGCCGCGGTGGACTTTCCGGCCATGCCCGGGTGCGTCATGCGGCCCCTCGTCGGGCCCGTACCGCTGTCGCCCGTGTCGCTGGTGTGGCGCAGGGGGCTGAAGCATCCGGGGCTCGACGCGCTGCGCGCGGCGGCGGCCGAGATGGCCGAGTCGGAAGGATGGCTGGAGATGCCGCCCGGAGCGTGGCTACCAGAGGGTGATTTGTTGCACATGTGTCCAAATGAATGAACCATAAGCACTCTTGTCATAAGCGTGCGCTACATTCATGGTCCGGGTGCAGTGTGGTGGGGGCGCTCCGGCAGGGTGGGGGCCCGGTCCGGTGGCGAGTACCCAGGTAGTCCGTGTGCGCACCCTTGGTCCATTCAGTGGGGGATGTGCGTACAAAGTGGACAATCGGCGAGAAGGTGCCTGGAACGGGCGCCAGAATGAGCCACTCGACAGCACCGTCCAGCTCGACAGCCTCAGCGAGTTCAACGCGTTCGGGCATCGAGCCGACGGTGCCGGATTCCCGCCCGAGGGTCACGGTTACCAGGCCGGTGCCCACGGCTACCCGGACGACGGTCACGCCCGTCATCCCGACAGCTCCGGGTACGCGGCCGACAGCCGGCCCTACCACCCCGGCGGCACCGGCTACGAGGCCGACGGTCACGGATATCCCAGCGACGGCGCCGGATACGCGGCGGACGGACAGGCATACCCGGCCGGGGCCGCCCACGCCCACCAGCCCGGCGGCCTCGCCCACGAGGACGAGACCATCGCCTACCGCGCCGACAGCCTGGGCCTGGAGTTCCAGACCGCCGAGCTCCCGGCCGTGACGGTCTCCGCACCGGCGTCCGCGCCCGCCCCGGCCTCCGCGCCCGCCCCGGCCTCCGCGCCGGCGGAGCAGGAGCCCGGCGACGGGCCGGTGTTCGTCGACGAGAGCGGCCGCCGCAGCAAGAAGTTCCGCCGCATCGGCTGGGTGCTCGCGACCGCGTGCGCGGTGTACGCCATCACGCTCGTCGTCGCCATAGCCGGCGGCAATTCCAGCGCCCCCTGGCTCCTCATACCGGGGCCCGCAGACGAGAAGAAGACCGACACCACCACGGTCGTCCCCGCCAGCTCCACCAGCCCCGGCGCCACCGACGCCCCCGACGGCCCGAGCGCCCCGGTGCCCACCCACTCCACCGGCGAGGCCGCCCCGCAGCCCAGCGGTGCCGCCTCCGCCGACGACACCCCGGCCGACCCGGCGGACCCGCGCGGCCCCGCCGAGCCCGCCACCCCGCCCAGCACCGGCCCGGACCGCCCCGCGGGCGAGGCCGAGG
This sequence comes from Streptomyces sp. NPDC031064, assembly GCF_055570965.1. Lineage (NCBI taxonomy): Bacteria > Bacillati > Actinomycetota > Actinomycetes > Kitasatosporales > Streptomycetaceae > Streptomyces > Streptomyces sp. NPDC031064. Next base: position 38,226 of record NZ_JBVIGF010000008.1, read on the forward strand.
ACAAGGGCGCGAACAGGACTCAGCCCCCCGGGCCCGCCAAGGACGACCCCACCCCACAGCCGCCGGTCCCCACGCCGGAGCAGGGCGACCCCACGGACGACCCGACGACCCCGACGGAAGACCCGACCGATCCGCCGGTCGAAGAGAGCGGCGGCCAGCAGATGGCCGCGGAAGGCACACCGTAAATGACAACGTCAGGCAGACGGCGCGCGAAGAAGGCGCGTGCCGTCCGGCGCAGGCTGCCCATGCGCTATCTGCTGCCGTCGCTCTTCCTGGTCGCGCTGTTCGCGATGCTGATGCTGCGCGGCTACGTACACAACGAGATCCGGCCCGATCACCGGATCCGGCTCCTTGAGGCCCGCGACCAGGTGCCCTCCGCCATGCACAAGGGCGGACCGGTCATCGACGCGAGGGACCCGGACAAGCCGGTCAGCCTGAACGTCCCGAACGACAAGATCGTTCTGACCTTCGACGACGGCCCGGACCCGGTGTGGACGCCCAAGGTCCTGGACCAGTTGAAGAAGCACGACGCCCGCGCGGTCTTCTTCGTCACCGGTGCCATGACCGCGCGCCATCCCGACCTGGTCGAGCGGATGGTCGAGGAAGGCCACGAGGTGGGCCTGCACACCTTCAACCACCCCGATCTCTCCCTCCAGTCCAAGGAGCGCATCGACTGGGAGCTCTCCCAGAACCAGATGGCGCTCGCGGGCGCCACCGGTGTCCGCTCGTCCCTCTTCCGCGCGCCGTACTCGAACTTCGTCTGGCACCTGGACAACAAGAACTGGGACCTGATCAAGTACGCCGGCAGCCGCGGCTACATCGCGGCGTTCAACGACACCGACAGCCACGACTGGCGGCGCCAGGGCGTCGACAAGATCATCAAGAACGCCACGCCGAAGCCCGGCAAGGGCGCGATCGTGCTGATGCACGACTCCGGTGGCAACCGGGAGCAGACGGTCGCGGCCCTCGGCCGCTTCCTGCCGCAGCAGAAGGCCAAGGGGTACGACTTCACCACGCTCACCGAAGCCCTCGGGGCGCCCAGCGCCCACACCGAGGTCAGCGGCATGGAGCTGTGGAAGGGCAAGGCGTTCGTCTACGCCGTCGGCATCTCCGAGAACATCACCGTCGTCCTGGTGGGCGGCCTCGCCATCGTCGGTGTCCTCGTCATCGGCCGCTTCGGCCTGATGCTCGTCCTCGCCTTCGCGCACGCCCGCAAGGTGCGCCGGCGCGGCTTCCGCTGGGGCGCGCCCGTCACCGAACCCGTCACGGTCCTGGTCCCGGCGTACAACGAGAAGGAGTGCATCGAGAACACGGTCCGGTCGCTGATGGCGAGCGACCATCCGATCGAGGTCATCGTCATCGACGACGGCTCGTCCGACGGCACCGCCGACATCGTCGAGCGGATGTGGCTGCCCAACGTCCGCGTCGTCCGGCAGGTCAACTCCGGCAAGCCCGCCGCCCTCAACAACGGCATCGCGCACGCCAGCCACGACATCATCGTGATGATGGACGGTGACACGGTCTTCGAGCCGTCCACGGTCCGCCACCTGGTGCAGCCCTTCGGCGACCCGCGCGTCGGCGCGGTGGCCGGCAACGCCAAGGTCGGCAACCGCGACACCCTCATCGGCGCCTGGCAGCACATCGAGTACGTGATGGGCTTCAACCTCGACCGCCGCATGTACGACGTACTGCGCTGCATGCCGACCATCCCCGGCGCGGTCGGCGCGTTCCGCCGCACCGCGCTGGACCGGGTCGGCGGCATGAGCGAGGACACCCTCGCCGAGGACACCGACATCACCATGGCCATCCACCGCGACGGCTGGCACGTGGTGTACGCGGAGAACGCCCGCGCCTGGACCGAGGCCCCCGAGTCCGTCCAGCAACTGTGGTCCCAGCGTTACCGCTGGAGCTACGGCACCATGCAGGCCATCTGGAAGCACCGCGGCGCCGTGTTCGACCGGGGCCCCTCCGGCCGTTTCGGCCGCGTCGGCCTGCCGCTGGTCTCGCTCTTCATGGTGATCACACCGCTGCTCGCGCCGCTGATCGACGTCTTCCTGCTGTACGGCCTGATCTTCGGTCCCACGCAGAAGACGATCCTGGCGTGGCTGGGCGTGCTCCTGGTGCAGGCGGTGTGCGCGGCGTACGCCTTCCGGCTCGACAAGGAGAAGATGACCCACCTCATCTCCCTGCCGCTCCAGCAGATCCTCTACCGGCAGTTGATGTACGTCGTACTGCTCCAGTCCTGGATCACCGCCCTCACCGGCGGCCGCCTGCGCTGGCAGAAGCTGCGCCGCACCGGAGTCGTGGAGGCGCCGGGCTCCATACCCACGCAGCGCGCCGCCCACAGTGACGATCGGAGACCCGTCGGATGACGGACAACTACAGGGGCGGCCCGTACGACGACGCCGAGGGCCGCCCTGACGACCGCGGCTACGACCGGCCCTACGACGACGGGTCCTACGCCGCCTGGCCGTACGAGCAGTCCGGTGCAGCCGACGCCACGCAGCCGTACGCGGCGGCCGGCCGGGCCCCCGAGCCCGCCGGATGGGGCGCGCCGGAGCAGGACACGCGGTCGTACGCGCCGTTCGGCACGGAGCCGGACCCCTTCGCCCAGCCCTACGCGCCGCCGCGCGGGCCGGCCCGGCAGCCGGCGTATCCGGCCGCGTACCCGTCGGCCTCCGCGACTCTCACCGAGCCGGAGACCGGGACCGGAGCCGTGACGGCGACCGCCACCCCGGACGCCGGGCCGGCCACCGACCCCGACCCCGTGCCCGAAGCAGCGCCGAAGGCGCCCGGCCGTGACCGGTACTTCGACCTGCTGCGGGCGCTCGCCCTCTTCCGGGTCGTGCTCTACCACCTCACCGGCTGGATGTGGCTCCCGCTGGTCTTCCCGTCCATGGGCGTCATGTTCGCCCTCGCGGGCAACCTGATGGCGCGCTCCCTCAAGCGCCCGCCCGCCCAGGTCATCAAGAGCCGGGTCCGGCGCCTGCTGCCCCCGCTGTGGGCCGCCGGCGCGATCGGCGTGACCGGCATGCTCGTCCAGGGCTGGGGCCCCGCCGAGGGCGAGGACACCCTCACCTGGTGGCTGGAGCTGCTGTTCTGGGTCCTGCCGCTCAGCGACCCGCCCAACGCCGCCGAGCTCGCCGGTGTCCCCGGAATCCTGCCCGGCACCTGGGCCGAGCCCTTCGCCGGCCCCCTGTGGTACATCCGCGCCTACCTCTGGTTCGTCCTGCTCTCGCCGCTCTTCTTGGCGGCCCTGCGCAAGCAGCCGTGGCTGACGATCGCCGCGCCGCTCGTGCTGATGGCGGCGCTCAACTTCGGCTACCTCCAGGCAGCCGAGTCGATCGCCCCGATCCTGTACGGCATCGGCGAGTTCGGTGCCTGCTGGGTGCTCGGCATGGCACACCAGGAGGGGGTGCTCAAGCGCCTCCCCAACTACGTGATCCCGTCCATCGCCCCGTTCATCATGGGCTTCGGCATCTGGTGGGCCGTGGACCACGGGCTGAGCGCCGAGAACCAGCTCGGGAACATGCCGTTCGCCTCGGCCTTCTGGGGCTTCGGCTTCGTCCTGCTGCTGCTGCACTTCAGCCCCTCGTGGTCCGAGTGGCCGCGCCTGCTGGAGCGCTTCGACGGCGCCATCACGCTGCTCAACTCGCGCGCCGTCACCGTCTACCTCTGGCACAACGTCTGCATCGCGATCGCCGTGACGATGTGGAACCGGCTGTGGTCCCTGGAAGTGATGTGGCGCGATCTGCCGTGGCTGATGAACAGTCCATGGCCGACGCTGATCTTCAGTTGGTCGCTGATCGCCTACTGCATTCTGATGTTCGGCTGGCTGGAGGACGTGGCCGCCAAGCGGCGCCCGAGGCTGTGGCCGTCGGGCGCGGGCAAGGCGTCGCGCAGCAAGAAGGGTTCCGTCGCATGATCCTGCGTGCCAGGTGGCTGCTGCTCGCCGTCGCCCCGCTCCTCGCCCTCACGATCTTCACCCTCACGCCGGCCCCGAAGCCGGAGGCCGCGCAGGCCTCCGGCCAGTCGGAGAGCCAGGGCGCGGCCAAGCGGGCGGAGGAGGAGCTGGAGTCGGCCGAGGACCTGCTCGCCAAGATGCCGCCCGGCCTCGCGGCCGCCGACAAGAAGGAGCTGGCGCACCAGATCCTCGGCTCCGCCATGAACTCCACGAAGGACTGGCGCACGCTGTACGGCCACATCGCCGACGGCGACGACGGTGACGGCTACTGCGGCGGCGTGATCGGCTTCTGCTCCGGCACCAAGGACATGCGGATCCTCGTCGAGTCGTACACCAAGGACCACCCGGACAACGGCCTGGCCGAGTACCTGCCGGCGCTGCGCGCGGTCGACGGGACGGACTCGCACGAGGGGCTGGGCGCCGGGTTCGTCGAGGCGTGGCAGGCGGAGAGCGAGAAGCCGGCCTTCCGCAAGGCCCAGGACAAGGTCCGCGACACGATGTACTTCAAGCCGGCCGTCGACCTGGCCAAGCTGGACGGCCTGGGGACGCTCGGCCAGTTCATCTACTACGACGCGATGGTCTTCCACGGGCCCGGCATCGACAAGAACGGCTTCTACGAGATCCGCGAGCGGGTCCGGGCCGCCCAGAAGACCAAGGCCGAGGGCGGTAAGGAGAAGGCGTACCTGAACGCCTTCCTGGACGAGTGCCGCAAGGTCATGACGGAGTCGAAGTCCGCCCAGGACACCAGCCGCATCGACACGGCGCAGCGCGCCTTCCTGCGCGACGGCAACCTCACCCTGAAGACGCCGCTGGTCTGGCAGATGTACGGGGAGACCTTCCGCGCGTCGTAAGCCTCACCGCCGCCCCGCCCGCTCCGTGAGAGCAAGGTTTCAGCCCGGTCACGTCATATGACCGGGCTGAAACGCATCCTCCCTAGCGTCGGTCCTGACGGGATTCAGGGTCTGACAGCAAGGTGGAGGTACGCGATGAGCGGCCGGTGGATCGAGCAGTGGGAACCCGAGGACGAGACCTTCTGGCGGGAGAAGGGTGAGCGGATCGCCAAGCGCAACCTGCTCTTCTCCGTCTTCTCCGAGCACATCGGGTTCTCGATCTGGTCGCTGTGGTCCGTGATGGTCCTGTTCATGGGCCCGGAGTACGGCATCGACCCGGCCGGCAAGTTCTCCCTCATCGCGGTGGCGACGCTCGTCGGGGCCCTGATCCGCGTCCCCTACACCTTCGCCGTCGCGCGCTTCGGCGGACGCAACTGGACGATCTTCAGCGCCCTGCTGCTCCTGCTCCCCACGGGCGCGGCGTACGCCGTGATGGAGCCGGGCACGTCGTACACCACGTTCCTGCTGGTGGCCGCGCTCACCGGCGTCGGCGGCGGCAACTTCGCGTCGTCGATGACCAACATCAACGCCTTCTTCCCGCTCCACAAGAAGGGCTGGGCCCTCGGCCTCAACGCGGGCGGCGGCAACATCGGCGTCCCCGTCGTCCAGCTCGTCGGCCTGCTCGTCATCGGTACGGCGGGGGCGGCCCAGCCGCGCGTGGTGCTCGGGATCTACATCCCGCTCATCGTGATCGCCGCCGTGTGCGCCGCCCTGTACATGGACAACCTGGCGCCCGTGAAGAACGACACCGGGGCCGTCAAGGAGGCCGTCAAGGACGCCCACACCTGGATCATGGCGTTCCTCTACATCGGCACCTTCGGCTCGTTCATCGGCTACAGCTTCGCCTTCGGTCTGGTCCTCCAGACCCAGTTCGGCCGTACGCCGCTCCAGGCCGCCTCCCTCACCTTCATCGGCCCGCTGCTCGGCTCGCTGATCCGGCCGCTCGGCGGCTCCCTGGCCGACCGGCACGGCGGCGCCCGCATCACGGTGGGGACCTTCGTCGCCATGGCCGCCGCGACCGGTGTGGTGATCTACGCGTCCGTGATCGAGTCGCTGACCGTCTTCCTCGTCGGCTTCATCTCGCTGTTCATCCTGAGCGGGCTCGGCAACGGCTCCACGTTCAAGATGATCCCCGCGATCTTCCAGGCCAAGGCGTACGCCGCCGGGCTGGCGGGCGAGGAGGCCGAGGCCTACGGCCGGCGGCTCTCGGGCGCAGCGATCGGGCTGATCGGCGCGATCGGCGCGATCGGCGGCCTCGCCATCAACCTGGCGTTCCGGCAGTCCTTCCAGACCGCCGGCACGGGCACCGCCGCCTTCGTCGCCTTCCTCCTCTTCTACGGGGCGTGCCTGACCGTCACCTGGGCGGTATACCTTCGCCGCCCGGTGGAGATCCCCGCCAAGCGGCAGCTCAGCTACTCCGAGGTGTGACGCGCGTGGCAGGCGACGGGACGGCACGTAACGGGGCAGAAATCTCCGCGAACCGAGACTGTCACGCATCCTTGCCAGTCTCTGATGCCATGCACCAGCAAGAGCATGGTTCCCACGGCCCGCTGGCCGGGTTCACCGTCGGCGTCACCGCGGCCCGCCGCGCGGACGAGCTGGGCGCGCTGCTGGAACGCCGGGGCGCGGCCGTCCAGCACGCGCCGGCGCTGCGGATCGTGCCGCTCGCCGACGACGCCGAGCTCCTCGACGCCACCAAGGCCCTGATCAGCCACGCCCCGGACATCGTGGTCGCCACGACCGCGATCGGCTTCCGGGGCTGGGTGGAGGCGGCCGACGGCTGGGGGTACGGGGAGGAGCTCCTGGACCGGCTTCGCGACGCGCAGGTCCTCGCCCGTGGCCCCAAGGTCAAGGGCGCGGTGCGCGCGGCCGGGCTCACCGAGGAGTGGTCGCCCGCCTCGGACTCCATGGCCGAGGTACTGGACCGGCTCCTCGGCCAGGACGTGGCCGGCCGCCGCATCGCGCTCCAGCTCCACGGGGAGCCGCTGCCCGGGTTCGTGGAGGCGCTGCGCGACGCGGGCGCCGACGTCGTGGTCGTCCCGGTCTACCGGTGGATGCCGCCCGAGGAGCCGGCGCCCCTGGACCGGCTCATCGACGCGACCGTCGCCCGCTCGCTGGACGCGGTGACCTTCACCAGCGCTCCGGCGGGCGCGTCGCTCCTGTCCCGGGCCCAGGACCGGGGCCTGCTGCCCGAGCTGCTCGACGCGCTGCGCCACGACGTGCTGGCCGCCTGCGTCGGGCCGGTCACCGCGCTGCCGCTCCAGGCGCACGGCATCGACACCGTCCAGCCGGCCCGCTTCCGGCTCGGCCCGCTGGTCCAACTCCTGTGCCAGGAGCTGCCCGCGCGGGCGCGCACCCTCCCGGTGGCCGGGCGCCGCATCGAGATCCGGGGCCACGCGGTCCTGGTCGACGGCGACCTGCGCCCGGTGCCGCCCGCCGGCATGTCCCTGCTCCACTCGCTGGCCCGCCGCCCCGGCTGGGTCGTCTCCCGCGCCGACCTGCTGCGCGCCCTCCCGGGCGCCGGCCGCGACGAGCACGCCGTGGAGACCGCGATGGCCCGCCTCCGCTCGGCCCTGGGCGCGCCCAAGCTGATCCAGACGGTCGTCAAGCGCGGCTACCGGCTCGCCCTGGACCCGGGCGCGGACGCCAAGTACGCCGACGCGTAGGGATGGAGGGGTGCGTCAGCCGATGACCTCGATGGCGCACGTCGCGGCCCCGCAGCGGCTGAGACGCACGTCTCCGGTGATCAGCGGGCACCCGAAGGCCTCTGCCGCCGCGATGTAGGCGGCGTCGTAGCCCGACACGTTCTGCCGCAGCTCCCACATGCGCGGGAGTAGACGCCGTACCTGGACCGTCTCCAGGGAGAGGTCGGACAGGGCCGCGATTGCGGCGTCGGCTCTTTCGGGGGTGATCTTCTGTCCGAGCAGTCGCCCCCGGACCGCGTGAAAGGTCTCGACCAGGAGATGTTCGGGGGCCGCCCAGTGAGTGTCCCGCATGAGCCGGGCACGGGCGGCCTTGCCCGCTGTGCCGTCGCCGGTCAGGGCCTCGGTGAGTACGGAGGCGTCGATGACGATCAACTGTCGCGCTCCGCCCGGCCGGCCTCGATCTCGGCCACGGTCTCCGTCATGGCCGTGTCGACGCCGTCGGCGCGGTCCTCGAAAGCGCGCAGCAGCGCGAGGTTGTTCGCCCGCTCCGCTTCGGCGGTGACCAGGGACAGGAGGTAGGTCTGGAGCGACTGCCCGAGCTGCCGGGCTCGGTCGGCCAGGATGTCGCGCACCTCGTCCGGCACGTCACGGATCTGAAGAGCCACCATGCATGCATTATGCATGCGCGGGGTGCGTGCCGCAATCGCGCCCCGACGCGCAGGCGGGGTTCCGGTCGCCGCCCGGGGCGGGCACTCTGGGGCGCATGGTGGCATGGCGGTTCCACTCCGGGCGGCTCTGCCTGGACCTGATGGCCGAGCCCCCGTCCGACGGCGGGCGGCTCGCACAGTGGCTCGTCGGCGCCGGACTCGTACCGGCCGGGACACCGCTCGACGGGGTGGACGAACACTGGGCGCGGCGGTTCGCCGAACTCGCCGGCGACATCGACACGTTGGTGCGCGACGAGCTCGACGGACGCGGCCGGTACGCGGGCCCCCGCCTCGACCACCTCAACGCGCTCGCCGCCGCCCCGCCCCCGGCCCTCCGCGCCGTACCCGGCCAGGAGGGCCGCCTCGTCCGGGCGTTGAGCACCCCGCCCGACTGCGGCGCCCTCCTCGCGGTCGTCGCCCGTGACGCCGTCGAGCTGCTCACCGACCCGGTGGCCCGTGCCCGGCTCCGCCAGTGCGAGGGCGACCGCTGCGACCGCGTCTACCTCGACACCTCGCGCGGGCACCGGCGCCGCTGGTGCTCCAGCGAAACCTGCGGCAACAGAGAGCGCGTGGCCCGTCACCGGGCGCGTACCCACGGCTAGTTCCGAAACTTCCTGAGAAAAAATCTCCGCGCGTTGAGACGATCCGCCGCCGTGTCCGTAGTGATGGGAGACAACGAGTCAGATCAAGGTCTCGACCGGGAGGTTCCAGGTGCGCAAGGATGCCGCCGTGGCCGATGACCGTCGGGGGACGCATCGAGCCCGGCATCGAGCGGTGCCCGCACGCACCCAACCCGACGTCCCGGACGAAGAGTTGATGCGGGCCCTCTACCGTGAACACGCCGGGCCCCTGCTCGCCTATGTGCTCCGCCTCGTCGCCGGCGACCGCCAGCGAGCCGAGGACGTCGTACAGGAGACGCTCATCCGTGCCTGGAAGAACGCCGGTCAGCTCAATCGGGCGACCGGCTCTGTCCGACCCTGGCTGGTGACGGTCGCCCGGCGTATCGTCATCGACGGCCACCGAAGCCGGCAGGCCCGGCCGCAGGAGGTCGACCCGTCGCCGCTCGAGGTCATGCCCGCGGAGGACGAGATCGACAAGGCGTTGTGGCTCATGACGCTCTCTGATGCGCTCGACGATTTGACCCCGGCCCACCGGGAAGTCTTGGTCGAGACGTACTTCAAGGGGCGTACGGTCAACGAGGCTGCCGAGATCCTCGGCATACCCAGCGGGACCGTCCGGTCCCGGGTGTTCTACGCACTGCGTTCGATGAAGCTCGCGCTGGAGGAGAGGGGGATCTCGGCATGACGTCGCACCACGCTCCACAGGGGAACGAGTCGGTGCACGACGCCGTCGGCGCGTACGTGCTCGGCATTCTGGACGACGCCGAAGCCACCGCCTTCGAGGCGCATCTGGCGGGCTGCGACCTGTGCGCCCACCACCTGGAGGAGTTCTCCGGGATGGAACCGATGCTGGCCATGCTCGCCGAGGCCCCCGGCCCGGCGGCCCGGCCCGTCGTCCTCCCGATGCCGGAACGCACCGGCGCGCCCGGCGCGCCCGGCGCCCCACCGGCGCCGATGCTCGACCGCCTGGTCGACGAGGTCGCGCTCAAGCGCGCCCAGCGCCGCCGCCGCAGCCGTTTCCTGGTCGCGGCGGCCGCCGCGCTGATCATCGCCGGTCCCGCGGCCGCGTTCGTCGCCACGTCCGGCGACGACACCGACCGCACCAACCAGGCCGCGGACCCCCACCCGACCAGCCCCGCCGAGGACGCCTTCTTCCACCACATGGAGGAGAAGGTCCAGCACACCGACGCCTCCACCAAGGTCAGCGCCACCGTCGGCATGGAGAAGAAGGCCTGGGGCACCCACACCGTCCTGGAGCTCAAGAACGTCAAGGGCCCGCTGAAGTGCAACCTGATCGCCGTCTCCAAGAGCGGCGAGGAGGAGGTCGTCACGTCCTGGGCCGTCCCGAAGTGGGGCTACGGCATCCCGGGCAGCACGCACGAGGTCGGCAAGAACCCGCTCTACGTCCACGGCGGCGCGGCCATGGACCGGAACGACATCGATCACTTCGAGGTCCGGACGTTCGACGGACAGCGCCTGGTGGAGGTCGACGCGACCACCGCCTGACATATCGGCCTCCCGTGGCGTACGCTCGACGGCTGCCCAGCACGTCAGAAGGGGGCCTCGGTGGCCGCGCAGGAAGCCGACCGTGGTGTCGATCGTGGTGTCGATACGGTCCGGGACCGAGAGATCGGTATCGAACAGGACCACCTGGATCAGGTGTACCGCCGCCTCGAGGAGAAGATCCACGAGGCGGAGTTCCTGATGAACGACGCCGCCAAGCGCGGCCAGGTCGGCACGCCCGGCGCGCTCGCCGAGCGGGACGCCCAGGTGTTCCGGGCCGGTATCCACCTCAACCGGCTCAACAACGAGTACGAGGACTTCCTCTTCGGCCGCATCGACCTGCTCTACGGCAAGGACGGCAAGAAGGGCCCCGACGGCGCGTACACCTCCATCGAGCCGGCCGACGACGCCGTGCGCCCGGACAACACCGCCGACATCGGCGAGACCCTCCACATCGGCCGCATCGGCGTCCTGGACTCCGACTACGCCCCGCTGGTCATCGACTGGCGGGCCCCGGCCGCCGCCCCCTTCTACCGCTCGACCCCGGTCGAGCCCGGCCGGGTGGTACGCCGCCGGGTCATCCGCTCCCGGGGCCGCAAGGTCCTCGGTGTCGAGGACGACCTGATGCGCCCCGAGCTGAAGGCCCGCCTCGGCGGCGAGGAGCTGGCGGTGATCGGCGACGGCGCGCTGATGGCCGCGCTCGGCCAGGCGCGCAGCCACACCATGCGCGACATCGTCTCCTCCATCCAGGCGGAGCAGGACCTCGTCATCCGCGCGCCCGCCGCCTCCGTGACGTACGTCGAGGGCGGCCCCGGCACCGGCAAGACCGCCGTCGCGCTGCACCGCGCGGCCTACCTGCTCTACCAGGACCGGCGCAGATACGCGGGCGGCATCCTGATCGTCTCGCCGACCCCGCTGCTGGTCGCCTACACCGAGGGCGTCCTGCCGTCGCTGGGCGAGGAGGGCCAGGTGGCGATCCGCGCGGTCGGCAGCCTGGTCGACGGGGCGGAGGCCACGGCGTACGACGAGCCGGCCGTGGCCCGCGTCAAGGGCTCATCGCGGATGCTGAAGGTGCTGCGCAAGGCCGTGCGGGGCGCCCTCGAGCTGGGCGACGCTCCCGAGCGGCTGCGGGTGGTGGCCTTCGGGCGGCGCCTGGAGCTGGAGGGCGATGAGCTGGCCCGCATCCGGCACGCCGCGCTCGGCGGCACGGCGCCGGTCAACCTGCTGCGCCCCCGGGCGCGCAAGCTGCTGCTGGATGCCCTGTACGCCAAGTCGGGCGCCGCCTCCCGGCACCCCGGCGACCCGGAGCTGGCCGCCGAGCTGCGCTCCTCCTTCGACGAGGACGTCACCACCGAGGACAGCTTCATCGAGTTCCTGAACGCCTGGTGGCCCGAGCTCACCCCGCGCCAGGTGCTGACCGCCATGGCCGACGAGAAGCGGCTCGGCCGCTGGGCGCGCCGGGTGCTCAACCCCGGCGAGGTGCGGCGCCTGGCCCGCTCGCTGCGGCGCGACGAGCTGTCCGTGCACGACGTGGCACTGCTGGACGAGCTCCAGACCCTGCTGGGCGCCCCGGCGCGCCCGCGCAAGAAGCGGGAGCTCGACCCGCTGGACCAGCTCACCGGCCTGGAGGAGCTGATGCCGGTACGCGAGGAGACCCAGCGCGAGCGGGCGGAGCGGCTGGCGCAGGAGCGCACCGAGTACGCCCACGTGATCGTCGACGAGGCGCAGGACCTCACACCCATGCAGTGGCGGATGGTCGGCCGGCGTGGGCGGCACGCCACCTGGACGGTGGTGGGCGACCCGGCGCAGTCGTCGTGGTCGGTGCCGGACGAGGCGGCCGAGGCGCGGGACGAGGCGCTGGGCACCCGGCCGCGCCGCCGCTTCGAGCTGACGGTGAACTACCGCAACCCGGCCGAGATCGCGGAGCTCGCGGCCAAGGTGCTGGCCCTCGCCATGCCCGGCATGGAGGCGCCCCGGGCGGTCCGCTCGACGGGGGTGGAGCCGCGTTTCGTCGCCGTCCGGGACGGGGACCTGGCGGAGGTCGTACGCGAGGAGGCGCGGCGGCTGCTGGACCGCGTGGACGGCACGGTGGGCGTCGTGGTGGCCATGAACCGGCGCGAGCAGGCGGCGCGCTGGCTGGCGGACCTGGGCGACCGGGTGGTGGCGCTGGGCAGCCTGGAGGCGAAGGGCCTGGAGTACGACGCGACGGTCGTCGTGTCGCCGGCCGAGATCGCCGACGAGTCCCCGGCGGGCCTGCGGGTGCTGTACGTGGCGCTGACGCGCGCGACGCAGCAGCTCACGGTGGTGTCGGGGCGGCGCGACGAGCCGGACGCCGAGGGCGTTCCGGACCTGCTCAGGGACTGAGGAGAGGGCCGGGCGGACCACCGGTCCCGGGCCTGATTCCGAGTCAACTGGCGATGGGGGAATCACTTACCGGGGCGGTTTGTTAGCCTGGGTGTGGCACCGGCCCGATCCAAGCCCCCGGGCCCAACCTTCGTCGCTTCGAGCGACCACTTGCCGCGAGGCGAGCATGGCGGGTCGGTGCCACTCACGTCGTACACAGCAGGTCCGTGTCATCCTCCGATGGCGCGGACCTGCTGTCGTTTGTCCGTTGGGGCTTCCGCCAAGACCGTCATCTCTCGTATGGTGGAAAACAGTTTCCGAAAACTGTACGACCGAAACGACCGCTATTACCTGCTACTCGCAGGTAGGTGCGACCATCGGAGGGCTCCGCCCGGCCACCCGCCGGCGCGGCGCGGCAACGAAACCAGGGAAAGCAGAGGAACACGGCCATGGCAACGGCGCCCAGCGTCTCGTACTCGATGACGGTCCGGCTGGAGGTGCCCGCGAGCGGAACCGCGGTCTCCCAGCTCACCACGGCTGTGGAATCCTCCGGCGGCTCGGTCACCGGCCTCGACGTCACCGCGTCCGGCCACGAGAAGCTGCGGATCGACGTCACCATCGCCGCCACCTCCACCGCGCACGCCGAGGAGATCGTCGAGAAGCTGCGCGGCATCGAGGGCGTCGTCCTGGGCAAGGTCTCCGACCGTACGTTCCTGATGCACCTCGGCGGCAAGATCGAGATGGCGTCCAAACACCCCATCCGCAACCGTGACGACCTGTCCATGGTCTACACCCCGGGCGTCGCCCGCGTGTGCATGGCGATCGCCGAGAACCCCGAGGACGCCCGCCGCCTCACCATCAAGCGCAATTCCGTCGCAGTTGTGACGGACGGCTCCGCCGTGCTGGGCCTCGGCAACATCGGGCCCAAGGCCGCGCTGCCGGTCATGGAGGGCAAGGCGGCCCTCTTCAAGCGGTTCGCCGGCATCGACGCCTGGCCCATCTGCCTGGACACCCAGGACTCCGACGCCATCGTCGAGATCGTCAAGGCGATCGCCCCCGGCTTCGCCGGCATCAACCTGGAGGACATCTCCGCGCCCCGCTGCTTCGAGATCGAGGCGCGGCTGCGCGAGGCCCTCGACATCCCGGTCTTCCACGACGACCAGCACGGCACCGCCATCGTCGTCCTGGCCGCCCTGACCAACGCGCTGCGCGTGGTGGGCAAGGCCATCGGTGACGTACGCGTCGTCATGTCCGGCGCCGGAGCGGCCGGTACGGCCATCCTCAAGCTGCTGATCGCCGCGGGCGTCAAGCACGCCGTGGTCGCCGACATCCACGGCGTCGTGCACGCGGGCCGCGAGGACCTCATCTCCGCCGACCCCGAGTCGCCGCTGCGCTGGATCGCCGACAACACCAACCCCGAGGGCGTCACCGGCACCCTGAAGGAGGCCGTGCGCGGCGCCGACGTCTTCATCGGCGTCTCCGCCCCGAACGTCCTCTCCGGCGACGACGTGGCGGCCATGGCGGACGGCGCGATCGTGTTCGCGCTCGCGAACCCGGACCCCGAGGTCGAGCCCGCAATCGCCCGTCAGACGGCGGCAGTTGTGGCCACCGGCCGGTCGGACTTCCCCAACCAGATCAACAACGTGCTGGTCTTCCCCGGCGTCTTCCGGGGCCTGCTGGACGCCCAGTCGCGCACGGTCAACACGGAGATGATGCTCGCGGCGGCGGCCGCCCTCGCCGACGTCGTCACCGAGGACGAGCTGAACCCGAACTACATCATCCCGTCCGTCTTCAACGACAAGGTCGCGGGCGCCGTGGCGGGTGCGGTGCGCGACGCCGCCAAGGCCGCCGGCGCCGGTGTGACGGCGCCCACGTCCGCCTGACCTCCGGCGCGTCGCGGGTCCCGGGGCCGTGAACCCGCCTTTAGGGTGGCGGTTCCGGCCCCGGGAAGTCTCGGAGAGTCCCGGGGGAGTCGACCGAACGTCACCACGGCGGGGCTGTGGCGCTTTTCGTGTGACTCCGGAGGGTGCCGGATTGGCTTTCCCGCCGCTGGTGGGGGCAGGATGCGTATTCGGGCGCGAGGGTCTGACAGCAGACCCGGTCCGGGGACTGTCCAAGGGCCCTGGCAGCATCGGCTTCGCTGGGCCGAACACGCGGCTCCGCCGCGTGGCACGCCTCATAGGCAAGAAGAACACGGGAGTAAGAACATGAACCGCAGTGAGCTGGTGGCCGCCCTGGCCGACCGCGCCGAGGTGACCCGCAAGGACGCCGACGCCGTGCTGGCCGCGCTCGCCGAGACCGTCGGTGAGGTCGTCGCCAAGGGCGACGAGAAGGTCACCATCCCCGGCTTCCTGACCTTCGAGCGCACCTCGCGTGCCGCTCGCACCGCTCGTAACCCGCAGACCGGCGAGCCGATCAACATCCCGGCCGGGTTCAGCGTGAAGGTCTCCGCGGGCTCCAAGCTCAAGGAAGCCGCCAAGGGCAAGTAAGCCCCCATGGCGCGTTGAGAAGGGCGGCCACCCCACTGCGGGGCGGCCGCCCTTCGGCGTACATGGCCCCGGCACGCGCGCGTGGGCGGTGCGGGGGCGGCCCGGCACGCACGCGCGGGCGGCGTGTGGCGGCCCCGGCGCGCGCGCGTGGGCGGCGCGCCGGCGTACGGCCTGTACGTCCGGTACGCCGCTCGTACGGCTCGTACGCGGCTCGTACAGCCCCCGGACAGGCCCAGTACACGCCCCGTACAGGCCTTGTAGGGCCCCAGGAACGGCCGACGGCCCCTCGCCGGGGGCGAGGGGCCGTCCAGGGCTCGAAAGCCGTCTTACGGGGCGTCAGACGATCGCGCTGCCGGGGAGTTCGACCTTCGCGCCGAGCTCCACGAGCTTCTCCATGAAGTTCTCGTAGCCGCGGTTGATCAGGTCGATGCCGTGCACCCGCGAGGTGCCCTGCGCCGCCAGGGCGGCGATCAGGTACGAGAAGCCGCCGCGCAGGTCCGGGATGACCAGGTCCGCGCCCTGGAGTTTCGTCGGGCCCGACACGACCGCCGAGTGCAGGAAGTTGCGCTGGCCGAAGCGGCAGTCCGAGCCGCCCAGGCACTCCCGGTACAACTGGATGTGCGCGCCCATCTGGTTCAGCGCGGAGGTGAAGCCGAGCCGCGACTCGTACACCGTCTCGTGGACGATGGACAGGCCGGCGGCCTGCGTCAGGGCCACCACCAGCGGCTGCTGCCAGTCGGTCTGGAAACCGGGGTGCACGTCCGTCTCCAGGGCGATCGCGTTGAGCGCGCCGCCCGGGTGCCAGAAGCGGATGCCCTCGTCGTCGATCTCGAAGGCGCCGCCCACCTTCCGGAACGTGTTGAGGAACGTCATCATCGAGCGCTGCTGGGCGCCGCGCACGTAGATGTTGCCCTCGGTGGCCAGCGCCGCGCTCGCCCAGGAGGCCGCCTCCAGGCGGTCCGGGAGCGCGCGGTGGGTGTAGCCGCCGAGCTTGTCGACACCGGTGATCCGGATGGTCCGGTCGGTGTCCATGGAGATGATCGCGCCCATCTTCTGGAGCACGCAGATCAGGTCCTCGATCTCCGGCTCCACCGCCGCGTTGGACAGCTCGGTGACGCCCTCCGCGAGCACCGCCGTCAGCAGCACCTGCTCGGTCGAGCCGACCGAGGGGTACGGCAGCCGGATCTTCGTGCCGCGCAGCCGCTGCGGGGCCTCCAGGTACTGGCCGTCCGCCCGCTTCTCGATGGTCGCGCCGAACTGGCGCAGCACGTCGAAGTGGAAGTCGATGGGCCGGCCGCCGATGTCGCAGCCGCCAAGGCCCGGGATGAAGGCGTGGCCGAGGCGGTGCAGCAGCGGGCCGCAGAACAGGATCGGGATGCGCGACGAGCCCGCGTGGGCATCGATGTCGGCGACGTTGGCGGACTCGACGTGCGTGGGGTCCAGGACCAGCTCGCCCGGCTCCTCGCCGGGCCGGACGGTCACACCGTGGAGCTGGAGCAGTCCGCGGACGACGCGGACGTCACGGATGTCGGGCACATTGCGCAGTCGGCTCGGCTCGCTGCCGAGCAGGGCGGCGACCATCGCCTTGGGCACGAGGTTCTTCGCGCCGCGGACGCGGATCTCGCCCTCCAGCGGGGTTCCGCCGTGGACAAGCAGTACATCGTCTGTGCCGGTCATGAATCTCGCGTTCCGGAGAGGTCGGGCAGGGGGCCAGGGAAAAGGGTAAGGGGGCGGAGTGGCCTTCTTGGTAGCCCGTGGACGCCAGGCAGATGTAATGAATTCGGCACAACACCCTCCGTCTCCCGCTCCTTGCGGAGGGTTACGGTCCGCTTCAGGCCAGGACCGACGCCGGCCGCCCCATGAGCTGCGGCTCGCGCCCGGTCGTCGCGAGTCGGCCGCTCACCCCCCGCGAACGGCCGAGATGCGGGATCATGTCTGGCATGACCGAGGTGTCCTCGCTCACAGGACGGCTGCTCGTCGCCACCCCCGCGCTGGCGGACCCGAACTTCGACCGCGCGGTGGTACTGCTGCTCGATCACGACGACGAGGGCTCCCTCGGCGTGGTCCTCAACCGCCCGACACCCGTCGGTGTCGGCGACATCCTCGAAGGCTGGGCCCCGCTGGCCGGTGAGCCGGGCGTGGTGTTCCAGGGCGGCCCCGTCTCCCTCGACGCGGCCCTCGGGCTCGCCGTCATCCCTGGTGACGAGGGTCCGCTGGGCTGGCGCCGGGTGTACGGCGCCATCGGGCTCGTGGACCTGGAGACGCCGCCGGAGCTGCTGGCCGCCGCCCTGGGCAGCCTGCGGATCTTCGCCGGGTACGCGGGGTGGGGACCGGGCCAGCTCGAGGACGAGCTCGCCGAGGGCGCCTGGTTCGTCGTGGACTCCGAGCCGGGTGACGTCTCCTCGCCACGGCCCGAGAGCCTGTGGCGGGAGGTGCTGCGGCGCCAGCGCAGCGAGCTGGCGATGATCGCCACGTACCCGGACGATCCCTCGCTGAACTGAGCCTTTGGCCGATACGGTGACTTTCGGCCATCTGTCGGCCGGCTGCCGGGCCATCCGCCGGGGCCGCCCACGGCCCGGCGCGCGCGTGACGGGCTTCACATCCGGGTGTCGGGGCGCGTGGGGCCACGCTCCCGGGACGGCGCCGACGTGAGTACCCTTGGAGCTCATGAGCACTCTTGAGCCCGAGCGCGGGGCAGGTACGGGGACCCTCGTAGAGCCGACGCCGCAGGTGTCGCACGGCGACGGCGACCACGAGCGCTACGCCCACTATGTCCAGAAGGACAAGATCATGGCGAGCGCCCTCGACGGCACTCCCGTGGTGGCGCTGTGCGGGAAGGTCTGGGTACCGGGGCGCGACCCGAAGAAGTACCCGGTCTGCCCGATGTGCAAGGAGATCTACGAGTCCATGGGCGCCGGTGGCGACAAGGACAAGGGCGGCAAGGACAAGAAGTAGCGTCCCCGGCCCGCCTCCGGGCCCGCTGGGCGATGGCCCCCGTGGCGCGTACGTGTGTACGCGCCCCGGGGGCCTTCGTCGTTTGATCACGGACTGGTCGAGACCTCTTGTGGGGGTGCCGGGTCCGCCCTAACCTCCTGCGTGTTGTGCAGCACGAAACGATCGTTGCGTATGCTGCAACGCCATCGGAGGGGATCCGCCATGAAGCTTCCTGCCCGACTCGCCGCCCCCGTCGCCGCCGTCCTCCTGATGACGGCGGCGGCCGCCTGCGCCCCGCAGACCTCCGACACCGGCGCGAAGGAGGACGCGAAGACCGGCACGTTGCGCGTCTGGCTCTTCCAGGAGGTCAACAACAAGCCCAAGGAGCGGGTCGTCGACGCCGCCGTCGCCGCCTTCGAGAAGCGGCACCCCGGCGCCGCCGTCGAGGTCGAGTACATCCCCGTCGAGACCCGCGCGCAGCGCGTCAAGGCCGCCTTCAACGACCCCACGAGCGCGCCGGACGTCATCGAGTACGGCAACACCGACACCGCCGGGTACGTCAGGGACGGCGGACTCGCCGACGTCAGCGCCGAGTTCGGCGCCTGGGATGAGGCGAAGGACACCGACACGACCGCACGGGCCTCGGTCACGGTGGACGGCAAGGTGTACGGCGCGCCGCTCTTCGTCGGCGTACGGGCGCTGTACTACCGCACCGACGTGTTCAAGGAGCTGGGCCTGACCCCGCCCAGGACGCAGACCGAACTGATCGCGACCGCGAAGAAGATCCGCAAGGCGAAGCCGGAGCTGTACGGGATCGCCGTCGGCGGCGCGTACACCTACGGCGCGCTGCCCTTCATCTGGGCGAACGGCGGCGAACTCGCCACGGAGAAGGGCGGTTCGTACACCTCGGCCATCAACACCGCGGCCGCCCGCAAGGGCATCGCCGCGTACACCTCGCTCTTCGGCGACGACAACTGCCCCGCCGCCAAGTGCGCCTCCATGGGCGGCAACGCGACCGTCACGGCCTTCGCCTCCGGCAAGGCCGCGATGGCCATCGGCGGCGACTTCAGCCACGCGGCGGTGGAGGCGGGCAGGGCGAAGGGCGCGTACGCGGTCGTCCCGCTGCCGGGCGTGACGCCGGGTTCGATCGCACCCGCCTTCGCGGGCGGCAACAACGTTGGTGTCCTCAGGAGCAGTTCGCACCGCACGCTGGCGGTGGACCTGATGAAGTCCCTGGCGGGCAAGGACGCGCAGCGCGAGCTGTTCGACGCGATGGGCTTCCTGCCGACGTACACGGACGTGCGGGCGGAGGCGGCGAAGAAGCAGCCCTTCGTGAAGCCCTTCATCGACACGCTCTCAGCCGGCACCAGGTTCGTCCCCGCCTCCCCGGCCTGGGGCCGGATCGACGCCTCGCTGGTCCTCCCGACGATGTTCCAGGAGATCGTGAGCGGCCGTAAGGACGTGGCGGCGGCGTCGGACGACGCGGCGGAGAAGATGAACGCCGCGTTCGCCTCGACGGCGGGCTGACCCCATGACGCACGACGCCGACCGTTCCCCGGGGCGGCACGGGGGCTGGACGCCGTGGATGTACCTCGCGCCCGCGCTCGCCGTGCTGGGCGCCCTGCTCGTCTACCCCGTCTACCAGCTCGGGCTCATCTCGTTCCTGGAGTACACCCAGGCCCAGGTCAGCGGCGGAGAGCCGACCTCCTTCCAGGGGCTGGGCAACTACGCCACGCTCTTGCGCGACCCGCAGTTCCGGCAGGTCCTCCTCGCCACCGTGCTGTTCGCCGCTGCGTGCGTCATCGCCACCCTGGCCGTCGGGTGCGCCCTCGCGGTGCTCCTCACCCGCGTCCGCGCCCTGCCGCGCCTCGCGCTCATGCTCGCCGCGCTCGGTGCCTGGGCGACGCCCGCCATCACGGGGTCCACCGTCTGGGTGTTCCTCTTCGACCCCGACTTCGGCCCCGTCAACAGGCTGCTCGGCCTGGGCGACTTCTCCTGGACGTACGGGCGCCTCAGTGCCTTCGCGCTCGTCCTGTTCGAGGTCGTGTGGTGCTCGTTCCCGTTCGTGATGGTGACCGTCTACGCGGGCATCAAGGCCATTCCGTCCGAGGTCCTGGAGGCGGCCTCCCTCGACGGTGCCTCGCAGTGGCGGACCTGGCGCTCCGTCACCGCCCCGATGCTGCGGCCCATCCTGGCCGTCGTCACCATCCAGTCGGTCATCTGGGACTTCAAGGTCTTCACCCAGATCTACGTCATGACGGGCGGCGGCGGCATCGCCGGCCAGAACCTCGTCCTCAACGTCTACGCGTACCAGAAGGCCTTCGCGTCCTCCGAGTACAGCCTGGGCTCGGCGATCGGCGTCGTCATGCTGCTGATCCTGCTCGCGGTCACCCTCGTCCACCTCCGCCTGATACGCCGCCAGGGAGCAGAACTGTGATCCGTGCGCAGCGCCCGTGGCGCCTCGCCGCCGAGGCCGCCGCCCTGCTCATCGCGGCCGTCGTCGCCTTCCCGCTGTACTGGATGGTCCTCTCCGCGCTGAAACCGGCGGGTGAGATCCAGTCCACCGACCCCCGGCCCTGGACCCTGTCGCCGTCCCTGGACTCCTTCCGCCGCGTCTTCGAACAGCAGGACTTCGGCCGCTACTTCCTCAACAGCCTGCTCGTCGCCTCCGCCGTCGTCGTCGCCTCCGCCCTCATCGCCTTCCTCGCGGCGACGGCCGTCGCCCGCTTCCGCTTCCGGTTCCGCACGACCCTGCTGGTGATGTTCCTGATCGCGCAGATGGTGCCGATCGAGGCGCTGACCATCCCGCTCTTCTTCCTCATGCGGGACCTCGGCCAGCTCAACACCCTCGGCTCGCTGATCCTGCCGCACATCGCGTTCTCGCTGCCCTTCGCCATCTGGATGCTGCGCGGCTTCGTCAAGGCGGTCCCGGAGGCCCTGGAGGAGGCCGCGTACATCGACGGGGCGAGCCGGGCACGATTCCTGTGGCAGATCCTCTTCCCGCTGGTCCTGCCGGGGCTCGTCGCGACGAGCGTCTTCTCCTTCATCTCGACCTGGAACGACTTCCTGTTCGCCAAGTCGTTCATCATCAGCGACACCTCCCGGTCGACGCTCCCCATGGCCCTGCTCGTCTTCTTCAAGCCGGACGAGAACGACTGGGGCGGCATCATGGCCGCCTCCACCGTGATGACCATCCCGGTGCTGGTCTTCTTCGTACTCGTACAGCGCCGCCTGGTGTCCGGGCTCGGCGGCGCGGTGAAGGACTGACCTCATGGATGCCCTGGACCTGATCCCCGCGCCGTCCGCCTCCTGGTGGGTGCCGCCCGCCGGGTACGACGTCCTCGACGCGGACACCCAACTGGAGGCCCGGCCGGGCACCGACGGCGTCGCCCGGTGGTTCCGGGCCACCATCGGGGCCGCCACGGGCCTGCCCTTCCCGGCCGGGACCGACGACGACAACCGCATCGTGCTGAGCATCGACCCCGAGCTGCCGCATGAGGGCTACCGCATCGTCATCGACGGCTACGCCCAGCGCATCGAGGGCGGCAGCGCCGCCGGTGTCTTCCGGGCCGTCCAGACCTACCGCCAACTCCTCGGGCCCGACGCCTACCGCAAGGCACCCATCGGGCCGCCCCGCCGTGAGTGGGACGTCCCCGCCGTCGTCGTCGAGGACGCGCCCCGCTTCCCCTGGCGCGGTCTGATGCTCGACGTCGCCCGCCACTTCCTCCCCAAGGACGACGTCCTCCGTTACCTCGACCTCCTCGCCGCCCACAAGCTCAACGTCCTGCACCTGCACCTCACCGACGACCAGGGCTGGCGCATCGAGATCAAGCGCTACCCCCGGCTCACCGAGGTCGGCGCCTGGCGGGCGCGCACGAAACGGGGACACCGGGCCTCGGAACTCTGGGACGAGACCCCGCACGGTGGCTACTACACCCAGGACGACATCCGCGAGATCGTCGCGTACGCCGCCGAGCGGCATATCCGCGTCGTCCCCGAGATCGACCTCCCCGGCCACTCGCAGGCCGCCATCGCCGCGTACCCGGAACTCGGCAACACCGACGTCATCGACACGACCACCCTCCCCGTCTGGGACACCTGGGGCATCAACCCGAACGTACTCGCCCCCACTGACAACACCCTCCGCTTCTACGAAGGCGTACTTGAGGAAGTCCTCGCGCTCTTCCCCGCCGACACGTCCCCCTTCGTCCACCTCGGTGGCGACGAGTGCCCCACGGACCAGTGGAGGGCGTCCCCGGCGGCCCAGGCCCGCGTGAAGGAGCTCGGGCTCGCCGACGAGGACGGGCTCCAGGCGTGGTTCGTCCGGCACTTCGACCGCTGGCTGGCCGAGCGGGGACGCCGCCTGATCGGGTGGGACGAGATCCTGGAGGGCGGTCTGCCGCCCGGCGCCGCCGTGTCCTCCTGGCGCGGGTACGCCGGCGGGATCGCCGCCGCCGAGGCGGGCCACGACGTCGTCATGTGCCCCGAGCAGCACGTCTACCTGGACCACCGGCAGGACGGCGGCCCCGACGAGCCGGTGCCCATCGGATACGTACGCACCCTGGAGGACGTCTACCGCTTCGAACCCGTACCGCCCGGGCTGTCCCCGGACGCGGCCGCGCACATCATCGGTACCCAGGCGAACGTCTGGACCGAGGTCCTGGACAGCCGTTCCCGCGTCGACTACCAGGTCTTCCCCCGCCTCGCCGCCTTCGCCGAGGTCGCCTGGTCCACCCGGCTCCCGGCCGACCCCGCCGAGCGCGACTTCGCGGACTTCACCCGCCGAATGACCGCCCACTACGCGCGCCTTGACGCGCTCGGCGTCGACTACCGGCCGCCCGGTGGACCGTTGCCGTGGCAGCGGCGCCCGGGGGTGCTCGGACGCCCGATCGAGGGGGCGCCCCCAAACGTGTGAGCCCGGCGGAAAGGCGCGCGCGCCCGCGCCCGGCACCTGGGACCGTGGGCCGCCAGGAATAAGTCGTACAAGGTCGCCGAGAAGTGGCAATCCGCGCGTGCCGCCAATGCCGCGGCAAACCGCCCATCTCGCAGGTCACGGGATGTCCGGGGCGGATGCGTCCTTCGCGGACCCTCGCGCCGACCGGCCCGGAAGATGTGCCAGAGTTGCCACGTCGGGGCTGTGAGCACGTACGGTACGGCAACACAGGCGGGACAGCCGGGACAGCCGGGGACACCGGGAAGGGGCAGCGGGTTGACCACGCACGCACCGCAGGCGGCGCAGTCCGTGACGCTGCCGGCCACGCTCGGCGAGGCCGTGGCGGCGCTCAGCGCCATGCCCGCCGCCGTGCCCGTGGCGGGCGGTACGGATCTGATGGCCGCCGTCAACAAGGGCCAACTGCGCCCCGCGGGCCTCGTCGGCCTCGGCCGCGTCAATGAGATCCGTGGCTGGCAGTACCAGGACGGCCACGCCCTGCTGGGCGCCGGCCTCACGCACGCGCGCATGGGCCGCCCCGACTTCGCGGCGCTCATCCCCGCCCTCGCCGCGGCCGCCCGCGCGGCCGGACCGCCCCAGATCCGCAACGCGGGCACCCTGGGCGGCAACATCGTCACCTCCGCGCCCACCGGTGACTCCCTGCCCGTGCTGGCCGCCCTGGAGGCGGACCTGGTCGTCGCGGGCCCGGGCGGCACGCGCGAGATCCCGGTGACGCACCTGCTGGCCGGCCGGGAACTCCTCGGGCCCGCCGAGCTGATCGGGTTCGTCCGCGTACCGCTCCTGCACGCCCCGCAGGTGTTCCTGAAGGCCACCGGCCGGACCGGCCCCGGGCGGGCCACCGCGTCCGTCGCGGTCGTCCTGGACCCGGCGCGGCGCGGCGTGCGCTGCGCGGTCGGGGCGATCGCCCCGATGCCGCTGCGGCCGCTGGAGGCGGAGCGCTGGATCGCCTCGCTCATCGACTGGGACGGCGACCGCGGGCTGGCGCCGGAGGCGCTGACGGCGTTCGGCGAGTACGTCGCGGCCGCCTGCATCCCGGACCCGCCGGGCGAGGAGCAGTTGCCGCCCGCCGTACTGCACCTGCGGCGCACGGTCGCCGCGCTGGCCCGACGGGCACTGGGGAGGGCGCTGTCGTGACCACCGGCGAGAACGAGAACCAGCAGGGTCAGGGCGGCTGGCAGCCGACGCCCCAGGGCGAGTACGACGGCGATGCGACCGCCTTCGTACAGCTCCCGCCGGACATGTCGACGGCCGGTGCCCCGCTGGAGGCCCCCGGGCACGGCTACGTGCCGCCGGAGGCGTGGGCGGCGCACGACCCGAACGCGACGGCGCAGTGGAACTTCCAGGCGGCCCAGGCGGCGGCGCCCGAGCCCGCGCCCTCGGAGCTGACCGGGCAGTGGACGATTCCGGTCGCCCAGGGGGACCTTCCGGACGAATCGGGTGAGTTCACGACCTCGGCGCTCGCCTCGCAGTGGACGAGCGGCAACCCGCCGGCGACGCTCCCGGGCGGCGCGCCCGCGCCCTGGGCCACGCCGGACGCGGTGCGGGAGCCCGCCCAGGAAGCCGCCGAAGCGGAGCCGTATCCGCATCCGGAGGCGCATGCCGCGCCGCACCCGGAATCGAATCCGGTTCCCGGACCGCCCCGGGAAGCACCCCAGGAAGCGCCCCGGACGCCGGTCCATGAGCCGGTCCACGGACCCGGCCACGGACCGGCCGGCGTGCCCGCCGCCGGCCCGGACGAGGAACCGGCCGGGGAGCTTGACCCCGAACCGGTTCAAGAGCCGGCCCCAGAGCCGGCTCAACAGGCGGCCCAGGAAGTGGCACAGGAAGCGGCCCCGGAAGCGGCCCAGGAGGGCGGCCACGAGCCCGCCGCGTCTCCCACCCACGTCACGGACAGCGACGAGCACCCGCACATCTCGTACGTCCTGCGCGTCAACGGCACCGACCGTCCCGTCACCGAGGCGTGGATCGGCGAGTCCCTGCTGTACGTGCTGCGCGAACGGCTCGGCCTCGCCGGCGCCAAGGACGGCTGCTCGCAAGGCGAGTGCGGCGCCTGCAACGTCCAGGTCGACGGGCGCCTCGTCGCCTCCTGCCTGGTGCCCGCGGCGACGGCGGCCGGCAGCGAGGTGCGCACGGTCGAGGGGCTGGCCACGGACGGCGAGCCCTCCGACGTACAGCGCGCCCTCGCCGCGTGCGGAGCCGTCCAGTGCGGCTTCTGCATCCCGGGCATGGCCATGACGGTGCACGACCTCCTCGAAGGCAACCACGCCCCGAGCGAGCTGGAGACCCGCCAGGCGCTCTGCGGCAACCTCTGCCGCTGCACCGGCTACCGGGGAGTCGTCGACGCCGTGCGTCAGGTCGTCGCCGAACGCGCCGCCAGCGCGGCCGCCGCGGCCGAAGCGGCCGGCACGGCCGAGGTGGCCGACGGCGGCGAGGGCGCCGCACAGGCCCGCATCCCGCACCAGATCCCCCACCCGCACGACGGAGGCATGGCGTGAGCAACGACGCGGCCACCGCCATCCCGGCGGTCGACGGCCCCCAGGGGCCCCAGCAGGAGCTCCCGGCCCACGGGCTCGGCGCGTCCCTCCCGTCCGCCGACGCCCGCGCCAAGACCGAGGGGACCTTCCCCTACGCCTCCGACCTGTGGGCCGAGGGCCTGCTCTGGGCGGCCGTGCTCCGCTCCCCGCACGCGCACGCGCGCGTGGTCTCGATCGACACCACGGCCGCCGCCGAGATGCCGGGCGTCCGTGCCGTGGTGACCCACGCGGACGTCCCCGGCGACGCCACGTACGGCCGCACGGTCGCCGACCGCCCGGTCTTCGCCGCCGACCTCGTACGCCACCACGGCGAGGCCATCGCCGCCGTCGCGGCCGACCACCCGGACACGGCCCGCCTCGCCGCCGCGGCCATCGCCGTCGAGTACGAGGTCCTCGACCCGGTCACCGACCCCGAGAAGGCCTTCGCCGCCCCGCCGCTCCACCCCGACGGCAACCTGATCCGCCACATCCCGCTGCGCTACGGCGACCCGGAGGCGACGGGCGAGGTCATCGTCGAGGGCCTGTACCGCATCGGCCGCCAGGACCCCGCGCCGATCGGCGCCGAGGCCGGGCTCGCCGTGCCCCGCCCGGACGGCGGCGTCGACATCTACACCGCCTCCACCGACCCGCACACCGACCGCGACCTGGCTGCCGCCTGCTTCGGCCTGCCGCCCGAGCAGGTCAAGGTCGTCGTCACCGGCGTGCCGGGCGCGACCGGCGACCGCGAGGACCCGGGCTTCCAGATCCCGCTGGGCCTGCTCGCGCTGCGCACCGGCTGTCCCGTCAAACTGGCCGCCACCCGCGAGGAGTCCTTCCTCGGCCACGCCCACCGCCACCCCACCCTGCTGCGCTACCGCCACCACGCGGACGCGGAGGGCCGCCTGGTCAAGGTCGAGGCGCAGATCCTCCTCGACGCGGGCGCCTACGCCGAGGCGTCCTCCGAGTCGCTCGCCGCCGCCGTCGCCTTCGCCTGCGGCCCGTACGTCGTCCCGCACGCGTTCGTCGAGGGCTGGGCGGTACGCACCAACAACCCGCCGTCCGGTCATGTGCGCGGCGAGGGCGCGATGCAGGTCTGCGCCGCGTACGAGGCCCAGATGGACAAGCTCGCCGCCCGCCTCGGCCTGGACCCCGCCGAACTGCGCCTGCGCAACGTCCTGGCCACCGGGGACATCCTCCCCACCGGCCAGACGGTCACCTGCCCGGCGCCGGTCGCCGAACTCCTCCAGGCCGTCCGGGACTTCCCCCTCCCGCCGCTCCCGAAGGACTCCCCGGAGGACGGCTGGCTGCTCCCCGGCGGCCCGGAGGGCGCGGGCGAGCCCGGCGCCGTACGCCGTGGCGTCGGCTACGGGCTCGGCATGGTCCACATGCTCGGCGCCGAGGGCACCGACGAGGTCTCCACGGCCACGGTCAAGGTCCACGACGGCGTGGCGACCGTCATCTGCGCGGCGGTGGAGACCGGCCAGGGCTTCTCCACCCTCGCCCGCCAGATCGTGCAGGACACGCTGGGCATCGACGAGGTCCACGTCGCCCCCGTCGACACCGACCAGCCCCCCGCCGGCCCGGCCACCCACGGCCGCCACACCTGGGTCTCGGGCGGCGCGGTCGAGCGCGCGGCGAAAATGGTCCGCACCCAACTGCTCCAGCCCCTGGCGCACAAGTTCGGCATGTCCACCGAGCTGCTCCAGATCACCGACGGGAAGATCACCTCCTACGACGGCGTCCTGTCCACCACCGTCACCGAGGCCATGGACGGCAAGGAACTCTGGGCCACCGCGCAGTGCCGCCCGCACCCCACCGAACCCCTCGACGACGCCGGTCAGGGCGACGCCTTCGTCGGTCTCGCGTTCTGCGCCATCCGCGCGGTCGTGGACGTCGACATCGAGCTCGGCTCCATCCGCGTGGTCGAGATGGCGGTCGCCCAGGACGTCGGCCGCGTCCTCAACCCCGCCCAGCTCGCCACCCGCATCGAAGCCGGCGTCACCCAGGGCGTCGGCGCGGCCCTCACCGAGAACCTCCGCACCGCCCGGGGCCTGGTCCGCCACCCCGACCTGACCGGCTACGCCCTCCCGACGGCCCTGGACGCCCCGGACATCCGCATCGTCAAACTCGTCGAGGAGCGCGACGTGGTCGCCCCCTTCGGCGCCAAGGCCGCCAGCGCGGTCCCCGTGGTCACCGCCCCGGCCGCGGTGGCCTCCGCGGTCCGCTCCGCCACCGGCCGCCCCGTCAACCGCCTCCCCATCCGCCCCCAGGCGGCGGTGGCGGCACCCTAGCCGCCGTGTCCGCCGTCGTCCTCGTCACCGGCGTCATGGCCGCCGGGAAGTCGACCGTCGCCCAGGCGCTCGCCGAACGCCTGCCGAAGGCCGCGCACGTGCGGGGGGACGTGTTCCGGCGCATGATCGTGTCGGGGCGCGAGGAGATGGTGCCGGGGCGGGCGAGGGGGCGCTCGCGCAACTGCGCCTGCGCTACCGGCTGTCGGCCGCGACGGCCGACGCGTACGCGGCGGAGGGGTTCACCGCCGTCGTGCAGGACGTGGTGCTGGGTCCCGAACTGGCGGCGTACACGCGGCTCGTGCGGACCCGGCCCTTCCATGTTGTCGTGCTCGCCCCGCGCCCGGACGCCGTGGCCGCGCGGGAGGCGGGGCGGGGGAAGACGGGATACGGGGGCGGCTGGACGCCCGAGGGGATGGACCGGGCGATGCGGGAGGAGACCGAGCGCATCGGGCTCTGGCTCGACACCTCGGAACTCACCGTGGACGAGACGGTGGAGACGATCCTGGCCCGGCTGGGCGAGGCCAGGATCGCCGTCTAGAGACCGTGGCGGGATTCGAACCCGCGTCAGTCGCTTTGCAGGCGACTCCCTGAGCCTCTCGGGTACACGGTCGGGCGGTTGCTCCGGTACGACCGTAGAACGCCCGGGCACGGTGGCGGAACGGACGCAACACGACTGCCACACGGTGTTCATGGGCGTACGCCGGAAGGACGAGGGGCGGCCCGTCTCCGGACAGGGGCCAAATGCGGGGACGCCTCTTACTCTGAGGGGCATGACCGCCTTGGACAGCAGCAACAGCCGGACAATCGCCGCCGCCGGGCAGGGAAAGCCCGGCGGTGTTCTCGGCCGGGAGCACCGCGCGCTCAGCGTCGGCATCGTCTCCGTCGTGATGCTGATCGCCTTCGAGGCGACCGCCGTCGGGACCGCGATGCCGGTCGCCGCGCGGGAGTTGCACGGCGTACCGCTGTACGCGTTCGCGTTCTCCGCGTACTTCACCACCAGCCTCTTCGCCATGGTGCTGTCCGGTCAGTGGTCCGACCGCGCGGGGCCGCTCGCGCCGGTGACCGTCGGGATCACCGCGTTCGCGGCGGGGCTGCTGATGTCGGGGACGGCGGGAGCCATGTGGCTGTTCATCCTCGGGCGGGCCGTCCAGGGGCTGGGCGGCGGGATGGTGATCGTGGGCCTGTACGTGGTGGTCAGCCGGGCGTACGAGGAGCGGCTGCGGCCCGCGATCATGGCGGCGTTCGCGGCCGGCTGGGTGGTGCCCTCCATCGTCGGGCCGCTCGCCGCCGGGACGGTCACCGAGCAGCTCGGGTGGCGCTGGGTGTTCGTCGGCATCCCGGTGCTCGTCGTCCTGCCGTTGGCGCTCGCCCTGCCGGCGATACGGCGGATGGCGTCGGGGCCCGCGGACCCGGAGGCGCCGGCGGTGCCGTTCGACGGGCGGCGCATCCGGCTGGCGCTGGGCATCTCGCTGGGCGCGGGCCTGTTGCAGTACGCGGGCCAGGACCTGAGGTGGCTGTCGCTGGCCCCGGCGGTGGCGGGCGTGGCGCTGCTGGTCCCCGCCGCGCTCGGGCTGCTGCCGCGCGGCACCTACCGGGCGGCGCGCGGGCTGCCGTCGGTGGTGCTGCTGCGCGGGGTGGCGGCGGGCGCGTTCATCTCGGCCGAGTCGTTCGTGCCGCTGATGCTGGTCACCGAGCGGGGTGTGAGCCCGACGCTGGCCGGGCTGTCGCTGGCGGTGGGCGGCGCGACATGGGCACTGGGCTCGTACATCCAGTCGCGGCCGCGCGTGGAGCCGTACCGGGAGCGGCTGATGGTGCTGGGGATGCTGCTGGTCGCGGCGGCCATCGCGACGGCGCCGAGCGTGCTGCTCCCCTCCGTACCGGTGTGGATCGTGGGCGTCGCCTGGGGCTTCGGCTGCTTCGGCATGGGCATGGTCATCGCATCGACGAGCGTGCTGCTGCTGAAACTGTCGGCACCGGAGGAGGCGGGCACCAACTCGGCGGCGCTCCAGATCTCCGACGGCCTCTCCAACGCCCTGCTCCTCACCGCCGGCGGCGCCGCCTTCGCGGCCCTGGGCGGCGGTTCGGTCGCCGGTCACGCCGCCTCGGCCGGGGGTTCCCACCCGGTGGCCTTCGCGGCGGTGTTCCTGCCGATGGCGGCGGTGGGACTGGCCGGGGCGTGGGTGGCGACGAGGCTGCGGGCCGCGCCCGGACCGCGGTGACCGCCCGGCGCGGGGAATGTGACCCGCGTCGCACTCCGCGAGGTCACGGCGCCGTCCCGGGCGGGGTGGTGCCGGGCCACCGGTAGGGTGGCCCGGTTGTCGTACGTAACAGCCGAGAGACCGAATCGGAGACCGTGACTACTACCGCCTCCCATCACCTCTCACCCGCCTTCCCCGGCCGCGCCCCCTGGGGCACCGCCAACAAGCTGCGTGCCTGGCAGCAGGCCGCGATGGACAAGTACATCCAGGAACAGCCCCGCGACTTCCTCGCGGTCGCGACGCCCGGCGCCGGCAAGACCACCTTCGCGCTCACCCTCGCGTCCTGGCTGCTGCACCACCACGTGGTCCAGCAGGTCACCGTCGTCGCGCCGACCGAGCACCTGAAGAAGCAGTGGGCGGCCGCCGCCGCGCGGATAGGCATCAAGCTGGACCCGGAGTACAGCGCCGGGCCGCTGAGCAAGGAGTACCACGGGGTCGCGGTCACCTACGCGGGCGTCGGCGTACGGCCCATGCTGCACCGCAACCGCAGCGAGCAGCGCAAGACGCTCGTCATCCTCGACGAGATCCACCACGCCGGTGACTCCAAGTCGTGGGGCGAGGCCTGCCTGGAGGCGTTCGAGCCCGCCACGCGGCGACTGGCCCTGACCGGTACGCCGTTCCGGTCCGACACCAACCCCATCCCCTTCGTCACGTACGAGGAGGGCAACGACGGCATCCGGCGGTCGTCCGCCGACTACACGTACGGATACGGCAACGCGCTCGGCGACGGCGTCGTCCGCCCCGTCATCTTCCTCAGCTACAGCGGCAACATGCGCTGGCGCACCAAGGCCGGTGACGAGGTCGCGGCCAGGCTCGGCGAGCCGATGACCAAGGACGCGATCTCGCAGGCCTGGCGCACCGCGCTCGACCCGCGCGGCGACTGGATGCCCAACGTGCTGCGCGCCGCCGACCAGCGGCTCACCGAGGTCAGGAAGGGCATCCCCGACGCGGGCGGCCTCGTCATCGCCTCCGACCAGGACTCGGCGCGCGCGTACGCCAAGCTGATCCGCGAGATCACCGGGACCAAGGCGACCGTCGTCCTCTCCGACGACGCGGGCGCGTCGAAGCGGATCGACGACTTCAGTGCGAGTGACGACCGCTGGATGGTCGCCGTCCGCATGGTGTCCGAGGGCGTCGACGTCCCGCGCCTCGCGGTCGGGGTGTACGCGACGACCATCTCGACGCCGCTGTTCTTCGCGCAGGCGGTCGGCCGATTCGTACGATCCCGCAGGCGCGGCGAGACCGCGTCGGTGTTCCTTCCCACCATCCCGACGCTGCTGACCTTCGCCAACGAGATGGAGGTCGAGCGCGACCACGCCCTCGACAAGCCGAAGAAGGACGGGGCCGACGAGGACCCGTACGCCCAGTCCGAGAAGGAGATGGACGAGGCGAACAAGCAGCAGGACGAGGACACCGGCGAGCAGGACATGCTGCCCTTCGAGGCGCTGGAGTCCGACGCGGTCTTCGACCGGGTGCTGTACGACGGCGCCGAGTTCGGCATGCAGGCCCATCCCGGCAGCGCGGAGGAGCAGGACTACCTCGGCATCCCGGGCCTCCTGGAGCCCGACCAGGTGCAGTTGCTGCTGCGCAAGCGGCAGGCGCGGCAGATCGCGCACAGCAGGCAGAAGCCGGCCGAGGAGGCCGACCTGCTGGAGCTCCCGGCCGAGCGGCGCCCCGTCGTTTCGCACAAGGAGCTGCTGGAGCTGCGCAAGCAGCTCAACACGATGGTCGGCGCGTACGTCCACCAGAGCGGCAAGCCGCACGGCGTCATCCACACCGAGCTGCGCCGGGTGTGCGGCGGGCCGCCGAGCGCGGAGGCGACGGCGGGGCAGATCCGCGAGCGGATCAAGAAGGTCCAGGAGTGGGCTACGCGCATGCGTTGAGCGTCGCGCGGCCGAGCGTCGGTGCACTTGGGGCGTAACGGGACGAAATTTCCGTACGGCAATCGCTTGCGACCGGATTCTGGACGAGGGCTTCCGCTGAGCGGAGTCGCTCGCTACTGTCCCGGCAATCGCAATGCAAACGCCCCGTGGCAGCGCCGCCGCGGAGCGCAGCCGGTGTGCCATGGCCTGCCGGCGGCCTCTCCGTGCGTCGCCGATGGGACCGGTGACGCGTCCGCCGTTGAGAGTGTCCGCCGTCACTCACTCCGAAGGAGAGGGCGTCGTGACCGCGGAGACCTCCCAGACGCTCGACAGAGGACTGCGTGTCCTCAAGCTGCTCGCCGACACCGACCACGGGCTGACCGTCACCGAGTTGTCCAACAAACTCGGCGTCAACCGCACCGTCGTCTACCGTCTGCTCGCCACGCTCGAACAGCACGCCCTGGTCCGCCGTGACCTCGGCGGCCGCGCCCGCGTCGGCCTCGGCGTGCTGCGGCTCGGCCGCCAGGTGCACCCGCTGGTGCGCGAGGCCGCGCTGCCCGCGCTGCGGTCGCTGGCCGAGGACATCGGCGCCACCGCCCACCTGACGCTCGTCGACGGGGCGGAGGCGCTCGCCGTCGCGGTCGTCGAACCGACCTGGACGGACTACCACGTGGCCTACCGGGCCGGGTTCCGCCATCCGCTCGACCGGGGCGCGGCCGGCCGCGCGATACTCGCCGCCCGGCAGGGCGCGCTCAGCGAGCCCGGCTACACGCTCACGCACGGCGAGCTGGAGGCCGGCGCGAGCGGCGCCGCGGCCCCGCTGCTCGGGGTGACCGGCATCGAGGGCAGCGTCGGCGTGGTCATGCTCGCGGACGCCGTACCGGAACGCGTGGGCCCCCGCGTCGTCGACGCCGCCCGCGAGGTGGCGGACGCGTTGCGCTGAGCCGCGCCGTGCGGGGCGGGACCGTCGCACCGGCGGCCGGGTGGGCGCCCCGCCCGGCGGCGGGGGTCCCGGGGTGGCCGATAGATTGGCACCGTGTTCTCCAGTCTCACGCGCCCCCGCGCCCTCGCCCTGTGCGCCCTTCCCGTCGTCGCGCTGCTCGTCGTCGCCGGGGTCGCGCCGCTGCCGTTCACCCTCGCGCAGCCGGGGGGGACCAGCGACGTGCTCGGGGAGCACAAGGGTCGCCCGGTGATCACGATCTCCGGCGTACCCGTCCGCCCGACCAAGGGCGAGCTGCGCATGACGACCATCGTGGCCACCGGGCCCCGCGCCGACGTGGACCTCGGCGACGTCGTCGGCAGTTGGTTCCGCGGCGACCGGGCCGTACTGCCGCGCGACTCCGTCTACCCGGCCGGCAAGTCCGACGCCGAGATCGAGAAGCGCAACATCGGCCAGATGCGGGAGTCCCAGAACAGCGCCGTCCAGGCCGCGCTCGGCTACCTCGGCAAGAGCCCGCGGCAGGTGAAGGTCGACCTGGAGCTGGCCGACGTCGGCGGGCCCAGCGCCGGGCTGTTCTTCGCGCTCGGGATCATCGACAAGATCCAGGGCAACGGCTCGGGCGGTGACCTCACCGGCGGCCGCACCGTCGCCGGTACGGGCACGGTCGCCGCCGACGGCACGGTCGGTGCCGTGGGCGGGGTGTCCCTGAAGACGCAGGCCGCGCACCGGGACGGCGCCACCGTCTTCCTCGTGCCGAAGGACGAGTGCGCCGACGCCCAGGCCGAGAAGCCCGAGGGCCTCCAGCTCATCCCGGTCGGCACGCTCAAGGACGCGGTGTCGTCGCTGCGCGCCCTCGGGCAGGGGAAGGACGTCCCGAGCTGCTGACCTCCGCCGGTGCGTCCATGCCCCGCCAGGAGGGGAAGAGCGCCGGGGTCAGCGTCGCCACGAGGTACAGGCCACCGATCGTCAGCAGCGTCGGTACGAGACCCACCCGCTCCACCAGGTAGCCCGCGCCCACCCCGCCCAGCGGCGTGGTCATCAGCACCCCGGCCGTCGTCACCCCCGCCACCCGGCTGCGCAGGGCGTCCGGCACCCGCTCGTACATCACGGTCGTCAGGATCGGGTTGAGCGTTCCGACGCCCAGCCCGGCGACCGCCGCCATCACCACCATCGGCAGCACGCTGTCCGTGAGCGCCGCCACCACGTACGGCGGCGCCCCGCCGACCAGGAACGCGACGGTGAACACCGTCCGCCGCCGCCATCGGTGCCCCACCGCCGCGTACAGCAGCGCCCCCAGCAGCGCGCACCCGCCGAACACCGCCGTGACCAGGCCGATCGCGGCCGCGCCGCCCAGGTTGCGCTGCGCGTGCACCGGCAGGAGCACCGAACTCCAGCCCTGGTTGAGGCCGTTGGTGAACATCACCATCAGCGTGATCGCCAGCAGCAGCCGGGAGCCGAGCACGAAGGCGTACCCCTCGCGCAGCTCCGCCCGGTACCGCGCCAACGACACCGGCGCACCGGCCCGCTGCGGCTCGGCGGCCGGCACGCCCCGTACGCCGCCGAAGACCAGCAGCGCGGAGAGGCCGAAGGTGACCGCGTCCAGCAGCAGGACCGTTTCCGCGCCGACGACCGCGATCAGTACGCCCGCCAGCGCCGCCCCCGTCATCCGCGCCCCGCGCGACACCGCGTCGAACAGGCTCGCCGCCCGCGCGAGCGTCGTCCCGGCCCGTTCGGCGAGGTCGGGGACGAGGACGTGCCGGGCCGTCTCGCCGGGCGCGTGGAACAGTCCGGTGACGCCCATCAGGGCGCACAGCATCCAGTAGTCGAGTCGCCCCGCGTGGTGCAGGAGCGGGATCGCGGCGAGGGCCAGCGCGCAGACCAGGTCCGAGGCGATGCTGACGCGCCGGCGGCCGATCCGGTCGATGACCGGTCCGCCGACGATCGCCGAGACGACGACCGGCAGGGTGGCGCAGAAGGCGACGAGCCCCGCCTTGCCGGGGCTCCCGGTCGTCTGGAGCGCGAACCACGGGACGCCGATGAGGGTCAGCGCGTTGCCGCTGATGGAGACGGCGTTGGCGGCCAGGACGGTGGCCAGCGGGCCCGGCCCCCTCATGCGATACGGGCGGTGCGTGGCGGGGGAGCGGCGACCAGCCGGAGGCCCAGCTCGACGAGGGTCCAGCCCAGTTGCGTACGCAGCGGGCGACGGGGAGCCGGCCGCCGGGGCGCGCGGTGCCTTAACTCGGCGGCACGCAGCTCGTGCAGGCGCAGATGTATGTCGGAGTGCATGGTGATCGGGGTCCCTTCAGTCGTGCTGCTGCGGGAAGGCGTGCAGGTGGAGGCGGACCTTGGTGGCGTCCTCGGCCGGTTCGACGTCGCGGTAGCTGTTGATGAGCGCGTGCATCCTCTCGCTGAGCTCGCGCACCTGGAGCGGGCCGAGCCGCAGGGTGAAGTCGCTCAGGTCGGCGTTCCTGATCCACTCCGCCGGCCAGTCGCTCATCGTGCCGATCCAGGTGGACAGCTCCTGGCCGTGGATGGTGGCGATCTCGTGCATGAACACATTGACCGCGCCGCGCGTCTCGGGGTCCTGCTCGTCGAAGATCGACGCGTCCCAGGACGTGCCCTGGTGCACGGCCTGCCACCAGCGTTCGCGCCCCTTGCCCCGCTCGGGGGCGTCCTCGACGAAGCCGTGCGAGGCGAGCTGACGCAGGTGGTAGCTGGTGGCGCCGCTCGACTCGCCGAGGCGCTCGGCCAGTTGGGATGCGGTGGCGGGGCCGTGGTGGCGCAGGGCGGCGAGCAGCCGGATGCGCAGCGGATGGGCGAGGCCGCGGAGGGAGCGCGGGTCGAGCTGCCGGATCGCCGGCGCGCCGGTGTCGTTCTTCTCGGGCTCGGGCATACCCCCACCCTAGAGTTGCAAAGAACTCCTTGCAAGTACTTCTTTGCAATCAACCCTTTGCATCTTCCCTCTCCTTACCTCTCTCCTCACCCCGCCGCCTCACCGCGTCCTGATGAACCCCTGCTCCACCAGCCACTCCTTCGCCACCTCGTGCGGGTCCTCCCCACCCACGTCCACCCGCGCGTTCAGCTCCTGCGCCACCGCCGTGTTGAGCTTGGCGCTCAGCGGGTTCAGCAGCCCCGCGATGGCCGGGTACTTCTCGTACGTCGCCGAGTGCAGCGACGGCGCCGCGTTGTAGTTGGGGAAGAACCGCTTGTCGTCCGCGAGCGTGTCCAGGTCCATCGCCTTGATCCGGCCGTCCGTCGTGTACGCCTCGCCCAGCAGGCAGGTGTCCGACTTCGCCACCTGCGTGTAGATGATCCCGGCGTCCATCTTGCGGATGTTGGCGGCCGGGATGCTCATCCCGTACGCCTTCTGCATGCCCGGCAGCCCGTCCTCCCGGGACGCGAACTCGTTCTCCACGCACAGCGTCACCGCCGACGGGTCCTCGCGCGCCAGCGCGGCCACGTCCGACAGCGTGCGCAGCCGGTACTTGGCGTTGTTCCGCTTGTTGATGGCCAGCGTGTACGTGTTGTTGAGCGTGGACTGCGGCAGCCAGGTGACGCCGTTCGGCACATCCGCGTCCCGTACCGCCCGCCACTGCGCCTCGGGGTCGACGATCGGCTTCTGATGGCCCTGGTACGTGATCCACGCCGTGCCCGTGTACTCGTAGATCGCGTCCGCGTCGCCCTTGATGATCGCCTCGCGCCCGCTGATGGAACCGGGCAGGTTCGTCCGGTCCAGCACCTCCGCGCCCGCGGCCTTGAAGATCAGGCCGATCATGTGGCCGAGGATGATGTTCTCGCTGAAGTTCTTCGACGTGACCGTCAACGAGGCACCCTTGAGCGGCTGCCCGCGCCCCACCGAGCCCGGCAGCACGTCGTCGGCCATCGGCGAGCCGCTCTTCAGCCCGCAGCCGGACAGCGCCAGCACCAGACACACTCCCAGCCCCGCCCGCCCGCACCGCATCAGCCCGCCCCCAGCCCGCGTGGGGCCAGCGCCAGCTCGGCCAGCGACGCCAGCCAGTCGACGAACAGCGCCAGCACCACCGTCAGCACGGACCCCAGCACCAGTACCGCCATCCGCTGCGTCTGGATGCCCGAGGTGATGAGGTCGCCGAGCCCGCCACCACCGCCGAACGTCGCGAGCGTCGCCGTACCGACGTTGAGCACCAGCGCCGTGCGTACGCCCGCCAGGATCAGCGGTACGGCCAGGGGCAGTTCGACCCGCAGCAGCGTGCCCCACGCGGACATGCCGATGCCCCGGGCGGCCTCCACGAGCTGCGGGTCGATGGCCCGCAGGCCGGCCACCGTGTTGGCCAGCACCGGCAGCACGGCGTAGATCACCATGCCGACGATCGCTGTCGACGGCCCGATGCCCAGCCAGATCACCAGCAGCGCCAGCAGACCGATCGCCGGGGTCGCCTGGCCCACGTTCGCCACCGCCGTCGCGACCGGCGCCGCCCGGCTCACTCCCCGCCGGGTCAGGGCGATGCCGAGCGGGACGGCGATGAGCAGCACCCAGAAGGTGGAGACGGCCGTCAGTTGGACGTGCTGCCACAGCCGCAACTGCACGTTCCCGCCCGCCAGCGAGTTCTCGGCGATCGCGTCCAGCCGGGCGCCCGAGATCCAGACGTACGTCACCACCAGCACCACGGTCAGCACGGCCGGCACGGCCACCAGCCGCCGCCACGGAACGCGCCGCTTCGGCGTGCGCCGTACCGGAACGGGCTCCGTGTCCACCTCCTCCACCGGGGAGGTCACGACCCGCCCTCCAGCTCCACCTCGGTCTGGTGGTGGCGCAGTTGCTCCAGGTCGTGCTGGTGCTCGATCGCGGCCAGCCGGTCCGCCTCCAGCATCTCGTGCACCGAGTTCATCAGCGTCTCCATGTCGACGACCCCGATGTACTCGCCGCGCCGCCCCGTCACCGCCACCCGCCCCGCCGAGTCGATCAGCACCGCCTCCAGCGCGTCGTGCAGCGTCGCGTCCCGTGTCACCGTGTCGTGCACCAACTGCCCCGCCCGCGCCAGCGACCCCTTCGCCCGCATCAGGTCGCCGCGCCGCAGCCACTTGTACGGGCGCCGGCGCCGGTCCAGCATCAACAGCTCGTTGTGCAGCCCTCCGCGCAGCCGGTTGAAGATGGTCTGCAAGGGGTCGTCGACCGACACCGTCGGGAAGTCGGCGATCTCCACATCCCGTACGCGCGTGAGATTGAGCCGCTTCAGCGCGGCCCCCGCCCCCACGAACCCCGACACGAAGTCGTCCGCCGGGTTCGTCAGGATCGCCTCGGGCGTGTCGAACTGGGCGATGTGCGAGCGCTCGCGCAGCACCGCGATCCGGTCGCCGAGCTTGATCGCCTCGTCGAAGTCGTGCGTCACGAAGACGACGGTCTTGTGCAACTCGTGCTGCAACCGGATCAGCTCGTCCTGCAAATGGTCACGAGTGATCGGGTCCACGGCCCCGAACGGCTCGTCCATCAGCAGTACCGGCGGGTCCGCCGCCAGCGCCCTCGCGACCCCCACCCGCTGCTGCTGGCCGCCCGACAACTGACGCGGATACCGGCCGTGGAACTCCCTCGGATCGAGCCCCACCATGTCCAGCATCTCCTCGACCCGGTCGCGCACCCGCGCCTTCGACCAGCCCACCATCCTCGGTACGAGGGCGATGTTCTCCGCGACCGTCATGTGCGGGAACAGCCCCGAGGACTGGATGGCGTACCCGACCTTCCGCCTCAGCTTCACCGGATCGATCCGCGTCACGTCCTCGTCGTCGATCCGGATGCGCCCCGACGACGGCTCGATCAGCCGATTGATCATCTTCAGCGTCGTCGACTTCCCACACCCCGAGGGACCCACGAAGACCACCGTCTCGCCCGCCCGGATCTCCATCGAGACGTTGTCCACGGCCGGGCTCGGATTGCCCGGGTACCTCTTCGACAGGTTCTCCAGCTCAATGCTCGCGCCCACGGATCCCCCTCGGAATCGTCAGTCGCCCGAGCAGCACGTACGCGGCGTCGAAGAGCAGCGCCAGCACCACGATCCCCAGCGTCCCGGCCAGCACCTGGTTGATGGCGTTGGCGCTGCCCAGTGAGGCGATGCCACGGAAGATCTCATTGCCCAGCCCCGGCCCCGACGCGTACGCCGCGATCGCCGCGATGCCCATCAGCATCTGCGTGGACACCCGGATGCCGGCCAGGATCGGCGGCCACGCCAGCGGCAGCTCCACCCGCAGCAGCCGGGCGGCCTGGGACATCCCGATGCCCCTCGCGGCGTCCACCAGCGCCGGATCGACACCCCGCAGGCCCACGATCGCGTTGCGCACGACCGGCAGCAGCCCGTACAGCACCAGCGCGATCACCGTGGGCGCCACGCCGAGCCCCACCAGCGGGATCAGCAGACCGATCAGCGCCAGCGAGGGAATGGTCAGCACCGTCGCCGTGGAGGCGATGGCCAGGTTCCCCGCCCACCCGCTGCGGTACGTGACCAGGGCGATCGCCACGCCCAGCACCGTCGCGATCACCATGCACTGGAAAACGGCGCTGACGTGCTGCAACGCGTCCGTGAACAACTGCTGGTCCCTGGTGACCACGTACTCCCAGAAGCCCACGCGCGCTCCCTCGTCTCACTCCTCCGACGCGGCCTGCTCCACCAGCGGGATGATCCGCAGAGGCACGGGGTTCTCCATGACGATCGCCGTGGAGGCCCGCACGATGCCATCAAAACCGACAACCCGGTCGATCACCCGCTGAAGGTCCGCGTTGGACCTGGCCACCAGCCGGCACAGCATGTCCCCGTGGCCGGTCGTGGTGTGCAGCTCCAGCACCTCCGGCACCCCCGCCAAGTGCTCGCGCACATCGGCGCCTTGCCCCTGCTTGATCTCCAGCGTCGCGAAAGCCGTCACCGGGTACCCCAGGGCCGCCGGGTCCACATCGGGTCCGAACCCCCGGATGACTCCATTCGACTGAAGCCGGTCCAGCCGCGCCTGCACCGTGCCCCGCGCCACGCCCAGCCGGCGTGACGCCTCCAGAACCCCTATGCGCGGCTCACGCGCCAGCAGCGCGATGAGTCTGCCGTCCAGATGATCGATCGCCATGACGGCCCTCCAATGGTCACCCTGTACAGAACGCCCCACCACAGTGCCCAACCACTGGGCAGATTGACCAGCCTCCACACCAACTATTGCGCACCTTGCCAATCGGAGAGAGCCTGCCGCCATGACTGAGACCATCGATCACACCCCTGACACCGCCCGGCAGGCCGACCCCTTCCCGGTGAAGGGAATGGACGCGGTCGTCTTCGCCGTCGGCAACGCCAAGCAGGCCGCGCACTACTACTCCACGGCCTTCGGCATGAAGCTCGTCGCCTACTCCGGACCGGAGAACGGCAGCCGCGAGACCGCCAGTTACGTCCTGACGAACGGCGCCGCGCGCTTCGTGCTCACCTCCGTCATCAAGCCGTCCACCGACTGGGGCCGCTTCCTCGCCGAGCACGTCGCCGAGCACGGCGACGGCGTCATCGACCTCGCCATCGAGGTCCCGGACGCCCGCAAGGCGTACGCGTACGCCGTCGAGCACGGCGCGACCGGCATCACCGAGCCCTACGAGGTGAAGGACGAGCACGGCACGGTCGTCCTCGCCGCCATCGCGACGTACGGCAAGACCCGCCACACCCTCGTCGACCGCTCCGGCTACGACGGCCCGTACCTCCCCGGCTTCGTCACCGCCAAGCCGATGGTCGAGCCGCCCGCCAAGCGCACCTTCCAGGCCATCGACCACTGCGTGGGCAACGTCGAGCTCGGCAAGATGAACGAGTGGGTGACCTTCTACAACAAGGTCATGGGCTTCACCAACATGAAGGAGTTCGTCGGCGACGACATCGCCACCGAGTACTCCGCGCTCATGTCCAAGGTCGTCGCGGACGGCACCAAGAAGGTCAAGTTCCCGATCAACGAGCCCGCGATCGCGAAGAAGAAGTCGCAGATCGACGAGTACCTCGAGTTCTACAACGGCCCGGGCGTGCAGCACATCGCCCTCGCCACCAACGACATCGTCGCCACCGTGCGCACCATGCGCGCCGGCGGCGTCCAGTTCCTGGACGTCCCGGACTCGTACTACGACACGCTCGGCGAGTGGGTCGGCGACACGCGCGTGCCGATCGACGAGCTGCGCGAGCTGAAGATCCTCGCCGACCGCGACGAGGACGGCTACCTGCTCCAGATCTTCACCAAGCCGGTCCAGGACCGCCCGACGGTCTTCTTCGAGCTCATCGAGCGCCACGGCTCCATGGGCTTCGGCAAGGGCAACTTCAAGGCGCTCTTCGAAGCGATCGAGCGGGAGCAGGCCAAGCGCGGCAACCTGTAACCCTCCGCCCGGGTGCCGGTCCGGGCGCGGCCACCCGCCGGGCGCCCGGGCACCCGGCCCGGGCACCCGGCACCCGCCCGGTGCGCGGGTGCCCGGGGCGCGCCCGCCCGGCGTGGGGGGACGGGCGGGCGCGCGAGGATTACGCACACGAGGGTGGCCAGGGGCCGTTAGGGTGCCGGGCATGGCCAGGATCAACGATGTCGGCGGTATGGAGGGCTTCGGCCCCATCGACACCGCCGACGACGCCCAGCCCTTCCGCGCCGACTGGGAGGCCCGCGTCTTCGCCCTCAACCGGGCGCTGCTGGGCGCCGGCGTCTACAACCTCGACGAGTTCCGGGACGCCGTCGAGACGATGCCGCCCGCCGACTACCTCGCCGCCTCCTACTACGAGCGCTGGTTCCACGCCGTCCGCACGCTCCTCGAACGCAAGGGCGTGATCGAGGAGGGCGAGCTCGATGCGTGACCGGTTCCGGGCCGGGGACGCCGTGCGCACCGTCCACCACGACCCGCCGCACCACACCCGTCTCCCGCGCTACGCCCGCGGCAAGACCGGCACGGTCATCGAGCCGGAGGGCCGCGCCCCGCTCGCGGACGCCCGCGCCCAGGGCGTCGAGGACGCCCCGCTGGAACAGGTGTACGCCGTACGGTTCGCCGCCCGCGACCTGTGGGGGCAGGGCGACCACCACGTCGTACTCGACCTGTTCGAGAGCTATCTGGAGGACGCGTGACCGAGCACCACGACGCCGTGATCTCCCGCCGCGTACGCCGCCTGGAGACCCTCCTCCAGGAGCGCGGCGTCATCGCCGGCGAGGCGGTCGAAGAGGTCATCGACGCCTACCTCGCCGAGTCCGGCCCCGCGAACGGCGCCCGCGTCGTCGCCCGCGCCTGGACGGACCCGGCGTACCGCGAACGCCTCCTCGCCGACGGTACGGCCGCCGTCGCCGAGCTCGGCTACGCCGCCGGGGGCGTGCAGAAGCAGCGCCTCCGCGTCGTCGAGAACACCGAGCGGGTCCACAACGTGGTGGTCTGCACCCTCTGCTCCTGCTACCCGCTGCGCCTGCTCGGCCCGTCCCCGGGCTGGTACCGCAGCGAGGCCTACCGCGCCCGGGTGGTACGCGAACCTCGCGCCGTGCTCGCCGAGTTCGGGCTCCACCTTCCCACGTCCACCGCCGTCACGGTGTGGGACTCGACGTCCGAGACCCGCTACATGGTCCTGCCGCGCCGCCCGGAGGGCACGGAGGGGCTGGACGAGGACGCCCTGGCGGGCCTGGTCACCCGCAACGCGCTCATCGGCACCGCGGCACTGTGAGCGCTCACCGCCCGGGCGACGGCGAAGCGGAAGGCGCCGAGGCGGAGACCGACGGGGACGCACTCGGCGACGCCGTACCCTCCGGCCGCCGCGGCTTGCGCGACTGCGGCCGCTGACGCTCCGGATCGCGCGGGGGCGGCGACCAGACCCGCGACGACGCCGACGGGCGCGGCGCCTCCTCGCCGTACACGTCCTTCGGCCCGCCCTCCGGGGGCTCGCCCAGCGCGGCCAGTGCCTGGCGGGCCCTGGGCGCCAGCAGGGGGGAGAAGTCCGGGTTGATCCGGAGCGCCTCGGTGATGTGCCGGCGCGCCGGGCCCCACTGCCGCAGCTCCCGCTCGATCTGGCCCCGGTGGTACGCGAACAGCGCGCTGCGCAGGCCCGCCTCCGTGGCCCGCTTGGCGTACGGCAGCGCGTCCTCCGGCTGCCCCGCCCGGTACAGCGCCCAGCCCAGCGCGTCGGCGACGTGCACGGAACGGTGCCCCTTGGCCCACTCGGCGCGCAGCCGCTTGACGGCGGAGCCGGGGTCGGCGTGGTCCGTCTCGTAGCGGGCCAGCACGAGCGCCCCGTTCACTCCGTGCGTCCCCGCCTCCGTGGCCCGTACGCGCAGCATCTCGTACTGCGTGTGCGCGTCCCCGTCCAGGCCGAGCGACTCGTACAACTCGCCCGCCTCCAGCGCGTACTCGGGCAGCGGCAGCGCCTCCAGGGCGGCCCCGTAGTCGCGCAGCGCCTCGTCCGTGCGCCCCAGCGCGGCCAGCGCCCGCGCCCGCCCGGCCAGCGACGGGGCGTGGCCGGGCACGAGCCGCAGCGCCGGTTCGTAGGCGGCGAGGGCCTCGGCGGGCTCGCCGCGCTCCCACGCCAGGTCGCCCAGCCGCGCCAGGCACGCCGCCTTCTCGGCCGGCGTGGTGGCCATCGCCACCGCGTCGTGCGCGAGCGCCGAGGCGTCCTCGCGCCAGCCCCGGTCCCGGTACACCAGCGCCGCACGCGACAGCGCCGGTGCCCCGGCGCGCAGCGCCCGTAGCTTCTCCATCGCCCGCCCGGCCGACACGTAGTCCCCGAGCCCGCTGTAGGCGTCGACCAGCACGGCGTACGACTGCCAGCGCCGGGGCTTGTGCCCGCGCACCGCTTCGCCCCACTTCCGCGCCGCCGCGAAGTCCCCGCGGGCGTTGGCCAGGGCCGCCATGCCCAACTGGGCGTCGGTGTTGCCCTTCCCGGCCGGCAGGACGGCCAGGGACCGCTTCAGCGCCTTCTCCGCCCGTACGTACGAGGCGGTGTCACCGCTCCGGGCGCCCCGCTCCACGTACGCGGTGCCCAGCAGCGCCCACGAGGCGTCGTCGCCCGGGTGCGCGCGCAGCCACGACTCACGCTCGCCGATCAGCGCGGCCAGCTCGGGCAGCGACGCCTGCGTGCCGGTGTGCGCCGCCGAGACGGCCCGCGCGACGGCACCGGGCGCGGGCGCCGCCCCGCGCCCGTCTCCGAGGGCGCCCGGTACGAACAGGACGGCCGCGCCGGCCAGCACCGCGCCCGCGCCCACGCCCAGGACGATCTGAGGGACCCGTTCCGTCTTCATGGCGCCAACTGTGCGTCAATACGACGAGCACCCGGCGTACCCGAACCCGCCCCCTCGACGGGTTCACACCGATGGCCCCGGATGCCAGTCTGGGATCATGGACGACCTAGTGACCCGGCTCCACGAACGGCTGCGCGCCGGCCTGCCCGCGGAAGCCGTCCTCACCGATCCGGACGTCACCGCCTCCTACGCCCACGACATGGCGAGCTTCTGCGACGCCGGCGCACCCGCCGTGGTCGTCCTGCCCAGCACCGTCGAGCAGGTGCAGCACGTCATGCGCACGGCGACCGAACTGCGCGTCCCGGTCGTCCCGCAGGGCGCCCGCACGGGCCTGTCCGGCGCGGCGAACGCCTCCGACGGCTGCATCGTGCTCTCCCTCACCAGGATGGACCGCATCCTGGAGATCAGCCCGGTCGACCGGATCGCCGTCGTCGAACCAGGAGTCGTCAACGCCACGCTCTCCCGCGCCGTCGGCGAGCACGGCCTCT
Source organism: Streptomyces sp. NPDC031064 (assembly GCF_055570965.1). Taxonomy (NCBI): domain Bacteria; kingdom Bacillati; phylum Actinomycetota; class Actinomycetes; order Kitasatosporales; family Streptomycetaceae; genus Streptomyces; species Streptomyces sp. NPDC031064. The sequence continues at coordinate 82,850 of NZ_JBVIGF010000008.1, forward strand.
ACTACCCTCCCGACCCGTCGAGCTGGGAGATGTGCACCATCGGCGGGAACATCGGCACCGCCTCCGGCGGCCTGTGCTGCGTCAAGTACGGGGTCACGGCGGAGTACGTCCTCGGCCTGGACGTCGTCCTCGCCGACGGCCGCCTGCTGTCCACCGGCCGCCGCACCGCCAAGGGCGTGGCCGGGTACGACCTGACCCGGCTGTTCGTCGGCTCGGAGGGCACGCTCGGCATCGTCGTGCGGGCCGTGCTGGCGCTGCGGCCGCAGCCGGCGCAACAGCTCGTGCTGGCCGCCGAGTTCCCCTCGGCGGCCGCCGCCTGCGACGCCGTGTGCGCGGTCATGGAGCGCGGCCACACGCCGTCGCTCCTCGAACTCATGGACCGTACGACCGTGCGGGCGGTCAACAGGCTGGGCCGGATGGGCCTGCCCGAGTCCACCGAGGCCCTGCTGCTCGCCGCGTTCGACAGCCCCGACCCCGCCGCCGACATGGCCGCCGTGGGCGAGCTGTGCACGGCCGCCGGGGCCACCCAGGTCGTACCGGCGGAAGACGCGGCCGAGTCCGAAATGCTGCTGAAGGCCCGCCGGATGTCGCTGACCGCCCTGGAGGCCGTCAAGTCCGCGACGATGATCGACGACGTGTGCGTACCGCGCTCGCGGCTCGCCGCGATGATCGACGGCACGGCCGCCATCGCCGCCAAGTACGGCCTGACCATCGGCGTCTGCGCGCACGCGGGCGACGGCAACACCCATCCCGTCGTCTGCTTCGACCACACCGACCCCGACGAATCGCGGCGCGCCCGTGAGTCGTTCGACGAGATCATGGCGCTCGGCCTGGAACTCGGCGGCACCATCACGGGGGAACACGGCGTCGGCGTACTGAAGAAGGAGTGGCTCGCCCGCGAACTCGGCCCGGTGGGGGTCGAGTTGCAGCGCGGCATCAAGCAGACCTTCGACCCGCTCGGCATCCTCAACCCCGGCAAGCTCTTCTGAGGGCGCGCCTGGGGCTTCCGCCCTAGGCCCCATGTCCGATGGTCCGGACGCGGCCGTCCGCATAGCGTGAAGGGGACCGATGAAGGAGGAGCAGTGCCCGCTCGTCTTGACCACACCATCGTCCGCAGCCGCGACCGGTTCGCCGCCGCCCGTTTCCTCACGGAACTGATCGACGCGCCCGAGCCGAAGCCCTTCGGCCCGTTCGCCAGCGTCCCGCTGGAGGGCGGCGTCACCCTGGACTACCTGGACGACGACGCGCCCCGGATCGTGCCGCAGCACCTCGCCTTCCTCGTCTCCGAGGAGGAGTTCGACGAGATCTTCGGCCGGATCCAGGAGCGCGAACTGCCGTACTGGGCGGACCCGCACCACCAGGACCCGCAGCGGATCAACCACCATTACGGTGGCCGTGGGGTGTACATCGACGACCCCGACGGCCACTCGATCGAATTCATCACGCACACGTACGTGACCGACTGACCGGGCCGTCACGCGAGCAGCTCGGCCAGCCCGTCGTCCAGGCCGAGCGCTTGCGACTCCGAGCCGGGCGGCACCACGTGCAGCGTCCGCTCCAGCCACGCGGACACCTGCGCCGCGGGGACCTCCAGCAGCGCGTCACCGTCCGGCGAGGACAGCGCCATCAGCACCACGGCCCGCCCGTCGAGCGTGGTGGGCCAGACCCGCACGTCGCCGTGGCCGCACGGCCGGAAGACCCCCTCGATCAGCAGCTCACGGGCGAAGGTCCAGTGCACGGGGTGGTCGGAGCCGATGTGGAAGGTGATGTGCACGGCGTACGGGTCGTCCGTGCGGTAGACGAGCCTGGCCGGGACGGGGACGCTGCGCTCGGGCGACAGCACCAGGCTGAGCTCCAGTTCGCGTTCGACGACGGTGTGCTGCATGGGACGGTTCCCTTCTCTCGGGTGCGGCCCTGGAGCGGGCCGCACGGATGAGAGGCGGTTCCGCGCCCGCCATTACGCGACTTCCGGCGACGGGTTTTCTCTTACTTTCCGTAACACACATGTGACCGGATCGTGGTCGTTGTGGACGGACCGGTCCGGGGGCGCTCGGCGGTCTGGTAGATGTGGTGCCTTGAATTGAGGCCTCGAGGAGATACGGGACCACGGTGATGAGCGCCCCAACCCCGGCAACCGGCGACGGCAGCCCCACGCCTGGCTACTACCCCGATCCGTCCATCCCCGGATATATCCGGTTCTGGAACGGCGCCGCCTGGGTGCCGGGGACGAGCCGCCCCGCGCCCAAGGACGGTGAGGCGATGCCGACGCCCCCGGCCTCGGCGGCCCCGGTGTCCGCCCCGGCGCCGTCCGCCCCGGCGACCCCCGCCGTGGAGGAGACCGGGCCGGTCTTCTTCGACGAGGAGGAGGCGGCCGCCGAGGCCCGGCCCGAGCCGGAGCCCGCGTCCGCGTGGCAGGCGGACGCCTCGCGTCAGACCGGGTTCGGCGGCGACCGCGACCGCCGGGTCTCCTGGGGCGCCGAGGCGGGCCAGGACCCGCGCCTCCCGGCCGCCGGCGCCGCCGACCCGACGGGCGGCGCGCTGCCCGGCGTACGGAAGGTGGAGCCCGAGCCCGCGAAGGCGGCGGCCCCGGAGGGCACGGTCACCATCCGCGCGGTCAAGCCGCAGGCGAAGGCGAAGCCCGAGCAGCCCGCCGACGGCACGATGACCATCCGCGCCCTCAAGCCGGACGCCGCCCCGCGCACCCCGCAGGTCCCGGCCCAGCCGCAGCCGGCCGCCCCGGCCCCGCAGCCCGGGCCCGCCACGGCCGCCGCCACGCCCGCCCCCGCGCCCGCCACGGCCCCCGCCGCGCCCGTCACCCACGGCCCCGGTGGTGGCGCCGCGTCCTGGGCGCAGCAGGTGCACCAGCTCGCCCAGCCGGAGCAGCAGCCCCACCCGCAGGCGCACCCGCAGGCGCAGGTCCAGCAGCCCGTCCTGCCGTGGAAGCCCCCGGTCAACGACCCGTTCCTGGCCGCCGCCCAGGCTCAGGCCGCCGCCCGCCCCGCCGCCCTCGGCAAGCGGTTCGTGGCCCGGCTGATCGACACCCTGGTCCTCGGGGCGGCCGCCGGCGCCGTCGCCGTGCCGTTCGTCATCAAGGCGCTCGACCACATCGACGGCAAGATCGAGCAGGCCAAGCAGTCCGGCGAGACGGTCACGGTCTGGCTCCTGGACGGCACGACCTCGACGTACTTCGGCATCGCGCTGGCCGCCCTGCTGGTGCTGGGCGTGCTGTACGAGGCGCTGCCGACCGCCAAGTGGGGCCGTACGCTCGGCAAGCGGCTGATGGGCCTGGAGGTGCGGGACATCGAGTCGCACGAGCCCCCGCCGTTCGGCGCGGCGCTGCGGCGCTGGCTGGTCTACGGGGTGCTCGGCGTCCTGGTGATCGGCGTGGTCAACGTCCTGTGGGCCCTGATCGACCGGCCGTGGCGCCAGTGCTGGCACGACAAGGCGGCCCACACCTTCGTGGCCGGGTAGCCCGAACGGCCGGTGATCCGTTGCGGGGCCCCGCCGTGCGGGATGCACTGCCCCCATGAGCAACGAGCCACCCGAGGACGACCCGTTCCGCAAGAAGCCGCAGGACGACGGCTCCCAGCCGCCGCCCGCACCGCCGCCTCCCCCTTCGGGCGGCGGCGGTCCGTACGGGGGACAGGGCCCCTACGGCGGAGGCGGGCCCTACGACGGCGGTCCGGGCGGAGGGCCGCCCGGGGGCGGTCCCTACGGCGGCGGTCCCGGCGGCGGCCCTTACGGTGGCGGTCCCTACGGCTACGGCGGGGCCGATCCGCTGGCGGGGATGCCGCCGCTGGCCGATTCGGGCAGGCGCGTCCTGGCCCGGCTGATCGACTGGGTCATCATCGTCGTACCGCTGGCCCTCATCGGCATCCCGTTCGACATCTACACCAGGGTGACCGACCAGGACGAGCTGGCCGAGGTGTGGCAGAACACCAACGACGGCGGGCAGTGGGTCTTCCAGCTCATCGCGATCGTGGCGTACGTGGCCTACGACACCCTCATGACCGCGAAGCGGAACGGACAGACCATCGGCAAGCGGCTGATGGGCATGCGGGTGGCGATGCTCAACGACGGCAGCGTGCCGAACATGAACGCCGCGCTGACCCGGGCGGGCGTGCTGTGGCTGCCGCAGTTGATCTGCTGTCCCTGCCTGTGGCCGTTGCTCCTGCTGATCCTCATCCTGGTCGACAAGCCGTACAAGCAGGGCCTGCACGACAAGGCGGCCAGGACCGTCGTCGTGTCAACGACGCAGTGAGTGCTCCCTGGGCCGCGCCGGGGCGGCCGCACGCGCGTCCTGGTGCGCCGCGCGCCGTGCGGCCGGCAGCGGCAGTGTCATCGCGACCAGCAGGCCGAGTGCGAGCGCGGCCACCCCGATCATCGCGACACCCAGTCCGGTGGTGGTGCGGGACATCAGCAGCATGGCGACGGTCGCGAAGACGACGGTGGCCGAACCGTAGGCGAGCTGTGCGGCGGTCGGACGCGGCATGGCGGGTTCCGTCCTCGAAGCAATGGAGCACCGGATGGGGGTCACGCAACTCGGTCGCACTGATTTCTGACTCTACGACGGTGGATGCCCGAGAGGAACCGGTAGTAAGCGTGACCTAACCCACGGTACCGGTGCATGGGGGGCGCACAGCATCACGGCCTATGCCATATGGCCTGAAGACGGCGCCCGTTGACGCGATCCGCAGGGGAGGACCGTAACAAGTGTCGTACACCAAGGGCGCGTTGAGAGCGGGCGTCGTGCTCGCCCTCCTGGCGGGAGCCACAGCCGTCGCCCCCGCCACCACAGCCGCCACCGCCACCGCTCCCGCCACCACCGCTCCCGTGCACGACGACACCGCGCACGGCACCGCCGAGGGCAAGCACGACGGGCACGTCATCGACGGCCCCTTCAGCGCCCGGCAGCGGCAGCAGCGCCAGGCGGCGCTGGAGCAGGTGCTGAGCGGCCGGGCGAACGTGGAGCGGCGCGGCGGCTCCAGGGTCGTGAAGCTCGGCGACCGCAAGTACGTCGAGCTCGGCCGGGAGCGCACGGACAAGATCTTCACGATCCTGGTCGAGTTCGGGGACAAGGTCGACAACACGACGATGTACGACCCGGACGGCCCGGCCGGGCCGAAGCCGCCCGTCGTCAAGTACGGCGGGACGCCGGGCCCGCCGCACAACCGGATTCCCGAGCCGGACCGGACGAAGGACAACTCCACGGACTGGCGCCCCGACTACGACCGCGAGCACTACGAGCGGCTGTACTTCGGCGAGGGCGAGGGGGTGGAGTCGCTGAAGACGTACTACGAGAAGACCTCTTCCGGCCGCTATTCGGTCGAGGGCGAGGTGTCGGACTGGGTGAAGGTCGAGTACAACGAGGCCCGGTACGGCTCGAACTACTGCGGCGGCAACAACTGCCCCAACGTCGAGGACCTGGTCTTCGACGGGGTGGCCGCCTGGGTCGCCGGCCGGCGGGCGGCGGGCTGGACGGACGCCCGGATCAGGGAGCGGGTGGCGCGGTTCGACGAGTGGGACCGTACGGACCACGACAACGACGGCAACTTCAACGAGCCCGACGGCTACATCGACCACTTCCAGATCGTGCACGCGGGTGAGGACGGTTCGGCGGGCGGCGGGGCGCAGGGTCCCGACGCGCTGTGGGCGCACCGGGGGTACGCGTACAGCAGGGACGACGGCGACACCGGTCCGGCGGGGTTCAAGGCGGGGGGCGTGCCCGTCGGGAACACCGGCATCTGGGTGGGCGACTACACGATGCAGCCGGAGAACGGCGGGCTGGGCGTCTTCGCCCACGAGTACGCCCACGATCTGGGGCTGCCGGACCTGTACGACACCAACAACGTGGCGGGGGCGGAGAATTCGGTCGGGTTCTGGTCCCTGATGTCGTCCGGGTCGTGGCTCGGCACCGGCAAGGAGGTGATCGGTGACCTGCCGGGGGACATGACGGCCTGGGACAAGCTCCAGCTCGGCTGGCTCAATTACGAGCGGGCCGAGGCGGCCAAGGCTTCCACGCACACGCTGGGTGTGTCCGCGTACAACACCGACCGGCCGCAGGCGCTGGTCGTGGAGCTGCCGGAGAAGACGGTCACCACCCCGGTCGTGAAGCCGGCGGGGGGAGCGGGACAGTGGTGGAGCGACCACGGCGACAACCTGTCCCACACGCTGACCCGGACGGTCGACCTCACCGGCAGGTCCCGGGCCGAGCTGACGCTCGACGGCTGGTGGGACATCGAGAAGGACTACGACCACCTCTACGTCCAGGTCTCCACGGACGGCGGGGAGACCTGGAAGGCGGTCGACGGTACGGCCGACGGCGAGGTGATCCCCCGGGACGGCGGCGACAAGCCGGCCCTGACGGGGGTCTCGGCGACGTACCGGAAACTGGTCTACCCGCTGGACGCGTACGCCGGGAAGCGGATCGCCGTCCGCTTCCGCTACAAGACGGACGGCGGCGTGGCCGGCAAGGGGTTCGCGGCGGACGGCATCACCGTGAGGGCGGACGGCGTGACGCTGTTCCGGGACGACGCGGAGGGGAGCGGTGACGGTGGCTGGGCGGCACGGGGGTTCGCGCGGGTGGGGGAGTCGGTCACCGGGGACTACCCGCAGTACTACATCGCGGAGAACCGGCAGTACGTGTCGTACGACCGGGTGCTGGCGACGGGCCCGTACCACTTCGGGTTCCCCAAGCCCCGGGACAACTGGGTGGAGCACTACGCCTACCGGCCCGGGCTGATGATCTGGCAGTGGGACACCTCGCAGCGGGACAACAACGTCACCGACCATCCCGGCCAGGGCCTGCTGCTGCCGGTGGACGCCCATCCGCGCCCGATGACGTGGCCGGACGGCACGCTGATGTCCAACAAGATCACCCCGTACGACGCGGCGTTCAGCCTCCGTCCCACTCCCGGCTTCACGCTCCACAAGCGGGGCGTACCGCACTACATCGCACCACACGCGGGCAATTCGGTCTTCGATGACCACGAGGGTGTCTACTGGTACGCCGACAACGAGTTCGGCGGGGTGCGGACCACGGACACCAACACCCGGATCGCCATCGCCGCCCAACCGCCCAACGGCTCCTGGATCACCGTGGAAGTCGGCCCGTCCACCGGGTGACCTGGCCGGTTCTCCTGTTCGCAATGCGGGGCGGTCTGTTCACATAGAGCACTTGGCCTGTCCAAGTCAAGATCTGTCTTTTCGCGTCATTCTCCGGTCGAATGTCGTCACTTGTGGCGCGACACCGCACGCGGATATCACATCGACCCCCCATCCGCGGTTCGCGGGCGCGGGGAGGACAAGATCAAGTGACCAGCAGACGACGGGCGTTCAGAGCGTCCGCGGTGATCGTGGCGCTGGCCGCCACCGCCGCGACCGCCTCGGCCCTCACGACGGCGCAGGCCGACAACCGCCCCACCAACGGCATCGAGCGCCATGACCCGGCACCGGGCGCGCACGACGCGGGACACGGGGCTCCCGGACACGACCACGCCGCCAAGGTCGACCACGACCTCGACGGCCCGTTCAGCAAGCAGCAGGCGCAAGCGCGCGAGGCGGCGCTGGAGCAGGTGCTGGCCGGCGACCTCAAGGTGGAGCGCAGGGGTGCCTCCAAGGTCGTCAGGCTCGACGACAAGAAGTACGTCGAGCTGGGCCGCGAGAAGACCGACAAGATCTTCACGATCCTGGTCGAGTTCGGTGACAAGGTCGACAACACGACGCTGATCGACCGGGCGGACGACGGCGACGACCACACGCTCAAGCCGAAGTACGGCGGCACGCCCGGCCCGCTGCACAACCAGATAGCCGAGCCGGACCGTACGAAGGACAATTCGACGGCCTGGCAGAAGGACTACAACCAGCAACACTTCCAGGACCTGTACTTCGGCACCGGCAAGGACAAGAAGACCGGTCAGCAGAAGCAGTCCCTGAAGACCTACTACGAGAAGACCTCCTCGGGCCGGTACTCGGTCGACGGCGCGGTCTCCGACTGGGTCAAGGTCGAGTACAACGAGGCCCGCTACGGCTCGAACTACTGCGGCAACAGCAACTGCTCCAACGTCTGGGACGCCGTCCGCGACGGTGTGACCGCGTGGACCGCGCAGCAGAAGGCGGCCGGTAAGACGGACGCCGAGATCAAGGCGCAGCTCGCCCAGTACGACCAGTGGGACCGCTACGACTTCGACGCCGACGGCAACTTCAACGAGGCCGACGGCTACATCGACCACTTCCAGATCGTCCACGCCGGCGAGGATGAGTCCGCGGGCGGCGGCGCCCAGGGCGGCGACGCGCTGTGGGCCCACCGCTGGTACGCGTACGGCACCGACGCCGGCAAGACCGGCCCGGCGAACAACAAGGCCGGCGGTACGCAGATCGGCGACACCGGCATCTGGGTCGGCGACTACACGATGCAGCCGGAGAACGGCGGCCTCGGCGTCTTCGCCCACGAGTACGGCCACGACCTGGGCCTGCCGGACCTGTACGACACCTCCGGCAGGGCGGGCGCCGAGAACTCGACCGGCTTCTGGTCCCTGATGTCGTCCGGCTCCTGGCTGGGCACCGGCAAGGACTCGATCGGCGACCTGCCCGGCGACATGACCGCGTGGGACAAGCTCCAGCTCGGCTGGCTCAACTACGAGAAGGCCAAGGCGGCGACCAAGTCCAAGCACACGCTGGGCGTCGCGGAGTACAACACCAAGAACCCGCAGGCCCTCGTCGTCGAGCTGCCGAAGAAGAAGGTCACCACCCCGGTCGTGAAGCCCGCCGAGGGCGCCACGCAGTGGTGGAGCGACATGGGTGACGACCTCAAGAACACCCTCACCCGCTCCGTCGACCTCACCGGCAAGGCCAAGGCCGAGCTCACGCTCGACGGCTGGTGGGACATCGAGAAGGACTACGACTACCTCTACACCGAGGTGTCGACCGACGGCGGCAAGAACTGGACGGCCCTGGCGGGCACGGCGGGCGGCAAGGCCATCCCGGCCGACGCCAGCGGTGCCCCGGCCCTGACGGACGTCTCCGGCTCGTGGCAGAAGCTGGTGTACCCGCTGGACGCGTACGCCGGTAAGAAGTTCGACCTCCGCTTCCGCTACCAGACCGACGGCGGCGCGGGCGGCAAGGGCTTCACGGCCGACGCCATCACGCTGACGGCCGACGGCGCGGCGGTCTTCTCGGACAACGCCGAGAACGGCGACAACGGCTGGACCCCCAAGGGCTTCTCCCGGATCGGCGAGTCCTTCACCAACGAGTACGACCAGTACTACATCGCCGAGAACCGCCAGTACGTCTCGTACGACAAGACCCTGAAGGTCGGCCCGTACAACTTCGGCTTCGCGGCGCCGATGGACAGTTGGGTGGAGCACTACCCGTACCAGACCGGCCTGATGGTCTGGCAGTGGGACACATCCCAGAAGGACAACAACACCGCCGTCCACCCGGGCCAGGGCCTGATCCTTCCGGTGGACGCCCACGCCACGCCGACGAAGTGGGCCGACGGCACCCTGATGCGCAACCGCATCCAGTCCTACGACTCGCCGTTCAGCCTCTACCGGACGAACGGCCTCACCCTGCACAAGGCGGGTGTCGCGGCCACCATCGCGTCCCAGCCGGGTGTCCCGGTCTTCGACGACCGCAAGGGTGTCTACTGGTACGAGTCGAACCCGCGTGCGGGCGTCAAGGTAACTGACACCAACACCAAGATCGCGATCGTCAAGCAGCCGAAGAACGGCCAGACGATCACGGTCCAGGTCGGCCCGTCGACCAAGTAAAAGGCATCACCGCAGGTCAAAGCATGATCGGCCGTCGCCCCCTAGCGGGCGGCGGCCGATTCTGTTTAGGTGCGTGGTGACCCTTTCTTATTGACACACCATCTCACGGGGGAGTGGTTTCGTATGCCCGGCGGAGGTTTCACCAAGTTGCCCGGAGGCAAGGTCGTGGTCGCCCTGAGCCTGCCCAGCCCGGTCGGCGACGGCTCCACGGTCCGCGTCCTGGTCCACGCGGCCAACCGCGCCCGCGCCCTGACCCGGCTGCGGAACCTGGGCCTGAGAGCGGTCTACCTGCGCGGCAACACCCACCCGCCCACTCCGGACGAGATCACCGCGGTGCTCCACCACCCCGACGGCCTGCTCTGGCGCACGGTCCCGGAGAGCCACACCGAGCTCTGGCGCCCCATCCGCGCCCTGCTCCCGCAGTCCAGGGCCTGGGGCGCCCCGAGCGCCCCCTAGCGCCGTGCGGGCCGCGCCGAGCGCCTCCTGGCCGCCGGTGCGGGCAGCCCTGAGCGCCCTGGCGGCCGGTGGGGGCGCCACGGGCCCCTCGGCCGGTGCGGGCGTCAGAGGACCGGCTTGCCGGTCAGCTCCACGCCCGCGTCCCGGAGCTCCTTCAGGGCCCGCTCCGTGGTCTCCGCCGAGACCCCGGCGGTCAGGTCCAGCAGCACCTGGGTGCGGAAGCCCTCACGGGCCGCGTCCAGGGCGGTGGCGCGCACGCAGTGGTCGGTGGCGATGCCCACCACGTCCACCTCCGTGACCTCCCGCTCCCGCAGCCAGTCGGCCAGCCGCACGTCGTTCTCGTCGGTGCCCTCGAAGCCGCTGTACGCCGCCGCGTACGCGCCCTTGTCGAACACCGCGTCGATGGCGCCCGACGCGACCGCCGGCGCGAAGTTCGGGTGGAAGCCCACCCCCTCCGTACCGGCCACGCAGTGCCTCGGCCAGGAGCGGACGTAGTCGGGCGCGTCCGAGAAGTGGTCGCCGGGGTCGACGTGGTGGTCACGGGTGGCCACGACGTGCTGGTAGACGGCCCCGGCGGCCTCGCCGACCAGGTCCGTGATGGCGGCGGCGACATCCGCGCCCCCCGCCACCGCGAGGCTGCCGCCCTCGCAGAAGTCGTTCTGTACGTCGACGACGATCAGTGCGCGGTGCATGGCGGTTGTCCTTCGGTGGGGGAGCGGTCGGTCGGACGTGCGAGCGTGGTTCCGGGGGATGGGATCGAGCCTAGAGACTTACCCGGCCCGGCGGGAGGGGGCACCCACCGCCCGCGGGGCCGCCGTCTCAGACGTACTCCGTGGGAATGACGGCCTCGCCCCGGGAGAGCTGGATCGCCGACATCGGCAGCCCCGCCCGCGCCGCCAAGTGCCGCTCCCGCGCCGCCTCCAGCGGCTCGCGCGCCACCACCTCGCCGCCCTTGACCAGCTCGACCAGGAGCTGGCGGTCCGCCAGCCCGACGGGTACCGGACCGGTGCCGACGACCTCCGCCTCGGCCACCCCGTCCGCGTCCACGCGCCGCGCCGCCCACTTGCGCCCGCCGATCGACAGCTTGCCGCCCAGCGACTTCTTCGCCACCGACCGCAGCGGCGCCTTCGGGTCCGCCGACTCGGCCCGGGCGACCAGCTTGTAGACCATCGAGCACGTGGGGTGACCGCTGCCGGTCACGAGCTGCGTACCGACGCCGTACGCGTCGACCGGCGCGGCCGCCAGCGAGGCGATCGCGTACTCGTCCAGGTCCGACGTGACGACGATCTTCGTGTCGCGCGCACCCAGCTCGTCCAACTGCTGGCGCACCCGGTGCGCGACCAGCAGCAGGTCACCGGAGTCGATGCGCACCGCGCCCAGCTCGGGCCCGGCGATCTCCACGGCGGTACGCACCGCCTCGGCCACGTCGTAGGTGTCGACGAGCAGCGTCGTACCACGGCCCAGGGAGTCCACCTGCGCCCGGAAGGCGTCCCGCTCGGTGTCGTGGAGGAGGGTGAACGCGTGCGCGGAGGTGCCGACCGTCGGGATGCCGTAGCGGAAGCCCGCCGCCAGGTCGGAGGTGGAGGAGAAGCCGCCCACGTACGCGGCGCGGGCCGCGGCGACCGCCGACAGCTCGTGCGTGCGCCGGGCGCCCATCTCGATCAGCCGCCGCTCGCCGGCCGCGGCGGACATCCGGGAGGCGGCGGCCGCGATCGCCGAGTCGTGGTTGAGGATCGACAGGATCACGGTCTCCAGCAGCACGCACTCGGCGAAGGAGCCCTCGACGCGCAGGATCGGCGAGCCGGGGAAGTACACCTCGCCCTCGGGGTAGCCCCAGATGTCGCCGCCGAAGCGGTAGTCCGCGAGCCAGGCCAGCGTCGGCTCGTCGACGATGCCGCGCTCACGGAGGAAGCCGAGGACGCCCGCGTCGAAGCGGAAGTTCTCCACGGCGTCCAGCACGCGGCCGGTGCCGGCCACGACGCCGTAGCGCCGCCCCTCGGGCAGCCGCCGGGTGAACACCTCGAAGACCGACCGCCGGTCGGCCGTGCCGCCCCGCAGTGCCGCCTGGAGCATCGTCAGCTCGTACTGGTCGGTGAAGAGCGCGGTAGACGGCACGTCCACCGGCAGCCCAAGATCCGCAGCATTCATACGACGATGCTACCCCGAATACTCGTCAGAGTGACGATTTCCCGCCCGGATCGTACGAGCCCCGTTTGTGCGACCCCCCACCCCGAGTGGCAGCATGGGCTAGGTGAGTGTTGCTCCCGCAGAGATCGAACGCACCCAAGCGGCCGAAGAGGAATTCGCCGTCACCGAACCCGACGTGCCCTGGGTGACGATCGTCCACAACGACCCGGTCAACCTCATGAGCTACGTCACCTACGTCTTCCAGGCGTACTTCGGCTACTCCAAGGACAAGGCGCACAAGCTGATGCTGGACGTGCACCACAAGGGCCGGGCCGTCGTCTCCAGCGGCACCCGCGAGGAGATGGAACGGGACGTGCAGGCCATGCACGGTTACGGACTGTGGGCGACCCTCTCCCAGGACCGCACCTGATGAGCGGGCACTTCGAGGCGCTGCCCGGCGGCGGCGCGGCCGTGCCGCTCGACGAGGTCGAGATCTCCATCCTCCGCTCCCTGGCCGTCCAGCTCCTGGAGCTGATCGGGCCCGGCGAGGTGCCGCCCAAGGGCGAGGACCCGCTGGCCGAGCTGTTCCGCGAGGGCCCCAGCGAGCCGCCCGCCGACCCGGCGCTGGCCCGCCTCTTCCCCAACGCGTACGAGGACGGCGACGAGGAGCTGCGCGCCGCGTCCGCCGAGTTCCGCCGCTACACCGAGAACGACCTGCGCGCCCGCAAGCGCGAGGACGCCCTCACCGTCGTACGGAGCCTGGACGCGCTGAGCGTGGCGGGCGAGGGCGGGGCGGTGCTGAAGCTGACGGCCGACGAGGCCCGCCACTGGCTCGGCGCGCTCAACGACCTGCGGCTGACCATCGGCACCCGGCTCGACGTCCGGGACGACGACGAGAACGAGGCGCTGTACCGGCTGCCGGACTCCGACCCGCGCAAGCCGATGGTGATGGCGTACCTGTGGCTGGGCGCCCTCCAGGAGACTCTGGTCGAGACCCTCATGTGACCCCGGTGTGACCTTCGTTCGCTCAGCGGACGCTCAAATCCGTATAACGATCGGGTTACCCGCGCACCCTCCATTGCGGCCGTAGGTGCCGTTTGTCCGCTTTTCCCTGTGGCGCGCGTCACTCTCGTGCGAGTCGATCACGGTTGCGACCGTGATAAACCTTCTCGAATCGCCCGGGGACGCCACCCCTGTTCCCGGGTGCGCTACGGCCGGCAGACCGCCGGTGGCACTCCATCCATATCCGGGGGGATCAGGACCTGATCCGCGGTCACGCGCAGTCCAGTGCGAACGACGCGGATCAGCGTGGAGAAAGGCGCACAACCATGACCTCAGTGCAGGTCGACAAGCAGCACGACGGCAGTGAGGCCGCGGGGGCCGCATCCGGCGAGGGTGAGGGCTATCAGCGGGGCCTCGGGGCCCGTCAGATCCAGATGATCGCGATCGGCGGAGCCATCGGCACCGGGCTCTTCCTCGGCGCGGGCAAGGCCATCTCCAAGGCCGGACCGAGCCTCATCCTGGCGTACGCCATCGCCGGCCTCGTCATCTTCTTCATCATGCGGGCGCTGGGCGAGCTGCTCATGTACCGCCCCGTCTCGGGCTCGTTCTCCGAGTACGCCCGTGAGTTCATCGGCCCCTTCGCGGGCTTCGTCACCGGCTGGACGTACTGGCTCTTCTGGGTCGTCACCGGCATCACCGAGGTCACCGCGGCCGCCACCTACATGACGTACTGGTGGGACATCCCGCAGTGGGTCTCGGCCCTGGTCTTCACGATCATCCTGTACGGCGCGAACCTCATCTCCGTGAAGCTCTTCGGCGAGCTGGAGTTCTGGTTCTCGATGATCAAGGTCACCGCCATCATCGGCATGATCCTGATCTGCGCCGGCATCCTCACCATCGGCTTCTCCGACGCCGCCGACACCGCGTCCGTGAGCATGCTGTGGTCCGAGGGCGGCTTCTTCCCCAAGGGCATCGGCGGCACGCTGATGACCCTCCAGATCGTGATGTTCGCCTTCCTCGCGGTCGAGCTGGTCGGCGTCACCGCCGGCGAGTCCAAGGACCCGAAGGTCACCCTGCCGAAGGCCATCAACACCGTGCCGTGGCGGATCGCCGTCTTCTACGTCGGCGCGCTCATCATGATCCTCTCGGTCGTGCCGTGGACGCACTTCAAGCCGGGCGTCTCGCCGTTCGTCGCCGCCTTCGAGCAGATGGGCCTCGGCATCGGTGCCGCCATCGTCAACTTCGTGGTGCTGACGGCCGCCCTGTCCTCCTGCAACTCGGGCATGTACTCCACCGGCCGCATGCTGCGCGACCTCGCGCTCAACGGCCAGGGCCCGCGCGTCTTCACCAAGCTGACGAAGTCCGGCACCCCGCTGCTCGGCACCACCTTCTCGGCGGCGCTGATGCTGGTCGGCGTCTGGATCAACTACGTCGCCCCCGGCAAGGCCTTCGAGTACGTCGTCTCCTTCGCGACCATCTCGGGCATGTGGGCCTGGATCATGATCCTGGTCTCCCAGATCCGCTACCGGCGCGCCGTCGCCCGGGGCGAGGCGCCGGAGTCGGAGTTCAAGGCCCCCGGCGCCCCGTTCACGAGCTGGTTCGCGCTGCTGTTCATCTTCGGCGTGATCGTGATGATGGGCATCGACGAGGGTGCGCGGGTCTCCCTGTACTGCGCCCCGCTGTGGGGCCTGCTGCTGGGCGTCTCCTACCTGGTGCTCAAGAGCCGGAACCCGGAGAACGCGGCGTTCAAGCGGTGACCCTCTAGCGCGGTGTCCGGGACGGCTTGTCCAGGATGTGGGCCCGTCCGTACCGACCTTCGGTACGGGCGGGCCCGTCTGCTTATCCTGATGCGCATGCTGACCATCACACGGGCTCTGTACGACCAGATCGTCGCGCACGCGCGCGAGGACCACCCGGACGAGGCGTGCGGCGTGGTCGCGGGCCCGGCCGGCTCCGGGCGCCCGGAGCGCTTCATCCCGATGCTCAACGCCGCCCGCTCGCCCACGTTCTACGAGTTCGACTCGGGCGACCTGCTGAAGCTGTACCGCGAGATGGACGACCGCGACGAGGAGCCGGTCGTCATCTACCACTCGCACACCGCGACCGAGGCGTACCCGTCCCGCACGGACGTGTCGTACGCCAACGAGCCCGGCGCGCACTACGTGCTGGTCTCGACGGCGGACACCGACGGCGCCGGACCGTTCCAGTTCCGGTCCTACCGGATCGTCGAGGGCGAGATCACGGAGGAAGAGGTCCAGGTCGTGGAGGCGTACTGAGTGTTCCGTCTCGCGCTGTGGGCGGAAAACGTCCACCATGCGAGATCACACTCCGAATGCCGGACCGGGAATCGATACGATGACCGCATGGTTTCCATCGACGTGAGCGAACAGACGCCGGGCACCGTGCTGCTCGTGGCGCGGCTGCACGTCGACCTGTGCCGCCTCGCCAGCGCGATGTGTCCGCGCGGCGCCGCCGCTTGAGCGGCCCGGCCGCGCACCACTCCGTTCCGCCCGCGCACCAGCGCCCCTGTGCGCGCGAACCGTCCGTGCGCGCACGCAGTACGCCCTGCCTGCCCTGCTTCTTGTGACTCACCTTCCGCTTCCGACAGGAGCCCACGCCATGGCCATCGAGGTCCGCATCCCGACCATCCTCCGCACCTACACCGACGGCGCCAAGGCCGTCGAGGGCAGCGGGGAAACCCTCGCCCACCTCTTCGCCGACCTCGAGACCCGGCACTCGGGCATCCAGGAGCGGATCGTCGACGGCGGCGAGCTGCGTCGCTTCGTGAACGTCTACCTGAACGACGAGGACGTCCGCTTCCTGGACGGCATCAACACCAAGCTGTCGGACGGCGACAACGTGACGATCCTCCCGGCCGTGGCCGGCGGAATGCGCTGATGCGCTACGACTCGCCCCTCGCCGCGGTCGGCAACACCCCGCTCGTCCGGCTCCCGCGCCTGTCCCCCTCGGAGGACGTGCGGATCTGGGCCAAGCTGGAGGACCGCAACCCCACCGGCTCGATCAAGGACCGTCCGGCCCTGCACATGATCGAGCAGGCCGAGAAGGACGGCCGGCTCGTGCCCGGCTGCACCATCCTGGAACCGACCAGCGGCAACACGGGCATCTCACTCGCGATGGCGGCCAAGCTCAAGGGCTACCGCATCGTGTGCGTGATGCCGGAGAACACCTCCCAGGAGCGGCGCGACCTGCTCGCCATGTGGGGCGCCGAGATCATCTCGTCCCCGGCGGCGGGCGGCTCCAACACGGCGGTGCGGGTCGCGAAGGAGCTCGCCGCGGAGCACCCCGACTGGGTGATGCTGTACCAGTACGGCAACCCGGCCAACGCGGGCGCGCACTACGCGACGACGGGGCCGGAGATCCTGGCCGACCTGCCGTCCGTCACCCACTTCGTGGCGGGGCTCGGGACGACGGGCACCCTGATGGGGGTCGGCCGCTTCCTGCGGGAGCACAAGCCGGACGTGAAGATCGTCGCCGCCGAGCCGCGGTACGACGACCTCGTGTACGGCCTGCGGAACCTCGACGAGGGCTTCGTCCCCGAGCTGTACGACGCCTCCGTGCTGACCACCCGCTTCTCGGTCGGCTCGGCCGACGCGGTGACCCGCACGCGGGAGCTCCTCCAGCAGGAGGGCATCTTCGCGGGCGTCTCGACGGGCGCGGCGCTGCACGCGGCGATCGGGGTCGGGAAGAAGGCGGTCAAGGCGGGCGAGAGCGCGGACATCGTCTTCGTCGTGGCCGACGGCGGGTGGAAGTACCTGTCGACGGGCGTCTACACCGCCGCGACGACGGAAGAGGCCATCGATACCCTCCAGGGCCAGCTCTGGGCCTAAGCCCTCCGCTGGTCCCTGCCAAGGGCGCCGGGTGCGGGTGGGGTCGCCGACTCGCCGACCGTTTGTGGGCATTCGTTCCGCTGGGGCGGAACGGGTGGGCACAAACGGTCCGCACCCGGCACGGGACCCGGGGCGGGGCCCCGAGTCACGCCGACAGGTGGCGCACCTGGTCCCAGACCAGGGGGTCCACCTGGCTCGCGCGGCGGCGGAAGCGCCGGAGCGGGACGTCACGGAGCTCGTCCGTCTCCAGGAAGCTCGGGCGGCCCCGCGCGTCGCCCACCGCGTCGGGGTGCAGGGCGATCACGCCCGGCCGTTCGTCCCGGTAGCGGCTGGTGATCTTGGCGACGAGCGCCGTGTCCCCGCGTACCGCCAGGACCAGGCACGGGCGGTCCTTGGAACCGGGGCCGTCCTCGTAGGGGACGTCCGCCCACCAGATCTCACCCGGCCGGGGGCGCCGGCCGGGCGGCGGCTCGCCGGGGCGGGCCGGCGGGCGCGTCCGGCCGCCCGGACGGCGCCCGCGCCCCGTCGCGTCGGACACCGCCGCGACCAGCGCGATCACCACGACGGCGCCGAGCGCCAGCCACCAGGACGTGTCCATACCTCCGGACGCTACCCGCCCGAACCGGTGACAGCGCGGGTGAGTTCGACCACAAGGGGCCACTGCGGAGGAGCGACCCGGCTCGCCGCGCCTTACGCTCGGTAAACCGCACGACCTCCCCTGTCAGCGCCTGCCCGGCTCCCGTCCTCGGAGGTTCACGCTCCATGAAGCTCACCGTCGTCGGCTGCTCGGGGTCGTTCCCGTCCGCGGAATCGGCCTGTTCGAGCTACCTCGTAGAGGCCGACGGCTTCCGGCTGCTCCTCGACATGGGCAATGGCGCCCTGGGCGAGTTGCAGCGCCACATCGGTCTGTACGACCTGGACGCGATCTTCCTCAGCCATCTGCACGCCGATCACTGCATCGACATGTGCGGGTACTTCGTCGCGCGCTACTACCGCCACGAGGGTGGTCGCTGCCCCGCCATCCCGGTGTACGCCCCCGACGGCGCCGAGCAGCGCCTGACGACGGCGTACGCGGACACGCCGTCCGACAAGTCGATGAGCGAGGTGTTCGACTTCCACACGCTCAAGCCCGGCTCGTTCGACATCGGCCCGTTCCGGGTGCGTACGGAGAAGGTCTGCCACCCGGTCGAGGCCTACGGGATCCGGGTGGAGCACGGCGGGAAGTCCCTCGTGTACTCGGGTGACACGGGCGTCTGCGACGAGCTGGACACGCTCGCGGCGGGTGCCGACCTGTTCCTGTGCGAGGCGTCCTTCACGTACGGCAAGGAGGACATCCCCGGCCTGCACCTGAACGGCCGCGAGGCGGGCGCGCACGCGGCGCGGGCGGGGGCGGGGCGGCTGGTGCTCACGCACATCCCGCCGTGGACGGACGGCGAGCGGAACCTGGCGGACGCACGGGCGGTGTACGACGGGCCGTCGGAGCTCGCGTACGCGGGCGCGGTCTACGAAGTGTGACGACATGCGAAGGCCCCCGGAACCGGTCGGTTCCGGGGGCCTTCGGCTTGGTTACTTGGCCTCGGCCTTCTGGAGCTCGGCCAGCTCCTCGTCGGACTCGCGGCCCGGCGTCGGGAGGTTGAACTTGGTGATCGCGAAGCGGAAGACCACGTAGTAGACCGCCGCGAAGCAGAGGCCCACCAGGGCCAGGCCCCACGGGTTGGACGCGATGCCCAGGTTGAGGAGGAAGTCGACCGCACCGGCGGAGAAGCCGAAGCCGTCCTTCATGCCCAGCGCCCAGGTCAGCGCCATGGAGACACCGGTCAGCACGGCGTGGACCGCGTACAGCACCGGGGCGATGAACATGAACGTGAACTCGATCGGCTCGGTGACACCGGTGACGAACGAGGTCAGCGCGAGGGAGAACATCATGCCGCCGACGACCTTGCGGCGCTCGGGGCGGGCGCAGTGCACGATCGCGAGGCACGCGGCGGGGAGGGCGAACATCATGATCGGGAAGAAGCCGGTCATGAACTGTCCGGCGCTCGGGTCACCGGCGAGGAAGCGGGCGATGTCGCCGCTCTTGCCCTCGTACGAACCGGCCTGGAACCACGGGAAGGAGTTGAGCAGGTGGTGCATGCCGACCGGGATCAGCGCGCGGTTGGCGACACCGAAGATGCCCGCGCCGACGGCGCCGGAGCCGACCAGGCTCTCACCGATCCAGTGCAGACCCGAGCCCAGCCACGGCCAGATGAGACCGAAGACGATGCCGGTGACCAGGCCGGCGAAGGCGGACAGGATCGGGACGAGGCGGCGGCCGCCGAAGAAGCCCAGCCAGTCCGGCAGCTTGGTGCGGTAGAAGCGCTGGTAGAGGAGAGCCACGATGATGCCCATGACCACGCCGCCGAGCACCTTGGCGTCGACGGCCTGCTCCACCATGACGATCTTGCCGTCGACGATGGCTTCCTTCTTGGGCAGGCTGCTGTCCGTGAAGGTGCCGAGCACGCTCTTGAAGACCAGGTAGCCGGTGACGGCCGCCAGGGCCGTGGAGCCGTCGGACTTCTTCGCGAAGCCGATCGCGATACCGACGGCGAACAGCAGCGCCATGTTGTCCAGGAGGGCGCCGCCACCGGCCGCCATGTAGCCGGCGATCTTGGTGACGAAGGTCGGGAAGGACTCCCGGCCGAGCATGTCGGGCTGACCGAAACGCACCAGGAGCGCGGCGGCCGGCAGCACGGCGACCGGCAGCATGAGGCTGCGGCCGATGCGCTGCATGACCGACATCACGCCCGCGCCCTTCTTCTTCTCCGCCGCGGGGGCGGCGCTGGCCGTGGACATAAGTTCCTCCAGGTGGGCAAGGCGCCGCCTGGCATGATCAAATGGGGGTGGCGGCGTCTCAAGGAAGCGCGGCAGCGCCGCGTGGTCTACACCAGTAGTGGTGTAGACCTGTTGTAGCACGGTGAGCGTTGTATAAGGAACTTGCGATTCGGTAACGCCGAGGGGCTACGGCTTGGTGACGTCCGTCTCCGCCTCTTCGGGCTCGCGGCCCGGCGTCGGGATGTCGAACTTGGTGATCGCGAACCGGAAGATCACGTAGTAGACGACCGCGAAGACCAGGCCGATCGGGATGATCAGCCACGGCTTGGTGGCCAGGCCCCAGTTGATGACGTAGTCGATCAGGCCCGCCGAGAAGCTGAAGCCGTCCTTCACGCCGAACGCCCAGGTGACGGCCATGGAGACGCCGGTCAGCAGGGCGTGGACCACGTACAGCGCCGGGGCGATGAAGAGGAACGAGTACTCGATCGGCTCGGTGATGCCGGTGACGAACGAGGTGAGCGCCACCGAGAGCATCAGGCCGCCGACCTCCTTGCGGCGGTGCGGCTTGGCGCAGTGCGTGATGGCCAGCGCGGCCGCCGGGAGGGCGAACATCATGATGGGGAAGAAGCCGGTGGTGAACTGCCCCGCGTCCGGGTCGCCCGCCAGGAACATGCTGATGTCGCCGTGCACGACCGTGCCGTCCGGCTTGGTGAACGTGCCGAACTGGAACCACACGGGGACGTTCAGGAATTGGTGCAGGCCGATCACCAGCAGCGCGCGGTTGGCGACGCCGAACAGGCCCGAGCCCCATGCCCCGAGACCGACCAGCCAGTCGCTGAAGTCCTCCAGGGCGTCGCCGATCGGGGGCCAGACGAACAGGCAGATCACGGCGAAGGCGATGGCGACGAACGACATGATGATCGGGACGAGCCGGCGGCCGTTGAAGAAGCCCAGCCAGTCGACCAGCTTGGTGCGGTGGTACCGCTGCCAGAAGAAGGCGGTGAGCAGGCCCATGATGATGCCGCCGAAGACGCCCGGGTTCTGGTACGTGTACGCCACGAAGGTGTCGTCCGCGCCCAGGCAGCCGCCGCCCACGTCGGTGGTGCCCGGCGGGCAGTCCTTGGGGAAGGCGCGCAGCACGCCCCGGTAGACCAGGAAGCCGGCGACGGCCGCGAGCGCGGTGGAGCCGTCCGCCTTCTTGGCCATGCCGATCGCGACGCCCACGCAGAAGAGGAGCGGGAGGCCCAGGTCGGCGTCGAGGAGGGCGCCGCCCGCGCCCGCGATCACCTTGGCGACGTTCTCCCAGCCCAGCCCGTCGGCGCCGAAGACGTCCGGCTGGCCCAGCCGGTTGAGGATGCCCGCCGCCGGCAGCACCGCGATGGGGAGCTGGAGGCTGCGGCCCATCTTCTGTAGCCCCTGGAAGGCACCGGTCCACCGCTTCTGCCTGGGTGCGGCCGCGCTGTCGGAGCTCATCGGCGTCCTCCTGGTCTCCTGGCGAGACTGGTGTAGACCAGTTGCGATATCGTAGGCGCTGGTGATCGTCATCCTTCGGTACAACCGGGTAACGCGCCCGCGAAGATGGGCCAACCGTGCGTTACCGTGACGAAAGACCTAGGTGCGCCGAACGCAGGGAGAGAGACATGGCCAGCAAGGCTGAGAAGATCGTCGCCGGGCTCGGCGGCATCGACAACATCGAAGAGGTCGAGGGCTGCATCACCCGCCTGCGTACCGAGGTCGCCGACCCCGCCCTGGTCGACGAGGCCGCGCTGAAGGCCGCGGGGGCCCACGGCGTCGTCAAGATGGGCAGCGCGATCCAGGTCGTCATCGGCACCGACGCCGACCCGATCGCCGCCGAGATCGAAGACATGATGTGAGCTGACCGCTCACCCGTGAGGGGCCCGTTCCGGTACCGGAACGGGCCCCTCACACATCGGCGACTAGGCTCAGGGCATGTCTCGAATCGACGGCCGCACCCCCGAACAGCTCCGCCCGGTCACCATCGAACGTGGATGGAGCAAGCACGCCGAGGGCTCCGTCCTCATCTCCTTCGGCGACACCAAGGTCTTCTGCACCGCCTCCGTCACCGAGGGCGTCCCGCGCTGGCGCAAGGGCAGCGGCGAGGGCTGGGTGACCGCCGAGTACTCCATGCTGCCGCGCTCCACCAACACCCGCGGCGACCGCGAGTCCGTACGCGGCAAGATCGGCGGCCGTACGCACGAGATCAGCCGGCTGATCGGCCGCTCGCTGCGGGCCGTCATCGACTACAAGGCCCTCGGCGAGAACACCATCGTCCTGGACTGCGACGTCCTCCAGGCCGACGGCGGCACCCGCACCGCCGCCATCACCGGCGCGTACGTCGCCCTCGCCGACGCCGTCGCCTGGGCGCAGCGCAACAAGCTCGTCAAGGCCGGGCGCAAGCCGCTGACCGGCACCGTGTCCGCCGTGTCCGTCGGCATCGTGGACGGCACGCCGCTGCTGGACCTGTGCTACGAGGAGGACGTGCGCGCCGAGACCGACATGAACGTCGTCTGCACCGGCGACGGCCGCTTCGTCGAGGTCCAGGGCACCGCCGAGGCCGAGCCCTTCGACCGCAAGGAGCTCAACGCGCTGCTCGACCTCGCCACCGGAGGCTGCGCCGACCTCGCCGCGCTCCAGCGCGACGCCCTCGACATCACCCTCTAGCAACCGAGGGCGCCCCCGTGGGCGTCCCTATGAGTGCGGGCGTACGGGCCGAACCGTACGCCCGTCCGCAGCTCTCGGGAGGACCTGTTCCATGCGCCGTCGTCGTACCGCCGCTCTCGCCGCCGCCACCGTCGTGCTCGCCCTCACCGGAGCGGTCGGCTGCGGCGCGCTCGACAAGGCCATGGACTGCGTCCAGGCCGCCGACTCCATCGCCACCAGCGTCGACCAACTGAGCCAGGCGGTCTCGTCCGCCACCAACGACCCCACGCAGCTCAACGAGTCCCTCGACGAGATCGACAAGGAGCTCGCCGGCCTCAAGGACAAGACGGACAACGCCGATCTGTCCAAGGCCGTCGACGACCTCGGCAAGGGCGTCGACAGCGTCCGCACCGCCGTCAAGAACGGCGACACCACCCCGGACATCAAGCCCGTCACCGACGCCGCCACCGAGATCGGCAAGGTCTGCACCCCGTAGATACTGGGGGCATGACCCGCCTGATCCTCGCCACCCGCAACGCCGGGAAGATCACCGAACTGCACGCGATCCTCGCCGACGCGGGGCTCGACCACGAACTCGTCGGCGCGGACGCCTATCCCGAGGTGCCCGACGTCAAGGAGACCGGCGTCACCTTCGCCGAGAACGCCCTGCTCAAGGCCCACGCCCTGGCGCGGGCCACCGGCCTGCCCGCCATCGCCGACGACTCCGGCCTGTGCGTCGACGTCCTCGGCGGCGCGCCCGGCATCTTCTCGGCGCGCTGGGCGGGCCGGCACGGCGACGACAAGGCCAACCTGGACCTGCTCCTCGCCCAGCTCGCCGACATCGCCCCCGAACACCGTGCCGCCCACTTCGCCTGCGCGGCCGCCCTGGCCCTGCCGGACGGCACCGAGCGCGTGGTGGAAGGCCGGCTGCGCGGCACCCTGCGCCACGTCCCGGCCGGAACCGGCGGCTTCGGCTACGACCCGATCCTCCAGCCGGACGGGGAGACCCGCACGTGCGCGGAGCTGACGGCGGCGGAGAAGAACGCCATCAGCCACCGCGGCCAGGCCTTCCGCGCCCTGGTCCCGGTCATCCGTGAACTGGTCGGCTGACGCGGCCGGTTACGCCCGAAGGGCCGCCCCCGGGAAACGGGGGCGGCCCTTCGGGCGTACGTGCGGCCGGAGGGACTCGAACCCTCACGGGTGTTACCCCACTGGGACCTAAACCCAGCGTGACTGCCAATTCCACCACGGCCGCGTGCGCGCCCCCATCGTAGTGGGCCGCCCGCGGCCGGTGGGCGGCACCCGTCAGAACCGGGGCTCGGGCGCCTGGGCCTGGACGAGTGCGGCGGCCTCCTCCTTCGTGCAGACCGACGGCGGTGAGCCGGCCAGGGGCTGACGGGCCGTCTCCTTCATGCAGGCCACCGCGACCACACCCACCAATGCGGCCGCCATCGCGTAGTACGCCGGCATCAGGGTGCTGCCGGTGAGGCTGATGAGGGCCGTGATGACCAGCGGGGTGGTGCCGCCGAAGAGGGAGGCGGAGAGGTTGTAGCCCACCGACAGCGAGCCGTAGCGCACCTGGGTCGGGAACAGCGCCGGGAGCGCCGCCGACATGGTGCCCAGCAGGCACACCAGCGACAGGCCCAGCATCAGCATGCCCGCCGTGATGGCGAGGACGCCGCCGAGGCCGATCAGCCAGAACGCCGGCGCCGACAGGAACAGGAAGCCCAGCATGCCCGCCATCAGCAGCGGCTTGCGGCCGTAGCGGTCGCTGAGGCGGCCCACCTGGTTGATGACCAGCATCAGGAACGCCATGACGGCCAGCAGGATCAGCAGCCCGTGCGTCGCGCTGTAGCCGAGCTCGTCGGAGAGGTACGTCGGCATGTACGACAGCAGCATGTAGTCCGTGACGTTGTACGCCCCGACGAGGGCGACGCACAGGATCAGCGTCGGCCAGTACTGGCGGAAGATCGTGGCGAGGTCGCCCTTGGCGGACGTCTCCACGGTGTCGGCCGCCTCGGAGGCGGACGCGCTCTCCGACGCCAGTTGCTGGAACGCCGGCGTCTCGTCCAGCCTCAGCCGGAGGTAGAGCCCCACCAGCCCCAGCGGCCCCGCCACCAGGAACGGCACGCGCCAGCCCCAGGCCTCCATGGACGCGTCGCCCAGGACCGCCGTGAGCGCGGTGACCAGGCCCGCCGCGCCGACGTAGCCGGCCAGCGTGCCGAACTCCAGGAAGCTGCCGAAGAAGCCGCGCCGCTTGTCGGGGGCGTACTCGGCGATGAAGGTGGACGCGCCGCCGTACTCACCGCCCGTCGAGAAGCCCTGCACCAGCCGGAAGAAGATCAGCAGCACCGGGGCCCAGAAGCCGATGGACGCGTACGAGGGGATCAGGCCGATCGCGAACGTGCCGACCGCCATCAGGATCATCGTCAGCGCGAGGACCTTCTTGCGGCCGATCCGGTCGCCCATCGGCCCGAAGACCAGGCCGCCCAGCGGCCGGATCAGGAAGGCGACGGCGAAGGTCGCGAAGGAGGAGAGGAGCTGCGCCGTGTCGTTCCCGGAAGGGAAGAAGACATGGCCGATGGTGACGGCCAGGTAGCTGTAGATGCCGAAGTCGAACCACTCCATGGCGTTGCCGAGCGAGGCCGCCTTCACGGCCCGCTTGACCGCCGCCTGGTCGGTGACGGTGATGTCGGACCGCCGGAGCTTGGGGTTCTTCCGCTGCTGGATGGTGCGGAACAGGATGCGGTGGCGCCTGACCGCCGCTGGATCGGCCGTGGCCGCCATGGGCAGGTTCCTTTCCTGGACTTCGGGATCAATCCAAGGGGAACACCTGCTCGGTCCTCGCTTTCGCAAACCGAAGCCCTGATTGATGGGGACTTCGGTCACATGGCGGCGGGCCGGTCGGACGGGCGGCTCAGATGCCGAGGTCCTTGATGATCTTGGCCACGTGGCCGGTCGCCTTCACGTTGTACAGCGCCCGCTCGACCTTGCCCTCCTCGTCCACGACGACCGTCGAGCGGATCACGCCGGTCACCGTCTTGCCGTACAGCTTCTTCTCGCCGAAGGCGCCGTAGGCCTCCAGGGTCGCCTTGGACGGGTCGCCGACCAGCGTGACCTTCAGGTCCTCCTTCTCGCGGAACTTCGCGAGCTTCTCCGGCTTGTCGGGCGAGACCCCGATCACGTCGTAGCCCGCCGACGCGAGCACGTCGAGGTTGTCGGTGAAGTCGCACGCCTGCTTGGTGCAGCCGGGCGTCATGGCGGCCGGGTAGAAGTAGACGATGACCTTGCGGCCCCGGTAGTCGGCGAGCGACACGTCCTTGCCGTCCGCGTCGGGCAGGGTGAAGGCGGGGGCGGTGTCGCCGGGCTGGAGTCGCTCGCTCATGGCTTCCTGGCTCCTCGGGGGCTTGGGAGGGGGGATGGTCGTACGCCTTCAGAGCCTAATGGGGGTCTGCGACAGTCACCGGGCCCCCGAGCTGACAGACTGTCCACCACGGATTTGGACGGACCTACGGAGGCAGCGCGGTGTCGGAAGCCAGGACCCCTGCGCAGATCGAGGCGGACATCGTCCGCCGACGCGAGCAGCTCGCCGTCACTCTCGACGAGATCGGCGTACGCATGCACCCGAAGACGATCATCGGGGACGCGAAGGCCAAGGTGGCGTCGACGGTCGACCAGACCGCGGGGCGGGCCTTCGTCACGGTGAACCGCGTGGTCACCGACGTGAAGGGACGGTTCGTCGCGGAGGACGGCACACCGCGGCTGGAGCGGGTCGTGCCGGTGGCGCTGCTCGCCGTCGGCGTGGTCGGGCTGCTCGCCCTGACCACCCGGAAGCGCAAGGGCTGACACGAGCCATGACCCTCTGGCGTGCGGGACGCGGCGGGGCAGGTAGGTTCGTGGCGTGAGCGAGAACACCCACGACAAGCTGCCCATCCGGATGCTGCACGACCGGGTGCTGGTCCGCACCGACACGCCCGAGGGCGAGAGGCGTTCGGGCGGCGGCATCCTGATCCCGGCGACCGCCGCTGTCGGCCGCCGGCTCGCCTGGGCCGAGGTGGTCGCGGTCGGTCAGAACGTACGGACCGTGGAGACCGGTGACCGGGTGCTGTACGACCCCGAGGACCGCGCCGAGGTCGAGGTGCGGGGCGTGGCGTACGTACTGATGAGGGAACGCGACCTGCACGCGGTCGCGGCGGACCGTTTCGGTGGTTCGGAAGACTCGACCGGTCTGTATCTGTAGCGACACCTGTCGCAACGCGTGTGGAAAGGCCTGGTGGCGGATGTCACCAGGCCTTCGTGCCTGCGTTTGCTAGCGTGGAGGGACCCCGACGAGACGCGCCGTACCGGGTTTCCGCAAAGACGACGCACCCCTTGTTCGTACGTTTCCCGCGTCTCGGAGGTGCCGTCATGGCCTGGGTCCTGTTGATCGTCGCCGGTCTGCTGGAGGTGGGCTGGTCGATCGGGATGAAGTTCACGGACGGCTTCACCCGGCTGTGGCCCAGCCTGCTCACCGGCATCGGGATCGTCGCCAGCATGGCGCTGCTGTCCCAGGCCGCCAAGACCCTGCCGATCGGCACCGCGTACGGCGTGTGGGTCGGCATCGGCGCGGCCGGTGCGGCGGTGGTCGGCATGGTGGTGCTCGGTGAGCCGGTGACCGCCGCCCGGATCTTCTTCGTGTGCCTGCTGCTGGTCGCCGTGGTGGGCCTGAAGGCCACCTCGGGCCACTGACTACCGGCCGGGCACCGGCGGTACCGGTACGTCCGGCATGGCGGGTACGGGCGGTACGCCGGGCACGGCGGGTGCCGGGCCACCGGGCGGGCCGGCGGGCGTGCCGGTGGCGGGCCCGGTGGTCGCGGCGCCCGCCGGACCCGTGGGCGTCCCCCGCGTACCGCCGGTGCCCTGTGCCCCGCCCGGGCCGCCCGGCGTGCCGGGGCCCCGGTAGCCGTCGTCCCCGTCGTACCCGTCGCGCCCCTCCCGTCCCCGGCCCGCCTCCATGCCTTCCTGGTCGCCCTCCTCGTTCCAGCCGTCCGGGCCCTCGGAGTCGCCGGGCTCGAAGGGCCAGGGCTCCTCCTCCGGCTCCTCGTCCGCGCCCTCCGCCAGCACCAGGTCGAAGTCCCGCACCGGGCTGCCCTCCAGCGCCGCCCGGGTGTACTGGCCCCAGATCGACGCCGGCGCCCCGCCGCCGTTCATCCGCTCCAGCCCCAGCGCCCCGTACAGCGGCTTCTGCGCCCCCGTGTCCGGGTCCTGGCCCATCACCGTGATCACGGTCGCCAGGTCCGGGGTGTAGCCGGCGAACCAGGCCGCCTTGTCGTCCTCCGCCGTCCCGGTCTTGCCGGCGGCCGGGCGCCCGGCCGCCTGTGCGGCGGTGCCGGTGCCGCCCTCGATGACGCTGCGCAGCATGGCCGTCGTCGTGTCGGCGGCCTCCCGGCTGATCGCCTGCTTGCGCTCCACGGCGGGCAGCGGAAGCTCGGCGCCGTCCCTCTCGACCTTCTCCACCAGCGCGTACGTGCCGTGCTTGCCGTGGTTGGCGAGGGTCGCGTACGCCTGCGCCATGTCCAGCACGCTCGCGGTGGCCGGGCCGAGCGCGATGGAGGGCGACGGGTTCAGGTCGGGGGTGTCGGCGGGCAGGCCCAGGTCGATGGCGGTCTGCTCCACCTTCGCCGGGCCGACGTCCACGGCGAGCTGGGCGTACACCGCGTTGACGGACTTGTCCGTGGCGGTGCGCACGGTGATGGGGCCGTAGTCGACGTCGTCCTCGTTGGCCGGGGCGTACGGGTGGCCGCCCCAGCCCAGCACCTGGCGCTTGTTGGTGCCGTCGTACCGGGTGTTGGGGAGGATGCGTTCACCGTCCTGGGTGACGGAGGAGTTGTGGATGGCGGCGGCGAACACGAACGGCTTGAAGGTGGAGCCGACCTGGTAGTCGCGGCGGGTCGCGTTGTTGACGAACTGCCGGGTGTAGTCGACGCCGCCGTACATGGCGACCACCTTGCTGGTGGCCGGGTCGATGGACACGCCGCCGACGCGTACGTAGCGGTCCGTCTGGTTGGCGGTGTCGAGCTGGGACATGACCTGGTCGTCGACCGCCGCGGCGAGGGACTCCTGCTTGTGCTGCTCCAGCGTGGTGGTGATGCGGAAGCCGCCCTGGGCCAGGGTCTTCTTGTCGATGACGTTGTGGTCGGTGAGGTAGTCCTCGACGGCCTGGACGATGTAGCCGCGCTGGCCGGACAGGCCGGTCGTGGCCGTGGCGTCCTCCGGTTCGGGGAAGGTGGTGGCGGCGCGGGCGGCGTGGGTGAGCCACTTCTCCGTGACCATGGCGTCCAGCACGTACCTCCAGCGCCCGATCGCCTTGGAGCGGTTCTCGGGGCGGCCGTCGACGTCGTACGCGCTGGGGGCGTTGAGCAGCACGGCGAGGTAGGCGCCCTGAGCGGTCGTCAGGTCCTGGGCGTCCTTGCCGTAGTAGGCGCGGGCGGCGGCCTGGATTCCGTAGGCGTTGCGGCCGTAGAAGCTGGTGTTGAGGTAGCCCTCGAAGATGTCGTCCTTGGTTTTCTCCCGGTCGAGTTTGATGGAGATGAAGAACTCCTTCACCTTGCGGACCAGGGTCCGTTCCTGGCCGAGGTAGTAGTTCTTGACGTACTGCTGGGTGATGGTGGAGCCGCCCTGGGTGCCCTTGCCGGTGAGCGTGTTCCAGGCGGCGCGGACCATCGCCTCGGGGTCCACGCCCGGCTGGGAGTAGAAGTCGCGGTCCTCGGCGGCCAGTACGGCGCGCTGGACGGGGAGGGGGACCTGGGAGAGGCGCACGTTCTCGCGGTTGACGTCACCCTTCTGGGCGAGCGGGGTGCCGTCGCGGTACAGGTACACGTTGGACTGGGCCGTGGCGGCGGCGTTGGCGGGCGGGATGTCGACGAGGTGGTAGCCGGCGAAGAAGCCGCCGATCAGCAGCAGGGCGGTGAAGAGGAACGCGCCGAGGACCATCCGCCAGGTCGGGACGAGCCGCCGCCAGCCGGTGCGCTTCTTCCGCTTCCGCTTGGCGGGGTGGTCGGGGGCTTCGCGGGGCGGCCCGGCGACGGTCGGGTCGCGGGGCTCCCAGCCTGGCTGCGATGGCTCGTCGCTCATGGTCTCCGGCCTGGTTCGTGGCTTATGTCCGGCTTGCGTAGCCCTCTCATAGTGCACGGCCCACCCGCCCAACCCCGGCAACGGCGGCCGAAAACCGCTCGCGGGCGTGGACCGGGGAGGGCTAGGCTCCTCGGCTTTGGTGTGTTCCGGGGGTGGAAGGGAGCGGGGAGATGCGGCTGTACGCGGCCGTGGCGGCGGGCGGGTTCCGGCGCTATGCGACGTACCGGATGGCGACCGCCGCCGGGGTGTTCACCAACACCGTCTTCGGCTTCATCCTGGCGTACACCTACATCGCCCTCTGGGACGAGCGGCCCGGTCTCGGCGGCTACGACATGGCCGAGGCGCTCGCCTATGTGTGGATCGGACAGGCCCTGCTGGCGACCTGCGGGCTGATGGGCGGCGGGTTCGAGGACGAGCTGATGGAGCGCGTCAAGACGGGCGACATCGCCGTCGACCTCTACCGCCCGGCCGACCTTCAGATGTGGTGGCTCTCGGTCGCCCTGGGCCGTTCCGGCTTCCAGCTCCTCGGTCGGGGCGTGGCGCCGATGGCGATCGGGGCGCTCGCCTTCGACCTCGCCCTGCCCGAGCACCCGCTGACCTGGCTCGCCTTCCTGGTGTCGGTGGCGCTGGGCGTGGTGGTGAGCTTCGCGGTCTGGTTCCTGGTCGCGCTGAGCGCGTTCTGGCTGATGGACGGGGCCGGGGTGGTGCAGGTGGCCTGGCTGTCGGGGACGTTCTTCTCCGGGATGCTGCTGCCGCTGACCGTGTTCCCCGGCGCGCTGGGCGAGGTGGCGCGGGCGCTGCCGTGGGCGTCACTGCTCCAGGTCCCGGCGGATGTGTTCCTGGAGAAGCGGACGGGGTGGGAGCTGATGGAGGCGTACGCGTTCCAGGCCGGCTGGGCGCTGGTGCTGCTGACGGCGGGGCGCGCGGTCCAGGCGGCCGCGACGCGGCGGGTGGTGGTCCAGGGTGGCTGAGGTGACCGCGGGGCTGCGGGCGTACGGGCTGATCGCCGCGATGTGGGTGCGCTCGACCATGACGTACCGCTTCTCCTTCGCGATGACGCTGCTGTCCAACTTCACGGCCACCGGCTTCGACTTCGTCGTCATCCTGCTGATGTTCGGTCAGGTGCGCGGCCTGGGCGGTTTCTCCTTCGCGGAGGTGGCCTTCCTGTACGGGACGACCGGCACCGCCTTCGGGCTGGCCGACCTGGCGCTGGGTCAGGTCCAGCGGCTGGGGCGGCGGGTGCGGGACGGCACGCTGGACACGCTGCTGGTGCGGCCCGTGCCGGTGCTGGCGCAGGTGGCGGCGGACCGGTTCGCGCTGCGACGGGTGGGGCGGGTGATCCAGGGGCTGATCGTGCTGGTCTGGTCGCTGGTCCTGCTGGACGTGGCGTGGACGCCGGTGAAGGTGGCGCTGGTGCCCCTGATGGTGATCAGTGGGTGGCTGATCTTCTCGGCGGTGATGGTGGTGGGCGCGGCCTTCCAGTTCTGGGCACAGGACGGCTCGGAGGTCGCCAACGCGTTCACGTACGGCGGGAACACCCTCCTGCAGTACCCGCCGGTGATCTTCGCGCAGGACCTGGTGCGCGGAGTGGTCTACATGGTGCCCCTCGCCTTCGTGAACTGGGTCCCGGCGCTGTACGTGCTGGGGCGCGAGGCACCGGCGGGGCTGCCGGGGTGGACGGCGTTCGCCTCGCCGCTGGTCGCGGCGGTCTTCTGGGCGGTGGCGGGGCTGGCCTGGCGCGTGGGGATTCGTTCGTACCGGAGCACGGGGAGTTGAGCGCGTACATGCAGGACTTCATCGAACTGGACGGCGTCGAGAAGGTCTTCGACGTACGCCGCAAGGCCGGCCGTTTCCGGCGCGAGAGGCACCAGGTGAGGGCGGTCGACGGGATCAGCTTCCGGGTGCCGCGCGGCGAGATGGTCGGCTACATCGGGCCCAACGGCGCCGGCAAGTCGACCACCATCAAGATGCTGACCGGCATCCTCACCCCCAGCGGCGGCCGGCTGAGCGTCGCGGGCATCGATCCCTCCCGGGACCGGACCCGGCTGGCGCGCCGCATCGGTGTGGTCTTCGGGCAGCGCACGACGCTGTGGTGGGACCTGCCGCTGCGCGACTCCTACCGCCTGGTGCACCGCATGTACCGCATCCCGGACGCCCGCTTCCGGGAGAACCTCGACCGGTGCGTCGAACTGCTCGACCTCGCCGACCTGCTGGAGGTGCCGGTCCGTCAGCTCTCGCTGGGCCAGCGGATGCGCGGCGACATCGCGGCGGCGCTGCTGCACGATCCGGAGGTCCTCTACCTGGACGAGCCGACGATCGGCCTGGATGTCATCTCCAAGGCGAAGGTCCGTGACTTCCTCCGCGACCTGAACGCCGAGCGCGGCACGACGGTGCTGCTCACCACGCACGACCTCACCGACATCGAGCAGCTCTGCAAGCGCGTGATGGTCATCGACCACGGGAAGCTGATGTACGACGGGCCCTTGGGCGGCCTGCACGAGGTGGGCGAGAGCGAGCGGACGCTGGTGGTGGACCTGGAACGGGAGCTGCCGCCGATCACCGCGGAGGGCGCCCGGGTGGTGAAGGTGGACGGGCCGCGCCAGTGGCTGGCGTTCCCCGCGGCGACGTCGGCAGCGCCGCTGGTGGCCCGGATCGCGGCCGAGTACCCGCTGGTGGACCTCTCGGTGCGGGAGCCGGACATCGAGACGGTGATCGCCAAGATGTACGCGGAGCGATCAACGGGCCTCTGACGGCACCCCGCATTAGTCTGTTCGTATGACGAGCGAACTGCCCGAGATGCGGGCCTCGGACGCCGACCGTGAGCGGATCGCGGAGCGGCTGCGGGACGCGGTCGCGGAGGGCCGCCTCGACATGACCGAGTTCGAGGAGCGGCTCGACCTGGCGTACAAGGCGCGTACGCACGGCGAGTTGGCCCCGCTCGTCCGTGACCTGCCGGCCACCACCGCCCCCGTGGAGGCCGGTGACCCCGCCTGGCCGGCCCGCATCGGCAAGCCCGCCACCTCCAAGGGCGCCTTCGCCTTCTGGAGCGGCTTCGGCCGGCGCGGCAAGTGGACCGTCGCCCGGAACTTCACGGCGGCCGTGCTCCAGGGTGGCGGCGACATCGACCTGCGCGAGGCGGACTTCGAGGACGGGGAGATCGTCATCCGCTGCTTCGCCGTCATGGGCGGCATCCAGGTCGTCGTCCCGCCCGAGCTGCACGTCGAGGTGACCGGCTTCGGCTTCATGGGCGGCTTCGACGACCGGGGCGCGGGCGAGGGCACCCCCGGCTCGCCGCGCGTGCGGATCACCGGATTCGCGCTGATGGGCGGGGTGGACGTGAAGCGCAAGGAGCGGAAGGCGGCCCGCAAGCAGCTCCGGAAGTGACCTTTCCGTGTTCGCGGGGAACTCGCCGTGCGGCTCAGGAGTACCTGAGATAGGGACATAAGTACGCACGCGCGCGGACGGGTGGAGCCGGATGAGTCGGATGAACCATACGAAGACCCCGCTGGTCGCCTTCTCGTACACGGCCGCCGACGAGGAGAAGCGCCGGGGCGTACGCCGGATGAAACTCACCGCGACCGCCCTGCTGCTCCTGGTCGCCCTGATCTACGTCCTGGCGACCTGGGCCCGCAATTCCGGCGTGACCGGCTGGCCCGGCTACGTGGCCGCCGCCGCCGAGGCCGGCATGGTGGGCGCGCTGGCGGACTGGTTCGCGGTCACGGCGCTGTTCCGGCGCCCGATGGGGCTGCCCATTCCGCACACGGCGATCATCCCGACCAAGAAGGACCAGCTCGGCGCCTCCCTCGGCTCCTTCGTCGGCGAGAACTTCCTCTCCGAGGGCGTCGTACGCGCCCGGCTGCACGCCCTCGGCATCGGCGGCCGCCTCGGCGCCTGGCTGGCCGAACCCGCGCACGCCGACCGGGTGACGGCCGAGCTGTCCACGGCGCTGCGCGGCGCCCTGACCGTGCTGCGGGACGCCGACGTCCAGGCGGTGGTGGGCGAGGCGATCACGCGGCGGGCCGAGGCGGCGGAGATCGCGCCCGGGATCGGCAAGACCCTGGAGAAGGTCGTCGCCGACGGGGCCCACCACGGGGCGGTCGACCTGATCTGCAACCGCGCCCACGACTGGCTGGTCCTCCACGCCGACTCGATCATGGACGCGGTCCAGGGCGGCGCCCCCGGGTGGACGCCCCGCTTCGTGGACCGGAAGGTCGGCGAGCGCGTCCACAAGGAGCTGCTGCGGTTCGTCACGGAGATGCGCGACATGCCCGCCCACCCGGCGCGCGGCGCGCTGGACCGGTTCCTGACGGACTTCGCCGCCGACCTCCAGGGCGACACCGACACCCGCGCCCGGGTGGAGCGCCTCAAGTCCGACCTGGTGGCCCGGCCCGAGGTCCAGGACATCATCGCCTCCGCCTGGTCCTCCGTACGCGCCATGATCATCTCGGCGGCCGAGGACGAACGCAGCGAGCTCCGCCTCCGCGCCCGCGCCTCCCTCATCTCGCTCGGCACCCGGCTGGCCACCGACGGCCGCCTCCAGGCGAAGGTCGAGGGCTGGGTCGAGGACGCGGCGGTGTACGTCGTCACGACGTACCGCGCCGAGATCACCTCGCTGATCAGCGACACGATCGCGAGCTGGGACGCCGAGCAGACCTCCAAGAAGATCGAGGCCCACATCGGCCGCGACCTCCAGTTCATCCGCATCAACGGCACGGTGGTCGGCGCGCTGGCGGGCCTGCTGATCTACACGATCTCCCACGTGGTGGCCGGCTGACACCCCGGGGAACCCCGGGCGCCGCCCGGCGTCGCCGGGCGGGGGACCGGCCCCTGCCCGACCGGTCACCCGCCCAGCCACTGTGGGGAGGTGCTGTCTTATACGTACGCCGTCGAGCGGGTGTTCAACCGTTCCCGGTCAACCGCTCTTCCGGCTGACCGCCCACGACGCCGCCGCCATCGCCCCGGCCACCGAGAACACCGCCGGCCACGCCCCGACCTTCTTGGCCAGCGGATGCGACCCGGCGAACGCCGCGACGTACGCCGCGGTCAGCCCCGCGGCGGCCTTGCCCCCACTGCGCTCCCGCCACTCCCGCGCGGCCACGGCCCCCGCCGCCGCCAGGGCCACCCCACCGAGCGGCCGCTTCTTCGTCCACCGTGCCACGGCGTACCCCCCGACGAGCCCACCCGCCGCCACCACCGCTGCCGGAACCCTCGCCATGTCGTCGCCCTGCCTTACGTCCAGTCGTACGCCCGTACGACGCTCGGTCATGCCTTGGTCGAGGCTAACGCGGGGGGCGGGGGGATTTGCGGCGGGTGCGTACGTACACGACGGCGCAGAGCGCCAGGGCGGCGGTAAGAACCAGGCCGCTGTAGGTGCGCTCCGAGATTGACCGCGTCACGTCGTCGGGGAGGAGCAGCGTCACCCCCATCACCAACAGCGCTCCGCCGATGGAGCACAGCATGCCGATCAGCAGCCACCGCAACGCACGGGCCTGGGGAGAGGTGAGGAGGCGTCGAGCCATGATCTGATCCACCTGTCACTTGGTGATGTAGTGGCACTGGGTGGCGCGCTTCGAACCGTTCACGAAGAAGTCCGCGCATGCCTTGCCGTAGTGCTTCAACGTGCGCTTCTTCTTGTCGACACGGCCGATGGAGTTCCAGCCGTCGCAGCCGTGGTGGGTAGCGCCCCGGCTGACCTGGTACGTGCGGCCATTGGTGTTCACGTACCGCCAGTCGATGCGCCAGTTGCACCAAGCCGCCCCGGCGCTGTCGAGCCCGGCCGTGTCCTGGATGGACGCCTCCTGCCGGGTGATCTTCTTGCCCGAGCCCCGGATGAAGTGACCGAGGGTCGTCCAGGGGAGGCAGAGGTCGTGACCCTGCATGGTGTAGCAGAACCCGCTCACCTTCGCGTACCCCACCGCACTCGCCGCCGCCGGTTCCGCCGCCGTGGCGACCAGAACGGCCGCGGCGCAAAAGACCTGGGCGTACTTCACAACTCGGCGCATCCAAGGCTCCGTTCATCGGGGTTCGGCGACGCGCCGAAGATCCCCGCGCACCGGCCGCCCAACCGCACGGTGACCGTCCGATGACAAGAAGTAACCACCAGGGGTGGTGCAGGAGCCTTCCTGCCACCATCACGTAACGGCACAGGGCCAAGCGGATAGGCGCACGCGCCCCTAGGGCACCAACCGCGCATGCCGACCACCCCCATGCCTCCGCACCGCCTCGCCGCGGACCCGCTCGTCGTCGCCCAGGACGGGGTCGCCACCGTCCACCAGCTCATGGACCTGGGTTGTGCCTCCTCCGCGATCGCCGGCCTCTGCCGACCACCAGGCCCCTGGCGCCGCCTGCTGCCACGCGTGATCGTGCTCCAGACCGCCGCGCCCACCCGGCAACAGCGCCTGCGCGGAGCCCTCCTGTACGCCGGCCCCGACGCCCTCCTCACCGGCCCGGCCGCCCTCGCCCTGTACGGCGTCACGTCCGTACCGGCCCCCAAGGTCGACGTCCTCGTCACCCACCGCGCCGGCCCGCGCGGTCACGCCTACGTCCGCGTACGCCCCACGATCCGCCCCGCACGCCGCGTACCGGTCGCCGGCCTCGCCTGCGTACCCCTGCCGCGCGCCGTGATGGACGCGATCCCGTACCTGGAGACGGAGGACGCCGTCACCGTGCTGCTCGCGGAGATCGCCGAGCGGGGCCTGTGCCACCGCGACGAGCTCATGGCCGAGGCCCGGGCAGCACAACTCCCGCACAATCCTTGGGTGATGGAGGTGCTACGGGGGGCGACCGGGCACTGAATCCCGTAGCCTCACCCTCGTAGCGTTGGGGTATCAGGGGGAGCGACCGCCATGCCGATCAGGCCGCGTTATCGACGAGTTTCGGCGCTGCAACGCCAGTTCTTCAACCGTGAGGAACTGCTCGCCACGTACGACGAGGAGCTGCACGGGATCGCCGACCGGCTGAGGATCCTGAACGTCGTCGGCGTCGGCGGGATCGGGAAGTCCCGGCTCCTCCAGGAGCTGCGCAACCGCACCCCCGACACCTGCCGTACGGCCCGTCTGGACCTGCAACTGCCCACGCTGCGGCAGCAGGAGGACGCGCTGGCCGTGCTGCGCATGGAGTTCGGGGCGCAGGGCGTGAAGTTCGACCGCTTCGACATCGCGTACGCCGTGCTGTGGCAGCGCGTGCACCCCCAGCTCCAGATGGACCGGAAGAACACGCCCTTCGCCGAGGACAGCGAGGTGCTGTCGAAGATCCTCGACGACGCCATGGGCCTACCCGTCTTCGGAACGGCCGCCGGGCTCGTGCGCCTGACGGGCCGCGCCATGGCCAACCGCCAGCGGCGCCAGCGGATCGAGGCCGACCCGACGCTCCAGGAGCTCGACAACCTGTCGAACGCCGAGCTGGGGCACGCGGTGTCGTACCTGTTCGCCGAGGAGATGCGCCAGTCGGCCGAGGAGCGGCCGTACGTCCTGTTCGTCGACGCCTACGAGGCGATGGTGCCCACACCGCTGCCGGGCGGCCGCAGCTACGGGTCCGACGCGTGGCTGCGGGACCTGCTCGGCCAGCTCCACGGCGGGCTGACCGTCCTCGCGAGCCGGGAGACGGTGCCGTGGGCGGCGTACGACAAGGAGTGGGAGACGGTGATCCGGAAGGCCCGGATCGACGGGCTGCCGATGCCGGCCCGCCTGGACCTCCTCGCCCAGGCGGGCATCACCGAGAACCCCAAGCAGCGGATGATCGCCGAGGCCAGTGCGGGGGTGCCGTTCTACCTCCACCTCGCCGTGGACACGCACGCGCAGAACCCGGCGAGGACGGCGGCGGACGCGGGGACGGCCGAGGAGATCGTCCAGCGGTTCCTCCAGCACGTGGCGCCCGACGAGGTGCGCATCCTGGAGCTGCTGAGCGTCGCCCGGACCTTCGACCTGGGGATGTTCCGCGCGATCGGCCGGAGCTTCGACCTGCCGGCGAACCTGCTGACCTGGGAGTCACTGACCGCGTACTCGTTCGCGTATCCGCTGCCGCAGGGTTGGTACCGGCTGCACCAGCTCATGATCGTCGCCCTCCAGCACCACCTGTCCCCTTCCGTCAAACGCCACGTCCACTCCGTCATGCGGCAGTACTGGGAGGAGCTCGCGGACCGGATGGAAACCGGCTCGGGGGACTCCGGCGTGGCCCGGTCCTCCCCGCTGCGGGAGGCCGTTTACCACGGCCTGCACGCGGAGGACATCTCGCCGGAGCAGATCCAGAAGCACGCCGACCGGGCCGTCGTGATGAGCGGCCGGCAGGCCCGCGACGGGATGATCAAGGACATCCGGGACTTCCTGGCCTCCCCGCCCGCGACGCCGTACGCCCTGGACGCCCTGCCCGGCATCCGGGACGCCGCCGACTGCCTGGACGCGGAGTCCAGGCTGGAACTCGGGGACGCGAGCGCGGTCATCGCGATGACCCCCGCCCTCGACATGCCCGTGCGGTCCGTGGTGTCGGCGCGGCTCGCCCTCGCCGGGGCGAACGCGCGCCGGATCGCCGGGGAGAGCAGCCACGCGGCGAGCATCTTCGAGCGGGTATGGGCCGAGCACGCCGGGGAAGCCCGTGCTTCGGCTGGGCTGTGCGTCGCGGACATCCGCATGTGGCAGGGCGACTTCGCGGGCGCGTTCGCACTGGCGGAGGAGGTCCACGGCATCTGCGCGCCGCACGAGCGCGTCACCCGGGGCGACCTGAAACGCCTGATGCACCTGGGCCACCGGTTCCTGATGGACTTCACCAGGGCCGCCGGTCTCCTGGCCGAGGCGGAGGAGGAGTACCAGGCCGTGGGCGCCGTCGTGGGCCTTGCCAACATCCGGACCAACAGGGCCGAGCTGCTGGCCTTCACCGACCCGGGGGCAGCCGTGGCGGAGGCGGGCGCGGCCCTCGACGTCCAGCGGGACCTGGGCGCCCAGCACGAGCTCGGCAAGGTGTACACGGCGATGGCCATCGCACAGCTCCGGCTCGGGCAGTTGGACCGGGCGGAGGTCTCCTTCCGCAACGCCAACACCGCACTGGACCAGGCCGGTTACCGGTCGGGGCGGGCGCGGGCGGACATGTTCCGGGCGTTCCTGCTGCTGCGCCGGGGCGAGCGGCAGGCGACACAGCGGCTGCTGCACCACGCGGCGCGGGAGTTCGAGGCGTGCCAGGTCTATCCTTCGCTGGTCCTGGCGATCCACAGCGCGGCCGAGCGGACGGGCCTCGCGACGCCGGAGCTCGTGGCGGCCGCCGACCGGGCCCGCCCCTTGCTGCGACCGCTGGGCACGCTGGAGGACCTGAACCGCCGGACGGACGAGGTGCTGTCGATGATGCTCGAAGAGGTGGCCTCGTGAGCCCCGTGACGTGGCTGACGCTGTACGAGCAGGCCCTGGCGTCGGAGGATGCCGCCGCCGGCTACTACAACCGCAACGTGGGGGTGCGTACGCCGGAGGGCAAGGTGAATGTGCGCATCCCGCTCGCGGCGGCGGACGTGATGGACGTACGGATCTGGCGCGAGGAGGACGTACTCGCCTGCATCGGCCCCTACGTCGGCCAGGCGCCCGGGCTGCGCCATGTGTCGGAGGACCCGCGCTTCCAGGTGCACCACTTCATCGAGGGACGCGTCCTGGACGGCTTCTGCCCACGGGGCAGCGCGGTGCCCGCCCACGTCATGACCGACGTGGTGACGCTGATGGACCAACTGGCCCGCATCCCGGCGGAGAAGACCCCGGCCCGTCCGCTCGACTGGCCGGAATCGGGCGACAGCGCCGGCTTCGGCCGACTGTTGGCCGGCCTCACCCGGCGCATCCACACCACGCACCTGGGGGAGTACGGGGACGTCTTCGCCGCCTTCGGCATCCCGGCCGAGCCGCTGGCGGTGGTCGACCCGCTGTGGGACGGGCTCACCTCCCGGCCGTTCGTGATGCTGCACGCGGACCTCCACCGCAAGAACATGATCGTCTCCGACGCGGCCACCTGGTTCCTGGACTGGGAGCTGGCGCTGTGGGGCGACCCCGTGTACGAGATCGCGATCCACTTCCACAAGATGGACTACCCGGACGAGCAGCGGACCGAGGTGCTGCGCCAATGGCGGGACCGGCTACCGCCCCAGTGCATCGCCGGCCCCCGCACGGACCTCAACCTGTACATGGCCCACGAGCGCGTCAAGTCGGCGATCGTCGACACGATCAGGTACTCCAAGCAGCTCGGGCCCGCCGCCCCTGCGGAGCGGGACTTCCTCATCGGCCGCCTGGCGAAGAAGCTGAACGCCGCCCGCCGGGTGTGGGGTTCGCCTCCCGACATGACCCCGCAGCGGGTCGCCGCCGCCCTCGCCCCCTGGCTGGAGAGGTAACCGTGGACCCTGTCGCCCTCTACGAGGAGGCCCGCGCCCGGGAAGGCGCCCAGTCGGGCCACTACCACCGCAACGTCCGCGTGGAGGGCGACAGAGGCCCGGTCATCGTCCGGATGCGCTCGGGCGGGGCCGAGGCCATGGACCCCACCCTGTGGCCGGAGGCCGACGTACTCGCCGCCATCGCCCCGCACGTCCCCTCGGCCCCGCGCCTGCTGCACGCGGGCGCCGACCCCGACTTCCAGATCCACGAGTTCGTCGAGGGCCGCCGCGTCGACGACCTCGCCCCCGACGGCAAGCCGCTCCCCGAGCCGGTGCTGGACGCCATCGGGACGCTCTTCGCCCACCTGCTCCACGTCCCGCCCCACGCCCTCCCGCCGGTGCCGCCCGACTGGCCCCGCGACGGCGACACGCCCGCCTTCGCCGGCCGCCTCCTGGCCCTCGTCCGCACCATCCGGCACCGGGGCGACGCTTCCATCAGCGCCCTGTACGACGCCCTCGGCGTCCCCGACGACCCATGCGCCCTCCTCCAGACCCGCGCGGCCACCCTGACCGCCCGCCCCTTCCGCCTGCTCCACGCGGACATCCACCGCAAGAACATGATCCTCACCGACCAGAACCACGTCGTCTTCCTCGACTGGGAACTGGCCCTGTGGGGAGACCCGGTCTACGACCTCGCGGACCACCTCCACAAGACCTCCCCCACGGCCGCCGACCGAACGGCCATCACCACCGCCTGGCACCACGCGGCACCCCCCGCATGCCGCGAGCACTGGCACGAGGCCCTCGACTACTACCTCGCCTACGAGGCGGTGAAGT
Source organism: Streptomyces sp. NPDC031064 (assembly GCF_055570965.1). Taxonomy (NCBI): domain Bacteria; kingdom Bacillati; phylum Actinomycetota; class Actinomycetes; order Kitasatosporales; family Streptomycetaceae; genus Streptomyces; species Streptomyces sp. NPDC031064. The sequence continues at coordinate 123,805 of NZ_JBVIGF010000008.1, forward strand.
CCGCCATCGTCGACACGGTCCGCTGGGGCCGCCGCATCGCCACGGAACCGTCCCAGGACGCCCGCCTGGCCCTAGCCCACGAACTCACCACCAAGCTCGCGACCGCCCACCCCCACTGGCCGGCCGATTCCCGCCCGGTTCCGACACCAGAGGCCGTTCAGGCGGCGGCGGAGCGCTGGCTGGGCTGAGCCCATCCGACGAAGGCCCGCCACGCCTGCCCGGACACGGCCACGGTAGGCCCACCGTGCCGCTTGGAGTCCCGCACGAGCATCCCGTCACGGGTGGGCGCGCACTCCACGCATTCCCCACCGGAGCCATTGCTGTACGAGGACGTGAACCATCGAAGGTCGGTCGGGCCTATGTGGCTGGGGCGTTGATTCATCTCGCGTAATCCTTCAGTACGGACCGAATCACCTGGGCGGAACGCTGAGGGCTCGCTGCGGCGGCCCTCAGCATGTCGAACGCCCGCGCGTACTCCCGCACGTCGCTCTCCCCCTCCAGGTAGATGGCATCGGTGATGCCGTCCCGATACACGATGTCCGGGTCTTCCGGATCAGGGAAGCCCAGCATGGTGAAGGACCCCGTCGCGGGATAGGAGCCGGTGTCGAAGGGCAGCACCTGGATGGTCACGCTCGGCAGCTCCATTGAGCTTAGGATGCGCTCCAACTGCTCCCGCATCAGCGCCGTGTCCCCGATGACGTTGCGCAAGGTGCCCTCGTGCATGATGAACCAGGCGTCAGGAGCATCAGGGCGGGCAAGCATCGCCTGGCGTTCCATCCTTACCCGTACGGCCCGCTCGACGTCCTCGGGCGGAAGCTGGTTCGTTGCGCGGTGCAACTCGGCGGCGTAGGCAGGAGTCTGCATGAGGCCGGGCACGAACTCGCACTGATACTGCCTGAACGTGGAGATGTCCTGCTCCAGGCCGATGTAGATGGAGAACCAAGGTGGCACTCCGCTTCCGTGTGCCTGCCACCAGCCGCGCGTCTTGGCCTGCCGAGCCAGCGACTTGAGGAACTCGCGCAGTTCGTCGTCGGTCTCGTAGAAGCGGCACAGCGCGTCAACGTCCGACGGTTGGACCCGCCCGTGGCCCGTTTCCATGCGGTTGACCTTGGAGCCACTCCAGTCCAGTGCCTCACCCACCTGGGCGCACGTGTACCCGTTGCTCTCGCGGAGCTTCTTCAGCTCGATCGACAGGCGGCGGCGCCGGGCTGTCGGTGACCCTGCCATCTCAACCCTCTTTTCTCTGAGAGGCGTTCAAGTGTCCGCTCCGCACCACGCTGGTGCCAATCACTCATTGGTGGGAATCCCGTTGTGCACATTGCATGGCGGGATGGGTCAGGCTCCATGCTGGCCACCGTGACGCTCCGCCTCGGGAGGCGGAGACGCACGGCGAAAGGGGACGGACATGATTCACGAAGCCTGCATGTCGAGAAAGCCCTGGGAACTCCCGTTCCTGGCGGACCCACGAGAGGCCGCCGGGATCCGGAACGTCATCAGGACCCACCTGAAACTGTGGGGACTCGGCGAGCAGACGGAAGCTGCTCAGCTCTGCGCGAGTGAGCTGGTCGCCAATGTCATCACGCACGTCGGCGTCGGGACGCCCGCGACGCTCGCCATGTCCATGAGCGGCACCTACCTCCGCATCGAGGTACACGACCCCGACACCCGAGCCCTGCCCACCCTCCTCCAGGCCGGCCCAGACGCCGAGGGCGGCCGAGGGATGGCCCTCATCGACGCGGTTGCCGATCGCTGGGGCGTCCAGCTCCGCGCCGACCGGAAGGTGACCTGGTGCGAGATCGCGACGGGCCTCACCGCACCCGACGGTCACAGCGGTGGTGCACGGGTGACCCGGGCCGAAGCGATGCTCACCCTCTACGGCGCGTCCAAGCTGCCGCGTGTGGCGACGCCGAGCCTGCTGAGCGTCGCCGCCGCGGAGGAGGCGGTGATCGATGTGATCGCCGACCTCCTCCACTGGCTACGGGCTCACGGATGCGATCCGGACGAAGCGCTGGACCGGGCGCAGACGCACTTCGAGGCCGAGGCGTACGCCTAGCTCGCTGCGATCGCCGCGTAGGTGTACACGTCGGCGGGGATTTCGTGGTGGAGCCGCCAGGTGATGGCCATCGGCTTGCTGCCCTTGTGGCCGTCATACGTGGCTGGTCCGAGCAGCATCCACGGCTGGGCTCCGCCTATGTCCGTGCTCTTGTAGCGGCGGACGAAGAGCAGGACATGGCTGCCTTCCGTGGCGTGACGCTGGTACCGCAGGCCGGTGGGTGAGGTTTCGGAGGTCTGGTTCTGCGATTCCCAGTGGAAGAGCGTGTCACTCAAGGCGTAGTCGTGATAGCGCGTCTGCGGGGAGAAGTCCTTCTCGTCCTTTTCTAGGGTGATCAACAAGGCGTCCGTCTTGATGGAGTCACACCACTTCACGCCCTCACGGAAGTCGCCCGGTAGGAAGCCGCCGATGAATGACTGGCCGAGTGCGGGCAGGATCTCCTCGCGGCTGTACGAGGCATGCACTGTCAGCGGCAGACCGGCTTGGTCGCCCACCAGTGGGATCGGGACGTGCTCCGTGTGCGCCAGGTTGTACGCCAGGACCTGGCGTAGCTCGTCGCGGAAGGCGTGCTGGCCGCGGAGGCTGGCGAAGCCCTCGTCGTAGCTCGCGAAGCCCTTGCGGGTGACGCCCCCCAACGGCCAGAGCTGGAAGAACAGCATGCGGGCGTACGCCTGGCCCTTCTCGTCAAGCTCGTCGTAGGCGGGGGCGCTGTCCTCGAGGAGACGGGTGTAGGCCGCGACGCGGAGTGGGTCATCGACGTGCAGGAAGGAAGGGATGCGCTTCAGCAGAGCGGCCTCGCCATCCGGCGCGTCGGCCTTCAACAGCCCAGCCCGGCGGAGCAGCCCGGTCCAGGAGTTTCCGCTGCCCCGGTATAGCTCCTTCAGCTCACGGCCGCTCTCCGCGAGGTAGTGACTGAGCTCGGGGATGGCGTAGTCAGCCACCTCGCGGGCCAGAGCGGTGACATTGACGCCGATCTGGTCCTTGATGTTCGCGATGATCGTCTTCTTGGCCTTTTCCTCCAGGATGATCTGGCACCCGGACGGCAACTGGGGGAAGTCGTGCTCGATGTTGGCCAGCAGGCGCTTACGTGTGAGGTTCGTCAGCGCACGGAATTGGTTCTCGAAGCGGAACTCCTTGCGGTGCTGGCCGATGAAGTCGAGAACGGTCAGCACGGCCTTGTTCTCGCTGCGCCGGAGCCCACGGCCGAGCTGTTGGAGGAAGACGGTGGCGCTGGAGGTGGGACGCAGTAGGAGCAAGGTGTCAACGTCGGGAATGTCGAGCCCTTCATTGAAGAGGTCGACCGAGAAGATCACCTGGAGCGCGCCGGCCTTGAGATCGGCCAGGGCCCGCTTTCGCTGCTCGGGAGGTGTCTCGCCGGACAGCGCGACGGCGTTCAGGCCGGCAGTGCGGAAGAACTCCGCCATGAAGTGGGCGTGGGCGACGGTCACGCAGAAGCCGAGAGCCCGCATGGTCGACGGGTTGGCGATCTTGTCCTGCACTGACTTGACGACCAACCGTGCCCGGGCGTCGTTACCCGTGAGCACGTTGCCCAAGTCCGTCGCGTCGTACCCACCGCGCTTCCACTGGACCGCGCTGAGGTCGGTGTTGTCGCTGATGCCGAAGTAGTGGAACGGGCTGAGCAGGTCGTTCTCCAGCGCCTCCCACAGGCGCATTTCCGCGGCGATCCGCCCATTGAAGAATTCGTCCTGGATGTTCTTGCCGTCCATCCGCTCGGGCGTTGCCGTCAGGCCGAGCAACTCCAGGGGGGCGAAGTGGTCAATGATCTTCCGGTACGTCGGCGATGTTCCGTGGTGGAACTCGTCGATCACGATCACGTCGAAGTGGTCGGGCGTCAACTGCTCCAGCGCACGTGTATTGAGGGACTGTACGCTGGCGAAGACATGGTTCCAGCGCTCAGGAATCTCACCGCTGTGGAAATGCTCACCGAAGTTCGCATCGGTCAGCACGTCTTGGTACGTCCGCATCGACTGCTGCAGGATTTCCCGGCGGTGTGCCACGAAGAGCAGTCGGAGATCGCGTCCGTACCGCTTGCGGAGCTGCTTGTAGTCGAGGGCGGCCATCACCGTTTTGCCGGTACCTGTCGCGGCCACGAGGAGGTTGCGGTGACAGTCATGGACGGCCCGTTCCACCTCCAGACGCTCCAGCATGTCGCGCTGGTGCGGATACGGCCGGACCTCCAGACCGGACAGCGTGATTCGGGTGGAGGAGGCTGAGGACGTGCCACCAGCGATGGTGAGTGCCTCGTCGAGGCGGCTGCCGTCGTGCTCCGGGTCGTACGTCTCGAAGGAGGGATCGCTCCAGTAGGCGTCGAAGGTGCCCTCGAACTTGCGGAGGACGTCCGGCGTGGCGACGGACGAGAGGCGGACGTTCCACTCCAGGCCGTCCAACAGCGCCGCCTTGGAGAGGTTCGAGCTGCCGACGTACGCGGTGTCGTATCCGGTGTGGCGACGGAACAGCCAGGCCTTGGCGTGGAGGCGGGTGGAGCGGGTCTCGTAGTTGACCTTGACCGTGGCACCGAATTCCCGCACGAGGCGGTCCAGGGCCCGGCGTTCGGTAGCCCCGATGTATGTCGTCGTGATGACGCGTATCGGCACCCTGCGCTCACAAGCGGCCTTCAAGGACTGCTCGATGATGCGCAGCCCATGCCACTTCACGAAGGCGCAGAGGAGGTCGACGCGGTCGGCGGTGGCGATTTCGGTACGGAGCTCGAAGCCGAGGCTCGGGTCCTCGGGGGAGTTGGTGAGGAGCGCGGTGTCCGAGAGGGGCGTCGCCGGTCGGACCGCGTAGACGCCCGGGGCTTCCTGGCGGGCCAGTGCGAGGAGTTCACGCGGGCCATCGGCCACCAACTCCACCCACTCGCGGGCGCCCTCCAGGGTGCTGATGGATTCCAGGATGTGGTTCGCGGCGTGGACTCGCTCCTCGGCCGGCAGACCGTGGAGCACGCGGCGCACCGTCTCGGCGACGTGTCTGGCGAGGACGTGAGGGACGGACTCCGGCCCGATGGTGCCGCTGATCTGGTGCCACCCCTGATCGGCGATCCCCGCCAACTGCTGTTCGAGCCGCATGGTGATGAGCTGCTCGTACAGCCCCGCTGACAGGGTCGATGAATCGCTGCCGATCTGAGGCATCGCGGCTCCCAGTAGACGTGATCGTTGGACTCGTTCTACCAAGAGGCACTGACAACTTGGTCTGGCATGGCCAGACCGTGCTCCGTAACTTGGCTATGTTGATCGCTAATCGTCAATTGTGTGGCCGAAAGTGATCGACTCGGGCTACTTTCTGTGAATGTCCCTCCGTGACCTGCTGATACGCATAGCCGAGACGTACGAGCCTGATGGCATGGCGACCAGTGATCTTCCTGGACACGCCCTGCTGTGGGCGGTGGAGAAGCGAACGGACTTGCCCTGGCCAAAGAGGTGCTCCGCCATCGGCTACGGAGGGCAGGGAAAGGCGAGCCTGACTCCCTGGATCGGTGTCTTCGACCGCACCATCAACGAAAACCCGCACGACGGTCTCTACCTCGCTTACATCTTCGACTACCCCCGCAGTTCGGTCACCCTGACGCTCCAGCAGGGCGTGACCAAGCTGAGTAAGGCGTACGGGAAGGGCGGCAAGCTGCACCGTTATCTGACCGCACAGGCACAGACGTTGCGCGGAGCGTTGCGGCCGACGCTGGCTGAACAGTGGCAGGACTCGATGGATCTGCGCGTTGAGGCGAAGCACTGGCGGCCGCGCTCGTATGAGAAGGCCAATGTGGCGGCGCGGCGGTATCTGATCGAGGACCTGCCGTCAGATGAGGTCTTGGCGAGCGATTTGGACGAGGCGGTGCAGCTCCTTCGGGACGCCGCCGCCGTCGACCGCTTCTGGCTCCAGACACCGAAGGACGACGAACCCGTCATTGAGTACCCGGAGCGTGGGCATGCCGACGACCCGCTGCGCGGGTTCCGACCGAAGAGCAGCGAGAGCTACTACGTCGACGTCCAGGGCGGCAGACAAGAGCGGACCAAGGAACACGAGGCGCTGATGCTGAGGTTCGCACAGCACGCCGTCGCATGCGGGTACATCCCGATCACCGAGGGGATGCACCCGCGTGACGTAGTCCTCCGCGACCCTCGTTCACCCGAGCGGGAGTGGCTGGTCGAGGGCAAGACGGTGAAGCCTGGGAAGGAATACCGGGCCGTACGTGAGGCCGTTGGGCAGTTGTACGAGTACCGGCACTTCTACTACGAGAAGAAGCAGCAGCCGGCTCCGCACTTGGTCGCCCTCTTCACCCACGACATAGGGCACTACGCCGACTACCTCGCATCGCTGGGCATCGTGGCCGTGTGGGAGCGCCCCATTGGTTGGGGTGGCTCCCCACAAGCCGTCGACTGGCGACTGGCCGACTAGGGACGCCGCCGGTCAACCGTTGTCGCACCCCACCCCGTCGTTGTCCCTGTCCAGGTGGCTGGCGTAGCCCGGTTCGCCGCGGAGGACGGGGGCGGCGCCGGCGGCGCGGGCGGCGGCGCAGTTGGGGTAGTAGACGTTCTCGTCGGAGGTGCCCGAATCGCCGCTGCCCGAGTCGTCGTTGGCGGGGGCCTCGCGGGTGACCGTGGCCGTGGCTGTGACCGTTTCGGTGACGGTGACAGCCGGGGCGGGGGCGGTGGTGGGGGTCGCGGTGACCGTGGCGGTGGCCGTGGCCGTGGTGGTCACGGTGACGGCGGGGGCGGCCTTGGTGGCCGGTTCGGTGTTGCCCTCGGTGGTCAGGGCTCCGCAGCCGGTGCCGATCAGCAGGAGCAGCAGGCCGCCCGCCCAGACGCGCTTCATGCGGTACAGGGGGCGGGCGGTGGTGGGCTGCTGGTACGCGTTCGTCATGGCACACGTCTCCCTCGCACACAGGGACTGGGACTGTGTGGGGGAACAGGGAGCCAGTCGCGGCAGTAGTCAATTGTGAAAGTACTGCATGCGAATGGTGAAGAGGAGGGGAACGATCCGAATCGTGGAGGGTCAGATTCGGGCAGTGCCGTGACAGTCCCCGTACTTCGTGCCCGAGCCGCACCAGCACGGGGAGGTGCGGGCCGGGGGCCAGGGGGTGGCGCGGCCGCGGGCGGCGAGGGTGGTGGCGTACTGGGGGAGGAGCGCCGCGTTGGAGGGGGAGGTGGACTCGGAGGCGGCGAAGGCTTCGTAGGAGGGGACCGTGCCCTGGACGATGCCCAGGTTGGGGGTGCCCGCGGCGGAGAGTTCGCGGAGGGAGGCTTCGATGTCGGTGAGGTGGGCCGCGTGGGTCGGGTACTCGGACTCCAGCTCCGGGTAGGCGGCGAGGAGCTCGGTCAGCTCGTCGGCCGGCCAGAGCAGGACCGCCACCGGGAAGGGGCGGGACAGGGCCGTGCGGTAGGAGCCCAGCTCGCTGCGCAGGCGGGTGATCTCGGCCTGGAGCTCGGCGGGGTCGGAGGAGCCGAGGGACCACAGGCGCTTGGGGTCGTGCAGCTCGTCCAGCGGGACCGCGCCGGTGTGGAGGCGGTCCGCCAGGACGTCCCAGTCGTCGTGGCGGAGGCCCAGCAGGCGGCGCACGCGGTGGCGGCCCATGAGGAGGGACTGCGTCGGGTACGGGACCTCGTCGTCCGGGGAGGGGACCAGGGTCGTCACCGCGGTGGTGAAGACGGCTTCGGAGGATTCCAATTCGTCGTGGGCCTCCAGCGTCTCCGCGACGATCTCCCAGGCGGCCGGGTCGGCGGGGGGCGTGGCGCGGATGCCCTCGATGATGGCGCGGGCCTCGGCCTCGTGGCCGTACTCCCAGAGGTTGGCCGCCTTGAGGGCCTTGATCAGGTATGGGTTCTCCGGCGGCGGCGTCGCGGCCAGGAGGTCGTCGTACAGCGTCGTCGCGCGAGCGCGGGCACCGGCCAGCTCCAGGTGGGCGGCCGCCTGGAGGAGCAGCGGTTCGCGGTCCTCGGGGTACTGCGCCGCGGTGCGCAGCAGACGCTCGGCTTCGGTGATGTGATCGGCAGGCGTGTCGGGGCGCATGGGGGACACCGTACTGCTGTGCGGCGGGTCTGGTGGGTTGTCGGGGCAGCACCTATGGTGCCCGCGTGCGCGAGCGGATACCGGTGGTGGTACGGCGGCGGCAGGGCGGGTGGCGCGGGATGCTCGCCCGGGGGATGTGGGTCGGGGCCGAGATCGTGGTGACGGTCGGGGTCGTCCTGATGCTCCTCGTCGTCCACCAGTTCTGGTGGACCAACCAGCAGGCCCGCGCCGGTGCCCAGCGCCAGGTCCACGCCCTGGAGCGGGAGTGGGGAGGGAGGGCGCTCCCGCCGCCCGCCCCCGCCCCCGCCCCCGCCCCCGCCCCCGCGCCCTCGCCTTCGGTGGCTGAGGGCGGGCAGAGCGCGGGCCGGGCCTCCGGTGCGGCGAGTCGTCCGGCCGTGCGGCAGCCTGCCGCGTACGCCATCCTCCGCATCCCCGCCCTCCGGCTCGCCGTGCCCATCGGCCGGGGCGTCGGCAAACCCCTCCTCGACAAGGGGTACGCCGGCCACTACCCCGGCACCGCCCAGCCCGGGCAGGCCGGGAACTTCGCCCTCGCCGGGCACCGCAACACCCACGGCGAGCCGTTCCGGTACATCAACCGGCTCCGGAAGGGCGACGAGATCATCGTCGAGACGCGCGACGGGGTGTTCACGTACGTGGTCGACCGGACGCTCGCGCGGACCTCGCCCCGCGATACCGCCGCCATCGCCGCCGTACCGAAGGGGTACAGCGAGCCCGGCTACTACGTGACGCTCACCACGTGTACTCCCGAGTACAGTTCGGCGTACCGGCTCATCGTGTGGGGGGAACTCCGTTCGATGCGGCCACGTTAGAGGCACGAGAGGGGGGGTGAGGGGTTCATGAGTCGTCTTGTCGCGCCGCTGGCGCGCTGCGGCCTCGTCGGCTTCCTGCTGTTCCTCTTCTCCGAGGGCCTCCACGCCGAGGGCGGCGCCCTCTCCGCTGCCGTGGCGCTCGTCGCCGTCGGCTCCGAGCTCGTCGCGTGCGCCGTCATCGCCGCGCGCCGCGTGCCCGCCGTACCGCCGACCCGGGTGCGTACGGCCATCCGCGACCGTGAGCGGCGCACCGCGTTCCTGCCGCAGCGCGACCCCGACGCCTCCGGGCGCCGGCGGCCCCGAGCGCCCGGCCGTCTCCTTCCGACGGCCGCGTAGGGGCTCCGCTTCCCGGTCCTCCTCCGCGGTTCGTCATGCCGAGAGTCACATTCCGGTACGACGAGACCCCTCGGAGGGCTCCTTTCCATGTCCGTTTTCGCCTCACTTGTCGAGCAGCTCGCCGGGCTGCTCCAGCCGCTGTTCCACGGCTCCGCCACGGCCGCCGCCATCGTCGCCTTCACCATGCTCGTACGGCTCGCCGTGCACCCGCTGTCCCGGGCCGCCGCACGCGGGCAGAAGGCGCGTACGCGGCTGGCGCCGCGGGTGGCCGAGCTGCGCAAGAAGCACGCCAAGGATCCGGAGCGGTTGCAGCGGGCCGTGCTGGAGCTGCACGCCGAGGAGAAGGTGTCGCCGCTGGCCGGGTGCCTGCCGAGCCTGTTGCAGGCGCCCGCGTTCTTCCTGATGTACCACCTCTTCTCGGGCGGGAGCCTGAGCGGGCACACCCTGCTCGCCGCGCCCCTCGGCGGGCGCTGGGCGGACGCCCTCGCGGACGGCGGCGTCCTCGGGGCCGCCGGGCTGGTGTACCTGGCGCTGTTCGTGATCGTCGCCGCCGTCGCCACGTACACGTACCGGCGTACCAAGGGGCAGATGGCGGAGATGGGAGACCTGGGCGGGGCCACGCCCGGGGCCATGCCCGGCGGCATGGCGAAGGTCATGCCGCTGCTGTCGTTCGCGACCCTCGTCACCGTCGCCGTCGTCCCCCTGGCCGCCGCGCTCTATGTCGTCACGAGCACCGCCTGGACCGCCGCCGAGCGGGCGTACCTCTTCCGGGGCTCGTCCACTGGGTGAACGGGGTCTTGCGGGGTGGTCCGATGTCTTGGAGGATCGACCAATCCTCCGATGGCCGCACTCCATCGGCCGGGGCATACCTCGACCACAGGGAGAAGACCATGAAGCTGCTGCGCGTCGGTACGGCGGGCGCCGAGCGCCCCGCGCTGCTCGACCAGGACGGGGTCCTGCGGGATCTGTCGGCGGTCGTCCCGGACATCGACGGGGACCTGCTCTCCGACGCCTCCGCCCTCGACCGGGTCCGCGCCGCCGCCGACGCCGGTGTGCTGCCCGAACTGGACCCGGCCGGGCTGCGGATCGGGCCGCCGGTGGCGCGCGTCGGCAAGGTCGTGTGCATCGGGCTGAACTACCACGACCACGCCGCCGAGACGGGCCAGGCGACCCCCGCCGAGCCGGTCGTCTTCCTCAAAGCGTCCGACACGGTCGTCGGCCCGGACGACACCGTGCTCGTACCGCGCGGCAGCCGCAAGACCGACTGGGAGGTCGAGCTGGCGGTAGTCATCGGACGTACGGCCCGCTATGTGGACTCCGCGGAGGCCGCGCTCCTGCATGTCGCGGGGTACGCGGTCGCCCACGACGTCTCCGAGCGCGAGTTCCAGATCGAGCGCGGCGGCACCTGGGACAAGGGCAAGAACTGCGAGACGTTCAACCCGCTCGGCCCCTGGCTCGTGACGGCCGACGAGGTGCCGGACCCGCAGGCGCTGTCGCTGAAGCTCTGGGTGAACGGCGAGCTGAAGCAGGACGGCTCCACCTCCGACCAGATCTTCCCGGTGGGGGAAGTGGTGCGGTACGTCAGCCAGTTCATGACGCTGTACCCGGGCGACGTCATCAACACCGGTACGCCGGCGGGCGTGGCCATGGGCCAGCCGGAGCCGAAGCCGTTCCTGCGGGCCGGTGACGTCGTGGAGCTGGAGATCGAGGGGCTCGGGCGGCAGCGGCAGGAGCTCAAGGACGCCTGACGTCAGGCGTGAAAGGGAAGGCGGGCCACCCCTCGGGGGAGGGGGGTGGCCCGCCGGTCTTTGGTCAGGCGCCGGTGAGGCGTTCCAGGGCCTCCACCACCAGCGCGTGGTCCTCGACCTGAGGCAGGCCCGAGACCGTGACCGTGCCGATGACGCCCGCGCCCGTCACCGTGATGGGGAACGAGCCGCCGTGGGCGGCGTAGCGGTCGGGGTCCAGGCGGGAGTCCGTGTCGAAGGACTTGCCCTTGGCGCGGAAGCGGGTGCCGACGAGGAGGGAGCTCTCGGCGTACCGCTCGACGACGCGGCGCTTGCGGTCGATCCAGGCGTCGTTGTCGGCGCTGGAGCCGGGCAGGGCGGCGTGGAAGAGCTGCTGGCCGCCGCGCCGGATGTCGATGGCGACCGGGGCGCGGCGCTCGCGGGCGAGGTCGACCAGGAGGGTGCCGAGCGTCCAGGCGTCGTCGTAGGTGAAGCGGGGGAGGGTGAGGCGGGCCTGCTGCTCCTCCAGCTCCGCGAGGGTGGGGGCGGTCACAGCGTCACCGTCACACCGTCGCGGGCCGACCGGCGCGCCGCCTCCAGGATGTCCAGCGCGGCCGCCGCCTCGTGCGCGGTGACCGGCGGGGGCGTGCCGTCACGCAGGGCGGCGGCGATGGCGGCGTAGTACGCCGGGTAGTCGCCGGGGAGGGACGCGACCGGGGTGCCGCCGCCGGTCAGCGGGGACTCACCGGCGCCCAGCGCGCCCCACATCGACTCGGGCTCGGCGCCCCACCCCGGGCCGGGCCGCTCGCCCGCGCGCAGCGCCGCCTCCTGGGGGTCCAGGCCGTACTTCACGTACCCGGCCCGCGAGCCGAGCACCCGGAAGCGCGGGCCCAACTGGGCGGCGGTGGCGCTGACGTACAGGTGGGAGCGGACGCCGCCGGCGTGCGTGAGCGCGATGAACGTGTCGTCGTCCGCCTCGGCGCCTGGGCGGCGTACGTCCGACTCGGCGTACACCTGGGCGGCGGGGCCGAAGAGCACCAGCGCCTGGTCGACGACATGGCTGCCCAGGTCGTACAGCAGCCCGCCGAACTCCTCCGGCGCCCCCGACTCGCGCCAGCCGCCCTTGAGCCGCGGCCGCCACCGCTCGAAGCGGGACTCGAAGCGCTGTACGTCGCCCAGCTCGCCCCGGTCGAGCAGGGCGCGCAGAGTGAGGAAGTCGTTGTCCCAGCGGCGGTTCTGGAAGACGGACAGGAGCAGGCCGCGCTCGTCGGCGAGGGCGGCCAGCCCGCGCGCCTCCGCCGCCGTGCCGGCGACCGGCTTGTCGACCACGACCGGCAGGCCCGCCTTGAGGGCGGCGGTCGCGAGCGGGACGTGCGTCTTGTTGGGGGACGCGATCACGACCAGGTCCAGCTCACCGGCCCGCGTCCACAGCTCGTCCGCCGACGCGGCGAGGCGGACCCCGCCGAACGCGTCACGGGCCTGCCGCTGCCGCTCCGGGTTGGCGGTGACGACCGTGTCGAGGACCAGGCCCTCGGTCGCGGCGATCAGCGGAGCGTGGAAGACGGACCCCGCCAGGCCGTAGCCGACGAGTCCGACGCGGAGCGGTCGTCCAGTCATGCACGCCACTTAAGCAACGCTGTTGCCAAAGTGCAAGCGGGCGCGACAATGGGACGGTGAACAGCGATACGGGTGTGAACCTGCCGGCCCTCCGCAGCCACAACGCCGCGCTGGTGCTCGACCTGCTGCGCACGGCGGGCGAGGACGGGGCCAGCCGGCTGGAACTCGCCGAGCGGACCGGGCTCACCCCCCAGGCGGTCAGCAAGATCACCGGCAGGCTGCGCGACGAGGGGCTCGCCGTCGACGCGGGGCGGCGCGCCTCCACGGGCGGCAAGCCGCGCACCGTCCTGCGCCTGGCGCCCGGCGCCGCCCACGCCGTGGGCCTGTACCTGGACCGCGACGAGCTCACCGCGGTCCTCGTCGACCTGTCGGGCGCCGTCGTCACGGCGAGCGTCGTCCCGCTGGACCTGGGATGGGGAGCCGAGGTCGTCATGGACGTGGTGGCGGGGGAGGTCGCCGCGCTCGCCACGCGAACCGTCCTCGGCGTCGGCGTCGCCATGCCGGGGCCGCTCGACCACGCGGCGGGCGTACCGCACCGGGTGACCGGCTTTCCCGAGTGGGACGGCTTCCCGCTGCGCGACGAGCTCGCCCGGCGGCTCGGGCTGCCCGTGGTGCTCGACAAGGACACGAACACGGCGGCGCTCAGCCTCGCGCTGAACGGGGTGGGCGGGGACTCGTTCGCGTACCTCCACCTCGGTACGGGGCTGGGCGCGGGCCTCGTCCTCGGCGGCGCGGTGTACCGGGGCGCGCGGACGGGGGCGGGGGAGTTCGGGCACCAGACCATCCAGTTGGACGGTCCCGTGTGCGGGTGCGGCGGGTACGGGTGCCTGGAGGCGCTGTGCCTGGCCGCCGTCGCGCGGGGCGACCTGGCGGAGGCGGCCAGGGTGCTGGGCGCGGGGGCGGCGAACCTGGTCAAGCTGCTGGACATCGACCGTGTCCTGCTCGGTGGCCGGGTGGTGACCGGCGCGGTGGAGCCGTTCCTGCGCGGCGTGCGCGCCGTACTGGAGGAGCGCGCCCGGCGCGGGGGCGACGCCGCGGTGCCCGTGTCCCTCGCGGAGGGCTCGGCCCACCCGGTGGCGGAGGGCGCGGCGCAGTTGATCCTGGCGCCGGTGTTCGGGCGGTAGGGCGCCGGCCGTGGGGTGAACGAGGGCAGGGGCGCCGGCCGTGGGGTGACCGAGGGCAGGGGCGCCGGCCGTGGGGTGACCGAGGGCAGGGGCGCCGGCCGTGGGGTGACCGAGGGCAGGGGCCTCAGCGGGCCGATGCGCCGTTCGGGGGCATCCGCGCCGCCGTACGGCGGGATGTCGCCGTTCCGCCGGTGTGTCGACGGGCTCGTGGGGGACGTTCTCGGCGTACGACCGTCCACGCCGCCGCCAAAGGTCCGCCATGCGACTGCGCAACGTCACCGCCCTCGGCGCCACCGTCGCCGTCGCCGTACTCGGGCTCACCGCGGCCGCACCGGCCGACGGCACCGGCACCGGGGCGTTCGAAGCCGCGGCCCCCGACCGGCAGCCGACGTGCGGCAACCCCTCCTCCGCCGACTTCCCGATCCGTACCCGCATCAGCGGCGGACCCCCCGCCTACCGCCCCGGCGGCGGCTTCCACACCTGGACCGTCCAGCTCACCAACACCACCAGCGAGCCCTGCGGCAACATCCACCCCGTGATCGTCTTCACCGACCGTGCCCGCGCGCTGAAGCCGGGCCAGATCCAGCTCGAGTTCTACGAGGACGGTGGCCGCCAGTACCCCGTCACCATCGAGGAGACCGACGAGAGCGAACTCGTCGGCGTCCTGGACGACGGTGGCGACCGCTTCCGTGGCTTCGCCGTCCCGCCCGGCCGGACCGTCACCGTGCCCGTCCGGCTCGCCTTCACCTCCGACGCCCGGCCCGACGCGGTCACCGCCAACGCCGCGATCGTCCAGCGGCGCGGCGGCGACGGCGACTGGGTGGGCGAGTCGGCCGACTACCGGTTCACCCTCGTGGACGAGGAGCCCGCCAGCGAGTTCGCCGAGGAACTGCCCAGGACCGGCCGGAACGTCCTGATCGTCGCCGGGGCCTCCGCCCTCGCCTTCCTCCTCGGCGCCGCGACGCTCTCCCTGGCCGGGTGGCTGCGCGGCCGCAAGGGCTGACCGGCCAGCGAGAGCGTCCCGCCCGTCCCCCCGTCCGTTCACGTACGTCTGCGACCATCCCGTCCGTGGACAACGTGGACTACCCGAACGGCCAGGCACCTGGCGCACCCGTCCGATCCGGCATCCCGGAGCACGGCCGCATCCCGAAGTACTACGCGGTCAAGGCCCATGTCGCGGCGCTCATCGACGAGTTGGGCGAGGGGCGGGCGCTGCCCGCCGAGCGGGACCTCGCCGTGCGGTACGAGGTCTCCCGCGAGACCGTACGCCAGGCCCTGCGCGAGCTGCTGCTCGAAGGCCGGCTGCGCCGCCAGGGGCGCGGCACGGTCGTCGCCGGGCCCAAGCTGGAGCAGCCGCTGTCGCTGGCCAGCTACACCGAGGGCGTACGCCGCCAGGGCCGCCGCCCCGGCCGTAACCTCGTCACCCTCGACCGCTTCCCCTGCCCCGCCGCGCTCGCCGCCGACCTGGGCACCGAGCCCGGTGAGCCCGTCTGGCACATGGAGCGGGTGCTGCTCGCCGACGACGAGCGCGTCGGCCTGGAGAGCACGTACGTCACCGAGGCCCGGGTCCCGCGCCTGGACGCCGACTTCGACCCCGACTCGTCCTTCTACGCCCACCTCCGCGAACGGCTCGGGATCGAGTTCGGCGACGCCGACGAGCGCATCGAGACCGTGCTGGCCACCCCGCGCGAGGCGCTGCTCATCGGCACCCCGCCCGCCCTGCCGATGCTGCTGCTGCACCGCCGCTCGCGGGACACGGCGGGCCGCCCGCTGGAGCGGGTGCGCACCCTCTACCGGGGCGACCGGTTCAGCTTCACGACGCACCTCGGGGAAGTAACGGATCGATAACGGGTCTAGGCCAAGCTTGAGGGGCCGTTCACCCTCCCGTCGCCGCCCCGACCCGTCGGCGCCACCCACCGCCACGACCGTTTCCGGCGTGAGAGTCATCGTCGTAGGAGCCGGCGTGGTGGGCACCATGCACGCCTGGCACGCAGTGGAACGCGGCCACGAGGTCGTACAGATCGAGCGCGAGAGCGAGGCCCGCGGCGCCTCACTCCGCAACTTCGGCCAGATCTGGGTGAGCGGCCGCGCCGGCGGCGAGGAGCTGGAAACGGCCCTGCGCGCCCGCGAGTTGTGGGAGGGCATCGGCGCCCGCGTCCCGGGGCTGGGCTTCCGGGCCATCGGCTCGCTCACCCCCGTCCGTACCGACCTGGAGCTGGCCGTCGCCGAAGCCGCGGTCGCCCGCCCCGACGCCGCCGCCCGCGGCTTCCGACTGGTCACCGCCGACGACGCCCGCGCCATGAACCCCGCCCTCCGCGGCGACTTCCGCGCCGCCCTGTGGTGCGAACGGGACGCGGCCGTCGAGCCCCGCACCGCCCAACTCGCCCTGAGGCAGGCCCTCAACGCCTCCGGGCGCTACACGTTCCTCCCCGGCCGCGAGGTCCGCGACGTCATCGGCGAGAACGCCGTACGCGACGACCACGGCGACGTCCACACCGGCGACGCCGTCGTCCTGTGCACGGGAGCGTGGCTCGGCGGGCTCGTCCGCGAGGTCGCCGGTGACATCCCCGTACGCCGCGTACGCCTCCAGATGATGCAGACCGACCCGCTCGGCGAGCCCCTGACCACCTCCGTCGCCGACGCCGACAGCTTCCGCTACTACCCGGCGTACGACTCCGCCGCCCTGGAGGCCGGGCAGGCCCAGGAGCCGGTCGCCGCCGCGCACAGGATGCAACTGCTGATGGTCCAGCGCCTCGACGGCGGGCTGACCATCGGCGACACCCACGAGTACGAGCACCCCTTCGCCTTCGACACCCTCGAAGACCCCTACGAGCACCTCACCCGGGTCGTCGAGTCCCTCCTCGGCCGCCCGCTGCCGCCCGTCCGCCGCCGCTGGGCCGGGGTGTACGCGCAGTGCACCGACCCCGGCCGCGTCGTCCACCGCCAGCGGGTGCGCGACCGCGTGTGGCTGGTGACCGGCCCCGGCGGACGCGGCATGACGTGCTCGCCCGCCATCGCCGAAACGACCGCGAACGAACTGGGATGGTGACCATGACGACCGACATGAAACTCGTCGTTCTCGACATGGCCGGTACCACCGTCGCCGACGGCGGCCTGGTCGAGGAGGCCTTCGCCGCGGCCGCCCGCGCGCTGGGCACCGAACCGGACGAGCACATGCTCGACCACGTCCGCGCCACCATGGGCGAGTCCAAGATCTCCGTCTTCCGCCACCTCTTCGGCGACGAACCCCGCGCGCAGCGGGCCAACACCGCCTTCGAGGAGGCGTACGGCAAGCTCGTCGCCGCCGGGCGGATCGCGCCCGTGCCGGGAGCCGCCGACGCCATCCGCGAACTGCGCGACCAGGGACGCACGGTGGTCCTGACGACCGGGTTCGCCCGCGTCACCCAGGACGCCATCCTCGGCGCGCTCGGCTGGCGCGACCTCGTCGGGCTGACCCTGTGCCCGGCCGACACCCCGGGCGGGCGCGGGCGCCCGTACCCCGACATGGTCCTCGCCGCCCTCCTCCGCACCGGCGCGGCGGACGGCGTCCAGGGCGTCGCGGTCGCCGGCGACACCGCGTACGACATGCTCAGCGGCGTACGCGCCGGGGCGCGGGTCGTCGCCGGGGTGCTGACCGGTGCGCACGACGCCGAGGCACTGCGGGGCGCGGGCGCCACGCACGTCCTCGGCTCGGTCGCCGAACTGCCGGGTCTCCTAGCCCGGGTGGAGTCATGACCAGCGGCATCCGCTTCGAGCAGGTCTCCGTCGCGTACGGCGAGAACGTCGTCCTCGACTCCCTCGACCTGACCGTCGGGCCCGGCGAGGTCATGGCGCTGCTCGGACCGTCCGGGTCGGGCAAGACCACCGCGCTGCGCGCCGTCGCCGGGTTCGTACGCCCGGTGTCGGGGCGGGTGTTCATCGGCGACCGTGACGTGACCGCGCTGCCGCCGCACCGGCGTGGCATCGGGATGGTCGTCCAGAGCTACGCGCTGTTCCCGCACATGCGGGTGGCGGACAACGTGGCGTTCGGACTGCGCGCCCGGAAGACGCCGAAGGGCGAGATCCCGGGCCGGGTCGCCGAGGCGCTGGAGCTGACCGGCATGGCCGCGTACGCCAGGCGCTACCCGCGCGAGCTGTCCGGCGGCCAGCAGCAGCGCGTCGCCATCGCGCGGGCGCTCGCCATCCGGCCGGGCGTCCTGCTGCTGGACGAGCCACTGTCCGCGCTCGACGCGCAACTGCGCTCCGGGATGCTCGCCGAACTGGCCCGGCTGCACCGCGAACTGCCCGACGTGTCCATCCTGTACGTCACCCACGACCAGGTCGAGGCCCTCACGCTCGCCGACCGGATCGCCGTCATGGACCGGGCGCGGCTGCGGGACTGCGGCACGCCGCGGGAGCTGTACCGGCGGCCGCGTACGCGGTTCACGGCGTCGTTCGTCGGCAACGCGAACCTCCTGCCGGTGACGGTCACCGGTGACGGGGTCGCCTTCGCGGGCCGCGAGCTGAAGGTGCCGGTGCCGGAGGGCGTGACGGGGAACGCCACCCTGTGCGTCCGCCCGCACCTCATCGGGCTCGGCGACGGCCCGAACGCGTTGCGCGGCACGCTCGCCGAGGTCCAGTGGCGGGGCGCCACGCACCGGCTGTACGCCGAGGTCGACGGCCACCGGGTGATGGCCGACCTCCGTGAGCTGCGCGACCCGCCACGCCTGGGCGCCGACGTGACGCTGCACTTCGCCCCGGACGACGCGGTGCTGCTGGGAGCGGAGGTGACGGAGTGAGCGCGCCGGTGTCCGTGGGCGCGCCCGCGAGTCGCGCCGTACCCCCCTGGGTCTGGGCCCTCCCGCCCGTCGCCGTCCTCGGGCTCGTGTTCCTCTACCCGCTCGGGCTGGTCGTGCGCGAGTCCCTCGCCCCCGGGGCGTACGGGGACGTCTTCGCGTCCGAGGCGTTCAGGGACGCACTGGTCACGACCGTGTGGCTGGCGGGCGGGGCGACCGTCGGGTGCCTGGTGCTCGGGTTCGCGCTGGCGCTCGTCATCGCGTTCGTGCCGTTTCCCGGCGGGAAGGCGGTGGCCCGGTTCATCGACGTGTTCCTCTCCTTCCCCTCCTTCCTCATCACGCTCGCGCTCCTCTTCGTCTACGGCACCGTCGGCATGGCCAACGGCCTGTGGACGGACGTCACGGGCGCGGCCGAGGGGCCGTTCCGGTTCCTGACGACGCCGTGGGGCGTGCTGCTCGCCGAGATCACGTACTTCACGCCCTTCGTGATGCGCCCGCTGCTCGCCGCGTTCTCCCAGCTCGACACCGCGCAGTTGGAGGTGGCGTCCTCGCTGGGCGCCGGTCCCGGGCGGATCGTCCGGCGGGTGATCCTGCCCGAGGCGCTGCCCGCCCTCGCGGCGGGCGGGAGCCTCGTCCTCGTCATGTGCCTCAACGAGTTCGGCATCGTGCTGTTCACCGGCGCCAAGGGCGTGACGACCCTGCCGATGCTCGTCTACGGCAAGGCGATCCTCGAATCCGACTATCCGGCCGCGTGCGTCGTCGCGGTCGTCAACATCGCGATCTCCGTGGGGCTGTACGCCCTGTACCGGGTGGTGAGCCGTCGTGCTGGTGCACAGCGCTAAGGGCAGGTGGGCCGCCTGGGCCCTCTTCGCCGTCCTGTTCCTGCCGCTCTTCGCGGTCCCCCTGCTCGTCATCCTCGCCGCGTCGTTCTCGACGAACTGGTCCGGCGCCCTGCCCTCCGGCCCGACCGCCGAGCACTACGCCGCCGCCGTGCGCGGCGAGTCCCTCCAGGCGCTGACCACCAGCCTGGTCACCGCCGTCACGGCGAGCCTCCTCGCGCTCGTCGTCGGCACGTGGGCCGCCCTCGCCGCGCAGTCCCTGAAGGGGCGCGGGCGGCGGACGCTGGACGCGCTGTTCATGCTGCCCGTCGCCGTCCCGTCCGTCGTGGTCGGCCTCGCCGTCCTCGTGGCGTTCTCCCAGCCGCCGTTCCTCCTCAACGGCACCCGCTGGATCGTGATCCTCGCCCACACCGTGCTGGTCACGGCCTTCGCGTACCAGTCCGTCTCGGCGGCCCTGGTCCGCCTGGACCCGATGTACGAGCAGGCCGCCGCCGGCCTCGGCGCCCGGCCCGTCCGGGTACTCCTCCGGGTCAAGCTCCCGCTCCTGCTGCCGTCCCTGAACGCGGCCGCCGGGCTCTGCTTCGCCCTGTCCATGGGCGAGCTGAGCGCCACGATGATGCTCTACCCCCCGGACTGGCTGCCGCTGCCGGTGCTGATCTTCACCGCCACGGACCGGGGCTCCCTGTTCACCGGCTCGGCCATCGCGGTCGTCCTCATGGCGACGACCCTGCTCGTCCTGCTGGCCGTCTCCCGCATCCGTACCCGCGCTTCCCACCGCTAGGAGAGAACGACGTCATGCTTAAGCACGCCACCAGGCCGCTCGCCGCCCTCGCCGGCAGCCTCCTCCTCGCCGCCGGCCTCACCGCCTGCGGCGGGTCCCCCGCCGCCTCCGACGAGAAGGTCGTCACCGTCTACAGCGCCGACGGCCTCAAGGGCGAGAAGGGCGACGGCTGGTACGACCGGGTCTTCGAGGACTTCGAGAAGCAGACCGGCATCAGGGTCGAGTACGTCGAGGGCGGCTCCGGCGAGATGGTGCAGCGCGCCCTGCGCGAGAAGCGCAACACCCAGGCCGACGTCATCGTCACCCTCCCGCCCTTCATCCAGCAGGCCGGCTCCAAGGGCCTGCTCCAGCCGTACGAGCCGAAGGGCTCCGACCAGGTGAGCGGCGCCGACAAGGCGGCCGACGGCACCTGGACGTCCGTCGTCAACAACTACTTCGGGTTCGTCCACAACAAGAAGGAACTCCCCAAGGCCCCCACCACCTGGGAGGAGCTCCTCGATCCGAAGTACGAGAACAAGCTCCAGTACTCGACCCCCGGTGTCGCGGGCGACGGCACCGCCGTCGTCATCAAGGCCATGCACGACTTCGGCGGCCAGAAGCCGGCCATGGAGTTCCTGAAGAAGCTCCAGGCCAACAACGTCGGCCCGTCCTCCTCCACCTCCAAGCTCGCCCCCAAGGTCGACAAGGGCGAGCTGCTCGTCGCCAATGGTGACGTCCAGATGAACTTCGCCCAAGCCAGGTCCATGCCGAACCTCGGCATCTGGTTCCCGGCCCGGCAGGGCGGGAAGCCCACCACCTTCGCCCTCCCGTACGCCGCCGGGCTCGTCAAGGACGCCCCGCACGCCGACAACGGCAAGAAGCTCCTCGACTTCATGCTCAGCGAGCAGGCGCAGCGACAGGTCAGCGCCATCGGCGGCGGCTTCCCCGCCCGCGCCGACGTCAAGCCCACCGACGCCAACGCCATCGAGCTGGCCGGGCTGATGGAGGGCGTCGACATCTTCGAACCGGACTGGGCGGACATCGACAAGAACCTGACGTCGTACGTCGACGCGTGGAAGAGCGCAACGGGCAGCTAGCCAACGCGAAGCCAATAGTTCACCGCACGTACCTGGTGCCCCGCGAAAGGTAGCGGAAAGATAACGGGTACGGACCAACGCCCCTGGAAAACCAGGGGCGTTGGCGTGTACGCCGACCCTTCGATGGAGGTTTCCCGATGCCGAACGGCATGTCCCGCCGTACCGTGCTCGTAGCAGCGGCCGGAGCCGCTACGGCGGCAGTGGCCGCCGCCCCGGCCGTCGCCGCGCCCACCCTCCCCAACGGCACCAGCAGCGACAAGGTGCTCGTCGTCGGGATGGACGGGCTGCGCCACGACAGGATCGACGCGGCCAACGCCCCGCACCTGAAGTCGATGATGAGAGACGGCACCTACGGCCTGTCCCTGCTGTACGCCAACCCCATGGCCGCCACCTCCTCCGGCCCCGGCTGGTCGACCATCTCCACCGGCGTCTGGCCCGACAAGCACGGCGTCAGGGACAACACCTTCACCGGCAAGAACTACGGCACCTACCCCGGCTTCCTGGCCCGCCTCGCCCAGGTGCGGCCCGAGCTGTCCACCTACGCCGCCGTCGACTGGAAGCCGCTGGACACCCAGGGCACCGTCACCCCCGGCGCCGACGCCAAGCTGGTCCTCGACGGCGACCGGGACGGGTACGTCGCCCACGACGCCACCATCACCGCCGAGACCGAGTCGATCCTGCGCGACCAGAACCCCGACGTCCTGTTCGTCTACCTCGGCAACACCGACGTGGTCGCGCACGCGAACGGCACCGGACAGAAGTACCTGGACGCCATCGCCGTCCAGGACGCCCAGCTCGGCCGGATGCTCGCCGCCATCAAGGCCCGCCCCTCCTACGCCACCGAGCGCTGGACCGTCATCGTCGCCACCGACCACGGCCACGTCGACGCGGGCGGCCACGGCGGCAGCTCCATCGAGGAGCGGCGCACCTTCGTCCTCGCCACCGGGCCCGGCATAGCGGCCGGCGCGCGACCCCTCGACACCCGGCTCGTCGACGTCGCCGCCACCGTGTTCCACCAGCTCGGCATCGCCCCCGACCCCTCCTGGGGCCTGGACGGCAAGCCCATCCAGCAGCGCTCCGCCGACCCCTTCGACACCCTCCAGTCCTCCCTCACCCAGCGGGTCGACGAGACCGGCATCCCCGCCGGGGTCCTGGGCTTCACCCACACCCCGCCCAGCGGCTGGTCCGTCATCAACAACGCCATGGGCACGGGCGGCATGACCGAGTGGCGCGGCTGGTCCTTCGCCACCGACGAGTTCTGGTCCCGTACCCAGCGCGACCAGCAGCGTGAGCTCAACGTCCGGGCGCGGGGCGTCTTCGCGGTCGCCGACTCCGACGAGTGGGCGGACAAGTCCTTCTCCGGTACGTACGACTCGACCCTGGTCACCCCCGCGTACGGCGTCACCGGCAAGGCGAAGGTCACGCTGGACTTCACCACGCTCTACCGGCAGGAGGGCAGCCAGACCGCCGAAGTCCTGGCCTCCTTCAACGGCGGAGCGCCGACCCTCGTCAAGAGCTACACCTCCGACGTCGTCTCCAAGCCGCAGTCGCTGACCGTCGCCGTCCCCTCCGGGGCCTCCAGCGTCAGCTTCCGGTTCCGCTACACCGGGTCCAACAACTGGTACTGGACCATCGACGGGGTCAAGGTCACGGCTTCCTGATTAGGCTGGGGGCGTCGCCACAGCGCTGTCGCGGCGTCCCCAGCACGCATGCATGAACCTGTACGGCAGGAGTCCCGCCCCATGGCAGAGCGCAAGCCGATCGAATCCTGGCTCACCGACATGGACGGCGTCCTCATCCACGAGGGCGTCCCCATCCCCGGCGCCGACGCCTTCATCAAGAAGCTGCGGGATGCGGAGCGGCCCTTCCTGGTCCTCACCAACAACTCCATCTACACCGCCCGCGACCTGCACGCCCGCCTCGCCCGCATGGGCCTGGACGTGCCCGTCGAGAACATCTGGACCTCCGCCCTGGCCACCGCCCAGTTCCTGGACGACCAGCGGCCCGGCGGCACGGCGTACGTCATCGGCGAGGCGGGGCTCACCACCGCGCTGCACGACATCGGCTACATCCTCACCGACCACGACCCCGACTACGTGGTGCTCGGCGAGACCCGCACCTACAGCTTCGAGTCCCTCACCAAGGCGATCCGGCTGATCAACGGCGGGGCCAGGTTCATCTGCACCAACCCCGACGAGACCGGCCCGTCCGCCGAGGGCCCGCTGCCCGCCACCGGCTCCGTCGCCGCGCTGATCACCAAGGCCACCGGCAAGGACCCGTACTTCGCGGGCAAGCCCAACCCGCTGATGATGCGCACCGGCCTGAACGCCATCGGCGCCCACTCCGAGACCAGCGCCATGATCGGCGACCGGATGGACACCGACGTGCTGGCCGGGCTGGAAGCGGGTATGGAGACGTTCCTGGTCCTGACGGGGCTCACCACCCCCGCCGACGTGGACCGCTACCCGTTCCGCCCCTCCAAGGTCGTCGACTCGATCGCCGATCTGGTCGATCGCATCTGACCCTTCTCCGGGCCGATCAGCCCAGGTCAGCGGCGCCCGACCGGGTGAAAGACCGGGTGAAAGCCGCCCCCCTGCGGATGCGGAAACCGCCGAACGGGGTGAATCTTCAGTGCAGGAGGTTCACGATGCGTTCAGCTCTGTTTGCTCTCCGTGCCGCGGGGGCGGCCGGCGCCCTCGTCCTGTCGGCCACGGCAGCCGCGTACGCCGGTGACGGCGATGAGCACCGGGACGGCGAGAAGCACCGGGAGAAGGTGACGGCCCTGGTCGTCCCGGCCACCGTCAAGCCCGGCGGCGACGTGGACATCCAGGTCCACGGCTGCCACGGCAAGCACGGCTCGGTCAGGTCCAAGGCGTTCGTCGCGGAGTCCGAGCTGTCCGGCCGCGAAGGCAAGGGCGGGCCGCTGCACGGCGACACCACCGTCAAGTCGCACCTGGACCCCGGTACGTACTCGCTCACCGTCCACTGCGACGGGCGTGACCACCACGACGCCGGCAGCGTCCACGTCACCCACCACGCGCCGCCCAGCCCCGTCGCCCCGGTCAAGGCCGGCGGCGGAGGCACCGCGGCGCTCGCCGCCGACGCGCCCAGGGGCGTCGAGGAACACGGGCCCAGCACCCCGCACACCGTGATCGGTCTGGTGCTGGCGGGCGTCGCGGCCGTCGCCGTCGCGCTGCGCAGCACACGCCGCCGTCGCCGTACCCGCGCGGACTGACCGTGTCCACCGCACCGCACCCCGCCGGGCAGGGCCGGCTGCTCACCGGTGTGGCCTGGGCGCTGTTGCTGCTGGGCCTGTGGCTGTGGGGCAAGGACATCACGGCCGGCCCCGGCGGCCTGTCCGCTCCCACCACCGGTGACGTCGCCGCCGTCGGCCGCCCCCTGGGCGTGCCGCTGCCCCCGGCCCGCCCGCCGATGGCGCCCGCCGCGCCCGAGCGCCTGGAGGTCCCGTCGCTCGGGATCACCGCCCCGGTCGTCCCGCGCGCCCTGGACGAGGCGGGTGCGATAGACCCGCCCCCGTACGAGAGGGCGCAGACCGTCGGCTGGTTCGGCGACGGGGCGAAGCCGGGCACGGACGGCGCCGCGCTCTTCGTCGGCCATGTCGACACCGAGACGAAACCGGCCGTCTTCTACGGCCTGAGCTCCGCCCGCCCCGGCGAACGGATCACGGTGAAGCGGACGGACGGCTCGGTCGCCGAGTTCACCATCGACGACGTACAGGTCTTCGCCCGGCACGAGTTCGACCCGAAGAAGGCGTACGGGCAGCGGCAGCCCGGCCGGGCCGAGCTGCGCCTGATCACCTGCGGCGGCACCTTCGACCGCGCGTCCGGCGCCTACACGGCGAACGTCGTGGTCTCCGCGTACCTCACCGGAGGGACTTGACGCACCGGCGTGACGCGCCACCTGGCCCGGCCGACGGCCCTCCCCGGCTTTGCCGGGGACCCCCCATCCCCGGGCCGTCGACCGAGCCGGCCCTCGACCGCGTGAACCCGGGCTGCGGGAGAAGCCCGGCATCGGCGCGGGAGGTCGGGGATGGTCCGGCAGCTCCCGCTCACTGTAGAGCGCGGCACCGGCGGGTTCCAGAGGCCATCTGACACCATGTCGCGATCCCGTCGCCCTCGGTGGTGGGGCGCGCGGGGCCCGGGCGGCCGCCCTCGTGGCTTTCCGGACACCTGTGTCAGGATGGATTCGACCGGGTTGTCCGGGAGGGGACACCTGGGGGGTGGACCCGCACACAGTGCACCCAAGGGGGAGTGGATGTACGGCAGTTGCTCCGGGCGTGCCCGCGCGAGGGCGGCCGCGGTGGGGGCGGTGGGTGCCGCGGCGGCTTTGCTGCTGGCGGGCTGCACCTCCTCCGACGGCGGCGCGAAGCCCGAGGCCGTGCCCGGCGTGAGCCAGCAGCCGAAGTCGACCGACCCGTTCTGGGTCAACCCCGGCAGCAAGGCGGCGCAGCAGGTCGCGAGCTATCTGCGCGACGGCAAGAAGGACGACGCCGAACTCATCAAGAAGATCGCCTCCCAGCCGGTGGGCGAATGGGTCGGCTCGGAGCAGCCGGAGGAGGACGCCCGGGGCTTCACCGAGGCCGCCGCGAAGGCCGACCGGGACGCCGTGCTGGTCCTCTACAACATCCCGCACCGCGACTGCGGCCAGCACTCCGCTGGCGGCGCCGCCGACGGCAACGCGTACCGCGCGTGGCTGGACAAGGTCGCCAAGGGCATCGGCGACCGGCGCGCCACGGTGATCGTGGAACCGGACGCCGTGATGCACATGGTGGACGGCTGCACCGGCGGCGAGTACCACGAGGAGCGGTACGACCTGCTCAAGGGCGCCGTCAAGCGCCTGAAGGAGCTCCCGAACACCAAGGTGTACCTGGACGCGGGGAACGCCGGCTGGGGCAAGCCGGACCAGATCTTCGAGCCGTTGCAGCGGGCGGGCGTCGGCGAGGCCGACGGCTTCGCGGTGAACGTGGCCAACTTCCAGACCACCGAGGCCAGCAAGGAGTACGGCAAGAAGGTCTCGGCGAAGGTCGGGAACAAGCCGTTCGTCATCGACACCAGCCGCAACGGCAACGGCCCCTACACCGGCGGCGACCCGGCCGAGAACTGGTGCAACCCCCCGGGCCGCGCCCTCGGTGAGACGCCCACCACCAACACCGGCGACCCGCTGGTCGACGCGTACCTGTGGATCAAGCGCCCGGGCGAGTCCGACGGCGACTGCAAGGGCGGCCCGAAGGCGGGCGACTGGTTCCCGGAGTACGCCCTCGAACTGGCCCGCAACAGCAAGTAGGACGACGGACGCGAGAAGGGGCGCCCCCGCCGGGGGCGCCCCTTCTTCGCATGCGTGGCCCTACGGGACCTCGACCCACACCGCCTCGGACGGCGTGCCCTTGTCGTCGGTGACGAAGAGCATGTACCAGCCGGACGGGACCAGGGAGCGGTTCTTCGGCACGGTGACCTCGATGCCCTTGGCCGTCTTCTTCATCTCCAGGGCGATCGAGCGCTGGTCGACGTCCGTGACGTGCGTGACGGCGCTCGGCCGCATCAGCTTGGCCGTCTTGATCTTCGCGGCGTCCGGGGTCTCGAAGACCCCGCTGTCACCGCGCTCGATCGTCTTGGGGCCACCGGTGATCCTGGGCTTGGAGTCCCGGAAGAGATAGGGCGGGGTGTAGATCTCGATGCGCTGCTCGAAGACGCCCGGCTTGGTGTTGGCCTTGTCGGCGAAGAGCGAGTCCGAGCCGAAGATCATCACACGGCCGTCGGGCAGCAGCACCGAACCGGAGTGGTAGTTGCGCCCCACCCGTGGGTCGGCGACGCGCGTGTACTGCCCGGTCTTCGGGTCGTACGTCCGCGCCTCCAGCACGTTGGAGTCGCTGCGGCCCCGGTAGTCCTCCGACCCGCCGGTGACCAGGACGGTGTCGTCCGGCATCAGCGAGGCGCTCGGGTAGCGGGTGCCCTTGTCGAGGGACGCGCCGTCCTTGAAGCGGGGGTTGGGGTCCTTCAGGTCGACCAGCCGGGACTTCTCGCTGGACTCCTGGGACTCGCCGACCCCGCCGCCGCCGATGACCATGAACCGCTGGTCCTGCGCGGGCGGCAGCATGACCGTCGCGGACGTCTCCATCTTGTCCGCGTCGCTCAGTCCGGGGATCTTGTCGAACTTGTTGGTCTCCAGGTCCCAGACGCCCGGGTCACGGCCGACGTCGGCGGGCCCGTACCCGGCGTTGGAGCCGGAGTAGAACAGCTTGCCGTTGTCCATCAGGAAGATCGCCGGGTACGTCGGGAAGCGGCGCTCGATCCCGGTGTACTCCCACGTCCTGGTCTTCGGGTCGTAGATCTCGTCCTTGCCGGGGACGATCTGCCCGATCTCGTCCAGCCCGGAGAGGGCGAGGACCTTGCCGTCCTTGAGCGTGGTCAGCGTCGGGTACCAGCGCGCCTCGTTCATCGGGTCGACCTTGATGTACTTCTCGGCGAGCGGGTCGAACTCGAAGGCGTCCCTGATGCCCTGGAAGTCCTTCTTGTCGAGGGCGAGCTTCTGCGCCATGCCGTAGACGTTGCGGGCGTCCTTGCCCTTGAGGCCCTCGACCTTGTAGTTGTCCTCGGTGCCGGTCTCGAACTCCTTGCCGGACTCCTCGGCCTCGACGTAGATCCGGCCCAGGCCCGGCTGGGTGCGCAGGAAGCGGCCGGTGGCCTTGTCGAAGACCTTCTCGGCCTTCTCCACCAGGATCGGGTCCTTGGAGACGAACGTCTTGCCGTTGGCCTTGCCGGTGAACTTCGTCCCGGCGGGCAGCGTGATCGGCTTGTCCGGGTCCTCGTTGTGGACGATCATCAGGCCGCCGGCCTTGGTGACGTCACCCTTGAGCTTCTCGTAGCGCTTGGTGCCGCCGGCGATGAGCAGCTTCCCGTCGGGCAACTGCGTGTGCCCGGCGCAGAACATGTCCTTGGGGGTGGGGATCTTCTTGAACTTGTTCGTCTTCGGGTCCCACAGGACCGACTCGAACTTGTTCGCGTCGAAGTTCTTCTGGTTGTTGCCGGACCCCGCGACCAGCAGCACCTTGCCGGTGTGCAGCAGGGCCGCGTGGATGGTGTTGATCCGGAACTCGGAGGGGACGTCGAGGAAGTCCCAGTGGCCGTTGGCGGCTTTGTACTCCGGCTTGTTGATCGTGTACTCGTGGTACTGCTCCGAGCCGTACCGGTACAGGGCCGGTCCGTTGAACCCGGCGACCACAGCAACCACCGCCGTGCCTATCAGGATGCGACGGGCGCGGTTCCTCCGGTGGTTGGGCCGGACGGGCAGGCTGCTCATTTGTTACGTCCCCCAAGGGCGATCTGCATGGTGTCGTTCTGCTCGGCCAAGCTCGGCTTGGCCTGCGGCGCGTGGTCCACGGCCGGTGCGGGCGGATGCTGCTGTCCGCTCCGGTGCCGGTTGGGGCGCTTCTTCTCCTGGCGCAGCATGTACCGCCAGGCGAAGATCGGTGTCGCGGTGATCAGTGTGGCGAACGACGCCCAGATGATCATGGCGGGGTGGGAGTTCCCGAAGACGAAACCGGCGGCCATGGAGGCGCCGAAGATCCCGATGAAGTACCAGTGGTAGCGGAAGGTCGCGAACCACCGGTCCGGGCTCGCCGAGTCGCCCTTGGGGGTGACCACGAACTTGCTCTTGCGGCGGAGGGCGGAGTCGAGCAGCGCCTTGGCGTAGAGGGGCGCGGACAGCGCGGACATCACCATGCCGGCCACACCGCCGGAGCCCTCCGGCTCGTGCGGGGAGACGTTGTGCCGGCGGTTCCAGACGTACAGGCCGATCTGGAGCGCCGAGGCGTTGCCGTAGAGCATCAGCCACACGGTCGGGTCGATGTTCACACCCGAGGCGCCCAGGCCCAGGAACAGCGCGCAACTGAGGGCCGCGAGGATCCAGTTCAGGGCCGACATCGGGTAGAAGATGATCATCATCGTGTAGTTGAAGAGCTTGCTCGGCGGCAGCGAGTACCAGCCCTTCCAGTACTGCTTGAGGATCGTCTCGTACGTGCCCCGCGACCAGCGCATCTGCTGGGTGAAGAAGTCCGTCCAGGCGCTGGGGCCCTCGCCGACCGCGAGGACGTCCGGGGTGTAGACGGAGCGCCACTTGTTGCCCGTCGCCGGGTTCTTGTGGCGGTGGATCTCGAAGCCGGTCGCCATGTCCTCGGTGATCGAGTCGTACAGGCCGCCGATCTGCTTGAGCGCCTTGATGCGCACGGCGTTCGACGTGCCGACGAACATGGGCGCGCCGTAGCGGTTGCCCGCGCGCTGGATCAGCGCGTGGAAGAGGAACTGCTGCGACTCGGCGGCCTTGGTGACGAAGTTGTCGTAGTTGCCGTAGACCTGCGGGCCGATGACGAAGCCGACGTCCGGGTCCCGGAAGAAGCCGAGCATGCGCTCCAGGTAGTTCGGCAGCGGCACGTGGTCGGTGTCGACCGAGGCGAAGAAGTCGTACTTGTCTCCGTGCGCGTCCAGCCAGGCGTTGTAGTTGCCGTGCTTGGTCTTGGCGCGGTGGGGGCCGGAGGGCTGGTTCCACTTCGCGATGCCCTTGCGGGAGAAGTGGTGCACGCCCAGGCGCTCACAGACGGCCTTGACCTCGGGGTCGTTGCCCTCGTCGAGCAGCCAGACGTGCATCAGGCCGCGGTGCCGGATCCTGACGGCGGCCTCCAGCGTCTTCGTCACCATCTCCAGGGGTTCCTTGCCCGGAACGAAGGAGGTGAGGAAGGCGACCCGGGTGCCGGACTCCGGCACGACCGGGACCGGGTCACGGGCGACCAGCGTCGCGTGTGCGTTCGACAGGACGTTCATGCAGCGGAAGAACTCGATCAGGCCGATCGAGACGAGCATCACCATGTCGAGCGCGGGCAGCCAGTCGAAGGCCGGGTAGTCCCGCTCGGTCCAGTGCGAGGGCTGGAGCAGCCAGACCAGCAGCACCAGCGACAGCACCGGGGCGGCGGCCAGCATCAGGGCGATCCGGATGCGGTGCGGCTCCTGCGAGATCAGCGAGCGGTACTGCACCTTGTACGGCTTGTTCGCGTCCGGCTGGGTGAGGGGACCGGCGAGCCTGCTGTAGTGCTCGTAGTCGTAGCGGGGCAGCGGCTTCGCGGCGGCGCGCTGCCGGGGCCCGCCGGTCCGGAGCTGCGGGGGTACCCGGAGCTGGGTGGTCCTGGACGGGTCGTTGTCCTGCCGGGCGCCGGTCGGCGTCGACGTCATGAGTCTTCCCCCCGCACGCATGCTGGCTGCGTGATTGGTCGTGTCGTTTCCGTCCGGAGCGCGCGGTCCCCCCTTGGACCGGCGTGTCCCGACGCACAAGTGGCAGGCCACCGTCCCTGTAGACAGAGAAAGACGACCTTCCGGTTGCATGATGCCTGCCACGGCATCCCGTCGTGAACGGGGCCCCCACCCCGCGGTTCCCGCAACCGGAGCATCCCCCGAAACTGCTCCCAACTGCACGAACCTCATGCCCCATTGAGGGGCATCGGCTCCAGGATAGGGTCTACGCCCGCCACTCTTGATCGCAAGGGTGAAACGGACCGTTTGCCGGGCATGGGCATGGTTTGTGAGCTTCCCGGGAGCGGTGGTACGACTGAGGCCCCCTCACCCGTGGTGAGAGGGCCTCGGCCTCGCGTGCGCCGCCAGGGACTCGAACCCCGGACCCGCTGATTAAGAGTCAGCTGCTCTAACCAACTGAGCTAGCGGCGCCTGCTGACCTGCATAACTCTACCCGATCTCCAGGGGTGCTCCGGACCACCGCGGCCCGCCCGGTGATCATTGGCGGCCCTTCCCGGCCTGTCGGCGAGCCGTTTTTTCCCTTTCAACCGTCAAAATGCGATATGTCGGGACAGTTGAGACACTGGCGCCCGTACCGCAGCACCGGAAGATCCTGGAGGGGAACCGCATGGCCGCCGTACCGGACTTCGAGGAGTACGAGCCCCCCGCCGACTGCCCCTGCACCGGCTGCGCCCGGCAGCGCCGCGAGACCGCGCTCCGCCTGGCCGTGCGGTCCGGCGGCCACCCCGCCGCGCACGGCGCGCGCCGCGCCCTGGTCCTGGTCACCGCCGCCGGGGTGGCCCTCGGCGGCGGCGCCGTCGCGGCCGCCCACCCGTCCGGTCCCGCCGGCCCGGCCGGTCCTGCCGGCCCCGTGGGCCCCGGCAGGGTCCGGGACGACCCGGACGCGGCCACCCCGCAGGGCGGCACCGGGCCACTGCACGGGCGCCCGCACGCCGGGCCGACGGGCGGCCACGTCTCCGCCCCGGCCCTGCGCAAATCCACCCGGGCCGAGATCATCAACCGGGCCAAGCGCTGGGTCGCCGCCAAGGTCCCGTACTCCATGGAGAAGTACTGGACGGACGGGTACCGCCAGGACTGCTCGGGTTTCGTGTCGATGGCCTGGAACCTCGCCGGCAACGAATGGACCGGCACCCTCGACCGCTTCGGCACCCGGCTGGACCGCTCCGAGCTCCAGCCCGGCGACATCCTGCTCTTCCACAACCCGGCCGACCCCAGCCACGGCTCGCACGTCACCATCTTCGGCGGCTGGACCGACTACACGCACACCTTCTACACGGCCTACGAGCAGACCCGGCCGCACGCCCGCAGGCTGGCCACCCCGATGGCGTACTGGAACAACTCCAGCCGTTACGTCGCCTACCGCTACAAGGGCCTGAGCGGCGGGACCCCCGGCAACCCCGGCAGCCCCGGCGCGTCCGTGGCCTACCCGGGCCGGGCGTCGTTCGGGCCGGGAGCGGACAACCGCTACGTCACGAGACTCGGGCGGATGCTCGTCGAGCGGGGCGGCGGGCGTTTCTACCGCTCCGGGCCCGGCCCGCGCTGGAGCGAGGCGGACCGCAAGGCGACGCGGGCCTTCCAGCGGGCGCAGGGCTGGACCGGACGGGACGCGGACGGGCTGCCCGGCCCGGACACCTGGCGGCTGCTGGTCAGGGGAGAGGGCCGGGACATCCCCGACGGCGGCCGGACCGCCGGCGCGCCCGCTTTTCCGGGGCGCGACCACTTCCGGCCCGGCCGGTCCAACGAGCACGTCGAGCGGCTCGGGCGCCGGTTGGTGGAGCGGGGCTTCGGCGCCCACTACCGCTCAGGGCCCGGGCCGCGCTGGAGCGAGGCGGACCGGCGCAACGTCGAGGCGTTCCAGCGGGCCCAGGGCTGGCGCGGCGCCGCCGCCAACGGCTACCCGGGCCCCGAGACCTGGCGGCGCCTGTTCCGATGAACGACCACGAGGAGGCAGGGTTGAGTACGGCGACGCCGGAGGGCGGCGGGGCGACGGCCGGTCGGCGCGTCCCGGTGATCGGGAACGAGACCACCGGGACGATCCCGGTGCATCTGCTGTTCCGGGACGACGGGAAGCAGGACCCGGGAGCGGTGGACACCGCCGGACCGGTCACGGTCGTGCGGGGCAGCCGCGTGACCACGGAGGTACGCCCGGCCGCGACAGCCGCATCGGCGGCATCGGTCACCCCGGCGGCACCGGCGGTACCGGTTGCGCCGGAGGCACCGGCGGCGGAATCGGCGGCACGGGTTGAACCGGCGGCCCCGGCGGCATCAGCGGCACCGGTGGCGCCGGCAGCACCGGAGGCACCGGCGAAACCGGCAGGACCGGCAGGACCGGTGGCATCGGCGGCACCGGCGGAGCCGGTCGCTGTCGGCGTGGCCGCGCCGGTGCGGCGGGGCGCGCCGGCCGCCGACCCGGAGCTGGCCGAGCGGCCCGGGCCGGTGCTGCCCGGGTGGGCCGGGGTGGCGGCCGGGACGGTCGCGCTGGCGGGGTGCGCGGCGCTGCTGTGGTGGACGGGGGTGGTGCCGGTGTCGGTGACCGGCATGCTGGGGCTGCCGTCGCGCCCGTACCACGGCATCCCGCTCGGGTTCTGGGCGGTGCTGGCACTGGGCGTGCTGGTGGTGTTGTTCGCGTTCGGCGGGCTGGGGCGGGGGCGGGTCGGGTACGCCTGGGTCCTCACCCTGTTCGGCGACTACCGGGGCAGCGTGCGGCGCACGGGGCTCATGTGGGTGAGCCCGCTGCTGCTGCGGCGCCGGATCGACGTACGGCTGCGGCACTGGCGCAGCGAGCCGCTCCCGGCCGTCGACGCGAACGGCACCGCGCTGCGGGTGGTGGTGCTGGTGGTGTGGCGCATCCGGGACACGGTACGGGCGGCGCTCGGGGTGGCGGACCACGAGCAGTACTTGCGTGAGCAGGTGGAGTCGGCGATGGCCCGGGTGCTGTCGCGGCTGCCCGCCGACGCCTTCCACGACGACGCCCCGACGCTGCGGGACGCGGAGGTGGTGGGGGAGGCGCTGACGCGGATGCTGGCGGCGGAGTGCGCCCCGGTGGGGATCGACGTCTTCTCGGCGCAGCCGACGCGGATCGAGTACGCGCCGGAGATCGCGGCCGCGATGCAGCGGCGCCGGGTCGCGGCGATCGACGCCAAGCACCGGGACACGGTCCTGACGTCGGTGGTGGACGCGGTGGACGACATGGTCCACCGGCTGACCACGCGTGGTCTGGTCGAGCTGGACGACTACGACCGCAAGGCGCTGGTCAAGGACCTGACGGTGGCCTTCTACACGGGCAGGAGTGGTCCGGTCGAAGGCCCGTGATTGGTATGGACATGCTCAACTCCTGTCCATACATTGGAACTTGGTCTAGACCGCAATCCCCACCCGTGGTGCCCCCGGCATCACCCCGCACCACCCCGCACCACCGGCACCACCCGTACCACCCGCACGCGTGCAGCACGGCTCATGGAACTTCCCCCACGTCCACCTGGAGCAACAGCATGCGACACAAGATAGGCGCGGCCGTGGTGGCCCTCGGCGTGGCCGGGGTCTCCCTCCTGGCCACCGGCAGCGCCAGCAGCCACGGCTACACCGACTCGCCGATCAGCCGTCAGAAGCTCTGTGCCAACGGCACCGTGACCAACTGCGGCAACATCCAGTGGGAGCCCCAGTCGGTCGAGGGACCCAAGGGCTTCCCGGCCGCCGGCCCCGCCGACGGCAGGATCTGCGCCGGAGGCAACGGGCAGTTCGCCCAGCTCGACGACCCGCGCGGCGGCAATTGGCCCGCCACGAGGGTGACCGGCGGCCAGAGCTACACCTTCCGCTGGCAGTTCACCGCTCGGCACCGCACCACCGACTTCAAGTACTACATCACCAAGAACGGCTGGAACCGCACCGCGCCGCTCACCCGCGCGGCCCTGGACCCCCAGCCGTTCCTGACCGTCCCGTACAACGCCCAGCAGCCGCCGTCCACGCTGACCCACCAGGGGACGATCCCCAGCGGCAAGACGGGCAAGCACCTGATCCTGGCCGTCTGGACCATCGCGGACACGGCGAACGCCTTCTACGCCTGCTCCGACGTGCAGTTCTGACGGACGGGCAGGGACAGCCGCCGTGCGGCTGGTAGGGCCTGCCATACCCCGCGTACCCCCGCTGGGGCCATGGTGGCGCCGTGAGCCCGGCGCCTACCGTGATTCCCATGGATCCCCGTACGCCCTGGCAGGCCCTGACCAGGGGTGACTACCTGCGCGGCGGCTGGCCCTGGCGGTCGGCCGGCTATCTGGCGAGCGGCGCGCTCGTCGGCGTACCCGTGCTGGCCGTGCTGCTGGTGCTGGCCGCGTTCTCGCTGGTGCTCGTCGGCGTGCCGCTGCTGCTGCTCGCCGGGGTCGCCCTCGGCGGCGTCGAGCGGTGGCGGCTGCGGCTCGTCGACACCGACCCGGCCGCCGACCCGCACGGGATACCGGAAGAGCCGGGGCTGTGGGCCTGGCTCCGGCTCCGGGCGCGGGAGCAGGCCACCTGGCGGGAGCTGGCGTACGCGCTGCTGCACGGCTGCGTGCTGTGGCCCCTGGAGCTGCTCGCCCTCACCGTGACCCTGGGCGCGCCGCTCGCCCTGCTGGCGACGCCCGTCGGGCTGGCCCTGGACGGGCACGAGATACGGGTGCTGAAGGGTCCCCTGGTCACCACGTACCCGGTGGCCTTCGCGGCCGCCCTGTGCGGGCTGCTCCTGCTGCCCGCCCTGCTCTACCCGCTCGGCGCCCTGGCCGGTGCCCGCGCCGCGCTGACCCGGCTGCTCCTCGCGCCCCGCGACACCGAGCTGCGCCGCCGCATCGGCGAGGTCACCCGCTCGCGCGCCCGCCTGGTCGCCGCGTTCGAGGCCGAGCGCCGCCGCATCGAGCGCGACCTGCACGACGGCGCCCAGCAGCGGCTGGTCGCCCTCGCCATGACCCTCGGCCTCGCCCGGCTCGACGCCCCGCCCGGTCCGCTCGCCGACCAGCTCGCCAAGGCCCACGACGAGGCCGGCCGGGTCCTCACCGAGCTGCGGGAGCTGATCCATGGCATCCACCCCCAGGTCCTCGCCGACTACGGCCTGGGCGCCGCCCTGACCGACGCCGCCGACCGGTCGGCCGTCCCCGTGGACACCGACCTCGACCTGCCGCGCCTCCCGCCGCCCGTCGAGAGCGCCGCCTACTTCGCGGTCTGCGAGGCGCTCACCAACATCGGCAAGCACAGCGGCGCCACCCGGGCCCGGCTCACCGCCCGGCACGGCGGCGAGCTGCTCCGCATAGAGGTGGAGGACGACGGCACGGGCGGCGCGGACGCGCGGAAAGGCACCGGTCTGACCGGCTTGGCCGACCGGATCGCCGTCCTCGATGGCAGACTGGCGATCAACAGCCCGACGGGCGGGCCGACCGTGCTGCGAGTGGAGATCCCGTGCCGAGCCCTCTGCGGATAGTCCTGGCCGAGGACAGTGTGCTGCTGCGCGAGGGGCTGACCGGGCTCCTCGCCCGGTTCGGCCACGAGGTCGTCGCGGCGGTCGGTGACGCGGCCGCCATGCAGGGCGCGGTCGCCGAGCACGACCCGGACATCGTGGTCACCGACGTGCGGATGCCGCCGGGCTTCCGGGACGAGGGGCTGCGCGCCGCCGTGGCGCTGCGCGCCGAGCGCCCCGCCCTGCCGGTGCTGGTCCTCAGCCAGTACGTCCAGCGTGCGTACGCCGCCGAGCTGCTGGAGTCGGGCGACGGCAGCGGTGTGGGCTACCTGCTCAAGGACCGGGTCGGCCAGGTGGAGGAGTTCCTGGACGCCCTGACCCGGGTCGCGGCGGGCGGCACGGTGGTGGACCCGGAGGTCGTGCGCCAACTGTTGCGCCGGCACCGTGATCCGCTGGAGGCGCTGACGCCGCGCGAGCGCGAGGTGCTCGCCCTGGTGGCGGAAGGTCACTCGAACGGCGAGATCGCGCGGCGGCTGACGGTGACCGAGGCGGCGGTCGGCAAGCACATCGGCAACATCCTGGGGAAGCTGAACCTGCCGCCGGCCGAGGACACCCACCGCCGGGTCCTGGCCGTCCTCGCCTTCCTCCGCGCGTGAGGACGGATCCCGAGCACGAGAAAGCCCCCCGCTTCCGCGAGGGGCTTTCTCCGTCTGTGCGCCGCCAGGGACTCGAACCCCGGACCCGCTGATTAAGAGTCAGCTGCTCTAACCAACTGAGCTAGCGGCGCCTGCTGACAGAGTTAATACTACCTGGTCCGAGGGGTGCTCCCGACCACGAGGGCGTGAGCTGGCTCACAGTAGGGCTCCGGGAGGTTTAGAGGGCCAGCGAGAGCACCACCGGTGCCGCCTTGCGATTGAGCGTGTCCGCCGCCGAGCGGAGCCGGTGCGCGTGCTCGATCGGGAGCGACAGCGCGAGGCAGCCGACCGCCGATCCGGCCGTCAGCGGCACCGCCGCGCAGACCGTGCCCACGGCGTACTCCTGGAGGTCCAGCACCGGGACGGTCGGCGGCTGGCTGTCCAGCTTGGAGAACAGGACCTTCTCGCTGGTGATCGTCCGGGAGGTGAGCCGGGCGATCTTGTGGCGGGAGAGGTGGTCGCGGCGGCCGTTCTGGTCGAGCTGGGTCAGCAGACACTTGCCGACCGCGCTGGCGTGGGCCGCCGAGCGGAAGTCGACCCACTCGTTGACCTTCGGTGTGTGCGGACCGTCGGCCATCTGGGTGATCTTGACCTCGCCGTCGATGTACCGGCTGATGTAGACGGCGGCGCCGACGGAGTCGCGCAGCTCGGTGAGCGTCTCCTGGAGTTTGTTCTGGAGGGCCTCGCGGCGGGTGGCACCCGAGCCCAGCAGCACCAGGGAGTCGCCCACGACATAGGCGCCGTCGCTGACCTGCTCGACGTACCCCTCGCGGCGCAGCATCAGCAGCAGCGGGGTCAGATGGCCGGCCGGGAGCCCTGTCTCACGTGCGATCTGGACGTCGGTCACCCCGCCGCC
Organism: Streptomyces sp. NPDC031064; assembly: GCF_055570965.1. Taxonomy (NCBI): domain Bacteria; kingdom Bacillati; phylum Actinomycetota; class Actinomycetes; order Kitasatosporales; family Streptomycetaceae; genus Streptomyces; species Streptomyces sp. NPDC031064. Next base: position 161,268 of record NZ_JBVIGF010000008.1, read on the forward strand.
GTGCCTGGAGATCGTTTCGAGAACACGCAGGGCGTACTGCACCGAATGGAACGGCGCGGTCGGCTCGGGCTTCAGCGCCACGGTTTCCCCCTACCAGGTTGTGACCGCAAGCTTCCGTACCACGATAGCCGCCAAGAGCCGTTTCGTGGGCTCCTGTTGACAAGAAACTGTCCCGCCCCACACGCATACGCTGGGGCGGGACACGGGGGCATATGCCACCGGCACACTTCCGGTCGGTAATGAGAGGTCAGAGGACCGCACCGAGGAAGTCGCGCGTACGTTCGTGCGCCGGATCGGAGAAGATTTTCTCCGGCGAACCGGACTCGATGACCTTCCCCGAATCGAACATGAAGACCTCGTCCGAGATGTCACGGGCGAAGTTCATCTCGTGGGTGACGCAGAGCATGGTGATGTCCCTGCTCCTGGCGATGTCCCGCAGCAGGTCCAGCACCCCGGCGACCAGCTCCGGGTCGAGCGCGGACGTCACCTCGTCCAGCAGCAGCACCTTCGGCCGCATCGCCAGCGCGCGGGCGATCGCCACCCGCTGCTGCTGGCCGCCCGAGAGCTGGGCGGGTCTGGCGCCGCACTTGTCGGCCAGCCCCACCAGGTCCAGCAGCTCCCGGGCACGCTGCTCGGCCTCGTCCCGGTCCAGGCCGAGGACCCGTACCGGGGCCTCGGTGATGTTGCGCAGCACGGACATGTTGGGAAACAGGTTGAACTGCTGGAAGACCATGCCGATCTTCTTGCGCGTCTCGCGCCTCTGCTTCTCGTCGGCCGGGAACAGGTGGCCGCCGTTCACCCGGATGGTCCCCGAGTCGGGGCGCTCCAGGGTCATCAGCATCCGGAGGATCGTGGTCTTGCCGGAGCCGGACGGCCCGATGAGCGTGACGTGCCGGCCCTCCTCGACGGAGAAGCACAGGTCGTCGAGGACGGTGTTCTCGCCGAAGCGCTTGCTGACGTTCTCGAAACGGATGAGTTCACTGCGGACGGGTTCACTTGACAAGGCGGCGCTCCAGGGACCGTACGAAGAGGGAAGCCGGGTAGGCGATCAGGACGAAGGCGACACCGACGACCGTGAGCGGCTCGGTGTACTGGAAGGTGGACGCGCTCTCCAGCCGGGACTGCTGGAGCAGCTCCAGCACGCTGATGCCGGCCAGCAGCGGCGTGTCCTTCAGCATCGCGATGACGTAGTTGCCGAGCGCCGGCGCGATCCGGCGCAGCGCCTGCGGCAGGATCACCGCGAACCAGGTCCGGTGGGCCGGCAGGCTCAGCGCGGTGGCCGCCTCCCACTGGCCCACGGGCACGGCGTCGATACCGGCCCGGTAGACCTGCGCGGTGTACGTCGAGTAGTGCAGCCCGATGGCGAGGGTTCCGGTGGTCAGCGCCGAGAACTGCACCCCCCACTCCGGCAGGACGAAGAACAGGAAGAAGAGCTGCACCAGCAGCGGCGTGTTGCGGATGAACTCGGTCACCACGTTGACCGGCCACCGCACGAACCGGCTCGGCGCCCGGAAACCGGCCGCCCACACCAACCCCAGGGTGAAGGAGATCAGCGAGCCGAGCACCAGCACCTGGAGGGTGACCAGCAGCCCGTCCCAGAAGCGCGGCATGAAGTCCGCCACCGCGGACCAGTCCCAGGTCACTGGAGACCACCCCGCACAGACGTGCCGGTCGCGCCGAGGCGCCTGGTCCTTCTGCCGGGGGTCCGGGGGTTGTCCCCCGGGGGATTGGAGTACTTGACCACCACCCCCAGGTTGGCCTTGGTCTTCCGTTCGAGGGCCTTCATGGAGCGGGTGATGACGAACGCGATCACGAAGTAGATCACCAGGATGATGGAGTAGATCTGCGCGCTCTCCTGGGTGGCCAGGCGCACCAGATACGCGGCGAAGGACACGTCACCGACCCCGAGCAGCGACACCAGCGCCGTGCCCTTGAGCAGTTCGACGAGCAGGTTGCAGAAGCTCGGGATCATCTCGGGCACCGCCTGCGGCAGCACCACCAGCCGCATCCGCTGCCACGGCGTGAAGCTGAGCGCGACGCCCGCCTCCCGCTGCGCCTCGGGCACGGAGTTGAGGGCGCCGCGCACGATCTCGGCGCCGTACGCCCCGTACGACAGGCCGAGCGCGAGGACCGCCGCCCACATCGGGACGAGCTGCCAGCCCAGCAGCGGCGGGACCACGAAGAACAGCCAGAACATCAGGATCAGCGCGGACGTGCCCCGGAAGATCTCCGTGTAGGCGCCCGCCACGAAGCGGACGAGCAGGGAGCGGTGGGTGCGGGCCATGCCGACGCCGAAGGCGACCAGCGCGCCGAGCGCCGCGCTGTAGACAAGCAGTTGGATGGTGATCCAGATGCCGGGGAGTACCCAGTTCTGCCAGAGTCCGGCGGTCATCGGCACAGCTCCTCGGCGGTGAGGGTGGTCATCTCCGCCTCGGTGAAGCCGAAGCGCCGCATGATGCGGAAGAGTTCGCCGCTCTTCCTCATCTTGTGGATCTCGGTGTTGAAGGCGTCACGCAGCTCGGTGTCGGTGGGGCGGAAGGCGAAGCCGCCGCCGTCGATCTTCTTCTTGCCGTCGACGACGGCCGCGAACGGCGGCGTCGCCTCGGCCCGGCGGCTCTTCTTCACCACCTCACGGGTGGTGAGCGCGGTGCCGGCGAAGACGTCCACGCGGCCGGACTCGACGGCGTTCAGCCCGGCCACCTGATCCTGGAGAATGACGATGTCCTTCTCGGGGTACCCGGCCGCCACGGCGTAGTCGATCTCGGCGTACCCGGTGCCGGTGGCGAACCTGGCCTTGGTGCGCACCACGTCCTCGTACGACCGGAGGTTCTTGGGGTTGCCCTTGCGGACGATGAAGGAGTCGAGCATCTGGTACTCGGGGTCGGAGAAGATGACCTGCTCGCACCGCTCCTTGTTGATGTACATCCCCGCCGAGACGACGTCGAACTGCTGGGAGTTCAGGCCGGGGATGAGGGAGGCGAAGTCGGTCGCCACGGGTTGGACGCGGCCGATGCCGAGCCGCTTGAAGACCACTTTGGCCAGCTCCGGCGCCTCGCCGGTGAATTCGCCCTGGTCGTCGACGTACCCGTAGGGCACCTCGCCGGCGATGCCGAGGCGGACGGTGCCCTGGGATCTGAGCCGGTCCAGCGCGCTGCCGGAGGCGACCCGGCTGCAACCGGTGGCGGAGGCGGCGCCGACGGCCGCCACGGCCGGGGCCAGCAGGAGGGTGCGCCGCCGTATGGGGTGAGTTCTGTGTCGACGAGCTGTTCGAGCCATGGGCGCGCGGCTACCCGGGAGCGGTCGGGGTATGCGTACGGGATGGCCGACCGATACCTGACCGTGTCCCTGGACAAGCGCGGGGTGCGGTGCACCGCGAAACTGCTGGACGACCGGGCGCCGTTGACCTGCGCGGCCGTGTGGGACGCGCTGCCGCTGGGCGGTGATGTCTACCACGCGAAGTATGCCCGTAATGAGATCTATGCCCTGTTTCCGGCGTTCGCGGAGGCGGAACCGCCGCTGGAGAACCCGACGGTTACCCCGATTCCGGGCGATTTGTGTTACTTCACCTTCGAAGGTACGGAGTTGGGAACGGCGGCGTACGGATACGGGCGCGAGGAGCTCTCCCGCCGCCCCGTCACCGTCGACCTCGCCCTCTTCTACGAGCGCAACAACCTGCTGCTGAACGGCGACACCGGCTGGGTCCCCGGCATCGTGTGGGGCACGGTGGTCGACGGCCTCGACCGGATGGCCGAGGCCTGCCAGGACCTGTGGCGCGCGGGCGCGCTCGGCGAGACGCTCAGCTTCCGCCGGGCGTAGCGGCGCCGGGCCTCATGGCCTGCGCGGCGCCCGACTCGTACAGCGCGTGCGCCGCCCGCAGCACCAGGTCGTCCCGGTGCCGGGCGGCGACCAACTGCAGCCCGATCGGCAGACCGTCGCCGTCCGCGCCGACCGGCACGGTCGCCGCCGGCTGCTGCGTGAGGTTGAACGGGTACGTGAACGGCGTCCACGCCGTCCAGCGCCGCGAGCCGTTCGGCGCCTCCACGCCCGCCTCGAACGCGGTCAGCGGCAGCGTGGGCGTCACCAGCAGGTCGTACGACGTGTGGAACCTCCCCATCCGCCGGCCCAGCGCCATCCGCGTGTCCACCGCCGCCAGGTACTCCAGCGCGCTGTACCGCGCACCCCGCTCGGCGACCTCCCGCAACCCCGGGTCCAGCAGCTCCCGCTGCTCCCGCCCCAGGGGCTGGACCAGCCGCGCCGCCCCGCTGAACCACAGCGTGTGGAAGGCGTCCACCGGGTCGGCGACGTCCGGGTCGGCCTCCTCCACGTACGCGCCCAGGCCCGCCAGCCGCTCCACCGCCGTCCGCACCGCCGACGCCACCGCCGGGCGCACCGCGACCTGCCCGCCCAAGGACGCCGAGTAGGCGATCCGCAGCCCCTTCACGCCCTCCTGGAGCGTGGCGCTCACCGGCCGCGCCGGGCCCAGGTGGGACCAGTCCCGCCAGTCGTCGCCGCTGATCACGTCCAGCAGCAGCGCCGCGTCCGCCGCGTCCCGGGTCATCGGACCCGTGTGCGACAGCGTGCCGTACGGGCTCGCCGGATAGATCGGCACCCGCCCGTACGTCGGCTTCAGCCCGAAGATCCCGCAGAACGACGCCGGGATGCGGACCGACCCGCCCCCGTCCGTCCCCAGCGACAGCGCGCCCGCCCCCAGGGCCACCGCCGCCGCGCTGCCCCCGCTGGAACCGCCGGCGGTCCGGGAGGGGTCGTGCGGGTTGCGGGTGACGCCCGACAGCGGTGAGTCGGTGACGCCCTTCCAGCCGAACTCCGGCGTCGTCGTCTTGCCGAGGAACACCGCTCCCTCCTCCCGCATCCGGGCCACGGGTGGCGCGTCCTCGTCCCACGCCCCTTGCGCACGGGTGGTCCGCGACCCGCGCAGCGTCGGACCGCCCGCCTGGAGCAGGACGTCCTTGACCGTCACCGGCACCCCGTCGAGCCGCCCCCTCGGCTCCCCGCGCCGCCACCGCTCCGCCGACGCCGCCGCGCCCGCCAGCGCCTCCTCGGCGTCGACCCGCACGAACGCGTTCACCAGCGGCTGGACCGCCTCGATGCGCTCCAGCGCCGCGCGCACCGCGTCCACCGGCGAAAAATCGCCCCGTGCGTAACCGTCCAGGAGTTGACGTGCGGTCAGGTCCGTGAGGAACGTCGTCGGCTCAGTCATGCACGGGTACGTACCCACGTTTCTTGTCCACCACGTTCGGCAGCGGCCGCCCGGCCGCCCACAGCTCGTACAGCTCCACGAACTGCGCCGCCAGCCGGTCCCGCCAGCCCACCGTGTCCCCGCTCATGTGCGGCGAGACGATCAGCCCCGGCACGTCCCACAGCGCGCTGTCCTCGCCGAGCGGTTCCTCGGTGAACACATCCAGCGCCGCCCCCGCGATCCCCCGCTCGCGCACCGCCGTGACCAGGTCCTCCTCCACGACGAGCTGCCCGCGCCCCACATTGATGAACCGGGCCGACGGCTGCATCAACCCGAAGCGCCGCGCGTCGAACATGCCGCGCGTCGACTCCGTCAGCGGCGCCGCGCACACCACCCAGTCCGCCCGCGTCAGCAGCAGGTCCAGCTCATCGGCGCCGTGGACGCGCGGCCGCGCGGTCCGCCCCACGACCGCCGTCCGCACACCGAGGGCCCGCAGCGTCGTGGCGACCGCCCGGCCGATCGGCCCCGCCCCGACCACCACCGCCCGGCTGCCCGCCACCCGCAGGCTCTCGCGGTGCCGCCAGCGCCGCTGCCGTTGCAGCTCCAGCGTGCCCGGCAGGTCCTTCGCCATGGCCAGCACCAGACCGGCCACGTACTCGGCGATCGGCTCCTCGAACACGCCCCGCGCGTTCGTCACCACCGTGTCCGAGGCGACCAGTTCCGGGCACAGCAGCCGGTCGACCCCCGCGCTCGCCGTGTGCACCCAGCGGGGTCTGCGCCCGTCGCCGGGCCAGGCCGCGCGGACCGCGTCGGAGGTGAAGTCCCACACGAGGAGCACATCGGCGGCCGCGAGCTCCGAGGCGAGGGAGCGCTCGTCGGCGTACCGGACGTCGGCCCGGCCGATCAGCCTGCCGAGGCGGGGCGGAGGGTCCGCCCTGAGAACGAGAAGTGTGGGCAGCGGCATCAATTGACCACGCTCGCACCCGAACCTACCGTCGTCAACAAGAGGCTGGGGAGCCTGTGAACGCTGGGGGCCTGTCATGGACGTCTCCTTCCTGGGCGGGCCCGGCCCGCAGCGCGGTGTCGGCGTCGTCGCGCCGTTCGACTTCGCCCTCGACCGCGAGCTGTGGCGCTGGGTGCCCGACGACGTCTCGCTGCGGCTGACCCGGACGCCCTACGTGCCGGTCGAGGTGTCCCTGGACCTGGCCCGGCTGGTCAGCGAGCACGAGACGCTGACCGACGCCGTACGGGCCCTGTCGGCGTCCGAGCCGGAGGTCGTCGCGTACGCCTGCGCCTCCGGCAGTTTCGTCGCGGGCCTCGCGGGGGAGCGGGCCATGTGCGCGGCCATGACCCGGGCGGGCGAGGTCGCCTCCGTGACGACCTCCGGTGCCCTGCTGGAGGCGCTGACGGAACTGGGCGCGCGGCGGATCGCGCTGGTCACGCCCTACACCGAGTCGGTGACCCGCGCCCTGGAGGACTATCTGCGCGAAGCCGGGGCAGCCGTCACGGGGCGGGCCTTCCTCGGACTGACCAGGCACATCTGGAAGGTGCCCTACCGCGACGTGGTGGACATGGCGCGGCGGGCGGTGCGGGGCGCGGCCGACGCGCTGTTCATCAGTTGCACGAACCTGGCGACGTACGACGCGATACCGCAACTGGAGGCGGAACTCAGGATGCCGGTGCTCTCCGCGAACCAGGTCACCATGTGGGCGGCGCTGCGCCGGATCGGCGCGGAGGCCGTCGGCCCGTACCAGGCGCTGCTCATGAACGGGGCCGCCGAGCCGGGCCCCGGGGTTGCCCAGGCGGCCCCCGGGATCGCCCAGGCGGCCCCCGGGGCTGCCCCGGCGGCCCCCGACCCCCAGGAGGGCGTGACATGACGACTGTCGGACTGCTCTACCCCGGGCACTCCGCCGAGGACGACTACCCCCGCATCGAGGCGCTGCTCACGGGCGTCAACGTGCCGATCGTCCACACCGACATCGGTGAGGACGCCCACCGCGTCGACGCCCTGCTGGAGATGGGCTCGGCCGAGCGGCTCGCCGCCGGGGTGGAGGAGCTGCGCCTGTCCGGCGCCGAGTCGGTGGTGTGGGCGTGCACGAGCGGGTCGTTCGTGTACGGGTGGGAGGGCGCCCACGAGCAGGTCCGCGCCCTGGCGGTGACGGCCGGGCTCCCGGCGTCGAGCACCTCGTTCGGCTTCGTCCACGCGGCGCGGGAGGTGGGCGCCGGGCGGGTGGCGGTGGCGGCCACGTACCCGGAGGACGTCACGGAGCTGTTCGCCCGGTTCCTGAAGGCGGCGGGCATCGAGGTCGTCGCGTCGCGGGCGGGCGGGGTCGTCACGGCGGCCGAGGTCGCGACGTGGGGGCCGGAGCGGGTGCTGGAGCTGGTGCGGGCGGCCGACCATCCGGGCGCGGAGGCCGTCCTCGTGCCGGATACGGCACTGCACACGGTGGGCTGCCTGCCGGAGCTCGAGGCGGCGGTGGGCAAGCCGGTGCTCACCGCCAACCAGGTGACGGTGTGGGAGGGGCTGCGGCTGGCGGAGCGGCGGGGGGCGTGGTCGGCGGAGCTGGGGGCGCTGTTCGCGCGGAAGGACTGACGCGCGGGGGAGGGGGGGAGGGGGGAGGGGGAGGGGAATAAGCGGAGTGGTCCTCCTGTTGCTGGGTGGCTGTACGTGTTTCCTGTGCAGGAGGGTCCAGCGGTGAGCGACGACGTCATACGAGGCAAGGCGCAGGGGAGCGCGCCCGTACCCCTGTCGGTGCTGGACCTGGTCACCGTGGGCAGCGGCCGCACCGCCACCCAGGCGCTGGGCACCAGCGTCGACCTCGCCCGGCTCGCCGAGCGGCGCGGGTACCACCGCCACTGGGTCGCCGAGCACCACTCCATGCCCGGCGTCGCCTCCTCGTCGCCGGCCGTGATCCTCGCCCACCTCGCCGCCCACACGTCGCGCATCCGGCTCGGATCGGGCGGCGTCATGCTGCCCAACCACGCGCCGCTCGTCATCGCCGAGCAGTTCGGCACCCTGGAAGCGATGGCGCCGGGGCGCATCGACCTGGGGCTCGGCCGGGCCCCGGGGACGGACGGCGCCACGGCCGCCGCGCTGCGCCGCACCGAACGGCTGGCGGAGGGGGCCGACGAGTTCCCGGAGCAGTTGGCGGAGCTGACGCGCTTCCTGGACGACGACTTCCCGGACGGTCACCCCTACGCGCGCATCCACGCCGTGCCGGGGCCGGTGCAGGGTCCGACGGGGCGTCCGCCGGTGTGGCTGCTGGGTTCGTCCGGGTTCAGCGCGCGGCTGGCGGGGATGCTGGGGCTGCCGTTCGCGTTCGCCCATCATTTCTCGGCCCGGAACACCATCCCGGCGCTGGAGCTGTACCGGGACTCGTTCCGGCCCTCGGCCGTCCTGGACGCGCCGTACGCCCTTATCGGCGTCTCGGCGCTCGCCGCGGACGAGGAGCGGGAGGCACGTCGGCAGGTGCTGACGGGCGCGCTGTCGATGGTCCGGCTCCGCACCGGGCGCCCGGGGCTCATTCCGACGCCGGAGGAGGCGGAGGCGTACGAGTTCAGCGCGGTCGAGCGGGACTTCGTCGACGGTTGGCTGTCGAACGTCGTGCACGGCACCCCGGACGCGGTCCGGGCCGGGCTGGACGACCTTCAGAAGCGCACGGGCGCGGACGAGCTGATGATCACGGCCAACGCGCACGGGGCGGAGGCGCGGCTGCGCTCGTACGAGCTGATCGCGGACGCGTACGACTTGGCGGGGTGAGCGGGGAGGGCGGGTCGGTTTTCGGGTGGGGGGCGTGGCCCCTCCGGGCTCACCTCCTCGAGGCCGGCGGCCTTGGGCCACGCGTAAGGGAGCCCGCCCCTTGCCGCCGGTCTCTGCGGGGGCGACCCTGCACGGCCCCACCCCGGTCGTACGCCGTCTGACCGTTGGTTCTGGCTTGGGAACGGATGCACAAGCTTCCTAAGCCCGGCTTAAGCCGCTCGTCACCCGTGGTGGCGGCGGCTTTTTCGTGGGCGGACGCCCCTCTGACTAGGGATTTTGGGCGGAGATTGGTCTAGTCCTGTTTTGGTCCGGACCATTGACGGGGCGTTCACGCGGCGGCTATCACTTCGTCAACTACCGCTGCGTAATCCCCCGGAGGCCGCACGTGCACCACCGCAGACCCCTCATCGCCGCGCTCACGAGCGTGGCGCTCGCCGCCGGAGTGCTGGCCTCGTTCGGTGGCGCCGGTACGGCCAGCGCCCAGACCGCCGCCTCTTCCGGTGGGGTGAAGATCGCGTACTACGACCAGTGGAGCGTGTACGGGAACGCCTTCTACCCCAAGCACCTGGATACGCGGGGCATTGCCGGGAAGCTGGATGTCCTGAACTACTCGTTCGGCAACATCCACCCCACGGAGCTGACGTGCTTCGAGGCCAACAAGGCGGCCGGTGACGACAACAACCCCAACGCCGGTGACGGCGCGGGTGATTCGTACGCCGATTACCAGCGCTCCTTCTCGGCCGCCGACAGCGTGGACGGTGTCGCCGACAAGTGGGACCAGCCGATCGTGGGCGTCTTCAACCAGTTCAAGGAGCTGAAGGCGAAGTACCCGAAACTGAAGATCAACATTTCGCTCGGCGGGTGGACCTACTCCAAGTACTTCCACGACGCCGCGAAGACCGATGCCAGCCGCAAGAAGTTCGTGGCCTCGTGCATCAAGCAGTACATCGCCGGCGATCTGCCGGTCGAGGGCGGGTACGGCGGGCCCGGTACGGCCGCCGGGATCTTCGACGGCATCGACATCGACTGGGAGTACCCGGGCTCGCCCGACGGGCACCTCGGCAACCATTACGGGCCCGAGGACAAGCAGAACTTCACGCTGCTGCTCGCCGAGTTCCGCAAGCAGCTCGACGCGTACGGGGCGGAGAAGGGGAAGAAGTACCTGCTGACCGCTGCTCTGCCGGCCGGCCAGGACAAGATCAAGCACATCGAGACCGACAAGATCGGCGCGTACCTCGACTACGCGAACATCATGACGTACGACATGCACGGCGCCTGGGACGGTGACGGGCCGACGTACCACCAGTCGCCGTTGTACTCCGGTGCCGGTGACCCGACCGACCCGATCAAGCCGGGGAACGAGAAGTACTCGATCGACAACGCCATCGACTCCTGGATCGACGGCAAGCCGGCCTACGGGATCGCCGGTGGCTTCCCGGCGAACAAGCTGACGCTGGGGTACGAGTTCTACTACCGGGGCTGGAAGGGCGTTCCGGCCGGGGCCAAGAACGGCCTCGCGCAGCCGGCGACCGGTGCCTCCGCCGCCCGGCCGGTCAGCCAGCAGGCAGGCATCGCGCACTACAAGGAGCTCGGCGGCATCGTCGACAACCCGGCGACGACCTTCTGGGACGACGAAGCGAAGGCCGCGTACTTCTACAAGGACGGTGAGTTCTTCACCGGGCTGGACAAGCGTGCCATCCAGGCCCGCGCGGACTACGCCCACAGCCGGGGCCTGGCGGGCGCGATGATGTACTCGCTGCTCGGCCTGGACGAGCGGACGACGCTGCTCAACGACATCGTGGCGGCGGTCGGTTCGTCCCCGACGACCCCCGATCCGACGCCGACGCCCACGCCGACGCCCACGCCGACTCCGACCCCCACGCCGACGGACCCGCCCGTGGGCTGCTCGGCGGCGGCGTGGTCGTCGGTGACGGAGTACACCGGCGGAGCCCAGGTCTCGCACAAGGGGCACACCTGGAAGGCCAAGTGGTGGACGAAGGGCGAGGAGCCCGGCACCACCGGCGAGTGGGGTGTCTGGCAGGACCTCGGCGCCTGCTGAGACCCTTCGCCCCTGCCCGGAGTCACTCCGGGCAGGGGTTCTCAGCCGTTTTCCACCAGGACGTTGAAGAACTCGTCCACGGCGGACTGGTCGGCCGGGAAGTGCCGGATCTCGGCGATGCGCCCGTTCTCGATGCGGAAGACCAGCACCCAGTCCATGTCGATGTCCGTGCCGTCCCCCCGGTGGCTCACGCAGTGGTGGACCTCCACCACATGGCTCTCGTCGGCACCGGCGTACCACACGTCCGCGGTGAAGTCGCCGGTCGCGAGCCCCTCCAGGTACGTCGTGATGCCCTCCGCGCCGCGGTGGCTGCCGGCCAGGGGGTGGTTGCCGGGTACGTGCCACACGGCTTCCGGCGCCAGCACGGAGTCGCGCAGGCCATCCAGGTCGCCGGTGGCGTATCCGGCCCAGAAGCGTCTGATCAACTCGATGTTGGGGTTGCTCATCTCACGTCTCCCCGGCCTGCGGCTCCTTGTGTGATCGAGCTTCCCGCCGATCCACCGCTCCGGTCCAATGCTTGAATCCATAACCTTGCGGCATGGACATCGACACCCGGCTGTTGCGCTACTTCGCCGCCGTCGCCGAAGAGGGCAACCTGACCCGCGCCGCGGAACGGTTATTCATCTCGCAGCCCGCACTGACCAGGCAGATCAGGCAACTCGAAACCCAGTTGGGCGTGGAGCTGTTCGTACGCTCCCGCAACGGCATGACCCTCACCGAGTCGGGTACCGCGCTCGCCGCCGCCGTACCCCCCGTTCTCGAGGCGTGGAGTACCGCGCTGCGCGCCACCAAGGTCGCGGCGGAGCGGGCGGCACGGGTGCTGCGGGTCGGGTTCGTGGCGTCCGCCGCGAACGAGCTGACCCAGCAGATCATCGCCGAGTTCGCCCGCCGCCGCCCGGGCTGGCGGGTGCGGATGATCCAGACCGGCTGGGAGGACCCGACGGCCGGGCTGGCCGGCGGCGAGGCCGACGTGGCGCTGCTGCGGCTGCCGTTCCCCGGCCAGGACGAGCTGGGTGTGGAGGTGCTGCTCACCGAGGACCGGTGGCTCGCCCTGCCCGCCACGCACCGGCTGGCCGGCCGTGACGTCATCGACTTCCGCGAGGTCTTCGACGAGCCGTTCGTCGCCACGCCGGACGCCTCCGGCTGGTGGCGCGACTACTGGCTGGCCGCCGACGAACGTGACGGCCACCCCGTGCGGGTCGGCGCGGTGGCGAACAACCCGGACGAGTGGCTCAACGCCATCGCGAACGGCTACGGCATCAGCCTCACCCCGGAGGCCACCGCCCGCTTCTACCAGCGCCCCGACGTGGTCTACCGGCCGGTGCGCGGCGTGAGCCACAGTCAGGTCGGGGTGGTGTGGTCCCGTGACGGCGAAGTCCCGGGCGTGGTGCGGGACTTCGTCCGCAGCGCGGTGACCGTGAGCCGTGGGGTCAGCCCGCAGTGACCCCGATCAGTTCGGCGATGCGCTCGGCGGTGACCGCGCGGGAGTAGAGCCAGCCCTGGCCGGTGTCGCAGCCGATGCGCCGCAGCCGGGCCGCCTGGCCGGACGTCTCCACGCACTCGGCGGTCACGGTCAGCCCGAGCCGGTGCGCGAGCTGCACCAGCGCCTCCACGATCACCTCGTCGGCCGGGTTCGGATGCTCCTCGTCCTGGAAGCCCCGGACGAAGGATCCGTCCAGTTTGAGGACGGACACGGGCAGGCGGCTGAGGTAGGCGAGGTTGGAGTACCCGGTGCCGAAGTCGTCGATGGCGATCCGCACACCCATGTCGCTGAGCGCCTGGAGGGCTTGCAGCGGCCGCCCGGCGGAGCCCATCACCGCCGACTCGGTCAGTTCCAGTTGGAGCAGGTGGGGTGCGAGTCCGGTCTCGGCGAGGATCTCGGCGACGTCCGCGACCAGGTCGGAGTCCCAGACCTGGCGTACGGCGACGTTGACGCTGACGAACAGCGGCCGTTCGTGCGGGTGGTCGAGCTGCCACTGCCTGGCCTGCCGGCACGCCGTGCGCAGCACCCAGCGGCCGAGCTGGACGATCGAGCCGTCCTCTTCAGCAATTCCGATGAACCGATTCGGCGCCAGGGAGCCGAACTGCGGGTGGTTCCAGCGGACCAGCGCCTCCACGCCCCGGACCGTTCCGTCGGCCATGCCGACGAGGGGCTGGTACTCCAGGGCGAACTCGCCGCGTTCGACGGCCGGGCGGAGGGTGGAGGAGAGCGACTGCCGGGTCATGCGATGGGCGTTGCGCTCCGGGTCGAAGAGCGTCCAGCGGGCCTTGCCGTCGGCCTTGGCCCAGTAGAGCGTGGTGTCGGCGGCCTGCATCAGGCCGTTCACGGTGGTGCCGGCGGCGGTCCGTTCGACGACCCCGATGGACGCCGACACCGACAGCCGCTGCCCGGCGAGGTCGAACGGCCTCTGTACGGCGGCGAGTACGGACCTGGCGAGGTCGGCGAGCTGTTCCGTACCGGTGGAGTCCTCGACGAGGATCGCGAACTCGTCCCCGCCGAGCCGGGCCACGAGGTGGCCGCCGCCGCGGGTGTAGCCGTCGCTGTCGGCGCACTCGGTGAGCCGCGCGGCGACGGCGGCGAGCAGCCGGTCGCCGACGCGGTGCCCGAGGGTGTCGTTGACCGCCTTGAAGCCGTCGAGGTCGAGGTAGCACAGCCCGATCCGGCCGGTGCCGCCGTCGTCGTACGAGGAGTTCTCCAGTGCGGAGGTCAGGCGCTCGAAGAACAGCGTGCGGTTGGGCAGCCGGGTCACCGGGTCGTGCATCTGGAGGTGCCGCAGCCGCGCCTGGAGCTGGCGGCGGTCGCTGATGTCGGCGATCGACAGCAGGACGCCCCGGCTGGGGGTGACGGGCGCGACGGTCACCTCGGCCCACAGCGACCGCCCGTCGGGGTGTTTGAGGCGGCGCGTGCAGCGGAAGCGGGAGCGCCGGCCGCGCAGCACCTCGTGGTACGCGTGCCAGGTCCGGCTGTCCGACGCCAGGTCGACGAGGTCGGCGGCGGCCTGTTCGCGGAGCGAGGCGGTGTCGGTGCCGAGCAGCGCGGCGAGGGCGTCGTTCGCGGTCACGACGAGCCCGTCGGGGTCCACGACGGCCATCGCGATATGGGCCGCGTTGAAGGCGGCCCGGTAGTCGTGGGCGTGGGTCTCGGAGGCGTTGGCGGGGTCCGGGTGCGGGCTCTGAGGGGCAGGGGAGGTGCCGGGGGTGTCCCGGGCGGGCTCGCCGGCCGGGGGCTCGCCGGCCGGGGTGTGGGGGACCGGCTCGCCGTTCGGGTGCGGTGTGTGGGGGGCGCGGTCCGAGCGCGGCGTGCGGGGGGCTGAGGCCGGGGCCGTGGCGGGCTCGTGATCCGGGTCCGGCCGGTCGCCGACCGGGGGCGGGGCGGGCCGCACGGCGTCGTTCCGGGCCGGGGCGCGGTCGGGCGGGGCCGGTGGGGAGGGCGTCGTGGCACGCGCGTCGGGCGTCTCGGGCAGGACGCGGGCAGCGGTGGCCGAGGGGCGCGGTTCGCCGACGGTTTCATGACGCTCTGTGACCGGACGCCGGGTGGTTCCGGTCGTTGAGGCTGCCGCAGCTCCCGGTCCTTCGGAGGTTCCGTTCACGGCTCGCTCCCGCAAGGCAGTTGTGACGCACAGATGTGGTCGGGATGGGTCGGCCAGGAAAGTGTGCCGATCATAGAGGCTCTCGCGGCGGCCGTTCCAGCGCCGCCACCGCGTGAGACAGGTGGGGTTGTTGTGAGGAAGCGCACCACCCACACGAGGCCGATCGTTTCTGCACGGGTGTGGCACGGCCCGGTCCTGCCGTGACCGGTTGTGACTGTCGGTGAACTTCCCGGACCGGCGGGGCGCGTCGGCGGCTCACCCGACTGGGGCAGCGGAACAGGACGTATGACCACAAATCGCCACAGGGTGGTGAGACGTCCCGTATGCCGCACCGGAGGTTGACGTGGAGGGTCAGCAGACACCCGAGGGAGTGGAACGCCGCCGCCTGCGCTCCACCGCCGCGGGGCTCTTCGCCCTCCTCTCGCTCGCCGCCACCGGACTCGTCGCCGGCCCCGCGAGCGCCGAGCCGGTGGCCGGGCCGTGCGCCCTGCGGCGTACCGACGCCCACCACTCGCTGGGCCTGGACACCTGGAACACCGCCTACCCGCGCCCCGTCCGCCGGCTCGACGCGCTGATGGTCTTCCTGTCGTTCCCCGACTCCCGGCCGCTGACCGCCCCCGACCAGCTCGCCGCCGACTACTTCCCCGAGACCAGCCACTTCTTCGAACGGGCCTCGTACGGAAAATTCACCCTCCGCCCGCATCCACGGCGCGACTGGATCCGGATGCCGCACCCGTCCACCTCGTACGCCATACGGCGCGACTGGGCGCCGGACCGCCGCGCCGCCTACCTGCGCGACGCGCTCGCCGCGGCCGACCCGGTGGTCGACTTCTCGCGGTACGACATCGTCTACCTGGTCGCCGACCCGGACGCGCCCGGCGTGGACTCCGACGCGACGAAAGTCGTCAACTTCAACACGCCGCTGTACGCCGACGGTGCCCCGATCAAACGCGTGGTGACCGTTTTCGAGCGGCACCCGCCGGACCGCAACGTCCTCGCCCACGAGACCGGGCACGTCTTCGACCTGCCCGACCTCTACCACCGGCCGATGGACGGCAAGGGCGACTGGGACACCCACGTGGGTGACTGGGACGTCATGGGCAGCCAGTTCGCCCTGGCGCCGGAACTGTTCGGCTGGCACAAGTGGAAGCTGGGCTGGCTGGACCGGCGCCAGGTGCACTGCGTGGCCGGACCCGGCAGCAGCCGCTTCACCCTGGAGCCACTGGCGGCGAGACCCGAGCGGGGCGCCTCGGTCGGCACCCGGCTGGCGGTCGTCAGGACCGGCAGCAACAGCGCGCTGGCGATCGAGGCGCGCGGGGCGACCGGGAACGACCACGGCACCTGCACCGAGGGCGTGCTGATCTACCGGGTCCGTACGGACGCCGTGTCCGGCGGCGGGCCCGTCGAGGTGATCGACACCCATCCGTCCACCGACGCCTGCTGGGACCGGTCGGTCTACCCGCCGCTCGCGGACGCGCCGCTGCGCGTGGGGGAGACGTTCACGGTGCCGGGGGGAACCGCCCGGGTCGAGGTCGCCGACCGGACGCGGACGGGCGCGTGGACGGTCCGGGTGACCGTACCGTGACACACGAGAAAGCCCCCCGCTTCCGCGAGGGGCTTTCTCCGTCTGTGCGCCGCCAGGGACTCGAACCCCGGACCCGCTGATTAAGAGTCAGCTGCTCTAACCAACTGAGCTAGCGGCGCCTGCTGACGTCGTAGACCTTAGCACCCTGGTCGGCGGTAGGAAAAATCGAAACCCGCACGCCGGCGGCCACCCCCGCCCGGGCGGCCCGCACACATGCCCAGAGGATCACCTCGGGGCCGGGCAGCCAGGGGTGCCGGGTGTCCGGAGCCACCAGCCAGCGCGGCGCGCCGCCGTCGCCGCCGGGGGCCGGCGCGGGGACGGTGATCGCGTCGCCGGTGCCGTGGCACAGCAGGGGCGGTACGGCGTCGCCCCTCCCGCTCGGGCTTCGTCCCGGGTCCCCCACCTCCCAGCGGAGCAGGGACGGCAGCCGGTGCGCGGTGCCGGGCGCGGTGAACAGCAGCATCCGCCCACGGTGCACGGCCACCGGGCCGGAGCCGGGGCCCTCGCCCCACAGCCGGTCGAGCATGCGGCGTCCGAAGACCGACTCCACGCTCACCACGTCGAAGACCGAGCCGCACGGCAGCACCGCCGGGGCGGCGGGCCGGGACTGCCACAGGGCGAGGGTGGAACGCGGGTACGCCGCCGCCGACGTCAGCCAGTCGACTCCCGCGGCCGTGACCTCCGTGGCGTGATCGTGGGGCGTGTCGTTTCGCAGCCATGCGCTCATGGCATCCACGTCTACCGGTGGTGACGGCGCGATTCCGGGGAGTTGCCGGAAACCGGGACAGGACGGGGCGGGGAGGAGTATCTTCCGCCTCCGTCATATGCCACCCGGCTACTCCTCGCCGGGACGGCCTCCGTTGCGCAGCAGGTCGCGCCCGAACTCGATCATCTTCTTGGCGTAGTCCTCGGTCCACTCGGCGCGCTCGGCGATGTCCCCGGCCGTCAGCCGGTCGAACCGCTGCGGATCGGCGAGCTGCGCGGCCGCGAGCGCCTGGAACTCGACCGCCCGGTCGGTCGCCGCCCGGAACGCCAGCGCCAGCTCCGTGGACCGGGCGAGCAGCTCCCGGGGGTCCTCCATCGACTCCAGGTCGAAGAAGTGCTCGGGGTCGGAGGCGGCCTCCGCGGGTTCGAAGAGCAGGGGCGCGGGCCTCAGTCGCCGCTCACTCCGCTCGGTTTCCGCCATGAGTGTCTCCTCCTCGCACGACGCGCTTCCCCCACCCGCGGGGACGCCCCCGTCGTGATGGACCACCTTCCATTCTCCCGCCCGCCGCAAGTACGCCCTATGGCGCCCACGTGACGCGGTGTTCCGACAGGTGGGAGAGGACCGCGTGGTTGGCTTCCCAGCCGTCGGGGCTGTGTTCATGGCCGCCTCCGGCGGCGTGCCGGACTTCGTCCGGCGGGGTGGCGGTGCGGGGCGCGGGGGATCGGTCACGGGTGCCACACCACGCGGTGTTCCGACAGGTGGGAGAGGACCGCGTGGTTGGCTTCCCAGCCGTCGGGGAACTTCACCGTCACGCCCAGTTGGACCGGCTCCGTCGAGGGGTGCTCGTCCAGTAGGCCGGCGACGCCCGCGCGGCAGACGACGATGCAGGCGTGCCGGTGGCGGGAGGCCAGGACGCACAGGCGGCCGGTCTCCAGGTGGAAGGCCGTCGCGTCCGGGCGGCCCGACAGGGGGTGGAGGACGACCGTCACGTCGTACTCCCGCCCCTGGAGGCGGTTCGCCGTGTCGACCGTGACCCCCGCCACGCCCAGCTCCGCGAGCGCCGCCCGTACCGCCGCCGCCTGGTCGCGGTGGGCCGTGCCGACGGCGATCCGGTCGGGACCCAGCGGCACGGGGTGCTCCGAGCGCTCTGAAACGGCCGCCCCGCCCCGGTCCAGGAGCCGCCGCACCACCAGGGCCACCGCCCGTACCGCCTCCGGGTCGGTGCGTGGGGTGTGCCGGGCGGGCAGCTCCAGCAGGCCCCAGCCCGACTCGGCCGCCTCGTCCAGGACCCGGTCCGGGCCCGAACCGTCCGACGGCACGCCGAAGGCCAGCCGCCGGTCGCCGGGGCCCGTCCCGCTGCGGAACGGCGTGTACGGGTAGAACGCGTCCGACACCAGCGGCGCGGCCGACGCCGGCAGCCGCCAGGACACCGGCAGCCGGTGCTGCGGCAGGTCCGGGTTGTGGGCCAGCAGCGTCGAGACCGCGCTCGCGGACGGGTCGTACGACAGGCCCGCCCACTGCTCCGCGCCGACCACGCTGAACGGGTCCAACTGCCCCGGGTCGCCCACGAAAAGCGCCCGCTCGAACAGCCCCGCCACCGCCAGCAGCGCGTCCGACCGCATCTGGTACGCCTCGTCGACGATGGCGTGCCCCCACGGCTCGACGCCCTTCACGTGCGCCCACTTCGCGGCCGTCGAGATCACCACGTCCAGCCCGGCCAGGTCCGCCGCCTTCGCCGACTTGCGTACGTTGCCGAGGTCGTCGAGCGCCTTGTCGTACGGGTCCGAGTCGTTGCTGTGCAGCCGGCCCACCGGCAGCTCCGGCTCCTTCTCGGCGAGCCGCAGCACCAGGTCGTCGACCTGCGCGTTCGTCTGGGCGACCACCATCAGGGGGCGGCCGGCCGCCGCGAGCTCCAGCGCGGCGCGCACGACGAGGGTGGACTTGCCGGCGCCCGGGGGCGAGTCCACCACGACGCCCCGGGCCTCGCCGCGCAGCGTGTCGGCGAGGATGTCGCGGGTCGCCCGGTCGGCCTCCACCGAGGCGTTGAAGGTCACAGCAGGTCCTCCGGGGTCACGGCATCGGGGGTTTCGACCGCGTCGGGGCGGGGCGGGCCGCCGTGCGTCCACGGTGTCTCCTCCGGGTCCGGGAGCTTCGGGCCCACCCGCTGGTCGTGCTCGAACAGCGTCCACACCGCCCGGTCGCCCTTCTCCGGTACGGAGCCCTCCACCGGTTCCCTGGAGCGGCCCATCCGGTCCAGCAGCCGCAGCACCGGCGCCCCGTCCTCCTCGTACCGCACGAACTCCGCCGCCTGCGGCTTGCCGTCCAGCGAGCGGTACACCTTCACCCGCTCGCCCAGGTGCGGCCGGTCGTCCGTCCGCACCGTCAGCAGCGGCCGGGGCGAGGGCCGCTTCGATTCCGACCAGGCCATCGTCACGTCCACCACCTCGGCCACGAACGCCTCACCCGTAAGGCGCCGCCCCGCCATCACCAGCGGGTCGTCCAGCGCCTCCTGCGCCTCCAACTGCGCCTGCGCGCTCTCCCGTGCGGCCAGCTTGTTCGCCGCCGTCACGGCGTCGTCCCGGCGCGGCTGCGGCGGCTCGCCCGCCCGCACCCGGTCCCGGTGGCCGGTGAACGACCAGCGGTCGCGGGTCCACCGGTCCGCCACGCGCGCGCCCGGCGGCAGGGCGCGCAGCAGCCCGATCGCCCGCCACACGGCGTGCCAGGTCGGCTGGAGCTGGGTCAGGATCAGCCGCCGGATCTCCCGCTCGGCCCGGTGCAGCTCGCCCAGCCGCTCGTCGGCCGCCTCCCCGTCCTCCGCCGACGCCAGAGCCTGCCTCGCCCGGTCGTACCGCTCGATCGCGGGCGCCAGCAGCCGGTTGTCGAACGCCGGGTCGGTCGCCGGACCGGCGGGCGGGCACAGCAACTGCCCCTCCCGGTCCCGCGCCAGCTCGGCCCGCAGTGCCGCCTCCGCCCCCGACTCCCCCTCCGGGGGGTCGATCCAGGCGAGCAGCGCCCCCAGGTGCTGGTCCTCCAGCGAGGACTGGCCGGTCGCCCAGTGCCGGTTCAGCAGGTCGGTGGCCGCCGGCAGCAGCGACGAGCCCGGCACGCGGGCCCGCTCCCCGTAATGCGTCAGCCACCGGCCGAGCAGCGGCACGCGCGGCGGCGCCGGGAACGGCGTCTCCGGGTCCTGCTCGGCCGTGCGGCGGAACCGCATCGACCGGCCCAGCAGCCGTACGTACTCGATACCCGCGCGGCTCGGCACGACGAGCTGCGGCGCGTCCGCGCACAGCTCCACCTCGACCTTGACCTTCTTGCCGGTCTCCGGGTCCGTCTCGTTGCGCTCCGCCGCCTCGACGTCGTCCGCGTACCCCTCGATGTGCGGCAGGACCGCCTCGGCCAGGTCCGCGAGGAACCCGAACCGCAGGTCCCGGTCGCGCGGCTGCGGCACGACCAGCAGCCGGGGCTCCTCCGGGTCCGTCCCGACGAGCGCCCCCAGCGGCGCACCGGCCTCACCGGCGGTCGTCAGCGGTACGAGGACGAGGGGCCGCTCCGACAGGTGCCGGTGCCGCACGGTGGCCAGCGGCTGGGCGCGCCCGGACTCGACGGCCTCCAGCCTCGCGAGCGTGGAGATCAGCGACATGCGCCCACCGCCTCCAGCGATTCCGCCCGCAGCGCCGCCGCCCGCCGCAGCGCCGACACCGTCGGGTCGTCCGGGTCGCCGGACTCGCCGCGCGCCGCCGCCAGCACCGCGCCGACCGTCGTCAGCCCGCCCAGCTCGCCGCGCACCGAACGCCCCAGCGCCTCCACCGCGCCGGCCGCCCTGGCCCGGTCCCGGCAGTGGAACGCCAGCTCGCACGCCGCCAGGCACTCCGGCGCGTACGCGTGCGGAACCGTCTCCACCGCCGCCGCGAGCTGCTCCGCCGAGCACGCCTCCACATCGAAGGTCACCCCGTCGGGCAGCGCCGCCGCGATGTCCTCGATGCGGGTGAGGCGGGCGAGCTGCCGCCGTGTGACGGACAACTGCTTGCGTACGTCGACGACCGAACCGGTCGGCTGGTTGGAGAAGTCCCGGGGGCACACCAGCAACACCGAGTGCGCCACCCGGGCGCCGCCCGTGACGGCCGCGACCCGCTCCAGCGCCAGCACGTACACCGCGGCCTGCCGGGCCGCCGCGCCGACCTTCGCCGCGTCCGCCGAACCGTCGATCATCGGGAACGACTTGATCTCCACGACCGTCCACCGGCCGTCCGGGTGCACCACGACCGCGTCCGGCTCCAGATACGCGGGCGAACCGGCCACCTCCAGGGCCAGCATCGGGTGGTCCAGCAGCGCCCACGCCCCGGCCGCGGTCGCCTCCCGCAGCGCCAGCGCCGTCCGCGCCGCGCGGCCCTCGGGCCCGGCGGCCGCCAGGTCGGGGACCCGGACGTCCTCGAGCTCGGCCACGCCCAGCAGCCGCATCAGCTCCATGCCGCCGTCGGCCTTCACCTTCGCCTCGAAGGCATTGCCCCGCATGAACGCGAACTGCGACTGGCCGAAGCCGGACGGCGCCCCCAGCGCCGACGCCAGCGCGGCCTTGTCGACCCCGGCGCCGTCCAGCAGCGCCCGGCGCCGGCAGCCGGGATTGGCGGCCAGCGCCGCCAGCGCACGGGCGTCCAGCGGGCGCGGCGCGGTGGCCGGTCCGCGCAGCTCGGCGAGCTGGTGCCGCAGTGTCGTGTGCGGACGCCGAACCGGTCCGCTGCCCAGGGATTCGCTCACCCGCGGAAGTCTCGCATCCGGCACTGACAACCGGGGAGCGGACGCCCGCCCTCCAGGGCGCCGGAGCCCGTGCGCGATGATGGACGGACACCCCTCGCGAGACTTCAGGAGAGCCCCCATGGCACCGCGGATCCTGCTCGCCCGGCACGGTCAGACCGAATGGTCGCTGCTGGGCAAGCACACCGGCAGGACAGACATACCGCTGCTGGAGGAGGGCCGCCGGGGCGCGAAGCTGCTCGGTGAACGGCTCCACCGCGGGCCCTGGGACGGCCTGGCCGGTGTCGAGATCCGTACGAGCCCGCTGGCACGCGCGCGTGAGACCTGCGAACTGGCCGGCTTCGGCGACCGCGCCGAGCGCTGGGACGCGCTGATGGAGTGGGACTACGGCGCGTACGAGGGCATGACGCCCGCCGAGATCAAGGCGATCAAGCCCGACTGGTTCATCTGGCGCGACGGTGTGCCGGAGGGGGAGACCCTGGCGCAGCTCTCCGCCCGCGCGGACGAGGTCGTGGAGTGGGCGCGCTCGGCCGACCGTGACGTGCTGGTCTTCGCGCACGGCCACATCCTGCGCTCCATCGCCGCGCGCTGGCTGGGCGAGGACGTGTCGTTCGCGGCCCGTGTCCGCCTCGACCCGACGAGCCTGTCCGCCCTCGGGTGGGCCTACGGCGCCCCCGCGATCGAGCGCTGGAACGACACGGGGCACCTGGAGAGCTAGCGGGTCACCAGGGTCGCGTGACGGGTAACGAACCCCGTCACCACCGGGTTGCCCGGGTGCGGGGCGAGGAGCCGGACCGTCTCGGCCAGCATCGCGCGGATACGGCTCGACTGGACCTGGTCCAGCAGGTCCAGGACCCGTTCACCGGCCGCCGCGGCCTCCTCCGGGGAGCCGCCGCGTGCCAGGTCGGCCGCGAGCTGGGCGCGGTACAGCGCCAGGTTGCGGGTGAAGTGCGGGTTTTGGAGGACGATCGCCCGGTGCGAGTGCCGGGCGGCGCGCGACCAGTCGCCCAGGGCGGACCAGCACTGGGCCTCCAGCGCCTCCAGCTCCGGTTCGCCGAAGAACGACATCCACTCGGGGTCGGCGTCGCCCGGGCCGCGCCCGAAGAGGGTGTGCGCCCGGCCCAGGGCCTCCTCGCACGCGGCCCGGTCGCCCAGGCCCGCCCAGCCGCCCGCCTCCCGCAGCGCCAGCAGGGCCAGCAGCCGGGGCGAGGACAGGTGCTTGCCCGCCTGCTGCCCGGCCTGCGCCGCCCGGACCGCCTCGCGGTACCGGCCCGCGTCCCTGGCCAGGAACGACGTGTTGGAGAAGGCGTGCGCCTCCAGGGCGGGATCGCCCGCCACGCGCGCGGTGGCCAGGGCCTCGGCGTAGTGCGAGCGGGCGTCGTCCAGGCGGCCCGAGTCGTGTGCCAGCCACCCCACCGAGAGCGCCAGTTCGCCGGCGCCCGCGTGCATCCGGTCGGCGGTCGACTGGCGGGCCGCCGTGCCGGCGTCGAGCAGCGCGTAGGCGCTGCGCAGCGGCTCGGCGGCCATCCGGTACAGCCGGTCGGCGCCGTGCCGGTCGTCGAGCAGCCGGATCCGTCGCACCGCCTCCTCGACGGCGTTCACCTCGGCGTCGCCGAACCTGCCGCCGGCGCGCGGCGCGGGGACGGCGCCGCCGAGGCCGAGCGAGGCGGCCGCCAGGGTGGCGGTGCCGCTCGTCATGAATGCGCGACGCAGCACGTCGCTCTCCTCATCGTTCCGGATGGTGTTCTGTGGCGCCGGTGCGGCGGCGGCCGCGGCACGCGCCCCCCGGCCGCGTACGTGCTCCCGCGCCGTGAACCCCAGGTCCGTCAGGGACAGTCCGGGGAACATGTGCAGGAACACCCGCTCGTACGCGTAGTTGGGGCAGCGGATCTCGCCCGATTCCACGCGCCCGATGTAGCGGGCGTCGCACGCGACCTGTTCGCCGATCTCCCGGGCGGCCCGGCGGACCGCGGCGGCGAACTCCCCCGCGGAGCGCTGCCCGCGCAGTCGGCGGAAGGCGAGATTGGGAACTGCCCGTGACGACGCCATGGCCGAGCCCTCTCCTGCGTACTGCACTGCCGTTGTTCCGGCGGGGCAAGAACGTACCTGCTGTGACGGTCCGGCTACGCGCTGTTTGGCTACAAACGGGATATCTCACCCACGATCCGCCATGAACTGCCATCCTTTGCGGCGGCGTGCCGCCGTAGCCGTTGACGCGCATGGGCGTTGAACCATGTGGAGAGACGCAACGTGTCTCCATACGGGGACTCGAGCGAGGAGGGGACCCCTTGTTGGAGGTCGGCATGCAGGCGAACCCGCAATCCGGCGGTGCGTCAGGGACCACCGCGCAGCACTGGCCCACACCCGACGCGAGCGCCCCGCCCGGGGGCGAGCCCTGTGATCTGGTGACCGTCCCGGCCCGTCAGGGCCTCGAAGCGGTCGACATCCTGCGGCGCGGTGGCGCCCCCGTCGTCGGACCCGTGCTGCACGACGGGTCGTGCGACACCCTCGGCTTCCTGGTGCCGCCGGGCACCGCCGCCGGCTGGGACATGCCGGGCAGCGCCTGCACCCGGACCTCCGGGCGCGGCCTGCGGATCCCTCCTCTCCCCGGCGCCCAGCCGGAGCCCCCCGTCTCCGGCACCGGCTGGCTGCTGCCCCCGACCGACACCGGCCCGGTCACCGACCCCGTGGTCCTGCGCGAGGCGCTCGGCGAGGCCGCCCGCCTGATCGAGGCCGCCGACAACTGCCGTTAGGCCCCTCTCCGCCCCGCCCGGCCGGTCGCCCCGCCGGGCCGTTCGAGCGTGCCCGGCGCGGTCGGCCCGGCACGCCGGACGCCCGGCGTGGTCGGCCCGGCACGCCGGACGCCCGGCGTGGTCGGCCCCGCGCCCGTTGGCCTGGCGCGGTCCGGGCCGGGCTCCGGGGCCGAGCGCCGATAATGGGCGGATGGCAAGGAACAAGCGGCGTGGGCGTGCGGCGGCGGCCGAGGCCGTCGTCGAGGCCGTCGCCGGCGGGGTCGCCGAACTCATACCCGACCCGGAGCGCGCACGGGCCTGGACGCTGCTCATCGACGGGGCGCCCCAGTCGCACGTGGACCTCGACGACCCGGCCCGGCTGAGCTTCGCGTACCAGCGGCGCCTCGGCCATGTCGCCGACCTCGTCGCCCCGCCCGGCCGGCCCCTCCGGGTGGTCCACCTCGGTGGCGGTGCCTTCACCCTCGCCCGGTACGTGGCCGCCACCCGGCCCCGTTCCACTCAGCAGATCGTCGAGCTCGACGCGCCCCTCGTCCAGCTCGTGCGCCGCGAACTGCCGCTCGACCCGGCCGCCCGCATCCGGGTGCGCGGCGCCGACGCCCGCGCCGGGCTGGGCAAGTTGCCGGACGGCTGGGCGGACCTGGTCATCGCCGACGTCTTCAGCGGGGCCCGTACCCCCGCGCACCTCACCAGCACCGAGTTCCTCGCCGAGGTGCGGCGCGTCCTGGCACCCGGCGGGCACTACGCCGCCAACCTCGCCGACGGGCCGCCGCTGGCCCACGTGCGCGGCCAGGTCGCCACCGCCGCCGCCGTCTTCCCCGAGCTGGCGCTGGCCGCCGACCCGGCCGTGCTGCGCGGACGCCGCTTCGGCAACGCCGTGCTCGTCGCCTCCGACACCGCCCTGCCGGTCGCCGAACTGACCCGCCGGGTCGCGACCGACCCGCACCCGGGGAGGGTCGAGCACGGGCGGGGGCTGACCGACTTCACGGGCGGGGCGGTCGCCGTCACCGACGCGAGCGCCAAGGACTCACCCGTACCGCCCCCCTCGGTGTTCCGCTGAAGGCCGCAAAGGTCACGTCCGCATGGTGGACGCTTCCTTGCCGCAATGAGACGCCCTGGCGAAAATCGGTCAATTGTCCCCGATGGCAGAGAGAGGCACTCATGGGTACGCATGTCCATGTTCGCGTCCACCAGGGCATGGGCGTCTCCGAGAGCGGGGAGCTCATCGAGCACTACCACTGCCGCTGCGGCGCCACCTGGACGACGGCGTACCGGGTCGAGGAGGACTGAGCGCCCGGCGCTCAGCGCTCGCGCTCCTCGATCTGCACCGTCGGCGCGTGGTCGTGCCACGTGCAGAACACGTCGATCTCCTTGCCGTCCCGGCTGAACGTCACGCGGATGTACGTCGGCTGCTTCCACACCTGCATCTGCCAGCCAGACGCCGGGGTCGCCGAGACCAGCTCGGCGGACGAGGCGCCGATGTCGAAGGCCACCCGGCCGCCGTCGACCGTGTAGCTCTTCACGTCGCCGGTGCTCACGGGCGGCGTGGTCGGCGGCGGTGACGACCGGCGCGGCGGGGTGGCCGACGGCTCACGGTCCGGGGCGGCGGAGGACGCCGGGGGTGGCGTGGGGCTCGGCGTCCGGGACGGCTTCGGGCGCCGCGTGGAGGACGCCTGCGGCGCCACGCTCGGCGTCGTCGCCGCCGGGCGGTCGGCCGTGATCGGCAGGGCGCGCGGCGGGTCGTACGCCGTCCCCGCCATCACCGTGTGCACGCCCCACCACGACAGAGTGACCGCCGCGCCCGTGGCGAGCGACCACGCCATGGCATGTACGAGTCCTCTACGCATCCGGGCCATCCTGCACCACACGCCCCAGAGGTCAACACCGGTCCCCCTCATTCCGCCGTATGGCGTACGGTGCCGCCCATGGCAAGTGTGCTCGTGGTCGAGGACGACCAGTTCGTGCGCTCCGCCCTCATCCGGCACCTGACCGAGGCCTCCCACACCGTACGGAGCGTCGGCACGGCACTGGAGGCGCTGCGCGAGGTCGCCCATTTCCGCTTCGACGTCGTCATCCTGGACCTCGGACTGCCCGACCTGGACGGGTCCGAGGCGCTGAAGATGCTGCGCGGCATCACCGACGTACCCGTGATCATCGCCACCGCGCGGGACGACGAGGCCGAGATCGTCCGGCTCCTCAACGACGGCGCCGACGACTACCTCACCAAGCCGTTCTCGGTGGAGCACCTGTCCGCCCGGATGGCCGCGGTGCTGCGGCGCTCGCGCGCGGCCACCGGCGAGGCGCCCCCGAGCAGCGTCCTCCAGGTCGGCGGCCTCACCGTCGACCCGCTGCGGCGCCAGGCGGAACTGGACGGGGTGCGGCTGGACCTGACGCGCCGGGAGTTCGACCTGCTGGCCTTCCTCGCCGCACGGCCCGGCGTGGTCGTCCCGCGCAAGGAACTGCTCGCCGAGGTGTGGCAGCAGTCGTACGGGGACGACCAGACCATCGACGTACATCTGTCATGGCTGCGGCGGAAACTGGGCGAAACGGCCGCCAAGCCCCGCTACCTGCACACCCTTCGGGGCGTGGGGGTCAAGCTGGAGCCGCCGCTGTGAGGTGGGCGCTCGTCAAGGTGGCGCTGGCCGTCACGGTGATGGTCGTGGTGGCGTTCGCCGTGCCGCTGGGGCTCGTCATCAAGGAGATGGCCCGCGACCGGGCCTTCACCAACGCTGAACGGCAGGCCGCCGCCATCGGCACCTCCCTGTCCATCACCACCGACCGCGCCCAGCTCGACCGGGCCGTCGCCTCCACCCAGGCGGGCGCCGCCGGGCGCCTGGCCGTGCACATCCCGGCGTCGGGCGAACCGGGCAGCCGCCCCATGGAGATCGGCACCGGCCGGGCCACCGCGAAGGACCTGGCCACCGTCCAGCGCGTACCGCGCGCCTCCACCACCGAGGTCCCCGGCGGCTACGCCCTGCTCCAGCCGACCGCCATCAGCACCGGTCAGATCGCGATCGTCGAGGTGTACGTCCCCGAGGGCGAGGTCACCAACGGCCTCGCCACCGCCTGGCTGATCCTCGCCGGGGTGGGCGTCGCGCTGGTCGTCGGCTCCGTGGCCGTCGCCGACCGGCTCGGCATCCGCATGGTGCAGCCCGCCCAGCGGCTCGCCCACGCCGCCCACGACCTGGGCGAGGGCAAGCTCGGCGCCCGCGTTCCCGAGGACGGGCCTGCCGAGCTGAAGTCCGCCGCCATCGCCTTCAACTCGATGGCCGACCAGGTCGTCCAGCTCCTCGCCAACGAACGCGAGCTCGCCGCCGACCTCTCCCACCGGCTGCGCACGCCCCTGACGGTGCTGCGCCTCAACGCCGCCTCGCTCGGCGACGGGCCCGCCGCCGACCAGACACGGGCGGCCGTGGAGCAGTTGGAACGCGAGGTCGACACCATCATCCGCACGGCGAGGGAGGCCAAGCCGCAGACCCAGGCGACCGGGCCGGGCGCCGGGTGCGACGCCTCCGAAGTCGTGCGCGAACGCATGGACTTCTGGTCCGCGCTTGCCGAGGACGAGGGCCGCAAGGTGCGCCTGGCGGGCGTCGACCGGCCCGTACGCATCCCGGTCGCCCGCCCGGAGCTGGTCGCCGCGCTGGACGCGCTGCTGGGCAACGTCTTCCGGCACACCCCGGAGGGCACCGCCTTCTCCGTCGACGTCCACAACGGCGACGACGCCGTCATCGTCCTCGTCTCGGACGCGGGGCCCGGCATCGCCGACCCGGAGGCCGCCCTGGCGCGCGGCAACAGCGGGGCGCGGGACGGCTCGACGGGCCTCGGGCTGGACATCGTGCGGCGGGTCGCCGAGTCGACGGGCGGCGACGTCCGCATCGGGCGCTCGGTCCTGGGCGGTACGGAGGTCCGCGTGTGGATCGGCCTGGACGGGCGGCGCGCCACGACGGAGGGGCGGCGGCGCGGGCGCGGGGTGAGCCGGCGTCGCCGTGCCCATCATTGACCGCCGTGCCCATCATTAATCGGCTCCCATGGCTCCCTTAAGCAGAACCTAAGTTCCTCAACCGCCGTCCTGTAGTGAACATTTGTCCGTTTCCGGCTCGCTAGCGTGCTGCCGCACCACCAACCCCCCACAGCAGTACGGAGGCAGGCACGCGATGGGCAGCACGGGCAACAGGGCCACGCACCGGCGCAGGGCGAGCGGCAGGACCAGGGCGATCGGCGCGGTCGTGGCGGCCGGGGTGATCGGCGGCGCGGCGTTCGCGTTCACCGGCACC
Organism: Streptomyces sp. NPDC031064; assembly: GCF_055570965.1. NCBI lineage: Bacteria > Bacillati > Actinomycetota > Actinomycetes > Kitasatosporales > Streptomycetaceae > Streptomyces > Streptomyces sp. NPDC031064. The sequence continues at coordinate 189,941 of NZ_JBVIGF010000008.1, forward strand.
GCGCAGGCGGCGGCCGTCGGAGCCGCGTACACCAGGACCAGCTCCTGGGACGGCGGTTACACCGGTCAGTACGTCATCACCAACGAGACGGACAAGGCCCAGTCGGACTGGACCCTCGAATTCGACCTGCCCGCCGGCACGCAGATCGGCTCCCTGTGGAACGGCGACCACACCGTGGACGGGCAGCACGTCACCGTGAAGCCCGCGAGCTGGAACAAGGAGCTGGCCCCCGGCGCCTCCGTCACGGTCGGCTTCGTCACCAGCGCGGCGGGCAGGGCGGGCGACCCGGTGAAGTGCCTCATCGACAGGGCGACGTGCTCGGCCGACCCCGGGCCCACCCCCCAGCCCAGCGGCCGCCCGACGGAACAGCCCAAGCCGACGCCCACGCCGACGGCGACCACCAAGCCCACGCCCACCCCGACGGCGAGCACCCCCACCCCGCCGCCCGCACAGCAACCGGCCGCCCGGTTCGCCCCGTACGTCGACACCTCCCTCCACCCCGCGTACGACCTGCTCGACACCGCCGCCAAGACGGGCGTGAAGGAGTTCAACCTCGCCTTCATCACCTCCGGTGGCTCCTGCGCCCCCCTGTGGGGCGGGGTCACCGACCTGGCGAGCGACAAGGTCGCCGCCCAGATAGGCGCCCTGCGCGCCAAGGGCGGTGACGTGCGGGTGTCGTTCGGCGGCGCGGCGGGCCACGAGCTGGCGCTCAACTGCGCGAACGCCGATGACCTCGCCAAGGCGTACGGCAAGGTCGTCGACCGGTACGGGCTCACCAAGGTGGACTTCGACGTCGAGGGCGCGGCCCTGCCCGACACCGCGGCCAACACCCGCCGCGCCCAGGCCATCGCACAGCTCCAGAAGTCCCACCCGGGCCTGGACGTGTCCTTCACCCTGCCCGTCATGCCCGAGGGGCTGACCCAGCCGGGCGTGGACCTCCTCGCCGACGCCAAGAAGAACGGCGTGAGGATCGACGCCGTCAACATCATGGCCATGGACTACGGCCCGGCGTACAGCGGCGACATGGGCCAGTACGCCATCCAGGCCGCCACCGCCACCCAGGCGCAGATCAAGGGCGTCCTCGGGCTCTCCGACGCGGCCGCCTGGAAGACCGTCGCCGTCACCCCGATGATCGGCGTCAACGACGTCACCACCGAGATCTTCAAGGTCGACGACGCCACGCAGCTCGTCGACTTCGCGAAGTCCAAGGGGCTCGGGTGGCTGTCGATGTGGTCCTCGACCCGCGACAAGCAGTGCGCGGCCGGCGCCGTGAACCACGCGGACGCCACGTGCAGCTCGATCCTCCAGCAGCCGCTGGCCTTCACCAAGGCGTTCGCCGCCTACAACTGACCACCTGCCGAGCGCTCCGGCCGGGCCCGCCCCCCACCCGGCCGGAGCGCGCCCCATCCCGGCTCCCGGCTCAGCCCTTCACCGCGCCCTGCATGATGCCGCCGACGATCTGCCGGCCGAAGACCACGAACGCGAGCAGCAGCGGCAGCGTGCCCAGCAGCGCGCCCGCCATGATGACCGACTGGTCGGGGATGTAGCCGCGGCCGAGGGACGTGAGGGCCACCTGGACCGTCGGGTTGCTCTGGGTGAGGGCGATGATCGGCCAGAAGAAGTCGTTCCAGGCCATCACGAACGTCAGCATGGCCAGCACCGCCATCGCGGGCCGGGCCGCCGGGAAGACGACGTGCCACACCACCCGCAGGCCGCCCGCGCCGTCCACCCGGGCCGCCTCGATCAGCTCGGTGGGCAGCGCCCGCACCAGGTACTGGCGCATGAAGAACACCCCGAAGCCGCTCACCAGCGCCGGCAGGACCACGGACTGGAGCCGGTCCGTCCAGGAGAGTTCGGCGACCAGCATGAACAGCGGGACGACACTGAGCTGCGGCGGCACCGTCATCGTGCCGATCACCAGCAGCAGGAGCACGTTCTTGAAGCGGAACCGCAGCTTGGCGAAGGCGAAACCGGCGAGCGTGGAGAACAGGACCGTGCCCGCCGCGACCGTGCCCGCCACGATCGTCGTGTTGAGCAGCGCCAGGCCCATGTCGGCGTCGGTCCAGGCGATGCCCAGGTTCTTGAGGAGATTGCCGCCGAACCAGAAGGGCGGCGGTGTCCGCGCCAGCCGGCCGTTGCTGCTGGACGCCGCGATCGCCGTCCACACGAGCGGGAACAACGACAGCACGGCGAAGACGACGAGCACGGCGTACGTCATCCAGCCCGGACGAGCCCTCAACCCGACCTCCTCCTCCGGTAGGCGTTGATCAGTGCGACGGCCGCCCCGAGGAGGACGAGGATCAGGAACATCGCCCACGCGATCGCCGAAGCGCGGCCCAGGTGCAGGTTCACCCAGCCCTGCTCGTACAGGTACAGCCCGAGCGTCTGGAACTGGTGCTCCGAGCCGCCCGTCGCGCCCGCGCTGCCGTTGAACAGCAGCGGCTCCCCGAACAACTGGGTGGCGCCGATTGTCGACACGACGCACGTGAACAGGATCGTCGGCCGCAGCGACGGCACCGTCACGTGCACGAACTGCCGCCACCGCGAGGCGCCGTCCAGCGCCGCCGACTCGTACAGCTCGCCGGGCACGGCCTGCATCGCGGCGAGGTAGATCAGCGCGTTGTAGCCGGTCCACCGCCAGATGACGATCGTCGACACCGCGATCTGGGAGGTCCACCGGCCGTTCTGCCAGTCCACCGGGTCGATGCCGACGAACCCCAGCGCCCAGTTGACGAAGCCGAAGTCCCGGCCGAACAGCAGCACGAACACGAGCGTCGCGGCCGCGACGGACGTGGCGTACGGAGTGAGGGCGACGACGCGGAAGAACATCGAGCCGCGCAGCCGGTGGTGGAGCAGGTGCGCGATGCCGAGGGCCATCAGCAACTGCGGGACGGTGGACAGCAGCCCGATGGTGACCGTGTTCCCGAGGGCGTTCCAGAAGAACTCGTCCTCCAGCAGGCGGGAGAAGTTGCGCAGCCCCACCCACTCCATGTCGGTGGGCGCGGTCAGCTCCACCCGGTGCAGCGAGGCCCAGCCGGTGTACAGGAGCGGGAAGAGCCCGAACGCGGCGAAGAGGACGAAGAACGGCGCGATGTACGCGTACGGGGTCCACCGCGCGCCCCACCGGCGCGTGCGCCCGCGCGGGGCGATCCGCTCCACGCGGGGCTCCGGCAAGGGGGTCGTCGTCGTGTCGCTCGCCATGGCGCTCACAGGTCCAGTGCGTTGTCGATGGTCCTGACCGCCTCGTCCCAGCCGTCCTCGGGCCGCCGGCCCTTCTGGTCCACCTGGAGCATGCCGACGTCGGCCAGGTTCTGCGCGATGACCAGGTCCTTCGGGCCGAGGACCGTCACCGGGACGCCCTGAGCGGCACGGGTGTAGATCCGGCCGATCGGGGCGTCGCCGAAGTACGGGTGCCTCGCCCCCGCGACGGCCGGGAGGGCGTGGGCGGCGGACGCGCTGGGGAAGCTGCCGCGCCGCTGGAACAGCTTGGCCTGCTGCGCGGGCGCCGTCAGCCAGGCCGCCAGCCGCGCCGCCTCCGCCCGGTGCTCGCCCGACCTCGGTACGACCAGGAAGGAACCGCCCCAGTTGCCGGGCCGGGGCGCGGCCGCCACGTCCCACTTGTCCTCGCCCGCCGGGCCCGCCTTGTCCTCGATGTAGCCGAGCATCCAGGCGGGGCAGGAGACGGTGGCGAACGTGCCGTTCGCGAACGCCTGGTCCCAGGCGGGCGTGAACTGCTGGAGCCGGGCCGTCAGCCCCTCGGTGGCGAACGAGGCGGCGATGTCCCACGCCTCGCGCACGGCCGGGTTCGTCTTGTAGACGACGGTGCCGTCCTCGTCGTAGTACCGCCGGGCGCTGCTGCCGGTGATGGCCGACAGGACGCCCGAGGCCGAGTCGGTGAACGCGGTGCCCGCCGGGGCCTTCGCCCGGTACCGCTTGCCCGTCTCCAGGAACTTCCGCCAGTGGCCCGCCCAGAGCCGGCCCACCGCCTCCCGGTCGGTCGGCAGCCCGGCCCCGGCGAAGAGGTCCTTGCGGTAGCAGACGCCCTGCGGCCCGATGTCGGTGCCGAGCCCGACCGTGCGGCCGTCCCTCGTGGTGGCCTGCGCCCACTTCCACGGCAGGAAGTCCTCCCGGCGCACCCCGGGCGCGCTGCCGAGGTCCTCCAGCTTGTCCGCCTGGGTGGCCGTGACCTCCGCGATGTTGATCGCCTCGACGGCCTGGATGTCGGCCAGGCCGCTGTCGGAGACCAGGTGGGTGAGGAGCTGCGGGTAGTAGTTCTCGTTGCGCTGGATGGACGTCTGCTCGATGACGACGTCCTTGTGCAGCCTCATGTACTCGGCGTAGAGCCCGGCCTCCTCGTACCCGAACGTCCCGAACAGGCCCACGGTCAGCGTGGTCCGGCCGGCCGGGTCGCCGTGGGCGCAGCCGGCGGCCGGGGCCGCGCCGAGCGCCACGACGGCCGCGAGCAGCAGGGCCCGCCTCCGGAACCGGCGGATGTGTGCGCGCATGAGCCGATTCTGTACGCAAACGGGAGCGCGACGCGCCGAGGCGCCCGGGCCGGCCCGGGCGCCTCGGCCTGAACCCACCGGTGCCGGTTACGCCCCGTCGAGCGCGGGCAGTTCACCGGAACGGGCCACGCGCGCGTACCAGTGGGCCGTGGACTTCGGCGTACGCCGTTGCGTGTCGTAGTCGACGTGCACCGCGCCGAACCGCTTCGCGTAGCCGTACGCCCACTCGAAGTTGTCCAGCAACGACCACAGGAAGTACCCGCGCACGTCCGCCCCGTCGGAGATCGCCCGGTGCACCGCGTCCAGGTGGCCGTGCACGTACGCGAGGCGCTCCGGGTCGTGGACCGAGCCGTCGGCGGCCACCTCGTCCTCGTACGCCGCGCCGTTCTCGGTGATCAGCAGCGGCAGGCCCGGGTACTCACCGGCCACCCGCAGCAGCAGGTCGTACAGGCCCGTCGGGTCGACGGCCCAGCCCATCGCGGTCCGCTCGCCGGGCGGCTGGTGGAAGGCGACGTCCTCCGAGCCCGGCCAGGGTGAGTACGCGCTGGCGCCGTGGCCGTCGTCGCGCGGCCCTTCGGCGCCCTCGCGGGCCGCCGCCACCACGGTGGGCGTGTAGTAGTTGATGCCCAGGGTGTCCAGGGGCTGGTGGATGTCGGTGAGGTCGCCGGGACGGATGAACCCCCAGTCGGTGAGGTGGGCGGTGTCCCGCACCAGGTCGTCCGGGTAGGCGCCGTTCAGCATGGGCCCGAGCCAGATCCGGTTGCCCACCGCGTCGATCCGGCGCACCGCGTCCAGGTCCACGGGCGCCGAGGTGAGCGGCCGCAGCTCGTGCAGGTTCAGCGAGACGGACATCTCCGCGCGCGGCGGCAGCGCGGCGCGCAGCGCCCGGACCGCCAGCCCGTGCCCCAGGTTCAGGTGGTGGGCGGCGCGCAGGGCGGCGACCGGGTCGGTGCGCCCCGGGGCGTGGACGCCGGAGCCGTACCCGAGGAAGGCGCTGCACCAGGGCTCGTTGAGGGTGGTCCAGCGGCCGACGCGGTCACCGAGCGCGCCGGCGACGATCCCGGCGTACTCGGCGAACCGCTCGGCCGTGGCCCGGTGCGGCCAGCCGCCCGCGTCCTCCAGCTCCTGCGGCAGGTCCCAGTGGTACAGGGTCAGGACCGGCTCGATGCCGTGCGCGAGCAGGTCGTCCACCAGCCGGCGGTAGAAGTCCAGGCCCTTCTGCACGGCGGGGCCGCGCCCGGTCGGCTGCACCCGCGACCAGGAGACGGAGAAGCGGTACGCGCTCAGCCCCAGGTCCGCCATGAGCGCCACATCGTCACGGAACCGGTGGTAGTGGTCGACCGCCACATCGCCCGTATGGCCCTCGAAGACCTTCCCGGGCGTACGGGAGAAGGTGTCCCAGATGGACGGGGTACGGCCGTCCTCGGCCGCCGCCCCCTCGATCTGGTACGCGGCGGTGGCCGCGCCCCACAGGAAACCGGGCGGAAACCGGCGGGTCGCCGTCAGCGGCAGGGAATCGGACGCAGTCATACGGGAGCGCTCCCAACGCAGAATGAGAATGGTGGTACGTACGGAATCGACCGCGCGCGGTCAGCTCTTGACCGCGCCCGAGGTGATGCCACCCACGATGTGCTTGCCGAGCACCGCGAACACCAGCAGCAGCGGCAGGGTGGAGAGCAGCGCGCCGGTCAGCACGATCGCCTGGTTGACGGTGTGGTTCCCCGAGCCGAGCCCGGCCAGCGCCACCTGGAGCGTCGGATCGCCGTCCGGCGTCAGCGCGATGAACGGCCAGAAGAAGTCGTTCCAGGCCTGCACGAAGACCAGCATGCCCAGCACGGCCATGGCGGGCCGCGCCACCGGGAAGACGACGTGCCAGATGATCCGCAGGCTGTGCGCCCCGTCCACCCGCGCCGCCTCCACCAGCTCCACGGGCAGCGCCTCCAGCAGGTACTGGCGCATGAAGAACACCCCGAACGCCGCCACCAGCGACGGCAGCACCACCGACTGGAGCTGGTCCACCCACCCCAGGTCGGTGATGATCCGGTACAGCGGGATCACGCTGAGCTGCGGCGGGATCGTCATCGTCGCCACCACCAGCGCCAGCAGTACATTGCGGCCCCGGAACGGCAGTTTGGCGAAGGCGAAACCCGCGAGCGTGGAGAAGACCACCGTCGACACCGCCACCAGCCCGGCCACCACCGTGGTGTTGACCAGCGCCTCACCCATGTCCACCTGGTTCCAGGCGAAGGTGAGGTTGTCCAGGAGGTGCGGTCCCGGCAGCAGCGGCGCCGGAGCCGCCACGACCCGCTCACCGGTGTGCGAGGCGGCGACGAGGTTCCAGTACAGCGGGAAGAGCGAGACCAGGGTGGCCAGCCCCAGCAGGACGTACGTCAGCGGCCCGGCGTGGTGCTGACGCCCCGCCACCTGCTTCATCTTCACGCCGTCTCCCTGTTCAGCTTGGCGATGAGCAGCCGGACGGCACCGATCACCAGCAGGATCAGCAACATCACCCACGCGATGGCGGACGCCTGCCCCAGCGCCCCGGTCACCCAGCCCTTCTCGTACATCAGCAGGCTCAGCGTCTGGAACTGGTTCCCGCTGCCGCCGCTCACCCCGAGGCTCCCGCCGTACAGCATCGGCTCACCGAACAACTGGGTCGCGCCGATCGTCGACACCACGATGGTGAACAGGATGGTCGGACGGATCGACGGAATGGTCACACTGACGAACTGCCGCCAGCGCGACGCCCCGTCCAGCGAGGCGGCCTCGTACAGGTCCTGGGGCACGGCCTGCATGGCGGCGAGGTAGATGAGCGCGTTGTAGCCGGTCCACCGCCAGATGACGATCACCGAGATCGCGACCTGGGCCGGCCACTTGGACGACTCCCAGTCGACCGGCTGGAACCCGACCCACCCCAGCACGGTGTTGATCAGCCCGTAGTCGCTGTTGAACAACTGGGCGAAGACCAGCGTCGCGGCGGCGATCGACGTGGCGTACGGCGCCAGGACCGCGACCCGGAAGAACCCCCGGCCGCGCAGTCGGTAGTTGAGCAGGTGGGCCAGCCCCAGCGCCATCAGCAACTGCGGGACGGTGGAGATGACGCCGATGGTGAACGTGTTCGCCAGCGCGTTCCAGAAGAAGTCGCTGTCCCACAGACCCGTGTAGTTGCCGAAGCCGCGCCACTCCGCCTCCCCGCCCAGCTCCACGCGGTGCAGCGAGAGCCAGCCCGTGTAAACGAGGGGGAAGAGCCCGAAGGCGGCGAAGCAGAGGAAGAACGGCGAGACGAACGCGTACGGGGACGCCTTGAGGTCCCACCGGTAGAGGCGACTGCGCCAGTCGGCCCCGGGGGTCCCGCGGGCGGCGGGCGGATCGGGCGGTGGCACGCGGTCGGCCGCCGCGCGGACGGAGGTGGCCACGGGGGCGTCCTTCCAGGTCACGGGTCGATCTTGTCGTCGATCAGCTTCCTGACGTTCTCCCAGGCCGCGTCCGGCGCCGTCCCGCGCTGCTCGATGTCGAGGATGCCGTTGTCGGTGATGAACGTCTTCACCTGGCCGTCGTAGCGGCTGACCGGCGCGGGCGTGATGCCGGCCGCGGCCTCCGAGTAGATCCTGCCGACGGGCGTGTCACCGAAGTACGGGATCTTGGCGTTCTGCACGGCCGCCGAGGCGAGCGTCTCCTTGGTGGACGGGATGTTGCCGTTGACGCCGAACACCTTGGCGTGCTGTTCGGGCGCCGTCAGCCAGGCGGCGAGCTTGGCGGCCTCCGCCGTGTGCTTGCCCGCCTTCGGTACGGCGAGGAAGGAGCCGCCCCAGTTGCCGGCGACCGGTGGGCTCGCGATGTCCCACTTGCCCTTGTTGGCCGGTCCGGCCTGGTCCTTGATGATGCCGGTCATCCAGCTCGGGCAGGCCACGGTGGCGAACCGGGAGTTCTTGAACCCGGCGTTCCAGGTGCCCTTCTCGTCGAACTGCCGCAGCTTGGCGGTGATCCCGCCCTGTGCGGCCTCGACGGCCAGGTCCCAGGCTTTGCGCACACCCGGGCTGTTCTCGTAGTCGAGCTCGCCCTCGGCGTTGGCGTACTGCTGCGGCTGGCTGGAGAGCACGGCGTTGAACAGGCCGCTCGCGGAGTCGTGGAACGCGGTCCCGGCCGGGGCGTTCTTCTGGTACGTCCTGCCGGTGGCGACGAACTTCGCCCAGTCGCCCGCCCACAGCTTGGCGACCTCGGTGCGGTCCGTGGGGAGCTTGGCCTTGGCGAAGAGGTCCTTGTTGTAGCAGATGGCCATCGGCCCGATGTCCGTCCCGAGGCCGATGACCCTGCCGTCGGCCGTCGTCGCCTGCTTGACCTTCCAGTCGAGGAAGGCGGAGGTGTCCGCGCCGCCGGTCCTGGACAGGTCCACCCACTTGTTCGCCATGGTGGGTCCGATGGCCTCGGCGATGTAGCCGACCTCGATGGCCTGGATGTCGGCGAGGCCGCTGTTGCGGGAGAGGCGCAGTTTCAGCGTGTCCCAGTACTTCTGGCCGTCGGCGACGTTCGACTCGACGATCGTGATGTGCGGGTTGAGCTTTTCGTACTCGGCGTAGAGCTTGGCGCCGTTCTCGTCGTCGTAGCCGAAGGAACCGAAGGTTCCTATGCGCAGGGTGATCTTCTCGTCGCCGGTGGCCCCGCCGGAGCCACCGCCGTCGCTGCTGCATCCGGTGATCAGGGCCGCGCCGGCGATGAACGCCGCGACGGCCGCGGATGCGGGGCGGCGGCGGCCGCGGGTACTTCTGGAAGTGCGCATTCCACTCTCCTCGTCCGGTGGTGGGAGCGCTCCCACCGCGCCATGCCCGGAAGGTTGCTGCCTGCCGGGTACGGGTGTCAAGGCGCGTGCGCAAAGTCGTCGGTGGCGGCCGGCGGTGCTTTCCTCTACGGTGGGAGCGCTCCCATGACGGGTTTGCGAACCGGTACTCCCGCTCGCCGCCGCGGAGGGGCACCCTCTAGGTTGACGACAGCCACCGGCTTTCGATGTTCGATGCTCAAGGTTCGATGGGAGACCGATGCGGTGAGTGGACGGCAGACCGGCAGGCCCACGCTGGAGGAGGTCGCGGCCCGGGCGGGTGTCGGGCGCGGCACCGTGTCCCGGGTGATCAACGGGTCGCCGCGGGTCAGCGACCGGGCGAAGGAGGCGGTCGGCCAGGCCATCGCCGAGCTGGGGTACGTCCCCAACCGCGCCGCCCGTGCGCTGGCCGGCGCCCGCACGGACGCCATCGCCCTGGTGATACCCGAGACCGAGGCCCGTCTGTTCGCCGAGCCGTACTTCCTCGACATCATCAGGGGCGTCAGCGCCGAACTCGCGGACGCGGACATGCAGCTCCTGCTGACGCTGATCCGGTCCAGCAAGGAGCGGCAGCGGTTCGAGCAGTACCTGTCCGCCCAGCGGGTGGACGGTGTGCTGCTGGTGTCCATCCACGGGGACGACCCGCTGCCGGACCTCGCGCGGGAACTGGGCCTGCCCGCCGTGCTGAACGGCCGCCGGTCCGGCGACGAGCCCGTGGCCTACGTCGACTCCGACAACGTGGGCGCCGGCCGCTCGGCCGTCGACCACCTCACCGGGCGGGGCCGCCGCCGGATCGCGACCATCACGGGACCGCTCGACATGTACGTGGCACGCTGCCGCCTCGACGGCTACCGCCAGGGCATCGAGGCGGCGGGCCTCCCGGCCGACGACCGGCTGGTCGCCGCCGCCGACTTCACCGAGGAGGGCGGCCGCCGCGCCATGCGGGAGCTGCTGGACCGCTGCCCCGACGTGGACGGCGTCTTCGCCGCCTCGGACGTCATGGCGGCGGGCGCCCGGAGCGTGCTGCGCGAGGCGGGCCGGCGCGTCCCCGACGACGTGGCGCTCATCGGCGTCGACGACTCGGCGGTGGCCCGCCTCATGGACCCGCCGCTCACGAGCGTGCGCCAGCCGATCGAGGAGATGGGCCGCCGCATGGCCCGCGTACTGCTCCAGGAGATCACCGGCACCGGCACCGAGCCGAGCCAGGTCGTCCTGCCGACGGAACTGGTGGTCCGCGACTCGACGTGACGCGGGGCAGCCCCTCGGGGCGGGCGTTTCGTTCACGTTGGCCGTGTGGGCCGGCCCGGGTGGGCGGTGTCTTACCGGACCGGGTCCGCCCCCGGTGGCCGTGACGGTCACCGGGGGCGGGGTCAGGGCGGGCGGTGGTCAGAGCGCCGGGTGGGCGTTCTTCATCAGCTCCTGGAACTGGGCCGAGAACCACTTGCCCGAGAGCGGGGCGTCGGGGAGGGCGCCCGACATGTTGTAGTTGTTCCGCGGGTTGCCCGTGTACGTGGGGTCGCACATGCGGTCGAAGCCCTTGCCCTCGTCGTTCGGGATCTCGCGGCTCGCCCCGTCCGACTCGCCCGGCGGCTTCATCCAGACGTACGCGTCGATGCCCGCCGCGGGCGCGGCCTTCGGGCGTTCACCGAGACCGGCGCCCGCCTGGTTGCACCAGTTGCCGGGGTTGATACGGCGGTCGTAGCGGCCGCCGTCGACGTACGTGTCGACGTTCGTCTGCGCGCCGGGGCCGGTCGGGCGGGCCGTGCCGCCCCAGCCGTTGCGGGAGGTGTCGATCAGCATGCCGAGGTTCGACGAGAAGCCGATCCGGATCAGCTCCGCCCGCATGGCCTGCGCGTACGACAGCTCGTCGGTGTACCGGTTCCAGTCGACCCACTTCGACTGGCGCACCGACACGCCGTTCACGGTGTCGTTGATCGTGAAGTGGTCCTCCTTCAGCGCGCTGTAGTTCGCCGTGTTCACGATGAAGCCGTGCACGTTGGCGACCGTCGAGCCCTCGGCCGTCGCCGCCTGCTTGAAGAGCTGGGCGGACGCGCCGAAGTTGTCGTCCCAGCCCAGCCAGCCGTGGTGGCCCGCGTCCACGTAGTTGTAGACGTTCTTGACGGCGCCCAGCTTGGCCAGCGCGTAGCCCACGCCCTTGATGTAGTTGCCGTTCGCCTTCATCACGTCGCAGTTCGGCGTGGCGGTCGGGCGCGGCGTCACGTTCGTGACGAGGTTCGGCAGGCTGTCGAGCTCGACCGTCGTGACGATGCGCAGGCCCGCGTACTTCGGGTCGGCCAGGATCGCCGCGATCGGGTCGATGTACTCCCGCTTGTAGCGGTCGATCTCCGTGGGGCCCAGCTCGCCGTTGGAGGCGAGGGCGGCGCAGTCGCGGCCCGGCAGGTTGTAGATGACCAACTGGACGGCGAGTTCGCCGGTGCCCTTCTGGCGCAGCGCCTCGTCGAGGTGGGCGCGCAGGCCCATGCCGCCGTTCACACCGTTGATCGCGGCGGTGCGGTCCAGCCAGACGCCGGTCGGCTGGTTGGAGATCCGGGTGCCGCCCGGCTCGGCGGCGGCCTTCGCGGACCACTCGGGGTTCACGTACACCTTGGCGCCCGCGTACGGGTTGTCGACGCGGGTGCCGACGGGCGGCGGCGGGTCGGTCGGCGGGTCCGTCGGGCCGCCGTTGCAGGTCACGCCGTTCAGCTTGAACGTCGTGGGTACGGCGTTGGTGCCGCTGTAGGAGGCGTTGAAGCCGAAGGAGGCGGAACCACCGGTGGCCAGGCTGCCGTTGTACGACACGTTCCTGGCGGTGACGGCGGCGCCGGTCTGCGTGGTGGTCGCGTTCCAGGACTGGGTGATGCGCTGGTCGCCAGCGTAGGTCCACTCCAGGGTCCAGGAGCTCACCGGGTCACCGGTGTTGGTGACGGTGACGTTGGCGCCGAAGCCGGTGCTCCACTGGTTGGTGACCTGGTAGTCGACCCGGCAGCCCGGGGCGGCTGCGCCGGCCGTGGTGCTCAGCGCGGTGGCGGTGGCGCCGGTCGCCGCCATCAGGGTGCAGGCGGCCAGTAACGCGGTGCGGCGGGAGGGCGGTGCGGCGGTTCTGCTGCGGCTCATGTCCGGTGCTACCTCTCGGTCGAGGGCGCGCGTCGGTGGTCGCGCGGCCCTGTGACGGATACGTACGGAGACGTGCGGAGACATGCGGACGTACGGAGACGTGCGGAACATGCGGAACGTGCGGGGACGTGCCGTGGTCGTCGCTGAGTCGCTCAGTCGCTGATCAGGCGTACGAGCGCGTCGCCGAGTCACCTGCCACGAGCCGCGGCGGGTGGTGGGAGGAGCGAGCGCCCGGTGGGCGTGCGAAGGCCCGTGCGACCATGCGCCGACCGAAAAAATGGAACCGCTCCCACTGGTGCAGCAGACCGTAGCGGCAAGTTCCGTCAAGGAACAGAGGGGCCGTCAATTTTCGCTGTCGATTTTCTTCGACTCTTCAAGCACCTTGACCGCTCGCCTCCCTCTCCTCATAGTGGGAGCGCTCCCACTGGTTCAAGGCTTGTGCACGACGATTCCCCACTCCGAGAGGAAGCCCCCGTGCGCAGAAGGCGGAACACCAGAACGCGCAACCTCCTCCTCGGCCTGGCGCTCGCAACAGGTGGACCCCGGCAACGGCGCCGTCAGGCATCGACTACGGCGACGCTACGGGGCGGTGACCGGGGTGGTGACCGCCGGCCGGGGTGCCGCGCGCATCCCGGCCCCGATGTGGAAACTCGGGTGCGGGGGCTGGTTGTAGGCGGTGTTCTGCCACGCCAGCCCCGTGCGGTACATGGTGTCGTGCAGCAGGGTGGTGATCCTCGTGCCCGTCTCGTACGGCGTCGAGTGAATCCGCAGCGCCCGGTTGTCCGACGTACGCCACACCACCTCCTCGCGCCAGTCGCCGAGGATGTCACCGGAGAGCGCCGGGGTCGCCTTGGTGCCGTTGTTGGACGCCACGGAGGCGCCGGTCAGCAGCCTGGTGTCACCACCGGTGCCGTACTTGTCGATCCGGGTGCCGTCCAGCAGCTCACGGGTGGTGTCCCCGTCCCACCAGCTCACGAAGTTGACGCTCGACGGCTCCCGCCCGAGCGGGGCCCCGGTCGCCGAGCGCAGCGTGGTGTCGGTGGCCGACCACGACTCGGCGCCGGGCGAGCCGGCGTGGACGTCGGCACAGACGCCCCTGCCGTTGTCGCCGCCCGACGCGGTCTGCCACAGCATCTGACCGGTACGGGCGTCGGCCATCCAGGAGCCGGGCTTGGCGCTGTCCTCGGACACCTTGAAGTACTCCAGCCCCGCCCGGGCCGGGTTCAGGTCCCCGACGTGGCCCGCGTCTCCGTGCCCGAGCCGCGTCGTCCACAGCCCGTTGCCGTTGTCGTCCACGGTCATCGCCCCGTACACGACCTCGTCCCGCCCGTCGCCGTCCACGTCCGCCACCGACAGGCTGTGGTTGCCCTGCCCGTCGTAGCCCTTGCCCGCGTTCGTCGAGGAGCTGGAGTCGAAGGTCCAGCGCCGGGTGAACCGCCCCTCGCGCCAGTCCCAGGCCGCGATCACGGTCCGGGTGTAGTACCCGCGCGCCATGATGAGCGAGGGCCGGGTGCCGTCCAGGTACGCGGTCCCGGCGAGGAACCGGTCGACGCGGTTGCCGTAACCGTCGCCCCAGGACGCCACGTTGCCGCGCGGCGGCACGTAGTCGACCGTCCCCATGGCGGCTCCGGTACGGCCGTTGAACATGGTGAGGTACTCGGGCCCGGCGAGGACGTACCCGCTGCCGTTCCGGTGGTCGGCGGACGCGTTGCCGATGGCCTTCCCCGTCCCGTCGACGGTCCCGTCGGCGGTCTTCATGGCGACCTCGGCCCGCCCGTCGCCGTCGTAGTCGTACACCTGGAACTGTGTGTAGTGCGCGCCGGAGCGGATGTTGCGCCCCAGGTCGATCCGCCACAGCCGGGTGCCGTCGAGCCGGATGCCGTCGACGACCGTGTTGCCGGTGTGGCCGGACTGCGAGTTGTCCTTGGCGTTGGTGGGCTGCCACTTGAGGACGAAGTCCAGCGCGCCGTCGCCGTCGAGGTCGCCGACGGACGCGTCGTTCGCCTCGTACGTGTACGCCACCCCGTCCGGCGTCGTGCCCCCGGCGGGCGGCGTGATGGGCACGTCCTTGTAGCCGGCCCGGAACTGCACGGCGTGGACGGAGTCGCCCTGCTCGACGCCGTCCACGACGGCGCGGACGGTGTAGTCGGCGTGGCTGGGCGCGCCGGGGTGGAAGTAGCTGGTGGCGCCGGTGACGGGCGTGGCGTTCACCTTCGTACCGGCCCGGTAGACGTTGAACGCCACGGTGTCGGGGTCGGTGCCGAGCCACCGCCAGCCGACCAGGTTGCCGGTCCCGGTGTGGACGCTGACGACGCCCCGGTCGAGCCGCTCCACCTGCCGGGCGGCCGCGGCCTCGGCCGCCACGGCGGGGGACGCGTGAAGGGCACAGACGGTGACGGTGGCCATGAGGGCGGAACGGCGACGTCTCGTGCGGGGGATCCGGTGCTGTGGGTGGTGCACGATTCCTCCTGTGGGGGAGAGGGTCGTGTTGCGTACCTCACAGTCGCCACTGCGCGGGGAAGCGTTGCCGGACCTCGCCGGGAACGACGTCGCCCGGAAACGGCCGAGGCCCCGGTTCCATGAACCGGGGCCTCGATCGATCAGGGTGAGTAACGGGACTCGAACCCGCGACATCCTGGACCACAACCAGGTGCTCTACCAACTGAGCTATACCCACCACGACCGGTCTTTTTCCCGACCGGCCGAGAAAAAGTGTACAGGGTCCGGGAGGGTGCTCGCTCCCGCCTTTCGGGCGGCCGGGTGACGTGCCCGGGAGCCGGTCGCCGGGCTACTCCGGCAGGACGTGGCGCGCGGCGATCTGCTTCGCCGTCTCCGAGTCCGGGCCGGGCTGCGGGACGAAGATCGCCTCGCGGTAGTAGCGCAGCTCGGCGATGGACTCACGGATGTCGGCGAGCGCCCGGTGGTTGCCGGCCTTCTCCGGACTGTTGAAGTACGCCCTCGGGTACCAGCGGCGGGCCAGCTCCTTGACCGAGGAGACATCGACGATCCGGTAGTGGAGGTAGTCCTCCAGCGTCGGCATGTCACGCAGCAGGAAGCCGCGGTCGGTGGAGACCGAGTTCCCGCACAGCGGGGCCTTGCCGGGCTCCTTGACGTGTTCGCGTACGTAGGCGAGGACCTGCTCCTCGGCGTCGGCGAGGGTGGTGCCGTGGGGGAGCTCGTCCAGCAGCCCCGAGGCGGTGTGCATCTGGCGCACCACGTCGGGCATGGTCTCCAGCGCCGCGTCCGGCGGGCGGATCACGATGTCCACACCTTGACCGAGTACGTTCAGTTCCGAGTCGGTGACCAGTGCGGCCACCTCGATGAGTGCGTCATCCGTCAGCGAGAGCCCGGTCATCTCGCAGTCGATCCACACCATGCGATCGTTCATGCGTCCTACCTTAGAGGGGCGGCCGCCGGGGGGACGCGTGTCCGCTTCCCCTCGACGGCCGCCCCTCGATGGCGGTGGGCGCCCGCTACGGCGCGCTGCGCTGGCCCGGGAGGGCCGCCCGGCCGCCCGTGAAGGCGTCCGCGTGCGCCTTGCCGTGCCCGTGTGCGTGGCCGTGCCCGTGCTCCGGCGGGGCCGCGGAGGTCGCCGTCGGGCCCGCCGCGGTGGACGCCGCGGCCGCCCGTCTCGCCGCCGACGGCACCTGGGACGGCACCATCGACTCCACCATGCCCGGCGGCCCCGACGGCCCCGCCGGGTCGCCCTGCGGGCGCCGGGCCCGGTAGGCGGCCCGGTAGGCGGCGGGCGAGGAGCCGAGCTGGCGGCGGAAGTGCCCGCGCAGCGCGACGGGCGAGCGGAAGCCGCAGCGCCCGGCCACCTCGTCGACCGAGTAGTCGGACGTCTCCAGCAGCCGCTGCGCCTGGAGCACCCGCTGGGTGATCAGCCACTGGAGCGGGGCGGACCCCGTCAGTGAGCGGAAGCGCCGGTCGAAGGTCCGCCGGCTCATGTACGCGCGGGCCGCCAGCGTCTCCACGTCGAACTGCTCGTGGAGGTGCTCCAGCGCCCAGGCGACCACCTCGGCCAGCGGGTCGGCGCCGATCTCCTCCGGCAGCGACCGGTCGAGATAACGCTCCTGTCCGCCGCTGCGCCGGGGCGGCACGACGAGCCGGCGGGCGAGTGCCCCGGCCGCCTCCGTCCCGTGGTCGGTGCGCACGATGTGCAGACAGAGGTCGATCCCGGCCGCCGTTCCGGCGGAGGTGAGTACGTCGCCGTCGTCGACGAACAGCTCCCGCGGGTCCACATGGACCGACGGATAGCGCTTGGCGAGCGTCGGCGCGTACATCCAGTGCGTGGTGGCGGGCCGCCCGTCCAGTAAACCGGCGGCGGCGAGCACGAACGCGCCGGTGCACAGGCCGACGATGCGGGCGCCCTCCTCGTGTGCGCGGCGCAGCGCGTCGAGCGCCTCGGCCGGTGGCGGCGAGGTGATCGACCGCCAGGCCGGTACGACGACGGTGCCGGCCCGGCTGATGGCCTCCAGCCCGTACGGCGCGGTCAGTTCGAGCCCGCCGGTGGTCCGCAGCGGTCCGTCCTCGCCCGCGCAGACGAGCAGCCTGTAGCGCGGAACTCCGGCGTCCTGGCGGTCAATCCCGAACACCGAGAGTGGGATCGAACTCTCGAAGATGGGGCCGCCGCTGAACAGCAGCACTGCGACGACCTCGCGACGGCGCCGGCCGGACAGTTTGCGTCCGGTCTCCGGTGCGGCGGAGTCCTGGCTCATGACGCTAAGCCCCCCTCGGTGTTCGCGTCTCCTAGGTCCTGTCGCTCCTGCACGATTCCCCTCGGTTTTGCACGAGTCCCCAGTCTTCGATAGTCATGATCGAATCTACTGTGTCCCGTGGCACCGGAGCGACAAGTTCCGTATTCGGCACTATGTCGACAAGGCAACTTGGCGCGAAGCATTCGATCACGAAGCGTTCCACTCGCGGACTCCGCAGGGAAGTGCGCCTCGCGCGCATGGCCCATCCACGTAGGGTGCGAGCGGCCCCCTCGGTCCTTTCTCGCCTGGTGACAAGGGGGTTGGCAGGCCATTCTGGCAAGGAATGGCCAGTGCGCTGAAGTTGGCTGAAAACATACGGGCGCGAGTGTGCGAACGCGTCAGTCCACGGGCGCACACCCCGCACCGCGGCGGCCCCCTCGGTGCGCTCCGGTGCCGGGTCGCGAGTGCCGGCCGCCGCGGTGCGGCGCGGCCGGCCGCCGGCTCTCCTCGGCCATCCGCTCCGAGCGGCGCAGCAGCACCCGGCAGGCGGCGGTCACGGCGGCCAGCCCGACGGCGGTCCCGGCGGCGCCGCCGAAGGACGTGCCGTACACGAGGAGGATCACGGGGACCAGGGCGCAACTGAAGGCCGCCCAGCGGACCACGTCGCTCGCCGACTCGGACGCGGACGACGGGGCGGGGGCGGGCGGGTGTGCGGGCACGGGGGCTCCCTGCTGGCTGCGGTATGACCGGTCGGACCGTGTGGCCAACGACGACCGGCCGCCCCGGTCACTGCCCCCGGGGCCGGATGGCCGGGCAGGGGGGGGGCGGGCCCGGCTGCGGAGCGTGGTCGGGCGGCTACGGCAGGTGCGCGGCGCGGGGTGGCCGTCCCGGCGGGGTGGCGGCGGGGTGGCCGTCCGGCGGGCCGGGCGCCTGCGGGCCTCCGGCCGCCCGGGCCGGTGAGTGGCCGCCTGGGCTGGTGAGTGGCCGCCCGGGTGGCCACGGCGCCGGTGGGGAGGCCGTGGCGGTGCGGTCGGGGCGGTTCCGGGGCGGTCCCGGCGGCGGGCGGCGGACCGCTGTAAGGGGCATCCGGCATTGCCATACGGGACCGGCTCGTGCATGCTCCCTGGAACGCCGTGTGCCGCCGCAGCAGGGTGGCGGGCACTGGGCAGCGGAGGAGTGCCGCCGTACCCTTGGGGGTATGGGGTTGGGAAGATGATTCCCGGACACACCTCCGCCGCCAACCGTTGCACCCCTGCTCCTTCCCAAGAGGACTTCTTCGCCGAGACACCGATGGCCGGTCACGAATTCCCTGAACCCGCGGACCGCAGGCAGGTCGCCGACTCCCCGGTCGACCCCCTCGCGGCGGAAGAGACGCGCCACTCCTGCGACCCCGCCTTCCAGCACGGAGTGGTGGTCGGCTTCGACGGCTCGACCTCCAGTGAGCGGGCGCTCGCGTACGCCATCGGCATGGCCCGGCGGTCCGGCTCCGGCCTGATCATCGTGCACGTGGCGAACCGGCTGCCCACCACCGTGTGGGCCGGCTGCGAGCCGCCCGTCTTCGTCGACGTACCGGACCACCGCACCGAGGTCCTCGGTCTGGAGCTGGCCTGTGCGGACTACCTCTCCGAGGTGCCGTGGATCCTCGTCGAGCGCGGCGGGGACATCTGCCACGAGCTGGAGGAGGTCGGCCGCGAGTACTCGGCCGACGCCATCGTCGTCGGCTCCACGCACGGGATCGTCGGCCGCATGTTCGGCTCGGTCGCCGGACGGCTCGCGCGGCGCGCGCAGCGGCCGGTCGTCGTCATCCCGTAGCCCCGCCGTTATCCGCCGGTGATGCGGCGTCAATTTCCCTCCCCGTAGGCGAAATTCGGCCGCCCCGCGAGGTGGGTTGTGCGCTTGTGAAGGGTATATCCAGGTGGCTGGGAAGCAGCACAACTGCACATGAGCATGAAGGGAGCCCGCCGTGGACAACGACGTCTCTGCGGGGAGCACCACCTCTACTCTCGGCCACCTCGCACTCGGTCTGACGCTGCTGGCGTACGGCGTCGGCGGCACCGGTGTGATCGACAACGTCGCGGCCTCCGACGCCGCGGCCCTCGCCACCTGGGTCGGCGGGGTCGCCCTCTTCGCCGCCGGCCTCCTCGAACTGCGCGCGGGCAACGGCCGCACCGGCACCGCCTTCGCCGGCCTCGGCGCCTTCTGGTTCGCCTGGGGCAACGGAGTGGACGGCGGCGCGGTCTCCGCCGAGGCCGCCGGGCTGTTCATGGTCCTGTGGGCGATGCTGTCGCTCACCCTGACCACGGCCGCCTCCGGCAGCGGGCTGCTCGGTCAGGGCGTGTACGGGCTGCTGACGCTCTCCCTGCTGCTCTCCGGCATCGGCGCCTTCGCGGACGCCTCCGCGCTCGGGCGGATCGGCGGCTGGGCTGCCGCGCTGGCGGGCCTCGGCGCCTGGTACGGCGCGACCGCGTCGCTCGCCAAGTGGCCGACGCTCAAAGGGCGCGCCGCGGGCCGGGGTGTGACGGCCACCGGCTGAAGCGGCCACTGAGGCCGGTGCAAGGGCGGCACCGGCCGTACGAAAAGGGTGACCCCCGGCGCGTTGGTGGCACGCGCCGGGGGTCGCCCCCTTTTGCGGCTAAACCGCCGCCGCTCTCGCGGAGGTGGTTGCTCGCCGCGGGGGTTGCTCAATTGTCGCTGCCGTTGTCACGGGCGGGATTTACTCGACCGTGACGGACTTGGCGAGGTTGCGCGGCTTGTCGATGTCCCGGCCGAGGGCCAGGGCGGTGTGGTAGGCGAGGAGCTGGAGCGGGATGCCCATCAGGATCGGGTCGAGCTCGTCCTCGTTCTTCGGGACGATGATCGTGTGGTCCGCCTTCTCCTGCTCCTGGTGCGCGACCGCGAGGATTTTGCCGCTGCGGGCCTTGATCTCCTCCATCGCGGCCCGGTTCTTCTCCAGCAGGGAGTCGTTCGGGACGATCGCGACGGTCGGCATGGCGGGCTCGATGAGCGCGAGCGGGCCGTGCTTGAGCTCGGAGGCGGGGTACGCCTCGGCGTGGATGTAGGAGATCTCCTTGAGCTTCAGGGAGGCCTCCAGGGCGACCGGGTAGCCCCGGACACGGCCGATGAACATCATCGACTTGGCGTCCGCGTACACGGCGGCGAGCTTCTTGATGTCCTCCTCGCCCTTGAGGATCTCCTGGATCTGGCCGGGCAGCTTGCGCAGGCCCTCGATGATCCGCTTGCCGTCGGCGACCGACAGGTCGCGGATACGGCCCAGGTGCAGGGCGAGCAGGGCGAAGGCGACGACCGTGTTGGTGAAGCACTTGGTGGAGACCACGCAGACCTCCGGGCCGGCGTGCACGTACACGCCGCCGTCCGCCTCGCGGGCGATGGCGGAGCCGACCACGTTCACCACGCCGAGGACGCGGGCGCCCTTGCGCTTGAGCTCCTGGACGGCGGCCAGCACGTCGTACGTCTCACCGGACTGCGAGACGGCGATGTAGAGCGTGTCGGGGTCCACGACCGGGTTGCGGTAGCGGAACTCGGAGGCCGGCTCGGAGTCGGCCGGGATGCGGGCCAGGCCCTCGATCAGCGAGGCGCCGATCATGCCGGCGTGGTACGAGGTTCCACAGCCGAGGATCTTGACGCGGCGGATGCCACGGGCCTCGCGGGCGTCCAGGTTGAGGCCGCCCAGGTGCACGGTGGAGAACTTCTCGTCGATGCGGCCGCGCAGGACGCGGTCGACGGCGTCGGCCTGCTCCGAGATCTCCTTGTGCATGTACGTGTCGTGACCGCCCATGTCGTAGGAGGCGGCCTCCCACTCCACGGTCTCGGGGGTGGCGGTGGTCAGCGTGCCCGAGGTGGTGTACGTGCGGAACTCGTCGGCCTTGAGGGTGGCCATCTCGCCGTCGTCGAGGGTGACGATCTGGCGGGTGTGGGCGATCAGCGCGGCGATGTCGGAGGCGACGAGCATCTCCTTCTCGCCGATGCCGAGGACGACCGGGGAGCCGTTGCGGGCGACGACGATGCGGTCGTTGAAGTCGGCGTGCATGACGGCGATGCCGTACGTGCCCTCGACGACCTTGAGCGCCTCGCGGACCTTCTCCTCCAGGGTCTCGGCCTGGGAGCGGGCGATCAGGTGGGTGAGGACCTCGGTGTCGGTCTCGGAGGCGAAGACCACGCCGTCCGCCTCGAGCTTGGCGCGCAGCTCCTGGGCGTTGTCGACGATGCCGTTGTGGACGACCGCGACCTTGTTCTCGGGGTCCATGTGCGGGTGCGAGTTGATGTCGCTCGGGGCGCCGTGCGTGGCCCAGCGGGTGTGGGCGATGCCGGTGGTGCCGGTGAAGCGCTTGGGGACCCGGGCCTCCAGGTCACGGACCCTGCCCTTGGCCTTGACCATCTTCAGGCCGGTGGACTTCGGGCTGGTGATCACCATGCCCGCCGAGTCGTATCCCCGGTACTCCAGCCGCGCCAGACCTTCCAGCAGCAGCGGAGCCACGTCACGCTTACCGATGTAACCGACGATTCCGCACATAAAGTGTTGCCCCTCCAGGTGTGTGGTGTGTGCTCGGCCCGAGACGTTCAGCCGTAGACGATGCGGCGCAGTTGCCGGAGCGAGAGCTCCGGGGGCGCCACGGCGCGGTGCGGCAGCTCGGCCGCGATGCGCTCGAAGATCGTGGCGTTCACCTCGCCACCGGATTGCAGCTCGCGGTGGCGGCGGCGGACGAACTCCTCGGTCGTCTCGTCGAAGTACGCCAGCACGTCGAGCACCACCCGGGCGGCCTCACCGCGCTGGAGCGCGGTGCTGCGGACCAGGTGGTCGATGAGGTCGTCGTGCGACGGGCGGTGTTCGAGCACCCGTAGATAGTGAAGGACACGGGTATGGATGGCAAAAATCCTGCCCGATATCGGGCAGAGATGAGTCCGTTTTGGTCAGAGTTGCTTGAGAACCGCCTGTTTCGCGGTGGCGAACTCGTCGTCGGTGAGGACCCCGGTCCGGTGCAGCTCGCCCAGCTCCCGCAGCCGCCGCAGCAGTACGTCATGGTCGGCGGCGGCGGGCGCCGGCTCCGGTGCGGGCGGTGCTTCCGCCGCCGGGAGGGCGGCCACCGGGGCGTTCGGGTGCGGCAGCCGCGCCACCACGGCGGCGCCGACCAGCGCCATCAGCGGGTCCTTGCGGAAGCCCCACAGCTCCACGGCGTGCGGGTCGTACTTGGGCGCCGGGGGAGCGGCCGCCGTGCCGTCGGTACGGAAGCGCAGGTAGCCGTTCTCCAGCCCGGCGGCCGGCAGCCACTCCACGGCCCGGACGTCGGCCACCGCCAGGGTGCGGTCGCCCCCGGACGCCTTGGACTCCTCGGTCTTCCAGTTCCACTCCAGGCGGACGCGTTCCCCGTCGAACGTCACCGTGGCGTCGCCCGCGCCGACGGTGATCGGCAGGGACGGCACCGGGAGCAGGTAGGTGTCCACGGGTCCGCTCTCCACCTGCTCCAGCAGCAGCGCGTGGCGCACCTCGTCCACGAAGTACTCCGCCACCCCGCCGCGGTCGTTCGCCACCGCCAGCCGGTACGGATCGGAGCCGTCCGCCAGCCCGCCGCCGGTGATCTGGAGCAGCGGGCAGGCGCCGTCCCGCAGCCGCAACCGCAGCCGGCCCGCCTTCTTCCCCGCCTCGAACGAGATCCCGGCCAACGCCCGCAGCGGAACGGTCACTTCGCCGAGCGTCCTGCGCAGCGGCCCCACGCTCTTGTCGCCACCCGGCACGATACGTATGACGTCCCCGTCGAAACTCCAGGTCCCGTCCTTCTGGATGATCTCCGTCATGGGGAGGATTCTGGCATTGGAGGGGGCGGGAAGTGGTCTACACCTTGACCCGTCCTGAGGCGCACGGTACGCATGGTGACCGTTCGGTTGCTCTGCACCACAGTTGCGAGGCCCGTCGAAGGGACCAGCTCGTGAGACAGCACAGAACGTTCCCCCGCCTCCGCCTCCTCGGCTCGCTGCTGCTCGTCGTGGCGGCCGGGGCCGCCGGCATCGGGGCCGCGCCCGGTGGTGCCGCGCCCGGCCGGGCCGCCGCCGCGTCGGGCCCCCGGCCGCTCGGCGACATCGTGCCCGTACCCGCCTCCGTACGCCCCGGTGGCAGCCCGTACACCCTCACCGCGCGCACCCGCATCCACGTGGACGACGACTCGCGCGAGGCGCGCCGGATCGGGGCGTACCTCGCGGACGTGCTGCGGCCGTCCACCGGGTACGCGCTGCCCGTCGTGGACGACGACGAGGGGCCCGGTGGCATCCGGCTGCGGCTCAGCGGCCGTGAGTCGGCGCTGGGCGAGGAGGGCTACCGGATGGAGTCCGGTCGCCGGGGCGTCACCGTCACCGCCCGCACGCCCGCCGGGCTCTTCCACGGCGTCCAGACGCTGCGGCAGCAGTTGCCGGCCTCCATAGAGGAGGGCACCCGCCAAAGCGGCCCCTGGCAGGTCGCGGGCGGCACCATCACCGACACGCCCCGCTTCGGCTACCGGGGCGCGATGCTCGACGTCTCCCGGCACTTCTTCACCGTCGAGCAGGTCAAGCGCTACATCGACCGGATGGCGCTCTACAAGATCAACAAGCTGCACCTGCACCTGAGCGACGACCAGGGCTGGCGCATCGCCGTCGACTCCTGGCCGCGCCTGGCCACCTACGGCGGCTCCACCCAGGTCGGCGGCGGGCCCGGCGGCTACTACACCAAGGCCCAGTACAGGGACATCGTCGCCCACGCCGCCTCCCGCCACCTGGAGGTCGTGCCCGAGATCGACATGCCCGGCCACACCAACGCCGCCCTCGCCTCGTACGCCGAGCTGAACTGCGACGGCGTCGCCCCGCCCCTCTACACGGGCACGGCCGTCGGCTTCAGCAGCCTGTGCGTGGGCAAGGACATCACCTACGACTTCGTCGACGACGTCATCCGCGAGCTCGCCGCGCTCACCCCCGGCCGGTACATCCACATCGGCGGCGACGAGGCGCACTCCACCAGCCACGAGGACTACGTCGCCTTCATGGACCGGGCCCAGGCGACCGTGGCGAAGTACGGCAAGACCGTCATCGGCTGGCACCAGCTCACCGGCGCGAACCCCGCCAAGGGCGCCCTCGCCCAGTACTGGGGCCTGGACCGCACCAGCGACGCCGAGAAGGCGCGGGTGGCGCGGGCCGCGCAGAACGGCACCGGGCTGATCCTGTCGCCCGCCGACCGGCTCTACCTCGACATGAAGTACACCAAGGACACCCCGCTCGGCCTGTCCTGGGCCGGGTACGTCGAGGTCCGGCGCTCGTACGACTGGGACCCGGCGACCTACCTCCCGGGCGTGCCCGCTTCGGCCGTCGCCGGCGTCGAGGCGCCGCTGTGGACGGAGACCATCTCGTCGAACGCGCACATCGACCACATGGCGTTCCCCAGGCTGCTCGGCGCCGCCGAGCTGGGCTGGTCCCCGGCCGCCTCGCACGACTGGGAGGCGTACAAGCAGCGGCTCGCGGGGCAGGGGCCGCGCCTGGCGGCACTGGGCGTCGACTTCTACCGGTCGCCGCAGGTGCCGTGGAGGACGGAGTAGGCGGGGTCGGCCGGAAAGGAGCCGGCGCCCGGGGACCGTACCCGGGCGCCGGCCGCCGGAGTCAGGCGTCCTGCTCCGACGTGTCCGGGGCCTCGCGCAGGGCGTCCTCGCTCAAGCCCTTGCGCCAGTAGCCGACGAACGTCACGCGCCGGCGGTCGATGCCGCGCTCGCCCACCAGGTGGCGGCGCAGTGCCCTGACCGAGCCGGCCTCGCCCGCGATCCAGGCGTAGGGGGCCGTGCCGGACAGCCCGGCGGCGCGCACGGCGTCGGCGGCGGCGGGCGCGCCCTCCTCCCGTACCAGCCAGGTGACGGTGGCGTCCGCCGCCGTCCGCGGCTCCAGCCGGTCGGCGGTGTACGGGACTTCGAGCCACACCTGTGCCCGTATCCCGGCGGGGAGCGACTCCAGGATCGACGAGGCGGCGGGCAGCGCCGTCTCGTCGGCCCAGATCAGCACCTCGTCCGCGTCCTCGGGCAACCGGAAACGCACACCGGTGTTGTCGGCGACGGTCGGGCCGAGGACGACCACGCGGTCGCCCTCCGAGGCTCGCGCGGCCCAGCGGCACGCCGGGCCGCCGCCGTCCTCATGGAGGGCGAAGTCGATGTCGATCTCGTCGAGGTCCCGGCGCTGTGCCCGCACGGTGTACGAGCGCATCACCGCCCGTACGTCGTCGGGCATGGCCCGCCACGCGCCGAGCGCGCCGTACAGGTCGCCGTCCTCCAGGGGCGGCATGACCGGCTCCGGCTGGCCCGGGTGCGGCAGGAACAGCGACAGGCTCTGGTCCCGGCCCCCGGAGGCGAAGCCCTTCAGCCCCGGCCCGGCAGCTTCGGCAGCCCTGGTCGCCCCGGCAGTCCCTGTGGCCCCGTCAGCCCCGGTCGCCTCGGCGAAGGTGACGCGCACCATCGACGGGCTGAGCCGCCGGGTCCGCACCACCTTCAGGGGGAAGAAACCGAACATGCGGCTCAGGCCACCTTCTTGGCGTTCTCGATGGCGGTGGCGAGGTCCTCCAGGAGGACGGCGCACTTGTCGTAGGAGTAGATCGGCTCGGTGAAGCGCGGGATCACCTGGCCGGCCTTGACGGCGGGCAACTGCGTCCAGGTCGGCTTGGACTTCAGGTCCGCGGGCTGGATGGCCTGGCTGCGGTTGTCCATCATGATGATGTCGGCCGGGTACTTGTCGAGGTTCTCCCAGCTCAGCTCCTCGAAGTAGCCCTGGGCGTTCACCTTCGGCCGCACGAACTTCACGCCCAGTTCCTCGAAGTACGCGGTGTCCGCGGACATCTTGGCGAGCGAGACGTAGAACAGCTCCGCGCTGGCCGAGCCGATCATGACGCGGATCTCGGGCCGGGCCTTCGCGGCGGCGCGCAGCCGTCCGGCGGCCTTCTCGAAGCGGGCCTTGGCGTCGACCGTCTTCTTGTCCTTCAGGTCCGCGCCCAGTGACTCGGCGAGCTGGGCGTGGCGCTCCAGGGCCTTGGGCATCGTGGTGTTGGCGGCCCACAGCGCGACGGTCGGCGCCAGTTTGACGATCTTGTCGTGGGACTGCGGCGGCAGGTACCACAGCACGTCCTTGTCCCACATCGCCGAGACCAGCAGCTCGGGCTCCAGCTTCAGGTACTCCTCGATGTTGAAGGTGCCCCAGACGTTGCCCAGGTTCTTCACCTTCGTGACGTCGAGGTCACCGGCCTGGATGTCGGCCTTGTCCTTGCCGGTCTTCGGGTCCTTGACGGTCGTCGGGCCGAAAACGCCCTTGACCTCGATGCCGTAGTCGTGGAGGGCGGCGGCGGTGCCGATGAAGGCGACGATGTTCTTGGGGGTGGACTTCAGCTCGACCTTCTTGCCGCGGTCGTCGGTGAACTTCCACGGGCCGGACTTCCCACCGGCCTCGGCCGAGCCCTTGCCGTCCTTGTCGGTGCCGCCGCACGCCACGAGCGCGGCACCGAGCCCGAGGGCGCCGCCCGCGGCGAGCAGACCGCGACGGGTGAGGTGGGTGGCTCGGGCGTTGCTGGGCATGGCGAGTCGCTTTCGTACGGCCGCATTCGGCCACTGGTCGAGGTCGAAGGTAGGTTAGCCTAACCTCAGGACTCGTCCAGAGGGTGCCCCGGTGTGCGATGGAGCACGGCCGGCCGCCGCCAGTGGGTGACGGCGGCCGCGACGCACGCCCGGGGGTCAGGCGGACAGGCCCAACTCCCGCGCGATCAGCATGCGCTGGACCTCGCTCGTGCCCTCGCCGATCTCCAGGATCTTGGAGTCGCGCCACATCCGGGCCACCGGGTACTCGTTCATGAAGCCGTAGCCGCCGTGGATCTGGGTGGCCTCGCGGGCGTTGTCGACGGCGACCGTCGACGAGTACAGCTTCGCCAGCGCCGCCTCCTTCTTGAACGGCTCACCGCTCACCAGGCGGGACGCCGCGTCACGCCAGCCGATCCGGGCCATGTGCGCCCGCATCTCCATGTCGGCGATCTTGAACTGGATGGCCTGGTTGTCGCCGATGGGCCGCCCGAAGGCGTGCCGCTCCTTGGCGTACTTCACCGACTCGTCCACGCACCCCTGCGCCAGGCCCGTCGCCAGCGCCGAGATCGCGATCCGGCCCTCGTCGAGGATGCGGAGGAACTGGGCGTACCCGCGCCCCTCCTCGCCGAGCAGGTTCGTCACCGGGACGCGGACGTCGGAGAAGGACAGCTCACGGGTGTCCGAGGCGTTCCAGCCGACCTTGGAGTAGGGCGCCGCGACCGTGAAACCGGGGGTGCCCGACGGGACGATGATCGAGGAGATCAGCGGCTTGCCCTCAGGGGTGCGGCCGGTGACGGCGGTGACCGTGACCAGGCCCGTGATGTCCGTACCGGAGTTGGTGATGAAGCACTTGGAGCCGTTGATGACCCACTCGTCGCCGTCCCGCACGGCCGTGGTGCGGGTGCCGCCCGCGTCCGAGCCCGCGCCCGGCTCGGTCAGCCCGAACGCGCCCAGGATCTCCCCGCTGCACATGCGCGGCAGCCACTCCCGCTTCTGCTCCTCGGTGCCGAAGCGGTAGACCGGCATCGCGCCGAGCGAGACGCCCGCCTCCAGGGTGATGGCCACGGACGAGTCGACGCGGGCCAGCTCCTCCAGGGCGATGCCGAGGGCGAGGTAGTCGCCGCCCATGCCGCCGTACTCCTCCGGGAAGGGCAGGCCGAACAGGCCCATCTGCCCCATCTCGCGGACGATCTCGTACGGGAACTCATGGCGCTCGTAGAAGTCCCCGATCTTCGGGGCGACGACCTCGCGGGCGAACTCCTCCACGGTACGGCGCAGTTCCTCGTGCTCCGGTGAGAGCCGGTGGTCCAGGGACATGTCTCAGGACTCCTTGTGGGAGGCCGCGCCGCCGAGGGCGCGGACGGTGCGGGACGGGCTGGGACGGCCCAGTTGTCCGGCCAGCCACACGCTCGTGGCGGTGAGCCGGCCGAGGTCGACCCCGGTGTCGATGCCGAGGCCGTGGAGCATCCACACGAGGTCTTCGGTGGCGAGGTTGCCGGTGGCGGACTTGGCGTACGGGCAGCCGCCGAGGCCACCGGCGGAGGCGTCGACCGTGGTGACGCCGTGCTGGAGGGCGGCGAGGGTGTTGGCGAGCGCCTGGCCGTAGGTGTCGTGGAAGTGCACGGCCAGCGCGTCCGTCGGGATGCCCGCGTCGTTCAGCGCGGTGAGGAGCCGGGCCACGTGGCCGGGGGTGGCCACGCCGATGGTGTCGCCCAGGCTCAGCTCGTCGCAGCCCATGTCCTTCAGGCGCCGGCAGACGGCGACCACCTGGCCGACCGGGACGGGGCCTTCCCAGGGGTCGCCGAAGCACATGGACAGGTACCCGCGCACGGTGAGGCCGTGCTCGATGGCGCGGGTGACGACCGGGGCGAACATGGCGAGCGCCTCGTCGACCGTGCGGTTCAGGTTGGCCTTGGCGAACGACTCGGTGGCGCTGGCGAAGACGGCCACCTCACGCGCGCCGAGCGCCAGCGCGCGGTCCAGCCCCCGCTCGTTCGGCACGAGGACCGGCAGCCGTACGCCTTCGAGGTCCCTGACGAGCGGGAACAGCTTCTCGGCGTCGGCGAGCTGGGGGACCCACTTGGGGTGGACGAAGCTCGTCGCCTCGATGGTGGACAGCCCGGCGTCCGCGAGGCGCCGGATGAACTCGGCCTTCACCTCGGTGGGGACGACGCCCTGCTCGTTCTGGAGGCCGTCGCGCGCGCCGACCTCGTGGATGCGCACGCGCGCGGGCAGGCCGTCCGCGGGGAAGGCCATGGGAAGTCCGCCGGTCACTGCTCCTCCTTGGGGACCACCACGGCCAGCACCTGGTCCATGGCGACGGTGGTGCCGGGCGTGACGTCCAGCTCGGCGACGGTGCCGTCGTGCGGGGCGGAGATGACGTGCTCCATCTTCATGGCCTCGACGACCACCAGTCCCTGCCCGGCCGTCACCTCGTCGCCGACGGCCACCTTCACGACGGTGACCGTGCCCGGCATGGGCGCGGTGAGCGAATCGGCTCCCGCGTGGGCGGTCCGGCTGAGGGACGCCTCGACGGGGTCGTGGTCCAGGACGTTCCAACTGTCCCCGTCCCGGCCCAGCCACGTCCCGGCCCGGTGGAAGGTGTGGGTGAGGCCGTCCACGGTGACGGTGACCCGGTCGTCGGTCACGCGCGCGTGGCCCCGCGTCCGGTGCGCGACGGGTTCGAGTCCCGGTACGCGCAGCCAGTGCGTGACCGGCACGGGCTCCCCGCCGAGCCGCCAGCCGCTGGGCACCGAGAACGGGTCCGTCCAGCCGGTGGCGTCCGGCCGTGGCCCGAGCGCGGCCTCCCGTACCGCCGCGGCGGCTTCGTACACCTCCTCCGGCACGCCCTGGGGGACCAAGCCGTCCACGTCCCGCTCCACCAGGCCCGTGTCCAGGTCGCCCGTGACGACGTCCGGGTGGGCGAGGAGGCGGCGGAGGAAACCCGCGTTGGTCGGGACGCCGAGGGTGACCGTGTCGGCGAGTGCGGCGCGCAGCTTGCGCAGCGCGGTCGGGCGGTCGGGCCCGTGCACGATGACCTTCGCCAGCATCGGGTCGTACAGGCTGGACACCTCCGTGCCCTCGCTCAGACCCGAGTCGGTGCGCACCCCCTCACCCTGAGGCTCGTTCAGCGCCAGCACCGTGCCACCGGACGGCAGGAAGCCCCGGGAGCCCTCTTTAATGGACACAGTCTCGGCGCAGATACGGGCCTCGATGGAGTGGCCGGTCAGGGTGATGTCGTCCTGGGCGAACCCGAGCGGCTCCCCGGCGGCCACCCGCAACTGCCACTCCACCAGGTCCACGCCCGTGATCAGCTCGGTGACCGGGTGCTCGACCTGGAGCCGGGTGTTCATCTCCATGAAGTAGTACGCGGACGGGTCACCGCCCGGGACGATGAACTCCACCGTCCCCGCGCCCCGGTAGCCGCACGAGCGGGCCGCCTGGACGGCCGCCTCGCCCATCGCCGCGCGGGTCTTGTCGTCCAGCAGGACGGACGGGGCCTCTTCGATGATCTTCTGGTGGCGTCGCTGGAGCGAGCACTCGCGCTCGCCGAGGTGGACGACATTGCCGTGCCCGTCCGCCAGCACCTGGATCTCGATGTGCCGGGGCCGGTCGATCCACCGCTCGACCAGGAGCGTGTCGTCGCCGAACGACGCCCGCGCCTCGCGCCGGGCGGCCGCGATCTCGTCCAGCAGGGCCGACTCCACGCGCGTGAGGCGCATGCCCTTGCCGCCGCCGCCCGCCGAGGGCTTCAGCAGCACCGGCATGCCGATCTCGCGCGCGGCCGCCGCCAGTTCGTCGTCGCTCAGCCCGCTGCCCGAGGAGCCGGGCACCACCGGCACACCGGCGGCCTTCACCGTCTCCTTGGCGCGGATCTTGTCGCCCATGAGGGCGATCGCGGACGCCGGCGGCCCGATGAAGACCAGTCCGGCGTCCTCGCAGGCCTGGGCGAACGTGGCGTTCTCCGCCAGGAAGCCGTACCCGGGGTGGACCGCCTCGGCGCCGGTTCGCGCGGCCGCCTCCAGCAGCCGGTCCACGCGCAGATAGCTCTCGGCGGCGGCCGGCGGGCCGATCCGTACCGCCGTGTCCGCCTCCCTCACATGCCGGGCGTCGGCGTCCGCGTCGCTGAAGACGGCGACCGAGCGGATGCCGAGGGCCCGCAGCGTACGGATGACGCGGACCGCGATCTCGCCCCGGTTGGCGACAAGAACAGTCGTGAACATCAGTCCCTCACATCCGGAAGACGCCGAACTGGGGGTCTCCCAGCGGGGCGTTGGCACAGGCGGTCAGGGCCAGACCCAGCACCTGACGGGTCTCCAAGGGGTCGATCACGCCGTCGTCCCAGAGCCGGGCCGTCGCGTAGTAGGCGTTCCCCTGCTGCTCGTACTGCGCGCGGATCGGGTCCTTGAACGCCTCCTCGTCCTCGGCCGACCAGGCCTCCCCGCGCCCCTCGATCTGATCGCGCTTGACGGTGGCGAGGACGGAGGCGGCCTGCTCACCGCCCATGACGGAGATCTTGGCGTTGGGCCACATCCACAGGAACCGGGGGCTGTAGGCCCGGCCGCACATCGAGTAGTTGCCCGCGCCGTACGAACCGCCGACGACGACCGTCAGCTTGGGCACGCGCGTGCAGGCGACGGCGGTGACCATCTTGGCGCCGTGCTTGGCGATGCCGCCCGCCTCGTAGTCCCGGCCGACCATGAAGCCGGAGATGTTCTGGAGGAACAGCAGCGGGATGCCGCGCTGGTCGCACAGCTCGATGAAGTGGGCGCCCTTCTGGGCGGACTCGGCGAACAGGATGCCGTTGTTGGCGACGATCCCCACCGGGTGGCCGTGGATCCGGGCGAAGCCGGTGACGAGCGTCTGCCCGAACTCCGACTTGAACTCCTGGAACCGTGAGCCGTCCACGATCCGCGCGATGATCTCCCGCGCGTCGTAGGGCGTGCGCGAGTCGACCGGCACCGCGCCGTACAGCCCCGCCGGGTCGACCTTCGGCTCCTCGGCGGGCTCCACGGACCAGGGCAGCGGGCCGCGCGCGGGCAGCGTGGAGACGATGTTCCGCACGATACGGAGGGCGTGCGCGTCGTCCTCCGCGAGGTGGTCGGTGACGCCGGAGGTGCGGGAGTGGACCTCGCCGCCGCCCAGCTCCTCGGCCGTGACGACCTCGCCGGTCGCCGCCTTCACCAGCGGCGGGCCGCCCAGGAAGATCGTGCCCTGGTTCCGTACGATCACGGCCTCGTCGCTCATGGCGGGCACATAGGCCCCGCCCGCCGTGCAGGACCCCAGCACCGCGGCGATCTGCGGGATGCCGGCGCCCGACATCCGGGCCTGGTTGTAGAAGATCCGCCCGAAGTGCTCCCGGTCGGGGAAGACCTCGTCCTGCTTGGGCAGGAAGGCGCCGCCCGAGTCCACCAGGTACACGCACGGGAGGCGGTTCTCCAGGGCCACCTCCTGGGCGCGGAGGTGCTTCTTCACCGTCATCGGGTAGTACGTGCCGCCCTTGACCGTGGCGTCGTTCGCCACGACGACGACCTCGCGGCCGCTCACCCGGCCGATGCCGGCGATCACCCCGGCGGCCGGTGCCTGGTCGTCGTACATCCCGTTCGCCGCGAGGGGCGCCAGCTCCAGGAACGGCGACCCGGGATCGAGCAGGGTGTCGACGCGGTCGCGCGGCAGCAGCTTGCCGCGCGCGGTGTGCCGGGCGCGGGCCTTCTCGCCGCCTCCGAGGCGGGCGGCGGCCAGCCGGGCGCGCAGCCCGTCGGCCAGCTCGTGGTGCGCCGCCTCATTGGCCTGCCAGGCGGCGGAGGCCGGATCTGCCGTGCTGGTCAGCACAGGCGCCTGCTGCATCATGCCCCCAGTTAATGACCGTTAACGTATGTCCATCAGGTTAACGACCGCTAACCGCCTTGTCTAGAATCAATCCCATGAGCACCAGGACCGACGCCCCGACGCGCCGTGAGCAGATCCTCAAGGAGGCCGCCCGCCTCTTCGCCGAGCGCGGCTTCCACGGCGTAGGCGTCGACGAGATAGGAGCCGCGGTCGGCATCAGCGGCCCCGGCCTCTACCGGCACTTCCCCGGCAAGGACGCCATGCTGGCCGAGCTGCTGGTCGGCATCAGTGAGCGGCTCCTCGACGGCGGCCGGCGACGCGTACAGGAGGCGGCGGGCGACCCCGAGGCGCTGCTCGGCTCGCTCATCGACGGGCACATCGACTTCGCGCTCGACGACCGCCCCCTGATCACCCTGCACGACCGCGAGCTGGACCGCCTCCGGGAGACCGACCGAAAGAGGGTCCGCCAGCTCCAGCGGCAGTACGTCGAGCTCTGGGTCGCCGTGGTCCGCGAGCTCTACCCGGCGCCCCCGGAGGCGGAGGCCCGGGCCACCGTCCACGCCGTCTTCGGCCTGCTCAACTCCACCCCCCACATCGGCCTCCTCGGCCGCACGGCCATGGAGGGGCTGCTGCGCCGTCTGGCGCACGGGGCGTTCGGCTCGCTGGGGAGCCCGTCGGCCGACTGAGGCGCGCGACACGTCCACGGGGCGGAACCACCCCGCCACCCAGCGTGCTGGGGCGGCACAATGGGGCCATGCCGATACCCAGCCGTGCCGCCCTCGTCGAGCACCTCGTCCGTACCCGTATCGCCGGAGACGTCGCCACGCCGCGCGACAACAACCTCTCCCACTACCGCAAACTGGCGAACGGCGACCGCCACTACTGGCTCGGTCTGGAGCTGGGCGACCGGTGGACGGACGAGCAGGACGTGCTCGCCGTGATGGCGGAGCGGTGCGGGGTGAACGACGACCCGTCGCACCGGGCCGGGCAGGACACCATCGACCCGGAGCTGACCGTCGACGCGCTGGAGCGGGCGGCCGCGCGGCTGCGGAAGGCGGCGGCGGGCAGGCAGCGGGTGCTGTTCGCGACCGGGCACCCGGGTGCGCTGCTGGACGTGCACAGCAGAACCGCCGCCGCGTTGCGCGGCGCCGGGTGCGACATCGTGCGGATCCCGGGCGGGCTGATCGCGGACGAGGGGTACGTCGTGCAGTTCGCGGACGTCGCCGTCTTCGAGCGTGGCGCCAGCCTGTGGCACACCCATTCGCCCGAGCCGATGAACGCGATCCTGGACCACCTGGACGTGCAGCCGGACCTGGTCGTCGCCGACCACGGGTGGGCGGGCCGGGCGGGGCAGCGCGGGATCGACTCGGTCGGATACGCCGACTGCAACGACCCCGCCCTGTTCATCGGCGAGGCCGAGGGCACCATGCAGGTCACCATCCCGCTGGACGACCACGTCGTCGACCCGCGCTTCTACGAGCCGATGACGCAGTACCTCCTGGACGCGGCCGGGCTGCTCTGACCCGGGCCGCTCAGCGGACCTTCAGCCCGTGGCGGCGGCCGCCGCTCAGCTCGTGCCGCGCGGCCTCCATGAACGCGGCCCGCCGCTCCCGCTTGGCGGGCCGCGCCGCCTTCGCGGTGCCGCCCCGCACGCGTGCGTGGAGCGCCCCGGCGTAGTCCCGGGCGGCCTCGGCGGTCTCGTTCGCGCAGACCAGTTCGACGGCCTTGGTCGCCAGCCAGAGGTCGTGCAGCGCTTCCTCGTCGGTGCCGCACGCCTCCGAGAGCCCGAGGTTCCTGCTGTCGAGGACCAGCTCGATCCGCTGCGCGGAGCCGAGGAAGTCCATGATGGCCGCCTTCCGCTCCGCGCGTTCGGTGGCGGCCCGCTCCCACTGGTGGCGCCGGTTCTCGACCCGCGTCGCCAGGTGCTGGCCTATGAGCGTGCCCAGCGTGCCGAGCACAACTCCGGCCAGCGCCAGGGCCGTTCCCCCCGTCAGTGTTTCCATGGGCCCAAGGAAACCTCACCCGCGCGGGACGCGCACCACGCCCTCCTGGATCACCGAGATGGCGAGCCGGCCGTCCTGGGTGTAGATGCGGGCCTGGCCCAGCCCCCGGCCGCCGGAGGCCGAGGGGGACTCCTGGTCGTACAGGAGCCACTCGTCCGCCCGGAAGGGGCGGTGGAACCACATGGCGTGGTCCAGGGACGCGCCCACCACGTCACCGACCGCCCAGCCGCCGCGCCCGTGGGCGAGGAGCACCGAGTCGAGCAGCGTCATGTCGGAGACGTACGTCGCCAGGCACACGTGCAGCAGCGGGTCGTCCGCGAGCTTGCCGTTGGTGCGGAACCACACCTGGGAGCGCGGCTCGCGCCGCACGCCCGCCGTCGCGTACGGGGGCTCCTCGACGTACCGCAGGTCGACCGCCGCCCGGGCCTCCAGGAGCCGGTCCACGGTGTCCGGGTGGACGAACCGGTCCGCGTACCGGGGGAGGATCTCGGCGGCCGTCGGCAGCGTGTCCGGGTCCGGCGCGGGTGGCATGTCCGCCTGGTGCTCCAGGCCGTCCTCGTACGTCTGGAACGACGCCGACAGGTGGAAGATCGGCTGCCCGTGCTGGACGGCGACGACCCGCCGGGTGGTGAAGGAGCGGCCGTCGCGGATGCGGTCCACGGTGTAGACGATCGGCGCGCCCGGGTCCCCGGCGCGCAGGAAGTACGCGTGCAGGGAGTGGGCGAGGCGGTTCTCCGGGACCGTGCGGCCGGCCGCGACCAGCGCCTGGGCCGCGACCTGGCCGCCGAAGACGCGCGGGACGATCGCCGAGCGCGACTCGCCCCGGAAGATGTCCCGCTCGATCCGCTCAAGGTCGAGCAGATCGAGCAGGTCGTCGAGCGCTTCGGTCACCGGGACTACAGGCCCATCGACTTGGCGATGATCGACTTCATGATCTCGCTGGTACCGCCGTAGATGCGGTTGACGCGGTTGTCCGCGTACAGGCGGGCGATGGGGTACTCGTTCATGTAGCCGTAGCCGCCGTGGAGCTGGAGGCAGCGGTCGATGACGCGGTGGGCGACCTCGGTGCAGAACAGCTTGGCGCTGGCGGCCTCGGCCGGGGTCAGCTCGCCCGCGTCCAGGGCCTCCAGGGCGCGGTCGGCGACGGCCTCGGCCGCGTCCACCTCGGCCTGGCAGGCGGCCAGCTCGAACTTGGTGTTCTGGAAGTGGGCGACCGGCTTGCCGAAGACGGTGCGCTCGGTCACGTACTGCTGCGCGAACCGGATCGCGGCCTTGGCCTGCGCGTACGCGCCGAAAGCGATGCCCCAGCGCTCGGAGGCCAGGTTGTGGCCGAGGTAGTAGAAGCCCTTGCCCTCCTCGCCGAGCAGGTCCTCGACCGGGACCTTGACGTCGACGAAGGCCAGCTCGGCGGTGTCGGAGGTCTTCAGGCCGAGCTTGTCGAGCTTGCGGCCGATGGAGTAGCCCTCGGACTTGGTGTCCACCGCGAAGAGGGAGATGCCGAAGCGGCGGTCCTCGGCGGAGGGGGCGGAGGTACGGGCGCACACGATCACGCGGTCGGCGTGGACGCCGCCGGTGATGAAGGTCTTGGCGCCGTTGAGGACGTAGTGCGTGCCGTCCTCGGAGAGCTTGGCGGTGGTCTTCATGCCCGCGACGTCGGAGCCGGTGCCCGGCTCGGTCATCGCCAGCGCCCACATCTCCTCGCCGCTCACGAAGTTCGGCAGGTAGCGCTTCTTCTGCTCGTCGGTGGCGAGCATCTTGATGTAGGGCAGGGCCAGCAGCACGTGCACGCCGGAGCCGCCGAACTGGACGCCCGCGCGGGAGGTCTCCTCGTACAGGACGGCCTCGAACTTGTGCGTGTCCAGGCCCGCGCCGCCGAACTCCTCGGGCACGTTGATGCCGAAGACGCCCAGCTCGCCGAGCTTGTAGTAGAAGTCGCGCGGCGCCTGGCCAGCGGCGAACCACTCGTCGTAGACGGGGACGACCTCGGCCTCGATGAAGGCGCGGATGGTCTCCCGGAACGCCTCGTGGTCCTCGTTGAATACGGTACGGCGCACGGACGCCTCCTTGGCTACGTGTGGCTAAGCGCTTGCTCAGACGAAGTTACCGGGCAGTCACCGAAGCTGTCCAGGGTCGTTCATGTCACAACCATCACGGTGACCAGCGCAGCGCGAACCACAGCTCCATGCGGACCTCGGCGTCGTCCAGGTCCATGGACAGCAGCGCCGCGCACCGGGCGATCCGCTGCCGGACCGTGTTGCGGTGGACGCCCAGCGCCGTGGCCGTGCGGTCCCAGTTGCCGTGCAGGGACAGCCACACGCGCAAGGTCTCCGGCAGGGGCTCCGGCAGCGGGGCGAGCAGGGTGCGGGCGTACGCGGCCGCCTCGTCGGGGTCCAGCAGGGCGCCGATCCCGCCGGAGCGGTGCCGGGCCAGCGGGGTGTGCGCGGCCTGGGCGCGGCGCAGGGCGCGCGCCGCCTGGAGGCCCGCGGCGCCGAGCTTCGAGGGCTCCACCGGGGCG
Source organism: Streptomyces sp. NPDC031064 (assembly GCF_055570965.1). NCBI lineage: Bacteria > Bacillati > Actinomycetota > Actinomycetes > Kitasatosporales > Streptomycetaceae > Streptomyces > Streptomyces sp. NPDC031064. The sequence continues at coordinate 227,001 of NZ_JBVIGF010000008.1, forward strand.
CTGACCCCGAGCGTCCAGCCCGGGTGGGGGACGACGTCCCGGCCGGCGGGCAGGAGCGCCAGTACGGTGCCGCCGTCCCGGGCGTCCACCAGCGGCGTGCCCAGCGGGGGCGGGGGGCCTTCCCCGCGCGCGTGCACCACGGTCCACGGGGCCTCGCCCAGCAGCGGGGCGACCTCGGCGGGGGCGGCGCCCAGCAGGAGGCGGACCAGGGCGCTGGTGCGCGTGGCCTCGTCGGCGCCCTGGTGCGGGGCGGTGAGCAGCGACAGGAGGACCACCGCGACGCCCGCGATCGTGTGGTCGCCCGGCTCCCGGCGCTCCGAGGCGAGGCCCAGCGTGAGGCCCTGGCCGCCCCCGAGGGCGTACGCGGCGAGGTGGACGCCGCCCACGGTGTCGGCCGCCGAGGCGGGGCGAGAGCCGGACGTGGCACCCTCGCCGGGCCGCGAGGCGGCCCCCGCCCCCGCGCCCGCCCCCGCCCCCGCGCCCGCGCCCGCGCCCGCGCCCGCCCCCGCGCCCGCGCCGGGGTGGCCGCCCGTCCGTGGCACCTGGGCCAGGCGCGCCAGGGCCGCTGCGACCTCGGGCTCCACCGGGCGGCCGGCCGCCGCGTACTCCGTGCCGCCCGGCGCGTACAGCGCGGCCCGCCCCGCCAGCCGGGACGCCAGCGCGTGCAGCACGGCCGGCACCGGGGCGGGCCGCGCCGCGGCGGTGGCGAGCGACCGCTGGGCCTCGGTCACCCGGCGCAGCTCCCGGTGGCGGGCCTCCGCCATCAGCCGCCACACCGCGCGCCCCACCGCCGCGAACGGCGTCCTCGGCGGCACCTCCAGCAGCGGCAGCCCGTGCCGCGCGCAGGCCGCCACCAGCGCCTCCGGCACCGTGTCGTGGACCGGCGCCACCCCGAAGCCGAGCGCCGCCGCGCCCGCCGCCACGACCCGTGCGACGTACCGCTCGGGGTCGGTGAGCTGCACGCCCGCGGTCATCAGCAGCTCGCCGCCCAGCAGGTACGGGTACGGGTCGGCCATCTCGGAGGTGTGCACCCAGTGGATGCCGGCCTCGCCCGGCCCGGTGATCAGCCGCAGCCCCAGCTCCTCGCGGGCGAGCAGCGCGCTCAGCGGGACGGGTGGGGCGGGCGGGGTCGGCGGCGTCGTCTCGGACATGGACGCTTCCTCCATCCGGAGCGCGAGAGATGGAGGAAACGTACACTTCTGTGCCGCCTTCCGGCCACCTACTGTCGTCACCGGCCCCACGGTTAGCCTTATGGGTCGATAAGCCTCGAAGTCGGTGAAAGAAGGCATCTGGACATGAGCAGCAACGAGAACGTGACCCCGCGCGGCCCCATCGACTCGTCCCGCATCCCGCGGTACGCCGGACCCGCCACGTTCGCGCGGCTGCCGCGGCTCGACGAGGTCGGCACCGCCGATGTCGCCGTCGTCGGCGTGCCCTTCGACTCGGGCGTCTCCTACCGTCCCGGCGCCCGCTTCGGCGGCAACGCCATCCGCGAGGCGTCCCGCCTCCTGCGCCCCTACAACCCGGCGCAGGACGCCTCGCCCTTCGCGCTGGCCCAGGTCGCGGACGGCGGCGACATCGCCGTGAACCCGTTCAACATCAACGAGGCCGTCGAGACCGTGGAGGCCGCCGCCGACGAGCTGCTCGGCACCGGCGCCCGCCTGATGACCCTGGGCGGCGACCACACCATCGCGCTGCCCCTGCTGCGGTCCGTCGCCAAGAAGCACGGCCCCGTCGCGCTGCTCCACTTCGACGCCCACCTCGACACCTGGGACACCTACTTTGGCGCCGAGTACACGCACGGCACGCCGTTCCGCCGGGCCGTCGAGGAGGGCATCCTCGACACCGAGGCCCTGTCGCACGTCGGTACGCGCGGCCCGCTGTACGGCAAGCAGGACCTGACCGACGACGAGAAGATGGGCTTCGGCATCGTCACCTCGGCCGATGTCTACCGGCGCGGCGCCGACGAGATCGCCGACCAGCTCCGCCAGCGCATCGGCGACCGCCCGCTGTACATCTCCATCGACATCGACTGCCTCGACCCGGCCCACGCCCCGGGCACCGGCACCCCCGAGGCGGGCGGCATGACCTCCCGCGAGCTGCTGGAGATCCTGCGCGGCCTGGCCTCCTGCAACCTGGTCTCGGCCGATGTCGTCGAGGTCGCCCCGGCGTACGACCACGCCGAGATCACGTCCGTGGCCGCCTCCCACACGGCGTACGAGCTGACGACGATCATGTCCCGCCAGATCGCGGCGGCGCGTCAGGCGTAGGACGCGGGGCCTCAGGCGCGCGGTCGGGTGCGGCCCGGTGGTGGTGGTGCCCACCCTTATCCCCCAGGACTTCATCCTGGGGGGACCCCTCTGCGGAACGGATGCCCACAACCACCTCCTCCCCGAAAGGACGCCACGTGACCCACGACCACGACCTGGTGCTGCGGCCCACCGCCGCGCAGACCGAGGCCGCCCTGAACCCTCCGGCCGGGCGCACCGGTGGTGACCTCGTCGTCGAGACGCTGGCCGGGCTCGGGGCCACCACGGTGTTCGGGCTGCCCGGCCAGCACGCGCTCGGCATGTTCGACGCGCTGCGCCGCTCGAAGCTCCGGTACGTGGGCCTGCGCGTCGAGAACAACGCGGGTTTCGCCGCCGACGCGTACGGCAGGATCACCGGCGAGGCCGCCCCGCTGCTGCTGTCCACCGGCCCCGGCGCCCTGATGTCGCTGGCCGCGCTCCAGGAGGCGGCCGCCGCCAGCGCGCCCGTCCTCGCCATCGGCAGCCAGGTCCCGGCCGCCGGGCTGGGCGGCGGGCGCCACGGCTACCTGCACGAACTGCGCGACCAGCAGGCGTCGTTCCGCGACATCGTCAAGTCCGTGCACACCGTGCGTAGCCAGTCGCAGATCCCGTCCGCGATCGCCGCCGCCTGGGAGTCCGCGCTGACCGCGCCCCACGGCCCGGTCTGGGTGGAGATCCCCCAGGACGTGCTGACGGCCGAGGCCGCCCTGCCCGTGGTCACCGCCATGGACGCCACCCCCGAGGACCTCCCGCCCCGCCCCGAGCTGACGGCCCTCGCCGCGCACCTGCTCGCGAACGCCGAGCGGCCCGCGATCGTCGCGGGCGGCGGAGTGGTGCGCTCCGACGCGTCCGGCAAGCTCCTGGCCCTGGCCGAGCGCCTCCAGGCACCGGTGGTGACGACCTTCGGCGGCAAGGGCGCCTTCCCGTGGGAGCACCCGCTGTCCCTCCAGTCCTGGCTGGAGGACCGGCACACCACCGATTTCCTGGAGGACGCCGACGTCCTCCTCGTCGTGGGCTCCGGACTCGGCGAACTGTCCTCGAACTACCACACCTTCGCCCCGCGCGGCCGGGTGATCCAGATCGAGGCCGACCTCGGCAAGCTGGAGTCCAACCACCCCGCCCTCGGCATCCACGCCGACGCCCGCCTGGCCCTGTCGGCGCTCCTCGAAACCGTGGGCACGAGGACGGACGAGCACGCCGCCGACCGCGTCCGTACCGTGCTGGACAAGGTCCGGGCGCGGATCGACGGCCAGGACCTCACCCTGGAACGGCAGGTCCTCGCCGCCGTGCGCGACGCCCTCCCGGACGACGCGCCCAGTTGCTGGGACATGACGATCCTCGCCTACTGGGCCTGGTCCGCCTTCGACGCCCGCCGCCCCAACACCATGCACTCCGCACAGGGCGCCGGCGGCCTCGGCTACGGCTTCCCGGCCGCTCTCGGCGCAGCCGCGGCCGACCCCACGCGCCCCGTGCTGGCCGTCTCCGGCGACGGCGGCGCCATGTACTCGATCGCCGAGCTGGCCACGGCGAAGCAGTACGGGCTGAACGTCACCTGGCTGATCGTCGACGACGGCGGATACGGCATCCTCCGCGAGTACATGACCGACGCCTTCGGCGCGGCCACCGGCACCGAACTGGCCCGCCCGGACTTCGTGGCGCTCGCCGAGTCGTTCGGCGTCCCCGCCGTACGGACCACACCGAAGGCCCTCCGCGAGGACCTCGCGAACTCCCTTCGCCTGCCCGGCCCTTCGGTGGTCGTGCTGCCCGCCGTGCTGAAGATGTTCGCGCCGACCCACCTGTGACGGAAGCCGCACGGGGTTCACCGGGCCGATGAGCCCCGTGCGTACAACTTTTCCCGTCCTGCCGAGTCATCGAATGCGTGAACAGACTCTCCATATCCCGCCGCGGGCGCGGGTCCCTGTGCGCCGCGGTCGCCCTCGGGGTGCTCCTGCCGACCGCCGCCGGCGTCACCCCCGCCTCCGCCGCGACACCGGCCGTGGCGTGCACCTCCCAGAAGGCGGGCCTCGCCGCCAAACTGGTCAACGACATCAACGCCGCGCTCAAGGGCCGCAAGTCCACCACCGCGATCCTCGTCAACGACCGCGTGACCAAGACGAGCTGCGTCCTGCGGCCGGACACGCAGTTCGACTCCGCCAGCGTGGTCAAGACGACCGTGCTCGCCACGCTCCTGTGGGACGCGCAGAAGTCCAAGCGGGCGCTGACCGCGACCGAGAAGTCGCGCGCCACGGCCATGATCACCAAGTCGGACAACGACGCCACCAGCGCGCTGTGGAAGCAGCTCGGCGTGACCAAGGTCAAGGGCTTCCTCGCCGCGGCCGGCATGACCAAGACCGTCCCCGGCTCCGGCGGCTACTGGGGGCTCACCCAGATCACCGCCCGTGACCAGCAGAAGCTGCTGGCCCTGATCACCGCGAAGAACACCGTCCTCACCGACGCCTCGCGCGCCTACATCCTCGACCTGATGAACAAGGTCGTCTCCTCGCAGCGCTGGGGCACCCCCGCCGGTGCCCCCGGCACCGCGAAGATCCACGTGAAGAACGGCTGGCTGCCGCGCGCCACCCACGGCTGGCGCGTGCACTCCATCGGCGCCTTCACCGGCACGGCGCACAACTACCAGATCACCGTCCTCACGCACGACAACGCGACCATGCAGGACGGCATCAACACCATCCAGGCCGTCGCGCGCGTGGTCCACGCCGACCTCAACCCGGGCGCCGCGAGGAGCGACAGCTTCGTCCCGCCGGCCGTCCCGCAGGAGGCCGTCCCGGCCGTGCCCGGCCGTGCCGCCCAGGACCTGGTGAGCGCCCCGCGCTAGTCCAGCGGCGGCGGAGGGATGAAATCCGTCCGCGCCCGCGTTGGTGCCTTCCGGTAGATCAGGTCGAACAGGTCGACGGGATCCAACGGGAGGCACCACGTGGCGGCGGCAGAGCAGGGATGGGCACGACGGCTGTCCGGGTACGCCTGGCGCTACCGGCGCAACGTGGTGCTCGCGCTCGGGTCGTCCCTCGCGGGCATGGCCGTCATGGCCATCGTCCCGCTGATCACCAAGGTCGTCATCGACGACGTCATCGGCGCCGGCACGCGCTCCCTCGCCGTCTGGACCGGGCTGCTGATCGCCGCCGCCGTCGCCGTCTACGTCCTGACGTACATACGCCGGTACTACGGCGGCCGCCTCGCCCTCGACGTGCAGCACGACCTGCGCACCGAGATGTACGGGACGATCATGCGGCTCGACGGGCGGCGGCAGGACGAGCTGTCCACCGGACAGGTCGTCGGCCGCGCCACCAGCGACCTCCAGCTCATCCAGGGCCTGCTGTTCATGCTCCCGATGACCATCGGGAACTTCCTGCTCTTCCTGATCTCCCTCGTCGTCATGGCGTGGCTGTCGCTGCCGCTCACCCTCGTCGCGCTCGCCGTCGCCCCCGCCCTGTGGTGGATCGCCAAGCGCAGCCGCACCCGGCTCCACCCCGCCACCTGGTACGCCCAGGCACAGGCCGCCCACGTCGCGGGAGTGGTCGACGGCGCCGTGACCGGCGTACGCGTGGTCAAGGGCTTCGGGCAGGAGGAGCAGGAGACCGGCAAGATCCGCGAGGCGAGCCGCAAACTGTTCGCCGGCCGGATGCGCACCATCAAGCTGAACAGCCGCTACACCCCGGCCCTCCAGTCCGTGCCCGCGCTCGGGCAGGTCGCCATGCTGGCGCTCGGCGGCTGGCTGGCCACCCGGGGCCAGATCACCCTGGGCACGTTCGTCGCGTTCTCCACCTACCTCGCGCAGCTCGTCGGCCCGGTCCGGATGCTCGCCATGGTCCTCACCGTCGGCCAGCAGGCCCGTGCGGGCGTCGAGCGCGTCCTGGAGCTCATCGACACCGAACCGGTGATCCAGGACGGCACCAAGGAGCTGCCGGCCGACGCCCCGGCGAGCGTCGAGTTCGACGACGTGTCGTTCGCCTACGAGGACGGCCGGCCCGTCCTCGACGGCTTCTCGCTGGAGATCCGCCCCGGCGAGACGGTCGCCGTGGTCGGCTCCTCCGGCAGCGGCAAGTCGACCGTCTCGCTGCTCCTGCCGCGCTTCTACGACGTGACGCACGGCGCCGTCCTGGTCGGCGGGCACGACGTGCGCGAGCTGACCCTCGCCTCCCTGCGGGACGCCATCGGCCTCGTACCGGAGGACAGCTTCCTCTTCTCCGACACCGTCCGCGCCAACATCGCCTACGGCAAGCCCGACGCCACCGACGAGGAGATCCGCACGGCGGCCCGGGCCGCGCAGGCCGACGGCTTCATCAACGACCTGCCCGAGGGGTACGGCACCAAGGTCGGCGAGCACGGCCTGACCCTCTCCGGGGGGCAGCGCCAGCGCATCGCGCTCGCCCGGGCGATCCTCACCGACCCCAGACTGCTGCTCCTCGACGACGCCACCTCGGCGGTCGACGCCCGTATCGAGCACGAGATCCACGAAGCGCTGCGGTCCGTCATGGCCGGGCGCACCACCCTGCTGATCGCCCACCGCCGCTCCACCCTGAACCTCGCCGACCGGATCGCCGTCCTCGACGACGGGCGGCTGTCCGACATCGGTACGCACGAGGAGCTGGAGCGGCGCTCGGCGCTCTACCGGCGGCTGCTGACCGACCCCGACGAGCTGGGCGGCGTCTCGCCCGGCCACGCCGTGCCCCTGGAGATGCCGGAGGACCGCACGGTACGGGAGGAGCTGGACGCCGAATTCGACGCGGAACGGGGCATCACACCGGCCCTGTGGGAGCGGGAACAGCCCGTCGAGGAGTCGGCGGCGCCGGGCGCCACGCCCGAGCTGCTCGCCCAGGTCGAGGCGCTGCCGCCGGCGACGGACACCCCGGCGGTCGACGAGGCACGGGCGGTCACGCCCGAGGAGTCCTACGGGCTGCGCAGGCTGCTGCGCGGCTTCGGGGCGGCGCTGCTGGTCAGCCTGTTCCTCGTGGCGGTCGACGCGGGCATGGGCCTGCTGCTGCCGATCCTGATCCGGCACGGCATCGACGAAGGCGTCGAGCAGGCCGCGCTGGGCGCGGTGTGGGCGGCGTCCGCGCTGGCGCTGGTGACGGTGCTGGTGCAGTGGGCGGCGCAGACCGGTGAGATCCGGATGACCGGCCGGACCGGCGAGCGGGTGCTGTACGCGCTGCGCCTGAAGATCTTCGCGCAGCTCCAGCGCCTGGGGCTCGACTACTACGAGCGCGAGCTGACCGGGCGGATCATGACCCGGATGACGACGGACGTGGACGCCCTGTCGACGTTCCTCCAGACCGGGCTCGTGACCGCGTTCGTGTCGCTGGTGACGTTCTTCGGCATCATGATCGCGCTCGTCGTGATCGACGTGCAGCTCGCACTGGTCGTCTTCGCGACGCTGCCGGTACTGGTGGTCGGCACGTTCTTCTTCCGCCGGTCGAGTGTGAAGGCGTACGAGCTGGCGCGGGAGCGGATCAGCGTCGTCAACGCCGACCTCCAGGAGTCGGTGTCCGGGCTGCGGATCGTGCAGGCGTTCCGGCGCGAGCGGTCGGGCACGGAGCGGTTCGCGGCGCGCAGCGCCGAGTACCGGGCGGCACGCGTGCGTGGCCAGTGGCTGATCTCGGTCTACTTCCCGTTCGTCCAGTTCCTGTCGTCGGTCGCGGCCGCGGCGGTGCTGATCGTGGGCGCGGGGCGGGTCGAGGCCGGGACGCTGACGACCGGCGCCCTGGTCGCCTACCTGCTCTACATCGACCTGTTCTTCGCGCCCGTGCAGCAGTTGTCGCAGGTCTTCGACGGCTACCAGCAGGCGGCCGTCTCGCTGGGGCGGATGCAGGAGCTGCTGCGCGAGAAGACGTCCACGGCCGCCCCGGCGAAGCCGCGGCCGGTGTCCTCCCTCCGGGGCGAGATCGCCTTCGAGGACGTCTCCTTCGCGTACGGGGACGACGAAGCCGCCCTCAGCGGGGTCGACCTGCGCATCCCGGCCGGGCAGACCGTCGCGTTCGTCGGCGAGACGGGCGCCGGCAAGTCGACGCTGGTCAAGCTGGTCGCCCGGTTCTACGACCCGACGTCCGGCCGGGTCACCGCCGACGGCACCGACCTGCGGGACCTCGACCTGACCGCGTACCGGCACCGGCTGGGGGTCGTCCCCCAGGAGGCGTACCTCTTCGCCGGGACGGTCCGCGACGCCATCGCGTACGGGCGGCCGGAGGCGACCGACGCGGAGGTGGAGGCGGCGGCCCGGGCGGTCGGCGCCCACGACATGATCGCCACGCTGGACGGCGGGTACCTGCACGAGGTCGCCGAGCGCGGGCGGAACCTGTCGGCGGGCCAGCGGCAGTTGATCGCCCTCGCGCGCGCCGAGCTGGTCGACCCCGACGTGCTGCTGCTCGACGAGGCGACGGCCGCGCTGGACCTGGCCACGGAGGCGCAGGTCAACGCCGCCACCGACCGCCTCGCCGGCCGCCGCACCACCCTGGTGGTCGCCCACCGCCTCACCACGGCGGCCCGCGCGGACCGGGTGGTCGTCATGGACCACGGCCGCGTCGCCGAGGACGGCACCCACGACGAGCTGCTGGCCCGCGGCGGCCGCTACGCCGAGCTGTGGCGCACCTTCATCGGCGAGGCCCCGGCGGAGACCCCGGCGGCGACGGCGTGACGCGCGGGTGAGTACGGGCGCCCGGGCTTCTGAGTACCCGGGCGCATTCCGCCGGTGGGCGCCGGGCGGTGGGATGAGGGCATGAGCACCGACCCGGCCGGCGCGCCTGCGCCCTCCGACCTCGCCCTCCGCATGCGTGTCCGCGCGACCATCGCCGCCGTGGCGTTCCTGCCCGCCTGCGTGGTGGTCGGGTTCCTGACGCTGTTCTCCGAGCGGGCGTCCGGATGCGTCGTGAAGGGCGGCGAGCAGTGCGTGGGCATGCCGGGCTGGGTGTGGCTGTACAGCTCCCTGGCCGCCGGGGTGCTGTGGCTCGTCGCGCTGGTCACGCCCGATCGCGGGGCGCGGACGGACGCCGTGCGCAAGGACGCCTTCCGGACGCAGCTCGGCGCCGAGGCGCTCGCGCTGTTCGCGATCCTCAGCTACGCCTAGGCGCCCCCGGGCAACCGTTCGGCGCTCCAGCGCGTCGTACGCACGTACGCTCATGAGGCGGAGGGGAGCAAGCGTGTTCGGTGGGGTGGCCACGGCCAGGGCAGGACGACTGCTCATACACGTGCTCGCGGTGCTGGTCGCCGCGGGCTTCCTCGTCCTCGCGGGACCCGGCACGCCACGTGCCGACGCGGCGGCCACGGCCTGTTCCGGGCGGCTCGTCAAGACGATGGCGTTCAGCACCGGCGAGCTGCGCGTGTACAAGAACCGCCAGTACGCGTGCGCCATGACCGTCGCCAAGAAGCCCGGCGCCCGGCGCGCCATGTCGGTGTCCATCCAGCCGCGCGGCGGACGGGCCGCCGTCGACGCGGGGGCGTTCACCCGGCAGGCCGGGCCCGTCACCGTGCACGCCCTCAACCGGTGCGTGCGCGCGTCCGGCGCGGTCGCGGGCAAGGGCGCCTCCACAGGATGGATCCTCTGCTGACCGGCCCGGGGCCCAATCAGGTCTGGCGGCAAGCACGTTGACCCCACTAGGTTCGCGGCGACCACCGCAAACCCACGTGGAGGGTGAATGCGCAAGGCGCTCAGATGGCTGCTGTCTCTCGTGGTGCTCATAGGCACCGTGAGCGCGGCCGGCACGGCCACCGCCGCCGGGCCCGCCGACAGCGGCACGACCAACGGCACGACCACCGACATCAAGGACCGAATCCTGGCGATACCCGGGATGACCCTGGTGGAGGAGAAGCCCTACCCCGGCTACCGCTACTTCGTCCTCACCTACACCCAGCCGGTCGACCACCGCGACCGCTCCAAGGGCACCTTCCAGCAGCGCCTGACCCTGCTGCACAAGGACACCAGCCGCCCCACCGTCTTCCACACCAGTGGATACGCCGTCAGCACCCGCCCCGGGCGCGCCGAGCCGACCCGGATCGTGGACGGCAACCAGGTCTCCATGGAGTACCGCTTCTTCACCCCGTCCCGCCCCCAGCCCGCCGACTGGTCCAAGCTGGACATCTGGCAGGCCGCCTCCGACCAGCACCGGATCTTCACCGCGCTGAAGAAGATCTACGACCGCAAGTGGCTGGCCACCGGCGCCTCCAAGGGCGGCATGACCGCCACCTACTACGAGCGCTTCTACCCCCGTGACATGGACGGCGTCGTCGCCTACGTCGCCCCCAACGACGTGGTGGAGAAGGAGGACGCGGCGTACGACCGGTTCTTCGCGGGCGTCTCCACCCAGGAGTGCCGCGACCGGCTGAACGCCCTCCAGCGCGAGGCGCTCGTCCGCCGGGCGCCGCTCCAGGAGAGGTTCCGCACCTGGGCGGAGGCCGAGGGCGCGACCTTCAACACCGTCGGCAGCCTGGACAAGGCGTACGAGGCGGTCGTCCTGGACTTCGTCTGGGGCTTCTGGCAGTACCACACCGAGGCCGACTGCGCCTCGATCCCCGATGCCGCCACGGCCACCGACCAGGCCGTGTACGACACCATCGACACGTACTCCGGCTGGTCCTTCTACTCCGACCAGGGCCTGGAACCGTACACCCCGTACTACTACCAGGCCGCCACCGAACTCGGCTCGCCCAGCATGCGGATGGAGCACCTCAAGGGCCTGACCCGGTACGGCTACCAGCCCGCCCGCAACTTCGTGCCGCGTGACATCCCCATGCGGTTCAAGCCGTGGGTGATGCGTGACGTCGACACCTGGGTACGCACCCAGGGGCGCGGCATGCTCTTCGTGTACGGCGGCAACGACCCGTGGGGCGCCGAGAAGTTCCGCGTCGACAAGGGTGCCCGCGACTCCTACGTCATGACCGCGCCGGGCGCCAACCACGGCGCCAACGTCGCGGGCCTGACCGAGGCCGAGCGTACGAAGGCCACGGCGCGCATCCTGGCCTGGGCGGGCGTCGCACCGGCGGACGCGCAGCGCGCGGCGCCGCTGGCGACGTACGACCCGCGCCTGGACAAGCGGGAGCTGAAGCGCGAGCAGACGCTGCGCCCCTGAGGCGCACCGGGGCTGCGCGTACCGCTCACAGGCGGCGCGCGCAGCCCACCGGCTGCTCGCCGCCCAACTCGACGTACAGGTCCGTCCACGCCGGGCACCGCGACCGCCGCTCCACGGCCTTCGCCACCCGGTACTCCGGCCGCCGCGCGCCGGAGCCGTCACAGGCCGTCTCCTTCACCTGGCCCGCGCGGGAGTCGTACAGGCAGTCCCCGGCGACCGTGTACGGGCCGCCGCCGCCCCCGGGGTCGCCCGGGTGCGGCGGCCGGAGGTTGCGCATGCAGGCGTAGCCCCGCGCCACCGCCCCGTCGCCGTCCTCGTCGACGGCGGGGCGGTTCTCGGAGACGTGCAGCACGAAGTCGGTGGTCCGGGGGCAGACCGGCCCGTCGGCCGGCGGCCCCGCGTACCGGGTCAGCACCCGTGCCACCGCCCGCTCGCTGCCGCAGACCACCTCGCGGAAGTCCCGGCCACGGGTGCTGCACTCGCCGGGGCCGAGGAAGACCTCGCCGTAGCCGGTGGCGCTCTCCTCGAAGCCGACGGGCGCGCCCCCGCGTGCCTGCTCACAGCCGGTGATGAGCGCCGCCGTCAGCAGCAGGGCGCCCATGGCTCGTCGCCGACGCATGCCAGACCCCCCGATCCTCGCGCCCAGCGTGACCCGCCGTGGCGGGCACACGCCAGACGCGTCGGGGGTATTGCGCTATTTGTACGTCAGGATTTGTACGTCAGGCCGTAGCCCATCGGGTACAGCACCTGGGCCGGATCGTCCGCGCGCTGTACGGGCACGGGCAGCCGGCCCTCCGGCCGCGCCCGCCCCGCGATGACCCGTGCTGCGGCGCGGAGTTCGACGTCGGTCCAGGAGTAGGTGGCGAGCGTGGCGCGCTGGCCGCTGAGGCGTGCGATGTCGTAGGGGTTGCGGATGGCGACCGTGACGACGGGGACGCCGGTGGCCGCGAGCCGGGACACCAGGGTGCGCTGGCTGCTGGTGGCCGAGACGTTGTACGTCCCGACGACCACGGCGTCCTTGCCGGCCGCCGCCGCGACCGCCTCGTCGATCTTCGCGGCGGTCGGGGCGGTTCCGGTCGGCAGCACCCGGGTGGTGAAGCCGAGTTCGGTGAGGGCGGCGGCCAGGGTGGTGGTCGGCGGGCCGGTCGTCCCGGAGGGCGAGGCGACGTCGGCGCCCACGACGAGGAGGTTCGGCCGGTCGGCGGGGCTGAGCGGGAGCAGTCCGCCGTCGTTGAGCAGCAGGGTGGTGGTCCGCTCGGCGATCCGGTCGGCCGCGGTGAGGTGCGGTCGGGTGCCGACGGTGCGGTCCACGGAGTCGTGGGCGACGTACGGGTCGTGGAACAGGCCCAGTTTCGCCTTCAGGCGGAGGATGCGGAGAATCGATTCCTCGATGCGGGCCTCGCTGATCTCGCCGCTCTGTACGGCCTTGAGGACGGCGTTCCAGGCCACGGACAGCTTGGGCGGGTTGAGCAGTTGGTCGCAGCCGGCCTTGAGGGCGAGGACGGGGACGCGGTCGTCGCCGTACTTGGTGCGTACGCCTTCCATGCCGAGCGAGTCGGTCACGACGACGCCGTCGTACCCGAGTTGCTCGCGGAGGATGCCGGTGAGGATGGGGCGGGAGAGGGTGGCGGGGTCCTCGGCCGGGTCGAGGGCCGGGACGACGATGTGCGCCGTCATGATCGAGTCGATCCCGGCGGCGATGGCGGCCCGGAACGGCGGCGCGTCGAGCGTGTTCCACTGCTCTCGCGTGTGGGTGATGGTCGGCAGGCCGTAGTGGCTGTCGACGGACGTGTCGCCGTGCCCGGGGAAGTGCTTGGACGTGGCGGCGATGCCCGCCCGCTGGTAGCCGCTGACCTGGGCGGCGACCATACCGGCGACGGCCTGCGGGTCGGCGCCGAAGGAGCGTACGCCGATGACGGGGTTGGCCGGGTTGACGTTGACGTCGGCCACGGGCGCGTAGTTCTGGCGGATGCCCATCGCGGCCAGCTCGGCGCCGGCCACGCGGGCGGCACGGCGGGCGTCGGAGCGCGAGCCGCCCGCACCGAGCGCCATGGCGCCGGGCATGAGGGTGGCGGGTTCCCCTATCCGGGCGACGATGCCGTGCTCCTGGTCGGTGGAGATGAGGACCGGGACGGGGACCGGCTGGGCGAGCCCGGCGCGCTGGATGCCGTTGGACAGGTCGGCGATCTGGTGCGGGTCGCGGGTGTTGTGGGCCCAGGAGAAGTAGATGATGCCGCCGACGTGGTACGTGGCGATCAGCTCGGCGGCGGTGCGGACGCCGATCTCCTTGAGGTTGGCGTCGATGTCGGCCTGGTCGGGGGCGGTCGCGGAGTGCCCGTAGACCCGCATGACGAAGAGCTGGCCGACCTTCTCCTCCAGGCTCATACGGGAGATGAGCCGCTTGAGGCGGCGGTCCTCGCCGGTCGCCGCCCCGGCGGGGGTGGTCACTGCGCCGACGGCTGCGGCCGCGGCAGTGGCGGCGGTGACGGTGAGGAGGGTGCGTCTGGAGGGGGTGGTGGGTGTGGCTCGGTGGTGCATGGTGCTCCTTCCGGCCATCCGGATGAAGGAAACTTCCAAGGAGTCACGGATAGCCGGAAAGTAACTGCCAGGTCAAGGACCCGCGCACACCGCGCCGGGAAAGGGGCGGAGGGGCAAGGGCCGCCACGGCCGCCCTACACGGCATCGGCCCGTGACTCCGGGGCCGTCACCGGCCCGCCACTGCCCGCCCGCGCCTCTTCGAGGAGAGCGCGGGCCTTCGCCTCGGCCTGGTCGTACCGCTCGGGATAGGCCGACCGCTGCACGCTCTGCGCGACCTGGCCGGCGGTCCACTCGGGATGGGCGCGGTCGGCCTCGACGGCCCGGGTGAAGAAGGCGTTGGACGCGTACGTGACGTCCATGCACTGTTCGCGGGTGCCCCAGCCCTGACTCGGGCGCTGCTGGAAGACGCCGACCGAGTCGAGGTGCCCGCAGGGGAGGTTGTTCATGTGGGACTCGACCCACCCGGCCTCGAAGCCGGCGAGCATCACCTTGTCGTTGACGCCCCACTGGCCGCCGACCCGGTAGACGGTCCTGATGACCTCCGGGTCGTGCTCGGACGGTACGGGACAGTCCGCCGTGCTTCCCAGCTCCGTGGCCGGGACGTGGTCCCCGACCGGGGGAGGTTCGCGCGTCAGCGCCCCGGCGAGCGCCGACGGCCCGCCCAGTGCCCACGCGGCGGCGGTCAGACCGCCGGCTTGCACGAAACGGCGTCTGGACACCATGGGACTCCCTCTCGGGCGCGGCCGCGGGGCTCCCCGGCCGGTTCCCGGGGACGCCACGACAGATTCACACCCGGACGCCGATCCCCGTGCCAGGGTGACGTCGTGTCGGCCGGAGCCCGCCCGAAAAGCGCACGGACGCGGGTGGGGCACCCAGGAGTGGGGCACCCAGGAGGGGGCGCCTAGGCGATCGCCGCCAAGTGCTCCCGGCCCGCCGCGAGCAGCGGCGGCAGGTCGGCCGCCTGCGGGTACCACCGCTTCTCGTACTCCCAGCAGGCCCAGCCCTCGCCGCCCACCAGCGCCAGGCACTCGGCGAGCGGCAGCACCCCGGCGCCGAGGGGCAGCGGCGTGGGGTCCTCCGCCGAGGCGATGTCCTTGACCTGGACGTAGCCCAGGTACGGCGCCAGCACCGCGTGCGTGGCCGCCGGGGCCTCGCCCGCCGACCAGGGGTGCATCACGTCCCACAGGGCGCCCACGTGCTTGTGGCCGACCGCCCCCACGATCCTGGCCACGTCCGCACCGGTGCGGTGCGAGTCGTGGGTCTCCACCAGGACCCGCACGCCCAGGTCCGCGGCGACCTCCGCCGCCACGCCCAGCCGGCGGGCCGCCGTCGCGTCCGCCCGCGCCGGGTCCTGGTCGCCGCCGCCCGGGAACACCCTCACGTACGACGCGCCCAGGTCGGCCGCCAGGTACAGGAGCCGGTGCAGCTCCTCGTACACGGGCTCGTCGTCCCCGGCCTCCGCCACGCGCGCGTACCCCGCCACCGTCAGGATCTCGACGCCCTCCCGCGCGAACTCCTCGACCACGGCCCGCCTCTCGTGCGCCACCAGCCCGGGGTGCACCGGCTCCTCGGGGTGGGCGCGCAGCTCCACGCCCTGGTAGCCGCTGTCCACGGCGAGGCGGACGACGTCGGGGACCGGCATCCCGGGGACACCGAGGGTGGAGAAGGCGTACTTCACGGTCTGGAGCTCCTTCGTACGGCGCGGGTCCGGTCTCACTCCCGTGGAACGTACCCGCAAGGCGCCCGGACATGGCGGACCACGAGTGCCGGGGCCGCCCCGCGTACCCGGTCCTTCCGCGATGGCGCCGGGTCAGCGCCCGCGCGGCCGCCCCGTCGACGCCCGGACCATCAGCTCCCCGGCGATGGTCGCGATGCCACCCGGTGGCGGCGCCTCCGTGCGCGTCGCCAGCCGCCCGGCACGCGCGCCCGCCTCGTGGAGCGGCAGCCGTACGGTGGTGAGGGCGGGCACCGCGTCCACCGAGAACGGCAGGTCGTCGAAGCCCGCCACGGAGACGTCGTCCGGGATGCGCAGCCCCTGGTCGCGCAGCGCGGCGCAGGCGCCCAGCGCGACCGTGTCGTTCGCGGCGACGATCGCCGTCAGGTCCGGGTCACGGCGCAGCAGCTCCAGCGTCGCGTCGTAGCCCGAGCGCCGGTCGTAGGACCCGTGCACGGTGAGCCGGTCCAGGCCGCCAGCGAGCCCGGCCGCCTCCATCGCCGCGCGGTGGCCCTCCAGGCGGTGGCGGGTGGTGGTGCGCTCGGCCGGACCGGCGACGTACCCGATGCGCCGGTGGCCCAGCGTCAGCAGATGCTCCGTCAGCCGGCGCCCGCCGCCCCGGTTGTCGAACGTCAGCGCGGCCGCGATCGCGTCGCCCGCCGCCGGCACCGGCGGCCGCCCGCACAGCACCACCCGGGTCCCGGCATCCGCGAGCTTGGCCAGCTTGGCGGCCATGGCCGCGATGTGGTCCGGGTCCTCCACCGCGCCGCCGGTCAGGACGACGGCGGCCGCGCGCTGGCGCTGGAGCAGGGTCAGGTAGGTCAGCTCGCGCTCCGGGGACCCGCCCGTGTTGCAGACGACGGCGAGCTTCTCGCCCCCCGCCCGGCCCGATCCGCCCTCGCCGATCGCGGTCTGCGCGGCGCCCGCCATGATCCCGAAGAACGGGTCGGCGATGTCGTTGACGAGGATGCCGACCAGGTCGGAGGTGGCGGCGGCGAGCGCGCTGGCGGGGCCGTTGAGGACGTAGTCCAGCTCGTCGACCGCGCGCAGGACCCGCTCCCGGGTGGAGGCCGCGACCGGGTAGTTGCCGTTGAGGACGCGGGAGACGGTGGCCGGGGACACCCGGGCGCGCGCCGCCACATCGGCCAGGGTGACTGTCATCGCTTTCCTCCGAGGAGAGTCGGACCGGGCCCTTGTACGGGCCGCTGTCGGCAGGCTAGCGTCATCCCCGATAGAAAGCGCTTGCTACGACGTTGTCCGGGCAAGACTCCCGTAAGCGACAGGCGACCGGGCCGACCACACAGGCGACGGGGCCGACCACACATGGAGGACCTTCGTGACACGCAGAACCGTGCGGATCGCCATGAACGGCGTCACGGGGCGGATGGGGTACCGGCAGCACCTGGTGCGCTCCATCCTCGCGATCCGCGACCAGGGCGGCCTGGACCTCGGCGACGGGCAGGTCCTGTGGCCCGAGCCGGTGCTCGTCGGCCGCCGCGAGCACGCCCTGCGCGCGCTCGCCGACCGCCACGGACTGACCGAATGGTCCACCGACCTCGACGGGGTCCTCGCCGACGGCTCCATCGACATCTACTTCGACGCCCAGGTCACCTCCGCCCGCGTCGACGCCCTCGGCAAGGCCATCGCGGCCGGCAAGCACGTCTACACCGAGAAGCCGACCGCCACCGATACCGCCGGCGCCCTGGAGCTCGCCCGCATGGCCCAGGCCGCCGGCATCAAGCACGGAGTCGTCCAGGACAAGATCTTCCTGCCGGGTCTGCTCAAGCTGAAGCGCCTCATCGACGGCGGCTTCTTCGGCGAGATCCTCTCCGTACGGGGGGAGTTCGGCTACTGGGTCTTCGAGGGCGACTGGCAGGAGGCCCAGCGCCCCTCCTGGAACTACCGCGCCGAGGACGGCGGCGGCATCGTCGTCGACATGTTCCCGCACTGGGAGTACGTCCTGCACGAGCTGTTCGGCCGGGTGACCAGCGTCAACGCCCACGTCACCACCCACATCCCGCAGCGCTGGGACGAGGACGGCAAGCCGTACGCCGCCACCGCCGACGACGCCGCGTACGGCATCTTCGAACTGGCCGGCGGCGCCGTCGCGCAGATCAACTCCTCCTGGGCGGTACGCGTCCACCGCGACGAACTCGTCGAGTTCCAGGTCGACGGCACCCACGGCTCGGCCGTCGCCGGGCTGCGCGACTGCCGCGTCCAGCACCGCTCGGCCACGCCCAAGCCGGTGTGGAACCCGGACGTGCCCGTCACGGAGGCCTTCCGCGACCAGTGGCAGGAGGTGCCGGACAACGCCGAGTTCGACAACGGTTTCAAGGCCCAGTGGGAGCTGTTCCTGCGCCACGTCGTCCTCGACGAGCCGTACCACTGGGACCTCCTGGCGGGCGCGCGCGGCGTGCAGCTCGCCGAGCTGGGCCTGAAGTCCTCCGCCGAGGGCCGCCGTTGCGACGTACCGGAGCTGTCGCTGTGACGATCCGACTCCCGCACGGCACCTACGAACCGCGTACCGAACCCGCGGCCTTCGCCCCCACCGGCGTGCCCTTGGCGTCCCGTACGGTCTTCTCCGCCGCCCACGTGGTGGCCGACCCGTACGCAGACGTCTCGCCCGACTCCCCGGCGGCCGTCGACTGGGACGCCACCCTCGCCTTCCGCCGCCACCTGTGGGCGCACGGGCTCGGAGTGGCCGAGGCCATGGACACCGCCCAGCGCGGCATGGGCCTGGACTGGGCCGGGGCGGCCGAGCTGATCCGCCGCTCGGGCGCCGAGGCGAAGGCGGCCGGCGGCCGGATCGCGGCGGGCGCCGGCACCGACCAGCTCACCGGCCCGGCGGACCTGGCCACCGTGCGGGCCGCGTACGAGGAGCAGTTGGCGGTGGTGGAGGAGAGCGGCGCCCAGCCCATCCTCATGGCCTCCCGGGCGCTCGCGGCGTCCGCGACGAGCCCCGACGACTACCTCACCGTGTACGCCCACCTCCTCCGCCAGTCCGCCGAACCCGTGATCCTCCACTGGCTGGGCCCGATGTTCGACCCCGCCCTGGAGGGCTACTGGGGCTCGGCCGACCTGGACGCCGCGACCGACACCTTCCTGAAGGTCATCGCCGAGCACCCCGACAAGGTCGACGGCATCAAGGTGTCCCTCCTGGACGCGCGGCGCGAGGTGGAGCTCCGCCGCCGCCTCCCCGACGGGGTGCGCTGCTACACCGGCGACGACTTCCACTACCCCGAGCTGATCGCGGGCGACGCACACGGCTTCAGCCACGCGCTGCTCGGCATCTTCGACCCGCTCGGCCCCCTGGCGGCCGAGGCGGTCCGCCGCCTCGACACCGGTGACGAGGCGGGCTTCCGCGCCGTCCTCGACCCGACCGTCCCCCTCTCCCGCCACCTCTTCCAGGCACCGACCCGCTTCTACAAGACGGGCGTGGTGTTCCTGGCCTGGCTGGCCGGCCACCAGGACCACTTCACCATGGTCGGCGGCCTCCAGTCGGCACGCTCGCTCCCGCACCTGGCACGGGCGTACGAACTGGCCGACGGACTGGGCCTGTTCCCCGACCCGGCGCTGGCGGAGTCCCGAATGAAGTCCCTGCTCACGGTGTACGGAGTCGGCAGTTGAGTCTCACCAGGTTCAGCATCAACCAGATGACGGTCAGACAACTTCCCCTGCCCGAGCTGACCGGGGCCTGCGCGCGCCTGGGCATCTTGGGCATCGGCCTGTGGCGCGAGCCGGTCGCCGAATACGGCCTGGAGGCCACCGCCAAACTGGTGCGCGACGCCGGGCTGACGGTCACCACCCTGTGCCGGGGCGGCTTCTTCACCACCGCCGCCGACCTGGACGACAACCGCGCGGCCGTCGACGAGGCGGCGGCCCTCGGCACCGACACCCTGGTCCTCGTCTCCGGCGGCCTCCCGCCCGGGGAGAAGGACCTGTCGGCCGCGCGCTCCGTCATCGCCGCCGCGCTCGCCGAACTCGCCCCGTACGCCGCCGAGCGGGGCGTCCGGCTCGCGATCGAGCCCCTGCACCCCATGTACGCGGCCGACCGCTGCGCGGTGTCCACCCTCGACCAGGCGCTCGCCCTGGCCGAGCCGTTCCCGTCCTCCCAGGTGGGCGTCGTCGTGGACACGTACCACGTCTGGTGGGACGACCGGGCCCCGGCGGCCGTCGCACGGGCCGGCGCGCAAGGCCGCATCCACTCCTTCCAGCTCGCCGACTGGACCACCCCCTTGCCGGCCGGTGTCCTCACCGGGCGCGGCCAGATCGGCGACGGCACCATCGACCTGCGCGCCTGGCGCGAACTGGTCGACGCGGCCGGCTACACCGGCCCCATCGAGGTGGAACTGTTCAACGACGGTCTGTGGGCCCGGGACGGGATCGAGGTGCTGGAGGAGACGGCGCGGCGGTACGTGCGGCACGTGCTCTGACATTCACGGCCGTCGCCCGTACAACCTTCGCGGTGCGGCACGTGTCGTATCTGTCATCAGGGCCTCCGGGGGGAAATCCGGGGGGATTCGGAGGAGGCCCCTGATGGGGGGAGCGCGCGGGGCCCGGCCCGTGGACGCCTTCGGGCGCCCTCGGCCCGGGCCCCTTCGTCCCGCCGTGCGCGGGGGTGCGTGCCAGGGAGTGCGTGCGCGGGGGTGCCGTACCCGGGGTTTTCCACAGGCCGGCCGCGCTGTCCGAGGTGCCGGGTAGCGTCGTGGCATGTCCAATCTGGCAGTGGTCGAAGGGGTCCTGGAGCGGATCACGTACGCCAATGAGGAGAACGGCTACACGGTGGCCCGGGTCGACACCGGGCGCGGGAGCGGCGATCTCCTCACGGTGGTCGGCTCGCTCCTCGGCGCGCAGCCGGGCGAGTTGCTGCGCATGGAGGGCCGCTGGGGTTCGCACCCCCAGTACGGCAGGCAGTTCACGGTGGAGAACTACACGACGGTCCTGCCGGCCACCGTCCAGGGCATCCGCCGCTATCTGGGCTCCGGCCTGATCAAGGGCATCGGACCGCGCATCGCCGACCGGATCGTGGAGCACTTCGGCATCGAGACCCTCGACGTCATCGAGCGGGAGCCGAAGCGGCTCATCGAGGTGCCGGGGCTCGGGCCGAAGCGGACGAGGATGATCGGTGCCGCCTGGGAGGAGCAGAAGGCGATCAAGGAGGTGATGGTCTTCCTCCAGGGCGTCGGCGTCTCCACCTCCATCGCGGTGCGGATCTACAAGAAGTACGGGGACGCCTCCATCTCCGTGGTGAAGAACCAGCCCTACCGGCTGGCCGCCGACGTGTGGGGCATCGGGTTCCTCACCGCCGACAGGATCGCGCAGGCGGTGGGCATCCCGCACGACAGCCCGGAGCGGGTGAAGGCCGGACTGCGGTACGCGCTGTCGCAGTCGACCGATCAGGGGCACTGCTTCCTGCCGGAGGAGCAGTTGATCGGCGACGCCGTGAAGCTGCTCCAGGTCGACACGGGCCTGGTCATCGACTGCCTCGCCGAGCTGGTGGCGGACGAGGAGGAGGGCGGCGTCGTCCGGGAGCGGGTGCCGGGCCCCGAGGGCCCGCCGGTGACGGCCGTGTACCTGGTGCCCTTCCACCGCGCCGAGGTCTCCCTGGCCGCCCAGCTCCAGCGGCTGCTGCGCACCGAGGAGGACCGGATGCCGGCCTTCCGGGACGTGGCCTGGGACAAGGCGCTGGCGTGGCTCGCGGACCGTACGGGGGCGGAGCTGGCGCCCGAGCAGGAGGAGGCCGTGCGGCTCGCCCTGACCAGGAAGGTCGCCGTGCTGACGGGCGGCCCCGGCTGCGGCAAGTCGTTCACGGTCCGGTCCATCGTGGAGCTGGCCCGCGCCAAGAAGGCCAAGGTGATCCTCGCGGCGCCCACCGGCCGGGCGGCCAAGCGGCTGGCGGAGCTGACCGGCGCGGAGGCGTCGACGGTGCACCGGTTGCTGGAGCTGAAGCCGGGCGGGGACGCGGCGTACGACCGGGACCGGCCGCTCGACGCCGACCTGGTCGTCGTCGACGAGGCGTCCATGCTGGACCTGCTGCTGGCCAACAAGCTGGTCAAGGCGGTCGCGCCGGGGGCGCACCTGCTGCTGGTGGGAGACGTCGACCAACTGCCGAGCGTGGGGGCGGGGGAGGTGCTGAGCGACCTGCTGGCGGAGGACGGCCCCATCCCGTCGGTGCGGCTCACCAGGATCTTCCGGCAGGCCCAGCAGTCCGGTGTCGTCACCAACGCCCACCGGATCAACTCCGGTCAGCAGCCGATCACTTCGGGGCTGCCGGACTTCTTCCTCTTCGTCACCGAGGACACCGAGGAGGCCGGCCGCCTCACCGTGGACGTCGCCGCCCGCCGGGTTCCGGCGAAGTTCGGCCTCGATCCGCGCCGGGACGTGCAGGTCCTGGCGCCGATGCACCGGGGCCCGGCCGGGGCCGGCACGCTCAACGGCCTGCTCCAGCAGGCGGTCACCCCCGCCCGGCCGGACCTGCCGGAGAAGAGATTCGGCGGCAGGGTCTTCCGCGTCGGCGACAAGGTCACTCAAATTCGCAACAATTATGAGAAGGGGACGAACGGGGTCTTCAACGGCACGGTCGGCGTGGTCACCTCACTCAACGTGGACGAGCAGCGGCTGACGGTGCTGACGGACGAGGACGAGGAGGTGCCGTACGACTTCGACGAGCTGGACGAGCTGGCACACGCGTACGCCGTCACGATCCACCGCTCCCAGGGCAGCGAGTATCCGGCCGTGGTGATCCCGGTCACCACCGGGGCGTGGATGATGCTCCAGCGCAACCTCCTCTACACGGCCGTCACGCGCGCGAAGAAGCTCGTCGTGCTGGTCGGCTCCCGCAAGGCGATCGGGCAGGCGGTCCGTACCGTCTCCGCCGGCCGGCGCTTTACCTCACTGCGACACCGGCTGAAAGGTGAGGTACGGGTGGGAAACATCACCTAAGGATCATCCGGACTTTCGCAACCGGGGCGAAGGGGGCAGGATGAGCAGGTTGACGGCACTGAGTGCCGCCAATTGGCCGAATGGTCGACCCCGAGTGCACTCTGCTGGGCCAAGTGGGGGATGGTAGAGACAGTCAGGGCACCTCGAAGAAGAGGCACTACGTCGGTGAGGGATGACGTGAGCGACAACTCTGTAGTACTGCGGTACGCGGACGGTGAATACACCTACCCGGTGGTCGAGAGCACCGTCGGTGACAAGGGCTTCGACATCGGGAAGCTCCGAGCCCAGACCGGTCTGGTGACCCTGGACAGTGGATACGGCAACACCGCCGCCTACAAATCCGCGATCACCTACCTGGACGGCGAGCAGGGCATCCTGCGGTACCGCGGCTACCCCATCGAGCAGCTCGCCGAGCGCTCCACCTTCCTCGAGGTGGCGTACCTGCTGATCAACGGTGAGCTTCCCAAGGTCGACGAGCTGGCGGCCTTCCGGAACGAGATCACGCAGCACACCCTGCTGCACGAGGACGTCAAGCGGTTCTTCGACGGGTTCCCGCGCGACGCCCACCCGATGGCGATGCTGTCCTCGGTCGTCAGCGCGCTGTCGACGTTCTACCAGGACAGCCACAACCCGTTCGACGAGAAGCAGCGCCACCTGTCCACGATCCGGCTGCTGGCCAAGCTGCCGACGATCGCGGCCTACGCGTACAAGAAGTCGATCGGCCACCCGTTCGTCTACCCGCGCAACGACCTGTCCTACGTCGAGAACTTCCTGCGCATGACCTTCTCGGTCCCGGCGCAGGAGTACGAGCTCGACCCGGTCGTGGTCTCCGCGCTCGACAAGCTGCTGATCCTGCACGCCGACCACGAGCAGAACTGCTCGACCTCGACCGTGCGCCTGGTGGGCTCCTCGCAGGCGAACATGTTCGCCTCCATCTCCGCCGGCATCTCGGCCCTGTGGGGCCCGCTGCACGGTGGCGCCAACCAGTCGGTGCTGGAGATGCTCCAGGGCATCCAGGCCACCGGCGGCGACGTCGACTCCTTCATCCGCAAGGTGAAGAACAAGGAGGACGGCGTCCGGCTGATGGGCTTCGGCCACCGCGTCTACAAGAACTTCGACCCCCGGGCGAAGATCATCAAGGCGGCGGCGCACGACGTCCTCTCGGCGCTCGGCAAGTCCGACGAGCTGCTGGACATCGCGCTGAAGCTGGAGGAGCACGCGCTCGCCGACGAGTACTTCGTCTCGCGCAACCTCTACCCGAACGTCGACTTCTACACCGGTCTGATCTACCGGGCGATGGGCTTCCCGACCGAGATGTTCACGGTGCTCTTCGCGCTGGGCCGGCTGCCGGGCTGGATCGCCCAGTGGCACGAGATGATCAAGGAGCCGGGTTCCCGCATCGGCCGCCCGCGCCAGATCTACACGGGCGAGGTGCTGCGCGACTTCGTCCCGGTCGAGAGCCGCTGACGCAGCGCCCTCACTCAAGCGAGAAGCGCCCCGCCGCCGATCCCCCCACGGGTCGGCGAGCGGGGCGCTTCCCATTTCCCCGGAACGGATTCCCCCCACGGGATCCGGGTCCGGGCGTCTGCCGGTTGCAGCAGAAGCTCGCGTGCGATCTGCCGGGGTACGTACGTACGGGAGGGCCGCTCAAAGCTCCCCGGTGCACGTGCCCCGGCCAACGCTTGCCTGGGACGTCCCCCAAGACATCCCATGAACGTCCCCCAAGACGTTCGTGGCATCGCCCATTTAGACTCGCGAGCCGTCCAAATGGTTACCCCTAAATATCTGTGATCTAGATCTCTTTGTGAAGGTCCTGTGAGTCACGTGAAGGTGAAATCACGTGCAGGTACGGGACCGGGGACGGACAGTCACCACCAAAGGGGGAGGAAAGGCAACGGCCGGCCCGGGCCGCCCGTCGTCACGGTGCGGCCCGGACCGGCCGGGCGCCTGTCGGCGTCGATGGTGGCGCGTGGGTGCTCAGGCGGTGCCGGTGAGCTCGTAGCCGGCCTCGTCGACCGCCGCGCGGACCTCGGCCTCGTCCAGGGCGGCCTCGGAGACGACGGTGACCAGCCCCGTCGCGGCGACCGCCTTGACGGAGGTGACGCCGGCGATCGCGGAGATCTCCTCCGCCACGGCGCCCTCGCAGTGGCCGCAGGTCATGCCCTTGACCTCGTAGACCGTGGTGATGCCGCCGGTCCGGACGTCGGCCGCGCTGTCGTGGCAGGAGCCGGTGGGCGAGCAGCAGGAGCCGGTGGCCTGGGGCAGCTCGGTCCTCGTCTCGGCGGTCATGGTGTTCTCCTCTTCGGTCGGAGTCATGGTGCGGCAGGGGTGCGTGGGGCCCGGAAGGTGCGCCGTGACGCCCTGACGCCCTCACTGTATACCCCTAGGGGGTATGGATGCCAATGACCGGGTCGAGATACCGGAACATCATCCGCTTCAGCTCCGCGATGTAGGCGTCCCGTTCGGCTCCCTCGTGGGCCAGGACGAGGACGAGGCCCGCCTTGAACACGGCGAGCGCCATGGAGGCCGTGCGGCCGCGCTCGTCGGCGGGCATGTCCGGGGCGTAGTGCCCGAACAGCTCCTCGATGCGCGTCAGGAGGGAGGCGTGCAGCGCGTCGTGCTCCTCGGTGATCCGGCCGGGGATGTCCGAGCCGTGCATCAGGGCGAGGAAGGCGGGGTTCGCGCAGTTGAACTCGATCATCGGGTCGAGGATCGCGTCCAGCATCTCGGGCAGCGGCAGGTCGAAGTTGGCCGGTGTGAACGCCTGGCCGTGCGCCTCGCGCATCCGGTGCAGCAGGCGCTCGCCGAGCTCGACGGCGATGGCCTCCTTGTTGGGGAAGTACTGGTAGAGCGTGCCGGGGGAGACGCTCGCCTCGCGGGCGATGGCGTTGGTGCTTGCGGTGGCGTAGCCGGTGCTCGCGAACACCTGGGCGGCGGCCTCCAGCAACTGCGCGATGCGCCGCTCCCCCCGTGCCTGCCGCCGGCGCGGCTTGGCCTCGGTCGGAACTGTGGCGTCCGGCATGTCAATCCCCAGCTTTCTCGGAGTGGTTGACAAACGCGAGAGGTCGCTCGCATTCTTGGAAAACGCGAGCGATCACTCGTGTTTGCCAGTCTATGGCAATGGGACGGTCCGGGACGCGTG
Source organism: Streptomyces sp. NPDC031064 (assembly GCF_055570965.1). Lineage (NCBI taxonomy): Bacteria > Bacillati > Actinomycetota > Actinomycetes > Kitasatosporales > Streptomycetaceae > Streptomyces > Streptomyces sp. NPDC031064. The sequence goes on from NZ_JBVIGF010000008.1 coordinate 252,702, forward strand.
CCACGGGGGCACGGGTCCCGGATCACGGTGAAGGGGACACCGCGTCATGTCCGAAGTCAACAGCCCGCCCGCCCGCGGCGGCGCGCCACGGTTCGTCACCGCGCGGCCGCGCCTGGCACTGCTGCTCGGGCTGGTGATCACGGCGCTGGCGGTGTTCGCCGGCAGTGGGGTGGCCGACCGCATGGGGAGCGGCGGGTGGGAGGACCCGGACTCCGCCTCGGCGTACGCGACGAAGGCCCTGGAGCGGGAGTTCCCCGCCTCGCAGCCCAACCTCCTGCTCCTCGTCGACAGCGGGCGCGCCGGGGTGGACGACCCGGCGGTCGCCGCCGAGGCCCGGCGCCTCGCCGCGCGGCTCGCCGCCGAGCCGGGGGTCGTGGGCGTCGGCTCGTACTGGCGGACGGGCTCGCCCGCGCTCCGGGCCGAGGACGGGCGCGAGGCGCTCATCGCGGCGCGGATCGAGGGCGACGAGAAGACCCGGGGCGAGACCCTGGAGCGGATGGCGCCCGCCTTCCGGGGCACGCACGGGCCGGTGGAGGTCACGATCGGCGGGCCCGTCGCCGTACAGCACGAGATGCAGACCATCATCCAGGAGGACCTGCTGCGGGCCGAGCTGATCGCCCTTCCGGTGACGCTCGTGCTCCTCGTGATCGTCTTCGGCAGCGCCGTCGCCGCCCTGCTGCCGCTGGGCATCGGCATCGTCGCCATCCTGGGCACCAACGCCGTGCTGCGCGGGCTCACCGAGTTCACCGACGTATCGGTCTTCGCGATGAACCTGACCACCGCGCTCGGCCTCGGACTGGCCATCGACTACGCCCTGTTCGTGGTGCGGAGGTTCCGCGAGGAGCTGGCCGGCGGCGCCGGCACCGGGGCGGCGGTGGCGACGACGCTGCGGACGGCCGGGCGCACGGTGCTCTTCTCGGCGCTGACGGTGGCCGTGTCCCTCTCCGCCATGCTGGTCTTCCCGCAGTACTTCTTGCGCTCCTTCGCGTACGCCGGCATCGCCGTGGTGCTGCTGGCGGCCGCCGCCGCGCTGATCCTGCTGCCGGCCGCCCTGCTGCTGCTCGGCCCCCGGGGCAACGCGCTCGACCTGCGGCGCCTGTTCACCCGGCGGCCGGGGAAGGCCGGCGGCACGGAGAAGGCCGACGGCGCGAGATGGGCGCGGACGGCGGCGCTGGTGATGCGCCGGGCACCCCTCTTCGCGGTCGGTACGGCCGCCGGGCTGGTGCTGCTGGGGCTGCCGTTCATGGGCGTGAAGTTCGGTACGGCCGACGACCGGCAACTGCCGTCGAGCGCCGAGTCCCGCGTCGTCCAGGAGCACCTACGGGACGGCTTCCCCGGCAGCCCGGGCGGTGGTCTGGAGGTCCTCGCCGAGGGGCGGGCCACCACCGCCCAGTACGCCGAGTACCGCGACCGGATCGCGGGCCTGCCGGGTGTGCTGCGGGTGGACGGGCCGGTGACCTCGGGGACGTACGCGTACTTCTCGGTGCAGCCCGAGGGGGAGGCGGTCGCCCAGGAGACGCAGCGCCTCGTGGGCGAGCTGCGCGCCGAGAAGGCACCGTTCACCACCTCGGTGACCGGGTCGGCGGCCGTGCTGGTCGACTCCAAGGACGCCATAGCCGACCGGCTGCCGTGGGCGGCGGCCACCATCGTGGTGGCCACCCTGCTGCTGGTCTTCCTGCTCACCGGCAGTGTGCTGATACCGGTCCAGGCGGTCGTGCTGAACGCGCTGAGCCTCACGGCGATGTTCGGGGCGATGGTGTGGATCTTCCAGGACGGCCATCTGTCCGGCCTCCTGGGCTTCACCCCCACCGGGGACATGGAGACGACACTGCCGGTGCTGATGTTCTGCGTCGCCTTCGGGCTCTCCATGGACTACGGCGTGTTCCTGCTCTCCCGGATCAAGGAGGAGTACGACACCACCGGTGACCATGAGCACGCCGTCCGGTTCGGGCTTCAGCGCACCGGCGGGCTGATCACCGCGGCGGCCGTGATCCTGGCGGTGGTGATGGTGGCGATCGGCACGTCCCGGGTGACGAACACCAAGATGCTCGGACTCGGCGTCGCGCTGGCCGTGGTGATGGACGCGATGGTGGTGCGCAGCCTGCTCGTCCCCGCCGTGATGCGGCTGACCGGGCGGGCCACCTGGTGGGCCCCGGCGCCGCTGCGCGCCCTGCACGCCAGGTTCGGGCTCAGCGAGGGCGAGGGCGCCCCGGCACCCGCACCGACGGTGACGCCCGCGCCGGCGCGCGAGCCCGAGCCGGCCATCAGGGGGTGACGGACGGGGCGGACTCGGGGTGACCGCGGTGGACGGCCCACTCGCGGGCGAGCACGGACATGTAGAGGGAGTCGACCCACTCGCCCTGGTGCAGCAGGGCCTCCCGCTCCACGCCCTCCCGCACGAAGCCGACCTTCTCGTAGGCCCGTATCGCACGGGGGTTGAAGGCGAAGACACCGAGCGAGATCCGGTTCAGGCCGAGCTGCTCGAAGCCGTACGCGAGGAACAGCCGGATCGCCTCGGTCCCCAGGCCCCGATCGCGGCCCCGGGGCCCGATGAGGGTGCGGAAGTTGCAACTGCGGTTGGGCTCGTCCCACTCGTTGAACACCAGCTCGCCCACCACCTCCCCGGAGGCCCGGTCGACCAGCGCGAGATCGAGCCGGTCCGGTTGCTCCCCCCGGGAGCCGTACCAGGAACGGAGGTAGTCGAGGGAGAGGGGCGGCTCGTCGGCGGGGATGCCGGTGAACGTCAGCACGTCGGGATCCTGGAGGATCTCCGCGAACACGGCGGCATCGTCCTCGGTGACCGGACGCAGCACCACGTTGTCGCCGGTGAGGGTCGGCTTGACGGAGAAGTCGCTCATCGGGCGATCCTCCGTGCCCGTCCCCTCGCCGGGCAAGGCATTTACGCGGCCGGCCCCGTACCTGACGGTGTACGGGGCCGGAGGCCGGGCCACAGCGCGGACCTCAGTCCGCCCGGCCCCGGTTGCCGGGACGGTTGGCCACCCAGACGCGGATGGTGTCCGGGTACCAGTAGGGCTTACCGCCCTCCACATGGTCGGGCTGCGGGAGCAGGCCGTGCTTGCGGTACGACCGGACCGTGTCCGGCTGCACCCGGATGTGCGCGGCGATCTCCTTGTAGGACCAGAGCCTTCTGTCCGTCATCTTTGGCACCTCCCTGCGCCCGCCACGGCGGCGGCCCTGGAGGGCCGTCGGGGGAGCCGCGGCGTGGGCGCTGGCGATCACTGAGCCTGTGCCCGTTGAACGACAGGGAGCGGGGGCGGAAAGGGGCTGTTGACCGGCTGTGACGGAAGGTCCGCGTAATGGAGATATGCGTGACACGGCAGGGATCACTGTGACAAAGGAGGCCCGCGCGAAGCGCTAGGCGCCCTTGCGCCCGTCGGTCATCTCGCGCAGGAGGTCGAGGTGGCCGTTGTGGCGCGCCGTCTCCTCGATGAGGTGCAGCAGGATCCAGCGGAGGTTCACGGCGCTGCCGTCGCTCCGCTCCCGCCGGGCCGTGGTGTCCAGATCGTGTTCGGCGACCAGGCGGTCGTAACGCGCGGACTGCTCGGCGTACTCGTCGAGCATCCGGGACAGCGGGAGGTCGACGGCGATGCGCATCTCGCGGTCGGGGTCCTCATCGGTCCACGGGCCCTCGTCCTCCTCGCCGAGGAAGACGACCTGGAACCAGTAGTACTCCACCCAGCGCAGATGGTTGATGAGGCCGCTCAGGGTCATCAACGGCGAGCCGGGGAGCAGCGCCTTGCGGGCCGCCTCGTCGGACAGATCCTCGCACTTCGCGCGCGCGGTGGCGCGAACGTAGCCGAGGAAGGTGGTCAGTTGGGTGCGCTCATCCCAGGCGGGCGGCGTATCGGTGCGTGTCATCGACAGGAGCATCTCCCGGAGCGCTCCGGCATGTCGAGGGGTTTCCGGTCCACCGGTCCACCGGGCCGGGGGCGGGGCCGGGGGCCGGGGCCCGGGGCGGGGCGCCGGCCCCTCGTCACGTCCGGCCGCCGGTGCGGCCGCCCAAGTCCCGTCATATGCCTGCCTCTACGCTTGTGGCACCGGTTGACGGATGGCGAACAGCGAGGAACGGAGCATGCGGTGACGACGGGGGAAGCGAATGGCGGAGAGCTGATAGGCAAGGTTCTCGGCGGCCGTTACCGGGTGACTTCCGTGATCGGGCGCGGCGGCATGGGCGTGGTCGCCCGGGCGGTGGACGAACTGCTGAACCGGGAGGTCGCCGTCAAGGTCCTGCGGGCCTTCACCGACGCCTCCACGGCCGAACTGGCCGATCTGCGGACCCGGATGCAGCGGGAGGCGCAGGCCGCCGCCCGCATACGGCACAGCGGTGTGGTCACCGTGCACGACGTGACCGAGGAGCAGGGCCTGCCGGTCATCGTCATGGAGCTCGTCGAAGGGTGCTCGCTCGACGACCTGCTGACGCAGCGCGGCACTCTGGAGCCGCACGAAGCCGCGGCGATCGGCGCCAAGCTGATGGACGCGCTCGCCGCCGCGCACCGGGCCGGCGTACTGCACCGGGACGTCAAGCCCGCGAACGTGCTGCTGGAGCACGGCGAGCGAAGCGAGATGGGGGTCCCCCCGGCCGGAGGCTGGGGGAGGGTCGTTCTCACCGATTTCGGCATCGCCACCATGGAAGCGTCCGGTGATGACGCCATGGCCAAGCTGACCCGCAGCGGTGACATCGTCGGCTCGCTCGACTACCTGCCGCCGGAGCGCGCGCAGGGCCGGGAGCCCGGTCCCGCGTCGGACATCTGGTCGCTCGGCATGACGCTGTACGCGGCCGTGGAGGGCACTTCGCCGTTCCGCCGCACGTCCGCCTGGTCCACCCTGTCGGCGATCGTCACCGAACCGCTGCCGGAGCCCCGCCGGGCGGGAACGCTCACGCCGGTGCTCCAGGCGCTGATGGCGAAGGAACCGGAGGACCGGCCCACCGCGGACCAGGCGCGCGGCATGCTGGAGCACATCGCCACGGGCGGGACGGTGACCCTCGCGTCCCCCGCCCCCGCACCGGCCCCCGCTCCCGCTCCCGCACCGGACCCGGGGGCCGCGCCCGCCGCCGCACCGGCACCCGGGTTCGGCCCTCCGCTGTTCCCCCAGCCCGCCCCGCAGGCCCAGCCGCCGTACGCGGGCCACCCGCAGCCCCACCTGCCGTCGACGCCTCCGCAGCCCGGCGCGCCGGTCGCGGGCGCGGCCGGAGTCCCCGCCGGAGTCCCCGCCCCGGGAGTCCCCGCCCCCGAGACGAGCCGCTCCACCGCCCGTCGCGCGCGCAAGCGCAGCCGGCCCACCCTCACCGCAGCGGCGGCCGCCGTGCTGCTCCTCGCCGTGGGCGGTGGCATCACCTACGCCCTGACAGCCCCACAGGGCGGCAAGACCTTGGACGTCACGCACCCGTCCCCGCCCGGCGCCGGCTCCCCGACGGGCAGCGGCCTGCCGACCGGGAGCGCCACCCCGACGTCCTCCGGCTCTCCCAGCGCGTCCTCGCAGCCTCCGTCCCCCTCGGAGGAGACGGACGGTCCCAAGGGCGAGGACGGGGACGAGGACACGGACCAGGAAAAGGAGACGGGCCCCACGACGGCGCCCGGCGGCGGAGGCGACAAGCCGGCCGAGAGCCCGTCGGCTCCTCCGGAGACCACGCCCAGTCCGACGGTGAAGGAGCCCACCCCGGTGTCGACGGCGTGCACCGGCTGGGCCCACGAGAACCGCAGCAACGGCTACGGCTATCTGGCCGAGAACTCCCACCTCTACACCGGGCCGTACGCGGACTGCCAGTACGTGACCGTGGTCAAGACCGGCGTGAAGCTCTACTACCACTGCTACGTCACCAACGCCTACGGCAATAAGTGGATCTACGCCCGTATCGAGGGGACGAACACCGAAGGCTGGGCCCACAGCCCTAAACTCGGCAGGGAGAGCGGCACACTGGCCCGCTGCTAGTGCCGCCGGTCACGACCGGGCGCGGCCCTCACGCCCCGCACGAGCGGAGGAAGCGGCGGGTGCGTTCGGCGATGGGGAGGGGTTTGTCCGGGGGACAGGGGTACATGTCCTGCTCGACGATGGCGAAGAGGTCGACGTCCAGGGCCTGGGCGGCGGCCAGGACCGGTTCGAGGGCGGGGATGCCGGTGGGGGGCTCGCACATGACGCCGCGGGCGACGGCCGGGCCGAACGGGGTGCCCTCCGCGACGACTTGGGCGAGGATCTCGGGGTCGACCTGCTTCAGGTGCAGGTAGCCGATGCGTTCGCCGTAGGTCTCGATGAGTTTGACGCTGTCGCCGCCGCAGTAGGCGTAGTGGCCGGTGTCCAGGCACAGGGCGACGAGGTCCGGGTCGGTGGCGTCCAGGAAGCGGGCGACGTTGTCCTCGCTGTCGATGTGGGTGTCGGCGTGCGGGTGGACGACGATGCGGAGGCCGAAGCGGTCCTGGACCTCCAGGCCGAGGCGTTCGGTCAGGCGGGTCAGGTCGCGCCATTGAGCGGCCGTCAGCTCGCGGTCCTCGAGGACCTCGCCGGTCTTGTCGTCGCGCCAGAAGGACGGGATGACGACGAGGTGGTCGGCGCCCATGGCGCGGGCGAGCGTGGCGTTGTCCGCGACGTGGGCCCAGGTCTTCTCCCAGACGGCCTCGCCGTGGTGGAGGCCGGTGAAGACCGTGCCCGCCGAGACCTTCAGCCCGCGGCGGGCGGTCTCCTCGGTGAGCCGGGCGGGGTCGGTGGGGAGGTAGCCGTACGGCCCGAGTTCGATCCACTCGTACCCGGCCCGGGCGACCTCGTCGAGGAAGCGCTGCCAGGGGACTTGCTGCGGATCGTCGGGGAACCACACACCCCATGAGTCGGGGGCGGAACCGATCCGGATACGGGACAGCGGCGTTGGTGACAGCGGCGTCATGAGGGTCAGCTTGGTCGGGGCCGGAGTGGGGCGTCAAGAGTTAGTCCGAATGTAAGGACAAAATGTTGACAGGCCCTCCAGGGGCGGCTAGACCTGACCACGGTGCCGACGCGAAGGGGACATGGATGGCGACCGATCCGTACGACCTCATCACCATGGGGCGCATCGGGGTGGACCTCTACCCCCTCCAGACCGGTGTGCCACTGGCGCGGGTCGAGACGTTCGGCAAGTTCCTCGGCGGCTCGGCCTCCAACGTGGCGGTCGCCGCCGCCCGGCTCGGCCGGCGGACCGCGCTGATCACCCGCACGGGTGCGGACCCGTTCGGCGAGTACCTCCACCAGGAGCTGCGCGCCTTCGGTGTGGACGACCGGTGGGTGACGCCCGTCGAGGCGTACCCGACCCCGCTCACGTTCTGCGAGATCTTCCCGCCCGACGACTTCCCGCTCTACTTCTACCGGCAGCCCAAGGCCCCGGACCTTCAGATCCACGAGCACGAGCTGGACCTGGCCGCCATCGCCGCCGCCCGGGTGTTCTGGATGACGGGTACCGGGCTGTGCGCGGAACCGAGCCGGACGGCCACCCTCGCGGCCCTCGCCGCCCGGCCGGCCCCCACCGCCCACGACGGGCGGCTCACCGTCTTCGACCTCGACTGGCGCCCCATGTTCTGGGCCGACGCCGACGAGGCCAGGCCCCACTACCGCGCGGCCCTCCGGCACGCCACCGTCGCCGTCGGCAACCTCGACGAGTGCGAGATCGCCACCGGTGAGCGCGAGCCGTACGCCGCCGCCCGCGCCCTCCTCGACGCGGGCGTCCGCCTCGCCGTCGTCAAGCGGGGCCCCAAGGGCGTCCTCGCCATGACGGCCGACGGCGACACCGCCGACGTACCGCCCGTCCCGGTCGAGGTCGTCAACGGCCTGGGCGCCGGCGACGCGTTCGGCGGCGCCCTGTGCCACGGGCTGCTCGCCGGCTGGGACCTGGAGCGGACCGTCCGGTACGCCAACGCCGCCGGCGCCATCGTCGCCTCCCGCCTCGCCTGCTCCTCCGCGATGCCCTTCCCCGACGAGGTGGAGCAGGCCCTCCAGAGCGGCGGCACACCATGACCGTCGACCTCGCGCACCTCGTCGCGGTCCGCACCCGGCACCCCGAGGCCGTCGCCGAGGCCGCCGCCCGCCGCAGGCGCCGGGCGCTCCTCGGCGACTCCGGCAGGCTGATGATCGTCGCCGCCGACCACCCCGCTCGGGGCGCCCTCGCCGTCGGGGACCGGCCGCTCGCCATGGCCAACCGCCTGGACCTGCTGGAGCGGCTCTGCCTGGCGCTCTCCCGCCCCGGCGTCGACGGCGTCCTCGCCACCGCCGACATCCTCGACGACCTGCTCCTCCTCGGCGCCCTGGAGGACAAGGTGGTGATGGGCTCCATGAACCGCGGGGGCCTCGCGGGCGCCGCGTTCGAGCTGGACGACCGGTTCACCGGCCACCGCCCCGAGGACCTGGCCCGCCTCGGCTTCGACGCCGGCAAGCTCCTGCTGCGCATCGACCACACCGACCCCGGCTCCCTCACCACCCTCGCCTCCGCAGCCCGCGTCATCGACGCCATGGCCGAGCGGCGGCTCCCCGTCTTCGTCGAGCCGTTCCTCTCCCGCCGCGACCCGGTGGACGGCCGCGTCCGCAACGACCTGAGCCCCGACGCGGTGACCACCTCGCTCGCCATCGCCTCCGGGCTCGCCGGGACGTCCGCGTACACCTGGCTGAAGGTGCCCGTCACCGACGACCCCGACGACATGGCGCGGGTCATGGAGACCACGACCCTGCCCGCCGTCCTGCTCGGCGGCGACGTGGGGCCCGACCAGGACGCGGCGTACGAGAAGTGGCGCAAAGCGCTGCGGCTGCCGACCGTCCAGGGCCTGGTGGTGGGCCGGTCGCTGCTCTATCCGGCGGACGGCGACGTCGCCGCCGCCGTCGACACGGCCGTCGGCCTGCTTCATGAACTCTGATGACCGGTCCGAAGGGGTACGGAGAGGGGTACGGAGAGAGCATGACCGAGCAGAAGCTGTACGTACCGAGGGGCGAGACCGCCCAGGGGCCCTACGCGCTCCACATCGACCCGAAGGCGGCCGGCTGGGGCTATTGCGCCCTCCGTGTCCTCGTCCTCGGCCCCGGCGAGTCCCACCTCTTCGCCACCGGAGACAGCGAATGGGTGGTGCTTCCCCTCACCGGCGGCTGTACGGTGCAGGTCGACGGCGAGATCATCGAACTGCTCGGCCGGGAAAGCGTGTTCAGCGGCGTCACCGACTTCGCGTACCTACCGCGTGACGCCCACGCCCAGATCGCCTCCGGCGCGGGAGGCCGCTTCGCCCTGGCAGGAGCGAAGTGCGAGCGACGACTCCCCGCTCGCTACGGCCCCGCGCCGGAGGTACCGGTCGAGGCGCGCGGCAGCGGCGTCTGCGCCCGCGAGGTGCACAACTTCGCCGCCGCCGACACCTTCGACTGCGACCGGCTCATCGCCGTCGAGGTCCTCACACCCGGCGGCAACTGGTCCTCCTACCCGCCCCACAAACACGACGAGCACCTGCCCGGCGAGGAAGCGGAGCTGGAGGAGATCTACTACTTCGAGATCGAGGGCGACGGGGTCGGCTACCAGCGCGTGTCGCCCTCCCGACCCGGCGGCGCCGACGTCCTCGCCGAGGTCCGCGGCGGCGACGCCGTCCTCGTACCGGACGGCTGGCACGGCCCGTCCATCGCCGCCCCCGGCCACACCATGTACTACCTCAACGTCATGGCCGGGCCGGGTGACGAACGGGAGTGGAAGATCCGCTTCCACCCCGACCACCGCACGGAGGGATACCGATGAGCAGCCCGAAGACCGGCACCCGGCGGCTCACCACCGCCCAGGCGCTCGTCGCCTTCCTGGCCCGCCAGTACACCGAACGCGACGGGCGGCGCCACCGGCTCATCAACGCCACCTGGGGCATCTTCGGCCACGGCAACGTCGCCGGCATCGGCCAGGCCCTCGTCGAGTACGGGGACACTGCGCCTTCCGGGGGGATGCCCCCCGGGCCCCCCATGCCCTACCTCCAGGGCCGCAACGAGCAGGCCATGGTGCACGCCGCCGTCGGCTACGCCCGCCAGTCCAACCGCCTGTCCGCCCACGCCGTCACCACCTCCATCGGCCCGGGCGCCACCAACCTCGTCACCGGCGCCGCGCTCGCCACCATCAACCACCTCCCGGTGCTGCTCCTGCCCGGCGACACCTTCGCGACCCGGCCCGCCGACCCGGTCCTCCAGCAGCTCGAAGTGCCCCACGCCGGTGACGTGTCCGTCAACGACACCCTCCGACCCGTGTCGCGGTACTTCGACCGGGTCACCCGCCCCGAAGCCCTGATCCCGGCGGCGATGCACGCCATGCGCGTGCTCGCCGACCCCGCCACCACCGGCGCGGTCACGCTCGCGCTGCCGCAGGACGTGCAGGCGGAAGGCTTCGACTGGCCGGAGGAGTTCTTCGCCGAACGCGTCTGGCAGGTGCGCCGCCCGCAGCCCGACCCGGCCGAACTCGACGCGGCCGTCCGGGCGATCACGGTGGCCGAGCGGCCCCTGATCGTGGCCGGCGGCGGCGTCCACCACAGCCGCGCCGAACCCGCCCTGGCCGCCCTCGCCGGCGCGACCGGCATCCCCGTCGCCTGCACCCAGGCCGGCAAGGGGGCCCTGCCGCACGGCCACCCCGCCGACGTCGGCGCCATCGGCCACACCGGTACCTCCACCGCCAACAGCCTCGCCCGCACTGCCGACCTGGTGATCGGCGTCGGCACCCGCTACACCGACTTCACCACCGCGTCCGCCACGCTCTTCGCCCACCCCGGCGTCCGGTTCGTCAACCTCAACGTCACCGGCTTCGACGCTCACAAGATGGCCGCCCTGCCGCTGGTCGCCGACGCCCGCGAGGCCCTGGACCACCTCGCGCGAGCCCTCCAGGGGTACACCGTCCCCGCCCGGTACCAGATCGAGTACCACGAGGAGCGCACCCGCTGGGAGGCGCGCGTCACCTCCGCGTACACCCCCGAGAGCGACGACGCGCGCCCCACCCAGCCGCAGGTCCTGGGCGCACTCGACACCCTGGTCGACGGCGACGACATCCTGATCAACGCCGCCGGCTCGCTCCCCGGCGACCTGCACAAGCTCTGGCGGGCCCGCTCCCACGACCAGTACCACGTCGAGTACGGGTACTCCTGCATGGGCTACGAGATCCCCGCCGCCATCGGCGTCGCCCTCGCCGCCCCCGGCCGCCCCGTCTGGGCCCTCGTCGGCGACGGTACGTACCTGATGAACCCCACCGAAATCGTCACCGCCGTCCAGGAGAACGTGCCCATCAAGGTCGTCATCCTCCAGAACCACGGGTACGCCTCGATCGGCGGCCTCTCCGAGTCCGTGGGCGCCGAGCGGTACGGCACCGCCTACCGCTACCGGGCCCCCGACGGCACGTACACCGGCGACCCGCTCCCGGTGGACCTCGCCGCCAACGCCGCCTCCCTCGGTATGCGCGTCCTGCGCGCCCACACCGTCCGTGACCTGCGAGAAGCCCTCGCCGAAGCCCGCGCGGCGACCGTCCCCACATGTGTCTACGTCGAGACCGAAACGGCAGACACAGTGTCGGGCGCGCCCGCTGCCGAGGCATGGTGGGATGTGCCCGTGGCCGAGACCGCGACCCGTACGCCGGCGGTCAAGGCCCGGGAGGAGTACGACCGGCAAGTCGCAGCCCGACGCCGCCATCTGTGAAGCATCTGAAGGAGCTTTTCGTCATGACGAAGATCGTCAACCACTGGATCGGTGGCAAGACCGTCGAAGGCACGTCGGGCAACTGGGGACCGGTCACCGACCCGGCGACCGGCGCCGTCACCACGAAGGTCGCCCTCGCGTCCGCCGAGGAGGTCGACGCGGCCGTCGCCGCCGCCAGGGCCGCGTACGAGACGTGGGGGACGTCGTCGCTGGCCCAGCGCACCACCGTGCTGTTCAAGTACCGCGCGCTGCTCGACGCCCACCGCGACGAGATCGCCGCCCTGATCACCGCCGAGCACGGCAAGGTCCACGCCGACGCCCTCGGCGAGGTCGCGCGCGGCCTGGAGATCGTCGAGCTCGCGTGCGGGATCACCGTCCAGCTCAAGGGCGAGCTGTCCACCCAGGTCTCCAACCGGGTCGACGTCGCCGCCATCCGCCAGCCGCTCGGCGTGGTCGCCGGAATCACGCCGTTCAACTTCCCGGCGATGGTGCCGATGTGGATGTTCCCGCTGGCCATTGCCTGCGGCAACACCTTCGTGCTGAAGCCCAGCGAGAAGGACCCGTCCGCCGCCAACCTGCTCGCCGAGCTGGCCTCCCAGGCGGGCCTGCCCGACGGCGTCCTCAACGTCGTCCACGGCGACAAGGTGGCCGTGGACGCCCTGCTGGAGCACCCGGACGTCGCCGCCGTCTCCTTCGTCGGCTCGACCCCGATCGCGAAGTACATCCACACCACCGCCTCGGCGAACGGCAAGCGCGTCCAGGCCCTCGGCGGCGCCAAGAACCACATGCTGGTCCTGCCCGACGCCGACCTCGACGCGGCCGCCGACGCGGCGGTCTCGGCGGCGTACGGCTCGGCGGGCGAGCGCTGCATGGCGATCTCGGCGGTCGTCGCGGTCGGCGCGATCGGCGACGAGCTGGTGGAGAAGATCCGCGAGCGCGCCGAGAAGATCAAGATCGGCCCCGGCGACGACCCCACCTCCGAGATGGGCCCGCTGATCACCGCCGCCCACCGCGACAAGGTCGCCTCCTACGTCACCGGCGCCGCCGCCCAGGGCGCGGAGGTCGTCCTCGACGGCACGGGCTACACCGTCGACGGGTACGAGAACGGCCACTGGATCGGCCTGTCCCTGCTCGACAAGGTGTCCACCGACTCCGACGCCTACCGTGACGAGATCTTCGGCCCGGTGCTGTGCGTGCTGCGCGCCGGCACCTACGAGGAGGGCGTCCGCCTCATCAACGACTCGCCGTTCGGCAACGGCACCGCCATCTTCACCCGCGACGGCGGCGCCGCCCGCCGCTTCCAGCTCGAAATCCAGGCGGGCATGGTCGGCGTGAACGTCCCGATCCCGGTGCCCGTCGGCTACCACTCCTTCGGTGGCTGGAAGGACTCCCTCTTCGGCGACCACCACATCTACGGCAACGACGGCGTCCACTTCTACACGCGCGGCAAGGTCGTCACCACCCGCTGGCCCGACCCGTCCGAAGCCCCGGCGGGCGTCGACCTGGGCTTCCCGCGCAACCACTGAGACCTTCCCGGCACGGAGAAAACGGCTGGCCCCCACGGGGGCCGGCCGTTGATCCTTGCCGGGATGAACGAGAACGAACCGAAGTACCGCATCCGTGCCCTCCACACCGAGGACACGGTCACCGTCTACCAGGCGTACCGGCCGGCCATCGGCGGTCCCGCCGCCCGCGACGGCCGCTTTCCGGCCATCTGGAAGCGGGACCGGATGACATGGATCAAGCCGAGCTTCCTGTGGATGATGTACCGCTGCGGCTGGGCGACCAAGGAAGGCCAGGAGACGGTCCTCGCCGTCGAGATCACCCGTGACGGCTTCGAGTGGGCGCTGCGCCACGCCTGCCTGTCGCACTACAAGGGCGGGCTCCACCCCGACCAGGCCACGTGGAAGCGGCAGTTGCGCCGGTCGCCGGCCCGCGTCCAGTGGGACCCCGAGCGGCACCTGCGCCTGGCGCCGCTGCCGTACCGCTCGCTCCAGCTCGGGCTCGCGGGCGAGGCGTCCGCGCGGTACGCCGACGAGTGGACCGTGTCCATACGGGACGTGACGCCGCTCGCCCACGAGATGCACGCCCTGGTGCGCGAAGGGGACCTGGCGGGGGCGCAGCGACTGATGCCCGAGGAGCGTCCGTACCCGGCGGGTGCGGAGCTCCTCGGGCACCTCGTGCCGTGAAGGCCTAGAACAGCGAGTACAGCAGCTTGTTCGGGGAGCCCGTGAGCGCGTTCTGGACCTTGCCGCTCGTGGCGTTGTTCACCAGGGCGTCCCGCACCTGCGCCGGGGAGGCGGTCGGGTGCTTCGAGAGGTACAGGGCCGCCACGCCCGCGGTGTGGGGCGCCGCCATCGACGTACCGGAGATGGTGTTCGTCGCCGTGTCGCTGGTGCGCCAGGCCGAGGTGACCTTCACGCCCGGGGCGAAGAGGTCCACGCAGGTGCCGTAGTTGGAGAAGGAGGCCCGGCGGTCCGCGTTGTCCGTCGCGCCGACCGTGATCGCCTCCGGGACGCGGGCGGGGGAGGTGTTGCAGGCGTTCTCCGGCAGGCCCAGGATGTTGCCGTTGCCCGCCGCGATGGCGTACGAGACGCCCGACGCGATCGACCGCTTGACGGCGTTGTCCAGCGACGTGTTGGCGCCGCCGCCCAGGCTCATGTTGGCGACCGCCGGCTTCACGGCGTTCGCCGTCACCCAGTCCACGCCCGCGATGACGCCGGCCGTCGTGCCCGAGCCGTTGCAGTCCAGGACGCGGACGGCGATCAGCTTGGCGGCCTTCGCCACGCCGTACGTCCTGCCACCGACCGTGCCGGCGACGTGCGTGCCGTGGCCCTGGCAGTCCTGCCCGTTCTGGCCGCCGCCGACGGTGTCCGTGCCGACCACCGCCCGGCCGCCGAACTCGCTGTGCGAGGTCCGGATGCCGGTGTCGATGATGTACGCGTTCACGTTCGACGCGGGGGTGTTGTACGTGTACGTGGTCGACAGCGGCAGGTCGCGCTGGTCGACGCGGTCCAGGCCCCAGGTGGCGTTCGGCTGGGTGGCGTTGAGGCGGACCGTCTGGTTCTGCTCGACATAGGCGACCCTCGGGTCGGCGGCGAGAGCGGCGGCCTTCGCCTTCGACATGGTCGTGGAGAACCCGTCGAGTGCGCTGCGGTAGGTGTGCCGCGGCGTGACGCCGAGGTCGGCGGCGCGCGTCGAGCCGTCCTTGAGGACGACGATCCAGCTATTCGAAACGGCGGTTTCCGTGGGGGCGAGACGGAGGTCGCCGACCTGCGCGGAGTGCGCGGTGGGGGTGACGGCGAGCTGCAGACCGGCCGCGAGGGCGACGACGGGTATCAGCGCGCCGATGCGGCGGTGGGGCCTGCGGGATGGGGCTCTCATCTCGGGGGCACCTGACCTTTCTTCCGGACGGCCCCACAGCGTCTCGGCTGGTCATGTACCGCACAAGGGTTCTACTCGGACCTCTTCACTTCGTCGCCGAATTCCCACGTCAGCATGGCGAATTCTCCATCGTCCACGGCCCCGGCCGAGCGATACGTCGCCAATGCCGGTTCGTTGTCGGTGTCCACCCCGACCCACATGTCGTAGCAGCCCCGCTCACGGGCGACGGCGGCCAGCGCCCCGGTCAGCGCCCGGCCGATGCCACGCCGGCGGAACCGCTCGTCGACGGACAATTCGTACAGGCACATCTCCGTGCCCTTGTCCGGGTGCAGCATCTCGACGCCCGACACCATCCCGGCCGGCACGCCGTCCACATAGGCGATCAGCATCAGGTGGCCGGGCGCCGCGAGGAACCGCTCGGCCCACTCGGCGCGCGCCGGGCCGTCGTAGAGGTGCTCGGCGGCGACGAGCTCGGCGACGGTCGCCGCACGGCGGATCTCCATGGTGTTCGTGTCCTCTCGTGTACCGCGTCCGGTGTACGGCGACGGTAGTGCGTACACCTCAGGAAGGCCCCCGAGTTCCGCCGCAGGGCGCCAGGACGGGCGTGGCATGGCGCTTAGGGTCTAGGCATGGAGACCCGATTCCCCCGCCGCCGGGCGGCCGCGATCGCCGCCGCCGTCGTGCTGCTCGCGGGTGCCGGCACCTGGACCGCCGTCGCGTCGGACGGTGCACCGTCCGTGCACCGCGAGGACACGGTGATGGAGATGCCGGGGGCGAGGATCGACACGTCGTTCTTCACCTCCGGCCAGGGCGACGGCCGCCGCCCCGCCGTGCTCCTCGGGCACGGCTTCGGCGGCAGCAAGGAGGACGTGCGCGCCCAGGCCGAGACGCTGGCGCGGGACGGGTACGCCGTGCTGACCTGGTCCGCGCGCGGCTTCGGCGGCTCGACCGGACGCATCGGGCTCAACGACCCGGACTTCGAGGTCAAGGACGTCTCGCGGCTCATCGACTGGCTCGCGAAACGCCCCGAGGTGCGGCTCGACGGCGACGGCGACCCCAGGGTGGGCGTGTCTGGCTCGTCGTACGGCGGGGCGATCTCGCTGCTGGCGGCGGGGTACGACAAGCGGGTGGACGCGATCGCCCCGCAGATCACGTACTGGAACCTGGCGGACGCGCTCTTCCCGGACGGCGTCTTCAAGAAACTGTGGGCCGGCATCTTCTTCACCACGGGCACGGCGGCCTCGTCCGACCGGCCCGAGGCCCCGGTCCGGCCGCCGGGCGAGGGCGACCAGCCCCCGGGCCGCAACCCGGGCGGTGCCCAGGCGCCGGGCACGGCGGGCGGGACGACCCCTACCGCCGCGCCGGGTGCGGCCGCCTGCGGGCGGTTCCAGGACGCGCTGTGCGCCATGTACGAGCGGGTGGCCGTCGCCGGGAAGCCCGACGCGGCCGCGCGGGCGCTGCTCGCGGCGCGCAGCCCCGCCGCCGTCGGCGACCGCATCAAGGTGCCCGCGCTCATCGTGCAGGGGCAGGCCGACTCCCTCTTCCCGCTGTCCCACGCCGACGCCATGGCCAAGGCCATCCGCGCGGGCGGAGCACCCGTCGCCGTCGACTGGATCGCGGGCGGACACGACGGCGGCGACCGCGAAACCGAGCGCGTCGAGGCACGCATCGGCGCCTGGTTCGACCGGTACCTCAAGGAGGACACCGGCGCCGACACCGGCCCCGCCTTCCGGGTCAGCCGCACCGGCGGCGTGGACTCCACCGACGGCCAGGCCCGACTGCGCGGCGCCACCGCAGACGGCTACCCCGGGCTGCGCAGCGGGACCCGAGACCTCCCGCTCACCGGCCGCCCGCAGACCTTCCGCAACCCCGCCGGGGCCACCCCGCCCGCCATCTCCGCCGTACCCGGGGTCGGCGGCGGGCTGTCGCAACTGTCGTCGCTGGGGGTGGGCCTGTCGCTCGACTTCCCGGGGCAGTTCGCCCGGTTCGAGTCCCAGCCCCTCACCGCGCCGTTGCGCATCACCGGCTCGCCCACCGTCCGCGTCACCGTCACGTCCGGCACCGGAGAGGCGGTCCTGTTCGGCAAGGTGTACGACGTCGGGCCCGACGGGCGCGGGCAGGTCCTGCCCGCCCAGCTCGTCAGCCCCGTCCGCGTCGAGGGCGCGAAGAACGGCAAGACCGTCGAGCTGACGCTGCCCGCCATCGACCACGAGGTGGAGGCCGGGCACCGGCTGCGCCTCGTCCTCGCCGCCACCGACCTCGGCTACGCCACCCCGGCGGCCCCGGCGACGTACACCGTCGGCGTGACCGGCGCCCTGTCCGTGCCGACCGCCCCCGCCGTACGCACCCAGGCCGCCGGCCTGCCCTGGTGGGTGTGGGGCCTCCCGGCCGGCGGCGCCCTGGTCGCCGGAGCCCTGCTGCTCACCGCCCGCCGCCGCACCACCGCCCCCGCACCCGACCCGGCGCTCGCGGGCGTACCGCTCCAGATCACCGGACTGACGAAGAAGTACGCCAAGTCCGCGGACAGGTACGCCGTCCGCGACCTCTCCTTCCGGGTCGAGAAGGGCCAGGTCCTCGGGCTCCTCGGGCCGAACGGCGCCGGCAAGACCACCACCCTGCGCATGCTCATGGGCCTGATCACCCCCGACGACGGTGAGATCCGGGTCTTCGGCCACGCCATCAGGCCCGGCGCACCCGTCCTGTCCCGGGTCGGCGCGTTCGTCGAGGGCGCCGGCTTCCTGCCGCACCTGTCGGGGCGCGACAACCTGGAGCTGTACTGGCGGGCCACCGGCCGCCCCGCCGAGGACGCCCACATCGACGAGGCCCTGGAGATCGCCGGTCTCGGCGACGCCCTGGCCCGGGCCGTGCGCACCTACTCGCAGGGCATGCGGCAACGGCTCGCCATCGCCCAGGCGATGCTCGGCCTGCCGGACCTCCTCATCCTCGACGAACCGACCAACGGACTGGACCCGCCGCAGATCCGCGAGATGCGGGACGTGATGATCCGGTACGCGGCCGGTGGCCGGACCGTCATCGTCTCCAGCCACCTCCTGTCGGAGGTCGAGCAGTCCTGTACGCACCTGGTGGTCATGGACCGTGGTCGGCTCGTCCAGGCGGGCCCGGTCGCCGAGATCACCGGCGCGGGCGACACCCTGCTCGTCACGACCGCCGGTGACGTGCCCGAGCCGCTGCTCGACAAGGTCGGCGCCCTGCCCGGCGTCGGCTCGGTGGCACGGACGGACGGCGGCCTGCTGGTACGGCTGGACGGCGCGACCGCCACCGCCCTGATCACCGAACTCGTCCGGCTGGACGTGCCGGTGACCGGCGTCGGCCCGCACCGCCGCCTTGAGGACGCGTTCCTCACCCTGATCGGAGGAGGACCCGCGTGACGACCACGACCGGCACCCCCGCCGCGCCCGGCTACCGGGCGGGGCGCACGCTGCCGCTGCGCGTCGAAGCCGTACGCCAGTTGAAGCGGCGCCGCACCCTCGTCATGGGCGCGGTGCTGGCCGCCCTGCCCTTCGTGCTGATCGCCGCCTTCGCGATCGGCGGCGGACCGGACGGGCGCGGCAACGACCGGATCACCCTGATGGACACGGCGACCGCGTCGGGCGCCAACTTCGCCGCCACGTGCCTGTTCGTCTCGGCCGGCTTCCTGCTGGTGGTGCCGGTGGCGCTGTTCTGCGGTGACACGGTGGCGTCCGAGGCCAGTTGGTCCTCCCTCCGCTATCTGCTGGCCGCGCCCGTGCCGCGCGCCCGGCTGCTGTGGTCGAAGCTGGCCGTGGCGCTCGCGTTCAGCGCGGCGGCGATGCTGCTGCTGCCGCTGGTCGCCCTGGCGGCGGGCACGGTCGCGTACGGCTGGGGGCCGCTGGAGCTGCCCACGGGCGGCTCCCTCGCCACCGCCGACACGGTGCCGCGCCTGGCGCTGGTCGTGGCGTTCATCTTCGTCTCGCAGTTGGTCACGGCGGGCCTCGCCTTCTGGCTGTCGACCAGGACCGACGCCCCGCTCGGCGCGGTCGGTGGCGCGGTCGGTCTGACGATCATCGGCAATGTGCTGGACGCGGTGACGGCGCTCGGCTCCTGGCGCGACTTCCTGCCCGCGCACTGGCAGTTCGCCTGGGCCGACGCGCTCCAGCCGCAGTTGGAGTGGGGTGGCATGCTCAAGGGCGCGGCGGTGTCCGTGACCTACGCCCTGGTCCTGTTCGCGCTCGCGTTCCGGGGGTTCGCGCGCAAGGACATCGTGTCCTAGGCGGCGGGTCCCGCCTCACAGCCAGCCACGACGGGCCGCTTCCGCTCCCGCACGGAAGCGGCTCGTCGTGCCCAGGGCCGCGAGCAGCTCGCCCACACGCCGGCTGTACGTACGCCCCGATATCCCCAGCCGCGCGGCGGCCGTCTCGTCCGTGAGGCCGGCCAGCAGGGCCTCCAGCACCGGTCGTAGGTGCGTCGGCAACGATCCGGGCGGTGACGGGCGCGCGGTGATCTCCTCGCCCATCTCCCACCAGGCGTGGTGGGCCCGGACGAGGGCCTGCACCACGACCGGGTCCCGGATCAGCAGTAACCCGTTGTAGAGCAGTTCGAGATCGAGGGGGATGGCGGCGACCGTACGGTCCACCACGATCATCTTGAACGGGATGGACTCCGTCAGCCTGGCCCGGCCCGGCAGCCGCGCCGCCCCCGGGGCGTCGGCGGCGGTGACCCTGGAGAGCGCGTGGCGCGGAACGATCTGACGCACCGTACGGACCCGCTCCGTCGCCGTGCGCACACAGGTGCCGGCGAGCTCCAGGAAGGGCGCGGGGATCGACATGCCCAGGCAGGCGGCCGGGTCGTCGAAGGTGAGCACCTCACGGCGGGCGGACTCGGTGAGCGCGGCGAGCGTCGCGCAGATCTGTCTCGTCCCGCGCACGGGCTGCCCGGCCGGCCGCGGTGACTGCGGCGGCACGGCGACCCCCGGTGTCGTGTCTCTTAAAGCCGCTCGACCGAGCACGGAGCCCGGAACGTTCGCCACGGCTGACCACCCCCGCCATCCCCTTGGAACGTACGCAACTCCATGTACGCATGTGACTGCGCACGGTGACAAGAGCAAGTTCAGGGGTTGGCGAGTCCAAGCCAAGCCCTGCGGTTTGTCTCACAGGACTGCCCCGTGTTGCCGCATTGAGACCCATCCGCAACACCTTCGTCTGCTCCTCCAGGGCCCTTTCGACGTCACATTCACAAGTGCCGTACGTCCACCGGGACATGAGGCGACATGGGACATGGGGGGTTCGGATGGCTGTTCACCGACGTAGGAAGGGCTGGGCGGGCCGGGCGCGGACACGCCGGGCGGCGGCCTGGGCGGTCACGGCGGCGCTCGCCGGCGGGCTGCTGCTCGGGGGCTGCTCGGGCGGTACCGGAACCGACCGCACCGCCGCGCGCGACAGCGGCAACCGCGCCCCCGGTGCACCCGCGCCCGGCGTGCCCGCGCCCGCGCCCGGCGCACCGGACGGCGAACAGCGCCCCGGCGCCGACGGTCGGGGCGACGAGGCGCGCGAGGCCCCGCCCGCCGACCACCTGTCCACCTTCGCGCTGGACGTCGACACCGCCTCGTACGGTTACGCCCGCCGCACCCTCGCCGACGGCAGGCTGCCCGCGCCCGACACCGTACGCCCCGAGGAGTTCGTCAACAGCTTCCGCCAGACGTACCCCAAGCCCGACGGCAACGGCTTCTCGGTGACCGTCGACGGCGCCCGCACGGCGTCCGGCGACTGGTCCCTCGTCCGCGTCGGACTGGCCACCCGGCCCTCGGACCGGCACGGCGAACGCCCGCCCGCCGCCCTGACGTTCGTCGTCGACATCTCCGGCTCGATGGCCGAACCGGGCCGCCTGGACCTGGTCAAGGAGTCCCTCGCCGTCCTCACCGACCAGCTACGCGACGACGACTCGATCGCCCTGGTCACCTTCAGCGACGAGGCCGAGACCCGGCTGCCCATGACCCGCCTCGACGGCAACCGCGACCGCGTCCACGACGTGATCGACGCCCTGGAGACCACCTCCTCCACCAACGTGGAGGCGGGCGTGACCACCGGTTACGACACGGCCGTCGAAGGCCACCGCAAGGGCGCCACCAACCGGGTCGTCCTGCTGTCGGACGCGCTCGCCAACACCGGCGCGACCGAGGCCGAGGCCATCCTGGAACGGATCGAGGACGAGCGCCGCGCGTACGGCATCACGCTCTTCGGGGTCGGCGTCGGCAGCGAGTACGGCGACGCGCTGATGGAACAGCTCGCCGACAAGGGCGACGGCCACACCACGTACGTCTCCACCTCCGAGCAGGCCCGCAAGGTCTTCGTCGACCAACTGCCTGCCCACATCGAACTGCGCGCCCGGGACGCCAAGGCACAGGTGGCGTTCGACCCGAAGACGGTGGAGACGTTCCGGCTCATCGGCTACGAGAACCGGGAGGTCGCCGACGACGACTTCCGCGACGACCGGGTGGACGGCGGCGAGGTCGGCCCCGGCCACCAGGTGACCGCGCTGTACGCCGTGAAGACCCGGCCCGGCGCCGCCGGCCGCGGCGGCCACCTGGCCACCGCCACCGTCCGGTGGCTCGACCCCGCCTCGCGCGCCCCGCACGAGCGCTCCGGCTCGCTGGAGTCCGGCGCCCTCGGGGCCCGGCTGTGGGACGAGGGCACCGCGCCGGGCCTCCGGGTCGCCGCCGTGGCCGCGTACTTCGCCGACTCGCTGCGCGGCGGTGAACTGCCGGGCGCGCCGTCCCGGAGCGAACTCGCCGAGCGGGCAGCGGAACTGGCCCGCACGACCGAGTCCAAGGTGGTGGCGCAGCTCGCCGAATCGATCCGCCAGGCCAACGGCCTCCGGGACTGAACCGACCGGCCGCGCGGGGCAGGAGCCCGACTCGAGAACCGGTCGCAAGCACTGCCGCCGTATCGGGCAGGCTGCCATGATGGCCGCATGCCGACGCTGCTGCTCGCCCTCGCGATCATCTCCACCGGCCTGTACGCGGGTTTCATGCTGATTTTCCGGACCGGCATCATGCCCGCGCTCGCCCGGCTCTCCGACGAGCAGTTCGTGACCGTCATGCGGCTCATCAACGCGCAGGTGCCCCGCGCGGTGTTCATGACCGCCTTCGCGGGCGTCGTGGTCTTCCCGGCCCTGGCCCTCGGCGTACCGGTCGAGGGCCGGTCGGACGGCCAGCGGTGGCTGATCGTCGCCGGGCTGGTCTGCGCGGTGCTCAACCACCTGGTCACCATCGGCGGGAACGTGCCGCTCAACAACGCGCTGGCGGCCTCGGAGGGCGGCGCCCCGGGTCCCGCCCGGTCCGCGTTCGAGTCCCGCTGGAACGCCTTCCACCTGCTGCGCACGCTGCTGGTCACGGCGTCCTTCGCCCTGCTGGTCACCGCCTCGCTCACCTGAACGAGTGTGCGCCGTATGCAGTAGGGCAAGTGGCGGGCGGCGCCGTGCCGTGTCCGGATGGTCACGTGACCCTCGGCCGTGAGGGTCACCTTTCGACCGACGAGAAACGGACGACCAATCGTGACCCGCACCCACCGCTGGGCCGCCACGGCCTTCACGTGTCTGGCCCTGACCGGCATAGCCGCCGGCCCCGCCCTCGCCACGGCGCCCGCCGACGGCGCCACCACAGGTCACCCGACCGACGCCGCCTTCCTGCGCGCCTCCCACCAGGGCAACCTGACCGAGATCGCGGCGGGCAAGGACGCTCAGAAGAACGCCACCACCGCCTGTGTGAAGGACGTCGCCAAGGTGCTCGTCCGCGACCACACCAAGCTGGACGCGGACACCAGGGCCCTCGCCGACAAGCAGGGCGTCGACCTGCCCGTCGCGCCCTCGAAGGAGCAGCAGGACACGCTCGCGGCCATCATGGCCAAGGCGGGCACCAAGGCGTACGACACCGCCTGGCTGAACGCCCAGGCCGCCGCCCACGAGAAGACCCTGGCGCGGATCGACAACCAGATCGCCAACGGCAAGAACGCCGAGGTGACCGCCGCCGCCAAGGCCGCCCGCCCGGTCGTCGCCATGCACCTGGACATGGTGCGCGGCGGCGAGTGCCGCGACCACGGGGCCGCCAAGCCGAAGCGGATCCACGCCGGCAACGGCGGCCAGGCCGCCACCTCCCTGGCGGCCGACGTACCGATCGTGCTGGCCGTGCCCGCACTGGCGGTCGGCGGGGTCCTGGTGGCCGGGGGAGCCTTCTGGATGGCGTCCCGCATCCGCCGCAACGACAACCGCTGACGCCGATGGGCGCCTGGCCGGGTGCCGGGCCCGGTCCGGACCGCGTGCTGGTCCGGACCGGGCTCGCCGCGATCGCCACGGCGGTCGTGGCGTACCTCTTCCCGTTCTTCCCGGCCCCCACGCGAGCACCCGACGCGGGCACCCTGCCCGGGCCGGCCGCCGCGCGCCCGACCGCGGCCGGGCGGGCCCCGGCGTACTCCCCGCCCGTCTCCCTGCGCATCCCGGGCCACCTGCGCCCCACACCGGTCGACCCGGTCACCGCCGACGCGGGCGGGGCCATGGCCGTGCCGGAGTCCCCCACGCGGCTGGGCTGGTGGGCACTGGGCGCACCGCCCGGCGCCGCGCACGGCACCGTCCTGCTGGCCGGCCACCTGGACTCGGCCGAGGAGGGCGCGGGCCCCTTCGAGGCCCTCCACGACGTGCCCATGGGCACTCGTGCCCAGGTCACCACGGCGGACGGCGCCCGCCACACGTACAGGATCGTCGCCCGTCGCACGCACGCCAAGAAGGCCCTGCCGCAAGACCTGTTCACGCCCCGGGGGACCGCCCGGCTGGCCCTGGTCACCTGTGCGGGTGACTTCGACCCCGACGCGCACGCGTACGACGAGAACCTGGTGCTCTACGGGGAGCCGGTCCCATAGCACATGAAAAGCCCTTCTGTCTTTATGTTGCTTGGACTCGCCATGTGGGCCCTCGTTGCCGATACGTTTTGCGCCGTGCAGTGGATCACAGTGACGAGGACCGTCGTGAGCGCCCTTCTCATCGCCGCCGCCATCGCGGCGCTCGCCGTGTGCGCGGCCCCCGCCGAGCGGGTGACGACCGTGCGGGCCGGCGCGGTGACGGAGGCGCAGTTGATGTGGTGACTCAGGAGCCGGTCACGCCGTGGTCCAGCAGGAGGCGCCGGAGGGTCTCGGCCTCCGCGTCGGCTTCGAGACTCACGTACAGGGCGACCGCCTGCCGTCCGTAGTGGCGGGCCGGCTCGATGCTGTGCGCGGACAGCGCGGTGCGGGCCAGCCCCGCCAGCGCACGCGCGGAGCCGAGCGGGAACCCGATCCCCCGCGCGACCTCCAGCGCCTGTTCGTAGACCTTCATCGCGGCCCCGAGCCGCCCCGACTCACGCTGGACGTCGGCGACGCCGATCAGGGCACGCTGCCGCTCGTAGGCGTTGCCGATGCCGTCGGCGACCCGCTCCGCCAGGTTGAAGTGGAGCAGGGCCTCGCCGCGGCGGCCGGTCTCCGCGTACGCCGTGCCCATGCTGATCAGGACGTTCGCCTCGCCGAGCGAGTCGCCGCCGGCCCGGTGGCTGTCGAGCGCCCGGCGGTAGCAGGCGAGGGCCTTCTCCGTCTGCCCGGTCGCCTGGTGGACGCCGCCCAGATTGGTGTCCAAAATGGCCAGTTCCTGTCGGCCGCCGCACCTCCGCACCAGGGCGAGTGAGCGTTCGTAGTAGGTGCGGGCCTCCTCGTACCGGCCCTGGAGGCAGTGCAGTTCGCCCATGTTGTTCAGCGCCATGGCCTGGCCCAGCAGCTCGCCCAGCTCCTCGTTGAGGGCGAGGATCTCGCGGAACGCGCGCAGCGCCTCGCCGTAGCGCCCCGCGTAGTACAGCGCCGCCCCCTGCACGTTGAGGCACCGCGCCTCGCCGTGCCGGTCGCCGGCCTGCCGGTACAGCGCCAGCGACCGGTCCAGCAGCCCCATGGCGCTGCCGCCGTCGCCCGCCGCCAAGTGGGCGCGGGCCGCCTGGTGGAGGGCGTCCGCGCAGCCCACGGTGGAGTGGAGCTCCTGGTAGATGGAGAGGGCCTCGGCGGCACAGCGCAGCGCCTCGGCATGGCCCTTCTGGGCCAGGACGTCCGCCCGCTCGGTCAGCGTCATGGCGAGGACCGTCCGGTCGCCGTGCGCGCGGAGGGCGGGCACGGCCGCCGCGTACAGCTCGGCCGCGATGTCCCACGTACCCCACTGTTTCAGCGAGGTGGCCAGGACGTGCGGGAACAGCGCGGCGTGGGCGGGGGCTTCGGCGGCCGCGGTGCGGGCCACTGCCAGCAGGTTGGCGCGTTCGACGGTCAGCCACACCGACGCCTCGTCCGCGTCGGCGAAGTGCGGTGCGGCGGGGGACCGGAGGGCCGGGTGGCCGGCCAGGGGCAGGGCGCGGCGGTGCGGGTGGGCGAGCCGGTCGGCGCGGTGGGCGGCGGTCAGGTAGTAGCCGAGGAGCCGTTCGACGGCGGCCCGGCGGGCGGT
This sequence comes from Streptomyces sp. NPDC031064, assembly GCF_055570965.1. Lineage (NCBI taxonomy): Bacteria > Bacillati > Actinomycetota > Actinomycetes > Kitasatosporales > Streptomycetaceae > Streptomyces > Streptomyces sp. NPDC031064. The sequence goes on from NZ_JBVIGF010000008.1 coordinate 278,220, forward strand.
TTCCGGATCGGTGCGCGCGCCGGCCTGGAGGCCGAAGGCACGGGCCAGGTCGTGGAGCCGGTAGCGGTCGCGGACCGGCTCTTCGAGCAGGTGGCAGTCGAGCAGCTCCTCCACGCTCCCGCGTACGCGCGCGGTGCCGCCGGCGAGCGCGGTGGCGGCGCGGAGGGTGATGTCGGGGCCGCTGTGCAGCGCCAGGAGGCGGAACAGCTTCTGGGCCGGGGCGCTGAGGGCCGCGTACGAGAGGCGGAACGCCGAGGCGACCGCGTCGTCGAGCTCGTCCAGCGGATCGGCGGCCTGCGCGAGCCGGTCCAGCAGGTGGCGCAGGTCCCAGGAGTCGCGGTGCCGGAAGTGGCTGGCGAGCAACTGCACGGCCAGCGGGTGGCAGCCGCACGCGTCCACGACCCGCCCCAGGGCCGGGACGTCGCCGGCCAGCCGGGCGGCCCCGACGATCCGGGTGAACAGCACCGCCGCCTCCGCCCCCGACAGCACGTCCACGAACAGCGAGGTGGCCCCGGCCAGGCCGACGAGCCGGTTGCGGCTGGTCACGATGGCCCGGCAGGAGGCCGCGCCCGGCAGCAGCGGCCGGACCTGGTCGGCGTCCCGGGCGTTGTCCAGCACCAGCAGCACCCGGTGGCGGGCGGTCCACTGCCGCCACCGCGCCGCCCGCTCGTCGAGGGAGGCGGGCAGCGGCTCCGGCACCCCGGCGGCGTGGAGCAGGACCGACAGCGCCTCGGCGGGCTCGAAGGGCGGCCGGCCGCCGTAGGCGTGCAGGTCCACGTAGAACTGGCCGTCGGGGTAGGCGGTACGCAGCCGGTGGGCGGCGTGCACGGCGAGGGCGGTCTTGCCGACGCCGGGCATGCCGTGCACCACGGTGACGGGCAGGGCGGTGGCGCTGGCGCTGGCGGCGGGGTGTTCGGCGGGGTGTTCGGTCGCCTGTGGGGGAGCGCCGAGCAGGATGCGCAGTTCGGCGGTGCGGCCGGTGAAGTCGGGGGTGTCGCGGGGCAGGTTGTCGCACGGGCCGGGCGTGGGCGGTGGGGCGAGGGCGGTGGCCCCGGGATCAGGGGTCTGCATGAGGGTGCGGTCCTGGTCGAGGATGCGGCGCTGGAGCTCGCGCAGCTCGGCCCCGGGCTCGATGCCCTGGTCCTCCAGGAGGCGCCGGTGGGTGGTCCGGTAGACCTCCAGCGCCTCGTCGTGCCGCCCGCTGCGGTAGAGCGCCAGCATCAGCGAGGCGATCACCTGCTGCGCGAGCGGGTTCTGCGAGGCCAGCTCGTGCAGCTCGCCAAGCAGGTCGGCGTGGAGGCCCGACTCCAGTTCCAGCCGGATCCGTTCCTCCCGTACGCGGCGGTGGTCCTCGACCAGCCGGGCCCGTGCCGAGGCCGCCCACGTCCCGGTGAACTCGGTCAACGGCTCACCCCGCCACAGGGCTTCGGCCGCGTGCAGCAGGCCGACCGCGAGGTCCCGCTCCCCCCGGGCGGCGGCCGCCGCGGCGTCGTTGCGCAGCCGCTGGAAGCGCAGCAGGTCCACGTCCTCCGGGTCGGCGACGCGCAGTTGGTACAGGCGGGAGGAGGGCCGCTCCAGCCTCGCCAGGTCGCCGACCGACCGGCGTAACCGCCCCCGGAGCCGGGACAGGTAGCTGTGCAGGGTGTCCAGGGCCGTCCGGGGCGGGTCACCGTCCCACAGCCGCTCCATCAGCGTGCCCGCCGCCACCGGCTCGCCCCGGGCGTGCACCAGCACGGCCAGCACGCAGCGCTCCTTCACCGAACCCAGCTCGTGCTGCCGCTGGTTCTCCCACAGCTCAAGGGGTCCCAGAGCAAGAAGTTCCACCATCGCCCCCGACGGGTGTGCTTCTTTCACCGCATCCGGCAGCGCTCGTACTTTCGTACGGCACTCAACTTACTGTTTCCCGCGCCGCGAAGGCGATGGCCAGAGGCGCACGGAAGCGCGACCGGCGCACGGCGGCGCCCCCCGTCCCGTCCACGCGGGGTGCAGGATTTCTGCAAGTCGTCCATCCACCCGGCCGGGCACAGCGCAAGTGGCCGCGAACCGTCGCGGCCGGTCGCCGACGGGCCGGGCTGCCGGTCCGTCCGAGGGGGAAGACCGGGGGATCGATTTCGATGAGCGTGACAGTGCCGGAACCGCACTGGCGGCACGTGCCGGTGCGTCTGGACGTCGAGCGCTGGGCCACCCGACAGATCCGCAGGAGGGTCCTCGCGGTGGTGCACACGGTGACCGCGGGGCAGCGGTTGCTGGAAGCGGTGCGCCTGCTGGAGGGCGACTCCAGGGTGCAGGTGTTCTTCACCTCCGCACCCGATGTGTTCAGCCACGGGGTGGCCGACTTCCTGGAGAAGCTCAAAGGGCTGGTCCTGCCGTGGAGCCAGGCCGTACAGACCGAGTTCGACCTCGCGCTGGCCGCGAGCCACGGCAGCCTGCACGAACTGCACGCCCCCGTCATCGTGCTGCCGCACGGTGCCGGGCACAACAAGCTCACCCCGGCCGGGCGGCGCGGCCGGGCGGTGGCGGAGCGGGGGGTGTACGGGCTCAGCCGGCAGCGGCTGATCCGGGACGGCACGGTGGTGCCCGAGGTGATCGTGCTGGCCCACCAGGAGGAGCTGGCCCGCCTCGGCCGGGAGTGCCCCGAGGCGCTGCCCGCCGCCGAGGTCGTCGGAGACCCCTGCTTCGACCGCATCCGGGCGAGCCTGCCCTCCCGGGCGCTGTACCGGGAGGCGCTGCGCACCCGGGCGCGGCAGCGGCTGGTCCTGGTCTGCTCCACCTGGGGTCCCGACTCCCTGCTGGGGCGCGGCTGGGAGCTGCTGGAGCGGCTGGTCACCGAACTGCCCCGGGACGAGTACCGGGTGGCCGCGCTGCTGCACCCGCACGTGTGGAACGCCCACGGCGAATGGCAGATCCGGAGCTGGCTGGCCGGGCTCGGGCGCTCCGGGCTCACGCTGATCAGCCAGTACAGCGACTGGACGGGGGCGCTCGTGGCCGCCGACTACATCGTGGGCGACCACGGCTCGGTGTCCCTGTACGGGGTGATGACCGGCGCGCCCGTGCTGATGGCCGACACCCGGGAGCCGGAGGTGGACCCGGGCTCGCCGCTGGCCGACCTGCGCTCGTTCGCGCACCGGCTGCGCGGCGACCGGCCCCTGCTGCGGCAGTTGGCGCGCAGCTCCGCCACCTACCGCCCGCACCACTACGAGCGGGTCGCGGCGCGGATCACCTCCGAACCGGGGCGGTTCGCCCCCAAGATGCGCGCCCTGATCTACCGGAAGCTGCGGCTGCGGGCGCCGTCCCCGAGGCCGACGACCGAGCCGGCGCGGTTGCCGGAGACGCTGCCCTACGACGAGCCGGGGAGCGTGACGTCATGACGGGGCCCGGCCGGCGGACCCGGGTCGCGCTGCTGCACCCGCACTCCGGGCGCCTGGTGGTGGACGAGCACCTGCGGGTCCGGCTGCCCGCCCCCGACCCGTGGCCCTCCCTCGCGGACGTGCTGTACGCGGCCGGCGGCCTCTACGCGGCCGGCGACGGGCCGGGGGCGGCCGGTGAACTGGCCGGCCGGCATCCCGGCGCCCTGGTGGTCGCCGTGCGCCGGGGGCCGTGCTGCTGGGTGCTGCTCGGTGGCCCCGGCGGGTGCGTACTGCGGCTGCGCGCGGGGGAGTCATGGGCGTCGCTCGCCCATGCCTGGCTGGTGGCCGGGCTGCCCGTCGAGACGCTGGGCGATCACTCCGGTGGACGGTTCGCCGGGGGGACGAGCGTGTCGATCCGGTCCCGTACCGCCCGCGCGCCGTCGCAATCCGCGCGGCCCGCCGCCGCGTACAGACCGAGGGCCTCCCGGTAGTGCTCCAGGGCCCGGTCCGGCCGCCCGCGCCGCTCGGCGAGCCGGGCCAGGCCCTCCAGGGCGCGGGCGGTCTCGTAACCGGCGGCCATGCCGCGCAGGGTGGTCAGCGCCGAGGACAGCCGGCGCTCGGCCTCGTCGAGCCGCCCCTGGCCCAGGAGCGCCCGGCCCAGCAGTGTGGCCGCGCGGGCGGCGTTGTACGGGTCGCCCGCCTCCGACAGCGCCCGGTGCGCCGCCTCGGCGTCGGCGGCCGCCTCGCCGGGCATACCACGGGCGAGGGCGACGTCGGCGAGGTTCAGCCTGGCCAGCGCGCCCGCCCGGTGGTCGCCGCACGCGGGCAGCTCCTCGGCCGCCCGCGCGTACAGCTCCGCCGCCAGGTCGGGCCGGCCGAGCCTCTGGTGGGCGAGGCCCCGGTAGTTGAGCGTGCGGGCGTGACCGAGCGCGTCGCCGCCGGCCCGGAACAGCTCCGCCGCCCGCTCGAACATCTCCAGGGCCCGGCCGTGGGCGCCCAGGCCCAGTTCGCCCATCCCGCCCGAGGTCAGCATCCGGCACGCGGCCTCCGTGTCGCCCAACTCCTCGGCGGCCGCGAGCCCTTCACGGTGGGCCGCCCGCCACTGCTCGTAGAACTTGCGCCGCAGGAACAGCGGCCACAGGGCGTCGGCGAGCTGCCAGGCCACCTCCGGGAAGCCGTCCGGGCGGGCGCGGTGGATCACCGCCATCAGATTGGGCAGCTCCCGCTCCAGCCAGTCCAGCGCCGCCTCCGGGGCCCGCTGGAAGTCGGCCGTCACCACTTGGGGGTCGTGGTCCCGGCGCAGCGTCCGGTGCGCGGGGTCGACCAGCTCCTCGGCGCGGGTGGCGGAGGCCAGGTAGTGGTCGGCGACGCGGCGCAGCGCCGCGGCCCGCTCCGGCGCGGGCTCGTCCTCCTCCGCCTTGGCGGCGGCGTGCAGCCGTACCAGGTCGTGGAAGCGGTACCGCTCCTCGCCCGTGCCGTTGCCGGCGTCCACCAGGAGGTTCGCGTCGTGCAGCGTCTCCAGCAGCTCCGTGGCGTCCGCCCCGAGCGCCGCCGAGGCCGCGGCGGCGCCGAACTCCCGCCCCGGGTGCAGGCCCAACAGCCGGTACAGCCGGGCGGCCCCGGCCGGGAGGCCCTGGTACGACAGGTCCAGCGCCGCCCCCACGTTGTGGTCGCCCTCGATGGCCAACGCCTCCAGCCGGTCGTGTTCCTCGCTCAGCGCGCGCACCATCGTGGTGAGCCGGCGCCGGGGCCGGGACGCCAGCCGCGCCCCGGCGACCCGTACCGCCAGCGGCAGCCCGGCGCACAGCTCGACCAGGACCCGGGCCTCCTCGGGCTGGGCGGCCACCCGGTCGTCGGCGAGCACGGCCGCCAGCAGCTCGACGGCCGCGTCCGGGGTGAGCGGCTCCAGATGCAGCGCGTAGCAGCCGTCGACGGTCAGCCCCGGCATCCGCCAGCGGCTGGTCACCGCCGTCACGCTCCGCCCGCCGGGCAGCAGGGGCCGCACCTGGGCGGCGGTGGCGGCGTCGTCGAGGAGGACCACCAGCCGCCGGCCGGCGGTCAGCGACCGGTACAGCGCCGCGCGTTCGGCCACCGCCGCCGGTACCTGCGCGGCGGGCACCCCGAGCGCCCGCAGGAACCGGCTCAGCACCTCGCCCGGGCTCGCCGGCCCGCCGGGGGACTGGGCGCCCAGGTCGGCGTACAACTGGCCGCCGGGGAAGCGGGTCCGTAAGGAGTGCAGCCAGGCCAGCGCGACGGCGGTCTTGCCCACCCCGCCCAGCCCGCTGACCGCCACCAGCGTCGGGTGCCCCTCCCGCTCGGTCCGCGCCCGGTGCCGCTCCAGGGCCTCCTGCTCGGCCGCCCGGTCGGTGATCCGCACGGACGGCGGCAACTGCCAGGGCCCCCGCGCCGCCGCGTCCCCGTCGCCGGAGCGGATGTGTATCCCCCCGTACACGGCTCCGGCCTGCACGGCGGGGCCGTGCACAGTACCGCTCAGGTCGTTGTGGTCGCTCCGCTCGCTCTCCCGCACCCGTCCCCCTCCGAACGCGCGAGTACCGCTGCCTGCCGACATCCTTTCCGTACAGGCAATCGATATCCGCCGCCCGGCATATGAGGCGCGTTCACGTCACCGCCGTGGCGCGCGGGCGGGCCCCGCCGGGGGTGCTCCAGGTTCGCGTTCCCATCACACGGGCTAATCAACGGGCGCTGGGGCAGCGGCTGTTACCTCCGTATCGTTTTTGAAGGTAACCGCTACGAAGGAGGAACCTTCCGATGAGCCCCCTCGCCTCGCGCCACTACTTCGAGACCCAGCTCCAGCTCACCGAGGACCCGCTGGCGGTCGCCGCCCGCCTCGCGGACTCCGGTCTGCACGAGTCGTACGTCATCTACGAGAACGGCGGGAGCTGGTCCTACGCGGGTGGCGTGCGCGCCGAGCTGACGCTGGACCGCACCGGCGCCCGGCTGACGCAGGAGGACGTCCCCGACGCCTTCCGCCCCTGGAACGACCGGCCGCTGCACCTGGTGTCCGAGCTGCTCGACACCGTCGCCGTGCCGTACTGGCGGGCCTACGGCTGGGCCGCCTTCGAGCTGTCGTACGCCAAGGACGGCAACCTGGACGGCATCGGCCCCGGCCGCCTGATGCACCTCGTCGTGCCCCGCGCCGAGGTCCGCTTCGAGGCCGGGCACGCCCTGCTGCGCGCCGCCGACCAGGCCGCCCTTGACGCCCTGCTCGCCACCGTCGCCAGCGCCTCCCCGGCCGTCGACGGGCAGCCCCGGCCGCTGGACGTGCACGCCACCGGCGGCGACCGCTACCGGGAGGCGGTACGGCTCGCCGTCGACGAGATCAACGCCGGCGAACTGCACAAGGTCATCCTGTCCCGGGTCGTCGAGGTCGACGGCGAGGTCGACCTGACCCGCACCTACGTGGCCGGGCGCCGGGGCAACAACCCGGCCCGCTCCTTCATGCTCAACCTGGGCGGCACCGAGGCCATCGGCTTCAGCCCCGAGATCGTCGTCCAGGTCACCGCCGACGGCAGGGTCGTCAGCCAGCCGCTGGCCGGCACCCGCGCCCTCACCGGGGACGCCGTCGTCGACGAGAACCTGCGGGCCGACCTGTTCGGCTCCCCCAAGGAGGTCTACGAGCACGCCATCTCCGTCAAGGTCGGCGCCGACGAGCTGCACGACGTCTGCGTCGAAGGCTCGGTCGAGGTCCCGGAGTTCATGGCGATCCGCGAGCGCGGCAGCGTCCAGCACCTCGCCTCCCAGGTCGCCGGCCGGCTCGCCCCCGGCCGGGAGGCGTGGGACGCCTTCGGCGCGGTCTTCCCCGCCGTCACCGCGTCCGGGGTGCCCAAGGCGGCCGCGTACGACTCCATACGCCGCCACGAGCCGGAGCCCCGCGGCCTGTACAGCGGCGCCGTCCTGACCGTCGACCACACCGGCGCCATGGACGCGGCCCTGGTGCTGCGCAGCGCCTACCGCCGGGACGGGCGCACCTGGCTGCGGGCCGGTGCCGGGATCGTCGGGCACTCCACGCCGGAGCGCGAGTTCGAGGAGACCTGCGAGAAGCTCGACAGCGTCGCCCGGTTCCTCGTCCCGGCCGGGGCGGGCGGTGCCCGATGAGGGTGACCGCCGCTCTCCACCTCGCGGGCATCGGGAGCTGGCTGCCCGAGGAGGTCACCACCGCCGACGCGGTGGCCCGCGGCTGGTACGAGGAGGCCGACCGCACGGCGTCCGGGATGCTGGCCGTGCGGGTCGCCGGGCAGCTCCCGGCCCCCGACATGGCGGTACGCGCCGCCGGCACCGCCCTCCGCCGGGCCGGCCGCACCGGGCTCACCCGGGACGACTACGGCGCCCTGCTGCACTGCGCCACCTACCACCAGGGCCCCGATGGCTGGTCCGCACCGCACTACGTCCTCCACCGCACCCTGGACCGGCCCATCGGCGCCGCCCAGGTCGGCCCCGGCTGCCTCGGCATGCTCACCGCCCTGGAGATGGCCGCACACCGGCTCTCCTCCGACGGCGACGAGGACGCCGTACTGATCACCGCGGCCGACAACTTCTCCGCCCCCCTGGTGGACCGCTGGCGCTCCTCCCGGCTCTTCCTCCTCGGCGACGGCGGTGCGGCCGCCGTGCTGTCACGCCGCGAGGGCTTCGCCCGGCTGCTGTCGGTGGGCGCGGTCTCCGCCCCCGCGATGGAGGAGCTGCACCGGGGCGGGGAGGAGCTCTTCCCGCCCGGCATCACCGTCGGCCGCTCCCTCAACTTCGAGGAGCGCAGCGAGTACTGGCGCCGCCAGTGGGCCCGGGGGGCGGCGCCACCGAAGACGCACCTCGGCGACGTGGTCGCCCGGGCCGTCGGCCGCGCCCTCGACGAGGCGGACACCGGCCTGGAGAAGGTGGCCAGGATCTGCCACACCGGGTACGCCGACGGCGCCCTGCACACCATCTACCTCGATCCGCTGGACGTCGAAGCCGCCGACGGGACCTGGGAGTTCACCCGGCACATCGGGCACGTCGGCGCCGCCGACCCGTTCATCGGACTCGAACGCCTGTGGACCAGGGGCGAGGTCGCCCCCGGGGACCGCGTGCTGCTGCTCGCCGCCGGCCCCGGCATGGAGGTCGCCTGCGCGGTCGTGGAGATCACCGCGCCCTATCTGCCCGGCACCGCACGACAGGAGGAAGACCTGTGATGCTCGAAGGACGCACCCCCTGGCCGGCCGCCACGGCCGAGCGCTACCGGCGGGAGGGGCTGTGGAACGGCACCGACCTCGGGTCGCTGCCCCGCGCCTGGGCCGACCGGTACGGCGACGCCACCGCGCTGGTCGCCGGTGAGCGCCGGATCGGCTTCACCGAACTGGCCGCCCGGGTGGACCGGCTGGCCGCCGGGTTCGTCCGCCAGGGCGTCGAGCGGGGTGACCGGATCGTCCTCCAGCTCCCCAACGTGCCCGAGTTCGTGGAGGTGGCGTTCGCCCTGTTCCGGGCCGGGGCCAAGCCGGTGTTCTCGCTCGCCTCGCACCGGAGGAACGAGATCCGGCACCTGATCGAGCTGTCCGGAGCCTCCGGCTACGTCGTCCCCGGCGTCTTCCGGGGCTTCGACCACACCGCGCTCGCCCTGGAGATGGCGGCCGAACTGCCCGCGCTGCGGCGCATCTTCGTGCAGGGCGCGAGCGGCGGTCCCGGAGTCGTGGGGCTGGACTCGCTCGGCGACGCCGATCCGGTGGAGCTGCCCGCCAACGACCCCTTTGACGTGGCGTTCTTCCTGCTCTCCGGGGGGACGACCGCGCTGCCGAAGCTCATCCCGCGCACCCATGACGACTACGCGTACCAGACCCGTACGGTGGCCGCCCTCGCCGGCCTGACCCCCGACGACGTCTACCTGGCCGCGCTGCCGGTGGAGTTCAACTTCACCTGGGGCTGCCCCGGTGTGATCGGCACGCTGTCGGCCGGCGGCACCGTGGTGCTCGCCCCGGACCCCACGGCCGACGACTGCTTCCGGCTGATCGAGCGGGAGCGGGTCACGCTGACGTCCGTGGTGCCGACCGTGGCCAGGCTCTGGCTGGACGAGCGCGAGTGGTCCGACGCGGACCTGTCCAGCCTGGAGGTGCTCCAGATCGGCGGCGCCCGGCTCGAACCGGAGCTCGCCGCCCGCATCACCCCCGAGCTGGGCTGCCGGCTCCAGCAGGTGTTCGGCATGGCGGAGGGGCTGCTGACGATGTCCCGGCCGGACGACGACCCGCACTCCCTCCTGCACACCCAGGGGCGGCCCGTGTCACCGGCCGACGAGGTGAAGATCGTCGACGAGCGCGGGGCGGAGCTGCCGGCCGGGGTCACCGGAGAGCTGCTCACCCGGGGCCCGTACACCCTGCGCGGCTACTACCGCGCCCCCGAGCACAACGCCAGGGCGTTCACCGACGACGGCTTCTACCGCACGGGCGACCTCGCCAGCCTCACCCCGGAGGGCCGCCTGATCGTCCGGGGGCGGCTCAAGGACGTCGTCATCCGGGGCGGCGACAAGATCGCGGCCGGCGAGGTGGAGGCCCACCTCGTCACCTGCCCGGGTGTCGCCGCGGCGGCCGTGGTGCCGGTGCCCGACGAGTTCCTCGGCGAGCGGATCTACGCCTTCCTCGTCGCCCGCGACGAGGCACCCCCGGCACTCGCCGAACTCAAGGCCGCGCTCCACGCGCGCGGGCTCGCCGACTACAAACTCCCGGACCGCGCCGAATACGTCGCCGCCCTGCCGCTCACCCCGCTCGGAAAGGTCGACAAGAAGGCCCTGACAGCGGCGGCCGCCGACCCGGCGCGGCCACGCGACTGGCTCACACCGGCCGTCTCCGTCCCGCCCCTCTCCGTCCCGTCCGCACCCGTCCCGTCCGCACCCGTCCCGTACCCACAGAAGGGGTGATCCGTCATGGCCGGTACATCCGGTTCCCGTAACGCACCGCGTACGACGCCGCTGTCCGCCGAGGAACTCCGGCAGGAAGTGGCCACCGTGCTGGGCACGCCGCCCGGCGCGATACCCGGGGACGCCCACCTCGTCCACCTCGGACTCGGCTCGCTGGAGATGATGCGCCTGGTGACCCGCTGGCGGAGGCAGGGCCTGCCCGCCGAGTTCGCCGAGCTCGCCGCCGCGCCCACCCTCGACGACTGGCACCGCCACCTCACCGCCGCCTGGCGCGCCCGGACCACGGAGGTGGCGTGATGGGCGCCCTGCTGGTCAAGGGCGGCTGCCTCTACCCGGCGGACCACACCGACCGGGTCCTGCCCGACGGCGCCGTCCTCGCCGAGGACGGCGTGGTGGTCGCCGTCGGCAGGGTCGCGGAGGTGGAGGCCGCCATCCGGCCCGAACACCGCGCCGGGCTGCGGACGATCGACGCCCGGGGCCGGATGGTCCTGCCCGGCTTCGTCAACCCGCACTGGCACGAGATGTTCGCCATGCGCTTCCCCTTCAAGGGCGCGCTGCGCGACGCCTCCGACCGCGAGGACAAGCCGGTGTTCATGGCGCTCGGCGGCGACGTCCCGCAGATCTCCGTCATCTTCGACTCCTTCCACGACCAGGTCGACCGGCTCACCCCCGACGAGGCGCTCGCCATCGCCCGCTACTCGATGTGGACCCAGCTCCGCTCCGGCGTCACCGCCCTGGGCGACGTCGGCTCGCTCAACAAGCCGGAGGCGCTCGCCCGCGCCGCCCGCGACCTCGGGATGCGGATCACCGTGAGCACCTGGGCGTCCGACGCGGTGTGCGCCCCCGGGGACACCCGCTTCCGCCGCACCCGCGACGCCGACGGCGAGCTCCAGCGCATCGAAAAGCTCCTGACCGACTGCGAGACCGACCCCTCCGGGCTCGTCCGGGCCTGGCCGACCGCCGTCTACGGCACCAACATGACCGACGAACTGGGCGCGGGCTTCGCCGAGCTGGTCGCCCGCTTCGACGTGCCCTTCGCCGCCCACGTCGGTGCGCTGCGCAACGAGGCCGAGGTGATGCTCGCCTACCACGGGTCCACCCCGGTGCGCCGGTTCGCCGACCTCGGGCTGCTGTCCGACCGGTTCATGGCGGTGCACTGCGCGTTCGCCGACGCGGGCGAGCGCGCGCTGCTGATCGGCGCGGGCGCCCACATCAGCCACTCGCCGGCCAAGTACGGCCAGGCCGGGGAGGCGTCGCTCACCGAGACCCGGGCGTTCCCGGAGTTCCGGCGGGCCGGGCTGGACGTCTCGCTGTCCACCGACGGCGCGGCCATGCCGCTGGGCGGGATGGCCGAGGCGATGCGGACGGCGTGGCAGATCTACAACGAGATGTACGCCGACCCCACCGAGGTGCTCCCCTCCGACGCGCTCGCGATGGCGACCCGGCTGCCCGCCCGCGGGCTCGGCCTGGGCGACCGGATCGGCAGCCTCGAACCCGGCAAGCAGGCCGACCTGCTGCTGGTCAGCACCGACGACTGGCGCTACCTGCTCAACCCCCGCCCGCTGGAGGGCTTCCTGTCCCTGGGCGGCTCCATGGACGTGGAGACCGTGGTCGTCGCGGGCCGCGTCCTGATCGAGGACGGCCGGTCCACCGGCCTGGACGAGGACGCCCTGGAGGCCGACTACCTGGAGGCGCTCGGCTCCTTTACGGTGCGCTGCCTCGGGGTGGACGCCGACGCGGTCGCCGCCCGGCTGCGGCAGCGCACCGAGACGCTCGCGGCGCGCCGTCTGGCCAGGGCGGGCCTGGCCCCCCTCCCCAACGACCGGAAGGAACGGCGATGAACACCAAGACGGCCCTGGTCACCGGGGCGGCGGGCGGGATCGGCGCGGCGGTCGCCCGCGCCCTGGCCGCGGAGGGCGCCCGCTTGGCGCTGCTCGACGCCGACCCGGCCGCCCTGGAACCGCTGACCAAGGAGCTGCGGACGGCGGGCGCGGCCGTCCTGGCGCTGGGCGTGGACGTGCGCTCCAGCGCCGAGGTGGACGCCGCCGTCGACCGCACGGAGAGCGAACTGGGGCCGCTGGACCACCTGGTGAACGCCGCCGGTGTGCTGCGTACCGGCGAGGTCGCCGACTTCAGCGACGAGGACTGGGACACCACCTTCGCGGTCAACGCCACCGGTGTCTTCCACGTCAGCCGGGCGGTCGCCAACCGGATGGTGCCGCGCCGGTCCGGGGCGATCGTCACGGTCGCCTCGAACGCGGCCGGCATCCCGCGCTGGAACATGGCGGCCTACGCGGCCTCGAAGGCGGCGGCCACCAGCTTCACCAAGACCCTCGGGCTCGAACTCGCCCGCTACGGCATCCGCTGCAACGTGGTCGCCCCCGGCTCCACCGAGACGCCGATGCTCACCTCGATGTACGCGGACGGCGACGCCACCCGGCCCTCCGTCGAGGGCTCGCCGGCCACGTACCGCGTCGGGATCCCGCTCCGCCGCCTCGCCCAGCCCGAGGACATCGCGCACGCGGTGCTCTTCCTGCTCTCCGACCGGGCCGCCCACATCACCCTGCACGGCCTGACGGTGGACGGCGGCGCCGCGCTCGGCGTCTGAACCCTTCGTCCGAACCCCTTACTTCACGTTCTCATTTTCCTGGAGCCACCATGGCGATCCCGCTGATCGACTCGTATCCCATGCCGGCCGAGCACGAGCTGCCGCGCAACACCGCGCCCTGGGCGGTCGACCCCGACCGCGCCGTACTGCTCGTGCATGACCTTCAGCAGTACTTCCTGAGCCCTTTCGGACACGGCGGCCCGGACGACGGCCGCCAGCCGCTGACCGACCTGCTGGACAACACCGAGGCGCTGCGCCGCGCCTTCGCCGCCGCCGGGGCGCCGGTCGTCTACACCGCCCAGCCCGGCGGCATGACGGACGAACAGCGCGGGCTGCTCAAGGACTTCTGGGGCGCCGGCATGAGCGCTGACCCCGACCACCGCGCCATCCCGGAGCGCATCGCTCCGGCCCCCGGCGACCGGGTGTTCACCAAGTGGCGGCCCAGCGCCTTCTGCCGTACCGAACTGCTCGCCCTGCTGCGCCGCACCGGCCGGGACCAGCTCGTCATCTGTGGGGTGTACGCCCACGTCGGCATCCTGATGACCGCCCACGAGGGCTTCTCGCACGACATCCAGACCTTCGTGGTGGGCGACGCGGTCGCCGACTTCTCCGCCGACCGGCACCGGGAGACGCTGGAGTACGTCTCCTCCCGCTGCTCGGTCACCCTGTCCACCCGGGCGGTCCTCGCCGCGCTGGACGGAGGTGCGTCGCGATGAGCGCCGGGACGCGTGTCCATCCGCTCCTGGACCGGGTGCTGGGCGCCGATCCGCCACCGTTCGCGCTGCTGCACCGCCCCGGGGCCACCGGGCACGACCGGATCGACCTGATCACCGGCCGGACCACCGAGCGTGAGCTGATCGCCGACATCCCGCTGCCGTCCGCGCCCGCGCCGCAGCCGGTGGGCGGTGGCGCCCGGCACGAGGTCCTCGCCCTGCTGCCGTACCGGCAGATCCGCGAGCGGGGCTTCGCCTGCCCCGACGACGGGGCGCCGCTGCTGACGATGGCGGTCGAGGACCAGGCGGTGCTGGAGCTCGACGAGGTGCTGGCCGCGCTGCCCGACGTACCGATCGCCATGGAGGAGGGCCGCTTCGACGCCGACGACGCCGAGTACGCGGACCGGGTGCGCCGGGTGCTCACCGAGGAGATCGGCCGGGGCGCCGGGGCGAACTTCGTCATCAAGCGCTCCTTCACCGCGCGCATCGACGACTGGTCGGCCCGCACCGCGCTGTCGTTCTTCCGCCGCCTGGCGGGCCGCGACCCCGGCGGCTACTGGACGTTCGTCATCCACACCGGGGACCGCACCTTCGTCGGGGCGTCCCCGGAGCGCCACATCAGCCTGGACGCCGGGCAGGTGGTGATGAACCCGATCAGCGGCACCTACCGCTACCCGGCGGACGGTCCCGAACTGGCGGGTGTGCTCGACTTCCTCGCCGACCCCAAGGAGGCCAACGAGCTGTACATGGTGCTCGACGAGGAGCTCAAGATGATGGGCCGCGTCTGCGACCTGGGCGGCCGGGTCACCGGGCCCGCCCTCAAGCAGATGGCCCGGCTCGCCCACACCGAGTACCTCATCGAGGGCCACAGCTCCCTGGACGTACGCGACATCCTCCGGGAGACCCTGTTCGCGCCGACCGTCACCGGCGGCCCGCTGGAGAGCGCCTGCGAGGTGATCAGCCGTCACGAGCCGGAGGGCCGTGGCTACTACGCCGGAGTGGCGGCGCTGATCGGCCGGGACGAGGACGGCGCCCGCAGCATGGACTCGGCGATCCTCATCCGTACGGCGGAGATCGACGCGGCGGGGCGGCTCCGCATCCCGGTGGGCGCGACCCTGGTGCGCGACTCCGACCCGGCCGGCGAGGCGGCGGAGACCCGGGCCAAGGCGGCCGGGCTCATCGAGGCGCTGCGTTCCCCGGCGGGGGCCACGGCGGGACCCGGGTCGGCGGCCGAGCTGGCGACGCACCCGGAGGTGCTGCGGACGCTGGCCGCGCGCAACCGGCCGCTGGCCAACTTCTGGTTCCGGCCGCCCGGGGACCGGGCCCGTCCGGTGCCCGAACTGGCCGGCCGCCGGGTGCTGGTGATCGACGCGGAGGACACCTTCACCGCGATGGCCCGCCACCTGCTGGAGGCCCAGGGGCTGCGGGTCGTGGTGCGGCGATTCGACGAGGACGTCCAACCGGCCGCGTACGACCTGGTCATCGTCGGCCCCGGGCCCGGCGACCCGAGGGACGTGGCCGACCCCAAGATCGCCCGGCTGCGGCGGCTGACCGGCGAACTCCTCGACCGGGGCGTGCCGTTCCTCTCCGTCTGCCTGGGCCACCAGGTGCTCAGCACCCTGCTCGGGCTCCCGCTCGTGCGGCACCCGATGCCCACCCAGGGTCTCCAGCGCCACATCGACTGCTTCGGCAGGAGGGAACCGGTCGGCTTCTACAACACCTTCGCCGCCCACTGCCCGGACGACCTGATCGACTGCCCGGCCCGCCCCGGGCGGGTGCGGGTGTTCCGCGAGGAGAGCGGTGAGGTGCACGCCCTGCGGGGCCCGGGGTTCGCCTCGGTGCAGTTCCACCCCGCCTCGGTGCTCACCCGGCGCGGCGGGGAGCTGCTCGCGGACCTCATCGGCGAGCTGCTCGGAGAGGTAAGGGGCCCTTATGAGCGGGCCGTTGTCCCCGCCGGGATACCTGCATAACGTCGTTACCGGTAACGGCAGTTCGGTCCGGACCGCCCACCCGCCACCCCTCCCACCGCCCCGCTCCCCAGGAAAGGACATGTCCGATGCGCTTCGACAACATCTGGATCGCCGGCACCGGAGGCGTCCTCGGTGAAACCGTGCCGGTGTCCGAGGCGGTGGCCGACGGCTCGTACTCGGCCGAGGCCGCCGCGAGCACCGGCATGATCAGTTACTCCCGCTCGGCCGAGGCTCCTCCGGAGATGGCGGTCACCGCCGGCCGGCAGGCCGTGAAGGAGGCCGGCGAGAAGGGCGCCCGGGTCGACCCCGACTCCCTGGTGCTGCACAGCCACGGCCACTTCCAGGGCATCGACATGTGGCCCGCCGCCTGCTGGATCGCCCGCGAACTGCTCGGCCCCCGCCTCAACAGCATGCCGATGACCGTCGCCGCCTGGTCCAACGGCTCCCTCGCCTCGCTCGACGTCGCCGCCTCCACCCTGATCGCCCGCCCCGAGGTGCCCTCCGCCCTGATCACCCTCGCCGACCGCTTCGCCCCGCCCAGTGACCGCTGGTACACCTCGCCCGGCATGGTCTTCGGGGACGGCGCCGCCGCCGCCGTGGTCACCCGTGACACCGGGCGGCTGCGGCTCCGCTCGCTGGTCAGCGAGACCGACACGGTCCTGGAGGGCCTGTCCCGGGGCGCCGAGCCCTTCCGTACCGCGCCCGGCGAGCAGCCGGACATGCGGCGCCGGACCCGCGAGTTCCTCGCCACCGGCGAGGTGTCGCTCCGGGACGTGCAGACCAGGTCGGTCGAGCGCACCCGCAGCGTCGTCGGCCGCGCCCTGGCCGACGCCGACGTGGCCCCGGACGGCATCGACTGGTTCGTGACCCCCTTCGTCGGCCGGACCCTGCACCGCGAGAGCTTCGTGCGCCACCTGGACATCGCACCGCGCCACTCCCTGCACGAGCTGGGCCTGACCATCGGCCACCTCGGCCCCTGCGACCAGCTCTACGGCCTGGACCACCTGCTCCGCAACGACCTGCCGAGCCCCGGGGACCGCGTCCTCGTGCTCGGCACCGGCATGGGCTTCACCTTCTCCGCCGCCGTCCTCACCGCCGACGGCATCTGATCCCTCCGCCCGCCCTGCTGCCCGCTCCTGCCCACTCCCGCCCGGAAAGGGACGTATTCACATGAGCCTCTTCCACACCCCGGCCGCCCTCACCGCCACCACCTTCCCCGGCGCCCCGGCCGCCACCCGGCTGCCCGCCCCCGCCGAGCTGCGCGAGGAGATCCCGCTACCGCCACTCGCCCGCAAGACCACCCAGAGAGCCCGGCGGGAGATCGCCCGCGTGCTCGCCGGCCAGGACGACCGCCTGGTCGTCATCGCGGGCCCCTGCTCCGTCCACGACCCGGACGCCGCCCTCACCTACGCCGAGCGGCTCTCCGCGCTCGCCGCCGAGTTCCAGGACCGCCTGCTGGTGGTCATGCGGGTGTACGTCGAGAAGCCCCGTACCCGGGTCGGCTGGAAGGGCCTGCTCAGCGACCCCCGGCTGGACGGCTCCCAGGACCTGCCCAGCGGGCTGCGGCTCGCCCGGGGGCTGATGGCCCAGATCGCGGGCAGCGGGCTGCCGGTCGCCTGCGAGTTCCTCGACCCGCTGGTCCCGCACTACCTCGCCGACGCGGTCTCCTGGGGCTGCATCGGCGCCCGGACCGTACAGAGCCAGGTGCACCGCCAGTTCACCAGCGGGCTCGCGATGCCGATCGGCTTCAAGAACGCCACCGGCGGCAGCGTCGAGGACGCGCTGGACGCCATCGTCGCCGCCTCGCACCCCCACGTGTACCCCGGCATCGGCGACGACGGCCGGGCGGCCGTGGTCAGCACCGAGGGCAACCCCGACGGCCACGTGGTGCTGCGCGGCGGCAGCACGGGCCCCAACTACGGCGCCGAGCCGGTCGCGGAGGTCCTGGCGCAGCTCGCCGCGGCGGGGCTGCCGCAGCGCCTGATCGTCGACGCCAGTCACGGCAACAGCAACAAGGACCACGAGCGGCAGCCCCTGGTGATCGGTGACATCGCGCGGCGGATCGCCGCCGGGGAGCAGGGAGTCGCCGGGGTCATGATCGAGAGCTTCCTGTCCCCGGGCCGCCAGGACCTCCAGATCGGCCGCACCGACCGGCTCACCTACGGGCAGAGCGTCACGGACGCGTGCGTCGGCTGGCCCGAGACGGCCCGGATGGCCGAGGAACTCGCCTCCGCCGTGGCCGCCCGCCGTACGGCCGCCCGCCCGGCGCCCCGGATCTGACCCCCGGCCCCGCGCCGTCCCGACGACTTCGTGCACGACCCGAAAGGAAACAAGACCGTGGCAGTCAACACGAGTTCGACCCTGCCCCTGGCCCGCGTCCTCGACGGTGCGCGGACCGCCGCACCGCACCGGCACGCCCTCGCCGTCCCCGCGCCCGCCGCCGCCCGCCCCGAGGAGTACGCGACGGCCGCGCTGGCCGCACTCGTGCACCGCTACACGGGCGAGACGGAACTGCTCATCGGGCGGCGACGACGCCCCGACTCCTTCGAGTCCGCCGCGATACGCGTGGCCGGCGACACCACCGCCGCGCAGCTCCTCGACGCCGCCGCGCGGGCCGGGGCCGCCGACGCCGGGGCGCCCGCCGGGCGTCCCGCGCACGCGGCGGTGACCACCACCGGCCGGCCCGCCGGCGAGGCGCTCGCCGCCCTCACCCTGGCCGTCTCGCCGGACGACGGGACGATGGAACTGTCCATGGACGGCGCCGAGTTCGACGCGCACGCCGCCCAGCAGTACGCCCGCCACCTGGAGCGGGTGCTCGACGCGCTGGCCGCCGCGCCCGAGGGCACCGTGCGCGACATCGCGCTCCTCACCGAGGAGGAGACCCACCGCATCCTGGTCGAGTGGAACGACACCGCCGGACCGGTCCCCGAGCCGTTCTTCCACGAGCGGGTCGCGGAGCACGCCCGGCGCACCCCCGACGCGCTGGCCGTGATCCTGCCGGGCGCCCGGCTGACCTACCGTGAGCTGGATGAGCGGGCCAACCAGCTCGCCCACCGGCTGACCGCCCGTGGTGTGCGGCCCGGAGACCGGGTCGGCGTCTGCTTCCCGCGCGGCGCGGAGAGCCTGATCGCCCAGCTCGCCTGCTTCAAGCTGGCCTGTGCGGCGATCCTGCTGGACAGCGACTTCCCGGCCGACCGCATCCGCTTCATGATCGAGGACGCCTCGGCCGCCGCCGTCCTGACCCTGGCCGCCCACGAGGCGAAGGTGGCCGGTTCCGCGCAGGTCATCGCCCTGGACACCGAGGACTGGCGCTCCGAGCCGGTCACCGAGGTCAGCGAGCCCGTCGGCGCGGACGACACCATCCACATCTGCTACACGTCCGGCTCCACCGGCGCGCCCAAGGCCGTCATGGTCCGCTTCGGGGCCGCCCGCAACCTGATCCACAGCATGAGCGAGCTGTGCGGCATGACCAGCGCCTCCCAGGGCACCTGGCTGGCCGCCCCCGGCTACGGCATGATCGAGGTCGAGTGCTTCCCGGTGCTCGCCGTCGGCGGCACCGTGCACATCCCGGACGTGTCCGTGGTCGCCTCCGAGTACCGCCTCCAGGAGTGGTTCCTGCGCGAGGGCATCACCACCACCCTGCTGATGAAGCCGATGGCCGAGCGGCTGTGGCGGCTGGAGTGGCCCGAGGACACCCCGCTGGAGAACATCCGGGTCTGTGGTGAGCGCATCCAGTCCTGGCCGCCGGCCGGGCTGCCGTTCAAGCTGATCAACCTGTACGGCTCCGCCGAGGCGACCGTCGTCGCCGCCTGTGACATCACCGAACTGGGGGAGGAGCTCGGCGAGGAGGGGCGGGCCCGGCGCCTGCCGCCGATCGGCCGGCCCACCACCAACGTCACCAGCTACGTCCTGGACGAGGACCTCCGCCCGCTGCCGCCGGGGCTGGTCGGCGAGCTGTGCATCGCCGGGGTCAGCCTGTCGGCCGGCTACCTGGGCCGCCCGGAGGCCACCGCCGAGAAGTGGATCGCCAACCCGATCGACCCGGCCCGGCATCCGGTCATGTACCGCACCGGCGACCTCGCCCGGTACTGGCCGGACGGCAGCATCGAGATCGTCGGACGCACCGACAACCAGGTCAAGGTGCGCGGCAACCGCGTCCACCTCGGGGAGATCGAGGTCGTGCTGACCACGCTGCCCGGCGTCCAGCAGGCCGCCGTGCTCGCCCGGCAGGACGGGCAGGGCGACGTACAGCTCACCGCCTACATCGAGCCCGGCGCCGGGGCGGCACCCTCCGTGCGGGACATCCGGCGCGGCCTCGCCCAGCGGCTGCCGTCCTTCATGGTGCCCGCGGCCTACGTCGTCGGCGGGCTGCCCACCAGCACCAACGGCAAGATCGACCGGGCCGCGCTGCCCGAGCCGCCGCGCTCCCGCCCGGAGGTCGACACCCCCTACCAGGCTCCGTCCGGGGCCCTGGAGGAGTCGCTGCACGGGCTGTGGACCAAGGTCCTCGAACTGGACGGGGTCGGGGTGCTCGACAACTTCTTCGACCTGGGCGGCGACTCGCTGCGGGCGGCCCGGCTGACGGAGCTGGTCCGCGAACTGCACGGGGTGGACCTGGAGCTGGTCGACCTCTTCGACGAGCCGACGGTGGCGAAGATGGCCGAACTGGTCGCCCGTACCGCCGCCGCTGCCTGACCACCACCGCAGCCGCCGCGTCCCCCACCGCACCCGTGGGGGCCGCGGCCGTGGCTCATCGGCCGAGCATCTCCAGGTAGTGCTCGTTGTACATGACGCCCAGGACGTTGCCGAAGGGGTCGGTCACGGACGCGGTGACGAACCCGGGACCGTACTCGGTCAGCGGCGTGTACGGCGTGGCCCCCATGGCGAGCAGCCGGTCGAGGGCGCCCCGCACGTCGTCGACGTGCCAGTGGCCGATCGCGCCCCCGGGGGCGCCGGGCAGGCCCGGCGGGGCGAAGCGCCGGTCGATGATGCCCAGTTCGGTCTGGTGGTCACCGATCCTGAACTCGTAGTAGGCGGCCGGCTGGCCGTCGCCCGGGCTCTCGAAGTACGGCTCGACGCCCAGCAGTTCGGCGTACCACTTCTTGGCTGCTTCCACATCGTCGGCGAAGAAGTTGACGGTGGCGAGTCCTCGCAGCATGGGTGGTTCCTTCCTTCGTTCCGTGTCCGTAACCATCCTCTGACCCAAAGTGCTCACCAACTGAGCACTTTTCGAGAGAAAGTGGGGGGGCATGCGCGCTGACCGTCTGGTGGCGGCCCTCCTGCTCATGCAGGCCCGTGGCCGGGTGACCGCCGCCGAGCTCGCCGGAGAGCTGGAGGTGTCCGTCGCCACCGCCCGCCGCGACCTGGAGGCGATGTCCGCCGCGGGCATCCCGGTGTACCCGCAGCCCGGCCGGGGCGGGGGCTGGTCGCTCGTCGGTGGCGCCCGCACCGACCTCAGCGGTCTGTCGGCCACCGAGGCACAGGCGCTCTTCCTGCTGGTCGGCCCGGCCGCGGCCGTCTCGGGCGACGCCAGGGCGGCGCTGCGCAAACTGATCCGGGCGCTGCCGAAGACCTTCCGGGCCGACGCGGTGGCCGCCGCCGACTCCACCATGGTCGACCCCACCCCGTGGGGCGAGCGGGACCGGCGCAGGCCCGCGATGGTCGAGCTGCTCCAGGGTGCCGTGATCCGCCGGCGCAAGGTCCGGCTGGTGTACACCGACAGCGCCCGGGAGCGGACCGAGCGGGTCGTCGACCCCTGGGGCCTGGTCGACAAGGACGACACCTGGTACCTGATCGCCGGCACCGCACGCGGGCGGCGCACCTTCCGGGTGGACCGGATCGGCGCGGCCGACGAGACCGGTGAACCGGCCGAGCGCCCGGACGACTTCACGCTCGCCGCGGCGTGGCAGGAGGTCGTCGGCGACGTGGAGCAGCGGCGGTCGCGCACCTGGGCGACCGTGCTCATCGAGGCGCGGTTCGTGCCGGTCCTGCGCGACCGGTTCGGACGGCACTGCCACCCCGACGGCGAGGCCGCCGACGGGCGGGCCCGGGTCCGCCTCGCGGCGCCCACACCGCTGGACCTCGCCCGCAACCTGGCAGGCTGGGGCGCGCTGGTGGAGGTGGTGGAACCGGACACGGTACGGGCCGAGTTGGGCCGCATCGGCGCCGAGCTCGCCGACCGCTACCGGGGCCGGTGCGGTGGCGGGACGTGACGCGCACGGCCGCCGCCCCTCGCCGGGGGGATGGGCCGGCGAGGGGCGGCGGTCGGCGGACCGTACGGGCGGGGGACCGCTCATGCCCCCTCGGCCCGTACGAGAACGGCCTGACGGGCCCCGGTGAACGAGGTGGAGCCGTGCAGCCATGCCACGGCCTCGCGCAGCTCCTCGGGTGAGAGCCCCGCGAGCATCGCGTTGCGCACCGGCGCGTCGGCACCGGCCGCGTGGTAGAGCTCGTCGCCCATCCGGCGCGCCGTCAGGGTCGTCCGAGCGGTGCGGTCGCGCCGCAGGGCGTTGTACCGCGCCAACCGCCCCGGGATCTCGCACGGCTCGCAGCGCAGCAGCCGGCCCAGCACCACCGCGTCCTCCAGCGCCATGCAGGCGCCCTGGGCGGCGTACTGGAGCATCGGGTGCGCGGCGTCGCCGAGCAGTGCCACCCGGCCGTCCACCCAGCCGTCGACCGGGTCGCGGTCGCACAGCACCCAGATCCGCCAGTCCCGGCCGAGTTCCAGCAGCTCCCGCGCCTCGTCGCACAGGCCGGGGAACCGGGTCAGGACGTGGGACCGGCTCGCGGGCGCTCCCGTGATCTCCTCGCGCGCACCGTCGTCGAGGGTGGCCGCGAGATTGAGGAACGCCCCGCCGCCGATGGGGTAGTGGACGAAGTGCCAGCCCGGGCCCGCCCACAGGGTGACGCTCCTGGACCGCAGCTCCGGCGGGACCTCGTCCATCGGGATCACGGAGCGGAAGATGGTGTGCCCGGAGATGCGCGGGCCGCCGTCGCCGACGAGTTGGGCCCGCACCGCCGAGCGCAGCCCGTCGGCGCCCACCAGCACGTCCGCCGAGAACCGCTCCCCGGCGGCGGTGACGGCCGTGACCCGTGCGCCGTCCTGCCGGTAGCCCGTCACCCGGTGACCGGCCAGCAGCTCCACACCCGCCGCGCGGCAGCCGTCCAGCAGGGCCCGGTGCAGATCGCCGCGGTGGACCACGGCGTACGGGCCGCCGAATCTGGTCCGGTAGGCGCCCGTCAGCTCCATGGCGGCGACCCGGTGACCCGATGTACCGTCCATGAAGCGCAGTTCGTCGATGAAGTCGGCCCGCCCGGTCACCCGGTCGCGGACCCCCAGGGCGCCCAGCGCGTGGAAGGCGTTGGCGGCGAGCTGGATGCCCGCGCCGATCTCCGAGAACTCCGGCCGGCCCTCCAGGACCGTCACCCGGTGTCCGCCCCGGGCCTGGCCCAGCGCGGCGGCGAGCCCGCCGATGCCGCCGCCCGCGACGAGTACGTGTGTCATCGCTTGTTCCTCTTCTCCTCAAGTCGGTCGGCCGCGCGGCCATGAAGCGGCGCGGCGGCCGGCCCCGTCGCCACGGGGCCGGCCGCCGTCGGTCATCGGTGGGGCCTACTTGGCGGCGGCCCCGGCCGGCGTGCCGGGAGCGGCCGCCGAGGCGGTGGGGGCGGCGGGCGCGGCCGAGGCCACGGCGGTGCGCCGCAGACCGAGGACCGAGACCGCGGTGATGCCCACGGACAGGGCGGTGGTGAACCAGAACGCCGTCTGGAAGCCGCCGACCGGGATCTTCGCCACGGTCCCGTGCACCACACCGGCCAGGGCCACGCCCACCGCGAGGCAGAGCCCGACACCGAGCTGGCGGCTGGAGTTGAACAGACCGGAGGCGAGGCCCATCTGCGGGCCGCTGACGCCACTGGTGCCGGCGATGGCGGTCGCGATCATCATGACCGTCACGCCCAGGCCCAGCAGCACGCCGCCGGGCAGCACCCCGAGCCAGTAGGAGCTGTCCGCCGTCACCTGGGCCAGCATCGCCGACCCGACGGCCAGCAGCAGACCGCCGATGATCAGCACGGTGCGGGCGCCGAGCTTGTGGGTGAGCTTGACGACCGGGAGGCTGGCCAGGAAGACCACGAAGGCCTGCGGGAAGAAGCCCATGCTCGCCTTGAGCGCGGAGTACCCGAGCACCTGCTGCATGTACATGGTGATGAAGAAGGTCGACACCGACATCACGCCACCGGACAGGAACGCGACCACGTTGCCCGAGGACAGCGCGCGGTTGCGGAAGATGGACAGCGGCACCAGCGGCCCGGCGACCCGGGTCTGCACCACCAGGAAGGCGACCAGCAGGGCGGCGCCCGCCGCCAGCGACACCGTCACGACGGCCGAGTCCCAGCCGCGGTCGGAGGCCATGGTCAGGCCGTAGGTGAGGGCGCACATCGCCGAGGTGACCAGCACCGCGCCGGGCAGGTCCAGGCGGGCCGAACCGGTGGCGTGGTGGTCGGCGGTCAGCCTGCGGGCGGCCAGCGCCACCAGCACGATGCCCACGGGGACGTTGACCAGCATCACCGCACGCCAGGTGAGGTACTCGGTGAGCAGACCGCCGGCGACCACACCGCCGGTGAACCCGGCCGAGGAGACGGCGCCGAAGATGCCCATGGCCTTCACCCGCTCCGGGCCCTCCGGGAACCCGCTGCCGATCATCGCCAGGACCGCCGGGGAGACGGCGGCCGCCGACAGGCCCTGGACCGCGCGGGCCAGCACGAGGATCCACGGCTCGGTGGCGATCCCGCCCACGAGGGAGGCGAGGGTGAACACCGCGAGGCCGCCCACGAACATGCGCTTGCGTCCGAAGACGTCACCGGCCCGGCCGCCCAGCAGCAGGAAACCACCGTAGAAGAGCGCGTAGGCGCCCACGACCCACTGGAGCCCGCTGGCGGTGAAGCCCAGGTCGCGCTGCATGTGGACCAGGGCCACGTTCACGATGGCGAAGTCGAGTACGAGCATGAACTGCGCGGCGCACAGCAGGAGGAGCGGCGGCCGTGTTCCGGTCGCGCTGTTGGAGCTGGTCATGACGTTCCTTTCACGGGGGGAGGGACAGGAGCGGGGGATACCGGCGAAACCGGTTGGCCGGTAAGGTCTGGGGGATGACGGAACCCAAGCCGGTACGGCAGCCGGGCGACCGGGAGGTGGCACCCGGGCGCCTCGCGCTGGTGCAGTCCTTCGTCAACAGCGTCAACGTCGAGTTCGGACCGGACGAGTTCGCGTCCGTCGGGGGGCTGACGCGCTGGATGGAGCGGGAGGGATTCGCCACGGGGGCCCCGGCCCCCACCGAGGCCGACCGGCGGGAAGCGGTCGAGGTGCGCGAGGCGCTGCGCGCCCTGCTGCGGGAGAACAACGGCGCCGGAGCCGACCCGGCGGCCCGCGCCGTCGTCGCCCGCGTCGCCGCCGACTGCCCACTGGTCCTGGCCTTCGACGAGACCGGCACGCCCCGCCTCCGCCCCGGCGCCACCGGGACCCGGGCCATGATCGGCGAGGTCCTGGCGATCGTCGTCGAGGCGGCCACCGACGGCACCTGGCAGCGCCTGAAGGCCTGTCACGAGCACCGCTGCGAGTGGGCCTTCTACGACCGCGCCCGCAACCGCAGCGGCCGCTGGTGCTCCATGGCCGTGTGCGGGACGCGCGCCAAGATGCGCACCTACCGCCAGGGGCTGCGGGCACCGGCCGGCGCCCGCTGACAGCAGGGCGGCCACGGACCGTACGGCGTCCGCCGTCCGTAACGCGCCCGCCGGCCCCTCGGCCACCGGGGCGGTCACGGCGCGTACTCCTTGCCGAGCAGCAGCCGGGCCACCGTCAGCTTGGTGGCCGCCGCGGTGCCGTCCGCGAGCTGGAGGCCGATCACGTCCCGCAGCCGCTGGGCGACCGGGCCGTCCTCGCTCCAGCCCCGGTGACCCATCGTCAGCAGGGCCTGGTGCACTGCCTCCACCGCCGCCTTCGGCGCCCACCACTTGGCCATGTTCGACGGGATACGGGGGTCCTCGCCCCGGTCCGCCTTGGTGAGCGCCTCGTAGCAGACCAGCCGCGCCGCGTGCAGCAACGTGGTGTGCTCCACCAGCGGGAACACCACGGACTGGAACCGGCTGATGGGCTGCCCGAAGGCGGTGCGCCCGGACGCGTGGGAGTACGCCTCCGCCAGGGCGGCGTCCCCGACGGCGATCGCCATCAGCGCGATCAGCGCCCGCGAGACCCCGAACCCGCGCATCACGGCGGTGAAGCCGCCGCCGGGGGGGCCGACCAGGTCCTCGGGCCCGACCCGCAGCCCGTCGAAGACCAGCCGGCCCCGGCCGCCCGCACGGCAGCCGAGGTCGGTCAGCCGCTCCTTGCGGACCCGGTCGCCGTCGAGCCGCGTGTAGAAGGCGCTGATGCCGTGCGCGCCCTCGCCGCCGGTACGCGCGAAGACCAGCGCGTGGGTGGCGTAGGCGGTCACCATGATCGAGGTCTTCTCGCCGGTGAGCAGCCAGCCGTCGCCGTCCGGCTCGGCGCGCATCCCGATGCCCGCCGCGTCCGTGCCGTGGCCGGGCTCGGTCAGCGCGAGCGCCACCACCGCCTCGCCCCGGGCGATCGGCCCCAGCCAGCGCTCCAACTGCTCCGGCGTGCCGCTGGAGGCGAGGACGCCGCCGATGAGCGCGGCGTTCAGCACCGGGAAGCACACCGACAGGTCGGCCGCCGCGAGCTTCTCCAGCGCGAGGCCCGCGCTGACCGCGTCCAGGCCGAGGCCGCCGTACCGCTCCGGCACGCGCAGCGCGAACAGGCCGGCCGCAGCCAGGTCCTCGACCGTCCCCGACCGGTAGGCGCCGCGCCGGTCGTTGTCCTGCCGGTGCGGGGCGATCCTCTCCGTGGCGAACTCCTCGATCCGCTTGGCCAGTTCGTCGTGCCGGGCCGTGAAGGCGAGGTTCATGACGCTGTGGGTCCTTCCTGGGCCCGGAGCCGGTCCCGCAGGGCGAATTTCTGGATCTTTCCGGACGGTGTCCTCGGCAGGGCGGGCACCACTTCCAGCCGCTCGGGCCAGTACGTCCGCGCCATGCCGAGCGCCGCCAGGTGGCCGCGCACGTCCTCCAGGCCGGGGGCCGGGCCGCTGGTCACCAGGAACGCGCACGCGCGCTCGCCGAGCCGCCGGTCCGGGTAGCCGACCACCGCGACGTCCTTGACCGCGCGGTGGCGCAGCAGCGCCGCCTCCACCTCCACCACCGGGATGTTCTCGGCGCCGCGCATGATCACGTCCTTGACCCGGCCCGTGATCCGTATCCCGCCGTGGCCGTCGTCGCGGGCCAGGTCACCGGTGTCGAACCAGCCGTCGGCGGTGACCGAGGCGTCGTACACCTCCTGCCGCCGGAAGTAGCCCAGGCACTGGGCCGAGCCGCGCACCTGGAGCAGCCCGGTGGTGCCCGGCTCCACCGCCCGGCCGTCCTCGCCGACGACGCGGACCTCCATGCCCGGCACCGTCGTGCCGTCGGACTCCGTGGCCCGCAGCGGCGGCTGCTCGGGCCGGGTGACCGTGACGCACCCGTTCTCCGTCATGCCCCACAGGGCGTACACCCGGCAGCCGAGCACCTGGTCCGCGTCCTCCACGAGCAGCGGCGCTATCGGCGCGCTGCCGGTGGCGAAGCTGCGCAGCGCCGACAGGTCGTGGGGCGTCTCGCGCTGGGCGTCGATCAGGTCCGACAGGAAGGTGGGCGCGCCCATGAAGAAGGTCACCCGCTGCTCCTGGAGCGTGCGCAGCATCTGCCGGGGGTCCCAGCGGTCGACCTGCACGGCGGTGGCGCCGAGCAGCAGCGGCATCACGAAGTTCCAGGTGAACCCGGCCTGGTGGGTGGTGGGCGAGCCCATCGCGGTGACCTCGTCGCCGGTCAGCCCCAGCACGTCGGCCTGCGCCCGGTTCATCGAGTACAGGGTGTTGTGGCTGTGCACCACGCCCTTGGGCTCACCGGTGGTCCCGGAGGTGAACATGACCTGGGCGGCGTCGTCCGGCCCGGCCTCGATCGCGTCCAGGGAGGCGAGCAGCTCCGGGTCGGGCTCCGGCCCGTACAGGTCGCGTACGAAGTCCAGCGCGCCGTCGTCGCGGTCACCGGCGCCCAGCAGCACCCGGTGGCGCAGGGTGGGGACGGCCCCGGCGATCTCGGCGCTCATCTCCGCGTACGAGAAGCCGCGCAGCTCGGCGGCGCCGATGTAGACCGGGCTCTCGGTGAGCCGGGTCATGAACTCCACCTCGCGGCGGCGCATCACCGGGACCACCGGCCCGGCGACCGCGCCGACCCGTGCGGCGGCCAGGCAGAGCGCGACCAGCTCCCAGCAGTTGGGCAGTTGCAGGGTCACCACGTCGCCCCGGCGCACCCCGAGGCGCAGCAGGCCGACGGCGAGCCGGTCGACCCGGCGGGCCAGCTCGGCGTAGCCCACGGTCTCGTAGGAGGCGCCCCGGTAGCAGACGAGGGCCGGCTTGTCCGGCCGCTCACGGGCCCAGCGGCGCAGGTCGTGCAGCACCGTCTCGTCCCGCCACCAGCCGGCGGCGCGGTAGGTGCCGGCGGCGCTCACCGGACGCCCCCGGGGTGCGGGTCGAGCGAGGCCCTGGCGCGGTCGGCGATGGCCCGCGCGCTGACCCCGCCCCGTTCGAGCAGGTGGCGCTGGCTTCCGGCGACCGGCACGAACTCGTCCGGCAGCGCCATCCGGTGCACCCGCACCGGGCGTACGGCGCTGAGCGCCTCGGCGACCGCCGAGCCGAACCCGCCCGCCGCCCAGTGCTCCTCCACGGTGATCACCGTGTCGCGCACCCCCAGCGCGCCCAGCAGCGCGCGGGTGTCCAGCGGCTTGACGGTGTGCAGGTGCAGCACGTTCGCCGTGATGCCGTCGCGCTCCAGGAGATCGGCCGCCTCCAGGGCGGCCAGCACCGGGTACGGTCCGCACGCGGCCAGCGTGATGTCCGTGCCGTGGCGGAGCTGCTGGGCCTTGCCGAGCCGCAGCGGCGGGCCCGCGGGCAGGTCGGGCGTGGCGCCCCGGCCGAGCCGGAAGTAGACGGGCCCGCCCAGGGCGAGGGCCTGGCGCAGCAGTTCGGCGGTGCCCGCGCCGTCGCCGGGGACCACCACGGTCATGTGGGGCAGGGCCCGCATCACCGCGAGGTCCTCCAGGGCGTGGTGGGTCGGGCCGAGGTGCCCGGCCGAGACACCGGAGTGGGTGGCCGCGATCAGCACCGGCAGGTTGCCCATCGCGATGTCGATCTTCACGGCCTCCACCGCGCGGGAGGAGGCGAACGCCGCCATGGTGTTGACCAGCGGGATACGGCCCTCCCGGGCCAGCCCGGCGGCCGTGCCCATCAGGGTGTGCTCGGCGATGCCCAGGTTGAGGTAACGGTCGGCGGCGGCGCCGAAGTCCACCCCGCCGAACAGTCCGGTGTCGCTGTCCAGGACGACGAGGCGCTGCTCGCCGGGGAGCAGTTCGGCGACCGTGTCGCGGTAGACCTCGCGGGCGGAGCGGGCCGGGGCGGGGGCGAGGGCGGTGGTCACCGTCGGTCACCCCCGGCCGTGGCGCGTACCGCGTTGAGCGCCCGCAGGTGCTGCCGGCCGCTGAGCCGCGCGTAGTGGCTGCGGGCCTGGCCCTCGACGAACGGCACGCCCTTGCCCTTGACGGTGTGGGCGATGACCACGGTCGGGGCCTGCGGGTCGGCGGGCAGGGTCAGCGCGCCGGTCAGCGCCTCGGTGTCGTGGCCGTCGGCCTCCAGGACCCGCCACCCGAAGGCCCTCCAGCGGTCGGCCAGCGGTTCCAGGGAGTTGACCGTCTCGGTCCCGCCGGTGATCTGGAGGCCGTTGCGGTCCACGATCGCGGTGATGCCGTTCAGCTTGTGCGCGGAGGCGACCGAGGCGGCCTCCCAGACCGAGCCCTCCTGGAGCTCGCCGTCGCCCATCACCACGAAGCAGCGGCGGTCCGAGCCGTCGAGGCGGTTGGCCAGCGCGTAGCCGACGCCGAGGGCGAGACCGTGCCCGAGCGAGCCGGAGGCGATCTCCACACCGGGGATCTCGGGGTGCGGGTGGGCCATGAAGTGGCTGCCGGGGCGGGCGTACTCGTCGAGCGCCCCGGCCGGGAAGTACCCGGCCTCGCAGAGCGTCGCGAACAGGGCGATGCCGCCGTGCCCCTTGCTCAGCAGCAGTACGTCACGCTCCGGCAGGCCGGGGAAGCGGGGGTCGTGGCGCATCACCCGGAAGTAGAGGACGGTCAGGATCTCGACGAGCGACATCGACCCGCCCAGGTGGCCGCCCTCGGGGCCGGCGCACATGGACACGATGTGCTCCCTGATCCGGCCGGTGATCCCGGTGAGCCCGGCGGGCTGGGCCGTGTCGGGGCCGTGCGTCGCTTCGGGGCCGCGCGTGGCGAGGCCGGTGATGTCGGTGCGGGCGGGGGCGCCCCGCAGCAGAGGCGGGCTGCTCATGCCTGGTCCTTTCGGCTGGTACGTGGACGACGGTCAGTTGGGGTGCAGGCCGGTGAATTCGAGACCGCGCTCCTCGGGCTCGCCGAAGCGCACGTTCATGCACTGGACCGCGTTGCCCGCGCCGCCCTTGACGAGGTTGTCCAGCGCCGCGATCACGGTGACCGTGGAGGCGCCCCGGTCCAGGGCGAAGCCGATGTCGCAGAAGTTGGAGCCGGAGAGGATCTTCGCGTCGGGGAATCGGTGCAGCCCGCGCCGGGCGGCGACGATCCGGACGAACGGCTCGCCGGCGTAGCGGGTGCGGTAGGCGGACCGGATGGCCCGCTCGTCGACGCCGTCGGCGAGGTTGGCCCGGCTGAGCAACTGGACCCCGCGCACCGCCTCCACCCCGGTCGCCGACATCCGCACGGTGTGCCCGGTGGCCTGGGCGATCTCCGCCTCGTGCCGGTGCCGGGTGGGGGCGAACACCCGCAGCGCGCCGCTGCGTTCGGCGTGCAGGTTCTCCGCGCCCGCCTTGGCGCCGGAGCCGCTGGAGCCGGTCCTGGCGTCCACGGTGACCTCGTCCCGGATCAGCCCGGCCTCGGCCAGCGGGACCAGGGAGAGGATGCCGGCGGTGGCCATGCACCCGGGCACCGAGATCCGGTCGGCGGTGCGCAGCCGCTCACGGTGGTGCTCGGGCAGCCCCTGGACGAAGGTGCCGATGAGCTCGGGCGCCTCGTGCGGGGTGCCGTAGTAGTCCTCGTAGACGTCGGTGTCCCGCAGCCTGAAGTCGCCGGACAGGTCGATGACCACGCCCGCCTTGTCCAGGAACTCCGGCATCCGGCGCATCGTCTCGCGGTGCGGGGTGGCCAGGAAGAGCACGTCGCAGCGGGGGAGTTGCTCCTCCGCGGAGAACGTCAGCTTCGTGCGGTGGCGCAGATTGGGGTGAACGCCGTCGACCTGGCGTCCCCGCAGGGTGCGGGAGGTGGCGGCCACCAGGTCGACCTGGGGGTGGTTGACGAGCAGCCGGAGCAGTTCGCCGCCGATGTAGCCGGCCGCTCCCAGCACTGCCGCGCGGATCATGACTCTGCCTTCGCTGTCAGGAGGGCGGCGATGGTGTCCGCCACATCGATGTCCGTTCCGTATGTCGACTGAAGGCCCCGGAACTCGACCCGGTCGTTGACCTCCAGGACGGTGAGCCGGCCGTCCGGCTCCTCCAGGAGGTCCACCCCCGCGACACAGGCGCCGACGGCGTCCGCCGCCGCGACCGCGAGCGCGGTGAGGTCCGCGGTGAGGGGGCAGCGCTCGCTGACGGCACCCCGGGCCACGTTGGTGCGCCAGTCCTCGCTCCGGCGGTACGTCGCCCCGACCGCGCGGCCGTCGACCACCAGGACCCTGATGTCCCGGTCGGCCTTGGCCACTTCGCGCTGTACGTAGACGATGTGCGACTGCGGCGAGGGCAGGGCGGCGAGGTGTTCCAGCACGGCTTCGGCCATCTCCCGGCCGGTGACCCGGGTCACCAGGCGCCCCCAGGACCCGACGAGCGGCTTGACGACCGCGGGGTAGCCCAGCTCGTCCAGGGCCTTGAGGGCCGCGTCCGGGGTCAGGGCGAGCGTGGTGTCCGGGGTGGGCAGGCCCCGGGCGACCAGGGCCGCCGAGGTCTGCCACTTGTCCCCGCAGACGGCCGTGGCGGCACAGGTGTTGAGCACCGTCACGCCCGCCGACTCCAGGGCGCCGGCCGCGTACAGCGCCCGGTAGTGGGCGACCTCGCGGTTGAGCACGGTCCGCGGGCCGTTCCAGGGCGTCCCGGCCCGGACCGACAGGGCGCGGGGGTCGATCTGTTCGCATGCGACGCCGCGCCTCTCCAGCGCGGTCAGGATGTTCTTCTCCTCGAACCGGACCCGGGAGGCGAGGACACCGAGTCGCGCTGCCGCAGGGCTCATCAGGGATCTCCTTGTCTGTTGCGGCGGCCGGATCTGCTGCGGTGGCCGCGCGCTACTCGCCCCAGTCCTCCTCGATCTCCGGGGCGAGGAGGAGACGCGGTGGCGCGATGGACTCGATTTCCAGCTCCAGCCGGCACTCCGGGCACTCGACTATTTCGCTGACCCGGGCATCCGTTCCGAGCGAAACCTCGGCATCGCACTCGGGGCACTCGGGGGAGACCAGTGTTTCCTGCATGGCGATTTCCTCAATTCTTCCGACGGTATTCCGGCGAGGTGGTGAATCGGAAATTACTGTAGCCCTGCATTTTCCTGCGTTCCGGCCGCCGCCAATGAATGATCTGGATCGGAAGGGCGGCGATTCCTTATGGGGCCCGGGCGACGGAGGGGGTGGGGGGTGGCCGGGGGTGTGGGGGAACGTCAGGCGGCGGCCGTGGCCAGCACGGGGGCGCCGGCGTCGTCGGGGGAGGCGGCGGGCGGGGTGAGCGGGTAGCCGCGCAGGGCCCGGCGGAAGGCCTTCTCCGCGATCCCCGCGAAGCCGTCCGGTACGGCCCCGGGCGCCAGGGCCAGGGTCACCGGCAGCGGCCCGGGCGGGGGCGGGAGTCCCGGGCGTGCCGACGCGGTCAGGCCCCACAGCTCGTCCCCGTTGGCCACCAGGCAGGTCATGCCGAGCCCCGCCTTGGCGGCCGAGCGCAGCCCGATCAGCTCGCTGCTCTCGTACGCGACCCGCCACTCGATGCCCGAGGCGTCGAGCACCTCGCGCACCCGGCCGCGCAGCGTGCACGGTTCGGGGAAGAGCGCCAGCGGCAGGGCGTCCCGCTCGCCGTGGGCCGGCCGTCCGAACCAGGCCATCCGCATCCGCCCCAGCTCCCGGCAGT
The DNA here is from genome assembly GCF_055570965.1 of Streptomyces sp. NPDC031064. Lineage (NCBI taxonomy): Bacteria > Bacillati > Actinomycetota > Actinomycetes > Kitasatosporales > Streptomycetaceae > Streptomyces > Streptomyces sp. NPDC031064. The sequence goes on from NZ_JBVIGF010000008.1 coordinate 311,015, forward strand.
CCGCGCCGGCCCCGGGCGGCTCGGCCTGGAGCAGCAGGGCCGCGTCGAGCTGGCCGCTGGTGAGCTGGGCCGCCAGCTCCTCGCTCGCCCCGGTCCTGACGCCGAGCTGGGCCTGGGGCATGCCCCGGTTCACCAGCCGGAGGAACTCCGGCAGCGCCTCGGCGAGCTGGCCGGCCACCCCGATCGAGAGCATGACGTGGCCGGCCCGCGGGATGAAACGGTCGACTGCCTCGTCGTTGAGCGCCACCATGCGGCGGGCGTATCTGAGGAGCTCCTCGCCCCGGGGGCTCAGCCGCAGGTTGCGCCCGGTGGAGGCGAACACCGGGCTTCTGATGAACCCGCTGAGCTGGCGTATCTGCTGGCTGACCGCGGGCTGGGTGATGTGCAGGGACTCGGCCGCCCTCCGGAAGCCGCCGAGTTCGACCACGGCCACCAGCGTCCTCAGCCTGTTTATTTGCAAGTCGTGATGCATTCTCCCACCCACATCGTCGAAGGACGTTCCGTGAAGTCTGCGGCTCAGCCTAGGACCGGCCGTTCCGCAGCCGCCATGGACAGGGTCACGGAACCGATGTGAGATCTTCATACGGCCGCTGTGCACCGCTCAAGAAGGGGGAATCATCAGGTCTTATTCGGGCCATAAACGCGAGCCATCGAATTTCTCTCCCCATAGGGCTGGAGGTGCCTAATGTTAATGACCCGCCGAACATTTCACCGAAAACTTCAGGAGACGTCATGCTGGCAGCCACCGCCGATTCCGCCGTGCAGCAGGGAGTACGGATACAGCTTGCCGACCCCGCCCTGGCCAGCCGCAGCCCGGGCGAGGAGTTCGCCTGGTCGGTGCGCGCGGCGGCGCCGGACCAGGACCACGTGGTGCCCTTCCAGGCCCATCTCCCGGCCGTCTTCCCGCTGTTCGCGACCCGGCCCCGGTACGCCGTCCGCCACCTGCTGAAGACGGCGTCGGTCGCCGACGCGCCGGTGCCGTTCGTGCACGAACCCCCGGCCGCCCCTCTCGCCGCCGCCGGCACCTCGTACCGCGCCACGCCCGAAGGCGCGTTCGCGCCCCGCCTGGAGCGGGCCGGGCTCACCGACCTCACCGTCCGCGTGCCACTGCCCACCGGACTGCTGGACCAGCCGGCGCTGCTCGCCTCCTTCGTCGACTACCGGGTGCTCGTCCGGCTGTCCGTGGTGGAGAACGAGACGCTGCTGCACGGCAGCGCCGACAAGGTGATCAGCGGCCTGCTCAACCTCCCCGGGATGCGCCGGGGCCGGCTCGGCGAGGACGTGTACGCCTCCATCACCGAGGCCGCCGCCGAGGTCGAGGAGACGGGCGGCTCCTGCGACGGGATCGTCGTCCACCCCTTCACCTACTGGGAGCTGGTCCGGGCCGGAGTGCTCGGACAGCTCGGCGCGGCGGGCATCACCGTCTCGCGCACCCGCATGATCCCCCGCGGCCGCGTCCTGCTCGGCGACTTCCGCGCCGCCGTCACCCTGCTCGTCCCGGGCGTGGCCTCGCTGGCGCTGCGCCGGGGCGCCGGTCCGGACGGCTCCGACGCCATCGAGGCGAGCAGCCGCGTCGGCCTCGCCGTCCACCTGCCGCAGCACTTCCTGCTGCTGGCCCGCGACTGACCGGCCGAAGGGACTCCCACCGCCATGACCGGCCCCAGCACGCCCGGCCCCGGTACGCCCGGCTCCAGGCCCCGCGTCCTCTACATCACCGGATGGATGCGCAGCGGCAGCACCCTGCTCGGCAACGTCCTCAACGAGATCCCCGGCGTCCGGCACGTGGGGGAGCTGTACTACCTGTGGCGCAACGGCGTCCTCGCCACCGGCACCAACTCCTCCTGCGGCTGCGGCCGGCCGCTGCGCGCATGCCCGCTGTGGTCGGAGGTCCTCGCGGCGCTGCCGGAGGGTTCCGCCGAGACCACCGCCCGGCGGATGGCCGCCCTCCAGCAGACCCTGCTGCGCACCCGCCACACCCCCGCCCGCCTCGCCGAGGCGCGCGGTGAGAGGCCCACCGCCGCCGGCGTGGACGAACTCCTCGACCACTCCGCCTCCGTCTACCGGCGGGTGGCCGCACTCGGCGGCGGGCGCCTGGTCGTGGACGGCTCGAAGTACCCGGCCGAGGCCGCCGCCCTGCTCGGCCGCACCGACCTGGACGTACGGGTGCTGCACATCGTGCGGGACCCGCGCGCCACCGCCCTGTCGTACCGCAGCGCGAAGGACTACATCGACCCCATGTCCCCGGCCCGCAGCAGCGGGTACTGGACCGCCTTCAACCTCGCCTCCGAACTGGTCGGGCGCACGGCCGGCGACCGCTACCTGAGAATCCGTCACGAGGACCTGTCCCGCAGCCCCCGCGAGGTGACGGCCCGGGTGCTGCGCTTCGCGGGCCTCGACGACGACTCCCCGGTGGACGGCTCCGGCCGCATCACGCTCGGCGCGAACCACACCGTCACCGGCAACCCCGACCGGCTGCGCCGGGGCGTCACCCACATCCGCCCCGACGAGCGGTGGCGCACCGCGCTGCCCGCCACGGACATCGCGGCGGCCACGGCACCGGCCGCGCCCCTGCTGGCCCGCTACGGCTACCCGCTGGCCCCCGTCCGCCCCGCCCGCCCCGTCCGGGCCACGGGCACCCGCCCGGCCGGCGCTGCCCGCCGGCCGGCCGGTACGCCCGCCCCACCCGTACCGGCCTCGCGGGGTGAGTCCCGGTGAACCTCGGTCTCGCCGGGCGGGCCGCCCTGGTCGCGGCGTCCAGCAGCGGAATCGGCCTCGCGGTCGCCCGCGTCCTGGCGTCCGAGGGCGCGGACGTGTCGATCTGCGGCCGTGACCCCGAGCGCCTCGCCCGCGCGCACAAGGAGGTCGACGCCTGCGGCCCGGGCCGGGTGCTGAGCACCGTCGTGGACCTGTGCGACGAGGACGCCGCCGCCGGGTGGGTACGCCGCACCGCCGACGGGTTCGGCGGGCTCCACGTGGTGGTCACCAACTCGGGCGGGGTGCCCTTCGGGCCCGTGGAGGACTTCGAGGTCGCCCAGTACCGCGAGGCGGTCAACGGCAACCTGCTGCCGCACGTGTCGCTGTCGCTCGCCGCCGCGCCCCATCTGCGGGAGGCGGGCTGGGGCCGGATCGTCATGATCACCTCCGAGTCGGTGCGCCAGCCGCACCCGGGCAGCGGCCTGTCCTCGGTGGCCAGGCTCGGCGTCCTCGGGTTCGCCAAGGGCCTGGTCCACGCCTTCGGACCGGCCGGGGTGACCGTGAACGTCCTGGCGCCCGGCTTCCACCGCACCCCGATCCTCGACGTGCAGTACGGGGACGAGGTCGAGGAGCGGCTCGCCGAGGTCGCCGCCGGAATCCCGCTGGGCCGGATCGGACGCGCCGAGGACCTGGGCGCCCTGGTCGCCTTCCTCGCCAGTGAACAGGCCGGCTTCGTCACCGGCGCCGTCCTGGTCGCGGACGGCGGCAACACCCGCGGCATCGGCTGATCCCCGTTCGGCCCCCGCCACCCACCACCAGCCGAAGGAGTCCCGTACATGTCAGCCCTCGGGGAAGTCGCCAGCTCACGTGAGGCCGCGCTCTACGTGGTCAAACTTGGCAGCGCCACCCTGCTCCACAGTCAGGTCTTCGACGAACTGCTCGAACTCAGCTCGCGCGGCGCCCGGTTGCTCGTCATCGCCGGCGGAGCGGCCGGCATCCGCGAGTACTACCGGCGCACCGGCCGAGAGGTCCGCACCCTGGTCTCCCGCACCGGCGACGAGATCCGCTACTGCCCCCCGGAGGAGATGCGGCACATCGTCGCCGCCTACGAGGAGGTCACCCTGCCCCTGGTGGAGGAGGAGCTGACCCGGCGCGGGCTGTCCGTCTACGCCTCCGTCGCCCGCACCGGCGCCCTCGTCAAGGCCACCGCCAACGGCCCGCTGCGCGTCCGGGAGGACGGCAGGACCCGGCTGGTGCGCGACCACCGCGCCGGCACCGTCAGCTCCGTGGACGTGCCCCGGCTCACCGGCCTGCTCGCCACCTTCGACGTCGTCTGCCTCTCCCCGCCGGTCGCCGACGCCGAAGGCGGCACGGCCCTCAACGTGGACGCCGACGTGCTCGCCGCCGAGGCCGCCCTGGCCCTCGACGCCGACCACCTCCGCCTGGTCACCGGCACCGCCGGGCTGCTCACCGACCCGGACGATCCCGCCAGTACCCTGCGCCACCTCACCGAGGGGGAAGGCGGCCGGTACGCCAAGGGCCGGATGCGCCAGAAGGTCAGGGCGGCCGAGATCGCCCTGAAGGGCACCTCCGACACCGCCATCACCGGCCCGCACACCGTGTCGGCGGCGGGCGCCACGTGGTTCTGGCGGGCCCCCGCGCCCGCCCCCGACCTCGCCCTGCTCTCCCGGGCGGTGGAGCTGTCCTCCGTCTCCCGCGACGAACGCGAGATCGCCGCCTTCCTCGCCGAGTGGTGCACCGACCACGGCATCAAGGCGGAGATCGACGCCGCCTCCAACCTGGTGGCCACCAAGGGGGCCGGTGAGCGGCGGCTGCTGATGCTGGGTCACCTGGACACCGTGCCGCACCGCTGGCCGGTCCGCTGGGACGGCGAGGTGCTCTCCGGGCGCGGCTCGGTGGACGCCAAGGGCAGCCTGGTGACGTACCTCCAGACGCTGGCCGCCCTCGACCCGCCCGAGGGCGTCGAGCTGCGGGTGGTCGGCGCGGTGGAGGAGGAGATCACCGGAGCGGGCGCCTTCCACGTCCGGGACGCCTACCGGGCCGACGCCGTGATCGTCGGCGAACCCAGCGGCGCCGAGGCGCTCACGCTCGGCTACTACGGGCTGGTCAAGGTCCGCTACAGCGTCCGGGAGGCCACCGGGCACACCGCAGGGGAGGGCGTCCGCACCGCGGGCGACCGGATGGTCGAGCTGCTCGCCCGGGTCCCCGGGGCGGTGGCCCGGCTCCACCCGGACGCGCTCACCGCCGTCCTCGGCGTCACCGCGCTCAACCAGGGCGACACCCAGGCGGGCGAGGCCGTGGTGGACGTCCGCGTACCGCCCGGCCTCGACGTGGACGAGACGGTGGCCGCGCTGCGGGCGCTCGCCGCCGAGCCGGTACGGATCGACGTCCTGCGGGCCACCCCCGGCGTGGCCACCGGGCGCACCAGCCCGCTGGTCAAGGCGTTCCAGCGGGCGTTCAGAACCGAGGGCGTGACGCCCCGGTACCTGATGAAGAAGGGCAGCAGCGACATGAACACCCTCGCCACCACCTGGCAGGGCATCCCCATGGTCGCCTACGGCCCCGGTGACGCCCGGCTCGACCACACCCCCGACGAACACCTGCACGCGGATGAGTTCCGGCGGGCCCAGCGCCTGCTGACCGCCGCGGTCCGAGAATGGAGCTCGATGTGACCGTCCTGACGGCCGCCCCCGGCAACGACCTCGCGGCCCCCGCCGTCCACTGCACCTGCTACCCCGGCTCGACCGTCTGGCTGACCGGACTGCCCAGCTCGGGCAAGACCACCCTCGCGTACGCCACCGCCGAACTGCTGCGCTCGCGCGGCCGCCGGGTCGAGGTGCTCGACGGCGACGAGCTGCGGCGCACCTTCTCGGCCGGCCTCGGTTTCTCCCGCGCCGACCGTAACGACAACGTCGCCCGCATCGGCCGGGTCGCGCAGGTCCTGGCCCGCAACGGCATCACCGTCCTCGTACCCGTCATCGCCCCGTACGCCGAGGCCCGCGAGCTGGTGCGCTCCTGGCACCGGGACAGCGGCACCGACTTCCTGGAGGTCCATGTCGCCGCCCCGCTGTCCGTCTGCTCCCGGCGCGACGTCAAGGGCCTGTACGCCCGCCGGGCGGCCGGCGAGATCAGCGGCCTGACCGGCGTGGACGACCCCTACGAGGAGCCGGCCGCGCCCGACCTCAGGATCGCCTCGCACACCCAGACCGTGTCCGAGTCCGCGGGCGCGCTGCTCGCCCTGCTCACCGAGAGGGGTCTGCTGTGACCGCCCCGACCGTCACCCGGGCCGCCGCGCCCGCCGTCCCCGCCGCGCCCGCCGCTCCGTCCCTGCCCGACATCCGTACCGGCGACGCCTTCGGGCTGTCCCACCTCGACGCCGCCGAGTCCGAGGCGGTCCACATCTTCCGCGAGGTGGCGGGCGAGTTCGAACGGCCGGTGATCCTCTTCTCCGGCGGCAAGGACTCCATCGTCATGCTGCACCTGGCGCTCAAGGCGTTCGCGCCCGCGCCACTGCCCTTCTCCCTGCTCCACGTGGACACCGGGCACAACTTCCCCGAGGTCCTCGCCTACCGCGACCGCGTGGTCGCCGAGCACGGCCTCAGGCTGCACGTCGCCCGGGTGCAGGACTTCATCGACGACGGCCGGCTGCGCGAACGCGCCGACGGCACCCGCAACCCGCTCCAGACCGTGCCGCTGCTCGACGCCATCTCCACCGGCCGGTACGACGCGGTGTTCGGCGGCGGCCGGCGCGACGAGGAGAAGGCCCGCGCCAAGGAGCGGGTGTTCTCGCTGCGCGACGAGTTCGGCGCCTGGGACCCGCGCCGCCAGCGCCCCGAACTGTGGTCGCTCTACAACGGCAGGCACGCCCCCGGCGAACACGTCCGGGTCTTCCCGCTGTCCAACTGGACCGAACTCGACGTCTGGCAGTACATCCAGCGCGAGCGCATCGACCTGCCCGCCATCTACTACGCCCACCACCGCGAGGTCTTCGCCCGTGGCGGCATGTGGCTGGCGCCCGGCGAGTGGGGCGGCCCGCGCGCCGGCGAACGGCTGGAGACCCGGCTGGTCCGCTACCGCACGGTCGGCGACATGTCCTGCACCGGAGCCGTGGAATCCACCGCCCGGACCGTGGAGTCGGTGATCGCCGAGATCACCGCGTCCCGGCTCACCGAACGCGGAGCGACCCGCGCCGACGACCAACTGTCCGAGGCGGCCATGGAAGACCGCAAACGCGAAGGGTACTTCTAGCCATGAACGTCACCGAAGCACCGGCCACGGGCACGCCCATGGGCACCGCACCGGCCACGGCCACGGGCACCGCATCTGCCACGGCCCCGTACCCGGCGCCCGGCACGGCGCCGTTCCGCGCCGCACCGCCCGCGGCCGCCGACACCCTGCGGTTCGCCACCGCCGGCTCCGTCGACGACGGCAAGTCCACCCTCGTGGGCCGGCTGCTGCACGACTCCAAGTCGGTCCTCGCCGACCAGTTGGAGGCCGTGGAGCACGCCTCCCGGCGGCGTGGCCAGGACACACCCGACCTGGCGCTGCTGACCGACGGGCTGCGCGCCGAGCGCGAGCAGGGCATCACCATCGACGTGGCCTACCGCTACTTCGCCACGTCCCGCCGCCGGTTCATCCTGGCCGACACCCCCGGCCACGTGCAGTACACCCGGAACATGGTCACCGGCGCCTCCACCGCCGACCTCGCCCTCGTCCTGGTCGACGCCCGCAACGGCGTCGTGGAGCAGACCCGCCGCCACCTCGCCGTCGCCGCCCTGCTGCGCATCCCCCGGGTGACCCTCGTGGTCAACAAGATGGACCTGGTGGGCTGCTCCGAGGAGGTGTTCGCCCGTACCGTCGCCGCGTTCTCCGAGTGCGCCGCCGCGCTCGGCGTCCAGCGGGTGACCGCCATCCCCATCTCGGCGCTGGCCGGCGACAACGTGGTGCGCCCCTCCGAGCGCATGGACTGGTACGCCGGGCCCACGGTGCTCGAACACCTGGAGTCCGTCCCGGTGGGCACCGACCCGCGCACCCAGGAGGCCCGCCTGCCCGTCCAGTACGTCATCAGGCCCGGCACCGCCGCGCACCGCGACTACCGCGGCTACGCCGGACAGATCACCTCCGGGGTGCTACGGGTCGGCGACCGGATCGCCGCCCTGCCGTCCGGCCGTACCAGCACCATCGCGGCCATCGACACCCTGGACGGCACCGGCACCGACACCGCCTGGGCACCCCAGTCGGTGACCGTGCGGCTCACCGACGAACTCGACATCGCCCGGGGCGACCTGCTCGCGCCGGCCGCCGCCGCGCCCCGCACGGTCCGGCGGCTGACCGCCACGGTCTGCCACCTGAGCGAGCAGCCCCTGCACGCCGGCCGCCAGGTGCTGCTGCGCCACACCACCCGTACGGTGCGGGCGGTGGTCGCCGAGGTCTCCTCGCGGCTCGACCTGGAGGACCTCTCCGAGCGGCCGGGCACCGGCGCGCTGGGCGTCAACGACATCGGCCGCATCGTGCTGCGCACCGCCGAACCGCTCGCCCTGGACGGTTACGCGGACTACCGCCGCACCGGGTCGTTCCTGCTCATCGACCCCGTGGACGGCAGCACCCTGACCGCCGCGATGGCGGACGCCCCGGCCGCCGCGGAAGGGGTGTGAGGCCGTCGCGGAACGACCATGAGAAGTTCACATCCGCCCGGTGACACAGGCACTGTCGGCCCTTCCTCCCGCGCAGCAGACTCTTCCCCGTCAGCAGGTCAACCCCCCGAAGGAAGGGCCGACATGAACCTCGCCGCCGTCACCGCCGTCACCGTCACCCCGGTCGTCGAAGACCTGGTCATAGAGGACTTCAGCGCGCCGGCCGCCGAGTACTACCAGCCCGGCACCTGCATCTGCTGGACGCCCGAGACGCACGCCGAGTAGCCCCGCACCGCACCCGCGCACCGCACCCCGCGCACCAAGAGCGAGGCAACGCACCTCAACCGTCCGCAGTCCGCGCACCAGAACAGGGGGAAACAAGGTGGCACACCGCCAGGGCACCACGACCGGACTGGGGTTCAAGCCCCACCTGAAGCCCGAAGTCGTCCCCGGTGAAGGCGTGTTCCTCATCTCCGAACGCGGTGTCACCGCACTGCGGGGATCCTGCGTCACCGCACTGGCGCCCCTGCTGGACGGCACCCGCTCCCTCGACCGGCTGGTCGCCGACGCCGCCGGTACCCTCCCCGCCGACCAGGTGCGCCAGGTCGTCACCCGCCTCCTCCGCTCCGGCCTGCTCGCCCACCGGACGCCCGACTCGGCCGCCGCCACCTCGGGCGAGGCGTTCTGGGAGCTGGCCGGACTGGACGGCGACGCCGCCGCCCGCCGCACCGGCAGCGGCACCGTCGCCGGCGTCGCCCGGGGCACGGAGGCGGGCGCGGGCGCCGAGGAGCTGCTCACCGCGCTGGCCGCCGCGGGCCTGCGCATCCACCGCCCCGGGCCGGACGAGGACGCCCCCGGCCTGGCCGTGGTCCTGTGCGACACCTACCTCGACCCCGCGCTGGCGGAGCTGGACGCCGCGTACCGGGCCGGCGGCACCCCCTGGCTGCCCGTCCGCCTGACGGGCGAACGCCCCTGGATCGGGCCCGTGTTCCAGCCGGACGAGGGGCCGTGCTGGCACTGCCTGGCCGAACCGCTGCGCCGCAACCGGCCCGCCGAGACCTACCTGGTCCGGGCGCTCGGACGCCCTGTCAGCGTGCCCCCCTCCGGCCTCGCCGCCGGGCGGGCCGTCGGGCTCCACCTGGCCTGCCTCGAAGCCGTCAAGTGGATGGCCGGGCACCGCCACTCCGGCCAGAACGCGCTGTGGACCATGGACACCCTCACCCTGGCCGGCCGCCACCATCCGGTACGCCGACGCCCCCAGTGCCCGTCCTGCGGCGACCCCGGGGCGACGGCCCGCCGCATCTGGGCCCCGGTCCGGCCGGTCAGCCGCCCCAAGTCCGCCACCGGCACCGGGGAGCGGTCACTGACCCCCGAGGAGATGCTGGAGCGGTACGGGTACCTGGTGGACGAACTGACCGGCGTGGTCAAGGAGGTGCGCCGCGACCGGCGCGACCCCGGCTTCCTCAACTGCTTCCACTCCGGGCACAACCCGGCCACCTCGCCCACCGGACTCGCCGCCGTGCGGTCCGGGCTGCGCAGCCACAGCTCCGGCAAGGGCACCACCCCGTTACAGGCCCGGGTCAGCGCCCTGTGCGAGGCCGTCGAACGGCACTGCGGCTACCGCCAGGGCGACGAGCCGGCACTGCGGGCGACGTACCGCGAGGTCGCCGACCGCGCCGTCCACCCCGACACCGTGCAGCTCTTCCACCCCCGCCAGTTCCCCGACCGGGCGGCCTGGAACGCGGAGCACGCCCCGGCGCACCGGGTGTGCGAGCCGTTCGACGAGGACACCCCGGTCGACTGGACGCCCGTCTGGTCGCTGACCGCCGAGCGCCACAGACTGCTGCCCACCTCGATGCTCTACTACGACGCGCCCTGCCCCTCCGGCTTCTTCTCGGCCCACTCCAACGGCACCGCGGCCGGGAGCTCCCGCGAGGACGCCATCGTCCAGGGCTTCCTGGAACTCGTCGAGCGGGACGCCGTCGCCCTGTGGTGGTACAACCGCACCCGCCAGCCCGGCGTGGACCTCGACTCCTTCGGCGACCCCTGGATCGAGGAGGTACGGGGAGCGCACACCGCCCTCGCCCGGGAGCTGTGGGTCCTCGACCTCACCAGCGACCTCGGCGTCCCCGTCTTCGCCGCCCTCTCCCGGCGCACCGACAAGCCCGCCGAGGACATCACCCTCGGGTTCGGCGCCCACTTCGACCCACGGGTGGCGATAAGACGGGCCGTGGCGGAGGTCAACCAGATGCTGCCGCCGGTCGTCGCCGTCACGGCCGACGGCACGGGCTACACCTGCGACGACCCGGTCCCGCTGCACTGGTGGCGGACCGCCACCACCGCCGGCCGGCCCTACCTGCTGCCCGCCGCGTCCTGCCCCGGCCGTACCCCCGCCGACTTCCCGTACACGCCGCGCGCCGACCTGGCCGACGACGTGGCCGCGGCCGAGGCGCTCGCCCGGAGCATCGGCAGCGAGCTGCTGGTGCTCGACCAGACCAGGGCGGACATCGGCCTGCCCGTCGTGAAGGTGATCGTGCCCGGCCTGCGCCCCTTCTGGGCCCGCTTCGCCCCCGGTCGCCTCTACGACGTCCCGGTACGCCTGGGCCGCCTCGCCGCGCCCACCCCGTACGAGGACCTCAATCCGGTCCCGCTCTTCCTGTAACACCGACAACACCGACATCACCGTCAACACCGTCGCGCCACCGTGAGGTCCCGGCCATGAAGTCTTCCGCCCCGCCCGCCCCGCGGGAAACCCGACTGATCGAACTCTGGTCCCTCCGCGAGGACACCACGTTCGAGACCGCGGCGGACGAACCTGGGACCGCTCTCGTCAGCACCCGCTGGGACGAGATCCGGCTGCCGGCGTCCGACCCCCTGGTCTTCCGCGCCCTGGAGCGCATGACGTACGGCCCGGTGTCGCTGGACAACGTCCTGCCCGGCTTCAGCGACCCGGCCCCCGTCCCCGGCGACCCGCGCCGTGCCGCACTGGACTCCACCCTGGAGGCGGTGCGGCACGCCGTCGTCCGCACGCTCGCCCTGGCCGACGGCACCGAGCAGTTGGCGGTCGTGCCCATCGTGCGCGAGGCCCGCTTCACCCCCCGCAGGCCCGCCGCGGACACCGTGCACCGGATGTCCCGGTTCGCCACGCTGCGCGTCGGCCCCCGGGGCAGCCTCCTCGAATCGCCCCTGAGCGCCCACCGGGTGCTGCTGCACACCCCGCAGGCCATGTGGCTGGTGAGCTGCTACATACGCCCCGTGTCGGTCCGCGAGACGGCCCGGCTCCTCGGCCTGCCGGTGGACGAGGTGCGCACCGCCGTCGGCTACCTGGAGGCCTCCGGCATGCTGGTGCCGGGCGCGACGGGTCCGGAGCCTGAGCCGGTCACCTTCGCCGAGGACCGGGACCCGGTTCTGGAGCACTGGTCGCCGCGCGAGCTGATGCTGCACAACCGGAGCAGGCCCGGCCTGCACGACGAGCCGGTCGGCCCCGTCGGGATCGCCGCCGGTACGGCCGGTACGCCCGGTACGCCCGGTACGGCCGGGGCACCGGCCGAGGAGGCCCCGGCCTCCGGCGGCGTACCCATCATGCTGCCGGTGCCCGACCTCGACCGCGTCGTCGCCGCCGACCCGCGCCTGACCACCGTGCTGGAGGCGCGCCGCTCGGTCCGCGTGGACGACGGACGGCCGCTGTCGCTCGCGCAGTTGGGCGAGCTGCTCTACCGCTCCGCCCGCGCCCGCCCGGCTGCCGGGCGCCCCTACCCGAGCGCCCTGTCCGTCTACCCGCTGGAGCTGTACGTCACGGTCGCCGGTTCCGGCGAACTGCCGCGCGGCACCTACTACTACGACCCGGCCGCGCACACCCTGCTCGCGCTCGGCACCGAACCGGACCTGGTGGACGCCCTGCTGGACGAGGCGGGCGCCAACGCCGGGATGAGCGAGGAGCCGCCGGTGCTGATCAGCATGACGGCACGCTTCCGGCGGATGGGCGCCGTCTACCCGGGGGCCGGCTACAGCGTGCTCCTCAAGGAGGTGGGCGCCCTGCAACAGACGCTGTACCTGGTCTCCACGGCCATGGGGATCGGCCCGTGCGCGCTGGCGTTCGGTGACACCGCCACCTCGGCCCGCGCCTTCGGCCTGGACTGGCGGGCCGAGTCGGGCGTCGGCGAGTTCGTCGTCGCGGGCCTGCCCACCGGGTCGGTGGTGGCCGCCGACCGGGCCTGAATCGCCCGACAGCGCATAGCGGAAATGCCGCTCGGTACGTAATCTGCTCCACCTATGCTGCACTTCGATGCGAAATCGCAGCCGAATGGGGAGCTCCTGTGCGATGGTCTCGCGCCACCGGTTCAGACGCCTTCTTCAGCCACCGGGCTCCCGAGGGAGGTGACTTGGCGCCCCGGGTCGCCCGCACCATCACCGTCGTCGTCATCCTCTGCTTCTTCGCCGTGGGACTGACCTACGCCGTCGACGCGGGGTTCGGAGCCGGGGAGCTCGCCCTGTGTGGCGTGCTGATGCTGACGCTGCTCTTCCTCCAGCTCAGTCACTCCTTCCCGGAGTGGACGCCCCGGGTCGCCCGCTTCCGTCTGGCGACCCTGGCACTCCAGGCGGGGCTCACCTTCGCCCCGTTCACCCTCTTCGGTGCCGCCTGGCTCGGCATGCCGGGCTTCCTCGCGGGCTCCGCCCTGCTCGTGCTGAAGTCGGCGCTGGGCTGGGCGGCCTTCGCGACGGTCACCGTGATGACCGGGATCGTGCAGTTCGCCGTGGGCTACGGCGTGGGCCAGCTCGCCTACAACTGCGTGGCCACCGTCCTCACCGGCCTGGTCGTCTACGGCCTGAGCCGGCTGTCCGGCCTGATACGCGAGGTGCAGGCGGCCCGCGAGGAGCTGATCCGCATGGCGCTGACCCAGGAGCGCCTCCGCTTCGCCCGCGACCTGCATGACCTGCTCGGCTTCAGCCTCTCCACCATCAAGCTCAAGTGCGAACTCGCCCACCGCCTGGTGCGCGTCCAGCCCGAACGCGCCGAAATGGAGATCACCGAGATCGTCCAGACCGCCCGCCAGGCGCTCGCCGACGTCCGCTCCGTCGCCAGCAGCTACGTACAGATGAACCTGGACCACGAGGTGAGGTCCGCCGTCTCGCTGCTGCGCGCGATGGGCATCCACACCGAGATCAGGGTCACGAAGGAGCCGCTTCACCCCTCCGTGGAAACGGTGTTCGCCACCGTCCTGCGCGAGGGCGTCACCAACATGCTGCGGCACAGCAAGGCCCAGCACTGCGTGGTCGAGGCGTGGGCGGAGGAGGACACCGTCCGGCTCCGCATCGCCAACGACGGCCTGCGCGACCGGGACTCCTTCGTCTCCTCCGACGGGGGAGCGGTCACCGGAGGCGTGGGGCTGCGCAGCCTGACGGCGCGCGCCGAGGCGCTGGGCGGACGGCTGTCCCACCGCGTACGGGCGGACGGCTGGTTCGAACTCGCCGTCGACATCCCGCCGCGGCCGTCGGGCGAGCCCGACCCGCGGACCGTGCCCGAGGCGTCCGAGGTGAAGTCCTCCGGGAGCACCGGGTCGTAGCCGCGCCCCGGCTCAGAGCCAGCCGGATTCCCGGGCGATCCGCAGGGCGTCCATGCGGTTGCGGGCGTCGAGCTTGGTGACCACCGTGGTCAGGTAATTGCGCACGGTCCCCGGGGACAGGAACAGCTTGCGGGCGATCTCGGGCGCGTCGAGGCCCTGGGCGGCCAGTTGGAGCACCTCGCTCTCCCGGGCGCTCAGCGGAGAGGCCTCGGTCTGGAGCGTGGCCAGCGCGAGGTTCGGGTCCACCACCTGCTTGCCCTCCACGACCTGGCGGATCGCCGCCGCGAGCCGGGTGGGATCGGCGTCCTTGAGCAGGAATCCGGAGACCTTCGCCGCCAGCGCCCTGCGCAGGTTCCCCGGCCGGCCCAGGCTCGTCAGGATGATCGTCCGGCACTCCGGCAGTTCCCGGCTGAGCAGCTCCGCGGCCCTGATGCCGTCGATCCCGGGCATGTCGATGTCCAGGACCGCGACGTCCGGCCGCGTCTCCAGCGCCACCGGAAGGACCCGGTCGCCGTTGTCGGCCTCGCCCACCACCGCGATGCCGTCCTCCAGCTCCAGCAGCGACACCAGGGCACGCCGGAGCATCAGCATGTCGTCCGCGAGCAGCACTCTGATCACTGTGGCCCCCCCCACGCGTGCACCCCCGTTGGTGCCCGTCCTGACGCGAATGGTACTGGGAGTAGCGCGAATTGGCCGGTGCCGGGACCGGCGCGGTTCAGCGACCGGGCCGGGAATCCGGTGCCACCGCGACCGCCGCGACGAAGCCGGCCGGGGCCGCCACGTCCCGGATCGTCCAGCCGTCGGGCCCGGGCGCGGGGACGGGCCGCGTACCCACGTAGTCCCGTGCGGCGGAGCGGCCCAGACCGGTTCCGATGCCCTTCAGGTACGCCTCCTTGCGCGCCCACGCCCGGGTGAAGGCCGCCGGCCGCGACTCCTCGTCCAGCGCGGCGAGTTCGGCGCGCTCGGCCGGGTGCAGGGCGGGGGTGGTGTCCGCGACGAGGCCGGGGGAGGGCACCCGCTCCACGTCCACGCCGAGCGGGGCCGGCCCGAGCCCCAGCAGCACCAGTGAGCCGCTGTACGACAGGGAGAAGTGCGCCCCGCCCCCCTCGACCACCGGGCGTCCGTGCGGGGCGCCGCAGCACGGACAGGCCGCCCGGCCGAGTCGTACCGCCTCCGGGGCCAGGCCCAGCCTCTCGCCGAGCAGCACCCGCAGCGCCACATGGGCGACCAGCCGGCCCCGCCGGTCCGCCGCCCGCCCCCGAGAGCCCGCCCCCGGCACCTCCCCGGCCCCGAGCACCCGGGGAGCCAGCCGCTCCGCCCAGCCCGCCAAGGCCTCCACCTCGGCGAGCCACAGCGCCGTCCCCGACGCACGCGGCCCTGGCAGGACGGGGGTTACGGGTGTCATGGGTGCCACGGCGGTCCCGGCGGCCACGGGTGCCAGGGGAGCAGCGGGGGTCACGGAGTCTTCCGCGGCCGGCGCGGTGGGGCGGCCGTCTCCAGGCGTTCGACGTGACGGGCGATCCTGCGCGCCCGCGTCTCCGCCTTCACGGCCTTCTCGACGTCGAGCAGGATCTGGTACCGATTGCTCCTGCTGAGGGCGTCGAACGCGGCCGACGCGGCCCGCGACGCGTCGAGCGCCGCCCGCAGGTCGTCCGGGACCTCCGCCGTGCTCTGCGGAGCGTACGCGGCGGCCCAGCGGCCGTCGGCCTTCGCCAGCTCGATCTGCGCGAACCCGGCCGGCCGCATCCTGCCCTCGGCGATCAGTTGCTCCACCTTGGCGCAGTTGATCCTCGACCACGGGCTGCGGCGCTTGCGCGGCGAGAAGCGCTGGGCCCACCAGCCGTCCGGAACGTTCCCGGAGTACGCCTTGCCGTCGATCCAGCCGTAGCACAGGGCGACGTCCAGCGCCTCCGACCTGGTGATCGAGGGGACGGGCGTGCCCTTCTTCGGCAGGGCGACCCAGACCTCGCCGGCGGTGTCGTGATGCGCCTCCATCCAGGCGGCGAACTCCTCGACCGAGGAACATCTCAGATTGTCGTCCGTCGTCATCCCACCGTTCCCGTTCTCCCGTTCCCGTTCTGCCGTTCCCGGTACGGGGCGCTCACGCCGCCGTGTCCACCCGCTCGACGTCCGTGCCCCGCGTCTTCGCCCGCTCCGGGGCGCGGGCCGCGTCGCCCAGCGGCCGGACCCGCGCCTCCGCGGCCGCCTTGACGCGCTCCAGCGTCGCGCGCATCCCGTCGCGCAGCTCCTGGGTGTGGTTCTCGTAGCCGCCGAGCATCATGTTCGCGAAGGACGCGGTGCGCTTGCGCTGCCCGGTGCTCTGCCCGGAGACGTCCCACACCTCGGTGACCAGGGTCCCGCCCGAGCCGTCGGGCTCCAGCCGGTAGCCCCAGCGCACCCCGTTCGTCGTGGTGCGGAAGGCGAAGGACCGGCCCCGCTCGGCCCGCTCGACCGTGTTGGAGGTGACCCACACGACCCAGCCGCGGCGGTTGATCCCGATGAAGCGCGCACCGACCCCGCGCTTGTCGCCGCGCCAGTAGCAGCGACGGCACTCGGGGCTCCACTGCCCCATCCGCGTCACGTCGCTGATGAGGTCCCACACCGCCTCGGGCGCGGCGTCGATCCGTATCGACACCTCCTCGGGACGCGCGTGCCCGGCGGCGACGGCGGGCCGGGACACCGACTTGGCGAGCCGCGCGCCCCTGCGCCGCGCACCGCGCAGCTCCGCCAGGTAGGGATAGTGGTCCACCTGCATGGTGTGGCGCTTGGACGTCACGTAACGCTTGGCGAGCTTGGTCTTGTACCGGGTGATCTCCCGGTGCATCTCCTCCGCCGGAGGCAGCACGGCCTTGCCCTCCAGCAGGTCGGCCACCCAGTGGGACTGGGCCTCGGCCAGCACCGTGGTGGCGCCCAGGGGCTGGAAGAGGCCCACGAAGTACAGGCCGGCGTGGTGGGGGTCGACCACCCGGTGGAAGAGGGAGACGTCATTGTCCGTGGGGGCGATCACGGACTCGTCCAGGAACGGGAAGCTCACCTTGTAGCCGGTGCAGTGGATGACCGCGTCCACGACCTCGCTGCTGCCGTCGGTGAAGTGCACCGTGTCGCCGTCGAAGCGGGAGATGTTCGGCTTGACGGCGAT
This sequence comes from Streptomyces sp. NPDC031064, assembly GCF_055570965.1. Classification (NCBI taxonomy): domain Bacteria; kingdom Bacillati; phylum Actinomycetota; class Actinomycetes; order Kitasatosporales; family Streptomycetaceae; genus Streptomyces; species Streptomyces sp. NPDC031064. Next base: position 328,066 of record NZ_JBVIGF010000008.1, read on the forward strand.
GCCGCCGTGGCCGAGCGCGGGGAGCAGCGTCTCCGAGACGGTCGGGTGGGAGTTGAACAGCTTGTGCCCCGGTTCCGGCAGGCCGAAGTCGGTGACCTTGCCGATCGACAGCCGCAGCAGCGCGGCCATCACCCACCGCTGCGTCTCGCGCGGCATCACCCGGGTGATGAACGGGCTGATCATGTCGTCGCCGGGCTTGCCGAACATGAACTTGGGGAAGACGTAACCGCCGGTCCTGATCGACAGGAAGGTGCGCTCGGAGACGGCGGAGGTCTCCACCGCGATGTCCGAGGCCGAGTTGCCGAAGCCGACCACGAGCACCCGCTTGCCGGCGTACTCGTCGGGGACCCGGTAGTAGTGCGAGTGGATCTGTACGCCGGTGAAGGTGTCCGCGCCGGGGAAGGCCGGCTCGGGATCGCGCGGGTCCCAGTGGTGGCCGTTGGCCACGATCACCGATCCGTAGTGACGGGTGGTCTCGACGCCCGTGTCACGGTGGCGCACGGTCACGGTCCAGCCGACGTCCCCGGCCGGCTCCACGTGGATCACCTCCGTGCGGAAGGCGATCCGGTCGCGGAAGCCGAAGTGGTCGACGTAGTCGTCCAGGTAACGCGCGATCAGCTCATGGTCGGGGTAGTGCGGATAGTCGTCGGGCATCGGGTAACTGCGGTACTCCGACAGCTTCTTGGAGGTGTTGATGTGCAGCGAGCGGTAGCCCGAGGACATGCCGTTGTCGTTCTGGTACCGCCAGTTGCCGCCGACCTGGGAGCCGGCTTCGTAGCAGTCGTAGGCGATGCCGCGCTCGTGCAGGACCTGGCAGGCGGCGAGCCCCGACCAGCCGGCTCCGATGATGCAGACGTTCTCCATGGTGTGTGTTCTCCCTGTGGGCGTGGCCGATCGGTCGTTGTTCACAGCCGCCGGGCGTCCGCCGGCAGGTCGTCCAGGAACTGCCCGCCCGCGGTGACCCGGGCCGGTCCTCCGACGGCGTGGATGACCTGGTGGGCGCTGCGCAGCAGCACGCGCCCGACGGCCGAGTCGATCGCGCCGGCGAGGTGCGGGACGCTGGTGCTGAAGCGCACCTCGAAGGTCACCTCGCTGCCGCCGTCGACGTCGGTGCTCGTCCACGCGCCCTCGAAGCGCTGGAAGTCCCCGCTGGTCTGGGCGAATTCGATGCGGTACGGCTGTCCCGCGAGCCGGCCGCTGCGCTGCACCCAGTTCGCGGTGGAGCCACGGAAGGCCAGCACCCACCGCTGGTGCCCGTCATCGGTGCGCGAGACGGACACGATGTCGTCGGCGTACGCGGGGAAGGCCGCCGCGTCACCGAGGCGTTCGATCACTTCGGCGGCCGTGGCCGGGACCACGGCCTTCAGTACGCGGGTCGTCATGACGCGGGCTCCTTGTCGGCGGCCGGGCGGAGGACGCTGACGCCCTGGAGGCGTGTGGTGCGCAGCATGGGGTGGCTCGCCTCTCCGAAGGCGCCGCCGGTGAGGCCGGGGCCGCCCTGGTTGGGCAGGAAGGGGAGGAAGCCGCTGTGCGAGTCGTTGATCTTCAGGTTGCCGGCGTTGGTGACCCCGTCCAGGACGCGCCGGATCGTGGCGGCGCCGGTGGTCCAGAAGGAGTTGCGCAGGCCGTAGGCGTTGGAGTTCACGAACTCCAGCACCTGCTCCAGGAGGGCGTCGTCGGGGGTGCCGGTCTCCGGCACGATCACCGGCAGGAGCGGGAAGAACGTCTCGTCACGGACCACCGACAGCGACCTGGCGCCCTGGAGCCCCTCGACGCGGACGATGCTCGGCTCGACGAAGAAACCGGTGTTCGACGGTGTTCCGTCCACCTCCAGCCGCCGTCCGCCGTGGACGAGCTTGGCGCCCTTGGCGAGCGCCTCACCGAGGCAGCCGAAGAACCAGTCCACGCCGAGGACCGGCGTGAGGACCACACCCGGCTCGTCCGGATACCCGGGCCGGATCTCCTTGGTGGCCGCGACGAGCCGCTCGATGAGCTCGTCCGCGATCGCGGGGTGGGCGACGACCTGGTTGGGAACGTTGCAGATCTGGCCGGAGTTCAGGAAGAACTGCGTGATGGTCTCCACCGCGGCGTCCAGGTCGGCGTCGTGCCACACCACGCAGCAGTCGTTCCCCGCCAGCTCCAGGATGGGCTTCTTGCCGGCCGCTATCGCGTCGGCCTCGAACTCCAGGCCCTTCTTGCTGCCACCGAAGTAGATGATGTCGTCGACGTGCTCACTGGCCAGCCACGCGTCGAGCATGGGCGCCCCGCAGTACGCGTTGACCGTCCCCGGGGGCGCGCCCGCCTCCTCCAGCACGGGCGCCACGACCTCCCGCATCACGTACATGCAACTGAGCGCCACCCCGCGCGGGGCCCGCACCACCACGGTGTTGCCCGCCAGCAGCGCGACGAGCCCGTTCAGCGCGTTCACGGTCGCGGCGTTCTGCGGCGGATTGATGCAGACGACCCCGTCGGGGATCCGCCGCAGAACCATCTCCCGCTCGCCGTCCTGCCGCCGGAACTCCAACTGCCCGGCGCACCATTCGAGCGTTTCCCGGCTCCAACTGGTGAACGGAATTCCCGTGATCATTCCCTCGGCCGCGGACTTCGGAGTCCCCTCGGCGACCAGGATCTCGACGATCCGGTCCCGGTGCTCCAGCAGCCGCTCCCCGATCCGCCGTCCCACCTCGATGCGCTCCGCGAGGGGCACCCTCCGCCACTCCACCGCCGCCCGCGCGGCCGCCTCCACCGCCCGCCCCGCCATCTCCTCATCGGCGACCACACAGGCCCCGACGACGCGTTCCCCAGCCGTGTCCGGATCGACGATTCCCAGGTCGAGATCACGCTTGAGACGCAGACTGGGGAAGGTTTCCTCGATAAGGGCACGGGCGGTAATGGTATGAACGAAACGCGGATTCTCTCCGGTGACGTCCTGGCCACCAATGTAGGCCGGATAAACGCCGAACTTCATTTCGCCCCCTTCGGTCAGTCCGGTTATTGCTGACGTGTGTCCCCAAGCTAGGGGGGCGTTTCCCGGCGAACAACGAGCCGGTGATGAGGGGTGCTTATCGCGCCGATTCCCGGCCCGCCCACGGCGAGGGACGCGGCGGTGTGACGCGGCGGTGTGACGCGGCGGTGTGACGCGGCGATGTGACGCGGAGCACAGGAACGTCCGATGCGGGGGGTTCCTCCTGGGGGTGTCGGTTCTGGCACTGGAGAGGAACAACCGTGGACAACCTCGCAAGACGGCGCACCGGGCAGGCGGTGGCCGGGCTGCTCGCCGTGGACGGCTTGTTGCACCTGTATTGGGCGACCGGGCTGACATGGCCGAGCGCGGACGTGCGCTCGCTGTCGCTGGCCGTGCTGGGCGGTGTGGTGCCGTTCACGCCGCCGGTGGTCCTCCCGATCGCGGCCACGGTGTTCGCCGCCGCGGCGGCGGTGCTCGCCCGGGGGCTGGGGCGCGGGGGCCGGGTGACCCGGCCCTTGTTCGGGATCGTCACCTTCCTGGTGGCGGTCGGCCTGCTGGTGCGGGGGCTGGTCGGGGTGGTGTGGGTGTTCGGGGCCGGGGACGGCGCGGGCTCGGCGTTCTACTGGCTGAACCTGCTGCTGTATACACCCGTGTGCCTGGCGTTCGGCGTGGCCGCCGGCCGGCTCGCCGGGATCTGGGGCGTACCGGGACGCCGCGTGTGGGTACGCCGCACGGCGCTCGGGCTGCCGCTGGTGCTGACCGGGCTGGTGCTGTTCGGTGCGTACGGCTACGCGCCGGCCGAGGAGCGTGGCTACCGCGCGCCGTACCAGGACAGGGTCGAGTCGAAGTACGTCGAGACTCCCGTCGCCCGGTTCCACTACAACCAGCGGGGCAAGGGCTCCCCGGTGGTCCTGCTGTCGCCCGGCGCGTCCTGGACCTTCGCCTGGCAGCCGCAGCTCGACGTGCTGTCCCGCTCGCACACGGTCTATGTGGTGGATATGCCCGGACAGGGCTTCACCGAGGTGCGTGACGACGATTTCAGCTGGGACCTCGACGGGATGACCACCGCGCTCGACAGCTTCCTGGACGCGCTGAAGCTGTCCCGGGTGGACCTCGCGGGCAACTCCTGGAGCGGCGGCTGGGCCCTGGCGTACGCGCAGCGCAACCCCGAGCGCGTCGGCCGGCTGGCGCTGCTCGCCTCGTCCGGACTGGACGAGCGCGACCCGGCGCTGTGGGAGGCGCTCAAGCTGCCGGTGCTCGGCGAGTTGCTGGTCAACCTCGGTTCGGGCCGCTCCAGCGCCGAGGCGTCGCTGCGCAGGACGCTCGTCAACCACGAGACGCTGGTCACCGACGAGTTGGTGGACACGGCGTGGGCCCCGGCCACCCTGGACGTCAACCGCCGCTCGGTCTACCGTCTCGAACGCGGGCTCGACTGGCGGGAGACCGAGGCCGCGCTCCCGAGGACCCGCCAGCCCGTGCTGGTGATCTGGGGCAAGCAGGACGCGACGCTGCCCGTGTGGCAGGCCCGGAGGTTCGGCGAGCTGCTGCCGGACGCGCGGGTGGAGGTGCTCGACGGCTGCGGGCACGGCCTGACCCTGGACTGCGGTGAACCGGTCGGCAAGCTGATGGACGAGTTCTTCCGCGACGGCCGCTGAGGAGTACGTCCGTCACGTCGGACGACGTGAGGGGTGGGCAGGGTCACCGACCCCGCCCACCCCTCGGCGTTCGTCCTCGCCGCACGCGGTTCACCAGCCCTTCGTGATCAGCGGCTCCGGTCCGTGGAGTGGGCGCGGCGTGCGGTGATCCGGAGCCGGGCGCGGGAGATCATCCGTCGGCCGCGGACCCTGCCGAGCGGCCGCAGCATCCGCAGCACCGCGCCGGAGCGGTACCCGCGTACTCCGCCGAGGACGGCGAACCGCGTTCCGTCGCCCTCCGGGACGGCGGCCATGGCGCCGACCACGTACCGGCTCTGCATCAGGCACCACCCCGGCTGGAGCAGCACGTCGAACCGGGCACGGTTTCCCAGCACCCCGTGGCCCCATGCCTGCGTGCGCTCCTGGGACCTCGCCCGCATCCGGAACGACCGGAACGTCGGCACCAGGTGCGGGAGCTCACCCTCAAGGTCGCTCGCCACCGCCCACACCTCGTCGAAGGGGGCGTCGATGTACTCGTCCGCGTACATCACGGCGTTGAGCCCCGCGGCCATCACCCGCAGCCGGCGTACGGGGTCGAGATCGGCCGTCGGCCAGTCGCTGGTCATCGTGTCCACGCCTTCCGGAAGCTGTTACGGGCCCGGTGGAGCCGTGACTTCACCGTGCCGCACGAAATGTTCAGAACTTCGCTCGCCGACCGCTCGTCCAGCCCTTCGAGCTCGCGCAGCACGAGAACCGCGCGGTGTTCGGAGGACAGCCGGCGCAGCACGTCGTGCACATCGGAGGCCAGCTCCGTGTTCCGTGCCCCCGGCACGTCGTCGAACTCGCCGGATCTGCTCACCGGCGTCTCCCGCTGGGCGTGCCGGGACACCCGGACGGCCTCGCGCACCGTGATGGCGCGCACCCACGCGTACAGTGCCGTGGGGTCCTTGAGTTTGGGCAGGCCCCGGAAGACGGCGATGAGGGACTCCTGTACCGCGTCCGGGCTTTCGGTCAGCGCGATGGGCCGACACAGGCGGCTGACATAGGGCGTCAGCAGGTTCAGGAGGTCGTTGAGCGCCATGGCGTCCCCGGACTGGGCGGCCTTGACGAGCACGGCCGCGGCGGGCCACGGGGCCGTATCGGTGTCGGGTGGTCGCCGGACGGCCGGCTTGTGCCGGAGTGCGCCGGCTTCGGCTGTGTTCATACCGCGTTCTCCTCATGTCCCTCGCATGGCGCGCTCCACCTGCTCCGTGCCGTGGTCCAGGTGCGCGTGCGGGTTCATAGGGACAGAGGCCGTGACCGGGCACGACACTCCCCGGGCCGCGCATCTGGCCTGAAAGGACCCTGCCCAGGGCCGGTACGGCCGCTCCGCGGTGCCGGCTGCCCGGAAATTTTCGGAGCCGGAGGGAATGCCCGGGCCCCGCGTCCCCTCTTCCTTGATGTCCGGCGACGTGCGCCGGGCATTGGTCTGGACCGCGTGGGAGGTGGCGTGACAGGGAGGCGGCGGCGCCGGGGCGGGGCGGAAGTCGGCCCGCCTATTCATTCCGTTCCCTTGCCGGTGATTCCGGCGAAGGAATTCCTATCAGGACGGAACACTCATCGTTGCCGATTCAACGAAGGACTGAAATGACCGGCAAGTAGCCTACGGCTGGGTAACCGTCTCGCCTCGCGGAATGGAGCCGACGAGCCCGGCCAGGTATCGCCGCGTGATGCTATGGTGACGGAAGAGTCACGCAGAGGCGTTAATTCCAGCTCGACGGGGGCGGTCGCCCGCAATCCGCATTCCTCTCGCAATTACTGAGGAGTTCAATGTGGAGCGCGGGCATCAAGCGGAGTTGGCGTCATGTCATATGCGGAATCATTCGCGATGCCTTGAGCAGTACTTGCCGCCGCCCTCGTCCGGCGCACAGAAGGGGCTGACGATGGGGGGCGCAGTGGCAACGGAAGGCGGAACCGGGTGGGATCCGGACGTACTCGCCGGCCTGGTGGCGAGGGCGCAGCGCGGGGACGCGCTGGCGATGGACGAACTGCTCGGCATCCTCACGCCCTACGTGGGGCGCATCTGTGGACCGGTGGCCCTCCAGGACGTCGCCGACGCGGCGCAGGAGACGCTCATCTCCGTTTTCCGTAACATCCGTCACCTCAAGTCGCCCGCGGCCCTCTTCGGGTGGGTACGGGCGATCGCCGTCCGGGAAGCGGTGAAGTTCGCCAAGCAACGGCAGAAGTTCGTCCCCGGAGAGTGGGAGGACCTGCCCTCGGACGAGGATCTGCACCTCGCGTCGGACATCGCCGACGTCATGCGAAGACTCGCGCCCGAACACCGCGCCGTGCTGACGCTGCGCCATGTCGACGGACTGGACGAGCGGGAGGTGGCCGAGCTGCTGGCCGTGCCCGTCGGGACGGTCAGGTCCCGCCTGTTCCGCGCCCGCCGGTCATTCCGCAGTGTGTGGGAATGACCGGGCCTCGACCCGCTCCCGCAGGCGGTCGAAGAGGGCGCCGGTCCGGCTCGCCGCCCGCAGCGCGCGCACCCGGCCCACGACCTGGCCTCCGGGGAACCGCAGCGTACTGAAGAAGGCGAACCTGCATCCGTCCCCCTCGGGGACGGCGGCCATGCCGCTCGCCAGGACCTTGCTCTGCATCAGGCACCAGCCGGGACGCAGCACCACGTCGAAGTGCTCACGGTGCCCGATGGAGCTGACCGCCCGCCCGGACAGCCGGTCGCCCTCGCGCTCCAGGATCGTGAAGGACCGGAGTCCGGAAACGATGTGCGGGAGTTCACCCTCCAGGTCGGACGCGACGCTCCACAGGTGCTCGACCGGCACGTCGAAGTGCCGCTCGGCATAGGTCGGGTGCTTCGCGGCGGAAGCGATGACCCGCAGCCGGCGCAGCGGGTCGAGGCCGGCCGTGGGCCAGTCGCCCCGCGCTCCGTACGTCATCAGGCAACGCTCCCTCTGTGTCGTGTGCGGACGAGATTCGCACCATCCCCCTGAACGGTCAAGCTCCGGAAAAACCCGCAGGGGCGGGGAGTGCATCGACACCACGCCGCCTCTTTTCCCCTGTGGGAGCAGGTCGGCAGACGGGGCCGGAAGCCCGCTCGCCGTCCTCACCGAAGCGGAACATCAGGGAACGGGGAAGAGAAAGACCGTGCAGTCACCTATTCAGCACACCACGCCCTCGGCGGGACATTCGACCGGGTATTCCGCTCGGAAGTCGGCCGGGGACGCGGTCGGGCATTCGCCCGGGGACGCGGTCGGGCATTCGGTTCGGCATCCGGTTCGGCATTCCGTGGGGCCTCTGTTGACGCTGCCGCGCGCACTCACACACTTCCAGCCACAGATACCGGGCCTCGGCTTCGGAACCGCTTCGGTCCACGAGGGGCCGCCCGTGGCGGTCCGGGCCGCGGAGCGGTTGATGTCCCGCACCATGTCACCGCGCCGCAGGGCCGACTTCCTGACCGGCCGCAGCGCACTGCACCGTGCGCTGCGGGCGGCCGGACTCACCGCGGGCGCGGTGCTCCACGAAGGTCCGCGCCCCCGGCTGCCCGACGGGATCTCGGCGTCGATCAGCCACTCCGAGGGCGTCGCGGTCGCCGTGGCCGGGCCGTCCGACCGGTTCCGCACGCTCGGGGTCGACCTGGAGCTGACCGGCCTGCCCCTCCAGGCGGCCCACCTGGTGCTGCGCGGCCCCGAATCGGCGCTGCTCGAACGGACCGGCGCGGCGGCGGAGCAACGGCTGCTTGCCATGTACTCCGCCAAGGAGGCCGCCTTCAAGGCGCTCAGCCCGCTTCTCGGCGCCGAGCTGCGCGCGCTGCGCGACATCCGGCTCGAACCGCACGCCGACGGCTACCTCGCCCACGCCGCACCACGGCCCGCGCTCTGCGTCCGAGTGACCGTGCGCCGTCTGCCACAGGGCGTCCTGAGCTGGGCCGTTCCGCGGGGCTGACCCCCGCCGCCCACGCCCGTGCCGGACGCCCGCGCCCACTTACGTACACACTTTCACGGAGGCCATGTCGCCATGCACGCACGCCCCTTGCTCACCCCCGCACGGGTGGCGGACTGGACGCCGTCGGACTGGCGCCGGTACCCGGCCGCGCAACAGCCCGACTGGCCGGACCCGGAGCTGCTGCGCCGGGTCCGCGCCCGCCTGGCGGGCACCGCGCCGCTCCTGCCGCCCCGGGAGATCCACGCGCTGCGGCGGACGCTGGCCACAGCCGCGCACGGGGAGGCGTTCGTCATCCAGATCGGCGACTGCGCCGAGACGTTCGACGAGCCCTCCTTCGCCACCACCGCGGCGCGCGTGGACCTGCTGCACACCACGGCCCGTACCGTGGGGAGCGCGCTGGGGCGGCCCGCGATACCGATCGGCCGCATCGCCGGGCAGTACGCCAAACCGCGCTCGTCCCACACCGAGCGGGTCGGCGACCGCGAGATCCCCTCCTTCCGCGGCCACTTGGTGAACGACCCGGCTCCCGACCCCGCCGCCCGCGTGGCCGACGCGACGCGTCTCCTCCAGGGCCACGACCACGCCCGCAAGGTCCTCGGCCTGCTGCGCGAACTCGCCGGATCGGGGATGGCCATGCCCGGCGCACCGGCCGCCGGCGCCCCCGCCGTCTGGACCAGCCACGAGGCCCTGCTGCTCGACTACGAGGAGCCGCAGGTCCGCCGTGATCCCGAGAGCGGCGACTGGTACCTGACCTCGACCCATCTGCCCTGGATCGGTGCCCGGACCTGTGAACCGGACGGCGCGCATGTGCGGTTCCTGTCCGGCGTGGCGAACCCGGTCGGTCTGAAGGTCGGTCCGGCCACCGGCCCGGAGCGGCTGGCCGAGCTGTGCGCCCGGCTCGATCCGGACCGGCAGCCCGGGCGCCTCGTCCTCATCTCCCGGATGGGCGCGGACGCGGTGCGGTCCGTACTGCCGCCGCTTGTGGAGACGGTGGCACGGCTGGGCCACCCGGTGGTGTGGGTGTGCGATCCGGTGCACGGCAATACGTACACGAGCGGTACGGGCCACAAGACCCGGCACGTCGACTCGGTGGGCGCCGAGATCCGCGGGTTCTTCGACGCGGTCCGTGAGGCCGGCGGCCGGCCCGGCGGGATCCACCTCGAAGCGACGCCCGCCGACGTCACCGAGTGTGTCGGCGGATTCCCGGGCGTCACCGAGGAGGAACTGCCGCTGCGGTACGAGACGGCGTGCGACCCACGGCTGAACGGAGCCCAGACCGCCCGGATCGCGGCGCTGGCCGCGGAGCTGTGCGCCACGGACCGCCCCTGACCGACCGCCCCTGACCGACCGCCGGACCGGCCCGCCGGGGCCGGCCCGCCCCGTACGCCCCGGTGCCGCCCGACCGTCCAGGTCCGGCGGCACCGGCGTATCAGCCTTCGACGCACCCGGCGGAAAGCGCTGGAAAAATTCTCGAATCCCGGTGGAGTGTACGAGCCGGGTTCCGACTCTTATCTGATGTCGGACGCTTCACGACGTCCGGCGAACAACCGTTCCGCACCCTCCTTCGCAACAACCCCCCTTACCAGGGCTGCATTTGCGCTGCCCACAGAGAAAAGCCAGGCCGAGCAGAGGGAAATCGCATGCCCGACGTGTCCGCACTCAACCTTGACGAAATACCGAAGCCCACCACGTCCCTCGGGATACTCCCGGCGGTCGCCGCGGAAAAGCACCCCGACACACCGTTCCTCTCCGACACGCCCTGGCGCACCTACGACGGTCCGGTGCGCACGTTCGCCGAATTCGCCGTGGCCATCGACGATTACGCCGACCGGTTCTGGGCGGCGGGCATCCGCCGCGGGGACGTGGTGGCCGTCGTGCAGCGCAACCACATCGAGGTCGAGGCCGTGATGTGCGCCCTGGGCAAGATCGGCGCCCTGCCGGCCCTGCTGTCATCCGGCATGGAGGTGGGCGAACTCCTCGACTGCTTCGCCCGGCTGGAGAACCCCTACCTCCTCGTCGACTCCTTCGGACTGTCCCGGCTGACCGAGTCCCACCACGCGGTGCGACTGCTCACCCGCGCCGTGCTCGGCCTGGAGGACGCGGACGAGACGTGGGTGCGGCCGGTCCAGGAGCGCCGGCCGCACACCGCCGACCCGCGTGATGAGGACGAGTGGTTCGTCATCACCCACTCCTCGGGAACCACCGGCTCCCCGAAGATGGCCGCGCACTCCACGCGCTCGCTGTTCGGCATGGTCGCGCCGATGATCATGATTTTCCGGGACCAGTACGCGCCCACCGACCTGAACGCCAAGCACCTGTCGTTCGTGCACGCCCGCACCTGTGCCGGCACGCTGGCCTCGCTGGAGACCGCGATGCCCGCACTGGCCATCGCCGATCCCGACCCGGCCAACGTCAAGCGGCTGATGCTGGAGCACCGCCCGAGCTCCGTCGAGACCCACCCGAACGTCTACATCCAGTGGGAGTCCCTCGCCACCGACCCGGACCGCCCCTTCTCCCACGTCGAACGGTTCATCAGCACCTTCGACGCCATGCACCCGCGCACCGTCCGCACTCTGCTCAACGCGTCGGAACACCCCGGGGCCCACTACTTCCAGGCGTACGGACAGACCGAGTCCGGCCCGATCTGCCTGCGCATCGTGACCCGCGAGGAGTCCGCGGAGTACTCGCCGCGCAACGTCGGGCACCCCGGTGGCGGCATGGAGATCCGCATCGTCGACGAGCACGGTGCCCCGCAGCCGGCGAACACGCCCGGCTTCATCGAGACCCGCTCCCCGGGACGGATGCGCGGCTACGTCGGCGGCGGTCCCATGCCGCCGGACGACGCCTGGTGGCCCATGGGCGACATCGGCCGCCGGCTCGACGACGGCTCCCTGGAGCTGCTCGACCGCATCGTCGAGCACGTCGACGGCGTCGGCAGCCTGCTGGAGAAGGAGGACCACCTCCTCGAAGCGATGCCCGAGCTCGTCGAGCTGGTCCTGGTCAAGGCCGAGGACACCGACGACAGCACCGTCTTCGCCGTCGCCTGCCCCAGGCCCGGCACCGTACCCGACCGCGAGCGGTTCCAGGCCGTCGCCGCCGAGGCCGGGCTGCCCGACCTGCAGGTGCGGTTCTGGGAGTGGGAGGCGATGCCCGTCACGGGCTCGTACAAGGTCCGCCGGTCCGTGCTCCGCCGCAAGCTCGCGGGCCGTATCCAGCGCACCGTCACGTCCGGGAAGGAGAACTGACCGACATGGTCCAGCTGTGGAACCAGCTTCTGCTCTCGGTCCACGAGGGCACCATGCTGCACACCCCCTCGCGCCAGGAGGAGCCGGTCTCGGGGCCCGCCCTGTTCGCGCGCGCCGAGCGCACGGCCGGCCGCGTCGTCGAAGCCCTCGACGGCCGCGTCCCGCGCCGTGTGGGCCTGCTCATGGCCAACGGCGAGCCGTGGGTGCGTGGCCTGCTCGCGTGCTTGCGGCTGGACGCCGCGGCCGTACCGCTGGCCCTGCCGGTGGCCTTCGGCGGAGTGGAGGCGTACGCCGCGCACGTCAGGCGCATCGTGGCCGACGCCTCGCTGGACGCGCTGCTGGTCGACGGCAGCCTGGGCAGCCGCATCGTCTCCCGGGTCGCCGCCGCCGTACCGCACCTGCCGTTCATCGACATCGGCGAGCCGCCGCACAGCACGGTGGAATTGCCCCCCGTCCGCGGCGGCGGCTCGTCGCCCGCCGTCATCCAGTACACCTCGGGCAGCACCTCCGCGCCCAAGGGCGTCGTGGTCACGCACGACAACGTCTCCGCCGGCCTCGACGCGATCGAGGACGGCACGCAATGGACCGACGAGGACGGGCTGGGCCAGTGGCTGCCGCTCTTCCACGACATGGGGCTGTTCACCATGCTCGCCTCGATACGCCAGGGCACGCCCCTGTACCTGTGGCAGCCGGGCGACTTCGTACGCCGCCCCATGCAGTGGCTCAGTGACTTCGCGGCCTCCCGGTCCACGATCCTGCCCGCCCCGAACTTCTTCTACGACTACCTGGTGGCCGCCGCGGCCAAGGGCATCCCGGACGACCTCGACCTCTCCGCGTGGCGCTACGGCGGCAACGGCTCCGAGCCCGTCCGCCGCAGCAGCCTGGAGGCGTTCCAGGAGACGTTCGCGCCCTACGGCCTGCGACCCCAGGTGGTCCAGCCGAACTACGGTCTCGCGGAAGCCACGCTGATCGTCAGCAGCGGCCTGCCGCTGTCGGACTACCGCAGCCTGCGGGTGGACCGCACCAGCCTGTCCGTCGGCGACACGGTGAAGGTGACCGCCGAGGACGGCGCCACCGCCCGCACCGTCATCTCCTGCGGCCCGCCCGTGGCGGGCCTGACCGTCCGCATCGGCGACGCCGGCGGCGCGGCGTACGAGGACGGCACCGTGGGCGAGGTGCAGATCGGCGGCGAGCCCGTCACCTCCGGCTACCTCGGCCTCCCGGCGGAGGAGCAGCCGTTCACCCCCGACGGGATGCTGCGCACCGGGGACATCGGCTTCCTGCACGACCGGGAGCTGTACGTCATCGGGCGGCTCAAGGCGATGGCCGTCGTCCGTGGCCAGAACTACTACGCCGAGGACGTCGAGGAGGTCGTCAAGGAGACGCCCGGCGTGGACCGGCGGCACTGCGCGGCCTTCGCCTGGGACGCCGACGGGGAGGAGCGGATGGTCGTGATCTGGGAGACGAAGCTCGACGGGGACCGGGCCGCCGCCGTCGGCGAGGCCATCCGGCAGCGGCTGGCCGAACACCTCGGGCTCGGCGCCGTCGAGACCGTCGCCGTCTCCCCGCAGACCCTCCCGTTCACCAGCTCCGGCAAGGTCAAGCGTTCCGGCGCGGCCGACCTCTACCGCCGGCAGGCCCCCACCCTCTCCCCTGCTTCGGAAGGACACCACCAGTGAGCGTCACCGACACCCTGGACATCGTCGTACGGGCCCTGGCCGGCCAGGCCGGCGTCCCCGCCGCCGGCATCGACACCACCAAGCCGCTCTCGGCGGTCCCCGGCATCGAGTCGGTCAAGGCCCTGCGCGCGATCACCGACATCGAGGACGAGTGTGACGTGGTCATACCCGACGACTTCCTCTTCGAGACCGCCACGGTGCGCGAGCTCGCGGACTTCGTCGCCTCCCTGGCGCGGGAGGGCGGCTCCGCATGACGGTGCAGCCCGTGCAGAACACATCCCCCGACGTGTTGCTGGGCGCGCTCGGCCGGTTCACCACCGTGCCCCGGGACATCGGCCGCTACGACACGGACACGACGACCGCCGCCCTGGCGCTGCGCGCGGAGCCGGCGCAGGTGGCCCGGCTGGCGCAGGAGGGGCTGCCGCACGTGGTGGACTCCGCCCGCGGCCCGCTGTTCGACTACGACGACGTGATGAACGTCGGCATGTTCTGCGGCACCGGTCAGACCGTGCCCGAGCTCGGACTGCGCTTCCTGATGCGGTTCGCCGCCTCGCCCCGCGCCAGTTGGTACGCACCGCGCGACTGGCGGATCGGCGTCCACCCGGCCCGTACGGCCGGCGGGGAGGAGACCGCCGCCGGGACCGCCGGACTACCCGAGGTGACGGTACGCGTACCCGACCTGACCGCCCCCGGTGTGGAGCTGCTGTCGGACGAGCCGTTCGAGGACGCGCTGCGGGTGTCCGGCTACCGGGCGACCGTACGGCTGACCGGGGCCGAGCAGACCGTACGCGATCCGCGCATCCATGAGGCGTGGAACGAGGTCGTCGACGCCCTGGCCGCCCGCCGGGTCGTCTACCAGACCGTGCCCGAGGCGCTGCGCGCCGACCACCACCGGGCCTGGGACCTGGGGATCGCCGATTGCGTGGTGGCCTCCCGGCTGCTCACCGACCGGCTGCGCGCCGCCGGTGTCGAGGCACGGGCGCGGCGCGGCTACCTGCTCGGGCTGTTCGGCAGCGACCACGCCTGGTGCGAGGTCGTCGAGGACGGCGTGCACAAGTCGCTCGACCCGGTGTTCGCCTTCGTCGCCACCGTGGGGGACGAGCGCGGTGTCGCCGAATCCCCCGAATTCGCCCGCGCCTGCTTCGGCAGCCGCTTCAACCGGCTGCTGCCGTGCCGCACGGAGAGCGCCGAACCCCTCGTCTACTTCGACGGCGAACCGGCCCCCTACTGGGCCATGGTCGGGGTCAGCGCCCGCCCCGGGAGGAACTCATGAGCGTGGCCCGTTCCCTCGTACGGGAAAGCCTGGACCACCCGGCCCTGCTGGACCGCGTCGGCGACGACGAGGACCTGGCGGGCGCCGGCGTCAACTCCGGTGAGCTCATCAAGCTCGCCCTGCGCCTGGAGGGCCACCTGGGCAGGCCCCTGGAGGACGAGGAGCTCCTCGGCCTGACGACGGTGCGTGCGGTCGCCGAACTGGTCGACGGCGAGGTGGGCTGAGATGTGGCTCACGCACCTCGTGCGCCGCGGGCTCGACCGGGACCCCGACGCCCTCGCCCTGCGGGACAGCCGCCGCGACGTCACCTGGCGCCGGCTCCACCGGGACGTCCGGGCCCTGGCGGCGTCCCTGCTGAGCGGGGACACCCGGCCCGGTGACCGTGTCCTGGTGCTGAGCGGCAACCGCGTCGAGGTCCTGGAGACCTATCTGGCGTGCGCCGCCGCCGGGCTGGTGGCGGTGCCGGTCAACCCGGCGCTCACCGACCCGGAGCTCCTCGCGATCGTCGAATCCGTGGAGCCGTCCACGGCGGTGGCCGACTCGGCGGGCCTGGCACGGCTGCACGGCCTCTGCCCCGGCCTGCCGTGCGCGGACATCGGCGGGGTCGGCGAACTGCCCGACGCGGACACCGCCTTCCAGGACGACGCGGAAGGTTCGCTGAGCGATCCGGTGCTGATCCTGCACACCTCGGCGACCACCGGCAGGGCCAAGGGCGTCGTCGTGGACCAGCGCTCGCTCCAGCTCAACGCGCTGTCCTGGCTGGCGGACGTACGGCCGGCACCCGGTACCGCGTTCCTCAACGCCGGGCCGCTGTTCCACGGCAGCGTGGTGATCGCCCTCGACCACCTCGCGGCGGGCGGCACCGTCTGCGTACTGGACCGCTTCACCCCGCAAGGCTGCCTGGCCGCCCTCCAGAACTGGAAGATCGAGCACGCCTTCCTCGTGCCCTCCATGGTCAGGCTCCTCCTCGCCGCCAGAAGCCTGGCCACCACCGACCTCAGTGCGCTGCGGCTGCTGCTGCACGGTGCGGCTCCGATGCCGTACGAGCTGGCGCGGGAGGCGCGGGAGCGGCTCGGCGCCGAACTCCAGACGGTCTTCGGCATCACCGAGGGCGGTGGCCCGGTGCTCTCGCTGCGCCCGGACACGGCCGTCGGCGAGCCGCCCGTCCCCGGCGCGGTCTGCGTGGGGGTGCCGATGCTCGGCACCGGGCTGCGGATCACCGACGACGAGGGACGCGAGGTTCCGGCGGGCACCGTCGGTGAGCTCCAGGTGTCCGGCGACGGCCTGATGCAGGGGTACTGGAAGAACCCGGACGCCACCTCCGAAGTGCTGCGCGACGGCCGGCTCAACACCCGCGACCTGGGCTGTGTCGACGGCGACGGCCGGGTGTGGGTGGTCGACCGGCGCAACGACCTGATCCTGCGCGGGGGACAGAACGTCTACCCGGCCGAGATCGAGCACACCCTCCGGCGCTCGCCCCACGTGGCCGACGTCGTCGTCGTACCGCTGGCGTCGGACGTCTGGGGGCAGACGCCGGTGGCCTTCGTACAACCCGTCTCACCCGAGCTGTTCGACGAGGCCGAGCTGCTCGGCCTGTGCGTCGAGGGGCTCGCCGCCTACAAGCGGCCCAGTCACTTCCTGCCGCTGGACCGCGTTCCGCGCAACGCGGCCGGCAAGGCGCTGCGGGCGCAGTTGCGGGACCGCGCCCACCAGCTCATCACCGAGGGGGAACACACCACATGAGCACCACCGACTACACGCGCCCCGAGGTGCTGACGGCGCTGGCCGGCGCGTGGGCGGTCCCGGTGCACGGCGATGCCGTGATCAACTGGGACTACGACCGGCGCAACGACAAGATGGTCCGCCTGTACAAGCAGGGCAAGCAGCGCCAGTGGGACATGGACGAACGCCTCGACTGGGACCACGAGGTGGACCCGGACGACCCGCTGGGCCTGCCCGACGAGTTCATCTCCATCGCCGGGTCCGCGCTGTGGGACCGGCTGCCCGAGGCGGAGCGGCGCACGATCCGCCGGCACACCAGCGGGTGGCTGTACTCGCAGTTCCTCCATTCCGAACAGGCCGCGCTGATCGCGGTGGGCAAGATCCTGCTCACGGTGGACGGCCTGGACTCCAAGCTGTACGCGGCCACGCAACTGGTGGACGAGGCCCGCCATGTCGAGGGGTTCGACCGCTTCCTGCACACCAAGATCGGGCTGCGGTACGGGCTGTCGCCGTCGATCGCCGCGATGTTCGAGCACGCCATGCGGGAACCCCGCTGGGACTTCGGGGTCCTGGCCGCTCACATCCTCGTCGAGAACATGGGTCTGGCCACCTTCGGCGTCCACCGTGAACGTCTCCAGGACCCGCTGGCCCGCGCCTTCAGCGCCTACGTCGCCCGCGACGAGGCGCGCCATGTGGCCTTCGGGCGGCTCCTGCTGCGCGAGCTGTACCCGCAGTTGAGCGCGTCCGAACTGCGCGACCGCGAGGACTTCGTCGTCGAGGGCTGCTGGGCGCTGCGGGACCGGTACGTGGACGACGACATCTGGACCACCCTCGGCTACGGCGACGAGGCCATCAAGGCCTCCCGCCGCTCGCCCGCCAAGCGCGAGTTCCGCCGGCTGGTCTTCATGCGGATCGTGCCGGGGCTCAAGGAGATCGGCATGTTCGGGCCCCGCGTGCAGGACGCGCTCCAGAAGATGGGCGTCCTCGGGTTCCAGGAGGTCGACGAGGCGGCGCTGCGCGAACTGGACGACAAGGCGGCCGTCGACGCGCTGACCAGGCGGGAGATGGACTTCCGCCGCCGCGACATCGAATCGGTCGTCGACCTCGGCCGCCCGACCGCATAACCCGGTCCATTGCGGCCGGTCCCCCCGGCGCACCCGGCACGCCCGGCGTCTGGCCCGCCCGGTACGCCCGGCCGCGTAGGCCGGTCCGATGCGGCCGGTCCCCCCGGCCGCCCGCCCACCCGGCACGTCCGGGCGAGCGGGGACGGCCCGTGCGGGGCTGTCCCGTCGGGCCGCCGTGGCCGCATGGCCGGCCGGGAGAGACCGTCGGCACCGGACATCCGGTGCCCACCGAACCAGGCCCGCCGCCGCTCGAGGTTTCCCCCGGCCCGGCGGCGGCGGGTCTGCGCGGCCCCACCCCTTGGAACAGCGGAGAAGTCACCATGCCCGTATCCACCCTGCCCTCTGCCCCGCCCACCACCCGGCTGCGCGGGCTGGCGCCGTCCGGCGCCGACACCCGGGGCCGCCGCATGCTGGCCGGCCTGGCCGACGGCACCGTGCCCGACCCGCCGGCCGCGCACACGCTCGCCCTGCCGCCCGCGACGTCCTGGCAGCCCGGGCTCATCACCTGTGAGACGGAGTTCGACGAGGCCCTCACCCTCACCCCGCACGTGGTGTTCGGAGGCTGGATCGCCTGTCTGGTCGACCACTTCGCCGGTCTGGTGATGCTGTCGGTGATCCCGGACGGAGCCCGCTTCCTGACCGCGGGGCTCTCGGTCGAGTACCACACGCCGCTGGTGCCCGGACCCGTCTCGATCGAGACCGGGCTGACCAGTTGTTCGAGCCGGCGCGCGGTGGCCGAGGTGCGCTTCGTACAGGACGGACGACGCGCCTGCACCGGCACCGTCGAGCAGATCGTGCACCGCGGCGGAGGCCGCGATGCGTGAGACCGAACTGGCGCCGGAGCACTTGGCGTTCCGCGATATGGTGCGCGACTTCGTCGAGCGGGAGATCGTCCCCTTCCACGCCGAGTGGGAGCGCGCCGGTCTGGTCGACCGCGAGGTGTGGCGTGCCGCGGGCAAGGCCGGGCTGCTCGGCATCGACGTACCCGAGGAGTACGGCGGTGGCGGCGTACGCGACTTCCGCTACCAGGCGATCATCAGCGAGGAGATCATGCGGGTCGGCGCGACCGGCGTCGGCTTCGCGCTGCACAACGACGTGGTCGCCCCCTACCTGCTGGAGCTCGCCACCGATGAGCAGAAGCGGCGGTGGCTGCCGGGGTTCTGCTCGGGCGATCTGATCACCGCCATCGCCATGACCGAACCGGAGGCCGGCAGTGACCTCCAGGCGGTGCGCACGACCGCGTACCGGGACGGCGACGCGTACGTCCTGAACGGTGCCAAGACCTTCATCACCAACGGCATCCACGCCGACCTGGTGATCGTGGTGGCCAGGACCCAGGCGGGACGGGGCTCACGCGGCCTGAGCCTGCTGGTGGTCGAGCGCGGCATGCCCGGCTTCGAGCGCGGCCGCAAGCTGGAGAAGATCGGCATGGCGGCGCAGGACACCGCGGAACTGTTCTTCGACGACGTGCGGGTACCGGCGGCCAATCTGCTGGGCCGGCCCGGACGGGCCTTCCTCCACCTGGCCAACAACCTGCCACAGGAGCGGCTCGGCATCGCCGCGTACGCCGTGGCGGCCGCGGAGACCGCGTTCGCGCAGACGCTGGCGTACTGCAAGAACCGCCACGCGTTCGGGCAGCCGATCGGCGGCTTCCAGCACATCCGCTTCGAGCTGGCCGAGCTGGCCACCGAGCTGGACGTCGCCCGCACCTACGTCGACCGGGCCATCGGCGAGCACAACGCCGGCCGGCTCGACGCGGTGGACGCCGCCAAGGCGAAGTGGTGGGCCACCGATGTGCAGCGCCGGGTGCTGGACCGCTGCGTACAGCTGCACGGCGGTTACGGCTTCATGCGCGAGACGCCGGTGGCCCGGGCCTTCGTCGACAACCGGGTGCACCCGATCTACGGCGGAACCAACGAAATCATGAAAGAGATCATCGGCCGGGACCTTGGCGTCTAGGCCCGCCCGTGGAGCCCCTGAGCATCCCGACTTCCCACCGGAACGGAGACATCACGTGAGGGACAGGCAGCTCGAGGTCTGCGTCATCGGCGTCGGACCCCGTGGCCTATCCGTGCTGGAGCGGCTCTGCGCCGACGCCGGCGAATACGCCCCCGGCACCACGGTCGTGGTGCACCTCGTGGACCCCGATCGCCCCGGCGCGGGCGGAGTCTGGCGCACCGACCAGTCCCACCACCTGCTGATGAACACGGTGGCCTCGCAGGTGACCCTGTTCACCGACCCCAGCGTGGAGATGGCGGGCGTCCTCGCCCCGGGGCCGAGCCTCTACGAGTGGGCCCGCGGCCTCACCCGGCCGGGCGGCGAGGCGCGGTACGACGACCAAGTGCTCGCCGAGGCCCGCGACCTGACCCCCGACTCCTACCCGACACGTGCCTTCTACGGCCACTACCTCGAGTGGGTCTTCGCACAGGTCGTCCGCACCGCCCCGCCGGAGGTCCGTGTCGTCGTCCACCCGATGCGCGCGGTCCGGCTCCAGGACGAGGCGGACGGCCGCCAGTGCGTGACGCTGGCGAACGGAACCCGCGTCGGCGGCCTGGACGCGGTCGTCCTGGCGCAGGGACACCTCCCGCTGCGGCCCGACGAAGGGGAGCTGCGGCTCGTGGGCTTCGCCGAGGCGCACGGGCTGACGTACGTCCGGCCGGCCAATCCCGCGGACGCCGACCTGTCCTCGGTACGGCCGGGCGAGGCGGTCGCCCTGCGCGGCCTGGGCCTCAACTTCTTCGACCATATGGCGCTGTTCACCCTCGGCCGCGGCGGTACGTTCGAGCGCCTGGGCGGCACCCTCGTCTACCGCCCGTCGGGCCGCGAACCGAAGCTGTACGCGGCCTCCCGCCGTGGTGTCCCGTACCACTCGCGGGGCCGCAACCAGAAGGGCGCGCACGGCCGGCACCACTCCTGGCTGCTGACCCCCGGCAAGCTCGCGGAGCTCCGCGACACCGCCGCGCTCGGCGGCCTCGACTTCTCCCGGGACCTGTGGCCGCTCATCGCCAAGGAGGTGGAGACGGTCTATTACGCGGCCCTCCTGACCCGCCGTTCCGGCGCCCGTGCCGCACGCCGGTTCCGGGACCGGACGCTCGCGCTGCCCTGGGGAGCACCACAAGAGGCCGTCCTCCTGGCCGAGTTCGGGATCGCACCCGAGGAGCGCTGGGACTGGGACCGCGTCGCACGCCCCTACGGCGACCGCTCCTTCCGGGACGGGGACGACTACCGGGCCTGGCTGCTCGAAGTCCTCCGGGAGGACCTCGCGGCAGCCGAAGAGGGCAACGTGGACGGCCCGTTGAAGGCGGCCCTCGACGTACTGCGGGACCTGCGCAACGAGATCCGGCTGGCCGTCGACCACGGCGGGCTCACCGGCCGGTCCCACCGGGACGACCTGGAGGGCTGGTACACCCCGCTCAACGCCTTCCTGTCCATCGGTCCGCCGCCCAGCCGCATCGAGGAGATGATCGCTCTCATCGAGGCGGGCGTCCTCCGGGTCCTCGGCCCCGGCATGCGTGTGTCGGCGGACGAGCGGGCCGGTGTCTTCACCGTCGAGTCGCCCGCCGTGCCCGGTTCGCGGGTCCGGGTGACCACGCTGGTGGAGGCCCGGCTGCCCGAACCCGATCTGCGGCGTACCGCTGACCCGCTGCTCCGGGACCTGGCCGCCACCGGGCAGTGCCGTGCCTTCGCGATACCCGACCCGGAGGGTGGCGGTCATGAAACCGGCGGGCTCGCGGTCACCGACCGCCCCTACCGGGTGATCGACGCCAACGGGCGGGCCCATCCGCGCCGCTTCGCCTACGGCGTTCCGACGGAGTCCGTGCACTGGGTGACCGCGGCCGGCATCCGGCCGGGCGTCAACTCCGTCACGCTCGGCGACTCCGACGCCATCGCGCTGGCCGTGCTCGGCCTCGCCGCCCAGGCCGGGACGCGTGTGGCGGCCGTCGGGCAGCAGCCCGCCGTCCCCACCGCCTAGCGGGTGCCCCCCACCGGGCAGCCCCGCCAACCCACCACCCAGCAGACCCCACCACTCAGAAGGCCCCACCACCTGGAAGGCCCCAGTGACAACCTCTTACTCCCTGCCGGAAACAGCCCCGGACACCGGACTCCTCTCGCCGGTGCGCGCCGGAGTCGCGGCCGAGTCCGCCACCGGCGACACCGCCTGTCTCCAGGCCATGCTCGACGCGGAATCCGCACTGGCGCGCGCCCAGGCCCGTCTCGGTACGGTGCCCGCGCCGGCCGCCCGGGCCATCACGGCCGCCGCGCGGGCGGAGCGGTTCGACGTGCGGGAGGTGGCCCTCAGATCCCGCGCGGCGGCCAACCCGGTGGTCGCGCTCGTGCGGCTGCTAGCCGAGGCCGTGGCGGAACGGGACCCGGAGGCCGCCCACTACGTCCACCAGGGCTCCACCAGCCAGGACATCCTCGACACCGCCCTCATGCTGGTCGCCGCCCGGACCACGGACCTGGTGCTGGCCGACCTGGACCGCACCGCCGGGGCGCTGGCCGGCCTCGCGCGCCTGCACCGGGACACCCCGATGGCGGCACGCACCCTGGGCCAGCACGCCGTGCCCACGACGTTCGGGCTGAAGGCGGCCGGCTGGCTGGCTGCCGTACTGGACGCGGAGGAGCGGTTGCGCCGGGTCCGGGACGGCGGGCTGCCCGTTCAACTGGGGGGCGCGGCGGGCACCATGGCCGGCTATGTCGAGTACGCCCGCATCCACGACCCGTCCGGCTCGGCCTCGTACGCGGCGAGGCTGCCCGCCGCCGTCGCCGCCGAGCTGGGTCTGGCCGATCCCGGCGTCCCCTGGCACACCGTGCGGACCCCGGTGTCCGCTCTCGCCGCCGCGCTCGCCCTCACGACCAGCGCCCTGGGCACCTTCGCGGCCGACGTACAGTTGCTGTCCCGTACCGAGACGGCCGAGGTGAGCGAGCCGGCCGCCGACGGCCGGGGCGCGTCCTCCGCCATGCCGCACAAACGCAACCCCGCGCTGGCCGCCCTGATCCGCTCCGCCGCCTATCAGGTGCCGGGGCTCGTGAGCACCCTCACCCACGTATCGGTCACCGACGACGAACGGCCCGCCGGTGCCTGGCACGCCGAATGGCAGCCGTTGCGCGAGTGCCTGCGGTTGGCCGGTGGCGCCGCCCACACCGCCGCCGAACTGGCGGAGGGCCTCACCGTGCACGAGGACCGGCTGCGCGCCAACCTCGGACTCACCGGTGGCCTGGTGGTCTCCGAACGGCTCGCCGCCGCCCTCTCGCCCGAACTGGGCCGGGCGCCCGCCAAGGCACTGGTCGGCACGGCGTCGGCGCGGGCCGCGAGCGGCGGGCGGCACCTGGCGGAGGTCCTGGCCGAGGACCCCGCGCTCGCCGGGCGGGAGGCGGCGCTGCGAGAGCTGTGCGACCCCCGGCACTACACCGGGGCCGCCGGGCTCCTGGTGGACCGGGTGCTGGCCCGGTTCGAGCGCACCCGCCGACGCGGGACGGCCCGGCCGGCGACGGATCCAGGGGGCTGCGGCCACTCCGACGGCGTGCCCGCCGACCTTCCGCTCCGCCACCCCGACGACGAGTTGAGGACCACACGATGACCGCGAGCACACGCCGGTGGATGACGCCGATCGGGGTGGAGGTGACACGTCTGTCCGAACCCATGGACCCCGACCAGGCCGCGGCGGAACTGGCCCGCCTGGAAACCGCGCTCGACTCCCGCAGGGGTCTGCTGCTCTCCGGGCGAACCGACCAGCCCGGCCGGTACCGGCCGCACGACCTGGGCCATGTCGACCCGCCCGTCGAAGTGAGCGCCACCCGGGATCGCGTCGTGCTGCGCGCCCTGAACGAGCGGGGCCGGGTGCTGCTGCCCGCCCTTGCCGCCGTACTCGTCCCGCACGGGGCGTGCCACGATGCCGAGGCCGGCACGATCACCGCCGAGGCCGGCCGCGCCCGGCACCGCGTCCCGGAGGAGGACCGCACCCGGCGCCCCTCCGTGCTGACCCTGCTGCGCACGGTCGTCACCGGCTTCGCGAGCCCGGACGACCCCCTCTGGGGGCTCTACGGGGCGTTCGGTTACGACCTCGTGCTGGAGTTCGACCCCGTACCGCTGCATCAGGACCGTGACCCGGGGGACCGCACCATGGTGCTGCACCTTCCGGACACGATCCTGGAGATCGACCGGCGTGCCGGCACCGCCGTGCGGCACAGCTACGACTTCGGCTACGCCGGCCGCGCCACCACCGGACTCGGCCGGGAGACACCCGACGCGTCGTACGGCGGGCCGGCCGAGCCGGCGGCGTACCGCGACCACGCCCCGGGGGAGTACGCGCAGTTGGTGCGCCGCGCCCAGCAGCACTTCCACGACGGGGAGATGTTCGAAGCGGTCCCGGGCCAGAGCTTCCACCGGGCGAGCACCGCGCCCCCCAGCGACATCTTCCGCAGGCTCCGCAGCCGCAACCCGGCCCCCTACGGCCTGCTGATGAACCTGGCCGAGGGGGAACACCTCGTGGGCGCCTCGCCCGAGATGTTCGTACGGGTGGACCCGGCCGACGCCACCGTCGAGTCGTGCCCGATCAGCGGCACCATCGCCCGCGGCCGCGGGCCTCTGGAGGACGCCGAGCAGATCCGCACGCTGCTCGCGTCCCGGAAGGAGGAGTCGGAGCTGACGATGTGCACGGACGTGGACCGCAACGACAAGGCCCGGGTCTGTGTGCCGGGCACCGTCGAAGTGCTGGCCCGCCGCCAGATCGAGCTGTACTCCACGCTCATCCACACCGTCGACCACGTCCGCGGCCGGCTGCGCAGCGACCGCGACGCACTCGACGCGTTCCTGTCCCACATGTGGGCCGTCACCGTCACCGGGGCGCCCAAGCGCGCGGCCATCGCGTTCATCGAGGAGCACGAGCGCAGCCCGCGTCGCTGGTACGGCGGGGCGGTCGGCCGGATCGGCTTCGACGGCGGCATGGAGACGGCACTCACGCTGCGCACCATCCAGATCCGGGACGGGATCGCCACGGTACGGGCGGGGGCGACGCTGCTGTACGACTCCGACCCCGACGCGGAGGAGCGCGAGACGCTGCTGAAGGCCCTCGCGCTGCTGGAGGCCGTGGAGAAGGCCGGGAGCGGCGAGCCGGCCCGGACCGCGCTGACCCTGCCCCGGCCGCGGAAGCCCATGCCCGGCCCGGCCGCGGACCGCGGTGCTCCGCGCCGGGTACTGCTCGTCGACCACCACGACTCCTTCGTGCACACCCTCGCCGACTACTTCCGGCAGGCCGGTGCCGAGGTCACCACCTACCGTGCCGGCTTCCCGCCGTCGCTGCTCGACGCCTTGGCGCCCGACCTCCTGGTCCTGTCACCGGGGCCCGGCCGCCCCGCGGACTTCGGCATGTCGGGACTGCTGGACGCGGCGCTGGAGCGCGGACTTCCGGTCTTCGGCGTGTGCCTGGGCCTGCAAGGCCTGGTCGAGCACTTCGGCGGGACACTCGGCACGCTGCCGGTGCCCGTGCACGGGAAGCCGTCCCCCGTCGTACTGACCGGTGACGGGGGAACGCTGTTCAAGGGGCTCCCCCCGCGCATCAGGGCCGGGCGCTACCACTCCCTGTACGCCGAGCCCAGCACGCTGCCCGAGGTGTTCGAGGTGACGGCCCGGACCGTCGACGGCACGGTGATGGCCATCGAGCACCGGGAACTGCCCATGGCGGCGGTCCAGTTCCACCCGGAGTCGATCATGACGATGGAGGACGGGGCCGGGCAGACCTTGATAGCCAATGCCGTCACCGGCCTGACCCGCACCGCCGCGGCACCCGCCGCCGCCGGGAGCGCCCGGTGAACGCCCAGCAACCGGCCGGACACGAGCCACCGGGGCAGGAGCCGCCCGCGCCGAAGCCGTCCGCGCCGAAGCCGCCCGCGCAGGAGCCGCCCGCGCCGGAACCGCCCGCGCCGGAGCCGCCCGCGCCGGAGCCGCCTACGCCGGAGCCGCCTACGCCGGAGCCGGTGGCCTTCGGGGGGCGCTTTGTGGACCCGGGCCGGCCGGCCCGCGACATCCCCCGCTCGGCCTTCACCCGCGGCGCCCGCCTGGCGTCCCTCCCCCTCGGCTTCGCCGGCCGCTCGGCGCTGCGGATCGGTAAGCGTCTCGTCGGCCGGCCGGTCGACCTCGCGACGGCCGAACTGCAGCGCCGCACCGGGCAGCACCTCTTCCGCGTGCTCGGTGAGCTCAAGGGCGGCGCCATGAAGTTCGGCCAGATGCTGTCGGTCTTCGAGGCGGCCCTGCCTCCCGAGGTGATCGGCCCGTACCGGAACGCGCTGACGATGCTCCAGGAGTGCGCGCCCGCGCTGCCCGCCGCACGTGTCCACGCGGTACTGGCGGCCGAGCTGGGGGAGAACTGGCGCGAGCGGTTCACGTCCTTCGACGACACCCCGGCGGCCGCCGCCTCCATCGGCCAGGTGCACAAGGCGGTGTGGGAGGACGGCCGCACGGTGGCGGTGAAGATCCAGTACCCCGGGGCCGGTGAGGCACTGCTCGGCGACTACGCCAAACTGGGCCGGCTGATCAAGATGTTCGCCGCCGTCTCCCCCTCGCTGGACGTCCAGCCCATGCTCGACGAGTTGCGGGAGCGGATCGCCGATGAGCTCGACTACCGCCTCGAAGCGGCGGCGCAGAAGCGGTTCGCCGCCGCGTACGACGGTGATGAGGAGGTCGCGGTTCCCGGCGTCGTGGCGTTCACCGAGCGGGTGCTCGTCACCGAGTGGATGGAAGGGACGTCGCTGAGCACCCTCATCCGGGAGGGAACCCAGGAGGAACGGGACCGGGCGGGCCTCCTGTACGCCCGCTTCCTGTTCTCCGGGCCCGAGCGCGCCGGGCTCCTGCATGCCGACCCGCATCCGGGCAACTTCCGGATGCTCGATGACGGTCGTCTCGGCGTCATCGACTTCGGGGCCGTGAAGCACCTCCCCGACGGCTTCCCGCCCGCGCTCGGCACCCTCAACCGGTTGGCCCGGGAGGGTGATTGGGCAGCCGCGCACGAGGTCCTCGTACAGGAGGGCTTCGTCAGGCCGGGCGTCCCGCTCGACGATGCCGCGCTGGCCTCCTTCCTCCTGCCCATCGCGACGCCGTCGACCGGCGAGACCTACCGCTTCACGCGCGAATGGCTCCGGGAGGAGGTGGTGCCGGCGGTGGACCTGCGCAAGGACGGCCTGCTGCGCCGCTTCAACCTGCCGCCGTCCTACGTCCTGGTGAACCGGGTGGTCGGCAGTGCCACGGCCGTCCTGTGCCAGATGGAGTGCGAGATCCCGTACCGGGCGGAGGCCCTCCGCTGGCTGCCCGGATTCGCCGTCGCCGAGGGCTGATGTGCCGACACCACCCGCACACGGGTGTTCCGGCGCGTTGAGCCGCCCCGCCGGGGCGAACCGGCGCGCCGGAGCGGCCGGCGGGGGCCGAGCGGGCCGCCGCGTGGTGGACAACGGGTGCCCCCACCGTGCGGTCAGTGGCGCCCCCGGCAGGACTCGAACCTGCGGCCAAGCGCTTAGAAGGCGCCTGCTCTATCCACTGAGCTACGGGGGCCGGTGGTGGCCTTGTGGCCTGGAGCCCCTGCTGGGTGGTCCGTGACCTCGCCGGGGACAAGGATAGGGCTCCGATCGCCTTGACCCGGTCGCTTCACCTGCGTGGCACGATGTGGAGGTTCGGTGAAGCGAACCGATAATCGCAGGTAGGTGCGATTCCCGCAGCGCTTTTCGCGTCTCACGCCTCGGGTGTTGTCTACTCGTTATGCCTGCGCCCCACTCATCCCGTCTGTCCCGTGTGTCTGATCGGCGCGCAGAGGGCGCCATACGCTTCAAAAAGGTCATGAAATTGGGCATTCTTCGCATGTGGTGACCTTGGACGTACGGCCTCAGCTCATCGACGCACTCTCCGCCCTGCGCGACCGTGTCGCCGCCGTGCGTCTTCCACTCCCCCTTCCGGGTGCGCCACGGGCGCGGCAGACGCGGGCCGAGTTGCTCGCGCAGCTCGATGACTATCTGGTGCCCCGCCTGAAGGAACCCGAAGCGCCGCTGCTCGCCGTCATCGGGGGGTCCACCGGGGCGGGGAAGTCGACGCTCGTCAACTCGCTCGTCGGGCGGCGGGTCAGCGAGGCCGGGGTCCTCAGACCCACCACGCGTACCCCCGTCCTCGTCTGTCATCCGGAGGATCACCACTGGTTCGCCGGGATGCGGGTGCTGCCGCAGCTCACGCGCGTGTGGACGCCCGGGGGCGGGGACGGGGACGGGGAGGCGGACGGGGACGCGGGGCAGGAGCGCGCCCTGCGGGTGGAGACCGCCGACACCGTGCCGCGCGGGCTCGCGCTGCTCGACGCGCCCGACATCGACTCGCTCGTCGTCGAGAGCCGCGAGCTCGCCGCCGAGCTGATCTGCGCCGCCGACGTGTGGGTGATGGTGACCACCGCCTCCCGGTACGCCGACGCCGTGCCGTGGCACCTGCTGCGTACCGCGAAGGAGTACGACGCCACGCTCGTCACCGTCCTCGACCGGGTGCCGCACCAGGTGATCAACGAGGTGTCGCGGCAGTACGAGGCGCTCCTCGTCCGCGCCGGTCTGGGCGACGTGCCCCGGTTCACCATCCCCGAGCTGCCCGAGTCGGCGGGCGGCGGCAGCGGCCTGCTGCCCGACACCGCCGTCGCCCCGCTGCGCGCCTGGCTGGCGCACCACGCCCAGGACCCCGCGGCCCGGCAGCAGGCCGTCGGGCGCACGGCCGGCGGGGTGATCGACTCGCTGAACGTCCGCATGCCGGAGCTGGCCGGCGCCGTCGCCGCCCAGTACGCCGCCGCCGTGCGGCTCACCGGCGCCGTCCAGGCGGCGTACGAGCAGGAGGGCGAGCGGGTACGCCGCGAACTGCGGCGCGGCGCCGTCCTCGCCGGTGACGCCCGCACCCGCTGGCGCGGCTACCCCCGCGACTGCTCGGCCACCGAACTGCTCGACTCCCTCGCCGAGTCCCTGACCGCCCTGCTCCAGTGCGCCGTCGCCGCCGCCGACGATCACGTACGGGAGTCGTGGCGGCGTGAACCGGCGGCCCGCGCGCTGGACACCGGACCCCAGGCGCCGGCCGGGCCCGACCGGGAGACCGGCGAGCGGATCGGGATGGCCGTACGGCGCTGGCGGCGCGTCCTGGAGGAGCTGGCCGAGGACGAGGTACGGCGGATGGACCGGGCCGTCGCCCCCGACGCGGAGACCGCGGCGGCGCTCCTGGCGGCCGCCCTGCTCGGCGGGCGCCGGGCGCGCGGCGCCGGGGAACGGCTCGCCGAGCTGCTCGGTGCCCAGGGCGCCCTGCGGCTGCGCGACCGGGGCGGCGAGCTGGTGACCACGTACATCGATCGCGTACTGGACGAGGAGCGGACCCGGCGGCTGGAACCGCTGCGGGCCCTCGACGTGACCCCCGAACCGCAGGCCGAGCTCATCGCCGCGCTGTCCCGACTGCAGAAGGAGAGGTGACGGCGGTGAGCGCCGTTGACGAACGCTGGGACGACGGACTGATCGCCCGCCGCGCGCAGGAACAGGCACTGCGGCAGGCCCTGGAGGACGGCGGACCCCTGGCGGACGAGCCGCCCGCGCCGATCGGCGAGGCGTACGCGGGGACGCTGCGTACGCGGCTCGACGCCCTGCGGGAGCTGGTCGGGCTGTCCCGGACCCGGCTGGACGGCGAAACGCTCGCCGAGGCCGGGCGGGTGCTGGACGAGGCCGCCGCGCGACAGCGGCTGTCGTCGCGGCACACCGTCGTCGCCATCGCCGGCCCCACCGGCAGCGGCAAGTCGACGCTGATCAACGCGCTGGCGGGAGTACCCGTTTCGGAGACCGGACTGCGACGGCCCACCACGGCCAACCCCATCGCCTGCACCTGGTCCGAGGGCGCCGCCGGGCTGCTGGACCGGCTCGCCATCCCGGGCCGGCTGCGGCGCCGGCCACTGGCGGGCGGCGTCGGTGACGAGGCGTTGCAGGGCCTGGTCCTGATCGACCTGCCCGACCACGACTCGGCCGTCACCGCGCACCGCGAGCAGGTCGACCGGGTGCTGGCCCTGGTGGACGCGGTGATCTGGGTCGTCGACCCGGAGAAGTACGCGGACGCGGCGCTGCACGAGCGCTACCTGCGCCCCCTCGCCGGCCACGCCGAAGTCACGTTCGTCGTCCTCAACCAGGTCGACCGGCTGCCGGGCGACGCCGCCCACCAGGTGCTGGACGATCTGCGACGGCTGCTCGACGAGGACGGGATGGCGCTCGGCGAGCACGGCGAACCGGGCGCCACCGTCCTCGCCGTCTCGGCGCTCACGGGCGAGGGCGTGGGGGAACTGCGCGACATCCTCGGGGCGTTCGTGCAGGGCCGCCGCGCCGCCGAGCGGCGCCTGTCGGCGGACGTCGACGCGGCGGCGGCCCGGCTGCGCCCGGTGTACGTGGCCGACGGTCACCCCGGGCTGGGGGAGCGTTCCCGCGAGGACTTCGGCGCGCGGCTCGCGGTCGCCGTCGGAGCGCGGGCGGCCGGGGAGGCGGCGGAACGCGAGTGGCGGCGCAACGCGGGACGGGCGTGCGGCACGCCGTGGCTGCGGCTGTGGCGCTGGTACGAGCGGCTGCGCACGCAGGGAAGCGGTTCGGAAGGGGACGGCGAACCGGAGGCCGTGGTCGCCGCGGAGGACGAGCTGACGGCACGCCAGCGCGTCGAGCAGGCCGTGCGGGTGGTCGCGGAGGAGGCGGCGCGCGGGCTGCCGGTGCCCTGGGCGCAGGCGGTGCGCGAGGCGGCGGTACGCGGGTCGCGCGGGCTCCCGGAGGCGCTGGACGAGCTGGCCGTGTCGGTGGGCGCGCCGCCGGCGGGCGGGCGGCCGCCCCGGCCCGCGTGGTGGCCGGCCGCCGTGCTGGCCCAGGCGGCCATGACGCTGCTCCAGTTCTACGGCGCCCTGTGGCTGGTCGGCCAGATCGTCGGCGTACTGGAGCCGGGGCTGGTCCCGCCGGTCCTGATCATGCTGGCCGGCATCCTCGGCGGGCCCCTGGTCGAGTGGGCGTGCGCGGCGGCGGCCCGGGGGCCCGCCCGGCGGTACGGGCAGGAGACCGAGCGCCGGCTGCGGGAGGCGGCGGCGGGGTGCGGGCGGGCGATGGTCCTCGACCCGATCGCCGCGGAGCTGATGCGGTACCGGGAGGTGCGCGAGCGGTACGCGCATGTGGCGCGCGGTCGCGCGGAGGGCGGGGGGCCGGGCGCGGGAGCGGGGGCCACGGCGGTCGTGGTGTGACGCTCGGTGGCTGAGTGCCTTGGGCCGAGGCCCTTGGGCGGAGTGCCTTGGGGGTTGGGTCGGCCGGTTGGGCGTCCCTCTTGCGGGTGGTGGAGTTCTGCACAAACGGGGGCTTGTCCACAGGGCCGAGCGGGATTTTGGCGGGCGGGCCAGCATGAGCTCAGTCAGCAGGGCTCAGTCAGCAGGGCTCAGTCAGCAGGACGACCGCGAGGGGTGGGTGTCATGAACGACACGATGGTGACCGTAGTGGGCAATGTCGCGACGAGCGTCGATTACCGCGAGACCGCGACGGGAGGCATGGCGAAATTCCGGTTCGCCGCGACGGCGCGCCGCTGGGACCGCGAGAAGGCGGGCTGGGTCGACGGGCACACGAGTTTCTACACGGTGTGCGCCTGGCGGGCGCTCGGCGCCAATCTGGCCGCTTCGGTGGCGGTCGGTGACCCGCTGGTGGTGCACGGGCGGCTGAAGGTGCGCGAGGAGGACTGGGACGGTCAGCGCAGGACGTTCGTGGACATCGAAGCGTCGGCGGTGGGCCACGACCTGACGCGCGGGACCTCCGCGTTCCGAAGGGTGTTGAAGGGTGAGCCACGTGCGGTGGACCGGCCGGACGCGGTGCCGGTCGCGGTGCCGGTCACGGTGCCCGACACCGTGCCGGAGCCGGGTGGCGGGGAAGCGGGCGCCGAGGTGGACCGACCGGCGGAGCTGGTGTCGTGACGGTGCGTCAGGAGAGGACCACCGAGCGGCGCGGGGACGTGGAGATTCGACGGGCGCGGACCTGCTGAAACGGGTTCGCGATAACGATTGCGAGTCGGAATGGTCGTCTGACGGTATGACAGGGGACTGTGCGGGGTCGGCTCTCTCTAGGATTCCCGGGTACTCACGGGGCACTTGAGTCGGCAGGCGAGGCACTCCCCCCACGCGCCACACGCGAAAGGGTCTCGCCCGGAGGGGAATTCTGTGTTTGCTGCGTTTTCTGTACGGAGGCGGAGGAGGCGTCCCGCCCGTCTCCTCGCCGCGGTCGTGACCTCCGGTCTGGTCGCCGGGGGCCTCGTGGCCGGGGCGTCCGCCGCCGCGGCCGACGAGGCGCCGCAGCACCAGGGCGGTGCCACCGCCACCCTCAACGGGCTCACCACGTTCGACCAGGCGGTGCTCCGCCTCGACGGGGAGAAGCAGGAGATCCCCGCCGGCCTGTTCGAGATGACCGTCGACGGCGGCGGCACCCTGAAGACGTACTGCGTCGACCTCCACAACCCCACCCAGGACAAGGCCAGGTACCTGGAGACCTCCTGGGACCAGACCTCCCTCGGCGGGAACAGGGACGCGGGCCGGATCCGCTGGATCCTCCAGCACTCCTACCCCCAGGTCGACGACCTGGTGGGGCTGGCCGAGAAGGCCGGCACGGGTCCGCTGACCGCCGCGACGGCGGCCGCCGGCACCCAGGTCGCCATCTGGCGCTACTCGGACGACGCTCAGGTCCAGGCGCTCGACCCGGCGGCCGAGAAGCTCGCCGACTGGCTGGAGAAAGAGGCCGAGAACGCCCCGGAGCCCAGGGCCTCGCTCAGCCTGGAGCCCAGCGCCGTGTCCGGCCCGGCCGGCACCCGGATCGGCCCGGTGACCGTGCGCACCGACGCCGGACGCGTCACGGTGACCCCGCCCGCCGACGCGGCCGCCAGTGGCATCCGGATCACCGACAAGAACGGCAAGCCGGTCACGTCGGCGGCCGACGGCAGCCGCCTGTACTTCGACGTGCCCGCCAAGGCCGCCGACGGGTCCGCCGCCCTGACCGTGCAGGCCACCACCTCCGTGCCGGTGGGCCGGGCCTTCGCCGGGGTCACCAAGAGCCAGACGCAGATCCTGGCCGGCTCCAGCGAGTCGACCGTCTCCGCGACCGCCACGGCCACCTGGGCCACGGCGGGCGCCATCCCGGCGCTCTCGGCCAGGAAGAACTGCGCCGAGGGCGGGGTGGACGTCACGGCCACCAACAAGGGCACCGCCCCGTTCAGCTTCGAGCTCATGGGCCTCACCTACGCCGTCCAGGCGGGCGAGTCCCGGACGGTGACCATCCCGGTCGCCGAGGACCAGGCGTACGACTTCACCATCACCGGACCCGGCGGCTTCAGGAAGACGTTCAAGGGCATCCTCGACTGCCGGACCGCCGGCAGCACGGCCGTGACCATGACCGGTCAGCAGGGCCCGCAGCCCAGCCCCCTCTCGGCCGGCGGCACCTCGGCCGGCCTCGGCGCGGCGGACGACGGCCCGGACCTGGCCGAGACCGGCGCGTCCGGCGCCACCCCCATGATCGCGGGCATAGCCCTGGCGATGGTGGTGCTCGGCGGCGCCGCCGTGTTCCTCCTCCGTAAGAAGAAGGACCCGGGCACCGACGACTGACGCCTCCGGGGCACCCGCCCCGGACCCGGGCCGGCCCCGCCCCCGCCGACTTCGCCCGCCCTCGGCCGGGCGCCCGCCGGCCTCACCCGCCGGGCGCCCGCCACCGCCACCGCCACCGCCGCCCCGCCCCGGGCCCCCGCCCCGCGGGTCCCTGCCCGGCCGTGGCGACGGAGCGCGACCGGTCGGCTACCTCAGGCGCCCCGGGGGAGGCGCCGGTAGGGGTGCGGCCGTCTTACTGGTTTCCTTCGCGGGGTGGACGTCAGGCAAGATGGGGTGTATCTGCCCACTCTCGGATTGCCGGACGGTTTCTCTTGGCTGAGTACATCTACACGATGCGCAAGACGCGCAAGGCGCACGGCGACAAGGTCATCCTCGATGACGTGACGCTGAGCTTCCTGCCCGGTGCGAAGATCGGTGTGGTCGGCCCGAACGGCGCCGGTAAGTCCACCGTGCTCAAGATCATGGCCGGTCTGGAGCAGCCCTCCAACGGTGACGCGTTCCTCTCGCCCGGGTACACCGTCGGCATCCTGCTCCAGGAGCCGCCGCTGGACGAGACGAAGACGGTCCTGGAGAACGTCCAGGACGGCGTCGCGGAGATCAAGGGCAAGCTCGACCGGTTCAACGCCATCGCCGAGGAGATGGCCACGAACTACACGGACGAGCTCATGGAGGAGATGGGCAAGCTCCAGGAGCAGCTCGACCACGCCAACGCGTGGGACCTGGACGCCCAGCTCGAACAGGCCATGGACGCCCTCGGCTGCCCGCCCGGCGACTGGCCCGTCACCAACCTCTCCGGTGGTGAGAAGCGCCGCGTCGCGCTCTGCAAGCTGCTGCTGGAGGCCCCCGACCTGCTGCTCCTCGACGAGCCCACCAACCACCTGGACGCCGAGTCCGTGCAGTGGCTGGAGCAGCACCTCGCCAAGTACGCCGGCACCGTCGTCGCCATCACCCACGACCGGTACTTCCTGGACAACGTCGCCGAGTGGATCCTGGAGCTCGACCGCGGCCGCGCCTACCCCTACGAGGGCAACTACTCCAAGTACCTGGAGACCAAGCAGGCGCGTCTGAAGGTCGAGGGCCAGAAGGACGCCAAGCGCGCCAAGCGGCTCAAGGAAGAGCTGGAGTGGGTCCGCTCCAACGCCAAGGGACGGCAGGCCAAGTCCAAGGCCCGTCTGGCCCGCTACGAGGAGATGGCCGCCGAGGCCGAGAAGACCCGGAAGCTGGACTTCGAGGAGATCCAGATCCCGCCGGGCCCGCGCCTGGGCAACGTCGTCGTCGAGGTCGAGAACCTCAACAAGGCCTTCGGCGAGAAGGTCCTCATCGACGACCTGAGCTTCACGCTGCCGCGCAACGGCATCGTGGGCGTCATCGGCCCGAACGGCGCCGGTAAGACCACCCTGTTCAAGATGATCCAGGGCCTGGAGGAGCCGGACTCCGGCTCCATCCGCGTCGGCGAGACCGTCAAGATCTCCTACGTCGACCAGAGCCGCGCCAACATCGACCCGAAGAAGACGCTGTGGGCGGTCGTCTCCGACGAGCTCGACTACATCAACGTCGGCCAGGTCGAGATGCCGTCCCGCGCGTACGTCTCCGCCTTCGGCTTCAAGGGCCCGGACCAGCAGAAGCCGGCCGGCGTCCTGTCCGGCGGTGAGCGCAACCGCCTGAACCTGGCGCTGACCCTCAAGCAGGGCGGCAACCTGCTGCTCCTCGACGAGCCGACCAACGACCTCGACGTCGAGACCCTGTCGTCGCTGGAGAACGCCCTGCTGGAGTTCCCCGGCGCGGCCGTGGTCGTCTCCCACGACCGCTGGTTCCTCGACCGGGTCGCCACGCACATCCTGGCGTACGAGGGCGACTCCAAGTGGTTCTGGTTCGAGGGCAACTTCGAGTCGTACGAGAAGAACAAGATCGAGCGCCTCGGCCCGGACGCGGCCCGGCCGCACCGCGCCACGTACAAGAAGCTCACCCGGGGCTGAGGCAGCGGCAGTGGCTCGTCATATCTACCGCTGTCCCCTGCGCTGGTCGGACATGGACGCCTTCGGGCACGTCAACAACGTCGTCTTCCTCCGCTATCTGGAGGAGGCGCGGATCGACTTCATGTTCCGGCTGGCGCCGGGGAACGGCTCGCCGTCGTTCTCCGGCGGGTCCGTCGTGGCCCGGCACGAGATCGACTACGTACGGCCGCTGGTCCACCGGCACGAGCCGGTGACCATCGAGTCGTGGGTCACGAAGATCGGCGCGGCGTCGCTGACGATCGCGTACGAGATCAAGGACCCCGACCAGGTGTACGTGCGGGCCTCGACGGTCGTCGTGCCGTTCGACCTGGAGGCCCAGCGCCCGCGCCGCATCACGGCGGAGGAGCGCTCGTTCCTCCAGGAGTACGTGGACGACGGCATGCACGGGGAGCCGGCGGCAGCATGACGCCGCCGCTGCACTTCGCCGACCCCAGGGAGGCCGCCGACCTCGCGGCCTTCCTGGCCCGGCTGATCCACTACGACCGGGCCGCCGCCGTCCGCCTCCAGGCGGGTGGCGGTGCCCTGGCCGTGTTCGGCCGGCCGGCCTCCTTCGACGTGCTGGCCATCCGTACGGCCGCGCTCCTGGAGGACGCGCCGTTGGACGTCACCGTGTCCGCCGGGCAGCTCCTGGAGGGCATCGAGGAGTCGGCGGGCAAGGCCATGGTGCCCGCCCCCGTCACCGGCCCGCCGTGGGCGGGCGTCCTGCCCCCGCGCGGCGGCTGGCAGGAGCTCCCCGGCCTCCCGGACGCCGCCGGACTGCGTGGGGCGATCGCGGCGGCGGTGGCCGAATTCCGGGCCCGCGACGGCGAGTTGCCGGCCGAGCGCCGCACACGCGCGGAGCGCGACCGGCTCGGCCGTGAGATCTGGTCCCGGACGATCGGCTCCACCGGCCTGCCGCTGCGGGCGGTGCACGCCGCCCAGTCGCTGGGCTTCCTGCCCCCGCACGACGTGCCGGTGGCCCTGCTCACCGCGGGCGCCTGGCTGCGGCTGCGCACCCCCTACGGATCGATCGCCGTCCGCAAGGCCGGCCTCGGTACGGGGCTGACGGTCACCGCGGTCTGACCCGGACGTCAGGGGGCGTCGTCCGGGCGTACCGCGATGTGGTCGGGCTCCAGTTCCAGCAGTACCCGGTGCCGCATGCCCAGCGCCTCCGTGTACTCGGCGGGCAGTTGGAGGCGGCCCGCGCGGTCCAGGGTGGCGTATTCGCGGGCCACCATCGACTCCTGGCCCTGTGCGTCCACCTCCGTGCGCCGCAGCACCTCCGAGGACGTGCGGCCGTCGCGGATGGCGACCGAGCGGCGGACCTCGCCCGCCACCGCCTGGTCGTGCGTGACGATCACGATGGTGGTGCCCAGCTCCTCGTTGGCCCGGCGGAACGCGGCGAAGACCTGCTCGCCCGTCGCCGAGTCCAGCTCGCCCGTCGGCTCGTCGGCGAGCAACACGGACGGCGAGTTGGCCAGGGCGACGGCGATCGCGACGCGCTGCTGCTGGCCGCCGGACATCTGGTGCGGGCGCCGGTCGCGGCAGTCCGCGACGTCCAGCATCGACAGCAGCTCCAGCGCCCGTTCGGCCCTCCGCCCCCGCTTCGCACGGCCGCGCAACTGCATCGGCAGGGCGACGTTCTGCGCGGCGGTCAGGTAGGGGAGGAGGTTGCGGGCCGTCTGCTGCCAGACGAAGCCGACCACGTCGCGCCGGTAGCGCAGCCTCGCCTTCGCGTCCATGGCGAGCAGGTCGCAGCCCGCCACCGTCGCCGCGCCCGCCGTCGGTACGTCCAGGCCCGCCAGGATGTTCATCAGCGTCGACTTGCCGCTGCCGGACGCCCCGACCAGCGCCATCAACTCGCCCTGCCGGACCAGCAGATCGAGCCCCTGGAGCGCCTGTACCTCCACCCCGTCGGCGGTGAAGACACGGACGAGGCGGTCGCAGGCGATCATCGCGCCGTCGCCGTACGCGGGGCCGTCGCGGCGCGCCGCGACGCGCGCCTCCAAAGCCGCCAGAGTCGCCGCAGTCGCCGCAGTCGTGTCCGTCATCGCACGTCTCCTGCCCTGAGTTCCCCGATCGAGCCCCGGCGGGCCACCCACCAGGCCTGTGCCACCGCGACCGCCACCGCCAGCGCCACCAGCCCCGCCGCGGGCAGCACCAGCGACCACGGATCGGCCCGCAGCGGCGCGCCGTCGAACGTGGCGAGCCCCGGCGCCGCCGCCAGCGCGAGCCGCGCCAGGTCGACACCCGGCGCCAGCAGCGCGATCGCCGCCCACCCGGCCAGCACCCCGCCGGCCGCCGCGAGCAGCGCCTGCGGCAGCGCCTCCAGAACCAGCAACCACCGTCCCTGCCGCCGCGTCAGGCCCATCGTGCGCAGCCGCGCCAGCAGCGCCGCCCGCTCGGGCGCGCTGTGCAGCAGCGACAGCAGCAGCGCGAGGGCGGCGTACCCGGCGCCCGCCGCGACGGCCGCCGCGTAGACCCGCTCGGCACCGCTCTGCATCGGCGACTCGACGAACGCGGCACGCGCCTCCGACCGGAGCAGGACGGAGAAGCCGGCGGCCGCCGACCGGACGGCGGACCGCAGCTCGCCGCCCGCCATGGAGCCGCTGACCAGCAGCACCGTGTCGGCCCGGTACGTGAGGTCGGCGGCGTTCACGATGATGAAGTCCGCGCCGGGCACGGCCGGGGTCCGCTCCCGCACACCCGCCACCCGCACCCGGAAGTTCCCGGCGTGGGACTGGATCAGCCGTTGCTCGGTACCGATCAGCCGCGCGACCGACGGCGAGACGATCGCGGGCAGCAGCGGCACGCGGCCGTCCCCCGCGCCCGCGTTCTTCAGCCGGGCGGCCGGGAAGCCGCCCAGGCCGGTGCGGAGCGTCAGTTCTGCGTACGCGTCGGGGTCCACGCCGATCAGCGTCACGCTCATCGACCCCGGCACACCCGGCTGGGCGGCCACCGGCACGCCGTACTCGACCTGTACCGCCACCGCGTCCCGCACGCCCCCGACGCCCCGTACCGCCTCCGCCAGCCCGTCCGGCAGCGGCACCGCCTCCGCCGCGCCCGCCACCCGGGCGTCCGCGCCCGTCGCCAGCACCGACGCGTCCTCCCGGGCCGCCGCCACCCCCGCCAGCACCGAGCCGCCGAACGCGGCCGTCGTCAACGCGACCAGCAGCGCCAGCAGCGGCAGCGCCCCGGCCGCCGACGACCGGCCCGCGCGCGCCAGCGACAGCGGCCCCACCACGCCCCGCAGCCTCCGCGCCGGACGGGCCAGCCACAGCAGCGGCAGCGGATACAGCCGTACGAGGACGAGGGCGGCGACCAGGCCCACCAGCACCGGCGCCGAGCCCGCGAAGGGGTCGCCCGACTCCGCACCGACGCCCCGCCGCCGCAGTGCCGTCACCGCGCCCGCGGCCAGGACCAGCAGCGTCAGTTCGGCGACCGTGCGCCCCCGCGAGGGCCGCGCGCCGACCAGGTCGTCCCGGCCCCCGTGCGCCCCCGGCCGCCGGTGCGGGTACACGGCCCGCAGTGGCAGCGCGGCGCACGCCACCAGCGCCACCGCACCCGCGCCGGCGACCGCGTACCCGAGCCGTCCCGAGCCCACCAGCCACACGGCGAGCAGCAGCCCCAGCGCGGCGGCCGGGACCGCGACCACGGCCGTCTCCGCCAGCAGCCGCCCGCCGATCCCGGGCAGCGAACCACCGCGCGCACGCAGCAGCGCCAGCTCGTCCCGCCGCCGCGCGGCGGCCGGCCCGCCCGCCATCACCACCACGACGACGGCCACCGACCCGATCCCGAACGCCGCGACCGCGACGACCGGTCCTATGGCGGCCCGCATCCCGTCGTAGGAGGCGAGCAGGTCACCGAGCCGGGTGTCCACGAACGCGCCGGCTCCCAGCCGCTGACGCACCTTCAGCAGATCGGGTCCGCCCGTCAGCGACGCGACCGCGCCGGTCAGCGCGGGAGCGTCCGCGGCGGTCAGGTGCGCGGTGCCGGGGGCGATCCGCCAGAAGGCCTGCGGCTCACCGCCCGTGCCCAGCAGCACGGGCGCCGCGTCGGGGGGCAGGAGCAGGGCGGCGTCCCAGAAGAACCTCGGCGCGCCCGTCGAGTTCCTGGCGGTGAGCACGGGTGTGCGCAGCAGCGGTTCGACCGACCAGTAGGCGCCCTCGGGCGACCGGGGCTGGAGGATGCCGGTGATCCGTACGGTGAGGGGCGCGCGCCCGTCACGCGACAGATGGACCACCGAACCGGCGGACAGCTTCAGCGACTTCGCGGTGTCGCTGGTGACCGCCGCCTCCACCTCGGCGGCGCTCGCCGTCGCACGGCCGGCCGGGAGGCGGCCGGCGCGCACGGTGGCGTGCCGGGACAGGTCCGAGGGCGTGGCCAGGGTGAACTCGGGCGGCAGGCCGTCGGGCGCCGGGAGCGAGACGTCGGTCGCGGGCAGCGGCTTGGCGGTCCGCACGCCGTACGACGACTGCGCGGCGACGGCCCGTACGGGCTCCGGCAGGGCCTCCAGGACCGCCCGGTGCAGCGCCCGCAAGGACTGCGGCCGTACGTCCGCCTCCCTGGTGTCCCGGTCGGCGCGCACGGTCACCTCGACGACGCTGTCGCGCGGGGCGGCGGTGCCGATCCGGTGGCGCAGCCCCTCCGTCTCGTACGCGTCGACGGCACGCGGGAACGCGGCGGCGAGGAACGCCGTCACCGTCACCAGCAGGGCCAGTGCCACGGCCGCCCCCGGGAAGGTCCGCAGCCGGGTCCGCACCCAGGGCGCGACGGGCGCGGCAGGCGCGTCACCCGCGACAACCCCCTTGAGCCGCATGTCAGTTGCCTCCCGGGGCAGGGGCCTGGTGCCGCAGCGTGACGGCCGGGTCGTGGCGGCGCAGCGCGATGGCGGCCACCGTCAGCAGGGGCAGCGCCGCCACGGCCGCCAGCAGCACGGCCACCTGCCCCGGCGGCAGTTCGACCAGCACGCGCGGCACCGGCTGCGCCGCCCGGCCGGTCAGGACCACCAGCGGCACGACGGCCCGGGTCAGTACGGTGCCGAGGGCGAGGCCCAGCAGCAGCGCGATGCCGACGAGCAGGCCCTGTTCGGCCGCCAGCAGCCTGGCCAGGCGGCGGCGCGGCGCGCCCAGCGCCCGCAACACCGCGAACTCGGCGGCCCGTTCCCGCACCGTCCCGGCCGCACTCACCGCGAAGCCCACCGCCGCCAGAGCGGCCGCGGCCGCCGCCACCGCCATGAGCGCCGAGCGCGGCCCCGCGCCCAGCGGGTCGCCCAGCAGCTCGGCGGCCGCCTCGTCGCGCACCAGCACCTGCGCCCGGTCCCGGTCGGGCTGCGCCCGCAGCGCCGCCGCGACCCCGGCGGCCCGGCCCGGGGCGGGGGTGAGCCACCATTCGGTGGGCGCGAGGGCGAGCCCGGTGCGGTTCACCGCGTCCAGGTCGACCAGAAGGGCACCGGAGGTGGTCGTCGGCAGGTCCCGTACGGTGCCGACGACCGTCACCCGCACCTGGCGGCCCGCGAGCGTCACGTCCAGGCTCTGGCCGCGCCGCGCCCCGGCGGCGTCGAGGAACGCGTCGGTCGCGATCGCGGGCACCGCGTCCGCGCGAGCCGGGGGCGGCGCGGTGGCGAGGACCGTGAAGTGGTGCGGGTCGAAGCGGGGGTCGACGAGCGTGACGCCCGGGTCGTAGGCCACGGTCAGCGGCGTACGGGCGGAGGACGTGACCGTCACGGGCTTGACCCGGGCGGCGTCCTCGCTGTGGGTGAGCCGCCCGCGCCAGGTGGCGAACGACGCCGCCGGTACCGGCCGTTCGG
Organism: Streptomyces sp. NPDC031064; assembly: GCF_055570965.1. NCBI lineage: Bacteria > Bacillati > Actinomycetota > Actinomycetes > Kitasatosporales > Streptomycetaceae > Streptomyces > Streptomyces sp. NPDC031064. The sequence continues at coordinate 369,088 of NZ_JBVIGF010000008.1, forward strand.
CGCCGTCCGACGTGACGGCGACCAGCCGCTCCAGCGTGAACCGGTGCCGCTCGCCCTTCTCGTAGGGCAGCGGGCCGGACAGTTCCACACCGGTCACGGTCACCGGACCGGCGGGGCCGCCGGAGGCCGCGCCCAGGTCGACGGTGCCGTCCTCGTCGAGCGGCAGCCGGTAGGCCAGGCCGTGGCGGTCCTCCACCGTCACGGCGGCGTCGACGGCGCCGCCCGCGCCGGTCACCCGGGTGGTGAGCCGCAGCCGCACGGTGCCGTCCGGCAGGGGCACCCCGGGCCGGGCCTCGCGCGGCGGGGCGACCCGGTCGAGCAGCGGGCCGGGCGGTTCGTCCGCCAGGTCACCGCGCAGCAGCAGCCGTTCACGGGCGCGGGCGGTGTCCAGCGCCAGCACGGTCGCCGAGCGGTCGCCCGGCAGCTCCGTCACCGCGCGGTGGGCGGGCGCCGCGTCCCGTACCCCGGGCAGCCGCGCGTACGCCCCCGCGCGGCCCGGATCACCGGTCCGGTCGTCCAGTACGCGGATGGACGCGCCGGTCGCGAAGTCCGCCTGGTCGCGCTGCGACCGGTCCCACGAAGCGCCCTGACCGATCGCCAGCATGCCCATCGCCACGGCCAGCACCAGCAGCAGCACCGGGCCCGCCCCGCGCAGCGGGCGCCGGCTGAACTGCCAGCCCGCCAGCGCCACCGACAGCCCGCGCCCGCCCGCCGCGCGCCGCTCCGCCAGCCGGGCGGCGGGCGGCAGCAGCCGCAGCGTCAGCACCGTCCCGGCCAGCAGCGCCAGCGCGGGCGCCGCCACCAGCAGGGGGTCGATGCCCAGGCCGCCGTCCCGGCCCCCGCTCAGCACCCCGCTGCCCGAGGAAGCCGTCTGCCGGTCGAGCCGCCAGTACGCCACCGCCGCGATCACCAGCAGCCCGACGTCCGCACCCGCCCGCACCGGCGCAGGCAACGTGCCCGCCCGCCCGCGCGGCAACCGCACCGGACCGGCGGCCGCCGCGAGCGCCGGCGCCACCACGGCGGCCGCGCAGCACACCGCCACCCCGACGGCCACCAGCCACACCTGACCGGCCGGGGCGTCCTCGAGCCGCAGCCCGATCCGGTCGAGCGAACCGCCGGAGGCCAGCAGCCGCGTCAGCGGCCCGGCCAGCAACGGCGCGACCACCGCCGCCGGTACGGCCGGCAGCAGCGCCTCGACCGCCGCGAGCGCGGCGATCCGCCGTCGCGAGGCGCCCCGGGCCCGCAGCAGCTCGGTCTCGCCCGCCCGTTCCGTGCCGAGCAGCCGGGCGACCAGCAGCAGCGCGTACGCGGCGAGCAGCACCAACTGCACGGCCACGATCATCAGCGTCGAGCGCGCCACCAGCAGCGCCCGTTCGGTCTCGCCGAGGGCGGTCGGCAGAGAGGTGCGCGCGGTCGCCGCGCCACCGAACGCCGGGTCGGTGGCGAGGGCGGCGGGACCGGACGTCGCCGCCTCGCGCAGAGCACCGATGTCGTCGGTGGTGAGCGTGCGGAAGTCGGCGGAGGCCAGCCAGGACGTCTCGTCGGCGCTGACCCGGCCGGAGCCGAGCACCGCCGGGTCGGTGAGCAGGGGACCGTATGTGGTGAAGACCACCGTGCGGACGCCACGGCCGCCGAGCGTGTCCAACCGCCAGTACGGGTCGGCGGGGTCGGCCGGCCGGTACAGGCCGGTGATCCTCACCGTGACGGGCTTCCCGCCGAGCCGGTCGGTGACCGTGAGCCGGTCCCCGGGCTCCAGGCTGAGTTTCCGGGCGGCGGCCGCGGGGAGCGCGGCCTGGATCCGCGCACCGGAGACGGGCCAGGTGCCCCGGACCAGGCGGACGCGCGAGCGGTCCAGGGCGGCGAAGTGGGTGAGGTCGGGCTCGCCCGTGCGGGCGGTGGGCGGCTGGAGCGCCCGCGGCAGGGCGTACGAACCGGAGCGCTCCAGTTTCCGTACGGTCACCGGCAGCCCGCCGAACGCCTCGCGGGCCCCCTCCCGGGCGGCCTGGTCGGCGGCGTCGCGGCGCTCCAGCGGGACGTGGGCGGTGACCACGAGCGAGGCCGCGGAGGCGGCCCGGCCGTGCAGGGTGTGGCGGAGGGCGGCGTCGCCGATGGACCCCGAGAAGGCGGCCAGCGCGGCGAGTACCGACGTGGTCAGCAGGACGGCGAGGAGCGCGGCGGCCAGAAGTAACCGGTGCGCGCGGACGCGCAGGAACACAAAGCCGGTCACACAGCCCCCCAGCGCCGTCGAACGCCTGATCGTTCAACGGATGCTTTCAGAGGGCACGCGCCCGAGTAACCGCTTGCGGGCGGACCTTGACTGGATCGTGACCGTTATCCGGCGCCGCGGTACCGCCCTGCGGGCACGTCCGTACGCCTCAGTCGCCGCGCGGCACCCACCGGTGCGTGAACCGGGCGCCCAGCCACCCGCCCAGTACGGTCGCCGCCCCGCACACCACCACCGCCAGCGCCAGCCCGCCGCCCAGCAGCCCGAGCGGTGAACTCCCCGACGGGGAGAGGAAACCGAGGTTCACCGCCGCCAGGACCCCCGCCAACAGCGCGGCCAGGCCCAGCGCGCACGCCATCGGAACGCCCATGCCCCACCAGGCGACCCGCAGATGGAACCGCGCGCCCGAGGTGTACCCGGCCAGCGCCCGCAGCTCGTCGGCCCGGTCCAGGAAGGCGTGCAGCAGCCCGGCGGCCCCCGTGAACGCGAGCAGCAGGAACCCGACGGCCGCCACCAGCACCACCCAGTCGGCCTGCCGCGCCCGGGCCTGGGCACCGATGACACTGGTGTCCCCGGGAACACCGACGTGCGGCAGCGGCAGCGTCGCACGGGCGGCCCGTTCCGCCCGCTCCCGCCCCTCCGGCCCGCTCGTCAGGACGACGAAGGGCCCCTGCTCCTTCAGCAACCGCTCCCGGGAGGCGGCCGCCTGGACGTGCACGAGTCCGAAGCTCATCCAGCGCAGTGCCTCCGTTCGGGGCGTGCGTTCGCGGTAGACCTCCTGCACCGGCACGGGCCGGTCCCGGGGGCAGGACCGCATGGCCCCCAGCGCCGCGAGGTCACGGCAGTCCCCGCGCAGCACGGGCGGTCCGGAGCCGGACGGGCCGCCGCCCGGCACCACCCGCAGCACCCGGTCCTCCGGGGCCAGCGCGGCGGTGAACCGCGCGTTGGCCGCCTCGCCCGTGGGCGCGCTGTAGACCTCCAGGAGCCGGTCGTCCAAACGCTCACCGAGCACCGTGGCGTTGCGGGCCTCGCTCGTCAGGTCGGTCACCATCACCACGGCCTGCGCGACCAGGCCCAGCATGACGACGAGGGCCGCGCCCGCCCGGGCGATCACCGCGGGGTGGGCGGCCGCCCAGCGCCCGCCGACCAGCCGCGCCGCGTTGCCCGTGCCGCGCCCGGTCAGCCTGACGGACACCCGGGCCGCCGCCCGCCCCAGCAGCGGGGGCAGCCCGATGAGCGTCAGGGTCGTACCCAGCACGAAGAGCCGGATGCCCATCGCCCCGCCCGCCGCCGCCCCGGACACCACCGCCAGGCCACCGATGCCGCTCAGCACGCCGGGCCAGGCCGACGGCAGGGGCCGCGCGGGCCGGGGCCGCCCCGGCCCGGCGGGCCGCACCCGCAGGTGCAGCGCGGCGAACAGCAGGCACAGGGCCACCCAGCCGGCCGCCAGCGCGATCGGGAACTGCCACCGCAGCGGCGCCAGATCGGCCGCCGCCACCTCGTAACCGGTCAGCGGCAGCCGTACGCCGGTGAGCGTGACGACCAGCAGCGGCAGGCCCGCGAGGAGCGTCCCGGCCGCCAGTGGACGCAGGCACTCCCCGGCCGCGATCCTCGCGCGTACGGAACGCCCGCCGCCGATCGCGTACAGCACCGCGAGCCGCCGGTCCCGCTGCCGGGCCCCGAGCCGGGAGGCGACGACGAGGAGCACGGCGACGGGCAGCCCGAGCTGGGGGACCAGCAGCCAGTACAGGTCGCTCTCCGGCCGGTCGAACGACTGGCTGACGAAGTACGGCGGGCCGGCCGGCCGCTCGGCGCCGAAGCCGGTGATCCCCAGCGTCGTCTCGTACCCCCGGATGGTCACGCCGGCCGACGGGCGGGCGTACACGAAGAGCTCTCCGGCGTCGGCCAGCCCCTCCTCCGCGACCGTGCCCGCGAGCCGGCCGAACCGGGTGCTGGCCGCCGGCATGGCGTCGAGCAGGGCCGGTGACACGAACGCCTCCCCCGGCTCCGGCCAGCGGGGCAGGCCGGGCGGCAGGGGAGCGGAGGGGGCGGCGGGCTCCAGGTACACCACCGAGAAGGTCCACTCCCGGAAGCTGTCGTCGCTCTGCGTCCACCACGCGGCCGGCTCCGTACCGGGCTGCGCGGCGGGCACGGGCAGCCGGGCCGAGACGCGCGAGTCCCGCCCCTCGTACACGGCGTGCACCGCCTGCGCGGACCACACCAGCAGCGCCGCCGCCATCGCGGCGAGCACCAGGGCCAGGGCCTGGACGGTCAGCCGGGGATCGCGCCGGCCGGCCGCCCCGCCCGCCCCGGCCGAGGCGCGGCGGCCCACGGCGAGCAGGTGTGCGGTCGCGCCACGGCGCCGGGCCCCGCTCACGCGCCCGCCGCGGTGGTGTCGGTGGTGTCCGTGGCCTCGTGCAACGCGCCGTCCCGGAGGGTCAGTTGGCGGTCGGCGTAGAAGGCGACCACGGGATTGTGCGTGACCACGACCAGCGTGCAGCCGTACTGGACGGGCAGCCCGAACAGCAGCGCGCACACATCGTCCGTGGCCCGCTCGTCGAGCGCCCCGGTCGGCTCGTCGGCGAGCACCACCGGCGGCCGGGTCGACAGCGCGCGGGCCACCGCGACCCGCTGGCGCTCCCCGCCGGACAGGACGCCCGCGGGCGAGTCGGCCACCTTGCCCACGCCCAGCTCGCGCAGCAGCCGCCCGGCCGTCCCGTACGCCTCCCGGCGGCCCTTCCCGGCGATCAGCAGCGGCAGGGCGGCGTTCTCGACCGCGCTCAGCTCGGGCAGCAGCTCGCCGAACTGGTAGACGAAGCCGAGGGTGTTCAGCCGCCACGCCGCGGCCTTGGCGGGCCGCAGCGCGGCGGTGTCGGTGCCGCACACCCGGATGGTCCCGGCACGGGGGCGGTGCAGCCCGGCGAGGCAGGAGAGCAGGGTGGACTTGCCGCTGCCGCTGGGCCCGGTGACGGCGACGGACTCGCCGGGGCGGGCGGTCATCCCGGCGTCCCGCAGCAGGGTGCGGCCGCCGAGCTCGCAGGTCAGCCCGGAGACCATGACGGTGGGTGCGGTCATGACGGTCAGGGGTGCCTCTTCCAGGCGGAGCACGCGTCCGACACCAGCGGACGGTTCTCGCACGTCTGCATGGTGTAGATCGAGTACGTACCGGTCGAGGAGGTCTTGCAGTAGCCGTTCGTCTCCTCCATGCGCACGACGGTGTCCGGCGTCGTCCGCTTGAAGTTGACGTAGACGTTGAAGCCGTCGTACTCGCGGTCGCATACCCCGGCGTACTTGTGGTCCCGGCCGATGTAGCCGAAGTCCTCGCCCTCGTAGACGTAGAAGGTGTCACCGAAGGCGGTACCGGCACCGAGCAGCGCCGTCACCGTCGCGATCGCCACGGCACCCAGCCGTGTGGTCCTCCGTCGCACGTCGCACCTCCACAAGACGAGGGGCACCCGCCGACTGCGGATGCCCGTTCGATGTGTTGCGGCTGTGAACTTAGGGGGTCGTGGGTGCCCATGGGGACGGGGTGCGGCGGAGTTGGCCGGAACCTTTTCTGTCACTTACCCGTCACCGAGTGTGAACCGCCTCAGTCCGGGGTGTTCACCATCGACGCGGCGGCGTACGTCAGGTAGTTCCACAGCGTCCGCTCGTGCTCCTCCGAGAGGCCGAGCTCGTCGACCGCCGCACGCATGTGCTTCAGCCAGGCGTCATGGGCCGCCCGGTCCACGGTGAAGGGGGCGTGCCGCATCCGGAGCCGGGGGTGGCCGCGGTTGTCGCTGTAGGTGCGGGGGCCGCCCCAGTACTGCATGAGGAACAGCACCAGCCGCTCCTCGGCCGGCCCCAGGTCCTCCTCCGGGTACATCGGCCGCAGCAGGGGGTCCTGGGCGACGCCCTGGTAGAAGCGGTGGACGAGGCGCCGGAAGGTGGGCTCGCCGCCGACCTGCTCGTAGAAGGTCTGCTCCTGAAGCGTGCCGCGCGGGATCTCATTCACGAGTCCATCGTCTCAGACGCCCCGGCCGAGGACCCGGGCCCTAGGACCTCGCGGGCTACTCGCCTGCGCCGCGCGCGCAGCATGGTGGAGATATGCGCACACACCGAGAGGATCCGTTCGCCGAAGCCGCCGCCGAGGCGCGGCGCGAGCTGGTGCGGGAGATCGCCGCCGGCGGGGACCTCCAGGACCCGGCCTGGCGGGCGGCGTTCGAACAGGTGCCCCGACACCTGTTCGTGCCGTACTTCTACGTGGGCGTCATGGGGGGTTACGAGCGGCTGTGGTGCGAGGACTCCGACCCGGACCGGCGGAGGCGCTGGCTGGAGGGCGCCTACCTGGACCGGCCGCTCGCCACCCGGGTACGGGACGGGGAACTGGTCTCGTCCGCCAGCCAGCCGTCCCTGATGGCCGGAATGCTGCACGCGCTGGAGGTACGGGACGGGGACGCCGTCCTGGAGATCGGCGCCGGGACCGGGTACAACGCGGCGCTCCTGGCGCACCGGCTGGGCGACGAGCGGGTGACCACCATCGACCTGGACGAGGACATCACGGAGGCGGCCCGCGCCCACCTGGCGGCGGCCGGCTACCACCCGGTCGTGGTCACCGGCGACGGGGCGCGCGGCTGCCCGCAGCGGGCCCCGTTCGACGCGGTCATCGCGACCTGCGCGGTGTCCTCCGTACCGACCGCGTGGCTCGCGCAGTGCCGCCCCGGCGCCCGCGTCCTGGCGCCGCTGTCCACCGGGCTCATCCGGCTGCGGGTGCGGGACGCCGAGCACGCCGAGGGGCGGTTCCTGCACACGTCCGCGTACTTCGTGCCGCTGCGCGGCGGGACCCCGCCCGCGCCGGTGCACACGGGCGGGCTGCCCCGGCACGCCACCGATAACGAGCTGTTCCGCTTCCTGCTGACGCTGACCGCGGGCAGCCTGGACCCGCACGAGGCGTACTCGCTGTGGCAGCGCGAGCGGCGCCCCGCGCGGGAACGATTCGGCGTGACGGTCAGCGGCGAGCACCAGTGGGCGTGGCTGGACGACCCCGAGGGGCCCTATAGCTGGCCCCTGGTGGCCAGGGCCTAGCCGCGCCGGATGGTGATCGTCGTCCAGGCGCCCACATGGACCCGGTCGCCGTCCTTGAGCGGGACGGGGACATAGGGCTGGATCGGGTCCTCGGCGCCGTTGAGCGTGGTGCCGTTGGTGGAGTTCTGGTCGACGACCGCCCACGAGCCGTCCGGCTGCCGCACCAGCACCGCGTGCTGGTGGGAGACGCCCGGGTCCTCCGGCGGCACGGACAGGTCGATGTCCGGTGACTCGCCCGTGGAGTGCCGTCGGCGGCCGATGCTGATCTGGTTGCCGGACAGCGGCAGCCGCTGCTCCGGGGAGTACGCGGGCAGGTTGAGACCCGCGGCCTCGGGGCCGCTGCGCCGCATCATCGCCATGAAGTACTCACGGTCGGGCGCGACGACCGCCGTCCAGCCCGCGGGCGCCTGCTGCTGCGGCTGCTGATGGGGCGGCTGCGGCTGCGGCTGGGGTGCCTGGGGCGGCTGCTGCTGCGGCTGCTGCTGTGCGGGCGGCGGCAGCATCCAGTCGTCCCCGCCACCACCGGTCGGCTGGGGCTGGGCCTGCGGCCGGGGCTGCGGCGGGGGCGGCGGGCCGGGCTGCTGGAAGGCCTGCGGAGGCGGCGGGCCGGGCTGCTGGAACCCCTGGGGAACAGGCGGCGGACCCGGCGGGGGGCCCTGCGGCGGGCGCTGGGGCGTGGAAGGCTCGGGCGGCAGCGGTTCGGCCGGGCGGTTCATCTGCGACGGGCGGGAGCCCTGGTACTCGTACGGGTCCGGCGGGCGCGGCGCCTGCGGCTGGGGCGGCGACGGCGGCTGGGACTGGAAGCCGGGCGGCAGGTTCAGCCCGGGCGGCGGACCGCCGGGGCCGCCGGGGCCGCCGGGGCGGCTCTGGGGCGGTGCCACGGGGGTGTACGAGGTCGCCGTGTTGGTGAGGAAGTTCCACCGGCACTCCTCGCAGAACGGCGCCATGGCCTCGCGCGGAGTACGGCACTGCGGGCACAGCTCCGCCTGGGCGGTGGCGTTCGGGTCACCGCCCGGGAAGCCGCCGGGCCCACCGGGGCCCCCGGGAGCGCCGGGGCCACCGGGTCCGGGCGGGCCGGGGTAGCCGTACGCGGGCGGCGGCGGGGGCGGAGGAGGCGGCGGCGGAACGGCACCCGCAGGCGCGCCCGCCCCGGTCATGCGGTGGCCGCAGACCTCGCACCAGTCGTCGGAACCCGACTGGTGTCCGTTCGGGCAGGTCGGCATGTCGGCGCTTCCCCCTCTCCTCAACCGGCCCGCGGGCCGTGCAGATCGTGACCTATTTCCGGATGTTCTTCACGCGAACCGTCTTGGTGGAGCGGGTTTCGAGTGTCATCTCGTCCGCTTCCGCGACCTTCGCCTTCAGTCGCACAGTACCTGTCGCCGCGTCGACCACGTCCACCACCTTCGAAAGGAGTTTCGCGGTGTCCGCGTTCCCGGAAGCGGCCGCCAACTGCACGGCGCGGCCGAGCTTCGCCGTCGCGCCGTCGAAATCGCCGGACTTGCGGGCATCCAGTCCCTGCTGGATGACTTGTGCCAGTTCGGCCTGTCCTGTGTAGTGCGCGACCTGGGGGTTGATGGAGGTGGAGGCCGCCATGTCGTCGGTCCACACGGCCCGTACCAGACCCTGCGACAGGGGCTGCGGCGCACCGCCCGCGGGATCGGGGAGGATCAGCGAGACACGGGCCGCGAGCATCTCCTGGCCGATCCCCGCCTCCGGCACCCGGACGCACACGTGGTAGTCGCGGGACTCGTCGCCCCACGAGCCGGTCGGGTAGTCACCGGCCCGGGGCCCCGCCTCCGTACGCCGGTCCGTCAGCTCCTCCACCGTCGGCGCCACCTGCTTGACGAAGACGATCTCGACCCCCACCGGGGTCCACAGGCGCAGGCTGACGTCGGCGACCTCCTTGCCCATCGCGTTCTCCATCATCCGCGTGAAGTCCGCGGCGAGGCCCGCCGGATCGGCGACGATGTCGGCCGTGCCGAGCAGCGCCGAGGCGATCCCGGTGACCTCCTTGACCTCCCAGTCCGTTCCCACACCCCGGGCGTCGCAGGTGAAGCGGCCCGCGCAGGCGTCGAGGGCCGCCCGCAGGTCCTCCGGCGTCTCGTGCTCGTTGCGGCCGTCGGTCAGCAGGACGCCGTGCCGGATCGGTGCGTCGGCGGACGCCAGCAGCCGGTCGGCGAGCGTCAGCCACGTGCCGATCGCGGTGCCGCCGCCCGCGCTCAGTTTGCGCAGCGCCTCCTTCGCCTCGGCGCGGGTACGCGCCCCGGCGGTGGCCAACCGCCCGCCGCCCGGGTAGACCTCGTTCGCGACATGGGTGCCGGCGACCACCGCGAAGGCGACCCCGTCGCGCAGGGTGTCGATCGCGGCGGCCGTGGCGTCCCGCGCGTTGCGCATCTTCGTCGGCGGGTAGTCCATGGAGCCGGAGCAGTCGACCATGATGACGACCGCCGCGGCCGGCGCCTGCCCCGGTATGTGGGAGGGCGAGACCGAGGTCCCCGCCAGCGGCACCCCTCCGCTGGTGCCGCCGCCCGTCGAGGTGACCGTGACGATCGCGTTGACCTCGCGCCCGCCCTCCGGCAGGTACTCGTTCTGGTACACGTCCACCGAGAACTGCGGCACGTTCGACTTGGAGAAGTTCGCCATCTGATCGGCTCCTGGAGACTCGGACTCCGCACACACAACAGACGTAAGGGGAAGGGCGGTTGGTCGTCGGACGAAACGGTCAGGCCGATCCTGCCCCTTGGGGCGCCACGGCGAACGGCAGGACGGCCACTGTTACGTTGTCGTGGCCGCCGCCGTCGAGCGCGTGTCCGACCAGGACCTGGGCGCTGTGCAGCGGGCGGGCGGCCGCGTCGGGCGGTACGACCCGCGCCATGTCCTCCGCCCCCTCCGCGTAGTTCCACAGCCCGTCGGTGCACACCACGACGACGCCGGGGCGGTCCGGTTTGAACGCGGCCGTGTGGGGCTCCAGTTCGTACGCGTCGGCCCCCAGCCAGCCCGTGATGGCGTGGGCGCGCTCGTCCGCGTACGCCTCGGCCTCGTTCATCAGGCCCGCCGCGACCATCTGCGCGGCCCACGAGTCGTCCTCGGTGAGCCGGGCCGGCGGGCCGCCCCGGTCGTCCGGCACCCAGTAGGCGCGGCTGTCGCCGACCCAGCCGACGACCAGCAGGCCACCGGCGACGACCGCGCCGACGAGCGTGCAGGCCGGGGCGTTCTGGTGGCGGTGCGGGTCGTGCTCCATCGCCCCCGCGTCCCGGCCGTCGCCGGCCGCCAGGGCGTTGACCGCCTCGGAGGCGGCGACGATCGCGTCGTGCATCGCCGCCTGCGGGTGCGTACCGCGTGGGAGGGAGGCCAGCAGCGACTCGTTGGCGGCGGCCGCGGCGGCCGCCGAGGCCTCGTCGGGGCGGGTCGCCGACGACACCCCGTCGCAGACGATCGCGACGACGGCCGGCGAGCCGTCCGGCAGGGCGGTCGACGACACGGCGAACGCGTCCTCGTTGCGGTGGTGGCGCAGACCCCGGTCGCTCACGGCGGCGACCGCGCCCAGCTCCTCCTCCATGTGGTCACGCTCTCGCGGCTGGGCGTGCCCGCAGTTCTCGCAGTACCCGTCCGCGTCCACCTGCCCCGCCCGGCAGGCCACGCACACCCTGGCCCCGGCGGCCGCCGGAGCCGTCGCGTGCCCGGCCGCCCGCGGATCGGGCACGCCCGCGCCGCCCGGCGCGCCGGTGCCGTCCGGCGCGCCGGTGCCGTCCGGCGCGCCCGTGGCGTGCGGTTCGCCCGTGGCGTGCGGCGAGGCCGGCTCGGCGGGCGCCCACGCTCCGGGGCCGGGCTGGGGGGCGCCCTCCGGGACGGGCGCGTGCGCCGCTTCCCAGGGGGCGGCCGCACTTCCGGGCGCGGCCCCCGGGGCGGGCGCCGAACCGGCGGCGGGCGCCGAACCGGCGGCGGGCGCCGAACCGGTGGTGGGCGCCGGGAGTTCGAAGTCGCCGTCGTCCGTGGTGCGGGCGTCGAACCGTACCGCCGAGGGATCCGGGGCCGGCCGGCCGTCCGGCTGGTCTCCCGGCAGGCCGCCGGACGGCGGCGCCGCCGGGGCCGTGGGCCATGCCGCGCCGCCCACCGGGGAGCCCGGAGAGGCAGTGGAGCCGGCCGAGCCGGGGGAGCCCATGACCATCGTCGGACGGTCCTGCGGCGGCGGAGGTACGGCCGACAGGTCGTACCCGCACGCACCGCAGAACAGGTCGCCCGACTCCAGCGGCTCCTGGCAGCCGGGACAGGCGGAGAGCTGGTGCCTCTGCGACATCAATCACACCCATGTCCGGGGGCGGAAGCGGTTGGCCCGCTCCACCATGTCGATCCTCTCCTCGCCCCGCTGAGCGAGCCGGGCGAGCACCCGGTAGGAGCGTTCCAGTCCGAGGCGCAGGCCGCGCTCGTCCAGTTCGCTGCCCAGCAGCGGGGTCCGTACGTTCCCCGCTCCGGGACTACCGGAGAGTACCCAGTCCAGGGCCTTGCCCAGCACCTCTGTGGACAACTGTTCGTGACGCACCGCGTCCAGCCCGAACTGCCGCAGCACGGACACCTGGTCGGCCGCCGCCGTCAGGTCGCCGATCAGCGGCTCGGCGGCGGAACGGCGCCGCAGCCGGGCCCGTACGGCCGCCACGCGCGCGGCCGTGTAGTGGATCGACGCCTCCGGCACCGACTCCAGCACCTGGACGGCTCCGCCGCGGTCGCCCGCGGCCAGCCGCACCCGCGCCAGACCGAACGCGGCGCTCACGTGGCTCGGGTCCGTCGTCCACACCAGCCGGTAGTACTCGGCCGCGTTGTCCAACTGGCCCAGCACCTCGGCGCACACGCCGAGCGCCAGCTTGGGCGCCGGCTCGCCCGGGAAGGCGTCGTAGACCGCGTCGAACGACAGGGCGGCGTTCTCGTTGTCGCCGGTCGCCAGGGCCACCACGCCCCGGTACCAGACGACCCGCCAGTCGTCGGGGTGCTGGGCCTCCAGGGTCGTCAGCAGCCGGACCGCCGAGCCGGGTTCGCCCATTTCGAGGCGGGCGCGCAGCTCGCGCAGCCGCAGTTCGAGGGAGGCCGCCGGGGCGGTGTGCAGGGCGGCGATCAGCTCGGCCGGCGCGGACGCCATGAGCCCGGCCAGGAACCCCGCGTTCGGGTCGCCGGGGTCGACGTGCGGCACGGGCAGCGCCAGCGCGGTGGCGCGGGCGTCGAGCGGGGCGAGCAGCGGCGTGAGGGCCACGGCGGCCGGTTCCGTACGCGGCGCGGGGACGGCGCCCCCGACGGGCGCCGGTACGGGCGTCGCCGGTGCGGACGTCGTCGGCACGGGCCCGCGTCCGAACAGGCCCAGTCCCTTCGGCACCTCCCGGGCGCCCAGGGCCGACACCTCGCCGTCCGGCTCGGCGAACAACCGGGTGTCCGTCACGCGCGTTTCCGGGCCGAACAGCGTCGACAGGGCCGGGCGGGGGCGGCCCGTCTGGAGGGCCACCACCTCCCGCAGCACGCCCGTCAACTGCTCGGCCATCTCCTGCGCCGAGGCGAACCGGCGCGCCGGGTCGGGGTCGGTGGCCCTTACCAGCAGCCGGTAGAACGACTCGTACGTCCGGAACACCTCGATGTTGTCCGGGTCCGGCAGCGAATCCACGAACACGTTGGTGTAGCCCTGGAAGTCGAACGTCAGCACCGCCAGCGTCCGCGCCACCGTGTACAGGTCGGACGCCACCGACGGGCCGACCTCCGCCACCTCCGGCGCCTGGTAGCCGACCGTGCCGTAGATGGCCGACTCGTCGTCGTCCATCCTCCGCACCGCGCCCATGTCGATCAGCTTGAGCTGGTCCTCGGTCTGGATCGCGTTGTCGACCTTGAAGTCGCAGTACAGCAGGTTGCGGCTGTGCAGGTGGCCCAGCGCCTCCAGCGCCTCGATGCCGTACGCGCACGCCTGCTCCACCGGCAGCGGGTCGCGCCGCCCGTCCGGCCCGCGCCGCCCGTTGGCGATGTCCTTCAGGGACTTGCCGCCGACGTACTCCATGACGATGTAGCCGTCGAGGGAGCCCGTCCGCTGGTCCAGGTGCTCCACGAAGTTGTAGATGCGGACGATGTTGGAGTGCTCGATCTCGGCGAGGAAGCGCCGTTCCGAGATCGCCGCGGCCATCGCGTCCTGGTCCCCGGTGTCCAGCAGGCCCTTGAGGACCACCCACCGGTCGGAGACCGCCCGGTCCACGGCGAGGTAGATCCAGCCCAGCCCGCCGTGCGCCAGGCACCCGGCCACCTCGTACTGGCCGTGCACGACGTCCCCGGCGCGCAGCTTCGGCACGAACGAGTACGGGTGGCCGCACTTGGTGCAGAAGCCCTCCGTACGCCCCGGCCGGTCACCGCGCGCCCGCCCCACCGGCGCCCCGCAGTCCGAACGGGAGCAGAATCGCTTCCGCTCCGGGACCTCCGGGTTCGCCATCACCACCGAGCGCGGATCGGGGCGCGGCACGGCCGGGATCGACACGAGCCCCGCGCCCAGCCTGCCCCGCCCCGACTGGCCGGTGGACGAACCCGAACTGCGCACCGACACCGACCGCGAGGACCCCGTCCCGCCCGACAGTGACCGCGACAGCCGCCCCGACACCGAGCGCCGCGAGGTCGACGACCGGGACGACCGGGACGACGGCGAGGACGATCCGGACGACGACCGGGCGCTGCCCGCCGACCCCTTGCCGCCGCCGGCGATCCCCGTCGGCGGCGACGCCACCATCCCCGTCGCCGACACGACCGGGGCCAGGCCGCAGGTGTCGCAGTACAGCTCACCGCCGCCCATGTCCTCGTACGAGCCCCCGCAACCGGGCCGCTGACACGTGCCGTTCATCACATCCCCCTCCGGTCGGCCGGCCCGGACCCGGACAGCGCCTCGGCGGCCGCCTGCTGGTAGCGCAGCACCGCCTGCTCGGCGACCCGCAGGTCGCACGGGGCGCTCCACAGCATGCGGCGCGCCGCGTCGTACCGCTCGATCAGCAGCGGGTCCTCCGCCAGGCCGTGCCGGGCGACCTTCGCCTTGTACGCGTCGAGCCGGCCGCGCAGCTCCGCCCGGACCGCGAGCGGCGCGGTGACCGCCGTCAACTGCTCCCGGGCCCGCAGCAGTTCGTCCTCCGCCTCCCGCTCCAACGCCTCCAGCAGCGGGGACAGCCGGTGCCACTGGGCGTGCCGCCGGTACTCGGCGGCCGTCGCGAGCCGCTCCTGGAGGGCGGTCGGCGGACCGCTGACCGCCGGCACCTCCGATGCGGCGATCTTGGCGAGCACCTCGCCCCGGGCCGCCCGCGCCTCGGCGAGCGTCCGGTCGGCGCGCGAGAGGACGTCCCGCAGCCGCAGCAGCCGTGTCTCGGAGTCCTGCCGGACCTGGAGCACCGCCTCGATCTCGCGGCGCACGTCCTCCAGCGCGCGTGCCGCCCGGTCGTACCGGTCGGTGTCCGGCCGCCCGCCGCCGGGCGCCGAACTGCCCGCCGCCGGGCGCCAGAACGCCAGCGGGTCGGTCACCACCTGCGCCCGCAGTGTCGCCAGCTCGTGCGTGATGGACTCCAGCTCGTCCCCCGCCGGGTGCTCACCGGGCCGTACCCCCACCGAGTGCGCCAGCGAGCGGGTGCGGTGCAGCTCGGCCGCCAGGAGGTCTATCCGGGCGGGCAGCGCGGACCACACCGCGTCCGCCGTCACCACCATGTCGAGGGAGCTCGCGTACAGCTCGTTCATCCGGTCCACCAGCCGCTCCAGCGTGAACCGCTCGGCCAGTTTGGCCGACGTACCCGATACGGTCACGCTCTCGCCGCGCAGCCGCTCCGTCAGCTCGGCCAGCTCCTCGCGGCCGGGCCACCGGCGCCGGGCGCGCACCTCGCGCGCCTCGTTCAACGCCGCCGTGTACGCGTCGAAGTACGTCCACAGCAGGGTGATCGTCTGCTCGGTGGTGGCCCAGCGGTCCTTGGTCGTGCCGGTCAGCTCGGCGCCTTCGAGGAGTCTGCGGCCCGCGTGGTCCTGGAGGGCGAGCAGCGAGTCCTCGACCGCCTTGTGCTCCGCCCCGAGCCGCGCCAGCGCACGGTCCACCTCGTCCCGGTCCATCACCGGCCCAGGGGGTCCCGTGACGCCCATCGATCACCTCTCCACTCGTGCCCGCAGGGTCTCAAGAAGGTCAGCCGGTCCGGTACTTCGGCGCCGGCGGCCCGGCTATGCCGGGCAGGACGGGGCGCAGCCAGGTGTCGTACGCCTTCCCCCACGCCCCCTTGCGATAGTCGACGAGCACCTGGTTGACGCGCCGCACCAGGTCGTCGTTGCCGAGTTTCGCGGCGACGCCGTAGTACTCCGTCGTGAACGGCTTGCCCTTCAGCTCGACGGCCGGGTCCTGGGCCGCCTGGCCGGCGGCCAGCGCGTTGTCGGTCACGACCGCGTCGACCTCGCCCATCTGGAGCCGCACCAGGCAGTCGAGCTGGTTGGGCACGGTGAGGATGTCCTCGTCCTCGGGCCGGCCGTCGTGCTCGTCCTTGAAGACGGCGCCGAACGAGTTCTTCTCCAGCGCCTCGTACGCCGTCGAACCCTCCGCCGAGCAGACCCGCTTGCCCTTGAGCGAGGAGTCGTACCCCTTGACGTCGGACAGCTCGGGCGCGAGGACCTGCTGCCCGGCCTGGAAGTAGGCGGTGGAGAAGGCGACCTGCTTGATGCGGCTGCAATTGATCGTCATCGTGCGCACCACCAGGTCGACCGTCCCGTTCTCCAGGGCGGCGATGCGCTGGTTGGTGGGGATGGCGCGGAAGATGACGGCCTCCCGGCTGCCGAGGATGTCCTCGGCGATGGCCCGGGCGAGGTCGATGTCGAACCCTTCCAGCTCGCCGCTGGCCGGATCGCGGTACCCCCACCGGTAGCTGTTCTGGTCCACGCCCACGACGAGCCTGCCGCGCGCCTTGATGGCGTCGATGGCCGGACCGTCGGCGGCGGACGGCGTCAGGGAGGCCTCCGGGTCCTCGCAGGCGTCGGCCTTGCCGGTCAGGACGCGGCCCACGCCGGACACCTCGGAGGCGCCCAGGTCGCTCCGCGACAGCGGCACCAGGGTCAGCGCGGCGGTCAGCCCGCACGCCACGGCCATCGCCCCGACCCCGCCCCACCCGCGCAGCCGCCCGGCCACCCGGGCCCGCCCGCCCCTGGCCGCCCGCCCGGTGGCGGCCGAGCCGCCCACGCCGGGCCCGCGCCCGCCGGCGGCGTCCACGTCCGCGCCGGGGCCGGCACCCGTGCCGGTGCCGACGGAGCCGGCCGCTTCGCGTCGGGCCGCCTCGGGGCCCGCACCGGCGGCCGGCGGCCCGGGGTGAGCGGCGGCCGTGCCGGAGGCGCCGGCGGCACCGCCGTCAGCCGTGGACGCGCCGCCGTCCGGGCACGTCACGCCCTCCGGGTGCGGCGCGCCCGCGTCGTCGTCGCCCTTCATCGTGCCTCCCCTCGCCCTCACCGGTACTCCGACAGCCTGCGGTTGACCCCCATGATGGCCCCGGCCGCGCCCAGCACCGCCAGTGCGGCGGCGCCGGCCGGCAGGCCGGTCAGCGCTCCGCGCCCGTCGTCGGCGGCGCGGGTGAACTCGCCCTGCTCGTGGTCCAGGGCCTTCTCCAGCGCCGCGTCCACGTCGTCGAAGGACTCCCCGGTGGAGCCCTTGGCGCCGATCACCTTGGCCAGCGCGCCGTCGTAGTCGCCTCCGTCGTCCGTGTCCCGGGCGTCCTTGTGGCGCTTCTGCCACTCGGCCACCCGCCGCGCGGCGTCGGCGACCGGCTCCTTGCCCGGGTTGTCGTCGGCCAGCCGGCCCGCCTCGCCGAGCGCGGCGGTCAACTTGCGCATGCCCGTGCCGTAGTCGGTCTCGTACTTGTCGCTCTTGCCGTCGGCGGTCAGCACCGCGCCACGGGCGACCAGAGTCAGGTTCTCGTTCGCGCGGGCCTTGAGGGAGTTGATCCGCGCCTCGTTCAGCACCTTGAGCGAATCCTGGCCGTGCACCTTGGCCTCGTTCAGTTCCGCCCGCGCCACCGTGTGCCCGGCCGCCAGCCACAGCAGCACCACCGTGGACGCGGCGGTGGCGGCCAGCAGGCCCTGGTTGAACACCCGGTTGGTGCGCAGGTAGGTGCGGCGCTGCGCCCACAGCAGGGCGGCCAGGACCACGACCCCGGCGCCCAGCGACAGGAACGGCCACGCGCGGGCGTCCCGGTCGTCCTGGGCGAGCCGCGCGGTCTCCGCCTCGTACAGCCGCTCGGCGGCGGGCAGCAGTTGGGTGCTCATCTGCTGGTTGGCGTACCGCAGATACGCGCCGCCCAGCGGCAGGCCCTGCCGGTTGGCCGCGCGGGCGCGCTCCATGAGCCCCGTGTAGCGCGGCAGGTACTCGTTGAGGGTGGCGATGTCACGGGCGGACGGCGATGAACCGTCCGTGTTCGCCGCGGCCTTGACGAGCAGCCGGGACGCGGTGGTGATGTCCTTCTCGTACCGCTCGCGCACCTCGGTGGGCTCCTGCGCCCCGGCGAGGAAGCCCCCGGCGGCCGCGGTGTCGGCGTCCGCGAGCGAGCGGTAGATGTCCGCCGCGTCCGCGCTCAGCGGCTGACTGCGGTTCACCACGTCGTCGGCGGCCGTCGCGCGGTCGGCGACCTCGAACGCGGTGACCGCCCCGAACGCCACGACCAGCACGGCCAGGACGGCACCCATGATCCGCAGCCGCCCAGGCTCGGTCGTCGCGGCGGCACGCAGCCGCGCCACGCCCTCGGCCCACGCCCCGCGCCCGGCGGGCGGCGTCACGGACGGCGGTGGCGGTGGCGGCGGTGGCGGCGCGGCGGGCGTCGCCGGCGCACGTGGCGTGCTCGGCGCGGCCGGCGCATCCGGTGCGTATGTCACGTGACCTCCCCCTCGGTCGCTCACCGCAGTATGGCCAAAGGGGCCGGTCTTCACACCAGGCTTGACTCGATCTTGTTCTTATCGTGCCCGCCGTGGTGCCCCCGCCCCGTTCGCACCACCATTCGATCTCCCCACTCCGTACACGTCGCCCGGTCCCGGTCGGTTCCCCGCCCCGGCTATCGCGGCCCCTGCCCGTAGTGCGCCCGCACCCGTGCCAGGGCCCCGGCGGGCGCCCCCACGTGGTCCAGGCCCAGCAGCGCGGCGCCCAGCACCGGGGGCTCGGTCACCACGCGGACGGCGGCCTTCGGCGCCTTGACGGCCAGCAGTTCGGCGATCCGGCCGGTCAGCTCCGGGTGCCGGGCCGCCAGTACGCTGCCGCCCAGCAGCACCGGCACCTCCTCGTCCAGCAGCCCGAGCCGGTCCAGGGCGACCGCCGCCAGGGCGACGACCTCCTCCGCCTGCCGCTCCACCACGGCACGCGCGACCGGGTCGCCCGCCGCGCTCGTGGCGAACAGCACCGGCGTCAGCTCGTGCCGCCGCCCGGCCGGGACGCTCCCCAGGTGCAGCGCCTCGATCAGCGCGTACACCGAGTCCAGACCGAAGTGGGCGGGCAGGGTACGCGCCAGCTCCGTCGGCTCACCGCGCCCGTCCTCCGCCCGGGCAGCCCACCACATCGCCTCGTCCGCGAGGAACGAACCCCCGCCCCAGTCACCGGAGATGCGGCCCACCGAGGGGAAGCGGGCGGTGCGCCCGTCCGGCAGCATGCCCACGCAGTTGATGCCCGCGCCGCACACCACCGCCACGCCCCGCGGCTCGTCGACGCCCGCCCGCAGGATCGCGAACGTGTCGTTGAGCACCGTGGCCGAGCGCCCCCACGCGCGCGCGTGCACGGCGGCCGCCAACTCCGCCTCCTCCGAGGGGAAGTCGGCGTTGGCCAGGCAGGCCGACACGTGCCGTACGCCGTCGACATCCGTCCGCGCGGAGGCGAGCGCCTCGCCGACCGTGGCCGCCAGCACGTCGAGCGCCGCCCCGACGCCCACCCTCGGCGGCTGGAAGCCGGGCCCGCGCGCCGAGGCCAGGACCGTGCCGTCCTCGCCGACGAACGCCACGTCCGACTTGCTGTTGCCCGCGTCGATCGCGAGGACGGCGGCCGTCACGCCCACGCCAGGTGCTCCCGGTTGTGCGCGATCAGCCGGTCGGTGAGCCCCTCGGCCGCCTCGTACCGGCCGATCAGCGGGTGCGCCAGTAGCGCCTTGAACACCCGGTCGCGCCCGCCGCGCAGCGCGGCCTCCAGCGCCAGGTCCTCGTACGCCGACACATGGGCGACGAGCCCCGCGTACAGCGGGTCCAGCTCCGGCACGGCCAGGGGCGTGGCGCCGGAGCGGTCCACGGCGGCCTGGACCTCGATCACGGCGTCGTCCGGCAGGAACGGCAGCGTGCCCCGGTTGTACGTGTTGACCACCTGGGTACCGGGGCCGGCACCGCCCAGCAGCGCCGCCGCCAGGTCCACCGCCGCCTCCGAGTAGAAGGCCCCGCCCCGCTTGGCGAGCAGCTCCGGCTTCTCGTCCAGCGCGGGGTCGCCGTACATCCGCAGCAGCTCCCGCTCCATCGCCGCTACCTCCGCCGCGCGCGACGGCTTGGTGCGCATCTCCCGTACGACCTCGTCGTGCGCGTAGAAGTACCGCAGGTAGTAGGAGGGGACCACGCCCAGCCGGTCCAGGACCTGGCGAGGCAGCCGCAGGTCGTCGGCGATGGCGTCCCCGTGCTCGGCGAGCAGTTCGGGCAGCACGTCCTCGCCCTCCGGCCCGCCGAGCCGCACCCCGCGCTCCCACGTCAGGTGGTTGAGCCCCACGTGGTCCAGGTGGACCGCGCCCGGCGGGACGTCCAGCAGCCGGGCGAACTTCCGCTGGAAGCCGATGGCGACGTTGCACAGCCCGACGGCCCGGTGCCCGGCCTGGAGCAGCGCCCTGGTCACGATGCCGACCGGGTTGGTGAAGTCGATGATCCAGGCGCGCGGGTTGGACCGCCGTACCCGCTCGGCGATGTCCAGCACGACCGGCACCGTGCGCAGCGCCTTGGCGAGCCCGCCGGCCCCGGTGGTCTCCTGCCCGACGCAGCCGCACTCCAGCGGCCACGTCTCGTCCTGCTGCCGGGCCGCCTGTCCGCCGACGCGCAGTTGCAGCAGGACGGCGTCGGCGCCGGCCACGCCGGCGTCCAGGTCGGAGGTGGTGGTCACCAGCCCGGGGTGGCCCTGCTTGGCGAAGATCCGCCGGGCGAGCCCGCCGACCAGCTCAAGGCGGTCGGCGGCCGGGTCGACGAGGACCAGCTCACCGATGGGGAGGGTGTCGCGCAGCCGCGCGAACCCGTCGACCAGCTCGGGGGTGTACGTGGAACCGCCCCCCACAACAGCCAGCTTCATACCTTCTAGCCCTTCACTCCGGTCAGCGTGACGCCCTCGACGAACGCCTTCTGGGCGAAGAAGAAGACGAGGATCACGGGGGCCATGACCAGGACGGTCGCGGCCATGGTCAGATTCCAGTCGGTGTGGTGCGCGCCCTTGAAGGACTCCAGGCCGTAACTCAGCGTCCAGGCGGCCGGGTTCTCCGACGCGTAGATCTGCGGCCCGAAGTAGTCGTTCCAGGCGTAGAAGAACTGGAACAGCGCGACAGCCGCGATGCCCGGCTTCGCCATCGGCAAAACCACCCGCAGGAGTGTCCTCAGCTCGCCGCAGCCGTCCACCCTGGCCGCGTCCAGGTACTCGTCCGGGATGGTGAGGAGGAACTGCCGCAGCAGGAAGATGGAGAACGCGTCACCGAACGCCATCGGGATGATCAGCGGCCACAGGGAGCCGGACAGGTCCATCTGCCGGGCCCAGAACAGGTACATCGGGATGATGATCACCTGAGGCGGCAGCATCATCATCGAGATCACCAGCATGAGCGCCGGCCGCCGTCCCCGGAAGCGGAACTTGGCGAGCGCGTACGCCACGGGGATCGACGACAGCACGGTGAGTAGCGTTCCCAGCCCCGCGTAGAGCAGGGTGTTCCGCCACCAGGTCAGGAAGCCGGGGGTGTCCCACACCCGGACGTAGTTGCCCCACTCCCAGGTGTCGGGGGTGAGATCGCGGGTGAGCGCCTGCTGGTCGCTCATCAGCGAGGTGAGGAAGAGGAAGACGAACGGCAGCACGAAGAACAGCGCGGCCGCCACGCCCAGCGCGTGCACGGCGATCCAGTGCAGCACCGCCTTGCGGCGGGCCGTGCGCGCGGCCGGCGTGACCTTCAGCGGCGTGTCCAGCACATGGGTCATGGCGGTCAGTCACCCACCTGTACGAGACCGCCACGGCGCCGCATCAGCAGCGCCGTGCAGGCCATGGCGAGAGCGAACAGCACCAGGGCGACGACACAGGCGGAGCCGTAGTCGAAGCGCTGGAAGCCGAGGTTGTACACGAGCTGCGGAAGGGTCAGCGTCGACTGCTCCGGGTAGCCCGGCTCGAACTGCTGCCCGCTGTTGCCGATGATCCCGGAGGCGACCTTCCCGGCAACGAGGGGCTGCGTGTAGTACTGCATGGTCTGGATGACCCCGGTGACCACGGCGAACATCACGATCGGCGAGATGTTGGGAAGCGTGACGTACCGGAAGCGCTGCCACGCCGACGCCCCGTCCAGCTCGGCCGCCTCGTACTGCTCCTTCGGCACGTCGAGGAGGGCGGCCATGAAGATCACCATCAGGTCGCCGACGCCCCACACCGCGAGCATCGTCAGCGCGGGCTTGGACCAGGCGGGGTCGTTGAACCAGCCCGGGGCGGGCAGGCCCAGGTCGGCGAGGATCGCGTTGACCGGGCCCGTACCGGGGTTGAGCAGGAAGACGAACCCCAGCGTCGCGGCGACCGGCGGGGCCAGGTAGGGCAGGTGGAACAAGGTGCGGAAGACGCCCGCGCCCGTCCTGATCCTGGTGATCAGCAGCCCGACGCCCAGCCCGAAGACGACCCGGCAGGTGACCATGACGACCACCAGCCACAGGGTGTTCCCCATCGACGGCCAGAAGGCCGGGTAGTCGGCGAAGACGTAACGCCAGTTCTCCAGGCCGTTGAAGACGGGCGCCCCGAACCCGTCGTAGTCCATGAACGAGAAGTACACGGTCGACACGAGCGGGTAGGCGAAGAAGACGCCGAAGCCGACCAGCCAGGGGGAGAGGAAGGCGACGGTGCGGAGCGTGCCACGGGTGCGCTTCGCGCGCAGCGTGCGTACCGTCACTTCGCCTTCTCGATGTCCGTGTCGATCTGCGCGGCGGTCCGCTCCAGGCCGGCCTTCAGGTCGGCCACCTTGCCGGCCTCGTACCGGTAGCCGAACTCCTGGAGGGTCACCTGGTAGGCGCCCCCGTTGACGGACGCGGGGGTGGTGTTGGACTTCGGGTGCCGGGCGATGTCCAGGAACGTCTTGAAGCGCGGGTCGAGCTTCAGCTTCGGCGAGGCGAGCGCGGCGTGCGTGGAGGGGACGTTGCGCAGCTCGTTGGCGAAGTTCACCACCGCGTCCGTGTCGGTGGTCAGGTACTTCACCAGCTCCCAGGCGGCGTTCTGCTTCCGGCTGGTGGAGGCGATGCCCACGATCGTCCCGGACAGGTAGCCCTTGCCGTAGTCGGCGGCCTGGCCGTCGGGGACCGGCAGCGGCGCGACGCCCACCTCGAAGGGCACCTTGGCGTCGGCGGTCATGCCCAGGCGCCACTCGCCGTCGAGCTGCATGGCGACCTGGCCGGTGTGGAAGGGGTGCTTGGCGCCCCACTCGTCACCGAAGGTGTTGCGGTACCTCTCCAGCTTCTCGAAGCCGCCCAGCTTGCGGACGAGGTTCTTCTGCCAGGTGAACATGGCGGCGAAGGCGGGGTCCTTGGCGATGGCGGACTTGCCGTTCTCGTCGAAGTACGTCGGGCTCCACTGGGCGACCAGGTGGCCGGGCGTGGACTCGTACCCGTGGAAGGTGGGCATGAAGCCGAGCCGCTCGTAGGAGTCGCCCTTCGGCTTCGTCAGTTGCTCGGCGGCCTTGTCGAACTCGCTCCACGTCTTCGGTGGCGCCGTGATCCCCGCCTCCTTGAAGGCGTCCTTGTTGTAGTACAGCCCATAGGCGTCGCCCAGCAGCGGCAGTGCGCAGCGCTTGCCCTCGAACCGGGTGTAGTCCAGGCGGGGCTTGGCGAACGTCTTCTCCAGGTCGATCTTCGCCTTCTCGATGAACGGCTTCAGGTCGGCGAAGGCGCCGGACGAGCAGAACTTGCCCACGTTGTCGGTGGTGAAGGACGACACCACGTCCGGGGCGTTCGAGCCGCCCGCGCGCAGCGCCTGCTGGATCTTGTCGTCGGTGATGTTGGGGACGGCGTTCACCGTGATGTTGGGGTGCGCGGCCTCGAACCGGTCGATGGCGGCGTCCACCGCCTTCACCTCGTTCGGCGCCGACCAGCCGTGCCAGAACGTCAGCCTGACCTTGGCGTTCGGGTCATCGCTCGCGCCGGACGCGGCCGACCCCGTACAGGCGGACGTGAGCAGGGCTACGGCGGCGGCCGAGGCGAGCGCTGCGGCGGCGGTTCTGCGCTTCATGCGGTGTCTCCCAGTTCGCTTCGTTCGCTGTTCTCCGCTCGCGAGTCGTTCCGTGCTCGCGGACCGTCTGTGCGCTGTCCCGGATCGCTGCCCGGTGCTCGCCGTTCGCTGCCCGGTGCCGTGCCCGGTGCCCGGTGCCCGGCGTCGCGCCCTAGCTGTGGCGAGAGGTGTCGAAGACTTCGTCGCGCGTGGCGGCCAGCGCGCTCTCCAGCGCGCCGCGCAGCACGGGATGTCGCTGTACGCCGCCGATGACGAGCCGCGGCCGGGAGGCGGCCAGCTCGCCGAGCTCGGCCTGGACGCGGGTGCGCAGCGCCTCGCCCCCGGCGACGATCACCTCGCCGGACAGCACCACCAGCTCGGGGTCGAGGACCGCGACCAGCGAGGCGAGACCGGTGGCCAGCCCGGTCGCGAAGGCGTCGAGGAGCCGCCGGTGGGGCTCCGAGTCCGGCGCGGCCGCCGCCCTGGCCAGGAGCGCGGCGGCGACCTCCGCGTGTTCGCCGCGCTCCCCGCGTTCCCCGCGCGGGATGTCGTCGATGCCGTACTCGCGGGCCAGCCGGGGCAGCACCTGGGCGCCGGCCAGCTCCTGGAAGCCGCCGCTGTTCGCCCTGGTGACCTGCCGCACCAGCGGCGCGCCCGGCACGGGCAGGAAGCCGACCTCGCCGGCGCCCCCGGTGAAGCCCCGGTGCAGCCGACCACCGAGCACCAGCGCGGCGCCCAGCCCCTCCTCGTTCCACAGCAGGACGAAGTCCCCGTGCCCCCGCGCCGCCCCGAGCCGCTGCTCGGCCAGCGCCACCAGGTTCACGTCGTTCTCGTACTCGACCGGCATGGGGAGGGCCGCCGCCAGCTCCTCCAGCAGCGTGGGGGAGTGCCAGCCCGGCAGGTGGGAGGCGTACCGGAGGCGCCCGGTCGACGGGTCGAAGGCGCCCGGCGTGCCGATCACCAGCCGGTGCACCTCGGCCCGTGTGATGCCGGCCGCCTTCACCGCCCCGTCCAGCGCCTCGGTCACCTGCCGTACGACGTCGCCGGCGGGCCGCTGCGGGGTGGCCAGCTCGAACTCCCCGGCCACCGCGCCGGTCACGTCGGCGACGGCCGCGCGGATGCGCCGGGGGTTCACGTCCAGCCCGGCGGCGTACGCGGCGCGCGCGTTGACGGCGTAGAGCTGCGCGTTCGGCCCCGGTCGCCCCTCGGTCACCCCGGTCGCCACGACCAGCCCGGCCGCCTCCAGCCGCGCCAGGAGCTGCGAGGCGGTCGGCTTGGACAGTCCGGTCAGCTTCCCGATCCGGGTCCGGGACAGGGGCCCGTGCTCCAGCAGCAGATCGAGCGCGGCCCGGTCGTTCATGGCCCGCAGCACGCGTGGCGTGCCGGGCGTGCCGGGCGTGGTTCCGGAGGTTCCGGTCACGAGGGGATGCACCTGCCCTCACACTGTTAGGAAAGTTTCCTATTCGGTTGCGGAGACGGTAAGGCGCATGTCAGGAGCCCGTCAAGACCCCGGGGAGCGGGGTACGGCGAAGGGGCGCCCCCGCCGTACTGGCGGGGGCGCCCTTCGCGTCGTACCGGGCGCTACTTCGTCAGGTTCGGCGGGGGCGTCAGCGGGGTCGCCGCGACCGACTGGGGCGAGGTGGTGGAGGCGAAGGCGGACGGGGGCGACATGCCCGCCGTCGGGTCCGCCGGGCCGTCCTCCGCCGGGGCCGCCGGGAGGCCGCCCACGATGCGGATGCCCGCCTCGTCGAACGCCCGCTTGATGCGCCAGCGCAGCTCGCGCTCCACGCCCAGGGACTTGCCCGGCATGGTCTTGGCCGAGAGCCGGATCGTCATGGAGTCCAGCAGCACCTCGTTGAGGCCCAGGATCTCGACCGGGCCCCAGAGGCGCTCGTTCCAGGGCTCCTCCTTGGCCATGGCGTCGCCCGCCTCGCCGATCACCGCGCGGACGCGGTCCAGGTCCTCGGTCGGGCGGACCGTCACGTCGACCGTGGCCGTGGACCAGCCCTGGCTCAGGTTGCCGATCCGCTTGATCTCGCCATTGCGGACGTACCAGATCTCACCGTTGTCGCCGCGCAGCTTCGTCACGCGCAGCCCCACCTCGATCACCTCGCCGGAGGCGACCCCCGCGTCGACCGAGTCACCGACCCCGTACTGGTCCTCCAGGATCATGAAAACGCCGGAGAGGAAGTCCGTGACCAGGTTGCGCGCGCCGAAACCGATCGCGACACCGGCGACACCGGCCGAGGCGAGCAGCGGCGCCAGATTGACGTTGAAGGCGCCGAGGATCATCAGCCCGGCGGTGCCCATGATCAGGAACGAGGCGACGGAACGGAGGACCGAACCGATCGCCTCCGAGCGCTGCCGGCGGCGCTCGGCGTTCACCAGGAGGCCGCCCAGCGCGGACCCCTCGACCGCCTGGGCGCTGCGGTTCATCCGCTCTATCAGCTTGGTCAGCGCCCGGCGCACCAGATGCCGCAGCACCACGGCCACGGCCAGGATCAGCAGGATGCGCAGACCGGTGCTCAACCAGGTGGACCAGTTCTGTTCCACCCAGCCGGCGGCCTCACCGGCCTGCTTGGCGGCTTCGTCGAGCGACACCGGCGCGGGGGTGGGGTCGGCAGCCGGAACGGCGGACCAGAGCACGGCGGGAACCTCCAGGATGGACAAGCGGACCAATTACATTTAACGGCTCATCGAGGGTGGTTCGTTGCCATGTTCGAGGGAGAGCTGCGTCTCACCTGGGGATGATCCGGGTGTGGTCGAAAACACTTCGGGCCCGTTACCGGTACGTGGTGGCGCTTCGACCTGGCATGAGGAGAGACTGAGAGCAGATCGTCCCGGCGCGAGCCACGCGCCGCCGGCGTAATAGGAGGCATCCGTGCCGCATGTCCTGGTCCTCAACGCGTCGTACGAGCCCCTCGGCGTCGTACCGCTCCGCCGCGCGCTCGTCCTCGTCCTGGAGAACAAGGCCATCTGCCTCGAGGAATCCGGCGCCTTCATGCACAGCGCGACCCGTGTCATCGCCGCACCCAGTGTGGTCCGCCTGAAGCGGTTCGTACGGGTCCCCTACCGGGGGCCCGTTCCTCTGACCCGCAAAGCCCTCTTCGCCCGCGACGGCGGGCGCTGTATGTACTGCGGTGGCGTCGCAACCAGCGTCGACCACGTCGTGCCGCGCAGTCGCGGCGGACAGCACGCCTGGGAGAACGTCGTGGCGGCCTGCCGCCGCTGCAACCACGTCAAGGCCGACCGGCACCTCCGGGAGCTGGGCTGGCGGCTCCACCAGCAACCCGCCCCGCCGACCGGCCTGGCCTGGCGCATCATCGGCACCGGGCACAGGGACCCGCGCTGGCTGCCGTACCTCCAGCCGTACGGCGCGGACGACGCGATGGCCCGGATCGATCGCGTTTCTTAGGGGCTCGGTTCGGCTCCGGGGCGCTCAAGCGTGTGTCGCCGGTCGATCGTGCTCGGCTGCTCGTTCCTCACAGCCTCCGCGCGTTCTTCCTTTCGACACCCGCCGCGCCCCTTCGCCTCACTCGCCAGGCGCCCCGGCGGGTGCCCCCGGGGGAGCCGGGGCCGTCACCGCGTAGGCCTCGACCGAGAACAGCGAGTAGCCGTACTCGGTCGCCCGCGCGTCGCCCTGGACGCGGACGAAGCGGGTGCCCGGCGCGTCCATGCGGACCGCCTCGCGGCCCCCCTTCCCGTCCTGCACGGTCGCCGCCGTGCGCCAGACGCGGCCGTCCGCCGACACCTGGACGCGGTACCGGCTCGCGTACGCGTCCTGCCAGTGCAGCACCACCTGGCCGAGCCGCACCGGCTGGGCCAGCTCCATCTGCCACCAGGCGCCGTCCTCGGCCGGGGACGACCAGCGGGTGTCCGGGTCGCCGTCGATCGCGGCCGGGGCGGGGAAGTCGGGGGTCTCGTCGCCCGACGAGGAGGCCGTCGCGGTACGGGCCAGATCGGGGCCGCCCGTCGCCGGGTACGCCCGGACGGTCAGCGTGCGCTCCTGGCCGGCGAAGGACAGCGGCACCCGGTAGTCACCCGCCGGGGTGTCCGCCGGGACGGTGATGTCGACCGGGACGGTGGCGGCCGTGCCCCGCGGGACGGTGGTCTGCTTCGGGACGGTGACCTTCAGGCCCTTCGGGGCCTTCGCCGTGAGCGCGCCGTGCACCTCGCCGGGCCGCTGGGCGGCCAGCACCGCGTTCACCCGGCTCGGGGCGCCGCCGATCACCGCGTCCGCCTCGGTGTGCGGCAGCTCCAGGCGGGCCTGCGGCTCGTCCGCGAACCACGGGACCAGGGCCCGCACGCCCGGGGACCGCCCGCTCCAACTGATCCGTACGGCGTCGGCGGCCACGCCCCGCACGGCCGCCTGGGTCCAGCCGCTCGCCGACAGCCCGCCCAGCCGCCGCCACCCCTGGCCGGGCACGTGCGCCTCGACGGAACCGTTCGCGGGGTGCGCCCCGGGCGCCGTCATCGCGGTGACCGTGTCCAGCGGGCGCGCCCGGTCCAGGCGCACGGTGTACGTCCCGTCCTCGCGGGTGACCGTGCCCGCCCGGCGCGCCGCGCCCGTCCAGCGCGCCGCCTCCTTGACGGCCCGCGACAGGAACGGGTCCAGCACGCCGTCGCCGACCGTGACCGGGCTCGCCGCCAGCTCCTCGCGCAGCGGCTCCAGCTCCAGCGAGGCCCGCCACGCCGCCGCGCCGTCGCCCCGCGACTGCGCCTGGAGCATGTCCACGGCCGCCTCGCCCGCGCGTCCGTACCGCGAGAGCTGCTCCAGCCACGGCCGCACCTCGTCGTCCAGCAGCCCGTCCGCCGTGCCGGCCAGCCGCTCGGGAGCCTCGCGCATCACCGTGAACGCCGCCCGCAGCTCGCGCGCCGCCCGGTCCCGGGCCGCCGCGTCGGCCGTCGTACTCGCACGGGTGCGCCAGAAGTCGGCCAGCAGCGGGCGGAGGTACGCCGACTCGGTGCGGCTGAGGATGGAGGAGGCGTCGTTGCCGGCGAGGGCGTGCAGCGCCTCCCGGGCCTTGGGGTCGCCGCCCGCCAGGTCGTTCAGCGCGGCGTGCCAGGACTCCGCCGGGCGGTAGCCCTTGGGGTTCCAGGCGTAGTCGGCGGCGGTGAAGACGGGGATGCGGGACGCGGCCGCCTGCTCCATCGCGTTGGCCAGCAGGGCGGCGGAACCGGCCGCCACGGCCGGCTCGCGGCCCATGTAGGGGCCCAGGAAGATACGGTCCTGCGCGTAGTCGTTGACCGGATAGTTGTCCATGGTGACCAGCGGGTGCCCGAACACGTCACGGGCGCCCGCCAGTTCGCGGCCGGTGATCGTACGCGGGACCACGCCGACGCCCGTCCACGCCACCTGCACCCGGTCGTCCAGCTCGGCGGCGAGCGCCGTGCGGTACTCGGTGGCGCCGTCCTGGTAGTACTCGGTCGGCATCAGCGTCAGCGGCTCGGCGTCCGGGTACCGGCCGGCCAGGTGCCGCGCCAGTTCCGTCGCCACGCGCGCGTGCGCCCGGGCCGCCGACGCGGGGCCGGCGCCGAAGGTGTCCGCGTCCCTGGAGCAGTGCCACTCGTCGTAGGAGGCGTCCTGGAACTGCACCTGGAAGGCGCGCACCCCGAGCGCGTACATGGCGTCGACCTTGCGCTTGAGCGCCGACAGGTCCTTCTCCGAGGCCAGGCACATCGCCTGGGCGGGCGCCACCGCCCAGGCCAGCGTCACGTGGTTGCGCCGGGCCCGCTCGGCCAGCTCCCGGAACTCGGCCCGCTGGGCGGCCGGATAGGGCTCGCGCCACTGGGTCTGGCGGTACGGGTCGTCACCGGGCGCGTAGAGGTACCGGTTCTGCTTGGTGCGGCCCATGAAGTCGAGCTGCGCGAGCCGCTGTTGGTGGCTCCAGGGGCGGCCGTAGAAACCTTCCGTCAGGCCGCGCACGGCGGTACCGGGCCAGTCGCGCACGTGGACGCCGGGCACCGCCCGGTCCGCGGCTATGAGCTGGCGCAGCGTCTGGACGGCGTGGAACAGCCCGTCCGTGCCGACACCGTCCACGGCGACCGTGTCACGGCCCTCGTACCGGCCGGTCGCGATGCGGTACCCGCCCGACGGGAGGTCACCGCGCTCGGGCGCGCGCAGGGCGCGCAAGGCGCTCTGCGCGCCGGTGCCGCCCAACAGCACAACCGGCCCGCGTCCGTCCGGCCCGGTGTGGACGGTGCGCACACCGGCGCCGCGCAGGACGTCCCGGAGCGTGCTCACGGCGTACGGGTCGGCGCCCTCGCCCGCCAGGAGCGTCACCTCGTCGCCCAGCGGCACCGCCGTGCCGGCCGCCCGGAGGGACTGCGGGCGCGGCCACACCGGGGGCAGCGCGGCGTCGTCCCGCTCGGGCACGGTCGTGGTGGGGGAGCCCGGCCCGCCGGGCGCGGCGACCGCGCCGGGAGCGCCGCTCAGCAGCCCGCCGATCACGGCGACGGCGACGGCCGTCGCGGTCCGCTTCCCGCGGCCGAAGCGCCCGAACTGCACGCGCGTCTCCCCTCGTCTTTCGTTGTTCTGCGAGTAGCTTTGCCGGTGGCCCGACCGGTGGCTGAACCGGTCGGTTTCGAGCCCACCACCGACTCGCCGAAGGTGTCAATGTGCGTGGCCGTTGTGTCGTATTTGCCTACCGGGGCACTACCGGGGCACTTCCGGGGTACGGGAGGCGGTCCCCTTCCCGTCACGGGAACGCCATGTGACCGACGCCACGTTGGACGGATGTGTGGCCGCCCACTGGGTAGGGCTGCTGTGTCCCACCGTCACCTTCACAGGGAGGCCACCGTGGCCGCTTCCGCCCAGCTCCTGCTCACCGCCCTCTCCAAACAGGTCCCCGAACAGGCCACCGGCCAGGCCCTCGAACGGGTCCCGGGCCCGGCCTTTCCGGCGGACCTGCCCGCCGCCGACACCCCGCTGACCAGCGAGCCGCCGCTCCCCGACGCCACCCCCCTCACCAGCGAACCCGCACTCACCGACTTCACCCCCCTGACCAGCGAGCCGACCGCGCACCGCACGGCCGGCGGACCGGAGTCCCCAGGAGCCTGAATGACCCTTGCCCGGCTCGCCGCGCTGCACGGTGTCGCCACCGCGTACTCCCCGTCCGCGGGCGTCACCGTCCCGGTCCCCGACGCCACGGTGGTGGAGGTCCTCGCCGCCCTGGACGTCGACGCCGCCACGCCGGGGGCGCTGCGCGCGTCCCTGGCCGCCACCGAGGCGGCCAGGGACGCCCGGCTGCTCCCCCCGGTGCTGGTCCTGTGGCAGGACGGCCCCCGCGAGGACGCGGCCCCCCAGGGGCGCCCGCCCGAGCTGCCCCGGCCGCTCGCGGCGCTCCCTCCGGGCACCGACGTGCGGATCACCACCGAGCACGGCGACGAGATCTCCGGTACGCCCCGCTGGGCCCGCCTCCCGCTGGGCGTGCACCGGCTGTGGGCCCGGGCACGGGACGGGCGCACCGCGCACAGCACGCTCGTCGTGGCGCCCGCGCGCGTGCCCCAGCCCTCCGGGGGCGGGTACGGCGTGCTGGTCCAGCTCTACTCGCTGCTGTCCACCCGGTCCTGGGGCATGGGCGACCTCGGCGACCTCCGCGAGCTGGCCGACTGGGCGGGGCGGGTGCTGGGAGCCGGGTTCGTGCAGGTCAACCCCCTGCACGCGGCCGTTCCGGGCACGCCCACGGACCCCTCCCCGTACCGCCCCTCCTCGCGGCGCTTCCCGGACCCGGTCCACCTGCGGATCGAGGACATCCCCGAGTACGCGTACGTGCGCGGCCATCTCGGCGGCGAGGAGCGCGCCGAGCTGGACGCGCTCACCGGGCGCGCGGCGGAGCTGCGCGAAGGGGTGCTGCGCAAGGGCGAGTTGATCGACCGCGACGCGGTGTGGGTGCTCAAGCGGCAGGCCCTGGAGCTGCTGCGGCGCGTGCCGCTCGGCCCCGGGCGGCAGGCCGCCCTGCGGGAGTTCCGCGCCGCCCAGGGCCAGGCGCTGCTGGACCACGCCACCTGGTGCGCGCTCGTCGAGCGGTACGGCGCCGACCGGCGGCAGTGGCCCGAGGGCCTGCGGGACCCGCGCTCGGCCGCCACCGCGCGCGAGCGCGACGAGCTGGCCGACCGGGTCGACTTCCACTGCCGGCTCGCCTGGCTCACCGACGAGCAGCTCGCCGCCGCGGCGCGGACCGCCCGGGAGGCGGGCATGTCCGTCGGGATCGTCCACGACCTCGCGGTCGGCGTGCACCCGGACGGCGCCGACGCGTGGGCGCAAACAGACGCGTTCGCCGCCGGAATGTCGGTCGGTGCCCCGCCGGACGCGTTCAACGCGCGCGGCCAGGACTGGGGCCTGCCGCCCTGGCGCCCCGACGCGCTGGCCGCCTCCGGCTACGCCCCCTACCGGGAGCTGCTGCGCGGGCTGCTGCGGCACGCGGGCGCCCTGCGCATCGACCACGTCATGGGGCTGTTCCGGCTCTGGTGGGTGCCCGAGGGCCGGCCGCCCACGGAGGGCACGTACGTCCGGTACGACGCCGACGCCATGCTCGCCATCCTCGCCCTGGAGGCCCACCGCGCGGGCGCCGTCGTGATCGGCGAGGACCTCGGCACGGTCGAGCCCGGCGTACGGGAGTCCCTCCAGCGGCGCGGGGTGCTCGGCACGTCCGTGCTGTGGTTCGAGCGGGACTGGGAGGGTACGCGGCGGCCGCTGCCGCCCGGGGCCTGGCGGGCGGACTGCGTGGCCACCGCCACCACGCACGACCTGCCCTCCACCGCTGCCCGGCTGACCGGCGAGCACGTCGAGCTGCGCCACCGGCTCGGGCTGCTCACCCGCCCGCTGGACGAGGAGCGGGCCGAGGACGCCGAGGAGGTCGCCGAGTGGCTGGCGTACCTGCGGGAGCTGGGCCTGCTGGAGGAGGGCCCGCGCGACGAGGAGGCCGAGATCCGCGCGGTGTACCGCTTCCTGCGCCGCACGCCCGCCCGGATGGCCGGGGTCTGGCTCCCGGACGCGGTGGGCGACCGCCGCCCGCAGAACCTGCCCGGCACCTGGGACCAGTACCCGAACTGGCGACTGCCGATCGCCGACGCGGAGGGCCGCCCCGTCACCCTGGAGGACCTGTCCGTCTCGCCGCGCCTGCACGCCCTGATGGACGTCCTGCGCCCGGCTACGGCACCCCCGGACGCGCGGGGTCTTTAGGCGTTCGCTACGTTTGCACCGTGGACAAGAAGAACGCCCTGCGCGCCGGCGCCGTCGCGGCCGGTACGACGCTGATGATGCTGCTCATGTCGTCCCCCGCGCTCGCGCTCACCCGCGACGACGGTGACGACCCGGGTTCCGGCCTGAGCGTGGCCGAGACCCTCGGCCTGTACGTCGCCGCCCCGATCGTGCTGTTCGCGGTGATCGCGGGCCTGGTCATGGTGCTCGACAAGTCCAAGAAGGTCTGACTTCGGCTCACTCGCCGACCCGCCCGGGTGGTACCCCGTACCGCCCGGGCTCAGCTATGCCCACACCGTTCAGATTTGCTGAATAGACAGATGAAAAAGTTTCGATGGACCTAAGTGGTGCCGCGCTGCGACGGTAGATCCCGCAACCGAGATCCCCTCCGTGGGGAGAGAGGCAAGGGGGTAACCGTGGCAGTCCTGGACCGCGTCCGCATCGCTGGGTCGACGACCGGGAGGGGTGTGGTCGCCGGGGCCTCCGGCCTCGGGCTCCTCCTCGCCGCCGTCGCGACGGTCGTCTGGTCGGGCAGCTTCGTCACCTCCCGGGCCCTCCACGACTCCGTCCCGCCCGTGCAGGCCGCCTTCTGGCGCTGGGTCGTGGCGATCCTCGCCGTCGCCCCCTTCGCCGCCCGCCAGGCGTGGCGCGAGCGGAAGATGATCCGCCGTCACCTGGGGTTCGTCACTCTCGCGTCCCTGCTCGGCGTCACCGTGTACAACACCCTGGTCAACCAGGCCGGGCTCACCACGTCCGCCGGCACCATGGGCATGGTCATGGCCGCCTCACCGGTCCTGATGGCGCTGTACGAGAGGCTCGGCGGCGCCCGGCTGGGCCCGCGCCGCCTGACCGGCATGCTGACCGCCTGCGCGGGCGTGCTGCTCCTGGTCGGCAAGGGGTCCCTCGTGCCCGGCCTGGCCGCCGGTGACCTGTGGATCGTGGCCGCCGCGGTGTGCTTCGCCTCGTACAGCGCCCTGCTCAAGCGCCGGCCGGCCGAACTGGGCGGACCGGTCTTCCTCTTCGCCACCTTCGTGCTCGGCGCCCTGATGCTGCTGCCCGCGTACGGCGTGAGCCTCGCCGTGCAGGGCGGCTTCGAGCCCACGGCCGGCACGGTGGGGCCGCTGGTGTACGTCGGCGTCTTCTCCTCCGCCCTCGCCTTCTTCGCCTGGAACAAGGCGATCGCACTGATCGGGGCGGCCCGGGCGGGCGTCGTGTACTACCTCCAGCCGGTGTGCGTGGCGCTACTGTCCTGGGCGCTGATCGGCGAGTCGATGGGCCCGTCGCAGTTCCTGTGCATGGGGCTGATCCTGGGCGGTGTGCTCCTGGGGACGGCCAGGCCGAGGTGAGCCGGCGTGAGGGCCTCGTACTGCCGGTGGCCGGGCGGTGGACGAGGCCCTCACGAGCGTCGCGGCGACGTGCGCGTCAGTGGGCGTGGCCGGCGGGGGTGCCGTGCCCGTGCCCGTTGCCGTCGTCGCCGTTGCCGTCGTCGCAGGTGTCGCTTCCGCTGTCGCTACCGCTGTCGGGGTCGTCCGGGTCCGTCGTCGCGGTCTGGACGGTGACGTCGTGGTGGGTGCCGCCGCCGGGCGCGGCGGTGGCCGTGGTGGTGAGTCCGAGTGTCGTGGCGAGAAGAGCCAGGGCCGCGACCAGCGCGGCGGTCGACTTGCGCAGTGCCATGCGGATGTCCCCCTACGGAGTTCCGGGCCGGATGCCCGTGCTCGTGCGCCGGGCACGCCAAGGAGTCTCCAAGTCCGGGATGGTGCGCGGCAACCGGTATCGGGTCTCATGTCCTGGAGACGCCAAAGGCCCTTATTGGGGGAGGAAGGCCGGAAATCTCCTTGTGTAGGTTGCGGGGCATGACCGAGTGGGACATCAAGAAGCTCCAGATCCTCCGCACCCTGCGCGACCGGGGGACGGTGACCGCCACCGCGGAGGCCTTGCTGATGACCCCTTCGGCCGTGTCGCAGCAGCTCACCAACCTCTCCAAGCAGCTCGGCGTGCGTCTCCTCGAGGCCCACGGGCGGCGGGTCCGGCTCACCGACGCGGCGCACCTCGTGCTGCGTCACGCCGAGGCGGTGTTCGCGCAGTTGGAGCGGGCGGACGCCGAGTTGGCCGGGTACCTCCAGGGGGAGGCGGGGGAGGTCCGGGTGGGGGCGTTCTCCACCGCCGTGCCCGCGCTGGTCGTGCCCGCCGTGCTGCGGCTGCGCGCCGCGCACCCGGGCCTGGAGGTCCGGGTGCGGGAGGCCGAGGCGGCCGAGGCGTACGAGCTGCTGTCGGCCGGGCAGGTGGACCTGGCGCTGTCCCTGGCGGCGCACGCGCCGACGGCCCGCGACCCCAAGTTCAGCCGCGTGCCGCTGCTGGCCGACCCCCTGGACGTGGCCCTCCCGGCGGGCCACGCGCTGGCCGCGGCGCCGGGGCTGCGGCTGGCGGACCTGTCGGGGGAGCGGTGGATCTTCGGTGGCAGCGGGCCGTGGTCGGAGATCACCAGGGCGGCGTGCGAGGCGGCCGGTTTCGTGCCGGAGCAGGCGCATTCGGCCGCCGGGTGGACGGCGATCCTGGCGATGGTGGAGGCGGGGATGGGCATCGCGCTGGTGCCCCGCATGGCGGCCGCCGAACGCGCGTCGGGCGTGGTGATGCGGGTCCTGGAGGCCGACCAGCCGCGCCGCCACGTGATCGCGGCGGTCCGCCGTGGCGCGGAGTCGGCCCCCGCCGTCTCACGCCTGCTCACCGCGCTCCGCGAGGTGGCGGCCCACCGGTGACGCCGAAGGCCGGGTGACCCCGGCGGCGGTCCGGTGGCCCGGGCGGTCGGGTGGCTCCGGCGGCCGGGTGGCTCCGGCGTCCGGCGGCCCGGTGACCCCGGCCCGGTGATCCTGGCGGTCCGGTGATCCTGGCGGTCCGGTGACCCCGGCGGCTCGGTGGCTCCGGCGGCCGGCGGCCCGGTGGCCCCGGTCCGGTGATCCTGGCGGTCCGGTGGCCCGGTGGCCCCGGTCCGGTGGCCCGGGAGGCCCGGGACCCCGGCGGTCCGGTGGCCCCGGCGGTCAGCGGGGGTGGGCGAGGCCCAGGAGGAGGGTGTCGGCGGCGGCTTTGATCTCGTCGGGTGTCCGCGCGGCGTCCCGGGTCAGATGGTGCAGCAGGCTCGGCATGAACGGCGCGAGCAGCATGTGGGCCAGCAGGGAGGCGTCGGCCTCCGGGTGGACGCGGGTGACGAGCACGGTCACGTGCGTGTGCATGGTCGCGTACGCGCCACTGTTGTAACGGGCGCTCGGTGCGGCCGCCTCCGCCGCGAGCATCATGTCGAGCTGGTCGTTGACGCGGTCGGCGAGCGCGTGCAGGAAGGCGCGCAGCCGCTCCAAGGGCGGGGCGTCGGGGCCCAGCGGCGGCGGGCCGGTCATGAACGCCTCCTGGAACTGCTTCTCGCGTTCGTCGAGCAGCGCGAACAGCAGTTGGGCGACGTCCCCGAAGCGGCGGTAGACCGTGCCCACGCCGATGCCCGTCTCGTGCGCGACCGCGTTCATCGTCAGTGCGCCCGGGCCCTTCTCGGCGACGATCCGCGCGGCCGCCTCCAGGATGCGGCGCCGGTTGCCGGCGGCGTCGGCCCGCTCCGAGCGCGCGGCGCGTTTCACCCGTCCCGCACGCTCCACGTCCTCGCCGGTGGGCCCGCCCGCGAGCGGGAGGTGGGGGCGCTGCGGCTCGTTCATGCTTCCAGCATAGACCTCGTACCGGAAAAGTATCCGCTTCTCCCGGGGGCCTCTTGCCAAGCGGATTCCTATCCGGTTAACTCGTCGATGTCGGCAAGCGGATAACAATCCGCTTCACGCTCCCGAAGGGTCCACGCCATGTCACCCAAGATCGCCGTCATCTACTACTCGGCCACCGGCAACGTCCACACCCTCGCCGAGGCCGTCGCCGAGGGGGCCGAGAAGGCCGGTGCCGAGGTCCGGCTGCGCCGGGTCCCCGAGCTCGCCCCCGAGGCGGCCATCGACTCGCTGCCCGCGTGGCGCGAACACGTCGAGGCCACCCGGCACGTGGAGGTGGCCGCCCTCGACGACCTCTCCTGGGCCGACGCCTACGCCTTCGGCACGCCCACCCGGTACGGCAATGTGTCCTCGCAGCTCAAGCAGTTCCTCGACACCACCGGTGGGCTGTGGCAGCAGGGCACCTTCGTCGACAAGCCCGCCACCGGCTTCGTCAGCGCGGCCAACACCCACGGGGGCAACGAGTCCACGCTGCTCGCGCTCTACAACACCTTCCACTACTGGGGTTCGCTCATCGTCTCGCCCGGCTTCACCGACCCGGCGGTGTACGCGGCGGGCGGCAACCCCTACGGCACGGCCCACCCCTCCTCCGCCGGTGCCCCCGGTGACGAGGTGCTCAACGCCGCCCGCTACCAGGGCCGGCGGCTGGCCGGCATCACCGCCCGGCTCCTTTCAGCGGGGCTTAACAGCCAGTGAAGAAACTTGCGCTGGACCTGACGGGTCCGGCGGCGGGAAGGTCGGTGCATGACCTTCGACGCCAACCTCACCGGCCCGGACCAGGACCCGCACGCCAACGACGCCGCGCCCTACGGCGGCGGTGACCCCTACGCCGACTACCGCGCCGGTGACTTCCCGTTCACCGAGCTGGTCGACCTGGCCGACCGGCGCCTCGGCGCCGGGGTCGTCGCCGCCAACGACGAGTTCTTCGCCGAGCGCGAGAACCTCCTCGTGCGTGAGCGGGCCGTCTTCGACCCGGAGCACTTCGGGCACAAGGGCAAGATCATGGACGGCTGGGAGACCCGCCGGCGGCGCGGCACCGACGGCGACAGCCCCTTCCCCGCCCCTGAGGACCACGACTGGGCGATCATCCGCCTGGGCGCACCCGGCGTCATCCGCGGCATCGTCGTCGACACCGCCCACTTCCGCGGCAACTACCCGCAGCGCGTGTCCATCCAGGCCACCTCCGTCGCCGGCTCGCCCAGCCCGGAGCAGTTGCTCGGCGACGACGTGAAGTGGGAGGAGCTCGTCCCGCCCACCCCCGTACGCGGCCACGCCGCCAACGGCTTCGAGATCGGCGCCGAGCGCCGCTTCACCCACCTGCGCCTGTGCCAGCACCCCGACGGCGGCATCGCCCGCCTGCGCGTCCACGGCGAGGTGGTGGCCGACCCCGAGTGGCTGGAGCTGCTCGGCACGATCGACCTCGTCTCCGTACTCAACGGCGGTGCGTACGAGGACGCGTCGGACAAGTTCTACTCGTCGCCCACGCAGATCATCCTGCCCGGTACGTCCCGCAAGATGGACGACGGCTGGGAGAACCGCCGCCGCCGGGTGCGCGGCACCAACGACTGGGTGCGCTTCCGGCTCGCCGCCCAGGGCGCCGTCCGGGCCGTCGAGATCGACACCGCGTACCTCAAGGGCAACTCCGCGGGCTGGATAGCCCTCCAGGGCCGCGACGGCGAGAGCGGTGACTGGTTCGAGATCATCCCGCGCACCCGCCTCCAGCCCGACACCCTGCACCGGTTCGTCCTGCCCGAGGCGGCCGTCGCCACCCACGTCCGGCTCGACGCCTTCCCCGACGGCGGCATCGCCCGGATGCGCCTGCACGGCTCACTCACCGACGAGGGCGCGGCCGCCCTCCGCTCCCGCTGGGCCGAGCTGAACGGCTGACCGGCCTCCGCCCGGCGGGCGGCCGCGCACCGATCGCCCACCCGCCGGGCGGGTTTCATCACTTTTCAGTCACGAGGGGCGCCCTCCGGGGGAGGGCGCCCCTCGTGCTGTCTGTTGTGGTCAACTCGCGCAGAAAGGGCCACTTTTGCACGTGACTATGCTCAAACACTGTGTGACTGAGGACTTTTTTCAGTCAGTTTTGGGCAGGGTGGGGCGGCCGACCAACACCCCCACATGACCGCAGGACCGGAGAACCGATGGACAGCAACCTCGCCATCCAGCCGACCACTGATGGCCAGGCATTCGACCAGGCGCAAGTCCCGCTCTACTACAGCCGCAAAACCGCGGACATTCTCCACAAGTACGGGCCCGGCCCCCGCGTCCACTTCCACGTAGGGCTGTTCGCCCCGGGCGCCGCGCCCAACACCACCGTCTCCCAGCGGGCCCTCAAGCGCCGCATAGTCGAGTCCCAGGAGGCGATCGTCGCGCACGCGGCGCGCACCTGGGGCGCGTACACCACCCCGCCCGGCAAGCTCCTGGACATCGGCTGCGGCGTGGGCGGCGGCTCGCTGTACTGGGCGCAGGAACACGGTGCCAAGGTCACCGGCATCACCGTCACCGGTGAACACATCCCGCTGATCGAGGACTTCGCCCGCCAGGCCGGCGTCGCAGGCCGGGTCACCCCGGTGCTCGGCGACATCCACGACTTCACCACCAAGCGCAAGTACGACGCCGCGTACGCCAACGAGAGCTCCGGCTACATGGACCGCGAGCGGCTCTTCCAGGTGGTCGCCAAGGCCCTGAAGCCGGGTGGCTGGTTCGGGCTCCAGGAACACTTCATCCGCCGCCCCGAATGGACCGAGTTCATCGACGGCTACTACAAGACCCGGCTCGGCACCCTCACCGAGTATATCCTCGCCGCCGAAGCGGCCGGCTTCGAGCTCGAACAGGACGAGGACGTCACCGACCGCGTCGCCGAGTTCTGGGTCCAGTCCATGGCCTGGAACACCGCCGAGCTTGAGCGCGTCGAGCGCGACGCCGGCCGGGAGGGCGCCGCCGACGGTCGGACCGCCTGGTCCCGTGAGCGGCTCCAGGAGTCCACCATCACGCACGGCAAACTGTTCCGGATCTGGCGGGACCACGCCATGGAGACGCGGCTGCTCCTCTTCCGCCTGGGCGGGGGCAACTGACGATGCCGCCCGTGTATGCGAAGGACGCTCCCCCCTCACGGATCGGCTGGCGACTGCCACCGTTCTACTGCCCCTTCGAGCGGGGCCTGATCCACCCCAAGGCCGTCGAGCTCGAGGAGCGGGCCATCGCCTGGATCGACGCCTACGGGCTGTACCCGGACGCCACCGAGCGCGCCTGGGGACTGGCCACCCACAGCGCGGACTTCACCAGCCGGATCATCCCGTACGGCGACACCGAGCCGATCCTGCTCTTCATCGAGTGGAACTACTGGGCCAACGCCGTCGACGACTGGCAGGACTCCGGGTCCACCGCCACGCGGACGGCCGACATCGCCGACCACAGCGCCCGCTTGGTCCGCGCCATCGAGGCTCCGGGCTCCGCGCTGCTGCCCCCGGGGCCGCTCACCGAGGCCCTGGACGACCTGATCACCCGGACCAGGGCGATGCTCACGCCCTTCCAACTGCGCAGGTTCACCGAGGGGACGCGCGACTGGCTGTTCGGCGCGGGCTGGCAGACCGCCAACGCCGAGCGCGGTGTCATGCCGTCCCTCAACGAGTTCGCCGCCATGCGGATGTCCGTCAACGGCACCCGTTTCACGCTCACCTGGTGCGACGCGGCCAATGGCATCCACCTACCGGCCGACGTGCTCTACTCGGCCCCCGTCCAGGCGCTGACCGACGCCGCCGGGTTCATCGTCTCCTGCGACAACGACCTCTTCTCCTACAACAAGGAGGACCACCAGGAGCCCTGGGAGCAGAACCTGCTCAACGTCGTCGCCCGGCACCACGGCTGCACCCCGCGGGAGGCGTTCGCCCCGGCGGTCGCGCTGCGGGACCGCGCGATGACGCTCTTCGTCCGGCTGCGCGACCGGCTCGCCCGGGACGCGGACGAAGCGCTCCGCCGCTATCTCGACTCACTCGCCCACTACGTGGCGGGCTGCATCGCGTGGCAGAACCTGGC
Organism: Streptomyces sp. NPDC031064; assembly: GCF_055570965.1. Taxonomy (NCBI): domain Bacteria; kingdom Bacillati; phylum Actinomycetota; class Actinomycetes; order Kitasatosporales; family Streptomycetaceae; genus Streptomyces; species Streptomyces sp. NPDC031064. The sequence continues at coordinate 409,806 of NZ_JBVIGF010000008.1, forward strand.
GCCGCGCTACGCCAGCCCCCGCAACCGGAACACACTGCCGGTCGAGGGTGCCTCGTACGACATCACCTGGCGGGACACCCCGAGCGACCCGAGCCCCGAACCGCCACCGCTCCCCGCGATCGCCTGGTGGTGGCGGCAGCTCGAACGTTGACGGGCCGGGCCGGGCTCACCTCCGGCCCAGCAGACGGCTCCACCATGTCGTCCTGCCCGGGGCGCCGGTCTCCACCGCCACGGAAGCGGCGGGTGCCGGCACCGCCTCGGGCAGCGGCTGCGCCTTGCCGGCCCCGGACGCGCCCGACAGGGGCGCGGCCGTCGTGACCGTGGACCCGCGGGGTGTGAACGTCACGGGAAGGGCCACGAGCTGCCGCGACATCAGCGACGCCTCCCAGCGCAGCTCGCTCTCCGCCACCGCCAGCTCCACATCGGGGAGCCGGGACAGCAGGACGTCGATCCCGGTGTCCGCGATCGCCCGGCCGATGTCCTGGCCCGGGCACTCGTGCGGACCGCCGCTGAACGCCAGGTGCGAACGGTTGCCGTGCACCGGGACCGTGAGGTCCGGCCTGATCGCCGGGTCGACGTTGGCGGCGGCGAGCCCCAGCAGCAGCATGTCACCGGCCTTGATCCGGCGGCCGCCCAACTGGGTGTCCCCGGTGGCCCACCGCCCCAGGATCGTGGTGAGCGGCGGCTCGTCCCACAGCACCTGCTCCAGGGCGTCGGGCAGCGTCATATGGCCGCCGGAGAGGTTCGCGCGGAAGCGGCGGTCGGTGAGCACCAGGCGCAGGGTGTTGGCGATCAGGTTGGCGGTCGTGGAGAAGGCCGCGATCAGGACCAGGCGCAGATGCTCGACGATCTCGTCGTCGGAGAGCGCCGAGGAGTGCTCCAGCAGCCAGGAGGTGAAGTCCCGGCCCGGCACCTCCCGCTTGCGTGCGAGCAGTTGCCGCAGCACCTCCGTGACGTAGGCGTTGCTGGCCACGGCCGTCTCGGTGCCCTTGATCATGTCGCGGGCGGCCTCCACGAGCCGTGGACCGTACGAGTCCGGAGCGCCGACGAGCTGGGTCATCACCAGCATCGGCAGCGGCTCGGCGAAGTCCGTGACGAGATCCGCGCGGCTGGTCTCCGCGAACCCGTCGATGAGCTGGTCGGCGAACCGCTTCACATAGCGGCGCACACCCCGCCGGTCGAAGCGCTCCAAGGACTCGGTCACCGCGCTGCGCAGCCGCTTGTGCTCCGGACCGTCCTGGAAGTTGCACACCGGCTGCCACGCGGCGATCGGCGCCAGCGGATGGTCCGCCGCGACCTTGCCCTCCTGCATGGCGCGCCACAGCCGGGAGTCCCGCGAGAACCGCGACGGCGTACGCGCCACGTCCAGGTTCTCCCGGTGGCCCAGCACCAGCCAGGCCGGCAGGTCCCCGTGGACGAGGACGGGGGCGACACTGCCGTGTTCGGCGCGCAGCTTTTCGTACAGGGCCATCGGGTCGGCCTCGGCCTCGGGGCCGTACAGCCGGTGCGCGGGGCAGCCCGGTGGCGGGGCGGCGGGGGACGGTGGGGTGGTCACAATGCCTCCGGGGTCACGGCGAGGGAGTGCAGGTAGCGCATCAGTGTCATCAGGACGTCCCGGCTGGAGTCGCGGCGCCGGGCGTCGCACGGGACGATCGGGACGGACTCGGGCAGGTCCAGGGCGGCCCGCAGCTCTTCCAGGGGGTACTGGGGCGCGTCCGGGAAGGAGTTGACGGCGACCACGAAGGGGACTCCGCGCTCCTCCAGCCTGCCGATCACGTCGAAGCTGACCTCCAGCCGACGGGTGTCGACCAGGACCACCGCGCCCAGCGCGCCTTCGAACAGGCCGCGCCACAGGAACCAGAAGCGCTCCTGGCCGGGGGTGCCGAAGAGGTACAGCACCAGTTCCTCGTTGATGCTGATCCGGCCGAAGTCCATGGCCACGGTGGTGGATTTCTTGGTCCGCTCCACGCCCGCCGTGTCGTCGACGCCGACCCCGGCCTGGGTCATCGTCTCCTCGGTGGTCAATGGCCGGATCTCGCTCACCGAGCCCACCAGGGTCGTCTTGCCCACCCCGAAGCCGCCGACGATCACCACCTTGACCGCGGCGGTGGCCGTCGCCGGCAGGGCGTCCTCGTGGCGCGGCCCGGCGGGTGGCTCAGAGCTTCTGAAGTCCATCGATCACTGCCTCAATCAATGCGAGGTCGGGGAGTTCGGCGCGGGCGACGGGCGCGCGCGCCAGGACGTCTCCGGCGGTGAGCAGGTCACCGACCAGGACGGTCACCACGCTCACGGGCAGGGCGAGGTACGCGGAGATCTCGGCCACCGACAGCGGGGCCTGGCACATCCGCATGATCGCCGAGTGCTCCGGCTGCATACCGGGCCTGGGCCCCGACCTGGCCACGATCAGGGTGACCAGGTCGAGGGGGGCGGACCCTAATGAGCCGCTACGGCCACCGGTGATCACGTACAGCCGCTCGGGGCTGTGGTCCTCCCAGTCGTGGCCCTCACCGCGCGGGTGATCCGGGTCGCTCACGCGGGCTGCCCGTCGCGGCGGGGCGGGCTGCTGAGGTGCTCTCCGATCCGTGCCACCAGGTCGCGCATCCGCTGACCCATCAGTCCGGCGTCGACGCCCTCGTCGGCCAGGACGGCGAGGTAGGCGCCGGCGCCGGCCGCCATCAGGTAGAAGAACCCGCCGTCCATCTCGATCACGACCAGCCGCATCCGGCCCTCGCTGTGCGGGAGTTCGGCCGCGACCGCGCCCGCGAGGCTCTGGAGCCCGGCGCAGGCGGCGGCCAGCCGGTCGGCGGTGTCGGTCTCGGCGCCGTACTGCGCCATCCGCAGACCGTCGGCGGAGAGGACGATGACGTGGCGGGTCTGCGGAACGCTCTCGGCCAGGTCCTTGAGCATCCAGTCCATATCGGGCCGCTGCTGACTCATGGCTGTTCCCCCTTGCTCGCCGGGGCCGGCGAGGCGTCGCTGTTCTGGTCTGCGCCGGTCTGGCGTTCACCGGACAGGCCGCTCTGGAAGGCGGCCAGCCACATCCCGGGCTGCACCTGGGGTGCGGGTTCCGGTTCGGTCGTGGCGGTCCGGGTGGTCGTGGTGGTCGCGGCGGTGTCCGCCGTGGCGGTGGTCTCCGCCGTGGCCGTGGCCGTGGCGGTCGTCGCGGCGGGCTCCGCCGTCACCCGGGTCTTGCGGCGCCGCTGGGGCAGGCCGCTCGGGGTCCGCTCGGTGACGACGGGCGCGTCGGGCCCGGCCGTGGACGGGCCGGTGACCTGGCGGGCCGGGCCGGCGGGCTGTCCGGCCGCCTCCCGTGCGGCCGGTGCCAGGGCGCCCCGGGGCCCGGAGGAGGTGCCGATGCCGTGGGCGAGGCCCGTCGCGGAGGAGGCGGTGGTGATCAGGTCCTGCGGCACGACGAGGACGGCGCGGACACCGCCGTACGCGGACGAGCGCAGCGAGACCTGGAAGTCGTACGCCTGCGACAGCCGGCCGACCACGGCGAGGCCCAGGCGCGGCGTCTCGCCCAGGTCGTTGAGGTCGATGCCCTGCTGGGCCTGGCGGAGCATGCGCTCGGCCCTGCCCCGGGCCTCCTCGCTCATGCTCACGCCGCCGTCCTCGATCTCGATGGCGATGCCCGCGTTCACGTCCACCGCGGTCAGGTGGACCTTGGTCTGCGGCGGCGAGTAGCGGGTGGCGTTGTCCAGCAGTTCGGCCAGCGCGTGGATGAGGGGCTCGACGGCGGGGCCGACGACGGCGACCTCGGAGACCGAGTGCAGTTCGACGCGCTGGTAGTCGATGATCCGCGACATCGCGCCGCGCAGCACGCTGTACAGGGGCACGGCCTTGCTCCACTGGCGGCCCGGCCGCGCACCGCCGAGCACGGCGATGGAGTCGGCGAGCCGGCCGATGAGCGCGGTGCCGTGGTCGAGCCGCAGCAGGTCACCGAAGACGCTCGGGCTCTGCCCGTGCTGGTCCTCCATGTCCCGCAGTTCCTGGGCCTGTTGGTGCACGATGGCCTGGACGCGCCGGGCGATGTTCACGAACGCCCGCTGCGCCGACTCGCGCAGGTCCTCCTCGGCGACCACGGCGTCCAGCACCGAGCGCAGCACCGCGAGGTGGGCGGCCCGGAACTCCGGAGTCAGCCCGGGCCCGTAGGCGTCGGCGGCCTCCAGCGAGGCGAGGACGTCCTCGGGGAACTCGCCCTTGCGCAGCCGCCCCACGACGTCCGGCAGCAGCGTGTCGGCGAGCCGTACCGTTTCCGCCTCCTGCCGTGCGAGGGCCGTCCGCTGCTCGGCCACCGTCGCCCGGAGGCTCGCCAGCTCCCTGCCGCGCCGGGCGGCCGCACCGCAGGCGAGCGCGACCGCGACGAACGCGGCGGCTCCGAGCCAGGCGACCGGGGTACGGGCCGGCGCGGAGACCACGGCCACGGCGACGGTGGTGCCCGCTGCGATGACGATGGCGGGCAACGCCCATAGGGCGGGTGAGGCGGGCCCTGGACTTCCGGGCGACGATCCAAGTCGAACCATCAAAACCCTCAAACGATCGAAAGCGAAAGATCAAATGACAAGGACGCAACGGCCCGAAAGCTTATCGGTTCCGTGCATGAGCCTTGACAACGGGTCATGATGTGGACGTGACCGCCGAGTTACCAACGAAAGACGCCCCGGACCAGCCGGTCCGAGGCGCCTTCCGCCGGTGACCCGGCAGCCTCGCTACGCGTCCGCGGCCTGCGCCTTCAGCGCGCGCTCGATGCCCGCGCGGGACTCCGAAACCAGCCGCCGCAGCGCCGCGTTCGGCTCCGCGCTCGCCAGCCAGGCGTCCGTCGCGTCCAGCGTCTCCCGCGACACCTGGAGCGCCGGGTACAGCCCGACCGCGATCTGCTGGGCCATCTCGTGCGAGCGGGACTCCCACACGCCCTTGACCGCCGCGAAGTACTTCTCCGTGTACGGGGCCAGCAGCTCACGCTGGTCGGTCTGGACGAAGCCGCCGATCACCGCCTCCTGCACGGCGTTCGGGAGCTTGTCCGATTCCACGACCGACGCCCACGCCTCGGCCTTGGCCTCCTCGGTCGGCCGGGCCGCCCGCGCGGTCGCCGCGTGCCGCTCGCCCGCCGCCGTCCTGTCCCGCTCGTACTCGGCCGCGATCTCCTCCTCGCCGTACACCCCCGTGGCCGCCAGCCGCTCGACGAACGCCCAGCGCAGCTCCGTGTCCACGGCCAGGCCCTCGATCGTCTCCGTGCCCTCCAGCAGGCCGGTCAGCAGGTCGAGCTGCTGCGGCGTACGCGCGGTCGCCGCGAACGCCCGCGCCCACGCGAGCTGGTGGTCGCTGCCCGGCTCGGCGGTACGCAGGTGGGCCAGCGTCGCCTCCGTCCAGCGCGCCAGCGCCGCCTCGCGCCGCTCGGGCGCCGCGTACAGGTCCAGCGCCAGCTTCACCTGCCGGTGCAGCGACTGGACCACGCCGATGTCGGACTCCTTCGCGATGCCGGAGAGCACCAGCTCCAGGTACGCGTGCGTGGCCAGTTCGGCGTCCCGCGTCATGTCCCAGGCCGACGCCCAGCACAGCGCGCGCGGCAGCGACTCGGTGAAGTCGCCCAGGTGCTCGGTGACGTTCTCCAGCGACACCTCGTCCAGGCGGACCTTGGCGTACGACAGGTCGTCGTCGTTGAGCAGGACGACCGCCGGGCGGGCCTTGCCCACGAGCTGCGGCACCTCGGTCCGCTCGGTCGCCGTGACGTCCAGCTCCACGCGGTCCACGCGGACCAGGTGGCCGGAGTCGTCGAGGTCGTACAGACCGATCGCGATCCGGTGCGGCCGCAGCACCGGCTCACCCTTCGCGCCGGCGGGGAGCGCCGGGGCCTCCTGCCGCACCGCGAACGAGGTGATGACCCCGTCCCCGTCGACCTCGATCTCCGGGCGCAGGATGTTGATACCGGCGGTTTCCAGCCAGGCCTTCGACCAGGTCCTCAGGTCGCGCCCGGAGGTCTCCTCCAGCGCGCCCAGCAGGTCCGACAGGCGGGTGTTGCCGTACGCGTGCTGCTTGAAGTACGCCTGCACGCCCCGGAAGAACGCGTCCTCGCCGACGTACGCCACGAGCTGCTTCAGCACGGAGGCGCCCTTGGCGTAGGTGATGCCGTCGAAGTTGACCAGGACGTCGTCCAGGTCGCGGATCTCGGCCATGATCGGGTGCGTGGACGGGAGCTGGTCCTGCCGGTACGCCCAGGTCTTCATCGAGTTCGCGAACGTCGTCCACGAGTGCGGCCACCGCGAGCCGGGGGCCGCCGCCTGGCAGGCGATCGAGGTGTAGGTGGCGAACGACTCGTTCAGCCACAGGTCGTTCCACCACTCCATGGTGACCAGGTCGCCGAACCACATGTGCGCCAGCTCGTGCAGGATGGTCTCGGCCCGCACCTCGTACGCCGCGTCCGTCACCTTCGACCGGAACACGTACTGGTCGCGGATGGTCACCGCGCCCGCGTTCTCCATCGCGCCCGCGTTGAACTCCGGCACGAAGAGCTGGTCGTACTTGGCGAACGGGTACGCGTAGTCGAACTTCTCCTGGAACCAGTCGAAGCCCTGCCGCGTCACCTCGAAGATCGCGTCCGCGTCCAGGAACTCGGCGAGCGACGGGCGGCAGTAGATGCCCAGCGGCACGACCTGCCCGTCCGGGCCCTCGTAGGCGCTGTGCACCGCGTGGTACGGGCCGACGATCAGGGCCGTGACGTACGTCGAGATGCGCGGCGTCGGCTCGAATGTCCAGACGTCGTCTTTGGGCTCCGGGGTCGGGCTGTTCGAGATGACGGTCCAGCCGGACGGTGCCTTCACGGTGAACTGGAACGTCGCCTTCAGGTCCGGCTGCTCGAAGCTCGCGAACACCCGCCGCGCGTCCGGCACCTCGAACTGGGTGTAGAGGTACGCCTGGTCGTCGACCGGGTCGACGAACTTGTGCAGGCCCTCGCCGGTGTTCGTGTACGCGCAGTCCGCGACGACCGTCAGCTCGTTGCGCCCCTGCTTCAGGTGCTTCAGCTTGATCCGCGAGTCCCGGAACACGGCGGCGACGTCCAGCGCGTGACCGTTCAGGGTGACCTTGTGGACGGCAGGCGCCACCAGGTCGATGAAGCTCTCCGCGCCGTCCTCGGCGGAGTCGAAGCGCACGGTGGTCACGGACCGGTAGGTGCCGCCCTCCTGCGCGCCACTGAGATCGAGGTCGATCTCGTACGAGTCCACGGTCAGCAGCTCCGCCCGCCGCTGGGCCTCTTCACGGGTCAGGTTCGTGCCAGGCACCCGGTCATCTCCTCGTTGTGTGACGTTTCCGGTCATCCTTCCACGCCGACCATGGAACGCGATGACCGATTTCCGCCAGCACCGCCGGTCCCGCCGCCGGACCCTGGTCGCATGACGACCACGTACACCGCACGCCCCATCGCCCCCGCCACCCTCGCGGAGCTGCGCACGGCCGACGACGCGGGCCGCGCCCCCCTCCCGCACACCGACGAGGAGGGCGACGCCCCGCTGCGCTGCTGCCTGCGGCTCTCAAAGCCGGGGGAGCGCATCGCGCTCGTCTCCTACGCTCCGCTGCGCCGCTGGGCCGCCGAGACCTGGGCCAGGCCGGGCGCGTACGACGAGCAGGGGCCGGTCTTCATCCACGCCGAGGAGTGCCAGGGCCCTTCGGGTGAGGGATACCCCTTCGCGCGCCCCGGCGCCCTGCGCGTGCTGCGCCGGTACGACGCCGAGGGCCGAATCGCCGGTGGCCGCCTCCTGGAGATCCCGGAGGCGGCCACCGAAGCGTTCGATCAGGCGTTCGCGGAAGCCTTCGCCGACCCGGCCGTCGCCCTGGTCCACGTCAGGGCCGTCGAGTACGGCTGCTTCCACTACGAGGTCAGGCGCCCTTGAGCTCCGCCGCCACCAGCTCCGCGATCTGCACGGCGTTCAGCGCCGCGCCCTTGCGGAGGTTGTCGCCCGACAGGAACAGCGCCAGGCCGTTGTCGACGGTCTCGTCGACGCGGATGCGGCCCACGTAGGAGGCGTCCTTGCCGGCCGCCTGGAGCGGGGTGGGGATCTCGGAGAGCTCCACGCCCTCGGCGTCCTTCAGCAGCTCGTACGCGCGCTCCACGCTGATCGGACGCTCGAAGCGGGCGTTGACCTGGAGGGAGTGGCCGGAGAAGACCGGGACGCGCACGCACGTGCCGGACACCTTCAGGTCCGGGATCTCCAGGATCTTGCGGGACTCGTTGCGGAGCTTCTGCTCCTCGTCGGTCTCGAAGGAACCGTCGTCGGCGATCGCGCCGGCCAGCGGCAGCACGTTGAAGGCGATCGGGCGCTTGTAGACGCCGGGCTCCGGGTACGCCACGGCCTCACCGTCGTGGGTGAGCTCGGCGGCGCGCTCGGCGACGGCCTTGACCTGGCCGTCCAGCTCCGCGACGCCCGCGAGGCCCGAGCCGGACACGGCCTGGTAGGTGGTGGCGACCAGGGCGGTCAGGCCCGCCTCCTGGTGCAGCGGCTTCAGCACCGGCATGGCGGCCATGGTGGTGCAGTTCGGGTTGGCGATGATCCCCTTCGGGCGGTCCTTGACCGCGTGGGGGTTCACCTCGGAGACGACCAGCGGCACCTCGGGGTCCCGGCGCCAGGCGGAGGAGTTGTCGATCACCACGGCACCCTGCGAGGCGACCTTCTCGGCGAGCGCCTTGGAGGTGGCGCCACCGGCCGAGAAGAGCACGATGTCCAGGCCCGTGTAGTCGGCCGTGGAGGCGTCCTCGACGGTCACGCCGTCCAGGACGGTGCCCGCCGAGCGGGCGGAGGCGAACAGCCGAAGCTCGTCGACCGGAAAGTTCCGCTCGGCAAGGATCTTGCGCATGACCGTGCCGACCTGACCGGTGGCTCCGACGATTCCGACCTTCACGGGGACTCCTCCGTACGTGCTTGCGGGCCTGGCGGCCTGGGTGCCGCACCCATGATGCGTATCACCTGGCCCGGCTTGTCCAATTCATTGTCCGGGACGTGAGAAGCAGCACGCCGGGGACGGCGAAGGGCGGGCGCCCGGTCCGGACGCCCGCCCTCACTCACCGTACGTACGGCGTTACGGGGTGACCTTCTCGATCACGACGCTGCCCGTGCCCGCGGCCGTGCCGCGCGCCGTCAGCAGCGACACCTCGCCGAAGAACTGCCGGCCCTCGGGGGCCGCGCCGTTCACCAGCACCTCCGCCGTGACCTGCGCCGACGCGCCGCTCGCCAGGGTGACCGGCTTGGACTCGTCGACCTTCAGCGTGCCGAGCGCGGACGAGAAGTACACGTCCTTGTAGTCGTACGTGGTCGTCCCGGCCGGCACCGCGTACCCGTCCACGACGATCGTGTACGTGCCCGGCTCCGGCTTGGCCACCGAGACCGACTCCTCCGAGTCACCGTCCGCCGACTGACCGACGACCTTGCCGTCCTTCAGGACGGTCAGGTCCAGGTCGGCGCCCTTGTCGGAGGTGTTGCCGATCACGACGTCGAGGCGCTCGACGCCCTCGCCGACCGTCACCGTGCTGGTCTGCGACTCGTGGTTCTTGATCGTCGGCGCGGCGACCTTCGCGGAACCGAGCGAGCCGCCCTTCAGCTTGCCGTCGATCGCCGCGAAGGTGTTGGTGACCTTCCAGTCCACCGCCGCCGGCGTGCCGACCTTGGCCTCCGGGACCGTCTTCACGGCCGGGTCGAAGGCCGCGCCCAGCAGGGTCACGTCCAGCTTGTAGGGGTTGTCCAGGTCCGGCGACGTACGCCGCGACTCGACCTCGATCTCCCAGACGCCCGGCGCCGGGTCGGCGTACGAGCGCACGTCCGGGCGGCAGGTGTTGGCCGGGTTGTAGTGCGGGTAGCACCGGTTGGACGCGGTGTCCTCGACGGCCACGCCGTACGGGTGGATGGAGATGAACCGGGTCTGGCTCTTCTCCTTCAGCCCGCCGATCGCGACCTCCAGCGCCTTGGCGCCCTCGGGCACGGTCACGAAGTACGACTTGTGGCTGTTGCGCTGCACGCTGCCGCTCGCCGAGAAGGTGTACGGGGCCTTCGCCAGGTCCTGGGACACGACGACGGTGGCGAGGATCTGCTTGTCGACGCCCTCGGTGTCCTCGTCGTCCGCCTCCACGATCGCGCTGTGCACGCCCGCGGAGCCCGGCTTGGCCTGCACCTTGACGGTGACCGGCTTGTTCAGCGGCAGGTCCACCTCGTCGTCGCCGAGGATGCGGAAGGTGCCGTCGTTGTACTTCAGGTCCAGCTCGTGCTCGATCGGCCGGTCGGGGCCGGTCGTGCGCGTGATGGTGACGTCGTACACCTTCTTCTGGCCGACCTTCAGGCCGCCCTCACGGTCGTAGATACCGGTGCCGGGCTTCCTCAGGTGCTGGTCCAGCGCGGTGTCGACGGGCGCGGCGACCTTGTAGTCGTGCGCGGTCGCGCCGTCCTCGATCGACTCCCAGGCGTCCACGACGTCGATCAGGCCGGAGCCCTGCTCGTGCGCGGCGACACCGGAGATGCGGTTCGCGGTGCTGGTCAGCGCGGTGCGCAGGGTCAGCGGCGACAGCTCGATCTTCTTCTGCTTGGCGGCCGAGATCAGCAGCGCGCTCGCGCCCGCCGCCTGCGGCGAGGACATCGAGGTGCCGTTGAGCATCCCGTAACCGGCGGGGAGCTTGTAGCTGGTCTCGGGCACCCCCGCGCCCGCCATCCACAGCGGGATGGTGTTGACCGCCGAGCCGGGCGCCGAGATCGTCGGGGTGAAGCCGCCGTCCTCACGCGGGCCGCGCGAGGAGAAGGGGAACATGGCGTACTTCTTCTCGACGACCGAGGCGTAGTTGGCCGCCCACGTCTCCTTGGAGATGGCCGCGCCGACCGAGACGACCTTGTCGGCCAGGCCGGGGTCGCCGATGGTGTTGATGCCCGGGCCCTCGTTGCCGGCCGAGATGACGAGCTGGACGCCGTAGGTGTCGATGAGCCGGCCGTACAGCTCGGCGCGCGCGTTGTCGCCCGAGTTGAGCGCCGGGAGCCCGCCGATGGACATGTTGACGATGTCCACGCCACGGTTGATGACGAGGTCGGCCATGCCCTCGGTCAGCGCGGTGTTGGTGCAGCCGCCGGACCAGGTGCAGGCGCGCGAGGAGACGAGCTTCGCGCCGGGGGCGGCGCCGTTCATCTTCCCGCCGAACAGCCCGTTGGCGGCGGTGATGCCGGCCACGTGCGAGCCGTGGTCGGAGTTGACGATGCCGATGTTGACGTAGTCGGCCTTGTCGCCGTTCGCGTTGTAGACGACGTCCTTGCGGATCTCCACCACGAACGGGATGCGCTCGGCGACCTCGGTCGCCGGGTCGTCCTTGCCGAAGTGGCCGATCTGGAAGCCGTCCTTGTACGGCTTCATCGCCACGTCGTCGGTGAAGTCGGCGTTGTCGTTCAGGTCGACCCGGACCGTGCCGGCGGCCGCGTCGTACAGCACGCCCCACGCGTCGGTGGTGTCGCCGTCCCGGTTGAGGTCACCGGCCATGTCGCCGCCGCGCGTGACGGCCTCGGCGAACCGGCTGTAGGCGTAGGTGCCGGCCGGTGCGGTGAACGTGCGCCCGCCCGCGGTGAACGTCGGCCCCTCCACGGCGACGTTCATGCGGCGCCAGGTGCCGTCCCCGTCCGCGACCGGGTCGGTGGCGGTCACCCAGTCGGTGATCTTGCGCTCACCGGTCGTGGTCTTCTGGAGCGCCGGGTGGTCCAGGTCCACACCGGAGTCCAGGATGCCGATGGTGACGCCCCGGCCGTCGGCCTTCGGGTACTTCTTCACGAAGTCCACCGCGCCCGTCTCGAAGGACGGGTTGTACGGGTTCTTCGCCGGGGTCTTGGCGCCCGGGCCCGGGTACGTGGTCGTCGTACCGGCCGTGGCCGCGTCCCGGGCGGCGGAGCCGCCCGCGTCGGGCGACGGGTCGTCCAGTTCGATCTCGTACTGGAGGTCGATGCCCTTGACGGACGGCAGTCCCGCGGCCTCGGTGAGCGCGGACTCCGCCTTCGCGGTCGGCAGGGTGGCGCGGACGTAGCCGAGCTTGTCGTACGTCGTGCCGACCGTGGCGCCCGCGACGCCGTCGAGCTGCTCGGCGACCTGCTCGGTCTGGCCGGGCGCGGTGGCCACCATCACGGTGACGGTCTTCCGGCCCGTGGCCTCCGCCTCGGCCAGTCGTTCATGATCGGCCGAGCCCAGCTTGTCCGCGGTGGCGGACGAGGGGGCGGGCTTGGGGGGTGCGGGGTCCGCCGGGGTCCCGGCGGCGAAGACGGGGGCGGTACCGGCCGCGACGAGCGCGGCCACCAGGCCGGCGGCCGCGGCCACGCGGGCCGCCCGTCTGTGCCCGGGGGTCGGGCTCCCCGATATGGAGCCCTGGGATTCGAGGGTGGTCATCAGCATCCCTGTAAGTGAAAGAGACAGTCCGGAATTCGGTGCCGGATGACCGCTCACCCTTTCGTAAATGACAGGGCTTTGTGGAGGGTTGCCGGAGTGCGGAATGCGGACATGGCGCACATCCGCCAGTGCGGGATGTACGCCATGAGGAACGAACCGGGCGCAAAGCCCCATATGTAGTTGAGCGTTCAGCCTTTTGGCGGTCGCGCACCCGTCTAACCTCGGTGCATGAACCGGAGATTGCGAGTCGCGGCCTACGCCGTGTGCGTACGGGACGAGCGCATCCTGCTGGCCAGAGGCACCGCCGACGACGGCACCAAGGAGTGGACCCTGCCCGGCGGCGGCATGGACCATGGAGAGGACCCCTTCGACACGGTCGTACGTGAGGTTGAGGAGGAGACGGGCTACCTCGCCGAGATCACCGCCCTCCTGGGCGTCCACTCCATACGCAGCCGCTACACCCGCCGACTCGGCCGCGTCACCGACTTCCAGCGCCTACGCATCCTCTACGAGGGCCGGATCACCGGCGGCGACCTGCGCCCCGAGACGGGTGGCTCCACCGACCTGGCCGCCTGGCACCCGCTGGACGCCGTCCCCTCGCTCGTACGCGTCGGAGTCGTCGACGTCGGGCTGCGGCTGTGGCGTGAACGGCCCGCCGCCGGGCGTCTCGCCCACAACGGCTGAAACACACTCAACTCAAGCGAAGCAGGCAACGCCCCGCGCACTGCCGGAGTCCTGCTCGGTGACCACACGTCGCGCAGAGGGGACGTCCGACATGCAGGTACGCAAGGCACTGCCCGCGGCGGTGGTGGCGGCCGCGCTCGCCGCCACCGCCTTCACCGCACCCGCCACGGCCGACGAGCGGACCGGCGGAACGGGTGGCGGTCACCGGCAGACCCAGGCCGCGGTCGACGCCCTCGTCCGGGCCGGTGTCCCGGGCGTCCTGGCCCAGGCGCAGGACCGCCACGGCACCTGGAACGGCACCGCCGGCGTCGCCGACCGCACCACCGGGCGGCCGCGGCTGCCGCAGGACCGCTACCGCGTCGGCTCCATCACCAAGCCGTTCGTCGCGACCGTCCTGCTGCAACTGGAGGCGGAGGGCCGCCTCGACCTCGACGACACCGTCGAACGGTGGCTGCCGGGCGTCGTCCGCGGCAACGGCCACGACGGGCGGAAGGTCACCCTGCGACGGCTCCTGAACCACACCAGCGGGATCTACGACGTCACCTCGGACCCCGGCTACCGGGAGAAGATCTTCAGCCCCGCGTTCCTCCGGCACCGCTACGACACCTGGACACCGCGCCGGATGGTGGCCATCGCGATGACCCACCGCCCCGACTTCGCGCCCGGCACCGACTGGAGCTACTCCAACACCAACTACCTGCTCGCCGGGATGGTGATCGAGAAGGTCACCGGCCGGCCGTACGGGAAGGAGGTCGAGCGCCGCATCATCAAGCCCCTCAAGCTGCGCGCCACCAGCATCCCGGGCACGGACGTGACGATGCCGGAGCCGAGCGGCCGGGCGTACTCGAAGCTGTTCGCCGGGCCGGACGCCGAGATCCATGACCTCACCGAGCTGAACCCGTCCATCGCCGGGCCGGCCGGCGAGATGATCTCCAACTCGGCGGACCTGCGGCGCTTCGTCCGGGCGCTCATGACGGGCGGGCTGCTGCCGCCGAAGCAACTCAAGGAGATGACCACCACGGTACCGATCGGGAAGGACATGCCGAACGCGCGCTACGGCCTGGGCCTCATGGTGGAGAAGCTGAGCTGCGGGAAGGAGGTCTGGGGCCACAACGGCGGCATCCACGGCTCCACTTCCGACATGGTGTCCACCCGGGACGGCGGCCACACGCTGGCGCTCAACGTCAACGGCGACTGGGCGGGCGACCCGCGGACGGTCGTCGAGGCGGAGTTCTGCCGCTGACCGGCTCGCGGGCTGACCGGCCGACTAGCGCGGCAGGACGACCACGTAGGCGGCCGGGGCGCGGTCCCCGGCCGCCATCAGCGCCGTACGCACCACGATCGCCTGCTGCTCCAGGGCGTCCCGGAGCTTGCGGGGCGTGATGTGGACGACGCTGATGCCGAGCCGCTCCATGTGCTCGCGCTTGCGGGTGTACTCCGTCCACAGCGTGTCGTCGTCCTGGCGCGGCGAGCGGGTGTCCAGCTCGACCGCGACGGCGTGGTCGGGCCAGTACGCGTCCACCCCGCCGAGGTGCGGGCCGCCCGGCAGCCGGAGGTCGACGTTCCACAGGGGCTCCGGCAGGCCGTGGGCGCGCACCATCTCGTACAGCCGGTCCTCGGCCAGCGCCCGCCCCTCGGCGAGCAGTGAGTCCACGGCGTCCACGACGTGCGGCCGGGTCAGCAGCCGGGACCGGTTCAGCTCCCGCACCACGGCGGCCGGTTCGCAGTGCCCGTCGCGCACGGCCTCCGTCAGCAGCCGACGTACGGTGTGGGCGTCGCCGATCCGCGCGATCGCGTCCGCCAGCGCGCGGGCCACCGGGGCGACCGGTACGCCGGTGATCTCCAGCGGCTTCGGCAGCTCCTGCGCGCGCAGGATCCTTACGCAGCCGGTGGACCGCAGCCGCCGGGTGCGCGACACCAGGACGTCGATGCGGTCCAGCGACGGCAGCGGCGGAGCGGCCGCGAACCGGTACAGCGCCAGCGCGGCGAGCCCGGTGATCATCGCCTCGGGCGGCCGCCGCTCCGGCTGCCGGTCGGCGTACAGCAGGGCGCCGTGCAGCCGCTCCTCGCTGGTGGGCGGTCCGGGATGCAGCAGGTACACGCCCGGCAGGAACTGCTGCCAGGGGCCACCGGCCCGGCACTGGGCGGCGGCCTGGGCGGCGGACACGCCGTGCGCCCGCAACTGAGCGGCGGACAGCACACGGCGCCGGTCGTCGGCCAGGTGGGACAGGGGGCGGGGGGAGAGCGGGGTGTTCGTCATGCCCCGGGGTTTCCCGCCAACTGCGCGGTGGCTAACCGCTGTTACACGTCCGTCGACAATCCGGGACAACCCCGTCCTAAAGTACGGACGTTCGAGTGCCGATCAGGAACCCCGATCACGCCTCCGACCAGCCCGGCCGCCCCCCGCTCGGACCGGTGTACGTCCGGGGAACAGGCGCCCGGCCCGGGCCGGGCGCCGACACGTCACCCCGCCGCCGCGTCCCGCGCCTGGGCGCGCAGCGCGCGGGCCAGGTCGTCGCGGGACTCCAGGACCAGTCGGCGCAGCGCGGGCGCGGCCGACTCGTGCGCGGCGAGCCAGGCGTCGGTGGCCGCCAGGGTCGCCGGGTCGTCCTGGAGGGACGGGAACAGGCCCCGCACCACGTCCATGCCGATCTGGATCGACCGCTCGGCCCACACCCGCTCGATCGCCGCGAAGTACTTCGGCGCGTACGGAGCGATCAGCGCCCGCTGGGACGGCTGGCCGAAGCCCGCGATCGTCGCCTCCACCAGCGCGTTCGACAGGGCGTCCGACTCGACGACCTGCGCCCACGCCTGCGCCTTGACCGCCTCCGACGGGCGGGCCGCCAGGCAGCGCACCTGGTGGCGCTTGCCCGACGCCGTGTCGTCGCGCGCCAGCTCGGCCCCGATCGCCGCCTCGTCCGCGCGGCCGTGCGCGGCCAGCGGCCCCAGGAACGTCCAGCGCAGCTCCTGGTCCACGTCCAAGCCGTCGATCTTCGCCGTGCCCGCCAGCAGACCCTCCAGGAGCTGGAAGTCCGCCTCCGTCGTGGCCGCCGCCGCGAAGAACCGCGCCCACGTCAACTGGTGCTCACTGCCCGGCTCGGCGGCCCGCAGCTCCCGCAGCGCGCCCTCGGCCAGCAGCCGGCCGCCCTCCTCGCGCCACGCCGGCGCCGCGTAGTGCACCAGCGCCGAGCGCGCCCAGGCGTGCAGCATCTGGAGCACGCCGATGTCCGACTCGCGCCCCGCGAACGCCAGCACCAGGGCCACGAAGTCCCGCGCCGGCAGCAGGGCGTCCCGCGTCAGGTTCCACAGCGCCGACCAGCACAGCGCCCGCGCCAGCGGGTCCTTCAGGCCGCCCAGGTGCGCCCGCAGCGTGGCGAGCGAGTCCTCGTCGAACCGGATCTTGCAGTACGTGAGGTCGTCGTCGTTGACCAGCACCAGGGCCGGGCGTTCCCGGCCCGCCAGCTCCGCCACCACGGTCCGCTCCCCGGTGACGTCCACCTCCGCGCGGGCGTACCGCGCCAGCTCGCCGTCCGGCGACAGCCGGTACAGCCCCACCGCCGCCCGGTGCGGCCGCGGTTCCCCGCCCTCCTGGAGCACGGCGAGCTCCGCGACGCGGCCGTCCGCGCCGTACGAGACCACCGGCGTCAGGGCGTTGACGCCCGACGTCTCCAGCCAGGAGCGGGACCACTCCTTCATGTCCCGCCCGGAGGTCTCCTCCAGCACCGACAGCAGGTCGCCCAGGCGCGTGTTGCCGTACGCGTGCCGCTTGAAGTACCGGCGGGCGCCCTCCAGGAACGCGTCCCGGCCCGCGTACGCCACGAGCTGCTTGAGCACCGCCGCGCCCTTGGCGTAGGTGATCCCGTCGAAGTTCAGCTTGGCGTCCTCCAGGTCACGGATGTCGGCCGTGATCGGGTGCGTGGAGGGGAGTTGGTCCGCCCGGTACGCCCACGCCTTGCGGTTGTTGGCGAAGGTCACCCAGCTATTGGTGAAGCGGGTCGCCTCGGCCAGCGAGAAGGAGCCCATGAAGTCCGCGAAGGACTCCTTCAGCCACAGGTCGTCCCACCACTTCATGGTGACCAGGTCGCCGAACCACATGTGCGCCATCTCGTGCAGGATGACGTTCGCCCGGCGCTCGTACGCCGCCTGCGTGACCTTGCCCCGGTAGATGTACTCCTCGCGGAAGGTCACCATGCCCGGGTTCTCCATGGCGCCCAGGTTGTACTCGGGCACGAACGCCTGGTCGTACTTCCCGAAGGGGTAGGGGTAGTCGAAGTTGTCGTGGAAGAAGTCGAAGCCCTGCTTGGTGATCAGGAAGACGTCGTCCGCGTCGAAGTGCTTCGCCAGCCCCTTGCGGCACATCGCGCCCAGCGGGATCTCCAGGTCGCCGCGCCGGTAGGTGTCCGTCACATAGTGGTACGGACCCGCCACGACACAGGTGATGTACGTCGAGATCGGCGCCGTCTCGGCGAACCGCCAGACGCCCCCTTCCCGCGACTCCTCCGTGCCGTTGCTCCACACCGTCCAGCCCTCGGGAGCCGTCACCTCGAACCGGAACGGCGCCTTCAGGTCGGGCTGCTCGAAGTTGGCGAACACGCGCCGCGCGTCGGCCGGCTCGTACTGCGTGTAGAGGTAGACCTCGCCGTCCTCCGGGTCGACGAACCGGTGCATCCCCTCACCGGTGCGGCTGTAGGCGCACTGGGCGTCCACCACCAGCACGTTCTCGTCCGCGAGGCCGTCCAGCGCGATCCGCGAGCCGTCGAACACGGCCGCCGGGTCCAGCTCCCGCCCATTGAGCGTGACCGAGGTCACGGACGGGGCGATCAGGTCGACGAAGGTGGCGGAGCCGGGTGCGGTGCGGCGGAACCGGATGGTCGTCACCGAACGGAACGTACGCCGCTCGGACTCGCTCTCCCCGACGGCGGACCGCAGGTCGAGGGCGACCTCGTACCCGTCGACGGACAACAGCTCGGCCCGCTCGCGGGCCTCGTCGCGGGACAGATTCTCACCGGGCACGGGCGGCACTCCTTCGTGGCTCGTTGTGACAGGAGCGATCCTCCCACGCACCACTGACACGCGGTATGCGGGAATGCCCTTGCGAACCCCGGTGTTGTGACGGGGACGATCCCGGACCGCGCAGACCGTGCAGACCACGAGGAGAGACATGTCCGAGAGCAGGACCACCGCCGACTTCTGGTTCGACCCCCTGTGTCCCTGGGCGTGGATGACCTCCCGCTGGATGCTGGAGGTGGAGAAGGTCCGCCCGGTCGACGTGCGCTGGCATGTGATGAGCCTCGCCGTCCTCAACGAGGACAAACTGGACGAGGTCCCGCCGGAGTACCGCGAGATGCTGGAGACCCAGGCGTGGGGCCCGGTCCGGGTCGTCGTCGCCGCCCAGCAGCTCCACGGCGACGAGGTGGTCGGCAAGCTCTACACCGCCCTCGGCACCCGCTTCCACAACAAGGGCGAGGGCCCGACCCACACGGCGATCCGCGAGGCGCTGGAGGACGTCGGCCTGCCGGTGTCGCTCGCCGAGTACGCCGACAAGGACACGTACGACGCCGAGCTGCGCGCCTCCCACCACGAGGGCATCAGCAAGGTGGGCCAGGAGGTCGGCACCCCGGTCATCGCGGTGCCCGGTCCGGACGGCGAGCAGATCGCCTTCTTCGGCCCGGTCGTCACCCCCGCCCCCAAGGGCGAGGAGGCGGCCAGGCTGTGGGACGGCACGCTGATGGTGGCGTCCATCCCCGGTTTCTACGAGATCAAGCGGACCCGGACCCAGGGCCCCGATTTCAGCAACCTGTAGCACCGCCCGGTGTACAGAAGGCCCCCCGCGAGTCACGTCCTCGCGGGGGGCCTTCCTTCATCCGCCTGCCCGGTGAAGGTTGAGAAGACGATCACGAGCAGGACGCTTCGACGCTGCGCCCGGGGTCAGGGCGCGATCAGCGGGGTGCGCTCCTTGGCCTGGGCGTAACGCTTGGCCACGTCCTGCCAGTTGACGACCTCCCACATCGCCTCGATGAAGTCGACCTTCTGGTTCTTGTACTGGAGGTAGAAGGCGTGCTCCCAGGCGTCGAAGACCAGGATCGGCACCGAGCCCTGACCGACGTTGCCCTGGTGGTCGTAGACCTGCTCGACGATGAGGCGGCCGCTGACCGGCTCGTACGCGAGGACGCCCCAGCCCGAGCCCTGGGTGGTCGCGGCGGCCTTGGAGAGCTGCGTCTTGAACTTGGCGAAGGAGCCGAAGGAGGCGGCGATCGCGTCGGCGAGCTCGCCCACGCCGTCCGCCGCCAGCGGCTCGCCACCACCGCCGTTCTTCTTGCCGGTCATGTTGTGCCAGTAGATGGAGTGCAGGATGTGGCCGGAGAGGTGGAAGGCGAGGTTCTTCTCCAGGCCGTTGATCGAGCCCCACTGCTCCTTGTCCCGGGCCTCTTCGAGCTGCTCCAGGGTGTCGTTCGCGCCCTTGACGTAGGCGGCGTGGTGCTTGTCGTGGTGCAGCTCGATGATCTGCGGGTTGATGACCGGCTCGAGCTCCGCGTAGTCGTACGGAAGTTCAGGAAGTGTGTAGATCGCCATGTCCGAGCCCTCCGACTGCTGCTACGTGTTGCTGCTTATTGCAACCCTTGTGCAAGTGCAGGCTAACAGCAGGAAGGCCCGGAAGTTGATCAGCCCTTCGCCCTAGGCCGCTGGTCCCCTCACGCCTCCCGTCGCGCGTCCCGAGCGATCACCGCCAGGTCGGGGAAGTCGGTCACCACGGCGTCCACCCCGAGGGCGAAGTGGCGGGCGTACTCGGCGAAGGCGTCCCCGAAGGCGTTCGGGTCGGTGCCGCGCCGCAGGTCGGCGGGCAGGTACCGGTTCTCGGCGCGGAAGGTGTACGCGCCGACCTTCAGCCCGGCGGCGTGCGCGTCCGCGACGAGCGTCGAGGGCGGCACCAGGGACGACTTGTCGGGGCCGATCCACCGGGCGTACGCGGCGATCTCCCGCAGGCCGGCCGGGGTCATCATGTCCTCGTACGTCATCGGGTGCCCGTACGGGCCGCCGCGGGTGCCCAGGGCCTGCCAGAGCGGGACGCGCAGCCGTTCCTCGCGCGCCAGCCGCAGCAGGCTGGACGGCTCGAAGGACTGGATCACGCACTCGCGCGGGCCGAGCCGGTGGCGGCGCACGGCGTCGGCGAGGACCGGCTCCAGGGGCAGGCCCAGGGAGCGGAAGTACCCCGGGTGCTTGGTCTCCGGGAAGACCGTGACGGTCCGGCCGTGGCGCCGGGACAGCCGGCGCGCCAGGTCGACGACCTCCTGGAAGGTCATCACCCGCTGGTGCCCGTCGAAGACGGTGTTCCTGTTCCGTACGAGCGGCAGGCGCTCGACCGCCCGGAGCGTCTTCAGCTCCGCGAGGGTGAAGTCCTCGGTGAACCAGCCGGTGACGGCCCGGCCGTCGACGGTCTTCGTGGTGCGCCGCCCGGCGAACTCGGGGCGCGCGGCGACGTCCGTGGTGCCCGAGATCTCGTTCTCGTGGCGCACCACCAGGTGGTGGTCCCGGGTGGCGACCAGGTCGGGCTCGATCCAGTCGGCGCCGGTCTCGACGGCGAACGTGTAGGAGGCGGCCGTGTGTTCGGGGCGCCAGCCGGCCGCGCCCCGGTGGCCGATCACGAGCGGTCCGCGGGTGCCCGTGGCGGCGCGGGCGGACGCGGGGGACACGGAAGCGGTGACGGCGGCGGTCGCGCCCGCCGCGAGGAGTACCGAGCGACGTCTCATGGGCCCGGAC
Organism: Streptomyces sp. NPDC031064; assembly: GCF_055570965.1. Lineage (NCBI taxonomy): Bacteria > Bacillati > Actinomycetota > Actinomycetes > Kitasatosporales > Streptomycetaceae > Streptomyces > Streptomyces sp. NPDC031064. The sequence goes on from NZ_JBVIGF010000008.1 coordinate 430,635, forward strand.
GGTAGGCGCACGGCAAGGGTGCGCCCGGGTCACTTCACGCCCTGTGCGGGCGGTTTTCACCTGCCGTACGACAGGGACCACGCAAAAGGGCGAGCCCCGGCGCGTGACGCGCCGGGGCTCCCCCACGAGGTGAATCAGGCGGACTTGCCCGCCCCGAGCTTCTGCCGGGCGAACCCGACGACGGCCAGGAACAGCGTCAGACCGCCGGTGTAGTAGAGCTGGAGCCGGGTGTCGGGCTCGCGGGCCATCAGGACGAACACCGCCGCCATGCCGGCGAGCGCCACCCAGGTCAGGTACGGGTACAGCCACATCCGCACGACGAGCTTCTCCGGCGCCTCGCGCTCCAGCCGGCGGCGCAGCATGAGCTGGGAGACGGCGATGAAGAACCACACCACCAGGATGATCGCGCCGATCATGTTGAGCAGCCAGGCGAACAGGTCGTCGGGCCGCCAGTAGCTGAGCAGCACGCACACGAAGCCGAACACGGACGACGTCAGCACGGCGATGCGCGGCACGCCGCCGGTGATCTTCCCGAGCAGTTGCGGGCCCTGCCCGCGCGCCACCAGGGAGCACGCCATGCGGGAGGCGCCGTAGATGTTGGCGTTCATCGCCGAGAGCAGGGCGACCAGCACGACCACGTTCATGATCTGGCCGGCGGCCGGGATGCCCAGGAAGTCCAGCGTGGCGACGTACGGGCCCTTCTCGGCGACCGACTCGTGCGTCCAGGGCAGCAGGGTGACGACGACGGCCATCGAGCCGACGTAGAAGATCGCGATCCGCCACATCGCCGTACGCACGGCCTTGGCGACGCCCTGGACCGGGTGCTCGGACTCGGCGGCGGCGATGGTGACCGTCTCCAGGCCGCCGTACGCGAAGACGGAGGCGAGCAGGCCGACGATCAGCCCCTCCGTGCCGTTGGGCATGAAGCCGCCGTGGCCGGTGAGGTTGGTGGCGCCGGGGGAGTCGGTGCCGGGCAGCACGCCCGCGATGGCCAGCACGCCGATGCCCAGGAAGAGGACGATCGCGCCGACCTTGAGGGCGGCGAACCAGAACTCGAACTCACCGAAGTTCTTCACGGCCGCCAGGTTCGTGACGCAGAACAGCGCCATGAACAGGGCCACCCACACCCACTCCGCGGTGTCGGGGAACCAGCCCACCATGATCTGCGCTGCGCCCATGCCCTCCAGGCCGACCGCCACGCACAGCAGGAACCAGAAGGACCAGCCCGCCGTGAAGCCCGCCCACGGGCCGATGGCGCGCTCGGCGTGCACCGAGAAGGAGCCGGAGGCCGGGTTGGCGGCCGCCATCTCGCCCAGCATGCGCATCACCAGCATGACGAGGGCGCCGGATATCGCGTAGGCGAGAATGATCGACGGACCGGCGGCCGCGATGGCCTTGCCGGAGCCGACGAACAGCCCGGCGCCGATGACGCCGCCGAGGGCGATCATCGACAGATGGCGTTGCTTGAGGCCGTGCGAGAGCGGAGCGTCGCCCGGAGGCGAGTCGACCGGCGCCGGGGTGACCGGCGTCGCGTCGGTGGGCGCGGAGGTCCGAGACATGGGCGTGCCCTGTTCAGTAGCTGAGACGGGGTGCGGGGTGCGTGTGCGGCCCACGGATCTGGGCGCGGCCCACAGTCTGGGCGGGCGCACCGCTCACAGGGAACAACCGCCCGCTATACGGACACCGTGCTCACACATTGTGAAGGATCGCGCACGGAATCTTCACTCGGGTCGCGTACGTGACTCCCGCACCCATGCCACCACCAGTACCGCCCCGGTAGCCGCCGCCGACCACAGCACCTGCGGCCGCGACCCGTCGTCCAGCAGCATCAGCACCAGCACGGCGGCCATCGCCGCCAGCGCGGCCCACGTCAGCCACGGAAAGGCCCACATCCGGAGCGTCAGTCGCTCCGGTGCCTCGCGCTCGATACGCCGCCGCAGCCGCAACTGCGACACCGCGATCAGGCCCCACACGAACAGCAGCACGGCCCCGACCGCGTTCAGCATGTAGAGGAACACCGACTCCGGCCACTTCAGGTTGAGCAGTACGGAGACGAAGCCGAACGCCACCGACGCCAGCACCGCCCGGCGCGGCACCCCTCCGCTCGACACCGCGAGCAGCCCCTTCGGTGCCTCGCCGCGCTCCGCGAGCGAGAAGACCATCCGGGACGACCCGTACAGATTGGCGTTGAGCGCCGACAGCAGCGCCACGAACACGACGATGTTCATGATCTGCCCGGCGGCCGGCACCCCGAGCGCGTCCAGCACCGCGACGTACGGGCTCTGCCCCGGCTCCATCGCCGTCCACGGCAGCAGCGTCACGATGACCAGCATCGAACCGACGTAGAAGAAGAGGATGCGCCACACCGCGCTGCGCACCGCCCGCGCCACGTTGCGGGCCGGGTCCTCCGACTCGGCGGCGGCGATCGTCACGACCTCCAGCCCGCCGAACGCGAACACCACCGCCAGCACCCCGGAGACGACCCCGTCCCAGCCGTTGGGCAGGAAGCCGCCCCGCCCGGTCAGGTTGGCGAGTCCCACCGGGTCCGTGTCCGGCAGCCATCCGACGATGGCCAGCACCCCGAGGGCGAGGAAGAGCACGATCGCGCCGACCTTCAGCCCGGCGAACCAGAACTCGAACTCACCGAAGTTCTTCACCGCCGCCAGGTTGGCCACCGTGAACACCACCATGAAGACCAGCACCCAGGCCCACTGCGGCACCCCCGGCACCCAGCCGTTCGCGATCCGCGCCGCGCCCGTCGCCTCCACCGCCAGCACGACCACCAGCAGGAACCAGTACAGCCAGCCGACCGAGAACCCCGCCCACCGGCCCAGCGCCCGCTCCGCGTGCACCGAGAAGGCGCCCGACGCGGGCATCGCCGCCGACATCTCGCCCAGCATCCGCATGACCAGCATCGCGAGCGCGCCCGCGATCAGGTACGACAGGACGATCCCCGGCCCGGCGACCGCGATCCCGGCGCCCGAGCCGACGAACAGCCCGGCGCCGATCACCCCGCCCAGGCCGAGCATCGTCAGGTGCCGCTGCTTCAGCCCGTGCGACAGGGGCTCGGGCGCCGGGGCGAGCGGCGTGGGCGGGGCGTCGTGCATGGCGCTCGTACTCTCAGGTATTTGGAAGGACCCCACAGTCTCTCCGGTCACCCATGGCTGACGCAAAAGGGACCCTCTGCCCGGCCTCCCAAGTGACGAGCATCACGCCAACCGGGGTGTTCCTCCCGTCCTTTGTCCGAACCCCACCAACGCCCCGTCAACCGCTTTGTGGTCGGCGGACGGTGATCGGTCGTTCACTCGTGGGCTACGGTCAGCCTGTCCCGAACCGCCCCCGCACCCGCCGGAGTCCCGATGAGCACTGCCGCCGCCCCCGCCCGCACCGGAGTGGTCCTGGCCGACCTCCTGCCGTCCAGCCGCGTCCGCGACATCGCGCTCGTCGCCGGCGGCGCCGTGCTCACCGGCATCGCCGCCCAGATCTCCGTGCCGGTCCCCGGCTCGCCCGTCCCGGTCTCCGGCCAGACCTTCGCGGCCCTGCTCGTCGGCACCGCCCTCGGCGCCCGGCGCGGCTTCCTCTCCCTCGCGTTGTACGCGGTGGCGGGCGTGGCCGGAATGCCGTGGTTCGCCCAGGCGTCGTCCGGGTACGCCATGCCCTCCTTCGGCTACATCCTCGGCATGCTGCTCGCCGCCACCGTCGTCGGCGCCCTCGCGCGGCGCGGCGCCGACCGCTCGGTGCTGCGCATGGCGGGCACCATGGCGCTCGGCTCCCTGATCATCTACGCGGTCGGCGTCCCGTACCTGGCCCTCGCGACCGGCATGTCGCTGCCGCAGGCGGTAGCCGCGGGCCTGGTGCCGTTCCTGATCGGCGACGCGCTCAAGGCGGCGCTGGCCATGGGCGCGCTGCCCACGGCGTGGAAGGTCATCGGCCGGAAGGGCCAGGACTGACGTAGTCCTCGCCACTGACGTAGTTCCTGCTGAAGAGGTTCGCCGGGTCATAGTGCTCCTTGACCCGGGCGAGCCTCTTCGCCGTTTCCGGGCCGTACAGCCCCGGCCGGTCGCCGCCGCCGAAGCAGAAGTTGAGCGAGCGGCCCGTCGTCACGTGAGCCAGGGCCGCGAAGACCTCCTCGTACCGGTCACGCACCGCCCGCACCTCCGTACCGTCCAGCCCCGACAGCACCTGCACCAGGAAGCGCGCCTCCCGGTGGGGCACCGCGTTCGGGCGCTCCTCGGCCAGCGCCCCGCCCAGGTGCCGGATCTGCGTCACCGTCCACACCGGGGACTCGGGCCCTGTGAGCGCCAGCAGGCGCCGGGCGTCGGCGGGGGACAGCTCGCGCGCCATCACGTTGTCGCCGTAGTACGCGTGCGGCTGCTCGGGGTCGCTGTGGATCGTCGCCGACTCGGTGTACGGCATCTCCCGCAGCGTGTCCTGCACCGACGGCCCGATCGCGCGCAGCGGCGCCACCAGCCGCTCGCCCTCCGCCGCGCTCCCGGTGTACGCGACGCGGACGGAGGCGGTGTAGCGGCCGCGCAGACGCTCCGGTACGAACGGCGCGTCGGGGAAGACCATGACGCTCACGGAGGAGGTCAGCGTGTCCGGCACGGTCCGCGTCCACTCCAGGTACGTCCGCACCGCCTCGCCGACCAGCCCGCCCTCGAACATCAGCGACCCGCCGTACAGGCGTGCCACCGGCACCAGGCCCACCTCCATGGCGGTGACGACGCCCAGGGCGTGCCCGCCGCCGAGCAGCGCCCACAGCAGCTCGGGCTCCGACTCCGCCGTGACCTGACGCAGCCGCCCGTCGGCCGTCACGACCTCCACCGCCCGCACGTGGTCGGCGGCGTACCCGAACTCCCGCGCCAGCAGGCCCAGTCCGCCGCCCAGCGTGTACGAGACGGCTCCCACGCCCGGCGCGGACCCGTTCAGCGGCGCCAGCCCGTACGGCGCGGCCGCCTCGACGACCTGCCCCCAGCGGACGCCCGCCTCGACCCGGGCGGTGCGCGCCGCCGGGTCGATCGTCACGCCGTCCATGCGGCGCGTGGAGAGGAGAACGCCGCCCTCCGCGCCGCCGGGCAGCCCGTGCCCGGTGGCCTGGACGCCGACCGGCAGGCCGCGCCCGGCGGCGTACGCCACGGCCCGGCGGACGTCCTCGGCGTCCGTGGCGGCGACGACCAGGTCGGGACGGTGGGCGAAGCCGGTCTGGAACCCGGCGGACTCGGCGTCGTACCCCGCGTCCCCGGGGCGGTACGTGATCATGGGAAAGGCTCTCCGTCCACTCGGTGGTGTGCGGAGAGCCTTTCGCCGATACCTGACAGAACCCGTCAGGTATTGATCTGCCTCTTGCGGGCCTGGTCGAGCACGACGCCGATGGTCACGACGACGACCGCGACGGCGACCGAGGACAGCACGACCTCGCGGTTGTCCTTGTCGTAGACCATGTAGGCCAGCACGAAGGTGATCATCGCGGCGGTCGCCCACGTCAGGTACGGGAAGAGCCACATCTTCACCGTCACCTTCTCGGGCACCTCGCGCAGCAGGATGCCGCGCATCCGGAGCTGGGTGAAGCAGATCACCAGCCAGACGAACAGGGCGACGGCGCCGGAGGAGCTCAGCAGGAAGTCGAAGACCGTGTCCTTGAACGCGTAGTTGAAGTACACGGCGATGAACCCGAACGCGACCGAGGCCAGGATGGCCGCCGTCGGCACGCCCTTGGCGTTGGCCTTGGCGAAGGCCTTCGGCGCGTCACCGCGCTCGCCCAGCGAGAACGCCATGCGGGAGGCGGTGTACAGGCCCGAGTTCAGGCAGGACAGCACGGCCGTCAGCACGATCACGTTCATGATCTGGCCCGCGTGCGCGATGCCGATGGAGTCCAGGGCGGCGACGTACGAGCCCTTCTCGACGATCGACTTGTCGTTCCAGGGCAGCAGCGTCAGGACGACGAAGATGGAGCCCAGGTAGAAGACGGCGATGCGCCAGATCACGCTGTTGGTGGCCTTGGTGACCGCGCGGCGCGGGTCCTCCGACTCACCGGCGGCGAGCGTGACGATCTCGCTGCCCATGAAGGAGAAGACGACCATCAGCACGCCGGTGAGGATGGCGCCGGCGCCGTTCGGGAAGAAGCCGCCCGCGTCCGTGAGGTGGGCGAGGCCCGCACCGGGGTTGTCGGAGCCGGGCAGGAAGCCGAACACGGCCAGCAGACCGATGACCACGAAGGCGCCGATGGCGACGACCTTGATGCCCGCGAACCAGAACTCGAACTCGCCGTACGAGGAGACGGAGGCGAGGTTCGTGGCCGTCAGGACCACCATCACGATCAGGGCCCAGGCCCACTGCGGCACGGCCGGTATCCAGCCCTCCAGGATCACCGCGCCCGCGGTCGCCTCGACCGCCAGCACCACCACCCAGAAGAACCAGTACAGCCAGCCGATCGAGAAGCCCGCCCAGCGGCCGAGCGCGCGGTCGGCGTACGCCGAGAAGGAGCCGGAGTTCGGGCTCGCGGCAGCCATCTCGCCGAGCATCCGCATCACGAACACGACCATCGCGCCGACGAGCATGTACGAGATGAGGATGGCGGGACCGGCCTTGGCGATGCCGCCGGAGGACCCGACGAACAGGCCGGCGCCGATCACTCCGCCGATGGCGATCATGGAAAGGTGGCGGTTCTTGAGCCCCGCCTTGAGACCGTCGGAAGACTGCGGAGTACCGGGTTCTCCGGTGGTTCCGCCTTCCTTATGCAGGGTCGACTGCGTGGTCATGGACGAATCCTTACGTCTGGGGTGCACTCGGGTCACGAGCCCGTGCATTGAAACCCGGCGAGGGGAGAGCCCGGAACCCTCCGATTCCGGATCGTGATGCGGCGGCCCGGTGGGGCCCGCGCGGAGGGCCCCGGGCGGCGCGCGTGACGTGGGACGTGCCACACTCGTGCCCATGCGCGTGTACCTCGGTTCCGACCATGCCGGCTTCGAACTCAAGAACCACCTCGTCGAGTGGCTCAAGGCCCACGGCCACGAGCCCGTCGACTGCGGCCCCCACATCTACGACGCCCAGGACGACTACCCGCCGTTCTGCCTGCGCGCCGCGGAGAAGACCGCCGCCGACCCGGACAGCCTGGGCATCGTCATCGGCGGCTCGGGCAACGGCGAGCAGATCGCCGCGAACAAGGTGAAGGGCGTGCGGGCGGCGCTGGCCTGGAGTGAGCAGACGGCGGCGCTGGGCCGCGAGCACAACAACGCGAACGTGGTGGCGATCGGCGGGCGGATGCACTCCGTGGAGGAGTCGACGAAGTTCGTGGAGACCTTCCTCAACACCCCGTACTCGGGTGAGGAGCGTCACACGCGCCGCATCGAGATGCTCTCCGCCTACGAGACCACCGGCGAGCTCCCCCCGATCCCCGCGCACCACCCCCAGCAGGACTAACCCACCGGCCCCGCCGCCGGGACGCGCCTCCGCGCCCGGGACGCGCGTCCGCGGCTGGGGCGCGGCTCCGCCGCCGGGACGCGCGTCCGCCGCTGGGGCGCGGCCCCTCCGCCTGTGGGCAGTCGCCCCGCCGGGGTGCGCGTTCCCTCTCCGTTGTGGGGTGCCTCCGGCGGGCTTCCGTTGTGGGCAGTCGTTCCGCAGGGCGATGGGGGTCCCCCCTGCTCGAGCGAAGCCGAGAGCTTGGGGGAGGGTGGGCACAACGGACTGGGGCGGTGCCTGTTCCCGGTGCCCCGGGTGCGGGCCCGGTGGATCGGGCGGCCACCCCCGGTGGGTGGGGGCGGGGCCCCTCCGGGCTCGCCTCCTCGAGGCCGGCGGCCTTGGGTGCCAGTAGAGGGAGCCGTTACGGAGCCGCCAACCTCTGCGGGGGCGACCCTGCACGGCCCCTCCGGCCGGACGCCGGGTAAGGGCCGGTTCGCCGACGAACACCGTAGGAGACGCACACCCATGCCCGAAGGGCATACGATCCACCGCCTCGCCGAGGACCACCTCACCCGCTTCGCCGGGTGGGACGTCCGCGTCACCAGCCCCCAGGGCAAGTTCTCCGACAGCGCCGCCCTCCTCGACGGCCGCGTACTGGACGGCGTCGACGCCCACGGCAAGCACCTGTTCCTCGGGTTCAAGGACACCGGCTGGGTCCACATCCACCTCGGGCTCTTCGGCAAGCTCGGCTTCGGTACCACCCCCGCGCCGCCGCCCACCGAGACCGTACGGCTGCGCCTGGTCAACCACGCGCACTACGCGGACCTGCGCGGGCCCACCACCTGCGCCCTGATCACCGAGCCGGAGAAGGCGGCGATACACGAGCGGCTCGGGCCGGACCCGCTGCGGAACGGCGACGACCCCGAGAAGGCGTGGCGGCGGATCTCCAGGAGCCGCACCACCATCGCCGCCCTGCTGATGGACCAGAAGGTCATCGCGGGCGTCGGCAACGTCTACCGCGCCGAGGTCCTCTTCCGGCACGGCATCGACCCCTATCGCGCGGGCAAGGACCTCACCCGGGGAGAGTGGAACGCCATCTGGGACGACCTCGTGGTGCTGATGCGCGAGGGCGTGCGGAACAACCGCATCGACACCGTACGGCCCGAGCACACCCCGGAGGCCATGGGCCGCCCGCCCCGCGTGGACGACCACGGCGGCGAGGTGTACGTCTACCGCCGGGCCAACATGCCCTGCCACATCTGTGGCGGCGAGATCCGCACCGCCGGTCTCGCCGCCCGCAACCTCTTCTGGTGCCCCACCTGTCAGAAGCCGTGAGGCAGCCAGGGCGCGACCGGCGAGCCGAAGGCGAGGGAGGCCTCGGCCAGGGCGCCCTGGCGCAGCTCGCGCACCAGGCCGGCGCCGGCCAGGGACGTCAGGGACGCACCGCCCAGGTACGCCGCGCCCAGCTCCCGTACCGACAAGGAGAGGTCCGGCGCGTCGTCCGTGCGGGAGCACGTCGCGCCCTTGGGGTCGCCCGACAGCCGCCACCGCCCGGTGTTCCACGGGCAGAAGGCGTCGTCCACCTCCAGGACCACGTCCACCGGCGCCTGGTACGTCCGCGCCTCCAGAGCCACGGGCAGGTTCACCAGGCGTAGGTGCAGCCCGTCCTGCACGCGGACCGCGCAGCGCCGGACGTCGGAGACCAGGTGCTGCCACGGGTCGTCCACCGGACGGTTGTGCACCTGCACCGTCGACATCAGGTCGATCCCGCACAGGAACCGCCACACCGCCGCGTACGCCGCCGCGTCCAGCGCGCCCATGTGCCGCAGCCGCACCGTCCCCTTCGGCCCCGCCGCCTCCCAGTCCGGCTTGGTGCTGTACAGCGCGAAGCCGACGACTTCGCCGTTCCGCTCCGCCAGCACGCACTGGAGCGGCGACCCGCCGCCCCGGTCCCCGGGCGGGTCGATCAGCGGGAGCCGCTCCCAGCCGGGGCGGCGGGCGAGCATGCCCGGCCGCTCCGGGACCAGCCGCGCGTACACGGCCTCGCACGCGGCGCTCGCCTCCGCGGGCGCGACGATCCGCAGCGCTACGTCATCCGTCCCCGGCGGAACGGACAGACGCACCCGATTCGTGTCGATCTCCGCGCGCAACTGCCCGGTGGCGATGCCGTACCCGAACCGACCGTAAATGGCGGGTTCCGACGCCGTCAGCACGGCCAGCGGCTCACCCCAGGCGAATACGTCGTCGAGCTGGCGCCGCATCATCGACGTGAGGATGCCGCGCCGCCGGTGCGTCGACGCCACGCTCACCATCGTCACGCCCGCCGCGGGCACCAGCCCGCCCCCCGGCACCGACAGCCGGAACGTGAACGCCCCGGCCGTACCGACGCACACGTCCCCGTCCCAGACGCCGATCGAGCGGTCGTACTCGGTGAGCGCCTCCCACAGCTCCCGCTCCTGCGGGGCCTCCGCCACGCCGCCGAAGGCGAGCTCCAACTGCCCGTACCAGTGGTCCCATTCGGCCGGCCGGAGCACGCGTAAGTCTGTCGTCATATGCCATGGGTACCAGGGCCATGCCACCGCGGCGACCCAATTTCGAACGCAATGTCACAGGGGTCCCCCTGCACGGGGCCCCACCGGGTGGATAGGGTCCAGGCCAATGGCCCGTAGCGCACGAGTGGACGCGTACCTGGCCCGGATGCGGAAGTCCGCGCGCCGGGTCAAAGTCGCGCTGCGCAAATCCGGCGTGGACTACTTCCGCGGCGACGGCTCCGACTGGATCGCCCTGGCGGGGCTGCTGCTCACCATCCCGGCGATCACGCTGCTGACCATCGCCACCCCCGTGTGGGCGGCGCCCGCCGCGCTCGTCCTGCCGATCGTCGCCGGCGGCCTGCTGCTGCGCCCGGCGAGCCTGCTGGGCCTGTACGCGGCGGCCGCGGGCGCCCTGATCGTCGAGTCCGCCGTGCTCGGCCCCTACACCGAGGGCGCGGCCCGGGTCACGCCCGGCACGGTGCTCGTGGTGGCCGCCTGCGGGCTGTTCGGGCTGCTGATCGCCCAGTTCCGGGCCCGGGTCGGCGTGCCGTGGCGGCGCGGCGGAACGATGCTGTTCGACCTGCGCGAACGCATCCGGGTCCAGAGCGCCCTGCCCAGGCTGCCGAAGGGCTGGCACCACGAGATGGCGCTGCGCCCGGCGGGCGGTCAGTCCTTCTCGGGCGACTTCGTGGTCGCGGCCCGCACCAACGGCGGCCGCACCCTGGAGGTCGTCCTGACGGACGTGTCCGGCAAGGGCATGGACGCGGGCTCCCGTGCCCTGCTGCTGTCCGGCGCGTTCGGCGGGCTGCTCGGTTCGCTGCCGCCGCACGGCTTCCTGCCGGCGGCCAACGGCTACCTGCTGCGGCAGGACTGGGACGAGGGCTTCGCGACCTCGATCCACCTGGTGCTGGACCTGGAGTCCGGCGACTACGAGCTGCTGTCGGCGGGCCACCTCCCGGCGCTCCAGCTCCACGCGGGCAGCGGCCGGTGGGAGGAGAAGGCGGGCGAGGGCCCCCTGCTGGGCGTGTACGACGGGGCCGAATTCCATCCGGTCAAGGGTTCGCTGCGGCCCGGGGACGTCCTGATGCTGTTCACCGACGGCCTGGTGGAGGCGGCGGACCGGGACATCGCCGAGGGCATCGACCGCCTGACGGGCGAGGCCGACCGCTATGTGGCGTCCGGCTTCCAGGGCTCGGCGTGGCACCTGATCGAGGCGTGCGCGAAGGACGTCAACGACGACCGGGCGCTGTTGCTGATCACTCGGGACGCGTAAGGGGAATCGTGACGTATCTGACGCTCGATGAGGTCGAGGCCATCGCCCGGAAGGCCCATGCCGGCCAGACCGACAAGGCGGGCCGCCCGTACGCCGAGCACCTCCAGGCGGTGGCGGACGGAGTACGCGCCCGGGGCGGCAGCGACGAGCAGATCGCCGCGGCCTGGCTGCACGACGCCGTCGAGGACGACCGGCTGTCCGAGGAGTGGCTCCGGGGCGCCGCGCTCCCGCGGGCGGTGAAGGACATGGTGCTGGCGCTCAGCAAGCGGCCGGGCGAGGACCTCGCGGCGTACACCGCCCGCGTCCTGGCCGTGCCGGGCGCCCGCCTGGTCAAGGAGGCCGACCTCGCGCACAACGCCGACCCGGACCGCCTCGCCGTCCTGGACGAGGCGACCCGGGCCCGGCTGACCGCCAAGTACGCGAGGACGCGCGCCCTGCTGGGCCTCAGCGGCGACTGAGCCGCTCGGTCGCGTCCCGCCGGAAGGCCCACTCCATCTTCGGCTCGGTCACCCACCGCAGCGCCCGCCGCACCGGCGGGGTGCACATCGCGGTCACCGCGACGGCGGCCACCAGCGTGACGACCACCCGGCCGAGGGGCGTGTCCAGGTCGTACGCCGGGACGAGCGCCCAGTACTCCATGGCCTTCACCAGGAACCCGTGCAGCAGGTACCCGCAGATGGTCCCCGCCCCGAGGACGGTGAACCAGGTCCGCCGGCGCGGCACCCAGGCGAGGAAGGCCGCGGTGAGCACCAGGGCGCAGCCGAACAGCGCGAAGGTCATGACCGGCCCCGCCCACCAGGGCGCGTCCAGCTCCTCGGCGCTGGTGGAGCGGTAGAACCAGCTCATCCGGATGTCGGGTGCGATCCAGTACGTGAAGGCCAGGGCGCCCAGGGCGACGGGCACGGCCAGCAGCCGGGCCGAGCGGCGGCGCACCAGCTCGAAGTGCTCGGGCCTCAGCGACAGGCCCAGGACGAAGAACGGCAGGAACTGGAGGATCCGCTGGAGGTCCAGGTCCTGGCCGATGCCGGGGGTGAGCGAGCCGAGCGCGGCGATGACCAGGGCGACGGGCAGCGGGTGGCGGATGGTGCGCCACAGGGGCGTGGTCAGCCGCCAGACGAACAGCGCGATCAGGAACCAGGTGAGGTAGATCGGGTCGGTCAGGCTGATGGCCTGGTCCGGGGTGCCGCCCGCCCAGCGCCGGTAGAGCGAGTAGGCCACCTCGAAGACGAGGTACGGCACGACCAGCCCGGTGACCAGGCGCTTGAGCTGGTGGGGCCGCCCGGTGAAGCTCCGCGAGAAGTAGCCGGAGATCAGGATGAACGCCGGCATGTGGAACGTGTAGACGAACATGTAGAGCGCCCTGGTCGCCCGGCTGCCGTCCATGACGGGCTCCCACGCGTGCGCCATGGCCACGAGCACGATCGCCAGGTACTTGGCGTTGTCGAAGAACGCGTCCCGGCCCGGTCTGTCCGCCGCCGGTGCGGGGGCGCTCGCGGTGGTCTCGGGCTCCCGCACCGGCGGGAGCAGGGCCTGCTGATTTCCATGCGAAGCCTGGAACATTTGAGGCACCCTAACCACGCCTCCGCCAATTCGTAAAACCCGCTGGAAGACCCGCACATTCGTATCTGACACCACCCGCAACCGCACCCTATGCCCCAATTAATCCCCCTTAAATGGGGCATATCGTTACGCTTTCCGCCACAGAGAATTACTCACCGGGCACGCTGCGAATTTCCTGTGACCAACATGTGTGCGGCCCGAAACCAATCACATTGAATTCGAAGTGTGTTTTTCGGTCCGCCGCCCACCCGGCGCACGGCTCCCACGTACCGTGCGGCGACGGTGGTGTGAACGATGTGTCAGCGGGCCTCAATCGTGGGGATGTTGGTGGCACGATGGAGCGAACGGGGGGCGCCGGGCCGCGCACCCCCGGGCCGGCAAGGCGGACCGACCGAGGGTGTGTGATCAGTTGTGGCCATTTCACTGTCCGTGGTGCTGCTGTTGGCGATCATCCTCGTGGTGTTGATCCGCGGTGGCTCCCTCAAGGCGGGCCCCGCGGTGGTCGCCGTGCTTTTCGGCTTCTTCCTCGCCTCGTCCGGAATGGCGCCGTCCATACAGCGCTTCCTCGACTCGATCGCGGCCACGATCAACCAGATCAGTTTCTGAGCCTCGTCGAGGGCGACGGTGTGGAGCGCGGGTGCGGGAGAGTCGGGGCGGCCATGGGCCGAGAACGCGACACGGCCCGGGGAGAGGGACCTCTCGCCCGGGCCGTGGCCGGATGGAGCGGGCGACGGGAATCGAACCCGCGTAGCTAGTTTGGAAGACTAGGGCTCTACCATTGAGCTACGCCCGCAAGCAACGCACCGCGGGTCACAGGACCGCGGCACGAACGCAACGTCATGTTAGCGGGTCGGGCCGGGTCGTCGCACACCCCTTAAAGGTGCCGACGCACCGCCGTGGGGCATGTACCCTACGTGTCGCACCGACGGGGTGTGGCGCAGCTTGGTAGCGCGTCCGCTTTGGGAGCGGAAGGCCGTGGGTTCAAATCCCGCCACCCCGACCACACCAGACGCGCCGGACCACGTGCGCAACCAAGATCACATTGTGGGCCTCATCCCGCTTGCGGTTACTATGCAAGCTGCGTGCCCGTGTGTCTCTCTGACCGGGCCGAATCCGCCGGAACCGCCGACCAGCGGCCCGGCAGAATCCAAGAATCAGCCACCAAGGAGACCGAACCGTGAAGAGCGCCGTGGAGACCCTGAACCCGACCCGGGTTCGGCTCACTGTCGAGGTGCCCTTCGAGGAGCTCAAGGACAGCCTCGACGCGGCGTACAAGAAGATCAACCAGCAGGTCACGGTCAAGGGCTTCCGCAAGGGCAAGATCCCGGCTCGTGTCATCGACCAGCGGTTCGGCCGTGGTGCGGTGCTGGAGGAGGCCGTCAACGACGCCCTCCCGAAGTTCTACACCGAGGCCGTCAACGAGGCCGAGGTCAACCCGCTGGGCCAGCCCGAGGTCGACATCACCGAGCTGAAGGACGGCGAGCTGCTGGCCTTCACCGCCGAGGTCGACATCCGCCCGACGATCGAGATCCCGGACTACTCCGGCATCGAGGTCACCGTCGACGCCGTCGAGGTCACCGACGAGGACGTCGAGAAGTCCGTGGAGCAGCTCCGCGACCGCTTCGCCTCCACCAACCCGGTCGAGCGCGCCGCCGCCGAGGGCGACGTCGTGACGATCGACCTGGAGGCCAAGGTCGACGGCGAGGTCCTCCCGGACGGTGTCGCGAGCGGCGTGCAGTACACGATCGGCTCCGGTGAGCTCCTCGACGGCATCGACGAGGCCGTGACCGGCCTGGAGGCCGGTGGCGAGGCCACCTTCACCTCCGAGCTGAAGGGCGGCTCCGCCGAGGGCAAGGAGGCCGAGGTCACCGTCAAGGTCACCCAGGTCGCCGCCCGTGAGCTCCCCGAGCTCGACGACGACTTCGCCCAGATGGCGTCCGAGTTCGACACCCTGGAGGAGCTGAAGGCCGACAGCCGCAAGCGCCTCGAGAACATGAAGCAGTACGACCAGGCCACCCAGGCCCAGGAGCGCGTCCTGGACGAGCTGCTGAAGCTGGCCGAGGTGCCGATCCCCGAGAAGCTCCTCGAGGACGAGGTCAACACCCGCAAGCACAACCTGGAGCACCACCAGCTCGGCCAGATGGGGCTGACCCTGGAGAAGTACCTGGAGCTCCAGGGCAAGACGGTCGAGGAGTTCGACGCCGAGACCCGCGAGCAGGCGATCAAGGGCATCAAGACCCAGTTCATCCTGGACGAGCTGGTCAACAAGGAGAAGCTCAACGTCAACCAGGAGGAGCTCACCGAGCACCTCATGCGGCGCGCCGCCTCCTCCGGCATGAGCCCCGACCAGTTCGCCAAGGCCGTCGTCGAGGGTGGCCAGGTGCCGATGCTCGTCGGCGAGGTCGCCCGCGGCAAGGCCCTCGCGGTCGTCGTCGAGGCCGCCAAGGTCGTCGACACCAACGGTGAGCCGGTCGAGCTCGACGACGACGAGGACGAGACCGCCGAGACGGTCGAGGCCTCCGCCGAGGAGTCCGAGGACAAGGCCGAGGACAAGACCGAGGCCTGAGCCCCGGCCCCGGCATGAACGGTCCGACGGGCCCGATCCGCACCCGCGTGCGGTCGGGCCCGTCGCCGTACGGGCCCGGCCCGGCCCTCGCCGGCCCGCATCGTCCCTCCCCGGCCCAACTACCTTGCGCTCCCAGCGAACAGTTCGGGAACCGGGATGGCGTTGTCCGACCTGCGCGTTAGGGTCCATGAATACGAGGGCAGGGGAGTACCCGCCCCCAGTACGTAAGACGCTGAGACGGCCGGAGCCGTCAGAGACGAGCAGGTGGATACGTGACGAATCTGATGCCTTACGCCGCGGGTGAGCCGTCCATCGGTGGTGGCCTCGGCGACCATGTCTACAACCGGCTGCTCGGCGAGCGGATCATCTTCCTCGGCCAGCAGGTCGACGACGAGATCGCGAACAAGATCACCTCGCAGATGCTGCTCCTTGCCGCTGACCCGGACAAGGACATTTACCTGTACATCAACAGCCCGGGTGGCTCGGTGACGGCAGGCATGGCGATCTACGACACCATGCAGTACATCCCGAACGACGTCGTCACCATCGGTATGGGCATGGCGGCCTCCATGGGCCAGTTCCTGCTCACCGGCGGCACCGCCGGCAAGCGTTTCGCGCTGCCGAACACCGACATCCTGATGCACCAGGGCTCCGCCGGCATCGGCGGTACCGCCTCGGACATCAAGATCCAGGCCGAGTACCTCCTCCGCACCAAGAAGCGCATGGCCGAGATCACCGCGCGCCACTCCGGCCAGACCGTGGAGACGATCATCCGCGACGGTGACCGCGACCGCTGGTTCACCGCCGAGGAGGCCAAGGAGTACGGCCTGATCGACGACATCATGTCTGCCGCCGCGGGCGTTCCGGGCGGTGGCGGCACCGGCGCCTGAGCGCCCCTGCCCGCCCCTCGCCTCCCAGCCCGCCGAACGCCACCAGGATGGTGAACACCCACATGAGCAACTTCTCCGCGAGCGGCCTCTACACCGGCCCGCAGGTGGACAACAGGTACGTCGTCCCGCGCTTCGTCGAGCGCACCTCCCAGGGCGTGCGCGAGTACGACCCGTACGCGAAGCTCTTCGAGGAGCGCGTGATCTTCCTCGGCGTGCAGATCGACGACGCCTCCGCCAACGACGTCATGGCACAGCTCCTGTGCCTGGAGTCGATGGACCCGGACCGCGACATCTCCATCTACATCAACAGCCCCGGTGGCTCCTTCACCGCGCTGACCGCCATCTACGACACGATGCAGTTCGTGAAGCCGGACATCCAGACGGTCTGCATGGGCCAGGCGGCCTCCGCCGCGGCCGTGCTGCTGGCCGCCGGCACCCCCGGCAAGCGGATGGCCCTGCCCAACGCCCGCGTGCTGATCCACCAGCCGTCCGGCGGTACGGGCCGCGAGCAGCTCTCCGACCTGGAGATCGCGGCCAACGAGATCCTGCGCATGCGGACGCAGCTCGAGGAGATGCTGGCCAAGCACTCCACGCAGCCGATCGAGAAGATCCGCGACGACATCGAGCGCGACAAGATCCTCACGGCCGAGGACGCCCTGGCGTACGGCCTGGTGGACCAGATCGTCTCCACCCGCAAGAGCACCGCAGCGGCGGCAGCCTGACGGACCGACCTTCCCTTGGCACGGTGTGAACCGTGCCAAGGGGGGCCCGAACGAGGGGCCCGGCAAGGTACCGTCGGATATGAGGCACCAGGAGCCGGCTGAACCAAGCCGCTCCCAGGCGAAGGGGAAGCACCTCGTGGCACGCATCGGTGATGGCGGCGACCTGCTCAAGTGCTCGTTCTGCGGAAAGAGCCAGAAGCAGGTGAAGAAGCTCATCGCAGGCCCCGGTGTGTACATCTGCGACGAGTGCATCGACCTCTGCAACGAGATCATCGAAGAGGAGCTCGCGGAGACGAGCGAGGTCCGCTGGGAGGAACTCCCCAAGCCCCGCGAGATCTACGAGTTCCTGGAGGGGTACGTCGTCGGGCAGGAGCCCGCGAAGAAGGCCCTCTCCGTCGCGGTGTACAACCACTACAAGCGCGTCCAGGCCGGCGAGAACGGCGGCGCGCAGGGCCGGGACGACGCGATCGAACTCGCCAAGTCCAACATCCTGTTGCTGGGCCCCACCGGCTCCGGCAAGACGCTGCTGGCCCAGACCCTGGCCCGTATGCTCAACGTCCCGTTCGCCATCGCCGACGCGACGGCGCTCACGGAGGCGGGGTATGTGGGCGAGGACGTCGAGAACATCCTGCTGAAGCTCATCCAGGCCGCCGACTACGACGTCAAGAAGGCCGAGACGGGCATCATCTACATCGACGAGATCGACAAGGTCGCCCGTAAGAGCGAAAACCCGTCGATCACCCGGGACGTGTCGGGCGAGGGCGTCCAGCAGGCCCTGCTCAAAATCCTGGAGGGCACGACGGCTTCGGTCCCGCCCCAGGGCGGCCGCAAGCACCCGCACCAGGAGTTCATCCAGATCGACACGACGAACGTGCTGTTCATCGTGGGCGGTGCCTTCGCCGGCCTGGAGAAGATCATCGAGTCGCGGGCGGGCGCCAAGGGCATCGGCTTCGGCGCGACGATCCGCTCCAAGCGCGAGATCGAGGCGAGCGACCAGTTCCAGGAGGTCATGCCGGAGGACCTGGTGAAGTTCGGGATGATCCCCGAGTTCATCGGCCGCCTCCCGGTCATCACCTCGGTCCACAACCTGGACCGCGAGGCGCTGCTGAAGATCCTCGTCGAGCCCCGCAACGCGCTGGTGAAGCAGTACCAGCGCCTCTTCGAACTCGACGGTGTGGAGCTGGACTTCGATCGCCCCGCCCTGGAAGCCATCGCCGACCAGGCGATCCTCCGCGGCACGGGCGCGCGTGGCCTGCGCGCCATCATGGAAGAGGTCCTCATGTCCGTGATGTACGAGGTCCCGTCCCGCAAGGACGTGGCCCGCGTCGTCATCACCGAGGACGTCGTCCACAACAACGTCAACCCCACGCTGGTCCCCCGCGTCGTCAAGGACCCGGGCCGCCACGAGAAGTCCGCGTAGCGGTACGCACGCAGCACAAGGGCGCCCGGCCGGTTCCGAGAACCGGCCGGGCGCCCTTGTGTTGGTTCCTTCCAATATCGGATGGGATCAAGCCATTCCCATCACCTCCTATGGAGTCGTCCCGGTTCGTGTGTTCGACTGACGTGCTGTAGATCAATCCGTGGAAACCGAGGGCGGAGCACGTGAGAACGAGGCGAATTCTGATGGCGGCGTGTGTCACTGTGGCGGCGGGCTTCCTCCCCATAGCGACAGCCGTGCCCGCGCAGGCCAGCCCTGCTTCATGCGAGAGCTACCTGCAGAGCACCGGTCGTTACGTGATCGGGCCGCGGATCAAGAATGGGTGCAGCTACTCCAGGCTTGGCAGCCATGTGATCTGCCAGGCGAAGCTGCTGGCGGTCGGTGTCAGGGCAACAGACGCGACCGCTGCATGTCTGCCTTGACCGCACATTCAGGGGCGGCGCGGCTGTGAGGGATCGCCGCTGAACCTGGGTTGAAACGACAAGGCGCCCGCCCGGTTCCAGGAACCGGGCGGGCGCCCTTGTGTGTCAGCGGGTCAGGCCTTGGTGCGCGCCGTCTTGTAGAGCTCGGCCGCGAGCTTGGCGACCTCGTCCTTCGACGGGGCGGCACCGGTGCCGCCCAGCGCCTGCTGCATGCTGATCAGGGAGACCGTGCCCATGGTGCTGTAGTCGGCCCACATGCAGACGGGCAGCTCGAACGGCTTCGGCGTGGCGCCGCCCGAGTCCCCCTTGAAGCTCATCTTGGCCTGACGGCACTTCATGAGGGCGCCCTCGAAACCGGCGGGCTTGACCTCTTCGGCCGGACCGGTGAACTGGACCTCGACGTCCTCGTCGTCGGCGCTGTCCTTCTCCATCATGGTGAAGTAACCGTCGAGCGCCTTCTCCGGGTCGGAGATCTCGCCCCAGGCGCCGCCGAAGCTGAGCATCTTCGCCGCCAGCGGCTGGCTCTCGTCGCCGGACTTGTACTGGGCGCTGACGTCCTGCGGGTTCTTGATCCCGAGGGCCTCGGCTTCCTTCTTCTCCTTGTCGGTCATCGAACTCGAACCGTCCGACGACTCATCCTTCTTGTACTCACCGACGGACGCCGGCGCCGTCAGCTTGTACCCCTTGGTGTCGTCCCCGACGGCACCGTTGCCGCCCGTGCCGCCGCCGAACACGAAGTACGCGCCCACGCCGATCGCCGCGACCACCGCGACCGCGCCGATGACGAGGCCCGTCTTCTTCTTCGGGGCCGGCGGCGGGGGCGGGGGGTAGGCGCCGGGGCCGGCGCCGTAGGGGGCCTGCTGCGGGGGCTGGCCGTAGGGGCCCGGCTGCTGGGGCTGGCCATAGGGCGCTTGCGGGGGCGGGGCCTGCTGGGGGTAGCCGTAGCCGGGCTGGGGCGCCTGGGGCTGCTGACCGTAAGGGCCCGGCTGACCGTACGGTCCGGGCTGCTGGGGCTGTCCGCCGTACGGGCCCGGCTGGTTGTAACTCATTAAGGGGGTCCCCCTCCGAATGCTTATGCGTTCCTCACATCCTGGCCGAAACCCTGTTGTGGCGGGACGGCGGGGGTCACACCGTTACCGAACATTCCCGTTTCAGTACGGGCCTGTGACACCTCTAAACTGGGCCCGTGACCGAGAACACTCAGCAGCAGCCAGCATCCGTTCCCGAACTGCCGACCCAGTACGCGCCGGCCGAGGTAGAGGGGAAGCTGTACGAGCGCTGGGTAGAGCGCGGTTACTTCACGGCCGACGCGAAGAGCGACAAGCCCCCGTACACCATCGTCATCCCGCCGCCGAACGTCACCGGCAGCCTCCACCTGGGCCATGCCTTCCAGCACACGCTCATGGACGCCCTCACCCGCCGCAAGCGGATGCAGGGGTACGAGGCGCTGTGGCTGCCCGGCATGGACCACGCCGGTATCGCCACCCAGAACAAGGTCGAGCAGCAGCTCGCCGAGGAGGGCAAGTCCCGCCACGACCTGGGCCGCGAGGAGTTCGTCGAGCGCGTCTGGCAGTGGAAGGAAGAGTACGGCGGCAAGATCCTCGGCCAGATGCGCCGCCTCGGCGACGGCGTCGACTGGTCGCGTGAGCGGTTCACCATGGACGAGGGCCTGTCCAAGGCCGTCCAGACCATCTTCAAGCGGCTCTACGACGACGAGCTGATCTACCGCGCCGAGCGCATCATCAACTGGTGCCCGCGCTGCCTCACCGCCATCTCGGACATCGAGGTGGAGTACCAGGAGGACGACGGCGAGCTCGTCTCCATCAAGTACGGCGAGGGCGACGAGACCCTCGTCGTCGCCACCACCCGCGCCGAGACGATGCTCGGTGACACCGCGGTCGCCGTCCACCCGGACGACGAGCGGTACAAGCACCTCGTCGGCAAGCGCATCAAGCTGCCGCTGACCGACCGCACCATCCCCGTCGTCGCCGACACGCACGTCGACCCCGAGTTCGGCACCGGCGCCGTCAAGGTGACCCCCGCCCACGACCCGAACGACTTCGCGATCGGCCAGCGCCACGGCCTGGAGTCCATGACGATCATGGACGAGCGCGGTGTCATCACCGTCCACGGCCCCTTCCAGGGCCTGGACCGGTACGAGGCGCGCAGCGCCGTCGTCGGCGCGCTGCGCTCGCAGGGCCGGATCGTCGCCGAGAAGCGCCCGTACGTCCACTCCGTCGGCCACTGCTCGCGCTGCAAGACCACCATCGAGCCGCGCCTGTCGATGCAGTGGTGGGTCAAGGTCGAGCCGCTGGCGAAGGCCGCCGGTGACGCCGTCCGCGACGGCCGGGTCAAGATCCACCCCGAGGACATGTCGAAGCGGTACTTCGACTGGGTCGACAACATGCACGACTGGTGCATCTCGCGCCAGCTCTGGTGGGGCCACCGCATCCCCGTCTGGTACGGGCCGAACGGCGAGGTCGTCTGCCTGGGACCGGACGACGAGGCGCCCACCGGCGAGGGCTGGACGCAGGACACCGACGTCCTGGACACCTGGTTCTCGTCCGGCCTGTGGCCGTTCTCCACGCTCGGCTGGCCGGAGCGGACGCCGGACCTGGACAAGTTCTATCCGACCGACGTCCTCCTCACCGGCCACGACATCATCTTCTTCTGGGTCGCCCGGATGATGATGTTCGGGCTGTACGCGATGGACGGCGAGGTCCCGTTCAAGACCATCGCGCTGACCGGCCTGGTCCGTGACGAGCGCGGCAAGAAGATGTCGAAGTCCTTCGGCAACGTCGTCGACCCGCTGGACTGGATGGACGCGTACGGCTCCGACGCCGTCCGCTTCACCCTGGCCCGTGGCGCCAACCCCGGCACCGACGTCCCGATCGGCGAGGACTGGGTCCAGGCGTCCCGCAACTTCGCCAACAAGATCTGGAACGCCACCCGGTTCGCGCTGATGAACGGCGCCACGGTTCAGGGCCCGCTGCCCGACCCGTCCGAGATGTCCGCCACGGACCGGTGGATCCTGTCGCGCCTGAACGCCACGGTCGCCGAAGTCGACGCGTACTACGACGACTTCGAGTTCGCGAAGCTGTCGGACACGCTCTACCACTTCGCGTGGGACGAGGTCTTCGACTGGTACGTCGAGCTGTCGAAGACCACGTTCTTCGGCGGCGGCGAGCCCGCCAAGGTCTCGGCCCGCGTCCTGGGCGAGGTCCTGGACGTGACGCTGCGGCTGCTCCACCCGGTGGTCCCGTTCGTCACCGAGACGCTGTGGACCTCGCTGACCGGTGGGGAGTCGCTCGTCGTCGCCGACTGGCCGAAGGACTCGGGCTTCCGCGACGCGGCCGCCGAGCGCGAGATCGAGCTGGTCCAGCGGGTCGTCACCGAGGTCCGGCGCTTCCGCTCCGACCAGGGACTCCAGCCCGGCCAGAAGGTCCCGGCCCGCCTGGACCTGGACGGTACGGCGCTGGCGCCGCACGAGGCCGCCATCCGCCAGTTGCTGCGCCTCCAGCCGGAGGGCGAGGGCTTCCACGCCACCGCCTCCCTGCCGGTCGCGGGTGCCACGGTCGCGCTCGACCTGTCGGGCACCATCGACGTGGCGGCCGAGCGCAAGCGCCTCGCGAAGGACCTGGCCGCCGCCGAGAAGGAGCGCCAGCAGGCGCAGGCCAAGCTCGGCAACGAGGCGTTCCTCGCCAAGGCGCCCGACCAGGTCGTCGAGAAGATCCGCACGCGCCTGGCCAAGGCGGACGAGGACATCGCCCGCATCGAGAACCAGCTCGCGAACCTTCCGCAGGCGTGAGCCGTACGGCGGGGGGTGGGGGGGGGGGGCCCCCCCCCCCCCCCCCCCCCCCCTTTCTTTGGTTTTTTCTTTACCTTTCCCTCTCCGTTGGAGCCCCCCCCCCCCCCCACCACAACCCCTCCCCAACCCCCCACACACCCCACGAACCCAAA
>NZ_JBVIGF010000009.1:0-375974 GCF_055570965.1 Streptomyces sp. NPDC031064
GCACCACCGAGGTCCTCGACCTTTGTCATGAGTTCGAGGGCTGCGGCCTCCACCTCGTCGGTCATCTTCTCTATGACGTAGGACCCGGCGAACGGATCGACCGTGGCGGTCACATCGGTCTCGTACGCGAGGACCTGCTGCGTGCGCAGCGCCAGGCGCGCACTCTTGTCGGTCGGCAGCGCGATGGCCTCGTCGAAGGAATTGGTGTGCAGCGACTGCGTCCCGCCCAACACCGCCGCCAGGCCCTGCACCGCCACCCGCACCAGGTTCACCTCCGGCTGCTGGGCGGTCAGCTGCACCCCCGCGGTCTGCGTGTGGAACCGCAGCATCATCGACTTGGGGTTCTTCGCCCCGAACTCCTCCCGCATCACCCGCGCCCAGATCCGCCGCGCGGCCCGGAACTTCGCCACCTCCTCCAGGATCGTGGTGCGGGCGACGAAGAAGAACGACAGGCGCGGCGCGAAATCGTCCACGTCCATCCCGGCGGCCACGGCCGTACGGACGTACTCGATGCCGTCCGCCAGGGTGAAGGCGATCTCCTGCGCGGGCGAGGCCCCCGCCTCCGCCATGTGGTAACCGGAGATCGAGATCGTGTTCCACTTCGGGATCTCGGCCCTGCAGTACTTGAAGATGTCCGCGATCAGCCGCAGCGACGGCTTCGGCGGGAAAATGTACGTACCGCGCGCGATGTACTCCTTGAGCACATCGTTCTGGATCGTGCCCGTCAGCTTGTCGGCAGGGACGCCCTGCTCCTCACCCACCAGTTGGTACAGCAGCAACAGCAGAGCGGCCGGGGCGTTGATCGTCATCGAGGTGGAGACCTTGTCCAGCGGGATCCCGCCGAACAGCACCCGCATGTCGTCGATCGAGTCGATCGCCACACCCACCTTGCCGACCTCACCATGCGCGATCGGCGCATCCGAGTCGTGCCCCATCTGCGTCGGCAGGTCGAACGCCACCGACAGACCCATCGTGCCGTTCGCGATCAACTGCTTGTACCGGGCGTTGGACTCCACCGCCGTACCGAAACCCGCGTACTGCCGCATCGTCCACGGCCGGCCCGTGTACATCGTCGGGTAGACACCACGCGTGAAGGGGTACGAACCCGGTTCGCCCAGTTTCTCATCGGGGTCCCACCCGCTGAGCGCGTCCGGCCCGTACACCGGCTCAATGGGCAGTCCCGACTCCGACTCGCGCGCCATGTGCTGTGCCTTCCGATAGACCTACTCGCTGGTACCGACCCTCGCGACGGACTGTAGCGGCGGGCGTGCGGCGGGTGGAGAGCCGCACGCTGGGACCTTGCTCACAGCATGCGCCGCGGTGCGCAACCAAGCACCCCTGGGAAGCATCCATTAGGTACAGATCATCAACTCGGGGGGCTCTCATGCACCGTACGTCCGTCATAGGCAGAGCAGTACTCGCCGCGGCCGCCGTCACCCTGGCCGCCACCGGCTGCACCCAGGCCGTGGGGGCGGCCGGGGGGTCGGCCAAGCCGTCGCCCGCGTCGCCCTCGGCCTCCGCCTCGCCGTCGTCGGGCGCGTCGGCCGCCGGCGGCGCCGAGCCGGCGGCGTCCTCGCCGGCCGGCTCCGCATCGCCCGGGGCGTCGAAGGTCCTGATGGCGGAGGGTACGGAGAACGAGCAGGTCCGCGAGCTCCAGGCGCGGCTGCGCCAGCTCGGGCACTTCCACCGCAGCCCCACCGCCTTCTACGGCTCGATGACCGGCAAGGCGGTCTCGGCCTTCCAGAAGAAGCAGGGCCTGTCCGCCACCGGCACGGTCGACGAGACGACCTGGCAGCGGCTGACGGCCGCGTCCCGCAAGCCCACCGCCCAGGAGCTGCGGCCGCCGACGACCAACGAGCTGGACAAGCCGGACGCGCGCTGCATGACCGGCCGGGTGCTGTGCATCAGCAAGGAGAGCCGGACCCTCGCCTGGATGATCGACGGCAAGGTCGTCTCGGCGATGGACGTCCGCTTCGGCTCGGAGAACACGCCGACCCGCGAAGGCACCTTCAAGGTGGACCGCAAGGAGCGGGAGTGGGAGTCGACGCTCTACCACACGGCGATGCCGTACTCGATGTTCTTCAGCGGTGGCCAGGCGGTGCACTACTCGGCCGACTTCGCGGCCCGCGGCTACAACGGCGGCTCGCACGGCTGCGTCAACGTGCGGGACAGGGACCGGCTCGCCTCGGTCTTCGACCAGGTGAAGGTCGGCGACAAGGTCGTCGTCCACTGGTGATCGCCTGATCGGCCTGATCGGCCTGATCGCCTGATCGGCGGGGAGAGGGAGAGGGCGCGGGCGGGACCGGGGGAACGTGTCCCGCCCGCGCCATGTGCGCTGAGCCGTAGGTACGGGGGGAACCCCGGCTCTTCGCGCTGCCGATGACCAGTCGGCTCACTCAGTACTGCGCCATGGGGCGGAAAAACGTCACACCCTCGCGGAAGAAATTTTAAAAACGCAGGTCAGAGGCGGTGCGGCGGTCAGAAGACCAGGCCGGTACGGCGCACCGACAGCGCGGGAGCCTGCGGGGCCCAGGAGGCGGACGGGCGCGCCGCGTCCGATTCGTCGCCGCCCTCGCCCTCGTCGCGGCCCTCGTCCTTGCCGCCGTCGCCACCGTCGCCCGGGCCACCGCCCGCACCGTCACCGGAGCCGGAGCCGGAGCCGTTCTGGTACTGGGCGTCGCCGGCCAGCACCTTGTCGCAGAGGGCCTTCAGCTTGACCGGCCCGTTCGCCGCCGCCTCCAGTTGCTCCCGCCGCTCGCGGTCGAGGCGGCCGTCGCGGTAGTCGCGGCAGTCCTGGGCGGTCCGCGCGAACCAGTTGTCACCCGAGCCGGACCCGGCCACCGAGCCGGTCCCGCCCTCGACGCCGCCCACGTCGCTCCCGGGCCACCCGCCCGAGGCACCGTCGTCCCCGACGCCACCGGTGCGCCCGTGGTCCGGCCGACCCGGAACCCGCTCCGCGCCCTCCGTGGCCGCCCCGGCCGTCGCCGACGCGGACGGCGGCACGCTCCCGGGCTCACCGGCCGTACCGGGCGTGGCGGAATCCGACCCGCCGGTGGGCTCACCCGACGCCGACGTACCCGGCGTGGCGGCGGCGGACACCGACGCGGCGGGCAGCGGCTCGCTGTCGCCGCCCAGGACGGGCAGTACGCCCGTACCGGCGGCCACGGCCACCCCGCCGGCCGCGAGGCCCGCCACCGAGGCGGCCAGGCCCCAGCGAACGGGCCGCACCCAGCGCGTGCGCCGTCGGGGCACCGACCGGTCGCGTACCGCACCCGGCTCCGAGATGTCGCAGACGCCCTGCACACCGGAGGCTCCGGACGACCCGGCGGTCCCGGCGGTCCCGGCGGCCCCGGACGACGTTGTCACAGCGGCGGATGCCCCGGCGGCCTTGTCCGCCCGCGCCTCACGGAAGGCCGCCAGCGCGGCCTCCTCACCGGGCAGCGCACCGGTCGCGGGGTCGGCGGCGGCACGCAGGGCGTCCAGCGCCCGCGCGACCCGCCGGGCCTGCTCCCGCGCGTGATCGTCGACGGGTCCGACCGGTTCACCCCGCAGCAGTCTCTCCACCGCGTCCTGGTCGAGCCACTCATCCCGCTCGTCGGCCATCACATGTCCTTCTGCGTCCGCGAACGCCAATGCGTCACACCGGTACGCACCCCGGAGGCCACCCGCCGCTTGGGCTGTGGCGGTACGCCGCCCAGCGCACCGGGCGGGTTCCCGGACGCCGCACCGGCCTCCGCGTCCGCCTCCAGCAGCTCGGCCAGCCGCTTCAGTCCGCGGTGCGCGGCGGTACGTACGGCACCGGGCCGCTTGCCCAGCGTCTTGGCGGCGCTCTTGGCGTCCAGCCCGACGACGACGCGCAGGATGACCGCCTCGGCCTGGTCCTGCGGGAGTTGCGCGATGAGGTTCATGGTGCGGCCGGTGGACAGGGCCTCCATGGCCTCGTCCGCCGTGTCCGCCTCGGCGGGCTTCTCGGTGAGCTCCGTCTCGTCCCCGCCGATGGCCGGTCGCCTGCCGCGCATGCGGAGGTGGTCGAGGGCGCGGTTGCGGGCGATGCGGGCAGCCCAGCCACGGAAGCGGTCGGCGTCCCCGCTGAACCGGTCGAGGTCGCGGGATATCTGGAGCCAGGACTCGGATGCGACGTCCTCCGCGTCGGCGTCGCCGACCAGCGTGCGTATGTAGCCGAGCAACCGCGGGTGCACGGCGCGGTACACAGCACGGAAGGCGTCCTCGTCCCCGTCCTGAGCCGCGAGCACCGCGGTGGTCAGCTCCGCGTCGTCCCCCAGCACTTCCACTACCTGTTCGTCATCGCGGCTGGTCACCGCCGTTGCTACGCCCGGCGCGCAGCAGCACGCTACGTGGTCATCCGGCATCACGTCCACGTCTTGTACAACCTGCAACAGCTCTGCGACGCAGTGCGGTGTGACAGAAACCGCACGCGTGGCGCTGATAGGAGTACGGGGCCGTACCACGGACCCGTGGACGACGACCGGGGCCTCTCCTGTGGGGGGTGGCGGCCCCGGTCGTCCTCCGCCCCGGACGCGGGTGCAGGTCATGGCTTGCCGCTCTTTCCCTCGCCCTTGGCGCCCGGCTGGGCCGCGTCCGTGCCGCCGGTCTTCCCGGAGTGCGCGGTGCCCCCCGGCTTCCCGGCTCCCCCGGTCTTCCCGGTCTTCCCGGCCTCGCCGGACTGCTTCGGTTTCCCGTGCTTCCCGGTGTTCCCGGCGTTCTTGGTCTTCCCGGCCTGCCCCGGCTTACCGGCCTCAGCCGACTGGTTCGGCTTACCGGCCTTCCCGGTGGACCCGGCCTTCCCGGTGGACCCGGCCTTCCCGGTGTTCCCGGCCTGCCCCGGCCGGCCCGCCTGCGGGGCCGGTTTCCGCCCCGCCTTCGTGCCGGGTTTCGCGCCGGGCTCCTTGCCCACGGTGTTCCCCGACCCGGTGTTGCCCGACCCGGTGTTGCCCGACCCGGTGTTGCCCGACCCGGTGTTCCCCGAACGCGGAGCCTTGTCACCGTCCTTGGCACCGTCTCCGGCGCCCTGGCCACCGTCGGCGTTCCCGGCGCCCTCCTTGGCGCCGTCCTTGGCGCCGTCAGCACCCCCGGGCGCGCCCTTGCCCTGGCCCTTGTCGTCCGGGCCGGGCTCACGCGTCGAACGCGTCGGCGACGCGTCCGGGCGCTGCCCCGGGTGGTCCCGCTCCGCGAGCGGCGTGGCGGGCACGCCACCGTCCGGCGTGGACGCCGTCGAAGGCCGGGGCTTCGGGGCCGCGTCGCCGTCACCGCCGCCGAACGGCGAGCGGAGCGCACCGGTCTGCGCCGCCACCGCGACACCGCCCAGCAGCACGGTCGCCGCCAGCCCCATCGCGGCGGCCCGCAGCGAACTCCGCCGGCGCCGCTCCCGGGCCGGCCGCCAGTCGTCGCGCCGCCGGGTCCGGCCCGCCGCGTGCGCGCCCGCGTCCCGGGCCGCCCGGAACGCCGCGACCGCCAGCTCCTCGCCCGCCGGGTCGATCTCGCCGCCCCGCAGGGCAGCCGCCAGCAACGCGGCGGGCACCACGGCGTCGTCGCCGTCGTCCAGTCGCTTCCTGTCCCTGCTCATCCCCTAGCTCCGCCCTGCGCCAGTCGCCCGGCGAGTTTCTTCAGTCCTCGGTACGCGGCGGTGCGCACCGCTCCCGGCCGCTTGCCCAGCACACGCGCCGTCGCGGGAGCGTCCAGCCCCACGACCACACGCAGCAGCACCGCTTCGGCCTGCTCGCGCGGCAGCCCGCGAATCATCGCGAGCGCCTGCTCCGTCGACAGGCTCTCCAGCGCCGCGGCGGCCGTGTCCTGGCCGCCCGGCAGGTCCAGTAC
The DNA here is from genome assembly GCF_055570965.1 of Streptomyces sp. NPDC031064. Lineage (NCBI taxonomy): Bacteria > Bacillati > Actinomycetota > Actinomycetes > Kitasatosporales > Streptomycetaceae > Streptomyces > Streptomyces sp. NPDC031064. The sequence goes on from NZ_JBVIGF010000009.1 coordinate 5,836, forward strand.
GTCCTGTTCGATTAAAGAGGTACGGGGGCTCCGCTTCTGCTTGCGCAGATGGTCGAGCGCCCGGTGGCGGGCGATCGTAGCCGTCCACCCGCGGAAGCCGGCGCCGTCGCCCTGGAAGCGCCCGAGGTCCCGGGCGATCTCCAGCCACGCCTCGGCGGCCACGTCTTCCGCGTCGTCGCCGACCAGCCCGCGAACGTACCCGAGCAGCCCTGGGTGGACCAGCCGGTACGCCCGCGCGAACGCGTCCTCGTCCCCCCGCTGGGCGCGCTCGACGGCAGCGCCGAGCTCCGTGTCGTACGCCCCCACACTTCCCTCTTCGCGCCGCCCGTCACAGTTCCCCCACCTCCCTCTGCGTCCGGGCGCGTGAAAACGTCACAGCAGCACCTTGCGGGCGGCGCGCCCGTGCAGCATCAGGTAGAAGCGCTGTACGGACTCCTCGGCCCCCACCTCGAACCGGTTCACCACCTTGCCCAGGGGGTTCCAGGCCCGGCCGTCCGGCATCACTATGCCGACCGGCTGCCCGAAGTAGGCACGCTGCCCTTCGTCGAAGTCCACCCACTCCGCCCCGGCCCGCCGCACGATGACCTCCCCGGTGTACGCACCGAGCCCGCACAGGAACGGTTCGACCCGCGGCCGCTCGGGCTGGTCGCGCCGCAGACCGTCGACGACGAGGTCGACGAGCCTCAGGCTGGCGACGCTGTAGTCGAGCGGCAGCCGGTTCCGCTCGGTCACCCGCGCCACGAACTGCGTCACATAGGCGCGGACGTGCTGAGCGCCCGGCAGTGTGCTGAAGTCCCCATCCATGCCTGACCCAGCGACGTGCACACCTCAACCGTCACGCAAACGGAATGTGTGGCTTCTCATACGGCGACTTCACCGAACCCGTACAACCATTCGCACCTGTCGATCGTCTGCGCGCCTCGTCCTGACATGATCCCCGGCATGCAGATCATTCCCGGAGTCGGTGTCGACCTCGTCAGGATCGGAGAGCGTCGCTCGGACGTCGAGGAGCGCGTCGGACCACCGCATCACGGGCCCGGGGGTGAGCGCGCCGTCTACGACACCTCGCCGATGCTCGTGGTCACCTACGCGGCGGACGACACCGTCGAACTCGTGGAGATCAGCTACAGCGGTGCGGGCGGCGACGCCGAAGCCCACTGCGCCGGTGTCCAGCTCACCCACCGGTTCCTCGACGACGTCATCGCCGATCTCCATGTCGTGGGGTACACCAGCACACCCTCCGACATCGGCCACGACTTCCACGCCGGGTTCGCCGTGTGGTCCATGAGGTCCCTGTGGGCCGGCGACCTGGACCCGGCGGCCGACGAGGACGACCGTCGCGCCGTCGCCGAAGGCGTGTCCGTGGCGCCGTACGCGTACCTCACCGGAGAGGATGACGACCCGTCCGGCCAGGCCTAGAACTCCCTGTCCTCCGCCACGGTCCCGTACCAGCGCCAGCCCTCCGTCAGCCGCTCGCGGCCGGGGATCTCGCCGCGCCCGGTGGCCCAGAGGAGGGTGTGCCAGGCGGGAGTGTCGGTGGGGGCGTCGGGGAAGAGCCGCAGCAGGACGCGGTGGCAGAGCTTCGGGGGCGGGTCCCAGGGCAGGCCGAGGCCCTGGGTGACGTCGTGGGCGTGTACGAGGGTCTCGACGACGCCCATCGCGGCGAAGCCCTCCGGGTCGGACACCCCGAACGCGTGGTACGCCCGCACGTGAGGAGGCGTGACCCGCACCATCGCGGCAAGCATCGCCCCGCACGCCTCCAGGACCTGGAGCAGCCCGGCCGGCCCGGCCCGCCGGTCGGCGTACGTGACGTTCGCGGGGCCGCCCGGGCGGCGGGCCTCCCACAGGAACGGCACCTCGTCGTCGAGGGGCGGGCGCTCGGGGCCGAGCTGGGCGGCGTACGCGAACAGGTCGTCGGCGAGGTGCTCGACCGTCTCCCAGCACGTCCACTCCAGGGACCCGGCCTTGGCGTCCCAGTCGGCGCCGCCGTCCGCCAGGCGGAAGGTACCCACCGCAAGGCGGACGGCGGTCAGGACGTCGTCACCGTTGACGGGACCGGAGCTCAACGGGCCACCGTGTACTGGACGAAGGACGACCAGACGGTGGGCGAGAGGGCGACTTCGACGCAACTGTCGCCGTCGCCGCCGCTGTAGCTGCTCTTGAACCAGGCCAGTTGGTTGGTGCTCATAGCGCTCCTCGCAGTCGCGACAGCAGGCCCTTGGAGTCATCCGGTGTGAGGGCCGGCGCTCGCAGTTTCCCTTGACGTCTCCCCCACATGCATGTGAGGGATTCCCGCCTGGCCGCCGTTGTCACGGCAGGCCTTCGGGTGGTTCCTGTTTCCTTACCCACCGCCCGGCTTGCCGGGTCTTACACGGGCTCCGCAGGCGTTTTACGTGTCCGGTCGTCCCTCGGCCACGATGCGGCGCCCCTCAAGGCGCAGGTTGTGTTCGGCGTTCTGGTCCCGATCGTGGGTCGTGCCGCAGTCGCACGTCCACGTGCGTATCCGCAGGCCCTCGTGTCCCTTCGGTCCCGACAGGGAACCGCAGTGCGAGCACAGTTGGGTGCTCGGGAAGAACCTGCCCACCTTGACGAAGGTTCGCCCATACCTCGCGCACTTCGCCTCGAGGAGGCGGGCGAACATGCCGAGCGACTGATCGTGCAGCGACTTGCCGAGCTTGCCCTTCGCCGAGGCCATGCCCTTCACGTTCAAGTCCTCCAGGTAGACCGCTTGGCTCTCGCGGACCACTTCGGTGGTTTCCTGCTCGATGAAGTTGCGCCGCTGGTCGGCGATGCGGGCGTGGATCTTGGCGACGGCCAGCTTGGCCTTGCGCCGGTTGGCGCTGCCCCTCTGGCAGCGAGAAAGCTTGCGCTGGGCGCGGCGGAACCTCTTCTCCTGGCGGCGGAAGAACTTCGGCGAGGCGATCTTCCGCCCACGCAGCACCGCGTAGGAGGACAGACCCAGGTCGATACCCGTGTCCGTCTCCTCGACATCCAGCTCCGGCAGGGGCTTCTCCTTGGCTTCGATGACGAAGGACGCGAAGAACCTTCCGGCCGGGTCCTTGACGATCGTGACGGACGACGGGTCGGAGGGAAGTGCGCGGGACCAGCGAACGGACACGTCCCCGATCTTCGGGAGCCGAAGGTTTCCGTCCCTGGTGACGGCGAAGCGGGCGGCCTTGGTGAACCTGACCGCCTGGCGACTGGCCTTCTTCTTGAAGCGCGGCGGTCCGATCTTCGGCCCCTTGCGGGTGCCCTTCTTCGACGCGAAGAAGTTGCCGTATGCCGTCTGGAGATCACGCAGGGACGACTGCAGCACGACTGCCGAAACCTCGCCCAGCCATGCACGCTCGGGCGTCTTCTTGGCCTCGGTGATCACCAGTTTCGCCAGTGCGGTGATCGAGGGCATCGACTTGCCTTGCTGGTAGGCGTCCTGTCGGATGCGCAGCGCGTCGTTCCATACGACGCGGGCGCACCCGAACGCCCTCGCCAACTCCCGCTGCTGGGAAGCGCTCGGGTACACGCGGAACTGGTACCTGAGCTTCATGGTGATCACCATCCCCCCATGTACCCGTACAGTTACTCACTGTACGGGCTCCGCCCAGGCGGCGTAGCCGAGTACCGGCTCCCCGTCCGACACGTCCAGCCGGGCCCGCGGCCCGTAGTGGATGCGGTACGTGAGGCCCTCGATCTCCACCTGCCCGCACTCCGTGCCGCCGTCCCGGGGCTCCTGGAAGCCGGGGCTCTCGACCACGTCCCACCCGGCCTCGCGGGCGAGGTACACCCACTCCTGGTAGGCCTCTTCGTTCCCGCCGGCATCCGGATCGGTGTCGCCGACCCGGATGAGGATCTGCACGGGATCCACTCGCCGACCCCTCGCCATCGCCGACCTCCCGGAGCGCTGCCGCCTCCACCACCTTGACGACGAGTGCCCCGGTGAGCCCCCTCAGAACACCCACACCCCCAGCTCCTGCCCCGCCCAGAGCACCCCGGACGACACCGCCAGCCCGATGATGCCTATGCCGCCCAGCGCGTACGCCGTCACGCGCACCCAGCGGCGGCGGCGGAAGAGGAGCAGGGGCGCGGCGACCAGGCACAGAACACCGGCCGCCACCCGCATGAACTCCAGGCACCACTGGACGAGGGCGAGCAACCCCAGCAGCCCCGCGGACATCAGGATTCCCATGGCGCGCCCCCGTCCCGGCGCGTGCCTACGCCGCGTCCTCGGGGAACTCCTCCTCGGGGAACTCGCCCTCCTCGAAGCCCTCCTCGTCGGACATCATCGCGCCGGCGAAGCCGCCCAGGATCTCGTCCATGTTCAGCTCCGTGGCGCCGGCCGGGGCCGTGGGCGCCTGGCCCTCGCTCATCCGCAGCACCAGGCCGAACTTCTTGACCTTCGCGTCCTCGGCGAGCTTGGCGAGGTCGATGTTCACCTCGGTCAGCTCGCCGTTCTTGAGCGCGAAGTCGGCCGTGACCTTGGTGTCCGGGGCTTCCTTGAGCTCCTTGTCCGTCGGCAGCTCCATGCCCGGGGGCAGGTCCTTCGCGAACGGGCGGATCTCGCCGAACAGCTCCGTGATCAGCGTACGGAAGGGTGCCGTGGCGGTGATGTGCTCGGTGCCGTCCTTCTCGCTGGTGGTCTTGAAGTCGACCTCGCGGGCGATGGTCTTCCGGAGGGCGTCCAGGAGCTTCTTCTGGGTCTTGGCGTCGAGGGTGGGCTCCGGTGCGGGCTTCGCGCCGGGCTCGGCCCCCATCTCGGCGCCGGCCTTCTCCATCTCCTTGGTGTTGAACTTCACCCACTCGCCCTCGAACGCCTTCTTCAGGCCGCCCGCCTCCGGGGGCAGCTCCTTGGCGGACGGCATGGGGGTGCCCATTGCCTTGCCGAGGGCTTCCACGTCGGAGCGGATGTAGGTGTAGTCGCCGACGACCCGGTACTCGACCAGGTCGCCGTCCGGGGTGCTGACCTTCATGGCCATGCCGACGTAGTCCTTCTCGCCGGACTCCTCGATCGGCTTCTTGGACTGCACGGTGACACTGATCTTCGCACCGCTGAGCAGATCGGCGGCCTCGTCGGGGATCTCGTCGCCGGGCTCCGGGTTCGACGACGCGTCCAGCGCCTTCAGGCTCGCGGCGTCGGTGTCGAGGTCGAGCTCGAAGGAGATCGACTTCTCCTTGCCGAGCTTCTCGAAGGCCTGGTCGAGCTTCTTCCCGGCGGAGAGCTGCTCCACCGTGCCGCAGGCGGCCGAGCCCGCCAGGACGGCGCCGACGACTGCGGTGGCGGTCAGGGTCTTGCGTATCGCGGTGATGATGGTCTCCTCGTCAGTGCGATCACGGTGTGATCACTGAGGAGACTCACCACCGCCCCGAAAGGTTGCCCTGACCGCCCGCAGGACAGGGGCGCTTGCCCTACTTGGTGATCCAGTCCGTGAGGGTCACGGCCCGGTCCGTCAGGACGCGCAGGTTCGAGCCGTCGGCGTCGACGACGTGGACGGCGCTCGTACCGGTGGCGTCGTCGAGGGCCCGGAAGGCGATCCGGCTGCCGTCGGGCGAGTACACCGGGGTCGAGAAGCCCGAGAGGCCGGGGGTGGCGAGCTCGGTGACGGTGCCGGTCGCCACGTCGACGACGCGTATGCCGTACTCGGCCGCGTAGACGACGCGCTGCCCGTCGGGCGACCAGTCGGGCGCGGTCGAGGCGCGCTGCTGCGTGGTCAGCGGGCGCACCTCACGGGTGGCGAGGTCCATGACGTTCACGTCCTGGCTGGTCTCCCAGCCGTCCGGCGTCTCGTACCGGGTCGTGCTCAGGAAGGCGATGCTGCGGCCGTCGGGCGAGAAGGTGCCGTTGCTCCCGCTGTACGTGAGCACCTCGGACCCACTGCCGTCCGCCCCGATCCACTCCAGGCCGCGCGGGGTGTCGTAGAGGACCCGCTTGCCGTTGGGCGACCAGTCCGGGCGGCCGACGTAGTACTCGCCGGTCTCGGCCTCGACACCCGGCACCAGGACGCGCTGTCGACTGCCGTCGGCCGCGGCCGTCACGAGGTCCGGAACGTACACGCAGCCCTCGTCCCGCGGAATGCAGGTGTCGCGGTAGCGGATGTAGGCGACGAGGCCGGTCTTCGCGGAGAGAACACCGTCGACGCCCTCCGCCAGGGCCCCGGAGACCGCGCCGTTCGACGGGTCCATCAACCGCATGACCCCGGAACCGGCACTGTAATCGGTGACGGTCAACCCGCCGGTACCCACGGCTTCCCCGGCCTGCGCGCTGCCCGCCATGGGAAGACTCAACGCAAAAGCGGTTCCAAGGGACAACGCGACGTGCGAAAGACGCACTTGAGCTCCTTCTTCTGTTGGTGGCCGGATTACCCGGTCCTCAAGAGGAGCGCACGGAGATCGAAAAACGTCACACCCCGGCGCGGTCGTTTTCCCGGCGCCGACGAAATGAGCGCCAATTCGCCCGATTTCTCCGGTCGCTCGCGGTGAGTGCGTCGCGTGGTGTATAACCGCCCGGTTCCCGCCGAGCAACCCTGAATTGATTTTTCAGCACGCTAATTCTTCCGAGGAGTGGGGCATTTGAGCCCGCGACGCAAAGCGCACGCCTACAAACCCCTGAGCATGAAACGCAGAGCCTGGCTGACCCTCGGTGCCGTCGTGGCCGGTGGCGCGGGGATGGTCACCGTCGCCGTCGCCGGGCCGTCCGGCGACGGGCCGGCCAAGGGGCCGGCCGAGCGGCCGGCGAAACTGCGGACGCTGGGGCTCGGAGCGGGCAAGGCCGGCGAGCGGTCGCTGCCGAGCACCGAGACCGAGGAGTTCTCGCTCGTCGGCATCGGCTGGGGCGACGCGAAGACCAGAGTGACCGGTGAGGCCAAGGTCCGTACCCGGGACGCCGTGACCGGCAAGTGGACCGACTGGCAGCCGCTGGACCTGGACTCCCACCTGCCCGACGGCACGGAGACGCCCGAGCGCGGGGCGTCCGAGCCCACCTGGGTCGGTCCCTCCACCGCCGTCCAGGTCAAGGTGACCTCCGGCAAGGCCCTGCCCAAGGACCTGAAACTGCACCTGGTCGACCCGGGCGTCACCGCCACCGAGTCGGCGAACGGGGCGGCGGCGCCGAAGGACCGGGGCGAGCCCTTCGCCCCCGAGAACGCGGCGTACGCCGTCGAGGAGACCACCGCGCCCACTCCGACGGGGACGGAGACCACCACGGCCCCCGCCCCCACGGCCACGGAGACCACGACGGCTCCGGCGCCCACGGAGACGACGCCCACCGCGCCGGCTCCCACGGCGACGACGCCCACCGCGACCCCGACGCCGACCGCGACGGTCCCGGTACCGCCGCCGTCCACGGTCAACCGGCCGCCGATCATCTCGCGCGCCGAGTGGGGCGCCGACGAGTCGATGGTGGCCGACCCGCCCGAGTACCTGGACAAGATCCAGGCGGTGTTCATCCACCACACCGTCGACACCAACAACTACAGTTGCGCCCAGTCCCCCGCCATGGTCCGCGCGATCATGACGTACCACGTGAAGACCGAGGGCTGGAACGACCTGGGCTACAACTTCCTGGTCGACAAGTGCGGCCGGGTCTTCGAGGGCCGGGGCGGCGGCGTCGACCTGCCGGTCAAGGGCGCGCACACCTACGGCTTCAACAGCTACTCCACCGCCATCGCCTTCCTCGGTGACTTCGAGGGCGACGCCGCCACGGGCAAGCCCGCCGGCAAGCCGACCCGGGCCGCGCTGGAGTCGGCCGCCCGCGTCGCCGCCTGGAAGCTCGGGCAGTACGGCGGCGACCCGAAGGGCAAGGTCACGCTGACCGCCCAGGGCAACACCGGTGTGTGGAAGGAGGGCCAGAGCGCCACGCTCGACGTCATCTCCGGTCACCGGGACGCGTTCGCGACCGCCTGCCCCGGCAAGAACCTGTACGCGCAACTGACCCCGATCCGGGACTTCGCCGCCGGTGCGGGCCGCAACTCCGCGATCCCGACGGACGACATCAACCGCGACGGCATCACCGACCTGGTCGCCTCGCTGCCCAAGTACGCGTCCGGCGCCGGTCAGGTGAAGGTGGTGCACGGCACCACCGACGGGCCGAGCCTCACCTCGCGCCTGACGATCGACCAGGACAGCGCCGGGGTCCCGGGCGACAACGAGGCCTCCGACTCCTTCGGCACGGCCACCGCGTACGGCGACTTCAACGGCGACGGGTACGCGGACCTGGCGGTCGGCGCGCCCGGTGAGGACGACGACTCGGGCCACACGGACACCGGTTCGGTGACCGTGCTGACCGGGCCGAAACTGGACTCCGGTGCCTCCTACATGACGTCGCCCGCCTACCGGGTCAACGGCGACAAGCTCGGCACCGCCGTCACGATGGGCGACTTCAACGCCGACGGCAAGTCCGACGTGCTGTCGGTCGCGCCCGGTATCCCGGGCCGCTGGTGGGTATTCGAGTCGAAGAACGCCGCCTACCCGACGAAGGCCGGCTACCTGAGCGACACGGCCAACACCTCGGTGGTGTCCTTCGCGTCCGCCGCGAGCGGTGACTTCAACAAGGACGGGTACGCGGACGCCGCGATCACCTACCGCGACTCCTCCGGTGTCGGTCGCATCGTCGCCCTCAAGGGCTCGGCGAACGGCCTGGAGCGGATCGGTGTGCTCTACCCGCGCGGTGGCCGCTCGCTGGCCGCCGGTGACATCAACGGCGACGGGTACGACGACCTCGCGATCGGCCAGCCCAACGCCACCGAGTCGGGCCACACGGCCACGGGCGGCGCGGTCGCCCAGGTGCTGGGCTCCGCCACGGGCCTGACGGCGACCGGCCGGGCCACGTTCCAGCAGAACTCCACCGGTGTCCCCGACACCGACGAGTCGGGCGACACCATGGGCGCCTCGGTCGCGATCGGCGACGTCGACCTCGACGGGTACGAGGACGTCCTGACCGGCCTGCCGGGCGAGGACCTCACCCGGAGCGGCGCCAACCAGGGCAACGCCGGGCAGGCGATCCTGCTGCGCGGCTCGTCCACCGGCATGACGGCCACCGGCTCGGTCGCGTACTCCGAGGACACCACCGGGGTGCCCGGTGACTCGGCGCCGAACGAGCGGCTCGGCTCGGCGGTCGTGCTGACCGACCTGTCCGGCTACAGCCGGGCGGACCTGGCGCTCGGCGCGGACGGCGAGGACGCCAACAACGGCGTGATCCTCCAGCTCGACAACAGCAGCACGTCCGGCGTGGTGCCGTCGTCCGGCATCTACTACGGCGTCAACAGCCTGGGGGCAGGGACGGGCCTGAACATCGGCCGTCTGCTCGCGCCCTGATCCCACCGCTCACCGGCAGGGTCACGCGCCGCGCTCGCGGCGCGAGACCACGGCCCGCAGCACCCGCCGGCCTTCGGCCGATACGTCCAGTACCGGCCGGAGCCCGGCGGCACCCGGACCGGCGGACGGTGTGTCGGCGAGGAACTCCAGGATCTGCGTCTGGCGCCGTTCCTCGCCGTCCACCAGCGGCCCGCCGCCGAGCTGTTCGTGCAGCTCCAGCGCGGTGGCCGAGCACGCCCCGGCCCATGCGCGCAGCGCCGCCCCGTCCCACTCGGACGGGGCGGCGCCCAGCATTTTCCGTACGAGTACGGCGGATTCCGCGTCGTCGGTGTCGGCCAGCGCGCCCCGGACCTCCACCAGCCGGTCGGCCCAGCCCGCCCCGCCCTCGGCGACGCTCTGCCACAACGGGCGGAGGAGGTCGTCGGGCACGGGCCCGAGCAGGGGAAGGCAGCGGTCGAGGCAGGCCAGCGCGGAGGCCGCCAGCCCCCGTTCACCGGCCTCGGCGATCAGTTCCTGCGCGCTCTGACTCATGGACGTCTCCCGTCGCGGACGCGGTACTCCCCTTACTGCGCCACATGACCGGATTTCGTCACTGCGTGTGGCTGGAACCCATCGGTTCAGCAACAACGACCGCCTCCGGCCCGCGCAGCGCCTTGGCGTTCTGCATCACCGTCAGACGGCGGACGACCACGATGGCGCACGCGGCCGCCGCGGCGCTCATGGTGTCGGCGGCCACCATCAGCCGAGCGGCACCCACGATCCGGTCCGGCGTGTCCGCCTTGTCGTACGCCATCGCCGCGGCGCGCCCGAGGAAGGCCGTCAGGAGCCACAGCGTCCACCACACGTTCACGACGGTGGCGGGCTCGTCCCCGGCGAGCTCACCGTGCGGGTCGCGTGCGCTCGCCCGCCAGCTCTGGCGGACGATCCGGCGCGGCATCCACAGGTTCAGCACGGGGACGAACCAGCCGCCGATCGCCCAGCCCGGCCCACTGGTCAGCACGTCGGGGGCGAAGACGGCGGCGTTCACCCGCACGCGGTGGAGCCAGACGATGAACACGACGGCGGTCGCGAGCAGTGTCAGCACCTGGAGCCGGCCCGCCGTGGTCATGAGCCAGTCGGCCTGCTCGGCCCCGGACTCCAGCCCGTCCCAGTCGCCCGCCGCCACGTCGCTCATGAACCCGTGCATATGGAGGTCGGCGAAGATCGCGAACAGGTCCACGGCGATCACGACGCCGAGCAGGGCCACAACGGCCCTGCTCAGTCCGACGGGTGAGCGGAGGACGGGCATGGTGTGAGCGGACATGTGAGCGGGCCCCCGCGGGTGTGGTCATGTACGCGACCGGTCGCGGCCGCCCGCGCACCGTACCTCAGGGCCGCATCAGGAGCCGCCGCCCAGCCGGTCCGCGAGCGTGCGGAAGTCCTCCCAGGTCAGTTGGGGTCTGGCCGGGTTCCACAGCTTCTGGGCCGTCGCCCGCAGCGGCAGCCGGATGCCGCGCGCCACCTGGTCCGTGGTCTGGGCGTTCGGCCGGTCGCCCCAGACGGCGAACCGGCCGCCGAGGATCTGGTCCGCGTACCGCTCAGGCACCGCCGACGAACCACGCAGCACCAGCGGCGTCCACTCCTGGTAGATCCGGCGGCCGGTGGGGTACGTGAACTGGTTCGGCTCGCCGAGCACGTAGTAGAGGTACTCGTCGTTGAGGTTCACCACCTGGCGGCCCTCGCGGAGGTACTCGACGGGCTCGCGCGCGCCGATCTCCTTGCCGGTCCAGTACTCGACCTCGATGCCCTTGTCGGCGCTGACCGCGCCACCGGAGAAGAAGCCGTCGTTCCAGGCCTTGGGCTTCTTCTTCGCCGCGCGCACCACGGCCGCCCGGTCGTTCAGCCAGCCGGTCGCCAGGTCCTCGACGCCCGCGTTCGGTCCGTACTTCTGCCGCGCCGCCCTGGCGAGCTGCGGGTAGGAGGCGGCCGGGTCGCGCACGGTCAGCGCCTGGTACTCGTCGGCGCCGATGTGGAACCAGGGGCCGGGGAACAGCTCCGCGTACTCGCGCAGCAGGTCGTCGACGATCCGTGCGGACTCGGGCCTGGAAATGTCGATGGCGCCCTGCCGGGGCGTGCCCTGGACGCTGCGCAACTGGAGCTGCGGGTGCGCCCGCAGGACCGCGCCGAGATGCCCCGGCGAGTCGAACTCGGGCACGACGGTGACGTGCAGGCGCCGCGCCAGGGCGAGGATGCGGCGGACCTCGGCCTTGCTGAGGTGCTGCGCCGCGACCACCTCGGGGTGCGAGTCGGAGGCGATCCGGATGGCCTGGTCGTCGGCGAAGTGCAGGTGGAGCTGGTTGAGCTTGAGGTCGGCCAGCTCCCGGACCCGGCTCTCGATCCAGCCGGCCGGGTAGTTCTTGCGGGAGATGTCGACCATCAGGCCGCGCTGCGGCTTGGCGGGCCGGTCGCGGATGACGCCCTCCGGCACGGTGCCGCCCGAGCGGAGCGCCTGCTTGACGGTCCGGGTGCCGTAGAAGACGCCCGCCTCGTCGGGCCCGGATATCCGTACCCGGCCGGCCCGGGTGGTGAGGGTGTACGACTCGGGGCCACCGGCCTGCCCGGTGTTCAGGGCCAGCTCGATGTCGCCCGCGCGGGCGGCGGCCTCGCCCCGGTAGGCGGTCTTCAGCTCGCCGGCGAGCAGCCGGGCCTCGTCGGCGAGGGCGCCGCTGCCCTTGGCGACCACGACCGCGCTGCCGCTGCCGGGCCGCCAGCCGGGACCCCGGGCGGGTTCGTGCTCGCGCACGGCGGGGATGGTGCGGGGCGCGGTGGAGAGCGGATACGTCCGTGTGGGTGACGGCGTGCGTGGTGGCGCGGGCGAGGTTTCGGGTGTCGTGGCCTTCGGTGTGGTGGTGGCCGCGGGTGTCGTCGTGGTGCCGGGGGCGGCTGTGCCCCGGTCGGCGTCGCCGTCGTTCCCGCAGCCCGCGACCGTGAGGGAGAGCACCACGGCCGCGACGAGACCCCCTGTGGAATGCCGGTTCACGCGCTTACCTCCGTGCATGGGCTGTCCATGGCTGTACGGAAACTCTCCCTTCCGGGTGAAATTCGTGCATCTCCCGTACAGCGCTCGCTCACCCTGGGTAACGTTGTGCCCCTTCCCTCACATCTTCCCCACATCTCCCGCTGTCCCTTTCGAGGAGCCCACGATGGCCGGCGACTCCACCGCAGGCGCCCCGAAGCGACCGCCCACGCTCCCGGCCAGGTCCGGCACGCCCGGCGCGGGCGCCGCCCGCCCCCGGCTGACCCAGCCGGAGGCCGCCCACGCGCTCGGCCGCCAGGGAGCCCCACCCGAGCCGCCACGCGCCACGCCCACCGCAGCCACCGGACCCGCCACACCCGCCACGCCCACCGCAGCCGCCACGCCCGGCGGCGCGCCACGACCCGGGCCCGCCACGCCCGGCGGGCCCGACACGCCCGCCATGCCCGGCCGTACCGGCGCCATACCTGCCCAGGCCGCCGACTCCCACGCCCTCGACGGCCTGGTCCGCTTCAACGCCGCCCCCGCCCGCGCCGCCGAGGGCGCCCTGCTCGCCTGCTGCGGCAGCCGCCGCTGGGCGCAGCGGATCGCCGCCCACCGCCCGTACCCCACGCTCGACGCGCTGCTCGCCGCCGCGGACGAGGCCAGCTACGACCTGTCCGGCGCCGACCTGGACGAGGCGCTGGCCGACGAGACCTCGGCCGGCCTGCCGCCCGGCACGCCCGCCGCCGCCCACACCGCCTGGGACGCCGCCCACGCGGCGTACGAGGCCCGCTTCCGTCACGCGTTCGTGATCTGCCTCGACGGCCACCGGCCCGAGGAGCTGCTCGACCAGGCGCTGGCGGGCATCCGCTCGCGCATGGGGAACCAGCCGGACGAGGAGCGGGCGATCGCCGCCGACGAGCTGCGCCGCCTGGCTCGTGCCAGATTGTCCCGTCTTGTCGCCGGACCCGGGCACCCCAATAGCCCGTCCGTGCTCGTTTGATTGCCTGTTTGATCACACTGGCGGACCCCGAGCGAGCGAACCGACAACTCGTCGCTACGATGACCGGGGCCGGTGGACCGTACCCGGCCGGGCCAGACCGACAGAGAAGCCGGCCGGCCCCAATCCCGCTCCCGGAGGGTTTTTCCGTGCCGGCTGGAACGCTGTACCGCGGCCGGGAAGGCATGTGGTCGTGGGTGGCTCATCGAGTCACCGGCGTCCTCATCTTCTTCTTCCTGTTCGTACACGTGCTGGACACCGCTCTCGTCCGCGTCTCCCCCGAGGCGTACGACGAGGTGGTCGCCACCTACAAGACGCCGATCGTCGCGCTGCTGGAGTACGGCCTCGTGGCCGCCATCCTGTTCCACGCGCTCAACGGTCTCCGCGTGATCGCCGTGGACTTCTGGTCCAAGGGCCCGCGCTACCAGAAGCACATGCTCTGGACCGTGATGGCCATCTGGTTCGTGCTGATGGTCGGGGCGATCTACCCCGTCCTGGGCCACGCCGCACGTGAATGGTTCGGGAGCTGACGCCAGACATGTCCACTGACCTCACCAAGTCCGCTGTCGGTCCCGTCGAGGGCGAGAGCCTCTACGACGTGGACAACCCGGCGCCGCTCATCGAGCCGCCCCGCAAGCGGACCAAGAAGACCCCGAAGTCGACCCGCGGCAACTTCGAGATGGCCGCGTGGCTCTTCATGCGCCTGTCCGGCATCGTGCTGGTCGTCCTCGTCATCGGCCACCTGCTGATCCAGCTCGTCCTGGACGGCGGCGTCTCCAAGATCGGCTTCGCCTTCGTGGCCGGCCGCTGGGCGTCCCCGTTCTGGCAGGTCTGGGACCTGCTGATGCTGTGGCTGGCGATGCTGCACGGCGCCAACGGCCTGCGTACCGTCATCAACGACTACGCCGAGCGCCCGAACACGCGCCTGTGGCTCAAGGGCCTGCTGTACACCGCCACGGTGTTCACCATCCTTCTGGGCACGCTGGTGATCTTCACCTTCGACCCGAACATCCGCTAGGCACGGGGCTGAGGAAATCCGCATGAAGATCCACAAGTACGACACCGTCATCGTCGGCGCCGGTGGCGCGGGCATGCGCGCCGCCATCGAGGCGACGAAGCGCAGCCGTACCGCCGTGCTGACGAAGCTCTACCCGACCCGCTCCCACACGGGCGCCGCGCAGGGCGGCATGGCCGCCGCGCTGGCGAACGTGGAGGAGGACAACTGGGAGTGGCACACCTTCGACACGGTCAAGGGCGGTGACTACCTGGTCGACCAGGACGCCGCCGAGATCCTGGCGAAGGAGGCCATCGACGCCGTCCTCGACCTGGAGAAGATGGGCCTGCCGTTCAACCGGACCCCGGACGGCACCATCGACCAGCGCCGCTTCGGCGGCCACTCCCGCAACCACGGCGAGGCGCCGGTGCGCCGGTCCTGCTACGCCGCGGACCGCACCGGCCACATGATCCTCCAGACGCTGTACCAGAACTGCGTCAAGGAGGGCGTGGAGTTCTTCAACGAGTTCTACGTCCTCGACCAGCTCATCACCGAGGTGGGCGGCGTCAAGAAGTCCGCCGGTGTGGTCGCCTACGAGCTGGCCACCGGCGAGATCCACGTCTTCCAGGCGAAGGCCGTGATCTACGCGTCCGGCGGCACCGGCAAGTTCTTCAAGGTGACGTCCAACGCGCACACCCTGACCGGCGACGGCCAGGCCGCCTGCTACCGGCGCGGCCTGCCGCTGGAGGACATGGAGTTCTTCCAGTTCCACCCGACGGGCATCTGGCGCATGGGCATCCTGCTGACGGAGGGCGCCCGCGGTGAGGGCGGCATCCTCCGCAACAAGGACGGCGAGCGCTTCATGGAGAAGTACGCGCCGGTCATGAAGGACCTCGCGTCCCGTGACGTCGTCTCGCGCTCCATCTACACGGAGATCCGCGAGGGCCGTGGCTGCGGCCCCGAGGGCGACCACGTGTACCTGGACCTGACCCACCTGCCGCCGGAGCAGCTCGACGCCAAGCTCCCGGACATCACCGAGTTCGCGCGTACGTACCTGGGCATCGAGCCCTACACGGACCCGATCCCGATCCAGCCCACCGCGCACTACGCGATGGGCGGCATCCCGACGAACGTGATGGGTGAGGTCCTGGCGGACAACACCACCGTCGTGCCGGGCCTGTACGCCGCCGGCGAGGTGGCGTGCGTGTCGGTGCACGGCGCCAACCGCCTGGGCACCAACTCGCTCCTCGACATCAACGTCTTCGGCAAGCGGGCCGGCATCGCCGCCGCCGAGTACTCGGCCAAGGCCGACTACGTCGAGCTGCCCGAGGACCCGGCCTCCTTCGTGCGGGAGCAGGTCGAGCGGCTGCGCAACTCCACCGGCACCGAGCGGGTCTCCGTACTCCGCAAGGAGCTCCAGGAGACGATGGACGCCAACGTGATGGTGTTCCGCACCGAGCAGACGATCAAGACGGCGGTCGAGAAGATCGCCGAGCTGCGCGAGCGGTACCAGAACGTGGCCATCCAGGACAAGGGCAAGCGGTTCAACACGGACCTGCTGGAGGCCATCGAGCTGGGCAACCTGCTCGACCTGGCCGAGGTCATGGCCGTTTCGGCGCTGGCCCGCAAGGAGTCCCGCGGCGGTCACTACCGCGAGGACTACCCGAACCGCGACGACGTCAACTTCATGCGCCACACCATGGCGTACCGCGAGGTCGGCGCCGACGGCTCCGAGACCGTGCGTCTCGACTACAAGCCCGTCGTCCAGACCCGCTACCAGCCGATGGAGCGTAAGTACTGATGGCTACCCCCGTACTGGACAAGGTGGAGAAGGACTCCGCAGCCTCGCCGTACATCACGGTCACCTTCCGGATCCGCCGGTTCAACCCGGAGGTCTCGGACGAGGCGCAGTGGCAGGACTTCCAGATCGAGATCGACCCGAAGGAGCGTGTGCTCGACGGTCTCCACAAGATCAAGTGGGACGTCGACGGCTCGCTGACCTTCCGGCGCTCCTGCGCGCACGGCATCTGCGGCTCCGACGCGATGCGGATCAACGGCAAGAACAGGCTCGCCTGCAAGACGCTGATCAAGGACATCAACCCGGAGAAGCCCATCACGATCGAGGCCATCAAGGGCCTGACGGTCCTCAAGGACCTGGTCGTGGACATGGAGCCGTTCTTCCAGGCGTACCGCGACGTGATGCCCTTCCTCATCACCAAGGGCAACGAGCCGACGCGTGAGCGCATCCAGTCCGCCGAGGACCGCGAGCGGTTCGACGACACCACCAAGTGCATCCTGTGCGCCGCGTGCACGTCGTCCTGCCCGGTGTTCTGGAACGACGGCCAGTACTTCGGTCCGGCCGCGATCGTCAACGCGCACCGCTTCATCTTCGACTCGCGCGACGAGGCCGGGGAGCAGCGGCTGGAGATCCTCAACGACAAGGACGGCGTGTGGCGCTGCCGCACCACGTTCAACTGCACGGAGGCCTGCCCGCGCGGTATCGAGATCACCAAGGCGATCCAGGAAGTGAAGCGCGCGCTGATCACGCGCCGCTACTGACGCTTTCTCTGGTTCTCAGGCGAAGGGCCCGTTTCCTCACGGAAGCGGGCCCTTTGTCCTGCGCATCGCCCATAGCGGTGGTTTGGCCGAACTGCGCGTAGACCGGATGGATGCCTCGGGCATGTAGTGGTGATCGGGAATCCGAATCTCGTCGCTTGCGAGGCCACCATGACGGAAGCCGTTGCGTTCCCCCAGGACCGCACCTGTCCCTACCACCCGCCCACCGCCTACCGGCCGCTGCGCGAGGAGCGGCCGCTGTCCCGTGTGACGCTCTACGACGGCCGCTCGGTGTGGGTCGTCACCGGGCACGCCGCCGCGCGCCAACTGCTGTCCGACCAGCGACTGTCCACCGACAACACCCATGAGTCGTTCCCGATACCGTCGGAGCGCTTCGCCGCCGTACGCGACCGCCGCTCGGCCCTGCTGGGCGTGGACGACCCCGAGCACAACGTCCAGCGGCGGATGCTGATCCCGAGCTTCACCCTCAAGCGCACGGCCGATCTGCGGCCGCGCATCCAGCAGACGGTGGACGAGCTCATCGACGCGATGGTCGAGCAGGGGCCGCCGGCCGAGCTGGTGTCGGCGTTCGCCCTGCCGGTGCCGTCCATCGTCATCTGCGACGTGCTGGGCGTGCCGTACGCCGACCACGAGTTCTTCGAGTCGCAGTCGCGCAGGCTGCTGCGCGGACCCACGGCCGAGGACACGGAGGACGCCAGTAACCAGTTGGAGGGCTATCTCGGCGATCTGGTTGAGCGTAAACGCGACAAACCCGGGGAGGGCGTCCTCGACGACCTGATCGCGCAGCAACTCACCCAGGGTCACCCGGACAAGCAGTTACTCGTCGAGCTCGCCACGATCCTGCTCGTGGCGGGCCATGAGACCACGGCGAACATGATCTCGCTCGGTACGTTCACGCTGCTCCGGCACCCGGAGCAGTTGGCCGAGCTGAAGGCCGACCCGGCGCTGATGCCGGCCGCCGTGGAGGAGCTGCTGCGGTTCCTGTCGATCGCCGACGGGATGCTGCGGGTGGCGAAGGAGGACATCGACATCGCGGGCGTGACGATCCGGGCGGACGAGGGCGTCGTCTTCTCGACCTCGGTCATCAACCGGGACACGGCCGCCTACGCCGACCCGGACACGCTGGACTGGCACCGGTCGGCCCGCCACCACGTCGCGTTCGGCTTCGGCATCCACCAGTGCCTGGGCCAGAATCTGGCGCGGGCGGAGATGGAGATCGCGCTGCGGACGCTCTTCGAGCGCCTGCCGGGGCTGCGGCTGGCGGCACCGGCCGAGGAGATCCCCTTCAAACCGGGGGACACGATCCAGGGGATGCTGGAGCTCCCCGTCACATGGTGAGGACGAGGCCCATGGACATTCTGATCGACAAGGACGTCTGCATCGGCGCGGGCCAGTGCGCCCTGACCGCGCCGGACGTCTTCACCCAGGACGACGACGGGTTCAGCGAGCTGGTACCCGGCAGCGAGAACGGCGCCGGCAGCCCTCTGGTGAGAGAGGCCGCCCGGGCCTGCCCGGTGAGCGCCATCAAGGTGGCGCCGTAGCGGTACCCGGACACCGGATGACCGCCCGGCGAGGAGTGCTCCCCGCCGGGCGTCGTCATGCGAGTTGAACATGTTCAAAGAGAGGTCTACAGTCAGGGTCATCACCATTTGAACGCGTTCAAAGGAGGGTGGGGGATGGACCTCACTGTGGTCGCGTACGTCATCTACCTGCTGATCAGCGTGGCGCTCACCATCTGGGTGGCGCGCACGCTCAGCCGGAACGGGCGGATCTTCCTCGCCGATGTGCTGCGGGGGAACGAGAAGCTCGCCGAGGCCGTGAACCACCTGCTGGTGGTCGGCTTCTACCTGGTCAACTTCGGCTTCGTCGCGCTCTACCTGAGCCAGGACGAGAGCGTCGCCGACGCCCGGCGGTTGTTCGAGGCCCTGTCGGTGAAGCTCGGCGTCGTCCTGCTCGTCCTCGGCGTGATGCACCTCGGCAACGTCTACGTGCTCAACAAGATCCGCCGGCGCGGCGCGCTGGAGCGGGAGCAGACGCCGCCGGTGCCGCCGCAGGGCTGGACCGGCCCGGCCACCGCGACCGGCGTGTGAGGCGACCGTGACCGGCCTGCCCGTGCGACGGCTCACCGTGCTGTACGACGCGCACTGCCCGCTCTGCGTCCACCTGCGGCACTGGCTGCGGCGGCAGCCGCAGCTCGTCCCGCTGGACCTGGTGCCCGCCGCCTCCGAGGAGGCCCGCCGCCGCTTCCCGGAGCTGGACCACCGCGCCACGCTGAAGGAGATCACGGTGGTCGGGGACGGCGGGCAGGTCTACCGTTCGAACGCCGCGCTGATCGTGTGCCTGTGGGCCCTGGTCGAGTACCGGTCCAAGGCCCACTGGCTGGCCACCCCGGCCGGGATGCCCTTCGCCCGGGCCACCGTCATGGCCGCCGCCAAGTGGCGCGAGGCGCTCGCCCCCGCCGGTGGCCCGGGGTGCGGGGACGGCCGGTGCGGCGTACCGGACGCGCCCCACTAGGCTCGGGGACCGTGAAGGACGTGAACGACGTGACGGACGCCCAGGCTCCGGAGCCCGCGAAGGCCACGAGGCCCGCCAAGGCGCCCAAGAGCGAGCAGACCCGCACCCTCATCCTCGAAACCGCGCTCCGGCTCTTCCAGGAGCGCGGGTACGACAAGACGACGATGCGGGCCATCGCCCAGGAGGCGGGCGTCTCCGTCGGCAACGCCTACTACTACTTCTCCTCCAAGGAGCACCTGGTCCAGGGCTTCTACGACCGGCTGGCCGCCGAGCACGAGGCTGCGGTCCAGCCGGTCCTGTCGGGCGACGAGGACCTGGCGGTACGGATCCGGGACTCGCTGCTGACGTGGCTGGACGTGGCGGAGCCGTACCACCCGTTCGCGACCCAGTTCTTCAAGAACGCCGCCGACCCCGAGAGCCCGCTCAGCCCCTTCTCCGACGAGTCGGTCGCCGCCCGTGAGGCCGCCATCTCCATCCACGAGCGGGTCCTGTTCGGCTCCGACACCAAGACCGCGCCCGAACTTGCCCAGATGCTCCCCCACTTGATGTGGCTGATGCAGATGGGGCTGGTGCTGTTCTGGGTGTACGACCGGACGGAGGGCACCGAACGCAGCCGCCGCCTCGTCGAGCGCACCGCGCCCATCGCCGCGCGCGCCATCGGGCTGTCGCGGTTCCGGGTGCTGCGGCCGCTGGTGCGGCAGGTGCACGAGGTCCTGGAGGAGTTCATGCCGGGTGCCGTCGAGCGGCGGACTAGATCCAACTGAGCCGCCACAAACGCCAGATGCCCGTGCCGTCCGACAGGTACGGCGAACCGGCGACGTCGTCGGTGCTCACGACGTAGTCCTTCTTCTGCCACAGCGGGACGAGCGGCACGTCCGCCGCCACCTCCCGCTGGATCGACTCGAAGTCCTTCATGGCCCGGCCCCGGTCGCCGTACTGCTGGGTGGAGGCGATCAGCCGGTCGACGCGTGGGCTGGCGTAGCCGTTGTGGAGGGTGTTGGCACGGCCGACGAGGGGCTGGGTGAAGCTGTCGGGGTCGGGGAAGTCCGGGACCCAGCCCAGCCCGTAGGCGTCGTAGGCGCCGCTCGCGTACCCCTTCTGGAAGGCCTTCCACTCCACTTCGACGACCTTCAGCTCGAACAGGCCGGCGGCCTCCAACTGCCTCCGCAGTTCGGCGGCCTCGGCGGCGTACGTGGGACCGGCGCGGTGGGCGTAGGTGAACCGGACCGGCGTCTCGACGTCCGCGTCGCGCAGCAGTCGCCTCGCGCGCTCGGCGCTGGGTTCCGGGTCCACGTCGTGGAAGGCGGTGTTGTGGCCCGCGAAGCCCTGGGGGATCAGCGAGTAGAGGGGCTCCACGGTGGAGTGGTGCGCGCGGGTGACGATGGCGGGCCGGTCGATGAGCGCGGCGACGGCCCGGCGTACGGCCTTGTCCGCCATCGGCGAGCCCGGCCGCACGTTGAAGACCAGGTTGCGGATCTCGGCGCTGCCGGCCTCCGTCATGTGCGTGCCGTCCGCGTTCGCGTCCATCCCGGACAGCGTCTTCGGCGGCAACTGACGGTGGATGACGTCGACCTGACGGTCCGTCCAGGCGGCGGCGAGGTCACCGGACTCCTTGAAGTAACGGACCTCCACCGGACCGCCGATCTTGCGGACGGCGCCCTTGTAGCGCGGGTTGGGCTCCAGCAGGGCACGGACGCCCGGCTCGTACGCCGCGAGGACGTACGGCCCCGAGCCGTCGACGCCGTGGCCCTCGCGCAGGGCGCCCCTCGGGTACTGGGTGCGGTCGACGATGGCGCCGGCGCCGGTGGCCAGCTTCTGGGGGAAGGTCGCGTCCCGGGCGCCGAGGTGGAACGTCACCGTGGAGCCGTCGGCGTCGACGCGGCGCAGAGCGGTGAACAGGGCGCGGGGCCCGACGTCCGCCCCTATTCCGAGCATGCGGTCGAAGGAGTACTTGACGTCCTCGGCGGTGACCTTGCGGCCGCTCGCGAACCGGAGGTCGTCGCGCAGTTCGCAGCGGTAGGTCTGGAGGTTCATCCCGGTGAACTCGCAGCCGGTGGCGGCGTCCGGGACAGGGACCGGGGAGCCCGGTTCGAAGGTCAGCAGCGACTGGAAGACGTTGCTGTACAGGGCCCACGAGCCGGCGTCGTACGCCCCGGCGGGGTCGAGGGACGTGACCTCGTCCGTCGTACCGACGGTGATCGGGTCGTCCCGGGCGCCGGCCGAGGGAAGTAACTGCCATCCCCCGATCCCGGCGGCGAGTAAGACGACGCACAAGACGAGGATCCGAAGACGCACCGAGCGCATGCCGTGATTCCCTTCACGCCACCCCTGCCGCGACGGAGTCACCCAATCACACGCTGTTGAATTGTGGAAGTCTGAACCTTCACACCGCCATCACATGGAGTTCTCAGGTCTGCTTGGAGGCGAGCTCCACGAGCGTGATGTCGGAGGGGGCGCCGACGCGGACGGGCGGGCCCCAGGCGCCCGCGCCCCGGGACACGTAGAGCTGGGTGTCGCCGTACCGTTCGAGCCCGGCGACGGTGGGGTTGGCCAGCTCGGCGAGGAAGTTGCCGGGCCAGAGCTGGCCGCCGTGGGTGTGGCCGGAGAGCTGGAGGTCGACCCCGTGCCGTACGGCGTCGTGGATGACGACCGGCTGGTGGGCGAGCAGCACGGCGGCGCGCGCCCGGTCGCGGTCGCCGAGGGCGGCGGCGAAGTCGGGGCCGTCGTCGTAGTTCTCCCCGGCGACGTCGTTCACCCCGGCGAGGTCGAACCCGGCGATCTCGACGCGCTCGTTGCGCAGCGGGCGCAGCCCGAGTTCGCGCACGTGGTCGACCCACTCCTCGGCGCCGGAGAAGTACTCGTGGTTGCCGGTCACGAAGAACGAGCCGTCCCGGGCCCGGAGCCGTGCGAGCGGCTCGGCGGCCGGGCCCAGGTTCTCGACGCTGCCGTCGACCAGGTCGCCGACGACGGCGACGAGGTCCGGCTGGGTGGCGTTGATCGCGTCGACGATCCGCTGGGTGTGGGCCCGCCCCAGGATGGGCCCCAGGTGGATGTCGCTCACGACCGCGATCCGGTACCCGTGCACGCCCCGGGCGAGCTTCGCGAGCGGCACGGTGACCCGCTTGACGCGCGGCCCCCGCATGACGCCGTACGTCCCGTACCCGACGGTGCCCAGCGCGGCCGCCGCGGCGGTGCCGCCGACGACCCGGGACACGAACAGCCGCCGGGAGACGGCGGGGGTGTCGCCCACTTCCCGTGGTGGGGAGGCCGGGCCGCCGGGCCCGGGAGCGGGTGCGGTCGCGGGAGCGGGAGCGGTCGCGGGAGCGGGAGCGGTCGCGGGAGCGGGAGCGGGAGCGGTCGCGAGTGCGGGCGCCTCGGGGGCGGCCTGGGCGGGGCCCGGCGCGGCGACCGGCACGGGTGCACCGGGCACGGGTACACCGTCCGGCTCGGGTGCACCGGGCTCGGGTGCGGCGTCCGGCTCGGGCGCGGGCGCCACAGCGGAGGCGGCCCGGCGTTCCAGGGCGCGGCGCAGCAGCGGACGGACCGCCTCGCCCACCACCAGGGCGAGCACCACGTACAGCAGCAGCGCCAGCCACAGGAAGCCCGGCCAGGCCACGGCCTGCTGGAGGGCGAACGGCGCCCCCGCCCGTCCCGCCGTCAGCGCGCCCACCGACAGCAGCGGCAGCACGACCACGGCGACCGTGCCCACGCGTCGCGCCACGCCGCCCGGCCGCGTCACGTCGCGCACCAGGCGGCGCCACACGTACCAGTGCACCGCCGCCAGCAGGGCGAGCACGACCACGATCACCAACAGGACGACCAGCACGACCCCGTACTCCCCTATCCGCGGTCGCGGCGCAATGCGCGTACGCCACGCAACCCGATGACGCCCACCACCGTCCCCAGAACAAAGGACGTGATGGCGAGCAGCAGATGAACCCAGAAGTAGGCAGTCGGGTCGCCCGCGTCGTCGAAGGCGAGACCGCTCCCGTCGTTCCAGAGATTCTTGACGAAAGTGATCCAGATGAACCAGCTCCACACCCCGAATGCGAGCAGGAACCAGGAGGCGGAGCGGCTGAGCTTCATGGGTTCAGTATCACCACCGCCGGTCGGGGGCCTTCTGCGGGGTGTGGTGTCGGGTTCGATGAACGCTCCCTGTACGTTCTCGACCGTGTCAGCTTTGAAAAAGACCGTGCTCTCGGTCGCCGCCGCCGCGCTGCTGCCCGTCCTCACCGCCGCCCCGGCCGTGGCGGCTCCGGGCCCGGACAAGGAGGACAAGCAGCCGAAGCCGCCCGCCGTCATGTCCACGGTCGGCGGGGCGATGCTGGGCAAGCCCGGTACGCAGGTCAACCTGGCCCCCGGCGTGCCCGTGCTGCCCAAGGAGGTGACGGGGCGCTCCTGGATCGTCGCGGACGCGGAGAGCGGCGATGTGCTGGCCGCGCACAACGCGCACTGGCGGCTGCCTCCCGCCTCCACCCTGAAGATGCTGTTCGCGGACACGTTGCTGCCCAAGCTGCCCCGCACCCGGTCGCACCTGGTCACGCCCCAGGACCTCGCGAAGGTCGGTGAGGGCTCCAGCCTCGTCGGCGTCAAGGAGAAGCAGGCGTACACCGTCCACGACCTGTGGCTCGGCGTCTTCCTCCGCTCCGGCAACGACGCCGTGCACGTCCTGTCGGCGATGAACGGCGGCATCGACAAGACGGTCAAGGAGATGAACGACCGCGCCGACGAACTCCAGGCGCTCGACACCGACGTCGTCTCCCCGGACGGGTACGACGCCGTGGGCCAGGTCTCCTCCGCGTACGACCTCACCCTCATCGCGCGCAGCGGCATGCAGAACAAGGACTTCCGGGAGTACTGCTCGACGCCCCGCGCGAAGTTCCCCGGGGAGGTCAAGCCCGGCAACAAGAAGCGCTCGACGTTCGAGATCCAGAACACCAACCGGCTGCTGACCGGTGACTACGGCATCCCGGCCTACCAGGGCATCGCCGGGGTCAAGAACGGCAGCACCACGCACGCGGGCGCCACCTTCACCGGGGTCGCCGAGCGGAACGGCAAGGT
Source organism: Streptomyces sp. NPDC031064 (assembly GCF_055570965.1). Classification (NCBI taxonomy): domain Bacteria; kingdom Bacillati; phylum Actinomycetota; class Actinomycetes; order Kitasatosporales; family Streptomycetaceae; genus Streptomyces; species Streptomyces sp. NPDC031064. The sequence continues at coordinate 30,280 of NZ_JBVIGF010000009.1, forward strand.
GCTGCTGGTCACCGTCATGAACCCGTCGGCGAAGGAGAGCCACGCCGTCTACAAGGAGGCGGCGCGCCTGCTGGACTGGGGTTTCGCGGCGTCCGGGAAGGTGAAGCCGGTCGGTGAGCTGGTGCCGCCGAAGTCGGCGAAGACCGGCACCGGGACGGGCGAGAGCGGCGGGAACGGCCAGACCGGGACGGGTGGCGGCGACCAGGCGGCCGGTGACGGCAACGGCAACGGCAAGGCGACGGTCGCGGCGGCCGGCGGCGCGGGCGGGGCCGGGACGGCGCTGGCGGTGGCCGGCGGGGTGCTGGTGCTGCTGGCGGGCGGGGTCTTCCTCGTCAACCGCCGTTGGCCGCTTCCGGAGCTGGTACGCCGTCGTCGGCAGCAGGCTCCTTCTCAGCAGCCTCCGTCCTAGAGCCGGTCGCCGTCCACGCGGCACAGAACAGCAGCAGCTTGGCGGTGAAGTTGATCCACAGCAGGAGGGCCACGGGCACCCCGAACGCCCCGTACATCGACTTCGCCGCCACACCCTTCATATAGCCGCCGAGCAGCAGCTTCAGCGCCTCGAAGCCGACCGCGCCGATCAGCCCCGCCACGACGAGGCGGCGGCGGGGCGGCTGGACGCCGGGCAGCAGGCTCAGGACGTACAGCAGGATCAGGAAGTCGGCGAGGACGGCGACCGCGAGGGCCCCGGCCTGGAGGAGGACGCCACCGGCGCCGCTCCCGGAGATCCCGAGCCGTTCGGCGGTCCAGCCGACGGCGGTGGAGCCCAGCCCCGAGGCGGCGAGCGAGGCGAGCCCGGTCGCGCCGAGGCCGAGGAGGATCACGGCGTCCTTGCCCTTGCGTACGAAGGGGTTGTCGTCCCCGTCGTCCAGGCCCCACACCGCGCGCAGGCACTCGCGCATGGAGCCCACCCAGCCGATGCCGGTGAAGAGGAGGAACGCGCCGGCGACGAGTCCGACGGGCCCGGCGTTGGCGACGAGCGTGTCCAGGTCGAGCTGTTCGGAGATGCCGGGGACCTGCTCGGCGAGCTTGTCCTCGATGTCGCGGAGCTGTTCGGCGCTGAGCAGCGCGGCGCCGACGGCGGCGGCGACGGCGATCAGCGGGAAGAGGGCGAGGAAGCTGATGAACGTGATGGCCGCGGCCAGGCGGGTCCAGTGGGCGTGGTCGAGGGTCTCGTACGAGCGCCAGGCGTGCGTCCGCAGCAGGCGAGCGGCCCAAGGGCCGATGACGGGGAGCTTGGTCAGCCAGTCCATGCCGTGCCCCTACCCCCTTGATCCGACTGACCCGAAGACCAGGGTGCGGGTGCCCCAGAAGCGCAGGCAGGTGGCGAGCACCATGCCCACGCCGAGCCCCGAGACGGTGTCGGCGAACGGGGAGGTGAGCCCGAGCCCGTAGTGCGACGCGCCGAGACACGCCATCTGCACGGCCGCGCCCGCCAGGTTGACCCCGAAGAACGCCCCGTACTCGCGGAGGTGGACGCCGCGGCGGCGGTACGTGCCGAGGGCGTTGCCCAGGTAGGCGACGGTGCAGCCGGCGAGGAAGGCGAGCGCCTTGGCGGGCAGCGGGTCGAGGTGGGGCCGGAGCAGGAGGAAGAGGCCGAGGTCGGCGGCGTACGCGACACCGCCCGCGAGCAGGAAGCCCGCCGCCTCGCGCCTCACAGGTCCGCCACCGCCATCCCGTACATCGCGAGCCACGCGAGGCCGATGACCGCGAGCGGGCGGTCGCGCAGGACGACGTCCTCGGGAGCGCCGGCGGTGCCGCGGTCGGCGAAGACGGCGTAGCGGAGGACGGCGAGGATGAAGGCGATGGTGGAGAGCTGGCGCCAGGTGCCGCTGTGCTCCAGGGCCCAGAGGCAGTAGCCGAGCACGGCGACACCGGCGGCGAGCTGCCAGACGAAGCGGAGGTAGCCGGTCGTGTACTCGGTGAGCAGCACCCGTGTCTCGCCCCTTCCCTCCATCTGCACGGCCTCCGAGTACCGCTTGGCGGCAACCATGAAGAGGGCGCCGAAGCCGGTGGTGATGAGGAACCAGCGCGAGAGCGGGATGCCGAGCGCCACCCCGCCGATCATGGCGCGCATGACGAAGCCGGTCGTGACGACGGCGAGGTCGACGACGAGGACGTGCTTGAGGCGGAGGCAGTAGGCGAGCTGCATCACCAGGTACGCGGCCAGCAGCGCGGCCGTCAGGGTGTTGCACAGCACGGCCCCGCCGGCGAGCGCACCGAGCGCGAGGACGCCGCCGGTCCCGTACGCCACGGACACGGGTACCTCCCCGGCGGCCACGGGGCGGTGGCACTTGACCGGGTGGGCGCGGTCGGCGTCGGCGTCACGGGCGTCGTTGACGAGGTAGACGGCGGCGGCCGCGGCGGTGAACAGCGTGAAGACGATGCCCAGTTGGAGGGCGGTGTGCCGGGAGGCGAGCTGCCCGGCGGCGGCGGGCGCGGCGGCCACGAGCACGTTCTTGACCCACTGGCGGGGCCGCGCCGCCCGTACGAGCCCGAGCGGCAGGACGACCGCCGGGGGTACCGGCCGGGTGGCGGCGGCCGCCGCGACGGTCGGCTCAGCCACGGCGGCACCTATTGCAGAAACGATCCGCCGCGTCCCGCAGGCGCCAGGCCGTCACGGCACCCAGCAGGGCTCCGGCCGCCACGTCGGTCGGATAGTGCACGCCCACCACCAGGCGGGAGACGCACATCGCCGCCGCCACGGGCACGCCCACCCACCGCGCGCCCGGCCGCACCGCCCCGAACGCCACCGCCGCGGCAGCCGCCGACGCGGCGTGCGAACTGGGGAACGAGTACCGCCCCACGACGGGCGCCGGCAGGCCCCGCCCCACGCGGCCCCGGGCGCCCTCGACGGCCGGGGCGCCCTCGACGGCCGGGACGCCCTCGACGGCCGGGACGCCCTCGACGGCCGGGACGGGAGAGCCGTACGGGACGACGGTGAAGCCGGCCGGATCCGCGACACCCGGACCCGCCACCACGGACACCGGCGCGACGCACGAGCAGGCGCCCACGCCACCGGGCGCGGCGCCCGGGGCGCCGGAACCGGGCGCGGGCTCGGCGCACGGGCAAGGGCGACCACCCAGGGCCCGCGCGGCGGGCGCGGGCGCCATGACCGGGGCGACGACGCCCGGCGGGGGCGCGCCCGGGACGGGTGGGGCGACCGGGGCCACGGCGCCCGGCGGGGGCGCGGGCGTGGCGGGAGGACCACCGGAGGGCACCGCTACCGGCGGGGGCGCCAAGGCCGGGCGGGGGCGGCGGGCGAGGGGTTTGAGGGCCATGGCGGCCAGGTGGGCCGTGGCCGTGAGGGCCGTGGCGCGGAGCCAGGGGGTGCGGCGTGCGGGGTCGGCCGCGGCGGCGGCGAGGCCGGCGGCGAGCCAGAGGGCGCCGTGCTCGCCGGCGTACGACAGCGTGCGCGCGGCCGCCGCCACCGTCGGCCGGCGGCACCCCCAGGCGTGCAGCGCGTACAGCAACGACCGGTCGGCCCCCGCGTATCGCATCCTCCGCCACCCCTTTCGTCGTCCGTGGACGTGTGCACCAAGGGCGACTCTGGCGCGCCGCGCGCCGGAGGAGGCGGCAATCTTTCATGACACTCGTTTAATCACCCATTTCGGCGAGCCGGGCGACTCGACCGACAAACCCGTCAAACGTGACAACCTCGGCGATACGGTCGCATTCATGTCTCACGTCGACACCTCCGCCGAGCCCGCCGAGCCGGTGACCGGCTGGGGCCGCACCGCCCCCAGCGTCGCCCGCGTCCTGCGTCCCCGCAGCTATGAGGAGGCCGCCGAGGCGGTCCGGGCCTGCGGCACGCGCGGGGGCATCGCCCGCGGTCTCGGCCGCGCCTACGGCGACGCGGCGCAGAACGCCGGCGGCGCCGTGCTCGACATGACCGCCCTCGCCCGCATCCGCTCGATCGACGCGGACGCGGGCGTCGTGGTCTGTGACGCGGGCGTCAGCCTGCACCGCCTGATGGAGGTGCTGCTGCCGCTCGGCTGGTTCGTCCCGGTCACCCCCGGCACCCGCTACGTCACCGTCGGCGGAGCCATCGGCGCCGACATCCACGGCAAGAACCACCACGTCTCCGGTTCCTTCAGCCGCCACGTGCGGGCCTTCGACCTCCTCACCGCCGACGGCACGATCCGCACCGTCGTCCCCGGCACCGACCTGTTCGACGCCACCACCGGAGGCATGGGCCTGACCGGGGTGATCCTCTCCGCCACCGTCCAGCTCCTCCCCGTCGAGACGTCCCTGATGTCCGTCGACACCGAACGCGCCGCCGACCTCGACGACCTGATGGCCCGCCTCACCGCCAACGACCACGGCTACCGCTACTCCGTCGCCTGGATCGACCTCCTCGCGCGCGGCGCCGCCACCGGCCGCGCCGTCCTCACGCGCGGCGACCACGCCCCGTACGACGCGCTCCCGGCCCGGCTGCGGCGCGACCCCCTCGCGTTCCGCCCCGGCAGGCTGCCGGCCGCCCCCGCCCGCGTACCCGAGGGGCTGCTCAGCCGCGCGACCGTCGGGCTGTTCAACGAGCTCTGGTACCGCAAGGCGCCCCGCCACCGCACCGGCGAGCTCCAGCGGCTGTCCGCCTTCTTCCACCCCCTGGACGGGGTCCCGCACTGGAACCGGGTGTACGGGCGCGGCGGCTTCGTCCAGTACCAGTTCGTCGTCGGGTACGGGCGGGAGGACACCCTGCGCCGCATCGTGCGCCGCATCGCGCGCCGGGGCTGCCCCTCGTTCCTGGCCGTCCTGAAACGGTTCGGGGAGGGCGACCCCGGCTGGCTCTCCTTCCCCATGCCGGGCTGGACGCTGGCGCTGGACATCCCGGCCGGGCTCAGCGGCCTCGGCACGTTCCTGGACGAGCTCGACGAGGAGGTCGCGGGCGCGGGCGGGCGCGTCTACCTCGCCAAGGACTCGCGGCTGCGCCCGGACGCGCTGCGCGCCATGTACCCGCGGCTGCCGGACTTCCTCGCCCTCCGCGCCGAGCTGGACCCCCGCGCGGTGTTCACCTCGGACCTCGCCCGCCGCCTCGGCATGTAGCCCCGACGCAAGGAGTACGTCGTCATGAAGGACGCCTTCGGCGCCCCCCAGTCCCTGCTCGTCCTCGGCGGCACGTCCGAGATCGCCCTCGCCACCGCCCGCCGGCTGATCGCCCGCCGCACGCGCACGGTCTGGCTGGCCGGCCGCCCCTCCCCCGCCCTGGACGCCGCCGCCGCGTCCCTCCGGGAGCTGCGCGCCGGTGTCGTCGTGCACACCGTGCCGTTCGACGCGCTGGACCCGGCCGCGCACCAGGAGACCCTGGGGAAGATCTTCACCGAGGGCGACATCGACATGGTGCTGCTCGCCTTCGGGGTCCTGGGCGACCAGGCGCACGACGAGGCGACGCCGCTCGCCGCCGTCCAGGTCGCCCAGACCAACTACACCGGCGCCGTCTCGGCCGGGCTGACCTGCGCCGGCGCCCTCCAGGACCAGGGCCACGGCTCCCTGGTCGTGCTGTCGTCGGTGGCCGGCGAGCGCGCCCGGCGCGCCAACTTCATCTACGGCTCCAGCAAGGCCGGGCTGGACGCCTTCGCCCAGGGCCTGGGCGACGCCCTGCACGGCACGGGCGTCCACGTCATGGTCGTCAGGCCCGGCTTCGTACGGACGAGGATGACCGCCGGGCTGGCCGAGGCGCCCCTCGCGACGACGCCGGAGGCGGTGGCGTACGCGATCGAGCTGGGGCTGCGGCGCCGGTCGGAGACGGTGTGGGTGCCGGGCGCGCTGCGCCTGGTGATGGCGGCCCTGCGGCACCTGCCGCGCCCGGTCTTCCGCCGCCTGCCGCTGTGAAAGCGCCGGCGTCAGCTACGGGTGGTGGCCGGCTCGTCGACGGGTGAGCCCTGGGCGGGCACGGAGGGAGCCGGGCGGCCGACGCCGAACTCGTACTCGGACAGTTGCCGCCACACCCCGTCCGGTCCCTGCTCGTACAGGGCGAAGGAGCCGACGGTCCACGACGCCTCGAAGTCGGCCAGCTCCTCGTACGCCCGGTCCATCGCCTCATCGGCGATGCCGTGCGCCACGGTGACGTGCGGGTGGTACGGGAACTGGAGCTCCCGCTCCAGCGGGCCCGAGCTGTCCCGGACCCGCTTCTGGAGCCAGGAGCAGGCCGCCGCGCCCTCCACGACCTGGACGAAGACGACCGGCGACAGCGGCCGGAAGGTCCCCGTACCGCACAGCCGCATCGGGAACGCCCGGCAGGCCGCGGCGACCTCGGCGAGGTGCGCCCGGATCGCGGGCAGTCGCACCGCATCGACCTCGGTCGGCGGGAGCAGCGTGACGTGCGTGGGGATGCCGTGCGCGGCGGGATCACCGAAGCCCGCGCGCCGCTCCTGGAGCAGGCTGCCGTACGGCTCCGGGACCGCGATCGAAACGCCGAGCGTTACGGTCCCCACGTCGTTCTCCTCAGTTCGGTCGTCCAGTCATCGGCTTCAGCCGCCAGTGTGGCGGCTGGACCCGTCGTGTGGCCAGAGTCGTTGGATCCGGCACCGGAGCAGCGCCGGTGCTGTGCCGGTGCTGTGCGGACACGCACCGGCGCTCGCGCCGGTCTCAGTGCTTGGCGGGCAGGAAGCCCACCTTCTGGTACGTCTGCGCGAGCGTCTCGCCGGCGACCGCGCGGGCCTTCTCCGCACCCTTGGCCAGGATGGAGTCCAGCGTCTCGGGGTCGTCCAGGTATTCCTGGGTGCGGGTCTTGAACGGGGTCACGAAGTCGACCATGACCTCGGCGAGGTCGGTCTTCAGCGCGCCGTACAGCTTGCCCTCGTAGCTCCGCTCCAGGTCGGGGACGGAGGTGCCGGTGAGGGTGGACATGATCGTCAGCAGGTTGCTGACGCCCGGCTTGTTCTCGGGGTCGAAGCGGATCACGGTGTCGGTGTCGGTCACCGCGCTCTTCACCTTCTTCGCGGTCGCCTTCGGCTCGTCGAGGAGGTTGATCAGGCCCTTCGGGGTGGAGGCCGACTTGCTCATCTTGACCGAGGGGTCCTGAAGGTCGTAGATCTTCGCGGTCTCCTTCAGGATGTACGGCGCCGGGACCGTGAACGTCTCACCGAAGCGGGCGTTGAACCGCTCCGCCAGGTCGCGGGTGAGCTCGATGTGCTGGCGCTGGTCCTCGCCGACCGGCACCTCGTTGGCCTGGTACAGCAGGATGTCGGCGACCTGGAGGATCGGGTACGTGAACAGGCCGACCGTGGCGCGGTCGAGGCCCTGCTTGGCGGACTTGTCCTTGAACTGGGTCATGCGGGACGCCTCGCCGAAGCCGGTGAGGCAGTTCATGACCCAGGCGAGCTGCGCGTGCTCGGGGACGTGGCTCTGGACGAAGAGCGTGCACCGCTCCGGGTCGAGGCCGGCGGCGAGGAGCTGGGCGGCGGCGAGCCGGGTGTTGGCGCGCAGCTCGGCCGGGTCCTGCGGGACGGTGATCGCGTGCAGGTCGACGACCATGTAGAAGGCGTCGTGGGTCTCCTGCAGCGCGACCCACTGACGGACCGCGCCGAGGTAGTTGCCGAGGTGGAACGAGCCGGCGGTGGGCTGGATTCCGGAGAGCACACGAGGACGATCAGAGGCCATGTTCCTCATTCTCTCAGGTGCCACCGACAGCTCGGGAACGGATGCGGGCCGCTGCCGGTGACCGCCGCGAATGAGACGAGAAACACAGTGCCCGGCGGCGCCCCGGCGGTGTCACGGCCGGGGCGCCGACGGGACGCCGAGGGGCGCCGACGGGGCTCGTTACGCCGGGATGCCGGGGGCCGGGTGCTCGGCCATCAGGGCGGCGACCTCGGCGCGGATCGTGGTGAGGGCGTCCTCGTCGCCGGTGCGGGCGGCGGTGACGCCCCGGTCGATCCAGTCGGCGACGGCCGCCATGTGCTGCGTACCGAGACCCCGGGAGGTGAGCGAGGGGGTGCCGATGCGGATGCCGGAGGGGTCGAAGGGCTTGCGCGGGTCGTAGGGGACGGTGTTGTAGTTCACGACGATCCCGGCGCGGTCCAGGGCCTTCGCGGCGACCTTGCCCGGCACGTCCTTGGGGGTGAGGTCCATCAGGATCAGGTGGTTGTCCGTGCCGCCGGAGACCAGGTCGAAACCGCGGGCGAGCAGCTCCTCCGCGAGGGCCCTGGCGTTGGCGACGACCTGGTGCGCGTAGTCCCGGAAGGAGGGCTGGGCCGCCTCGTGGAGGGCGACGGCGATGGCGGCGGTGGTCTGGTTGTGCGGGCCGCCCTGGAGGCCGGGGAAGACGGCCTTGTCGATGGCCTTGGCGTGCTCCTCCCGGCACATGAGCATCGCGCCGCGCGGTCCGCGCAGGGTCTTGTGGGTGGTCGTGGAGATCACGTCCGCGTGCGGCACGGGCGACGGGTGCGCGCCGCCCGCGATCAGGCCGGCGATGTGGGCGACGTCGGCGACGAGGACGGCGCCGGCCTCACGGGCGATCTCGGCGAAGGCGGCGAAGTCGATGGTCCGCGGCAGGGCGGTGCCCCCGCAGAAGATGACCTTGGGGCGCTCCTTGAGGGCCAGGTCGCGCACCTCGTCGAAGTCGATCAGCCCGGTGTCCTGGCGCACCCCGTACTGCACGCCCCGGAACCACTTGCCGGTCGCGGAGACGCCCCACCCGTGGGTGAGGTGGCCGCCCATGGGGAGGGCCATGCCCATCACGGTGTCGCCGGGCTCGGCGAAGGCGAGGTAGACGGCGAGGTTGGCCGGGGAGCCGGAGTAGGGCTGGACGTTGGCGTGGTCGACGCCGAAGAGGGCCTTGGCCCGGCCGATGGCGAGCAGCTCGACCTGGTCGATGTTCTGCTGGCCCTCGTAGTAGCGCCGGCCCGCGTAGCCCTCGCTGTACTTGTTCTGCAGGACGGTGCCCGAGGCCTCCAGTACGGCGTGGGAGACGTAGTTCTCACTCGGGATCAGCCGCAGCGTCTCGGCCTGAAGCCGCTCCTCCGCGCCGACGAGCGCGGCGAGTTCGGGATCGGCGGCGGACAGGGCCGGGTGGTGGGCGGGAAGGGGAAGGCTGGTCATGGCGTCCTCCAGGGGGCCGGCAGCACGGACGAGGTCTCCGGGTGCCCAGGCGGGCGGCACCCTCGTGTGGTCTGCCGCGCACGGCTCCCCCGGGGTCGCTTCCCCGTACGCCAGTCGCCGCGCGTATCCCTTAGCCTAGCCGCCACCCAGGGCGCGAGGTTTCTTCGTCCGCATGGCGAGCGACGATAGAAAGAGGCGCCACTCCCGCCCCACGCCGCAGGACGAACGGAGATCCCGTGTCGAGCACACAAGACGCGATCGCTTCCGCCGAGGCGCACAGCGCGCACAACTACCACCCGTTGCCCGTCGTCGTGTCGTCGGCGGAGGGTGCCTGGATGACCGATGTCGAGGGGCGGCGCTATCTCGACATGCTCGCCGGCTACTCGGCGCTCAACTTCGGCCACGGCAACCGGCGGCTGATCGAGGCGGCGAAGGCGCAGTTGGAGCGGGTGACGCTGACGTCGCGGGCGTTTTACCACGACCGGTTCGCCGAGTTCTGCACACGGCTCGCCGAGTTCTGCGGCATGGAGATGGTGCTGCCGATGAACACCGGCGCGGAGGCGGTGGAGACCGCCGTGAAGACCGCCCGCAAGTGGGGTTACCGCGTCAAGGGCGTGCCCGACGGCATGGCGAAGATCATCGTGGCGGCGAACAACTTCCACGGCCGGACGACCACCATCGTCAGCTTCTCCACCGACCCCGAGGCCCGGGCGGACCACGGCCCGTACACGCCGGGGTTCGAGATCGTGCCGTACGGGGACCTGACGGCGATGGACGAGGCCATGACGGACAACACCGTGGCCGTGCTGCTGGAGCCGATCCAGGGCGAGGCCGGGGTGCTGGTGCCGCCGCCCGGGTACCTGCCGGCGGTCCGGGAGCTGACCCGGCGGCGGGACGTGCTGTTCATCGCGGACGAGATCCAGTCGGGCCTGGGGCGCACGGGCCGGTCGTTCGCCTGCGAACACGAGGGCGTGGTCCCGGACATGTACCTGCTGGGCAAGGCGCTGGGCGGCGGCGTCGTACCGGTGTCGGCGGTCGTGTCGAGCGCGGCGGTGCTCGGGGTCCACCGGCCGGGCGAGCACGGGTCGACGTTCGGCGGGAACCCGCTGGCGTGCGCGGTGGCGCTGGAGGTGCTGGCGATGCTGCGCACCGGCGAGTACCAGCAGCGCGCGGCCGAGCTGGGCGACCACCTCCACCACGAGCTGGGGCTCATGGTGGGCGGCGGAGCCGTGGAGGCGGTGCGCGGCCGTGGCCTGTGGGCCGGCGTGGACATCGTGCCGAGCCTGGGCACGGGGCGGGAGATCTCCGAAAAGCTGATGGACCGCGGTGTCCTCGTGAAGGACACCCACGGCTCGACCATCCGCATCGCCCCGCCCCTGGTGATCAGCAAGGAGGACCTGGACTGGGGCCTGGAGCAACTGCGCCAGGTGCTGCGCTGACGGTTCAGGGCAGCGCGCGGCACAGGGCGTCCAGGGCGCCCGCCCAGGCGCTGTCGGTCGGGGTGGCGTAGCCCACCACCAGGGCGTCGCGGCCGCGCGGGACGTCCGGGTGGCGGAAGCGGTCCAGGCCCTGGACGGCCAGGCCCTGCCAGGCGGCTGACTGAACGACGGACCGCTCCGTGCCGGGCGGGAGTGCGAGTACGGCGTGGAGGCCGGCCGCGATGCCCGTGACGCGGATGTCGGGCGCCCGCTCGGCGAGCGCGGCCACGAGCTGGTCGCGCCGCCGGCGGTAGCGCAGCCGCATGCCCCGCACGTGCCGGTCGTACGCGCCCGAGCGGATGAACTCCGCCAGGGTGAGCTGGTCCAGCGCGCTCGACACCCAGTCGGAGTGGTCCTTCGCCGCCAGTACGTCCCCCACCAGGGCCTCGGGCAGCACCATCCACCCCAGCCGCAGCCCGGGCGTCAGGGACTTGCTCGCCGTACCGAGGTGGACCACGCGCTCGGGGTCCAGGCCCTGGAGGGCGCCGACCGGCTGCCGGTCGTAGCGGAACTCGCCGTCGTAGTCGTCCTCCAGGATCAGCCCGCCCGTCCGCCGCGCCCAGTCGACGACCTCGGCGCGCCGGTCCGGCGGCAGCGCGCCCCCGAGCGGGAACTGGTGCGCGGGCGTCATCAGCACCGCGCCCTGGCCGCCCAAGGCGCCGACGCGCGTGCCGTGTTCGTCGAACGGCAGCGCGGGCGTGCGCAGGCCGGCCCCGGTGAGCAGGTCCCAGTGGATGTCGAGCCCGTACGACTCGACGGCGACGTCGCGCACCTGGCGCCCGCGCAGCACCTGGGCCATCAGGCGCAGCCCGTGGACGAAGCCGGAGCAGACGACGATGCGGTCGGGGTGGGCGTACACGCCCCGGGCCCGTGCCAGGTAGTCGGCGAGGACGGTACGCAGCTCGATACGGCCGTGCGGTTCGCCGTAGCCGAACGCCTCGTTGGGGGCGGACGTCAGCGCGCGGCGGGCCGCCTTGAGCCACTCGCCGCGCGGGAACGACCCGAGGTCGGGCGTGCCGGGGTGCAGGGTGTGCGCGGCGGGGCGGCGGACCGGTGGGCGCCGGACCGGCGCGGGGCCTGCCTGGGCGCCCCCGCGTGACGCGCCGCGCGTCCCGCCGCGCGCCCCCGTGCCCGGGCCGGGGCGCGGGGCGGCGCGCCGGGCCACGCGGGTGCCGGAGCCCTGCCGGGCGGTGAGCCAGCCCTCGGCGACGAGCTCGGCGTACGCGTCGGCGACCGTGTTGCGGGCGATGCCCAGGTCGGCGGCGAGCGACCGGGAGGACGGCAACCGCGTCCCGGGGGCGAGCCGCCCGGTCCGGACGGCCTCCCGCAGCGCGTCCATCAGGCCGGACCGCAGCCCCGGGCCGCGCAGCTCCAGGTGCAGGTCGGCCCCGAAAGTGGCCCAGGAATCCGTCATGGAAGTGGACCATACCCCTGCGCCACAATCCCCGTACGGTCATAGCCATGACGACGACAGAGACGACCGGCACGAAGACCGCCGAGTACGCCACCGAGCACACCCCCCGACTCACCTGGCACGAGCACGCGCCCGAGGTCTTCCGGGCCATGGTCCGGCTGGACGCGGCCGCCCGGCAGGGCCTCGACCCGGTCCTGCTGGAGCTGGTGAAGATCCGTGCCTCGCAGCTCAACCACTGCGCCTACTGCCTGGACATGCACACCAAGGACGCGCTGGCGGCCGGTGAGTCGGTCGAGCGGATCGTCCAGCTCAGCGCCTGGGAGGAGTCGCGGCACTTCTACACCGAGAAGGAGCTGGCGGCGATCGAACTCACCGAGGCGATCACCGTCGTGACGGACGGTTTCGTGCCGGACGAGGTGTTCGAGAAGGCCGCCAAGCAGTTCGACGAGACCGAACTGGCCCAGCTCATCGCCGCGATCACCGTCATCAACGCCTGGAACCGGTTCGCCGTCTCCACCCGCATGGTGCCGGGCCACTACACCCCGGGCCAGTTCAAGGGCACGGCCAAGTGACGGACGCCGTAGCCGCGTTCCGCGCCCTGCACCACGGCCGGGCCCCCGAGGACCCCCTGGTCCTGCCCGGCCCGTGGGACGCGGCCAGCGCGCGGGCCTTCGAGGAGGCCGGGTTCCCGGCCCTCGCCACGCCGTCCGCGGGGGTGGCGGCGTCGCTCGGGTACGAGGACGGGGCGACGCCCGCCGACGAGATGTTCGCGGCCGTCGCCCGGATCACCCGCGCGGTGTCCGTCCCGGTGTCGGCGGACGTGGAGGGCGGCTACGGGCTGGCGCCCAAGGAGCTGGTCGCCCGCGTCCTGGACGCCGGCGCGGTGGGCGTGAACCTGGAGGACTCCCGGGCCGGGACGCTCAGGGACCCGCGCGCGCACGCCGACTGGCTGGCGGAGGTGCGGGCGGAGGCGGGCGACCGGCTGTTCGTCAACGCCCGCGTGGACACCTTCATCCGGGGCCTGCCCGACCCGGAGGACGCCATCGCCCGGGCACGGCTGTACGTGGCGGCGGGCGCCGACTGCGTCTACCCCATCGGCGTGCCACCCGAGCGGATCCCGGCGCTCCGGGCGGGGGTCGACGGGCCCGTCAACGTGGCCCCGTTCCCCGGCGGTCCGCCGGTCGCCGAGCTGGGCCGGCTGGGTGCCACGCGGATCACGTTCGGGCCGGGGCTGCTGCACCGCGCGATGGACGCGGTGCGGGACATCGCCGGTCAGTTGCGGCGCAGCTCGTAGACGGTGTTGTCGCCGTCCTCGGCGGCCTTGGTGAAACCGGCGCGGGTGACGACGCCGTGCGAGGGGGTGTTGCCGTGGTCGACGGTGGCGCGCAGCACGGTCACCCCCGGCCGGGCGAGGGCCCAGCCGGTGAGGGCGCGCACGGCCTCGGTGGCGTAACCGTGGCCGCGGGCGCCCGCCACCAGGTCGTAGCCGATCTCCGCACGGCCGTCGGCGTCCGGGGCGGCGTGGAAGCCGATGGCACCCACCGCGCGGCGGTCGGAGGCGCGGACGATGGCGTACGTGCCCCAGCCGGGGCGGTACGTCCCCGCCTCGCGGGCCTCGGTCACCATCCCGGCGGCGAACCGGGTGCCCTCCGGCGGGCCGCCGTCGGCCCACGCGAAGCCGCCGGTACCGCCGCCGTGCAGGTCGGCGGCGACGTGCGGGGAGACCTCGCACAGCACCAGGCGTTCGGCGACCACCGGGTCGGCGTACCAGCGCCAGGCGGCCAGGCGCGGCCGGTCGTCCAACTCGGCCCGCCCCGTCGCCCACAGCAGGGCCCGCCACGGGTCGTCCGTGCGCGGGACGTGCGGGAAGAGGGCGTCCAGGACGCGGGCGGGCAGGTGACCGGGCGGCCGCCAGCCGGGGACGCCGAGGGCGCCGAGGATGTCGTACGTGTGCAGCAGCGTCTCGACGACGCCCATCGCCGCGAAGCCGCCCGGCCCGGCCATGCCGTACGGGTGCCAGGCCCGTACGTCGTCGGGCGTGGTGCGCACGGCGGCGGACAGCAGCCCGCCGGTCGCCTCGATGACGCGGACCAGCCCGGCGGGCGTGGCCCCGGGCTCGGCGGCGATCCCGAAGGGGGCGTAGGAGTCGGTGGCCCGGCCGGTCAACTGGGTGGCGTAGCCGATGAAGTCGTCGGCGATGTGGACCGCCGTGTCGTAACAGCTCCACTCCAGCCCGGCCGCCGCGCCGGTCCAGTCCCGGTCCGCCACCTCGCGCAGAGCGCGGGCGGTGACGGCGACCGCTTCGTCGACGTCCTGCGCCGCCGTGATCGTCATGGCCGCGACCCTAGGGCCGAACGCCCGGCGCAGCCACCGGTTTTCGCGGATAACCGCTGGGCCGCGCCCTGGCGGCTGATCCATCCTGGGACCCGTCCGCACGTGCCCTTCGAAGGGATTGGTCCATGACCACCGAACGCATAGGCCCGCCGCTGGTCGGCGACGAACGCGAGATGCTGCGCGCCTTCCTGGACTACCACCGCGCCACCCTCGCCATGAAGTGCGACGGCCTGTCCGACGAGGAGCTGCGCCGCCGCTCGATGCCGCCGTCGACGCTCTCCCTGCTCGGCCTGGTCCGCCACATGGCCGAGGTGGAACGCGCCTGGTTCCGCCGGACCATCAACGGCGAGGACGTCCCGCTCGTCTGGTCGCCCGAGGGCGACTACCAGGTGGCGTACGACGCGACGGCGTCCACCCGCTCCGAGGCGTTCGCCGCCTGGCGGGAGGAGGTCGACCACGCCCGCCGTATCGAGGAGTCGGCCCCGTCCCTCGACGTCACCGGCCACAACGCCCGCTGGAACGTCGACGTGTCCCTGCGCCACGTCATGCTGCACCTGATCCACGAGTACGCCCGCCACAACGGCCACGCGGACTTCCTCCGCGAGGGCGTCGACGGCACGGTCGGGCCCTGATCGCCCAGGGCGTTGACATCAACCGCACTTGAGGTCGGAGGCTGTCCGGCGTAACGAGGTCCGCAACGAGCCCGCAGCCGCTTGGAGAGACATCATGAGCCCTCAGGTCACCGGCGTCGCCGTCCCGCAGGAGGACGTGGACGCCATCGTCGCGTTCGTCGCGGGTGTGCAGCACGCGCAGCAGCACGCCCTGCCCGACGCGTTCATGAGCGGGTTCCGCCAGGACGCGTTCTGGACCACCGCCCACGGGAAGCTGCTGACCGGTTACGAGGAGATCAGCGCCTTCACGCACAAGGTCCTGCCCGCCACGATCGACCACGACGTGACCGCCACCTACGAGGTCGAGCACATCCTGTTCGTCCGCCCCGACGTCGCCGCGGTCAAGGTGCGCCAGCGGCCGGTCACCCGCGACGGGGAGCGGCTGGACGCGGTGTTCCACGGGCAGGCGGACCCGGAGGCGCTGGTGGCCGCCCACCCGGACGCGGTGCCCGGTACCCCGCTGTACGTCCTGGCCAAGGACGACGGCGTGTGGCGGGTCGCCGCCGCGCAGAACACCAAGGTCATCGACCCGGAGACGCTCGCCGCGGGCTGACCTGGCGGAACCGCGCGGGGGGATTCGCCCGATTATCCTGGTTATGTGGATGATCGCGGTGAGCAGAGGCCACGCGAGGACGGAGTGCGTCCGGAGATCCTCGCCTCCTGGCAGCGCTCGAAGTCGCTGGGGATCGACACCGAGGGCGGCGCCGCCCTGCCGGTCGAGAGCGACCTCGATCCGGACTCCCGGCTCATCAGGGCCGCCGCGCCCGTGCTGGAGCACCTGTGCGAGCGGTTCTCGGGGCTGCCCGTCACGGTGACGCTGGCCGACGCCAAGGCCAACATCGTGGACCGGCGGGGCGACCCGGTCGGGCTGGAGCTCATGGACGCCGCCTCGCTGGTGCCGGGCGCCAATGTCGACGAACGGTTCATGGGCACCAGCAGCGTCAGCATGGTGCTGAGCACCCGGTCACCCTTCGTGGTCGTCGGCCAGGAGCACTTCCTGCACAACCTCAAGGAACTGACCTGCATGGCCGCCCCGGTGCGCGACCCCGTGGGCGGCACCGTGCAGGGCGCGGTCAACCTCTCCATCCCCCGGGAACTGGCCCAGCCGGGCATGGCGCTCGCCCTCCAGGACGCCACCGACCGCATCGCCGAACGCCTGCTGGAACTGAGCACGGCACGCGAGCGCAACCTGATGAGCTCCTTCCTCCACGCCCGGGAGCGCGGCGAGCACGCCGAGCTGCGCCTCGACTCCGGCGAACTCGCCCGGCTCGGCGCGGCGGCGCCCCGGCTGGCCCCGGAGGAGCGGCTGGCGCTGCTGGAGAACGCCATCGACCTGATCTCCTCCAGCGGCGAGCCGTTCGCCGAGGTGTCGCTGGGCGGCGGACGTGTCGCGACGCTGCGGCGCCGGGAACTGCACCACGGCGACGCGGAGGGCGCGGCCGTGGAGGTCACCTTCCGGGAGGACGGCGTGGGCGAACGCCTCGGCGACCGCGCCGGTACGGGGGCCACCGCGACCGCGCCGGACGGATGCCTCGGTGACCGCACCGCCGGCCTCGCCGGCGACCGCGCCGGTACGGGGGCCACCGCGACCGCGCCGGACGGACGTGACGTACCGCTGCTGGGGCGCCCGCCGGGCCCGCCCGACCGGCCCTCCGCGTCCGGCCCGTCACGGCCCGACGCGTGGCTGCTGCTGGTGGGCGAGCCGGGCGTCGGCCGGCTGGCCGCCGAGGCGCGCGGGCGGCTGGCGCTGCTGAACGAGGCGGGCGCCCGCCTGGGCACCACCCTGGACGCGCGGCGCACCGCCGAGGAGCTGGCGGAGATCGCCGTACCGCGCTTCGCCGACGTCGTCGTGGTCGACCTGGTCGAGAGCGCCCTGGCGGGCGAGGAGCCCCCGGCCGGGGGCGTGGTCACCGGCGCGGCGCTGCGCCGGGCGGCGGTCTGGGCCGGCGAGGACTCCCGCGACGCGCGGATCGGCCGCCTCGGCGAGCCGGTCGCCTACCCGCCGGGCACCCCGCAGGCCCGGTGCCTGGCCGGCGGCCGGCCGGTCACGGACTCGGTGCTGACCGCCGCCCTGACCGGGCCCCCGGCCGGCGACGAGCACCCCATCGACCTGCTCGGCGAGGGCGTCCACTCCTACCTGGGCGCCCCGCTGCGCGCGCGGGGCGCCGTGCTGGGCCTGGCGGGGTTCTACCGGCGCGGCAGGACCAGGCCGTACGAGGAGGACGACCTGACCCTGGCGGGAGAGCTCGCGGCGCGGGCCGCGATCAGCGTGGACAACGCCCGCCGCTACAGCCGGGAGCACCAGGCCTCCCTGACCCTCCAGCGGAGCCTGCTGCCGCGCGAGACGCCCCGGCTGACGGCCGTCGACGTCGCCTCCCGCTACCTGCCCGCGGACGCCCGGGCGGGTGTGGGCGGCGACTGGTTCGACACCATCCCGCTGTCGGGCATGCGCGTGGCCCTGGTCGTCGGGGACGTGGCCGGTCAAGGCCTCCAGGCGGCGGCCACCATGGGCCGGCTGCGGACGGCGGTGCACACGCTGGCCGCCATGGACCTGCCGCCCGAGGAGGTGCTGAGCCACCTGGACGACCTGGTCTCCCGTGCGTCCGGCCCGGCCCACGAGGAGGACCCCGCCACGGCGGCGACCTGCCTGTACGCCGTGTACGACCCGGTCTCCTGCCACTGCACGGCCGCCAGGGCCGGTCACCCGCCGCCCGCGCTGCTGCCACCGGACGGCCCGGCCCGGCTGCTCGACCTGCCGGCCGGCCCGCCCCTCGGGCTCGGCGGGCTCCAGCCGTACGAACCGGCCACCGCCGATCTGCCCGAGGGCAGCCTGCTGGCGCTGTACACCGACGGCCTGCTCAAGGAGAGCCGCGGCTTCGGCGACACCGACACCGACGCCCGCACCAAACAGCTCCTGGCCGCGCTCACCGGATCGGAACCGTCACTCGAGCGGGTCTGCGACCGGGTCACGGCCACCCTCCTGCCCGACGGCCCCCGCGACGACGTGGCCCTGCTCCTGGCCCGCGTCCACGCCCTGCCCGCCGACCGGGTCGCCTCCTGGGAGCTGCCCTCCGACCCCTCGGTGGTGGCCGAGGCACGGTCCCTGACGCACCGCCAGCTCGCCGAATGGGGCCTGACCGACCTGGACTTCAGCACCGGCCTGGTGGTCAGCGAGCTGGTCACCAACGCCGTGCGCTACGGCGGCCAGGGCCCCGTCTGCCTCCGCCTGCTCCGCGACGGCTCCCTGATCTGCGAGGTCTCCGACCGCAGCAACACCTCTCCCCGCATCCGCCGCGCGGCCACCACCGAAGAGGGCGGCCGTGGCCTCTTCCTGGTGGCGCAGTTCACCAAGAGCTGGGGCGCCCGCTTCATGCCCCAGGGCAAGACGGTCTGGGCCGAACAGGTCCCCCCGGGCCCGCACTCCGCCCCCGAACCGGACGAGCAGTCCCTCCTGGCCATGTTCGACGACCTCTAGTCGCTACGGCATCCAGGCCCGCCACGTCGCCTCGTTGGCCTTGACCCACTTCTCGGCCGCCTCCTCGGGCGACAGCTTCTGTTCGGCGATCATCAGGGACACGTCGTTCTGGGCCTCCGTCGTCCAGCGGAAGTTCTTCAGGAAGGCGGC
This sequence comes from Streptomyces sp. NPDC031064, assembly GCF_055570965.1. NCBI lineage: Bacteria > Bacillati > Actinomycetota > Actinomycetes > Kitasatosporales > Streptomycetaceae > Streptomyces > Streptomyces sp. NPDC031064. The sequence continues at coordinate 48,838 of NZ_JBVIGF010000009.1, forward strand.
CGCCTTGCCGCCCTTCTCGGCGAAGTCGGCGTTGAGGAACTTCTGGAGCGGGGTGTGCGGGTAGGCGCAGGCGACCTTCTTCGGGTCGGCGTCGCAGCCCTCCTTGTAGGCGGGGAGCTTCACCTCCGTCATCGGGACCTTCTCGAAGAGCCACTGGGGCTTGTACCAGTACGTCAGGAAGGGCTTCTTCTCCTTGGCGAACTGCTTGATCTGGGTGATCTGAGCCGCCTCGGAGCCCGCGAAGACGACCTTGTAGTCCAGGCCCAGGTTCTTCACCAGCGCCTTGTCGTTCGTCACGTACGACGGGGAGCCGTCCAGGAGCTGGCCCTTGCCGCCGCTCTCGGCCGTGCGGAGCTGGTCGGCGTACTTGTTGAGGTTCTTCCAGTCGGTGACGTCCGGGTGCGCCTTGGCGAAGTAGGTGGGGACGAACCAGCCGATGTGGCCGGTCACGCCCAGGTCCCCGCCGCGCGCGATGGTCTTCTTGTCGTTGACGTACCGCTGCTCCTGCTCCGGGTGGCCCCAGTCCTCCAGGAGGGCGTCCACCCGGCCCTGGCTGAGGGCGTCCCAGGCGGGGATCTCGTCGACCTGGACGGTGTCGACGCGGTAGCCCAGTTCGTGTTCGAGCAGGTACTTCGCCACGGCCACGTTGGCCTGCGCGCCCACCCAGGACTGGACGGACAGGGTGACCGTCCTGGAGCCCTGGGCGGCGGCGTACGGGGACGCCTGCTTGGTCATGTCGGCCGCGCCGCAGCCGGCCAGGGGCAGCAGGGTCACGGCGGCGATCAGGGGGGCCATGATGCGCTTGCGCATGCTCAGGCCTCCTTTCCGGTCGGCTGGGTGACCCGGTCGAGCATCAGGCCCAGGCAGACGATCGCGGCGCCCGCGACCAGGCCGGTCGCCAGGTCGCCCTGGGCGAGGCCGAACACCACGTCGTAGCCGAGCGCGCCACCGCCGACCAGGCCGCCGATGATGACGACGGCGAGGACGAGGACGACCGCCTGGTTGACGGCCAGCAGCAGCGCCGGGCGGGCGAGCGGGAGCTGCACCTGGCGCAGTTGCTGCCAGCCGGTGGCGCCCAGCGAGCGGGCGGACTCCAGCGCGACGGGGTCGACGCCGCGCAGGCCCTGGGTGGTGATGCGGACGACGGCGGGCAGGGCGTACACCACGGCGGCGGCGACCGCCGGGGCGCGGCCCACGCCGAACAGCGCGACCACCGGGATCAGGTACACGAACTGCGGCATGGTCTGGAAGACGTCCAGGACCGGGCGCAGGCAGCGCTCCACGCGCGCGCTGCGCGCCGCCGCCACCGCGATGGCGAAGCCGAGCACCAGCGTGACCGCGACGGCGGCCAGCACCTGGGAGAGGGTGTCGAGCGACGCGTCCCACACGCCCAGGACACCGATGGCGCCCATCGCGGCGACGGCCGTCAGCGCGGTGCGCCACGTACCGACGAGCAGCGCGAGCACGCCGACCACCAGCAGCAGCGACCACCAGGGCAGCGCCTGGAGCCCGTCGCGTACGGGGTCGAGGACCCACCCGGTGAAGTGGGCCGCCCAGTCGGCGGTGCCGCCGATGACGGGGACGCCCGAGTAGAGGTGGGCGGTCATCCAGTCGACGGCGCGGTTGACCGGCTCGGCGATGTCGACGTGCCACGCCTGGGGCCAGGTGAGCCCGCCGGCCAGCCGGCCGGTCACCGCGGCGGCCACCACGGCCACGCCGCAGGCCGCCCAGTCCCGGCCGCGTACCGCACGCGCGCCGGTGGCGGTGCGGTCCAGCACGACCGCGAGCAGCACGATCGGGATGCCGGCGGCGAGGGCGGCGCCCACGTCGACGGAGGCGAGCGCCTGGTAGACCCGGTCGCCGAGGCCGCCCGCGCCGATGACGGACGCGATGACCGCCATCGACAGGGCCATCATGATCGACTGGTTGACGCCGAGGAGCAGTTCCTTGCGGGCCAGCGGCAGGCGGGCGGTCAGCAGCCGCTGCTTGCCGGTGGCGCCGAGCGAGGCGGAGGCCTCCAGCACGCCGGGGTCGGCGCCACGCAGGCCGAGCGCGGTGAGGCGCGCCATGGGCGGGGCGGCGTAGACGACGGTCGCGAGGACGGCGGCGGGGACGCCGATGCCGAAGACCAGCACGACGGGGAGCAGGTACGCGAAGGCGGGCAGCACCTGCATGGTGTCGAGGACGGGGCGCAGCGCCCGGTACGTACGGTCCGACAGCCCGGCGCCGAGGCCGAGCAGCGCGCCCAGCACGACGGACGCGGCCACCGCGACGACCATGAGGGCCAGGGTCTGCATGGTGGGCACCCACATGCCGAGCAGCCCGCACACGGCGAACGCGGCGACGGTGGTCAGCCCGAGCCGGAGGCCCGCGACGCGCCAGGCGACGATGCCGGCCACGGCGGTGACGCCGGCCCAGCCGGCGGCGAGGAGCACCAGGTAGACGGCGCGCACGGACAGGACGACGGCGTTGCTGACGTGCCCGAAGAAGTACAGGAACAGCGGGTGGCTGTCGCGGTTGTCGACGATCCAGTCGCTGGCGGTGCCGAGCGGCCCGGACAGGTCGACGGAGAGGGCGGCGGGCCAACTGCCGCCGCCGGCGAGGAGGAAGCCGAGCGGCAGGAGGACGAGGGCGGCGGCCAGCGGCCAGTAGCGGCGCAGGGCGGCGGCCGGCAGGCGGGGCCGGGCGGGGGCGGTGACGGCTGCGGTCATGCCGCCGCCTTCCCGGCGGGGACACCGGCAACGACCGACAGCAGGCCCTCGTGGTCCACGACGCCCACGCAGCGGCCGGAGTCGACGACCCGTACCGGGCCGCCGCTGCGGGCGACCGCCTCGATGGCCTCGGACACGGTCGCGCCGGGCGCGACGGCCGGACCGGAGTCTGCGTCGCCGTCGCACGGCGGGCGCATGGCGGTGCGCACGGTCATCACCTGCTCGCGCGGCACGTCCCGCACGAAGTCGCGTACGTAGTCGTCGGCGGGCGAGCCGACGATCTCCTCGGGCGTGCCGAGCTGGACGATCCGGCCGTCGCGCATCAGCGCGATGCGGTCACCCAGGCGCAGCGCCTCGTTGAGGTCATGGGTGATGAAGATCATCGTGCGGCCCTCCTCGCGGTGGAGCCGGATGACCTCCTCCTGCATGTCGCGCCGGATCAGCGGGTCGAGGGCGCTGAACGGCTCGTCGAACAGCAGCACTTCGGGGTCGACGGCGAGGGCGCGGGCGAGGCCCACGCGCTGCTGCTGGCCGCCGGAGAGCTGGCCCGGCTTGCGGTCCTCCATGCCCTCCAGGCCCACCTTGGCGACGACCTCGGCGGCCTTGGCGCGCCGTTCGGCGCGGCTCATGCCCTGGATCTCGAGGCCGTAGGCGACGTTGTCGACGACCGAGCGGTGCGGCAGCAGCCCGAAGTGCTGGAAGACCATGGCGGCCCGGTGGCGGCGCAGTTCGCGCAGCCGGGACTTGTCCATGGACAGGATGTCCTCGCCGTCGATGGCGACGGTGCCGGAGGTCGGCTCGATGAGCCGGGTCAGGCAGCGCACGAGGGTGGACTTGCCGGAGCCGGACAGGCCCATGACGACGAACACCTCGCCCTTGCGGACGTCGAAGGAGACGTCCCGGACGGCGGCGGTGCAGCCGGTGCGTTCGCGCAGTTCGGCGGTGGGGAGGGCGGCCAGCTCGGGGGAGCCGGGTACGCGGTCGGCCTTGGGGCCGAAGACCTTCCACAGGTTCTCGACGGAGAAGACGGGTGTCGTGTCGACCGGGGTCGTACTCATCGGGCACCACCTCCCAGGAGTTCGGCTGCTTTTTCGCCGACCATCAGCACCCCGATCATCGGGTTGACGGCGGGCATGGTCGGGAAGACGGACGCGTCGGCGATGCGGATGCCGTCGAGCCCACGGATCCTCAGGTCGGGTCCGACGACGGCCTGTTCGTCGTCCACGGCGCCCATGCGGCAGGTGCCGGCGGGGTGGTAGACGGTGTGGGCGACCTTGCGGGCGTACTCGCTCAGCTCCTCGTCGCCGGTGACCTCGGGGCCGGGGCAGACCTCGCGCTTGAGCCAGCCGGCGAGCGGCTCGGTCTTGGCGATCTCGCGGGCGATGCGGATGCCGTCGACGAGGGTGCGGCCGTCGTAGTCGTCCTCGTCGGTGAAGTACCGGAAGTCGAGGGCGGGCTTGACCTCGGGGTCGGCGCTGGTGAGGTAGAGGCGGCCGCGGCTGCGCGGCTTGGGGATGTTCGGGGTCATCGACACGCCGTGGGCGGGGCGTTGGTAGCCCAGCCGCTCCGGGTTGTCGGTGAACGGTATCTGGTAGAAGTGGAACATCAGGTCCGGGCCCTTGGACTCGGGGTCGCGGCGCACGAAGAGGCCCGCGTCACTGTCCATGGCGGAGTTCTCCGGAATGGGCCCGTCGGTCTCCCAGACGATGACCGACTCGGGGTGGTCGAGCAGGTTCTCGCCGACGCCCGGCAGGTCGTGGACGACCGGGATGCCGAGCTCTTCGAGGTCCTTGGCCGGGCCGATGCCGGAGTGCAGCAGCAGCCGGGGGGTGTCCACGGCGCCCGCGCAGACGAGGACTTCGCGCCGGGCGGTGACGAGCTGCTCGGTGCCGTCCTTGGCACGGACGTGGACGCCGGTGGCGCGGGTGCCGTCCAGCTCCAGCCTGTACGCCCAGGTCTCCAGCATCAGATGGAGGTTCGGGCGCTCGTCCATGATCGGGTGGAGGTAGGCGACCGACGCCGAGGAACGCTTGTTGTTCTCCGGGTGGTAGGCGAGGTCGAAGAACCCGACGCCCTCGTGGAACGGCTTCTTGTTGAAGCCCTCGACGCGCGGGACGCCGAGCGCGGCTTGGGCGGCGTCGACGAAGTCGCGGGCGATGGCGTTCCGGTCCTTCTCGTCGACCGAGACGATGTTGTTGAGGAGCTTGTCGAAGTACGGGTCCATGGCGGCGGCGTTCCAGCCCTCCGCCCCGGCCTCCTCCCACTCGTCCCAGTCGGACGGCAGGGGTTTGAAGGAGATGAGCGTGTTGTGCGACGAGCAGCCGCCCAGCACGCGGGCGCGGCTGTGCCGGATGTGGGAGTTGCCGCGCGGCTGTTCGGTGGTGGGGTAGTCGTAGTCGAGGTCGCCGCCGAGCAGGCCCATCCAGCGGCGCAGCGTCAGGACGTCGGGGCGGTCGACGTCGGACGGGCCGCCTTCGATGACCGCGACGGTGACGTCGGGGTTCGCGGTGAGGCGGTGGGCGATGACGCTGCCGGCGGTGCCGCCGCCGACGATGACGTAGTCGTACGTGGTGTGCTCGTTCATGGTGCGTTCGTTTCCCTGCTCAGCCCGCGAACCAGCGCACGGGGCGCGGGGCGAGGTTCTGGTAGACGTGCTTGGTCTCGCGGTATTCGGCGAGCCCGGCCGGGCCCAGTTCGCGGCCGATGCCGCTCTTGCCGAAGCCGCCCCACTCCGCCTGCGGCAGGTAGGGGTGGAAGTCGTTGATCCAGACGGTGCCGTGGCGGAGCCGCCCGGCGACGCGGCGGGCGCGGCCGGGGTCGGCGGACCAGACGCCGCCGGCGAGCCCGTACTCGGTGTCGTTGGCGAGGGTGACGGCCTCGTCCTCGGTGCGGAAGGTCTCGACGGTGAGGACAGGGCCGAAGACCTCTTCGCGGACGACGCGCATCCCGCGGTGGCAGCGGTCGAGGACGGTGGGGCGGTAGAAGAAGCCGGGGCCCTGCGGCCGTTCGCCGCCGGCCCGGAGGACGGCGCCTTCGGCGAGGGCGGAGGCGACGTACTCCTCGGTGCGGGCGAGCTGCTGGGCGGAGACGAGGGGGCCGCACTCGACGCCCTTGTCGGTGCCCCGGCCGATGCGGATCTTCTCGGCGCGGTGGGCGAGTTCGGCGACGAACCGCTCGCGCAGCGACTCCTCGACGATGAGCCGGGAGCCGGCGGAGCAGACCTGGCCGCTGTGGATGAACGCGGCGTTGAGGGCCTGGTCGACGGCGGTGTCGAAGCCCTCGTCGGTGGCGCAGGCGTCGGCGAAGACGACGTTGGGGTTCTTGCCGCCCAGTTCGAGGGCGACCTTCTTGACGCTGTCGGCGGCGGCGCGCATCACCTTCGTACCGCTGACGAGTCCGCCGGTGAAGGACACCAGGTCCACGTCGGGGTGTTCGGACATGCGGGCGCCGACGGGGTCGCCGGGGCCGGTGACGAGGTTGGCGACGCCGGCCGGGAGACCGGCCTCGGCGAGGAGCCGGATGAGGGCGACGGTGGTGAGCGGGGTGATCTCGCTCGGCTTGATCACGAAGGTGTTGCCCGCGGCCAGCGCCGGGGCGATCTTCCAGCTCGCCTGGAGGAGCGGGTAGTTCCACGGTGTGATCAGCGCGCAGACGCCGACGGGTTCGTGGACGACGACGCTGTGGATGTCGGGCGATCCGGCGTCGACGACCCGGCCGCCGCTCTCGTTCACCACGAGGTCGGCGAAGTAGCGGAAGGCGTCGGTGACGCAGTCGACGTCGACGCGGCCCTCTTCGAGGGTCTTGCCGGCGTCGCGGCTCTCCAGCAGGCCGAGCTGCTCGCGGTCGCGCTGGAGCAGGTCGGCCACGCGGCGCAGCAGCGCGGCCCGCTCGGCGACCGGCGTGCGGGGCCAGGGGCCCTGGTCGAACGCGGTGCGGGCGGCGGCGATCGCGGCGTCGGTGTCCTCGGCCCCGCCTTCCGCGACGACCGCGAGGGTCGTGGCGTCGGCGGGGTCGAGGATCTCGCGCGTGGCGCCGGTGGCCGCTGCTCGCCACTCTCCGCCCACGTGGATGGTCTGTTGGTCCGACACGTCGCGTTTGCCTTCCGTTCCCGATCATTTCGTCACCGACGGTGGTCGGCGACCGGGGTCCCTGCCCTCAGGGACGGAAAGCATGCGCGAAAGTGGGTTTGCTCACTCCCGGCGCGGGTAGCCGGGCGGTTGCGCTCAGTTGCCCCGCAGGGCTTCCTCCACCTCGTCGGGGGCGTCGTCCTGCACCCGCAGGCAGGCCACCCACGAGGGCAGCAGCCAGTGCGTGACCAGCAGCGCGAAGAGCGCCGGGAACAGCCACGCGCCGTCGAAGCGGAGCTCGCCGAGCCAGGTGGCGAGCCCCGTTCCGGCCGCCCCGGCGAAGAGCAGCCCGACGGTGATCCGGTGCGCGACGGCCCGGACCCGGTCCCGCTCGACGAGCTGGCGCTCGTCCAGCATGTGGCCGCGCAACTGGAGCAGCCCGCGGGTGGAGCCGTTGATGACGCCCATCGCCAGGCACCAGGGCGCCAGCAGGGCGAGTATCGCGAACGCGCACCAGACGGAGACCCCGTGCACGGCGCCGAGCCAGGCGGCCACCGATGCGGCGGTCAGGGCGATGTGCGCCCCGACGACCAGGCGCCGCCGTGCGGCGGTCGCGTACATGGCGGTCCCGGCGTCCTGGTTCATGATCATGTACATGCGCCGGTCGTTGCGCGTCGCGGTGATGGTCACTGCTTCCTCCCGTGTGCCCCGTAGATCTCGTCGGTGAGCGGCTGGAACGGCTCCAGGGAGAACAGCGCCTCCACCGGAAGCCCGAAGTACCTGGCGGCCTTCAGCGCCAGGTCGAGGCTCGGGTTGTACTGCCCCCGCTCGATGTAGCCGATGGTCTGGTAGTGGACGCCCAGGGCGTCGGCCAGTGCCTGGCGCGACACCTTCCGCTCCGCCCTCACCACGGCCAGCCTGTTGTGTACCTGCTCGCTCATGTATAAGAAGTACTACATTCGTTAGCACTTTCGCAATGATCCGAATGGATGACCGGTCCCGGCGTCGCTCCCTGCCCCGGCCCCCGGGCCGACCTAGGGTGCGTCCATGCGCAGCAGCGACGACCGCGTCTACCTCGCCCCCGTCGACCACCTGCGGGCCGTCGCCGCCGTGCTCGTCGTCCTCTACCACGGGTGCCAGTTGCTCAGCGCGCGCATCGAGGGCCGCCGCTTCGTCCCCGCGACGGACTGGCTCTACTCGGCCAACCCGGCCGCCACGCTCGTTTTCGAGGGCCACACGGGCGTGGCCCTGTTCATGGTCCTGTCCGGCTTCATCTTCACCGTCGGCGCGTACGGCAGGCCCATCCGCTACGGCCGCTTCCTCACCAACCGGCTGCTGCGCATCTACCCGCTCTACCTGGTCGTCGCCGTCCTCGGCCTGGCCACGCAGGTCTCGCTGCCCACGTTCCAGGACCTGGTGCGCGTCCTGACGTTCGCGACGCCGACCCAGCCGTACGGGGGCGTCTTCTGGACGCTGTGCGTGGAGATGCAGTTCTACCTGGTCTTCCCGCTCCTGGTCCGGCTCCTCGGCGAGCGCGGGCCCGGCGCCCTGCTGCGACTGCTGGCGGCGGTGTCACTGCTGCGCGCGCTGGTGTGGCTGAGCAGCCCGGCGGCCGAACCGCACACGGCGTCGCTGTACCTGGGCCTGGCCGGGCGGATCGACCAGTTCCTGCTCGGCATGCTGGCCGCCTGGGTGTACGTCCACCACCCCGGCCGGCTGCGGGCGCGGTGGCTGCCGCCGGTCGCGGCGGCCCTGGCGCTGGGCCTGCTCTGGTCCTTCAACCAGGCCCACGGATTCGTCTCCGACAGCCCGCTGAAGCTGGCCTGGAGCGGCGCGGAGGGTGCGGTGTGGGCGCTGGTGGTGGCGGTGTACGTCGCGGGGGCCGGCGGCGGGGCGGCGCGCGGGACCGGGCCCGGGGCCGGACGGGGGACGGGATGGGGAGCCGGACGGGGGACCGGCGGGTGGCTCTCGCGGGCCGTGGCCAGGCTCGGGGAGGTCAGCTTCTCCGTCTACCTGACGCACTTCATGGTGCTGACGGTGATCGGCGAGTACGGGTACCGGTGGTTCCCCGGCGGGCTGCCGCCCGTGTGGTGCGCCTTCCTGGTCACGCTGCTGGTGGCCCTGCCGCTGACGGTCGCGGTGTCGTTCGTGACGTACCACGCCATCGAACTGCCCTTCCTGCGGCTGCGCCGCCCCTACCTGGGTCCGGGGGCCGACGCGGAAACACCGCGCCCCCGGCAGCGGGAGAGCTACCGGGGGCGGTGAAGTCCGTACGCATACGGAGCGATCAGGCTCAGATCAGGCCCAGGCCGCGAACCGCGTCGCGCTCCTCGACGAGCTCCTGCACCGAGGCGTCGATGCGCGTGCGCGAGAACTCGTTGACGGCCAGGCCCTGGACGATCTCGTACTTGCCGTCCTTGCAGGTGACCGGGAAGGAGGAGATCAGACCCTCCGGGACGCCGTAGGAGCCGTCGGACGGGATGGCCATCGAGGTCCAGTCGCCCTCGGCGGTGCCGTTGACCCACGTGTGGACGTGGTCGATCGCGGCGTTCGCGGCGGAGGCGGCCGAGGAGGCGCCACGGGCCTCGATGATGGCCGCGCCGCGCTTGGCGACGGTCGGGATGAACTCGTCGGCCAGCCACGCCTCGTCGTTGACGACCTCGGCGGCGTTCTTGCCGGCGATCTCCGCGTGGAAGATGTCCGGGTACTGGGTGGCGGAGTGGTTGCCCCAGATCGTCAGCTTCTTGATGTCGGAGACCTGGCAGCCGGCCTTCTTCGCGAGCTGCGACAGCGCGCGGTTGTGGTCCAGGCGGGTCATCGCGGTGAAGCGCTCGGCCGGTACGTCCGGGGCGGCGGCCTGCGCGATGAGCGCGTTGGTGTTGGCCGGGTTGCCGACGACCAGCACCTTGATGTCGTCCGCGGCGTGGTCGTTGATGGCCTTGCCCTGCGGCTTGAAGATGCCGCCGTTGGCCTCCAGGAGGTCGCCGCGCTCCATGCCCTTCGTGCGGGGGCGGGCGCCGACGAGGAGGGCGACGTTCGCGCCGTCGAAGGCCACGTTCGGGTCGTCGGTGATCTCGATGCCGCGCAGCAGCGGGAAGGCGCAGTCGTCGAGCTCCATGGCGGTGCCCTCGGCGGCCTTGAGGCCCTGCGGGATCTCCAGGAGGCGCAGTTTGACCGGCACGTCCGCGCCGAGCAGGTGGCCGGAGGCGATGCGGAAGAGCAGCGCGTAACCGATCTGGCCGGCCGCGCCGGTCACGGTGACATTCACGGGAGTGCGGGTCATGGCGATCTCCGTAAGACAGACTGGCGGTGGGGCCGTGCCCCTGGTGCTGGACATCCTTCCTGATCGATCGGTGTCTCGACGTGAAGAGATATCCAGCGGTCAGGCTATCCGACCCGGACCCCCCTCAACCCCCGCCCCCTTGTGTCTCGGCTCACTGCTCCCCCGTGCAGCCCTTCGTGCCGTTCGCCAGCGTGGCGCAGGCCTTCGGCTCGGCGCCGTCGGCCGCCGCGACCATCAGCGTGTACGCGTCCTTGTCGATCTTCACCGCGCCGTTCTGGGTCTCGCCGCCCGCGCTGATCGTGACCTTGTCCCCGGCCACCGCCTGGGTGATACGGGCCCAGGCCGCACCGCACGTCTCGCTGTAGCGGACCTCGACCTTCGTCGTGCCGACCGTCGCGGAGCCGGTCGTCGTGGCGTACTGGCCGCCGCAGCCCATGGCCTCGGGGTCCTGGCCGGTGCAGTCGTCGCCGCTGCACTTCACCCCGGCGGGCAGCGACTTGGAGGCGCTGGTGCTGGGCGTGGCCGACGGCGACTGGGCGACGTTCTTCGCGGGTTCGTCGCCGCCACCGCCGAGGTCGGTCAGCAGGACGGCCGCGGCTATCACCAGCAGGGCGCCGACGACGCCGGCGAGGAACAGGGTCGCCTTGTTCCTGCCCCCGCCCCGGGCCTGTGCGCGCGCCGGCGCGGCCGCGGCGGGCGGGGCGGCCGGGCCGCGGCGGGCCGGGCCGTTGGGGCCGCCGTCGGGCGGTATGACGGACGGGCGGCCGGCCGGCGCGCGGTGGGCGCCCCGGTCGGGGCCCGGGGCCGCCTTCACCTGCGAGGAGCCGTCCGCGCCGGGGCCGGCGGTGCCGCCGAACTCACCGAGCGCGGCGCGCGCCTGGGAGATCCGTATGGCCTCCATCGTCATGTCGTGGCGCATCTCGGCGCGGCTCCAGGCGCGCTCCGCGAGCTCCCACATGGTCGTGAGGTGCACCGGGTTGGTGCCGGTGACCTCGGCCAGCGCGACGATCGCCCCCTTGGGCGCGAGGAGGCGCCCGTTCAGATAGCGCTCCCACGACGTCTTGCTGTAACCGGTGCGGTCCGAGACCGCCGCGATGCTGAGCCCGCTGCGGTCGACCAGCCGGCGCAACTGACTCGCGAACTCCTTGACCTGCGGGTCGAGTTCCTCCGGTAGCGCCTTCCAACGAGGCATTGCCTCCCCCTTGTCCCCCGATACGTGCCTGATGTGCTCCCCGCGCTGCGTCCCCCCTGACGCCTCCCGGAGCTCACCAAGGTGTCCACCGAGAGGGATGCGCGGAGCCAGGATGACAGTTCCTGAAGCGGGGGCGCACGGGCGCATCCGGAACATGGGCGTGCCCCCTTACGCGCCCTTGTCCTGAGTGCCGCCCCAGTTTCGCATCCGTTGCGGGTCGATCACACCATGCCGGAATGGTCACCTCCGTGCCACAGGCCCCGGACATACCTTGATCGAGCTTGGCGCGTGCATGACGCTCTTATGCAGGTCACGGCGCCCGTCCTGCTCGGGGGAGAGGATGGGCGCCGCGACCCGCATGACGCGGCTCACACCCGGAGCACACGTCCGGGGGCTCACATCGAGAGCATCCGCTTCTGGAGGCCGGTGTCGAGGACGTCCAGGAACTGCTCCGTGGTCAGCCACGGGTGCTCCGGGGAGATGAGCCGGGCCAGGTCCTCGGTCATCTGGCCGCCCTCGACCGTCTCCACGCAGACCTGCTCCAGGGTCTGCGCGAACCGCGTCACCTCCGGAGTGCCGTCCAGCGCGCCCCGGTGGGCCAGGCCCCGGGTCCAGGCGAAGACGGAGGCGACCGGGTTCGTCGAGGTCGACCGGCCCTGCTGGTGGCGGCGGTAGTGGCGGGTGACCGTGCCGTGCGCGGCCTCCGCGACGACGGTCCCGCCGTCGGGGGACATCAGGACGGAGGTCATCAGGCCGGGCGAGCCGAATCCCCGGGCGACGGCGTCGGCCTGGACGTCGCCGTCGTAGTTCTTGCACGCCCAGACGTAGCCGCCCTCCCACTTCAGGGCCGAGGCGACCATGTCGTCGATGAGCCGGTGCTCGTAGGTCAGGCCCGCGGCGTCGAAGCGTGCCTTGAACTCGGCGTCGAAGACCTCCTGGAAGACGTCCTTGAAGCGCCCGTCGTACTTCTTCAGGACCGTGTTCTTCGTGGACAGGTAGACCGGGTAGCCACGGGCGAGGCCGTAGCGGAAGGACGCGCGGGCGAAGTCGCGGATCGACTCGTCGAGGTTGTACATCGACAGCGCGACGCCCGCGCCCGGGAAGTCGTACACCTCCAGCTCGACCGGGTCGGAGCCGTCCTTCGGCGTGAAGGTCATGGTGAGCGTGCCGGGGCCGGGGACCTTGAGGTCGGTGGCGCGGTACTGGTCGCCGAAGGCGTGGCGGCCGATGACGATCGGCCGGGTCCAGCCGGGGACCAGCCGTGGCACGTTGCTCATGATGATCGGCTCGCGGAAGAGCACGCCGCCGAGGAGGGTGCGGATGGTGGCGTTCGGCGAGCGGTACATCGCCTTGAGAGCGAACTCCTCGACGCGCGCCTCGTCCGGCGTGATCGTGGCGCACTTGACGCCGACGCCGTGCTCCCTGATGGCTTCGGCGGCCTCGACGGTCACCCGGTCGCGCGTGGCGTCGCGGTTCTGGATGCCCAGGTCGAAGTACTTCAGGTCGGCATCGAGGTACGGCAGGACCAGCCGGTCCCTGATGAACTGCCAGACGATGCGGGTCATCTCGTCGCCGTCGAGCTCGACGACGGGGTTGGCTACCTTGATCTTGGACATGAGGCGGTACGTCCCTCTCGCGCGACGACGACATGTCTCGTCGTCAAGGTAGAGCGCGAGGCCGTACGCGGCCGCCCGACGCGGCCGTCCAGGGCCTGTCCGGTCGATCGGGCCGGCCCGGCGAGGCCGGCCGGACAGGGCCTAGCGCACCGCGAACCGGACGGCGTCCTCCAGGAACGGGATCTCCAGCCAGGGGTCCGGCTGGGTCATCAGCGACAGCAGCACGATGGCGGCGCCGAGCAGGCCGTACGCGGCCATGTCGGTGAACCGCGACCGGACGGCCAGCATCCCGACGGACGGCAGGGCGCGCCGCATGGCGGCACCGGTGAGCAAGGCGACGCCGATCAGCATGGCCCCGACGCGGGGCGCCTGCGGGAACGGGTCGAACCCGACGACCAGCAGCCCGAGCGCGGTCAGCCCGAGCACGGTGAGCAACGGCCACTGCCGCGCGGGCGCCGGCGCGTCCCCCGGCGCGGCCCGCCCGCCGCCCTCGGGCCGCGCGGTGTCCCGCGTAACGGTCGGCGGCCGCCGGGACGCCCGCACGGGCCGGGCCGGCCCTGCCCCGGCGCTCCGGCCGTCCCCCTCCGCGCCGGGGCGCCCGGCGCCCGGGCCCCCTGCCTCGGCAAGCGCCTCCCCCGACGCGGCCACCCCGGCGCGGGAACGGTCGGCCGGCGCGGCAAGGGACTCCTCACGGCCGGAACGGCCGGTGGCGGGGTCGGCCGCGTCGGCGGGGTCGGTGCCGGAGCGGCCGGTGGCGGGGTCGGCCGCGTCGGCGGGGTCGGTGCCGGAAGGGCCGGTGGGGGCGTCGGCGGGGTCGGTCGCGTCGGTGCCGGAGCGGCCGGTGGCGGGGTCGGCCGCGTCGGCGGGGTCGGCCGCGTCGGTGCCGGAACGGCCGGTGGGGGCGTCGGCGGGGTCGGTCGCGTCGGCGGGGTCGGGGGTGAGCCGCGTGTCGGGGGCGTCCGCGGCGGGGGCGCCGGGGGCGGTGCGCCCGGCGTCCGGGGTGTCGTCCGCCGGGGCGGCGGCGGGGCGGTCGGCCGCCGTGGCGGGGTCCGGCGACCGGCCGTCGGTCGCCGCGCGGGCCGCCGTCTCCTCGGTCGGCCCGCCCGGGGCCGGGGTGCCGGCCGTGGTGGCGGGGTCGTCGTTCGCCCGTACGCCCATGGGGTCGCCCTCTCCGGTCCGGCTCAGCTCGCGGTGGCGGCAGCGGCGCGCTCGGCCGCCTCGACGACGTTGACCAGCAGCAGGGCCCGCGTCATCGGGCCGACGCCGCCCGGGTTCGGGGCGCGCCACCCGGCGACCTCGTTGACGCCCGGGTGGACGTCGCCGACGATCTTGCCGCTCTCGTCGCGGCTGACGCCCACGTCCAGGACGGCGGCGCCCGGCTTGACGTCCTCGGGCTTGATCAGGTGCGGCACGCCCGCCGCGGCCACGATGATGTCGGCGCGCCGCAGGTGCGCGGCGAGGTCACGCGTACCCGTGTGGCACTGCGTGACGGTCGCGTTCTCGGACTTGCGGGTGAGCAGCAGCGGCATCGGACGCCCGATGGTGGTGCCGCGCCCGACGACCACGACCTCCGCGCCGTTGATCTCGACGCCGTGCGCGCGCAGCAGCGCGATGATGCCGTTCGGGGTGCAGGGCAGGGGGGCGGGCTCGTTGAGCACGAGGCGGCCCAGGTTCATCGGGTGCAGCCCGTCCGCGTCCTTGGCCGGGTCCATCAGCTCCAGGATGCGGTTCTCGTCGATGCCCTTGGGCAGCGGGAGCTGCACGATGTAGCCGGTGCAGGACGGGTCCTCGTTCAGCTCGCGTACGACCGCCTCGATCTCCTCCTGCGTGGCGGTGGCGGGCAGTTCCCGCTGGATGGAGGCGATGCCGACCTCCGCGCAGTCGCGGTGCTTGCCCGCGACATACTTCTGGCTGCCCGGGTCGTCGCCGACCAGGACGGTGCCGAGGCCCGGGGTGATGCCCTTGGCCTTGAGGTCCGCCACGCGGGCGGTCAGGTCGGACTTGATCGCGGCGGCGGTGGCCTTGCCATCGAGAATCTGGGCGGTCATGTGCCCATCCTCGCGGATGACCCCGCCCCGGTTCCAATTCGAGGCCGTTGGAGGTTGCACTTGCACAACACCCTCGTTATCCGACTGGACAAAAAGTCGACGATACGACGACGATGATCCGCGCAGTGCCGCGGGCAGTGCCGGGGGGCAAACCGCTAAAAAGTTCGTGAAGTTCCTCCGCGCGGGCCGCGCCGTCCCCGCAAAACAACGGAGGAAACCCGCCATGAGCTTCGGCGACCCGAACAATCCCTACGGCCAGCAGGGCCAGCCCCAGCAGCCCGGCTACGGCTACCCCCAGCAGGGCCAGCCGCAGCAGCCCGGCTACGGCTACCCGGCCGCCCCGCCCCCGCCGGCGTACGGCGCCGGCTACCCGGGCGGCGCGCCGATGACGATGCCCGGCCTGATGCAGACGGCCCGCGTGCTCCTGTTCATCGTGGCCGGTCTCCAGATCATCTTCGGCATCATCTTCGCCTTCGTCATCGCCGCGGCGCAGGACGTCTCGGACTCGGTGGGCGCGGGTGACGC
Organism: Streptomyces sp. NPDC031064; assembly: GCF_055570965.1. Classification (NCBI taxonomy): domain Bacteria; kingdom Bacillati; phylum Actinomycetota; class Actinomycetes; order Kitasatosporales; family Streptomycetaceae; genus Streptomyces; species Streptomyces sp. NPDC031064. The sequence goes on from NZ_JBVIGF010000009.1 coordinate 64,280, forward strand.
GACGGACGGTCTCGCCGGGCTCGGCTTCATCGTGGTCCTGATCCTGATCGCCTTCGCGGTCTGGGCCATCGTCCTCGGCGCCAAGTTCTCCAAGGGAGGCAACGGCGTTCGCGTGACGACCATCGTCTACTCCGCGCTGTTCATCCTGATGAGCCTGAGCAACTTCACGCAGGGCACCGCCAGCGCGGCGATCGGCGGCGTCATCGGCCTCGCCATCGGCGGCATCATCCTCGCGTCGATGGTCAACAGCAGCGCCACCGCGTGGTTCAACCGCCCGCGTTACTGATACGCGCGCGGACCGTACGCGTACGAAGGCCGTGTGCCACCGCTCTCCGGCGGCGGCACACGGCCTTCGCCGTCTCCGCCGCCGGATAAACGTCCACCGAACGAACGATGAACCACCCGGGGCGGCCTTCCCGCGTTTACGCCGAAACGGCCGTTTACCCTCTCCCTCGGCCACGGACGCCTCCTCCGGAAAGCCCTTACCCTGACTGCCGTTGGCGCAGGAGGAGGGGGAACTCCGTGTACACCATCATCGTTGTTCCACCGCGGTGCGGCGGAACCCGTGGCGGAACCGGCGGCGGCACCGGCGGCGGCACCGGTCAGAGCCCCGACAGCCGGATCAGGCTCGCGGCGGGCGAGAGGCTCGTCTTCGGCAGGGCGGCCACCGCCGAGGACGGTCTGACCATCGCCCACGAAGGGGTGTCCCGGGTCGCCGGTGAGATCACCGCGCACCGCGCGTTCTGGATCCTGAGCAATCTCAGCCACGAGCAGACCTACGTGGTGGAGAACCCGGAGGGCGCCGGTGAGCACATCAAGATCGCGCCTGGCCGCCTGGACGCGCCCGTACCGTTCGAGTTCTCCCGTGTGGTCCTGCCCGCCGCGGGCGAGCTGCTCACCTTCGACGTCTGGGCGCCCCGCCACGACTACCGCGCCGTCGACCGCGCGGGTCTCTCCGGGGCCACCACCGCCCCGGCCTTCGCCCTCGACCGCACCACCCGGTACTACGCGGTGCTCGCCGCGCTGTGCGAGCCACGGCTGCGTGGTCTGCCCCACGCCCCGCTGCCCACCCTGGACCAGGTGGTGGAGCGGCTGCGCCCCACCTGGCCGGCGGCGAACCGCTCGTCGGTGAACTGGAACATCGACTACCTGGCGGTGAAACTGCGCCTCAAGCCGGCCCCGGACACCGCGGACACCGGCCCGCGCAAGAACGGCAAGAAGGAGTCGCTGGTCTCGCTGGCCCTCCGCTTCGACCTGGTCCGCGAGGACGACCTCATCGTCCTCGCCGCCCTCCCCAGCGGGGCGGTGCGATGAGCACCCCACCGCCGCGGCAGCCGTTCGCGGTACCGGTGCCGAAGGGCTACCGCGTCGGCCACTGGGAGGTACGCGAGGCCATCGCGTCCGGCGCGTTCGGCAGCGTGTACGCGGCCCGGCGCACCGGCGACGGGCCGCCCGGACCGCCCCGGCACGCCGCCCTGAAGTTCCTGCCGACCGGCACGCAGACGCCGCGCCGGCTGCGTCACCTCCGGGAACTGGCCGAGCGTGAAGTCGGGCTGCTGCGCAGGCTGCGCGCGCCACGGCTGATCCGCATGTACGAGGCGCTGACGGTCGACGACCCGGACCGCCCCGAACTCGACGGTGCCACCGTCCTCGTACTGGAACGGGCCGAGGGCTCCCTGGAGACCCTGCTGGCCCGGACCCCGGTACCGGGGTCGGGGCCCGCGCTGCTGGCGCAGGTGTGCGCGGGGCTGCACCAACTGCACCACGCGGAGTGGCTGCACGGCGACCTGAAGCCCGCCAACGTGCTGCTGATGCGGGACGGCACGGTCAAGCTCGGCGACTTCAACCTCGCGGCGGAGCTGGACGGCACACACGCCTACTCCCCCGCCTTCTCCACCCCCGACTACACCCCGCCGGAACTCCTGTGGTCCGAGATCGGCGAACACGGCAGGGAGATCCGCCCGACGGCCGACGTATGGGCCTTCGGCGTACTGGCGCACCTCGTACTGGCCGGCTCCCTGCCGCTGCCGGGCGGCACGCCCGAGGCGCGCCGCGACGCGGCGGTGCGTTACGCGCGGGGCGCCGAGGAACTCCGGCTGTCCCCCGAACTTCCGGGCGCGTGGCGGGACATCATCACGGACTGCCTGGCCCGTACGCACGCGGAGCGCGCCGCCCACGACACGGCCTCACTGCTGCGGCGGGTGGAGCGCGCCGCCGGGGCCGCCCGTTCGGCCCGCCTGCCGAGACCGCGCCCGCGCCGGTGGCGGCGCCGCCCGGCCCTGGTGGCCGCTCTGGCGTCGGCTCTCCTCGGGGCATCGGGGGTTCACCTGATGCGGGACGACGAGCTGTCGTACGGCTACCACCACTGCCCGCAGCGCTCCGTCTGCTTCTTCAGCGAGCAGTACGGCAACGGCGAGATGTGCGACTGGGAGCGCGACGACACCGACTGGCTCTCGGGGAAGGAGACCTGTGCGTGGACCAGGGACCGGCCGGTGAGGTCGGTCTTCGTCAACATGCCCGACGACGGATCGAGGTGGGGCGGCGTGGAGTACTTCCGGGGCCGCGACTTCACCCCCGTGGGCGTCGACCTCACCCGCGCCAGCCGCCGGACCGGCTGCACCGCCGTACGGCAGCAGGGCAACCTGGCGGGGACGTACGCCCCGCTGTCCCACCGATGGGTCGATCACTGCTGAGGCGGACCCTGCAACGTTCCAGGTTCCGGCCCTTCCCCGTCCCCGGCATCTTCGGATGCGAGCACACCAACGGAGGAAGGAAACGGCATGTCGATCGTACGCAAGGCACTCCTGGGAGCCACCGCCTCGGCCGCTCTCCTGGCAGGGCTGGCGGCACCCGCCGCCGCGGAGTCGCGGGCCCCCGAGGCGCCGGCCGGAGAAGGCTGGGTCCTCGTCACGAAGAGCGGGGACTTCACCGCCCAGGGTTCCTGGAGCAGGTCCACCTCGTACGGGAGTTCGGCGGGCACGATCTCGAGCACCGCGGCCTCGGGCTGGGTCAAGGACACCGCCGCCGACGGCTACTGCGCCCAGGTCGTCATCGAATGGTGGGGCACCAACGGCAAGTACGACGCCGACTACTCGGGTCAGGCCTGCCCCCAGGGCGACGTCGACAACTTCAGCAAGGCGCCCGGCGACAGCAGCCACTGGACCGCCACCAGCTACGCGGTGTGGATGCGCAGGGTCTGAGGACCGCCGCACACCCTCGCTCATGGCTGCCGTGACCACGGGCCGCATCCTTCCCAAGGGTGCGGCCCGTGGTCGCGTCCCGTCAGTGGAAGAAGTGGCGGGTGCCCGTGAAGTACATCGTCACGCCCGCCTTCTTCGCGGCCTCGATCACCTGCTCGTCGCGGACCGAACCGCCCGGCTGCACCACGGCCTTGACGCCCGCCGCGGTGAGGATCTCCAGGCCGTCGGGGAACGGGAAGAACGCGTCGGACGCGGCGTACGAGCCACGGGCCCGCTCCTCGCCGGCCCGCTCGACGGCGAGTTTGGCGGAGTCGACGCGGTTGACCTGGCCCATGCCGACGCCGACGCTGGCGCCGTCCTTGGCGAGCAGGATCGCGTTGGACTTGACGGCCCGGCACGCCTTCCAGGCGAAGGCCAGCTCGGCCAGCTCCTCGGCGGGCAGGGCCTCGCCCGCGGCGAGCGTCCAGTTCGCCGGGTCGTCACCGTCGGCCTGGAGGCGGTCGGTGACCTGGAGCAGCGCGCCGCCGTCGATGGGCTTGACCTCGACGGGGGCGGACGGGGCGTCGGGGCAGCGCAGCACGCGGATGTTCTTCTTGCGCGAGAGGACCTCGACCGCGCCGGCCTCGTAGTAGGGCGCCACGATCACCTCGGTGAAGATCTCGGCGACCTGCTCGGCCATCTCCACGGTCACCGGCCGGTTGACGGCGATGACGCCGCCGAAGGCGGACAGCGGGTCGCAGGCGTGCGCCTTGCGGTGCGCCTCGCCGACGTCCGCGCCGATCGCGATGCCGCACGGGTTGGCGTGCTTGATGATCGCCACGCACGGCTCGTCGTGGTCGTACGCGGCCCGGCGCGCAGCGTCGGTGTCCGTGTAGTTGTTGTACGACATCTCCTTGCCGTGGAGCTGCTCCGCCTCGGCGAGGCCACCCGTCCCGTCGACGTAGAGCGCGGCGCCCTGGTGCGGGTTCTCGCCGTAGCGCAGCACGTTCTGGCGGGTGTAGGTGCCGCCCAGGAAGTCCGGGAAGCCACTGTCGTCGGCCGCGGCGTACTCGTCGGCGAACCAGGAGGCGACGGCGACGTCGTACGCGGCGGTGTGCTGGAACGCTTCGGCGGCCAGGCGCTTGCGGGCGGCCAGGTCGAAGCCGCCCGCCTTGACGGCGTCGAGGACGTCGCCGTACCGGGCCGGGGAGGTGACGACCGCGACGGAGGGGTGGTTCTTGGCGGCGGCGCGGACCATGGAGGGGCCGCCGATGTCGATCTGCTCGACGCACTCGTCGGGCGTCGCGCCCGAGGCGACGGTCTCGCGGAACGGGTACAGGTTCACCACGACCAGCTCGAACGGCTCCACGCCCAGCTCGGCGAGCTGCTCGCGGTGCGCGTCCAGGCGCAGGTCGGCGAGGATTCCGGCGTGCACGCGCGGGTGCAGGGTCTTGACGCGGCCGTCCAGGCGCTCGGGGAAGCCGGTCAGCTCCTCGACCTTGGTGACCGGGACACCAGCGGCGGCGATCCTGGCCGCGGTGGAGCCGGTGGAGACCAGCTCGACGCCGTTCTCGTGCAGCCCGCGGGCGAGCTCCTCCAGCCCCGTCTTGTCGTAGACACTGATCAACGCGCGACGGATGGGCTTATTCACCGACATGAACCTTTCGTCCCTCAATGCGGTAGCCGTGCCGGGCCAGACGCCCCACGACCTCGACGAGCAGCGAGCGCTCGACTTCCTTGATGCGCTCATGGAGAGCGGCTTCGTCGTCCTCGTCCCGGACCTCGACCACGCCCTGGGCGATGATCGGGCCGGTGTCGACGCCGTCGTCGACGAAGTGGACGGTGCATCCGGTGACCTTCACGCCGTGCGCGAGCGCGTCCCGCACTCCGTGGGCACCGGGAAAACTGGGCAGCAGGGCCGGGTGCGTATTGACGATCCGGCCGCCGAACCGGGACAGGAACTCCTTCCCGAGGATCTTCATGAACCCGGCCGAGACGACGAGGTCCGGCTCGTACGCGGCGGTCGCCTCGGTGAGCGCGTGGTCCCACTCGTCGCGCGTGGCGTGGTCCTTGACCCGGCACACGAAGGTGGGGAGTCCGGCGCGCTCGGCCCGCTCCAGACCGGCGATGTTGTCGCGATCGGCGCCGACGGCGACGATTTCGGCCCCGAAGTCCTGGGGATCATCACCGATGGCGTCGAGCAGAGCTTGGAGGTTCGTGCCCGATCCGGAGACCAGGACGACGAGGCGGGCGGCAGCCACGGGGAAACCCTTTTCGCGTTGCTTTGTATGGTCGTACGAACGAATCGAGCCCCTCGATACGGGGAACTCTACGAGAGAGCCGACCGTCAGCAACGATACCGGCACACCGAGCCGCCCCCACGGGACGGGGGCGGAGCCGGGGGGTAGCGTCTGAGGCAGGGCCGTCCCCGAACGGACGGACACGACGACACGAGACCCCCGCCCGCGCTGTCGCGCCGGCCCGGGGTCTGAGGGGAAGACGTTCACCACATGCCGGACCGACGCCGCCGCACGGCCATCCACCTCCTGCCGCGGGAACGCCAGTCCACGGAGCCCAGGGACGAGAACAATCCGTTCGCGCCGCCGCCGGAGGGCAGGCCGGACCAGCCCTGGCAGCCGCGCCGACCGGACAACGGTGACGGCGGGGACGGCGCCGGGGGCTCCGACGGTTCCGACGGCTCCGCGGACGGTTCCCGGGACCAGGAGCGCCCGGCCTGGGGCAGCCAGTGGAGCCCGCGACAGCCGGGACGCTCGTCGGGCGGCTTCGGCAACCGCCCGAGCGACGGGCGGCAGGGTGGCGGCCAGGGCCAGGGCGGCCCCGAGGCGCCCAACCTGCGCTGGGACCCGACCGACCCGGCGCAGCGCCGCGCGCGGTACGCGCTGCTGTCGGGCATGTGGGCGTTCTTCTTCGCGATCTTCGACTTCCCGGAGATCGGTCTGCTCCTGGGCACCCTGGCGCTGTACTGGGGCATCAGCTCCCTGCGCGGCAAGTCCCGCACCGCCGCCGCCCCCCAGCCGGTCACGACGGGCGCCCCGGACCCGGCCCCGGCCGGCCCCGCGCCCGGCTCGGGCCGCCCGCAGACGACCGCCGCGGTGAGCGGTCTGGTCACGGCGGCGCTGGCCCTGATGATCGTGGCGGCGACGTTCACGATCCAGGTCGTCTACCGCGACTACTACGCGTGCGTGGACGACGCCCTGACCAAGACGGGCCAGCTCTCCTGCAACGAGATGCTCCCGGAGCCGCTGCGCGACGTCTTCGGCGTCAAGGAGTAGGACCTAGGCGGGTCCGCCGGGGACCGCCCGGCCCTCGGCGGGCCCGCCGGGGGCCGCCTGCTCCTGCGCGGGCTCGTCCGGTGTCCCGTGGGCCGGGGTCTCGTGGGCCAGGGCCTCCCGGGTCGGGGTCTCGCGGGCGGGCGTCTCGTGAGCCGGGATCTCGCGGGCCGGGGTCTCGTTGCCCAGGGTCTCCTGGGCTGGGGCCTCCCGGGTCGGGGTCTCGCGGCCGGGGGTCTCACCGCCCGGGGCCCCGCGGGCCGGGGTGCTGGGCGGGAAGGCCGCCATGAGGCCGCCCGAGGCCTCCTTGAGCGCCGTCCAGCGGGCTTCGCGGGCCGAGGGGTCCTCCCAGGCCGCCGGGAGGAAGTCGTACGGCTCGAAGGCCGGGTCGCCGGGGTCGTCCTCCGGGGCCGGCCGCTCGGCGGCGGCGGGCCCGACGGGCGCGGACCGGGCCGGCGCGGGGGCCGCCGTGTCCGGCACCGGCACCGGCGGCGTGCCCGGGAAGGGCTCCGGCACCGCCACCGTCCCGCCCCGGTCCCGCCGCCGCCACGCCCGCAGCGCCAGCGCGACCGGCACGCCCAGCCCCGCCGTCCACGCCACGGCCGCACCGCCCACACGCCACCACACCGGGCCGAACGCCCCGAGGCGCCCCGTGCCCAGCGGCCCGCCCGAGGCCGCCGCCAGCGCCGCGACCGCCGCCCCGAGCAGTACGGCCGCCAGCAGCGCGGCCACCGCCGCGTCCCGCAGCCCCGCGTCGCGCGCCCCCGCGCCCCGCACCCGCCCCCCGCACAACCACCCGACCGCCGCGCCCGCCGCCACCGGCACCACCGCGGCCGTCCAGTGCACCCAGGTCCCCCGCCCGTCCGCCGGTACGGCGGCCAGCAACGGGAAGGGCGGCAGGGCGTCGGCCCCGGTCACCCCGAGGGGGGTCGCCGTCGCCCCCGTACCGAGCAGGAAGCCGGGCCCGAGCCCGTACGCCGCGCCCCACACCGCCGCGTTCGGGGCGAGCGCGAGCGACAGCAGCAGCAGCGCCATCCGCCCCGACCAGACGCCGGACAGGCCGAGCAGCGATTCCCGCGCCGCGCCCGCGTGCCACACCAGCGAGACCGCGACCAGGACCGCTCCGCCGCCCACGAGCACGCCCAGCCCGGCGCCCGCGGCGCGTACCGCGACCGCCGTCCGGGACCGGGCCAGCCCGACCCGGACCCGCTCCGGCACCCAGGCCGGCAACGGCCCCGACGGCCGCCCGTGCGCGGTCCACACCCCGGCGGCCGCGGCGAGCCCGACGAGCGGCGGCACGTGCAGCGCGGCGGCGACCGGTTCGGCGAGCAGCGGCCCGCCGGCCGCGTACCCCAGGGTCCCGGCGGCGACCAGCAGGTAGCCGCCCGTCACGGCACCCACGGCGCCGGTCGCCGACGGCCTGGGGCGGGCCTCTGCGGGCTCGGCGGCGTCCCGCGCGGTCCGGTGGACCAGCCATACCGGCAGCGCGACGAGCAGCAGCGGGACGACGCCGACGGGCGCGGGCGTCCCGGAGAGCGTTGTGGGGCGCACCAGTTCGACGCCGTGGGCGAGGAGCCAGACGCCCGCCGCGACGTGCAGGGCGCCGCCGGGGCCGCTGTCGGGGTACGGGGAGCTGATCCACATCACCATCACCAGGACGGTGACGGAGCCGAGTCCGAGCCCGGCGGCGAGCGCGCCGCGCACACAGGCCCCGGCCAGCGCGGCGGTCCGGCCGCCCTGGACGAGGGCCGGCGGGTGGTCGGTCGCTTCGGTCACGGCGCCATGCTGCCAACGACACGCGCTTGATCCATGTAACGGGAGAATGGCCGGTGTGGCGCGCAATATACGGTTATGTACTTTTTCGTCGAGTGCAGCCCTGCCAGGGTCCGGCCATGACCCGGACCACGACCACCACCCCCCGTACCGCGCCCCCGCTGCCGTCCCCCAAGGAGCGGCGCCGGCTGCGCGAGGCGATGTCCATGACGGAGGAACAGCTCGCCCAACTGGTCGGGGTCACGCGCGCGACGGTGCGTTCCTGGGAGACCGGGCGCACCAGCCCGCGCGGGCGCAAACGGGAGGCGTACGCGAGGCTGCTGGGCGCCGCCCAGGGGGACCGCCCGGCCCGTAAGGAGTCGCCGGAGCCCTCACCGGAGCCGGCACGGAAGCCGGAGCCCGCGGCCGCCGCCGTGCCCGTCGCCGCCGCCGTGCCCGCGCCCGGGTCCGGGCCGGCCGACGCGTTCGAGGCGTTCGACGTGCTGTACGCGTACGCCGCCCCCGCCCTCGTACAGCAGGCCTACCTGCTCACCGGGCGGCGCAGGCTGTCCCGCGAGGCCGTCGAGTACGCCTTCCACCTGGCGTGGGAGCGCTGGCCGGAGGTCGCCGTCGACCGGGACCCGGCCGGGTGGGTGCGCGCGGCGATGCACGAGTACGCCCTGTCGCCCTGGCACCGGCTGCGCCGCTCCTACCGGCACCCCGACGCCCCGACCACCGACCGGGCCGCCCAGGCGCTGCGCGGCGCGCTGCTGGAGCTGCCGCCCGCGTACCGCCGCACACTGCTGCTGTACGACGGCCTCGGCCTGGACCTGCCGGAGACGGCGGCCGAGACCGAGGCCAGCACCCCGGCGGCCGGCAACCGCGTCCTGCACGCCCGCGAGGTGCTCGCCGCGCGCATCCCGGAGCTCGCCGACCCGGCGGTCCTGCACCAGCGGCTGGCCTCGCTGCTCGCCAAGGGGCCGACCATCGTGCTGGCCACCGCGCGGACCGTGCGCAGCGGCAGTGAGCGCCGGGCCAGGTTCTGGACGAGGGGGGCCATCGCGCTGACGACGGTCATCGTCGGCGCGACCGCGTTCACCCTGGCCACCGCGCCGACCGGCTACCGGCCCCCGCTGGCGCCGGGCGAGGCGGTCGGCGGCGTCCCGGTCCTCAGCGGCCCCGAACGCCTGACCCCCAAGGACAAGGCCCTGCACGACCGGCTCACCTCCGAGCCGGTCACCGGCCCCGCACGTCTGGTCCCGGACGCGCACTGACGCGCGGACGCACAGGGACGCGGGCGGCCGCACACGCCGACGGGCCCGCCCCCGGAGTACGTCCGGGAGCGGGCCCATCGCTGTGCGGTTGCGCTTGCGGTTGTGTCAGGCGGTGACTCAGCCCGCGAGGATGGCGCGCGCCAGCTTGGCCGTCTCGGTCGGGGTCTTGCCGACCTTGACGCCCGCGGCCTCAAGGGCCTCCTTCTTCGCCTGGGCGGTGCCGGACGAACCGGACACGATCGCACCGGCGTGGCCCATCGTCTTGCCCTCGGGGGCCGTGAAGCCCGCGACGTAGCCGACGACCGGCTTGGTGACGTTGGCCTTGATGAAGTCGGCCGCCCGCTCCTCCGCGTCGCCACCGATCTCACCGATCATCACGATCAGCTCGGTCTCGGGGTCGGCCTCGAAGGCCGCGAGCGCGTCGATGTGGGTGGTGCCGATGACCGGGTCGCCACCGATGCCGACGGCGGACGAGAAGCCGATGTCCCGCAGCTCGTACATCATCTGGTAGGTGAGCGTGCCCGACTTGGACACCAGACCGATCTTGCCGGGCTTGGTGATGTCGCCCGGGATGATGCCGGCGTTGGACTGGCCGGGGGTGATCAGGCCGGGGCAGTTCGGGCCGATGATCCGGGTCTTGCCGCCCTTCTCGACCGCGTACGCGTAGAACGCGGCGGAGTCGTGGACGGCGATGCCCTCGGTGATCACGACGGCCAGCGGGATCTCGGCGTCGATCGCCTCGACGACGGCGGCCTTGGCGAAGGCCGGCGGCACGAAGAGGACGGAGACGTCGGCGCCCGTCTTCTCCATCGCCTCCTTGACGGAGCCGAAGACCGGGACCTCGGTGCCGTCGAAGTCGACGGTCGTGCCCGCCTTGCGGGGGTTCACGCCACCGACGATGTTGGTGCCGTCACCCAGCATGAGCTTGGTGTGCTTCATGCCCGTGGCACCGGTCATGCCCTGGACGATGACCTTGCTTTCCTTGGTCAGGAAGATAGCCATGGTGTTTCTGACCTCGTCCCTTACTTCGCAGCCGCGAGCTCGGCGGCCTTGTCGGCCGCGCCGTCCATGGTGTCCACGCGCTGCACGAGCGGGTGGTTGGCGTCCGACAGGATCTTGCGACCCAGCTCCGCGTTGTTGCCGTCGAGGCGCACGACCAGCGGCTTGGTGACCTCTTCGCCGCGCGAGGACAGCAGGTTCAGGGCCTGGACGATGCCGTTGGCGACCTCGTCGCAGGCGGTGATGCCGCCGAAGACGTTGACGAAGACGGACTTGACGTCGGGGTCACCGAGGATGATCTCGAGGCCGTTCGCCATGACCTCGGCGGAGGCGCCGCCACCGATGTCGAGGAAGTTGGCGGGCTTGACGCCACCGTGCGCCTCACCGGCGTACGCGACGACGTCCAGGGTCGACATGACCAGGCCGGCGCCGTTGCCGATGATGCCGACCTCGCCGTCGAGCTTGACGTAGTTGAGGCCCTTGGCCTTGGCGGCAGCCTCGAGCGGGTTGGCTGCGGCCTTGTCCTCGAGCGCCTCGTGCTCGGGCTGGCGGAAGTCGGCGTTGGCGTCCAGGGACACCTTGCCGTCGAGGGCGATGACCCGGCCGTCGGCGACCTTGGCCAGCGGGTTGACCTCGACGAGGAGGGCGTCCTCGGCGACGAAGGTCTTCCACAGGGTCACCAGGATCTCGGCGACCTGGTCCTTGACCTCGGCCGGGAACTTCGCGGCCTCGACGATCTCGCGGGCCTTGGCCTCGGTGACACCCTCGTTGGCGTCGACCGGGATCTTCGCCAGGGCCTCGGGCTTGGTGGCCGCGACTTCCTCGATGTCCATGCCGCCCTCGACGGAGGCCATGGCGAGGAAGGTGCGGTTGGTGCGGTCGAGGAGGTACGAGACGTAGTACTCCTCGGCGATCTCGGGTGCCGTCTCGGCGATCATCACCTTGTGGACCGTGTGGCCCTTGATGTCCATACCGAGGATGTCCGTCGCGCGGGCGACGGCCTCGTCCGGCGTGGCGGCCAGCTTCACGCCGCCGGCCTTGCCGCGGCCGCCGACCTTCACCTGCGCCTTGACGACCGAACGGCCGCCCAGTCGCTCGGTCGCCTCGCGCGCCGCCTCAGGCGTGTCGATGACTTCACCGGCCAGCACCGGTACACCGTGCTTGGCGAAGAGGTCCCTCGCCTGGTACTCGAACAGGTCCACGCGCGTCCGTCCCTTTTCTGGTGATCGCGGTTCGTTGTCTGCGTGGGCGTGCCGCGGAGGGCAACGTGACTGCGCTGTCACAAGGGAGGCGTACACGGTGTCCGTGGACGCGGCATGTCCGTCTCGCAGATTATCCCCGTGAGACCTGGGCACCTAAATCGCAGATCACACCGGAGCGGTGATACCTGTCACAAGCACGGACCTCAAACGGGCGGCCCCACCGGATGTGAGACCGCCCGTTGCTACGGATTTCGTACCGGATCAGACTCCGGTCACACGCCGTACGGGAGGTAGTCCGGGGTGACCGTGCCGACGGTGCCCTGCACGCCGGAGACGGCGTTGGCGCCGAGCGGCTGGACGTCGGAGGTGACGCCCCCGACCAGGCCGGTCGCGAAGGGCTGGACGTCGCCGGTGACGTCGTGCGCGAACGGCGCCACCTCACCGGTCACGCCGTACGCCAGACCCGTCGCGCTGCCGCTGACGCCCTGGGCGACCGGCTCGACGTGGTCGGAGACGGTGTCGACGACCGCCTGCGCGAACGGCTGAACGGAGCCGGTGACACCGTCCGCGAACGGGTCCACCTGCCCGGCCACGCCGCCGGCCAGCGGCTGGACGCCGGAGACGACGCCCTCGGCGAACGGGTACGCGTCGGAGACGACGTCCTCGGCGAGGACGCCCGCGTCACCGACGGCCTGGCCCGCCACGGGGGCGGCGGCGTGGACGGTGCGGTACGCGATGGGCGGCAGCGTGTCCTGGAGGGCGGCGTCCGCGAGGGGGGTGGCGGTGGCGACGGGGTCGCTCTGCACCTCGTGGGCGAAGGCGTCGAGCGGGCCGAAGAGGTAGTCGATCTCGCCCTGGACCTCGCTCTGGACCTCGCCGCCGACGCCCTGGACCTGCGCGGACGCGTACCGGGCGTCGGTGTGGACGTCCTGGGTCACCTGCTGGGTGAGGTGCTGGGTGTCCTGCTGGACGTCCTGGGTGACCTGCTGGGCGGCCTGCTGGGTGGCCTGGACGTCGGAGGTGGCGGCGGCGGTGGTGCCGTCGACGAGCGAGTCGACGGGCGTGTCGGCGGCCACGGCGGCCTTGTCCGGCGAGGAGAGCGGCACCGAGACGGACACCTCGGTCGCGCTGGCGGCGGCGGTGCCGATCGCCCACATGCCGGTGGCGGTGGCGGCAACGGCTATGGAGCGGCGGATGTTCTTGTGCATGGGTGCGTCGGATCCTTCGAATTCAGTTCTTGAGCTCTTGAGCCCCTGAGGAGCTCTTGAGACGGCGGGCAGACCTGTCCCGCCCCCGCGCGGCAGGTCTTGAGCGGGGGGAGGTCTGCCCTAGCCGGGGAATTCGAGGATGTTGTGGGGCCGGTCCTGGACGGACGCGGCGGTCGCCGGCAGCGCGGCGCCCCGGACCGGTCCGGGGTGCGCGGCCACCGTGGACGCCAGGGCGTGCTGGTCACCGCCCGTGCGCGACGTGCCGCTGTCACCGACGGCGGACTGCCGGACGGCGCCGTGGCAGGGTCCGGGCGCGAAGGGCAGCGGCGCGGCGAGCACCGCGCCCGCCGACCGGTCCGCCCGGTCACCCCGGTCCGCCCGGTCGGTGAAGGCGTGCCTGTACGCCTGCGTGGGGTACGGGGTGGCACCGGCCGGGGTGCGGGGCGCGGCGCCCTCGGGCCCGGGCGCGCCGGGCACCATGCTCCGCTCCCCGCGCTGGGCCTGGGACCCCCACTCCGACTGCGGTCGCGACTGCGGCTCCACCTGAAGCGCGCCCGGCGCGAGCGGCGACGGCGCTTGGGGCGCCGGCGTCACCGGCACGTCGGGCGCCACCGGCGCCGCCGGCCACTCCCCCTGCCCCGGCAGGCCCCCGGCCGCCTCCTGTACGCCGCCGACGACATGCCCGGGCACGCCACCGGGCGCTGCCCCCACGCCGGGCGCTGCCCCGACACCGGGCGCTGCCCCGACACCGGGCGCTGCCCCGACACCGGGCAGGGCGCCGGTCTGGGTCAGGGCGGTGGCGTCGGGCAGGGCGGTGGTGGCGGGGAGGGCGGTGGTGGCGGGGAGGGCAGGGGTGCCGGGCAGGGCGCCGGGAGCCGCACCGGCACCGGGCTGGGTGCCGGGGGCGGCGCCCGGGACGGGCACTGCACCGGCGTCGGGCCGGAGACCGGCACCGGACACGGCAGTGGCGTCGGCACCGGACACGATCCCGGTACCGGGCGCGGCTCCGGAAGGGGCCACCAGCTCGGTGGTTTCCGTAGCCCCGCGCACGGTGCCCGGGACGGGGTCGGCCGTGCCGGGGGTGACCCCGGCGGCGGCCGGAGGCGACGGTGGGCCGACGGGCGTCGGCGACGGGTGGTCCGCCGCTTGTGCCGGGGAACCGCAGAGGAGGCCGAGGGCCAGCAGGCCCCCGAGGAACAGCATGACGGCCAGGGCGCGCCGCGCCACCGCCCCGCGCGGGAGGCGCGGAACGGCGAGGGGGACGACGGCTGCGGCGGTCACGGTGCCCGGATCCTCCCCCTTCGCGGAACACGTCGCGGAACATCGCCTTCCGCGTACGTCGCGCTGATGCTTGCACGAACATCCCGGGGTGACGCAAGTCCCGTGTTACTGATGAGTCGCCATGTCCGGTATGGGCAGGGGCCGCTTCTCGATCGCCGCCGCCATCACCTCCGGGAAGAGGTCGGGGGTGCACGCGAACGCCGGGGCACCCAACGCCGCGAGCGCCGCCGCGTGTTCGCGGTCGTAGGCCGGGGCCCCCTCGTCGGAGAGGGCGAGCAGCGCGACGAACTGCACGCCCGACGCCTTCATCGCCGCCACCCGCTTGAGCATCTCGTCGCGTATGCCGCCCTCGTAGAGGTCGCTGATCAGCACGACGACGGTGTCGGCCGGGCGGGTGATCTGCGACTGGCAGTACGCCAGCGCCCGGTTGATGTCCGTGCCGCCGCCGAGCTGGGTGCCGAACAGGACATCCACGGGGTCGTCGAGCTGGTCGGTGAGGTCGACGACGGCCGTGTCGAAGACGACGAGCCGGGTCGCGATGGACCGCATGGAGGCGAGCACGGCTCCGAACACCGACGCGTACACCACGGACGCCGCCATGGAACCGGACTGGTCGATGCAGAGCACCACGTCCTTCTTCACGGACTGCGCGGCCCGCCCGTACCCGATGAGCCGCTCGGGCACGACCGTGCGGTACTCCGGGAGGTAGTTCTTGAGGTTCGCCCGGATCGTGCGGTCCCAGTCGATGTCCCGGTGCCGCGGCCGGCTGATGCGCGCGCTGCGGTCGAGCGCGCCGGTGAGCGTGGCGCGGGTGCGGGTGGCGAGCCGCTTCTCCAGGTCGTCGACGACCTTGCGTACGACGGCCCGCGCCGTTTCCTTCGTCGTCTCGGGCATCGCCTTGTTGAGCGAGAGCAGGGTGCCGACGAGGTGGACGTCCGCCTCGACGGCCTCCAGCATCTCGGGCTCCAGGAGCAGCGTCGACAGGCCGAGCCGGTCGATGGCGTCACGCTGCATCACCTGGACGACCGAGCTGGGGAAGTAGGTGCGGATGTCGCCGAGCCAGCGGGCGACGGACGGCGCCGACGCTCCGAGCCCCGCCGAACGGTCCCGCCCGCCGCGGCCCTGGCCGCTCTTCTCCCCGTACAGCGCGGCCAGCGTGCCGTCCATGGCGGCATCGGTCCCGGCGAGCGAGCAGCCCGTCCCGTCGGCCGCTCCCCCGCCCAGCACCAGGCGCCAGCGCCGCAGCCGCTCGTCCTCAGTCCCGCTCACAGCCCACCCCCAACAGCTCGTTGCCCGTCCCTGTCCCCCGTGCCCAGCAGCAGCCGCAGCAGCGGCAGCACCGCGTCCGCCCGCGTCTCGTCCAGCTCCGGCGCGAAGCCGGGCACCCCGGCCTCCGGGCGGGCCGGGCCGCCGCCCGCCGGGCCGCGCCGCACCAACTCGCCCAGCGTGCGCCGCACGCCCGCCTCGTACGCGGAGAACGTGCGCCGCAGCAGCGGCAGTACGTCGGTGAACGCCTCGGCCGGAACCCCGGTGAGCCAGGCGTCGACGAGCCCGAGGAGCCGTTCGTCGTGGACGAGCAGCATCCCGCCACCGGGGTTGCCCTCGCCCCCGCCGACGAACCCCTCGATCCAGGCGGCCGCATCGGCGGGCGGCGTGCCCGGCGAGAGGGCGAGCCCCATCAGCCGGGCGGCCTCGTCCTCCGCGAGCCGCCCGTCGTCCAGCAGCAGCCGGGCGGCCCGCCCCCGTATGACGCCGGGCACGCTGTCCCGCGCGGCGAGCTTGTGCAGGACGCCGGCCCAGCGGTTGGTGATGTCCTCGGCCCGCGGAAGCAGCCGGATCGCGGTGTGCACGGCGTCCAGGTGGCCGCGCATCTCGGCGGCGCCGTCCGCGTCGAGGCCCGTGCAGGCGGGCGGCAGGCCGACGCAGACGCGCTCGGCGAGTCCGGTGGCGACCTCTCCGAGCGCGGCCGTGTCCGTGGACCGCACGTCGCCGTACCGCAGGGAGCGGGCCAGCGCGGGCAGGGCCTGGGCGAGGTGGCCGACGTCCGCGTCGAGCGCGGCGCGGTCGGCGAGGGCCCTCATCACCACGGGCAGGGCGTCGGACAGCCCGGCCAGCAGGCACCGCTCGGCGAGGGCGGTGACGTCGGCGAGCGCGGTCGCCGAGGCGGCGTCCGACTCGGCCTTGGCGGTGGCGGCCGCGAGCACGGTGGTGCCCCACACGCCGGCCTCGGCGACCCGGACGTACAACTCCGGCTCCCAGCGAAGCCGCCAGCTCTCCCGGAACGTGCCGGTGCTGCCGCGTCCGGCGGCCGGTTCGCCCCAGCCGACGCCGAGGAGCCGCAGCCGGTGCAGCAGGCGGCTGCGCGCCGCGTCGGTCTCCTTGCGCAGGTCCAGGTCCAGTTCGCGCTCCAGGGCCTCGGGTCTGAGGCGCAGGGTGCGCTGGAGCCTGGTGAGGTCGCGTTGCAGGGGCACGGCGGGGGCGCTCTCGGGCACCTCGCCGAGCGCGTCGCCGATGACGAGCCGGTCCCTGATGAGCCCGAGCGGCACGTCGGAGCCGTCGCACATCACGGCCCGTACGGCGTCGATGGTCTCGGTGAGTCCGGCGAGGGGGCGCCCGCGCATGGCGGCGAGCGTCCCGGCGAGCCGCACGGCCTCGATGACGTGGGCGGAGGAGACGATCCGGTCCTCGTCGCGGAGCAGCCCGGCGACCTTGGTCATCCACCGCTCGACCGGCCGGTCGGGGGCGCTGAACAGGTGCCCGTACCAGCCGGGCGAGTCGATGCCGGCGCCGTACCCGCTGTGCCGGGCGAGCCGGCGGTGCGTCCAGGGCACCCAGGTGATCTCCGTTTTGACCTTGGGCAGGCCCTTGAGCAGGGCGCGGTCGGCCGTGACGGTGGATTTCGCGGCGAGCGCGGGCACGTGCCAGGCACCGCAGACGACGGCCACGCCGTCCCCGTGGGTCTTGCGCGCGGCACGGAGCTGGAGGCGCATGTACGCCTCGCGGACGAGGTCTCGGTGGTGGCCGCCGTGCCCGTAGGTCTCGCGCAGGGCGGCCATGGCGTCGGCGAGTCCGGCGAAGACCGCGACCGGGTCGTGATCGCCGGCGTGGTCCTGCCCGTGCCCCGGGGTGCCGTCGCCCGGCGGCCCGTTGGGCGCGGCTCCGGTGCCGCGGTGCTCGACCACGTCCTCCCACCAGCGCTCCGGGTCGTCGTATCCGGCGGTCTCGGCGAGGACGGCGAGGGGGTCGACGCGCAGTCCGTGGCGCCGCTCCTCGGGCTCGCCGCCGTCGGTCTCCTCGCCCTCGCCGTCCTCCCAGGTGGGGTCCTTGGCCATGGCGAGCGTGTGGGTGGCGGGCAGGTCGATGAAGTGGACGGCCGCGCCGTGGTCGAGCGCCCAGCGGATGGCGACCCACTCGGGGGAGAACTCGGCCATCGGCCAGAACGACGCCCGTCCGGGGTCGTCCACGGCGTGGGCGAGCAGCGCGACCGGCGGGCGCATCCGCTCGTCGGCGGCGAGCGGCAGGAGGGCGTCCCCTTCGGGCGGGCCCTCGATCAGCACGGCCACGGGCTTGGCGGCGTCGAGCGCGGCCCGCACGGCGCGGGCCGATCCGGGGCCGTGGTGGCGGACGCCGAGCAGCAGGGGGCCGGTCGTGGCCGTCACGCCGACACCTCCCGGCAGGCCCGGTAGAAGTCCTTCCAGCCGTCCCGTTCGCGCACGACCGTCTCCAGGTACTCCTGCCAGACGACCCGGTCGGCCGCCGGGTCGCGGACGACCGCGCCGAGGATGCCCGCGGCCACGTCACCGGGGCGCAGCACGCCGTCGCCGAAGTGGGCCGCGAGGGCGAGGCCGTTGGTGACGACGGAGATGGCCTCGGCCGTGGAGAGCGTCCCGGAGGGGGACTTGAGCTTGGTGCGGCCGTCGGTGGTGACGCCGTCGCGCAGTTCGCGGAAGACGGTGACGACCCGGCGGATCTCGTCGATGCCCTCGGGTGCGGCCGGCAGGTCGAGGGAGCGCCCTATCTGGTCGACGCGGCGGGAGACGATGTCGACCTCGGCGTCCGGGGTCGCGGGCAGCGGGAGCACCACGGTGTTGAAGCGGCGGCGCAGCGCGCTGGACAGGTCGTTGACGCCCCGGTCGCGGTCGTTGGCGGTGGCGATGAGGTTGAATCCACGGACCGCCTGGACCTCCTGGCCCAGCTCGGGGATCGGCAGGGTCTTCTCGGACAGGATCGTGATGAGGGTGTCCTGCACGTCGGCGGGGATGCGGGTGAGCTCCTCGACGCGGGCGGTCATGCCGTCGGACATGGCGCGCATGACCGGGCTGGGTACGAGGGCGTCGCGGCTGGGGCCGTGGGCGAGCAACCGCGCGTAGTTCCACCCGTACCGGATGGCTTCCTCGGGTGTGCCTGCGGTGCCCTGCACGAGGAGGGTCGAGTCCCCGCTGACGGCGGCGGCGAGGTGTTCGGACACCCAGGTCTTGGCGGTGCCGGGGACGCCGAGCAGGAGCAGGGCGCGGTCGGTGGCGAGGGTGGTGACGGCGACTTCGACGATCCGGCGCGGTCCCACGTACTTGGGTGTGATCACCGTGCCGTCGGGCAGTGTGCCGCCGAGCAGGTAGGTGGCGACGGCCCACGGCGACAGTCGCCAGCGGGCCGGGCGCGGCCGGTCGTCGGCCGCCGCGAGCGCCTTCAGTTCGTGCGCGAACGCGTCCTCGGCGTGCGGGCGCAGGGCCTCGTCGCGGGATACCGCGGTGGCTTCGGTGGTTACGGGCACGGTGATGGATCCCCCTCCACATCGTGTTCGACCGGGTGTGGAATCCACCGTGCACCACGCCACTGACAATCGGCCGTTTCCGCAGCTCACAGGCGGAAACGGCCGATGTTCGAACGGAGTTGGCGCGGTGTCAGCCCGCGACCGGCGACACGGCGATGCAGCCGGTGGCGGCGGCCATGCCCTTCGCGGACTGCTCGGAGATGACCTTGCCCTGATAGGTGATCTTGCAGGTCATCTCGACGCCCGCCGGGTCGACCGCGACGGGGATCACGCCGGGCGGCAGCAGACCGCGGAGCTTCACCGTCTTCTTCCACGGCAGCGTGGGCTTCTGCACGGATTCGACCTTGGGCTTCGTCGCGTCCCCGCCGTCGACGTGGTAGTCGATCGAGTCGATGCCCTTGCCGGTGATCTCGTACGTCACCTCGTACTGCTCGTTCACTTCCTTCTCGACCTGCTTGGCGGCCTCGTCCGCGATCTCGGAGCAGGCGCCGAGCCCGGCGACGAGACCGCCGGCGATGAGTACGGAAGCGATGGAGCGGCTGATGCGGTTCATGCTGACCCCCCGGATGAGTTGACTGCGTCACCGGCAGAAAACAGTAAAGGGAAAGCAAAGTCAACTGATCGCGCCAAGCGCCCGCTTCCGGGGCGAATCCGCTGGTCACCGCCGATTGTCAGTGCCGCCGCCTACCGTCGGTGGCATGAATCAGCAGGGGGTGCGCTGGACGGCGGAACAGGTGCTGGCACTGGCTCCTGACGACGCCTCACGCAGAGCGGGCGGCAAGCTCTCCACGGCCGGGCCGTGGTCGGGCGGCGGAAGCGACGGCTCGGGGGCCGTCTGGGGACTGTGCAAGGGCAGCGGCAGCAAGCCGTACCAGACGGTCGTCGACACCAAGGGTCCGGCGTACAAGTGCAGTTGTCCCAGCCGGAAGTTCCCGTGCAAGCACGCGCTGGGGCTGCTGCTGCTCTGGGCGGCCGACGGGGAGGCCCTGCCCGGCTCGGACGTGCCGGACTGGGCCGCGCAGTGGCTGGAGGGCCGGCGCGCACGCGCGGCCGGGAAGGGAGAGGCGGGTGGCGGGACGCCCGCGAAGAACGCCGATCCGGAGGCGGCACGGCGCCGGGCCGAGCAGCGGGCCGCCCGGATCACCGCGGGCGCCGAGGAGTTGGAGCAGCGGCTGGCCGACCTGCTGCGCGGCGGGCTCGCCGCCGCCGACCGGTCGGGGTACGGGCTGTGGGAGGAGACCGCGGCCCGGATGGTCGACGCGCAGGCGCCCGGCCTGGCCGGCCGGGTCAGGGAACTGGGCGCGATACCCGGCTCGGGGCCGGGCTGGCCGGTGCGGCTGTTGGAGGAGTGCTCGCTGACACACCTGCTCGACCGGGCGTGGCTGGACATCGGGCGGCTCCCGGGGCCGCTGGCCGCGACGGTGCGCACCAGGGTCGGGCTGACCGCGCCCGCCGAGGGCCCGGCCGTGCGCGACCACTGGTCGGTCCTCGCCCAGTACGACACCTCCGACGGCAGGCTGACCACGCGCCGCGTCTGGCTGTACGGGCGGGACAGCGGGCGCACGGCGCTGCTGCTCTCCTTCGGCGCGGCCGGGCGGACGCCCGAGCTGGCCCTGCCCGTGGGCGTGACGATCGACGCCGAAGTCGTCCCGTACCCGGGCGCGGGGCAGTTGCGGGCGGAGCTGGGCGAGCGGTTCTCCGCACCGGTGCCCGACGCCGGGCCGCCGCCGGGCGGGCCCGTGGCCGACGCGCCGGCCGCCTACGGATCGGCCCTGCGGGACGACCCGTGGCTGGAGTCCTGGCCGGTGACGCTGACCGGCGTCGTACCCGTGCCTTGCCAGGACGGCACCTGGCAGGTGGCCGACGCGGACGGCGGTGCCGCGCTGCCGGTCGCCCCGGCCGCGCTCGCCCGGCCCGGGCTGTGGCGGCTGGCCGCCCTGTCCGGCGGCAGGCCCGTCACGGTGTTCGGGGAGTGCGGGCACCGCGGCTTCACCCCGCTGACCGCCTGGTCCGCGGACACGCCCGAGACGGTCGCGCTGACCTGACGTACGGAAGGACCCCGATGACCACCACGACCTGGGAAGACCTCGTCACCACGGCGCTGCTGGGCACCGACCGCCGGCCGCCGGCCGCCGACGTCCTGGCGCCCGGCAAGGACGCGCCGGTCGCGTTGCTGGACGCCGCCGCGCTGCACACCGTACGGCGCCGCGCGGGGCTGCTCCCGGGGCCCGCCGCCGCCCTGCCCGAGCCGGCGCCGCACGACGACCGGCCACCGCTTCCCGGCCCCGCCCGGCGCCGGCTCGGCCAACTGCTCGCCGACCGTTCCGGCGCCTCCTCGGGCGGCGGCCGCCGGGGCGCGGCGCCCGACCTGACCGAGCTGCTCCCGCAGTGGCTGGCGGCCGCCAACGAGCACGGCTACCGGGCGCCGGCGGCCGCCCTGCCCGCGCTCCTCGACACAGCCCGGGCCCGCACCGACTTGCGCCCGGCGGCGCTGGCGTTCGCCGGGCCGCGCGGGCTGTGGCTGGCCCGGCTCAACCCGGAGTGGCGGTTCGCGCTGCGCGGCGCCCCGGGCGGAACCGCGCCGCCTGACCCCGCCGACCAGGACGCCGTGCGGCGGCTGTGGGAGGAAGGGCTGTTCGCCGAGCGGGTCGCCGTGCTCGGCGCCGTGCGGGCCCACGACCCCGCCGCCGCGGTCGCCCTGCTCGCCTCGACCTGGTCCACCGAGCGGGCCGAGGACCGGCTGATGTTCCTCGACTCGCTGCGCGGCGGCCTGTCCGACGCCGACGAGCCGTTCCTGGAACAGGCGCTCTCCGACCGCAGCCGCAACGTCCGCTCCACCGCCGCCGAGCTGCTGTCCGCGCTGCCCCACTCGGCGCTCGCCCACCGCATGGCCGAGCGCGCGTCCACCTGCGTGGGCCTGGACCGTACGGGCGGGGACGCGCTGATCACCGTCGAGGCTCCGCACGAGTGCGACGCGGGCATGCAGCGCGACGGCGTCCTGCCCGACCCGCCGACCGGCCGGGGCGAACGGTCCTGGTGGCTCGGCCAGTTGGTCGAGTCCGCCCCGCTGTCCCTGTGGCCGTCGCGGCTCGGCGGCCGGACGCCCGTCGAGATCGTCGCCCTGCCCGTCGCGGACGACTGGCGCGACGAGCTGCACGCCGCGTGGTGCCGCGCGGCGGTCCGGCAACGGGACCCGGCCTGGGCCCGCGCGCTGCTCGGCCCGCCGACGACACCCCCGGCGACGGGCCCCGGCACCTCCTCGCTCGCCGAGCGGTCCAAGCTCCTGTCCATCCTGCCCGGTGACGAACGGGCGGCCTGGGTCGCCGACTTCATCGCGGCGCACGGGCTCTCGGAGGCGTTCCAGCTCCTGGGCGTCTGTGCGGTGCCCTGGGCCGAGCCGCTCGGCCGCGCGGTGGTCGACGCGCTGGACATCGCCCGCGACGCGGGCAGCTACCCCTGGAGCTTCAGCGGCGTGATGGGCCTGGCGGAACGGTGCCTCGACCCCGGCCAGGCGGACCGCCTGGAGGTCCTCACGGCGGTCCCGGACGAAACGGAGGGCGCGTCACCGGGGGCGGGCGGCTACTGGTCGGAAGCGTTCCAGCGCCTGGTCGCCACGCTGCGCCTCCGCGCGGCGATGCGCGCGGAACTGACCCCGGTGGCTCCGCCCCCGGCCCCCTGACGGGTGCGGCCGGATAGCAACGCGGTGCCCGCCGCGGCCGGGCGGGGGCAAGCGGGTGGCTCCATGGTGCCCGCCGCGGCCGGGCGGGCTCGGGCTCGCGCCGGTGCGCCGACACCCGGCAGGGCCTCGCGCCGGTGCGCGAGGACGGGTGCCGGTGCGGCGACACCCGGCAGGGCCTCGCGCCGGTGGGCGAGGACGGGCACCGGTGCGGCGACACCGGGCAGGGCCTCGCGCCGGTGGGCGAGGACGGGTGCCGGGTCCTCCGGCGGGGGGGACTCCGGACTGGTCGCTTCGCTCCTTTACGTCCGAGCACCCCCACGCTCCGGCCCCGCCCCCTCCCGTCCGAGGGAGCGTCCCGGAGCGGCCCCGACGGTGCCCGCCCGCGCACGGGCACCCAAGGCCCCCGGGTCCGTGCCGGGAAAGGCGCCGTCCCGGGCCGGCCCGCCGGCTCAAGGCACCGCTGCCGGGGGTTACGCCTCGGCGGAGACGCGCACGTTGGCGTTGACCCAGTCCACGATCGACGCCGTCGTCGCGCCGGGCGTGAAGATCTCCGCCACGCCCTTCTCCTTCAGCGGCGCGATGTCCGCGTCCGGGATGATCCCGCCGCCGAACACCTTGATGTCCTCCGCGTCGCGCTCCTTCAACAGCTCGAGCACCTTCGCGAACAACGTGTTGTGGGCGCCCGACAGGATCGACAGACCGATCGCGTCCGCGTCCTCCTGGATCGCCGTGTCGACGATCTGTTCCGGCGTCTGGTGCAGGCCAGTGTAAATGACCTCCATACCGGCATCACGCAACGCCCGCGCGATCACCTTCGCGCCGCGATCGTGGCCGTCGAGACCCGGCTTGGCCACCACCACGCGGATCGGACCGGTCACACCCATCACTGCCTCCACATGCGTCCCCCGTACCTATATGCCGGGGAGGTGAACGAACGTTATCGACAGCATCCCGCAACCGGCCGTTTCGCGGTGGATAGCGAGGGGGAAATCACACGTGGGACATGTTCGCCACGCGTCGTCCCCGCACCGGGCGGCCCCATCGGCCACAGGAGAGCCGGGACGATCGCTACGGGAGCCGCAACGAGGTCGTCGTATCACCGTGCCGCCAGCCGCGCGGCGCGGCGGTACGGCCTCATCGCCACCACCCTCCGAGACGGCACCCCAGTTCGGAGGTCGGCCGTGAAGGTCCTGTTGCCCTGGAAGCTGCTGTCCTTCTTCCCGTTCCGGCTGTCCACCGCGCTGATCAAGGCCACCGCCCTGGAGCTGGCGATCCTCGTCGGCCACCTGGTCCTCTACCCCACCGGCCTGACCCCGGAACGCCGGCCGCCCGTCACCGGCGGCGCCGATGTCACCGGCGGACGCGACCACCCGCCGACCGTGCTGCTGCACGGCTTCGTGGACAACCGCTCCGTCTTCGTCCTGCTGCGCCGGTCCCTCGCCCGGCACGGCCGACGCCATGTGGAGTCACTCAACTACTCGCTGCTCACGTGCGACATCCGCGCCGCCGCCGAACTGCTCGGCCGCCACGTCGAGGAGATCTGCGACCGCACGGGGCACCACGAGGTCGACATCGTCGGGCACAGCCTCGGCGGACTGATCGCCCGCTACTACGTCCAGCGGCTCGGCGGCGACCGGCGCGTCCGCACCCTGGTCACCCTCGGCACGCCGCACTCGGGCACGAGCGTCGCGCCGCTCGCCGGCGCGCACCCCCTGGTGCGCCAGATGCGCCCCGGCTCCGCCGTGCTGCGGGAGTTGAGCGAGCCGGCCCCGCACTGCCGTACGCACTTCGTCGGCTTCTGGAGCGATCTCGACCGGTGGATGGTGCCCGTCGAGACGGCTCGCATCGATCACCCGGACCTGATCGCGCGGAACGTACGCGTCACCGGGATCGGCCATCTCGCCCTGCCCGTGCACCCGGCGGTGGCCGCCGGCATCCGTCAGGCCCTGGAGTCCGACGGAGCGACCGCCGGAACATCCGATTCCATGTCCGTGGCCTGACCCGACCCGATCAAAGCCCGGTCAAACTTCGAACAGTTCTCGAACGTACGGCCAAAGCTCTCCCCACACTCCGCCGAAAGGCGGCCGAATGCCCCTTTCCCCCGGGGCTAAAACCCACGGAAGATTGTCGCTCGCGCGTACCGCCGGGTACAGTCGCGCCCACTGCTTTCCCCTCTGGGTCCCCCCTTCGCCGGGGCCGATCCCAGACCTGGTCCTGCTGCCGAGGCGAGAGAGAAGTTGGTGAACGACCAGCACCCCCACGCCGGGTACGTCGGAGACGACGCCTATTCCACGGGCAGCTTCGAGACCGGCAGCTTCGCCACCGACCCCCTCTTCGGCGCCCTTCCCGGCAGCTACGAGAACGCCTACGAGAGCAGCAGCGGTTACCAGGCCGGCTACACCGCCGACCACAGCGGCCAGTACGACTCCACTCAGTGGGCCGCCGCCACCCAGCAGTGGGCCACCACCGACACCACCGGGTACGTCGAGTACTCGGAGCACACCGGGCAGTGGGACGCCGGCGCCTGGAGCGAGGCGAGCGCCTACGACACCACCGGCCAGTGGAACGTGGCCGCCGCCGCGACGGCGACCTTCGACACCGGGGCGTACGACGCCACCGCCTGGAACTACGCCGCCGCGCCGACCGAGACGTTCACCGTCCCCGAGCAGTACGACTACGCGGCGGCTGACCAGTTGGCGGCGCCCGAGCCGCAGCCGGAGCCCGAGTCCGCGGCCGAGCAGGAGCCGGTGACCGAGGCCGAGTACGCGGCCGAGTACGCGCCCGAGCCCGATCCCGTCGCCGTGCACGACAGCCTCACCGAGACCGCGATCGCACCGGTCGTGCCCGCCACTCCCCGCGCCACCCGCCGCTCCGGCGGAGGCGGAGGAGGCGGCAGCCGTGGCCGTCGCCGCACCCCCGCCAAGCGTTCCGCGCTCCTGACCGTCGCGGTGCCCTCCGCCTGCGTGATGGGCGTCGCCGGTATCGCCGCCGCGTCCGTCAGCGGCCTCACCGGCAACACCCCCGGCGAGAACAAGACCGACGAGAAGGCGGTGACCGCCGCCGACCCGGCCTCGGTCAAGCCTGTCGTCGCCAACAGCGAACTCGACACCCAGCTCGCCGCGCTCAGCGCCGACGCCCGCGACTTCGGTGATCGCGCCAGCCGCACCCAGGAGCGCATCGACCTCAAGGCGCGCCAGGAGGCCGAGCGGAAGAAGCGCGAGGAGGAGGCGGCCCGCCGCGAGGCGATGCGCCCCAAGTTCGCCCTCCCCGTGGAGCTGCACCAGCTCAGCGCGCGCTACGGGCAGGCGGGCGTCAACTGGATGTCCCTGCACACTGGGATCGACTTCCCCGTCCAGTACGGCACGCCCGTGATGGCCGCGACCGACGGCACCGTACGCACCCAGTGGAACAGCGCGTACGGGAACATGGCGATCGTGACCGCCAAGGACGGCACCGAGACCTGGTACTGCCACCTCAGCAGCACCAAGATCCGCTCCGGCGAGGTCAAGGCCGGCGAGGTCATCGCGTACTCGGGTAACTCGGGCAACTCCACCGGACCGCACCTCCACTTCGAGGTACGGCCCGGCGGCGGCGCCGCGATCGACCCGCTGCCGTGGCTGCGCAGCCACGGCCTCGACCCGACCTCGTAAGCCTCTGAGCGACTCCTACAGCTTCTCGACCGGCGCGTACCGCAGCAGCAGCCGCTTCGGCTTCTCGTCCCCGAAGTCGATCGTCGCCTGCGCGTCGGCGCCCGCGCCCGTCACCGCCATCACGGTCCCAAGGCCGAACTGGTCGTGCGTCACCCGGTCGCCGACCGCCAGCGAGATCACCGGCTTGTCGGTCGTACGCCGCGTGGCGAAGCCCGAGGGGCCGGACCGGGAGCGGGCCGAGAGCGACGAGGACAGCGACGAGGCGATCCCGGACGTCGGTCCGGCGGGCTTGGCCATCGCGCCCGTACGCTTCCACTCCAGGTGCTGTCCCGGGATCTCCTCCAGGAACCGCGACGGCGGGTTGTACGAGGGCTGGCCCCACGCGCTGCGCATCGTGGAGCGCGTCAGGTAGAGCCGCTCGCGGGCGCGCGTGATGCCCACGTACGCCAGGCGCCGCTCCTCCTCCAGCTCCTTGGTCTGGCCGAGGGCGCGCATGTGCGGGAAGACGCCGTCCTCCATGCCGGTCAGGAACACCACCGGGAACTCCAGGCCCTTGGCGGTGTGCAGCGTCATCAGCGTGATGACGCCGGAGCCTTCCTCGTCCTCGTCGGGGATCTGGTCGGAGTCGGCGACGAGCGCCACCTGCTCCAGGAACTCGGCCAGGGTGCCGGGCTCCTCGCCGCGCTCCTGCTCGAACTCCAGGGCCACGGCGGCGAGCTCCTGGAGGTTCTCGATGCGGGTCTCGTCCTGCGGGTCGGTGGAGGCCTGGAGCTCGGCGAGGTATCCCGTCCGCTCCAGGACGGCCTCCAGGACCACCGCCGGTCCGGCGCCCGACTCCACGATGGTTCGCAGCTCGTCCATCAGCGTGTTGAACCGCTTCACGGCGTTCGCCGACCGGGCGGCCATGCCGTACGCCTCGTCGACGCGGCGCAGCGCCTGCGGGAAGGTGATCCTCTCGCGCAGCGCCAGCGCGTCGATCATCGCCTCGGCGCGCTCGCCGATGCCGCGCTTGGGGACGTTGAGGATGCGGCGCAGCGGGACGTTGTCCTCGGGGTTGGCCAGCACGCGCAGGTAGGCGAGGACGTCCCGGACTTCCTTGCGCTCGTAGAAGCGGACGCCGCCGACGACCTTGTACGGCAGGCCGACGCGGATGAAGATCTCCTCGAAGACACGGGACTGGGCGTTCGTCCGGTAGAAGACGGCGACGTCGCCGGCCTTCGCCTCGCCCGCGTCCGTCAGCCGGTCGATCTCGTCGGCGACGAACTGCGCCTCGTCGTGCTCGGTGTCCGCGACGTACCCGATGATGCGGGCGCCCTCGCCGGCGTTGGTCCACAGGTTCTTGGGGCGGCGGCTCTCGTTGCGCTCGATCACGGCGTTGGCGGCGGACAGGATGGTCTGCGTGGAGCGGTAGTTCTGCTCCAGCAGGATGGTGGTCGCGTCCGGGTAGTCCTCCTCGAACTGGAGGATGTTGCGGATGGTCGCGCCGCGGAAGGCGTAGATCGACTGGTCGGCGTCACCGACGACGCACAGCTCGGCGGGGTCGAGGTCCTCGTACCCGGTGCCGACCAGCTCGCGGACGAGGGTGTACTGGGCGTGGTTGGTGTCCTGGTACTCGTCCACGAGCACATGGCGGAAGCGGCGGCGGTAGTGCTCGGCGACGTCCGGGAACGCCTGGAGCAGGTGGACCGTCGTCATGATGATGTCGTCGAAGTCCAGGGCATTGGCCTCGCGCAGCCGCGCCTGGTACATCCGGTACGCCTCGGCGAGGGTCTTCTCGAAGCCGTCGGCGGCCTGGTCGGCGAAGGTCTCCTCGTCGATCAGCTCGTTCTTCAGGTTCGAGATCTTGGCGCTGAAGGACTTCGGCGGGAACTTCTTCGGGTCGAGGTCCAGGTCGCGGCAGACCAGCGACATCAGCCGCTTGGAGTCGGCCGCGTCGTAGATCGAGAAGGACGACGTGAAGCCCAGCCTCTTCGACTCGCGGCGCAGGATGCGGACGCACGCGCTATGGAAGGTCATGACCCACATGGCGTTGGCGCGCGGGCCGACGAGCTGCTCGACGCGCTCCTTCATCTCACCGGCGGCCTTGTTGGTGAAGGTGATCGCCAGTATCTGGCCCGGGTGGACGTGGCGGGTGGCCAGCAGGTGGGCGATGCGGTGGGTCAGCACCCGGGTCTTGCCGGACCCGGCACCGGCGACGATGAGCAGCGGCGAGCCGGTGTGCACGACGGCGGCGCGCTGCTGGTCGTTCAGCCCCTCCAGCAGCGCGGCGGGGTCGACGACGGGGCGCGGGGCACCGTCGCGGTAGTACGTGTCCCGCGGCGGGGGCACGTCGAAGCGGTCCCCGAAGAGGTCGTGCGGGACCTCCTCCGCGGCCGGGGCGTCCCCGGGGCCCTCGGAGTCCTCGGGCGGCGGCGGGGGCTCCTCGGAGGCGTGGTTCCGGAGGTCCGCCAGGAAGCTGTCGTCAAAGAGGCTGCTCATCGCCTATCGAGTCTAGGCCGCCCCACTGACAGCCGTGGACGAACCGGCCGACAGCCGCGGACGGAACGGCCGACAGCCGTGGACCGACCCGGAAGAGGCCCGATTCGTCACCCTCCGTACCGAGTCGACGACATCACGCCAAGGTCACGAAAACGTATCGGGCATATCGAACATCATCCTTCACAGCACCACCACAGGTTGGCTAGCGTGCTCGCCCAAGCGGTCCGTTCTCTCATCGGCGAACCACGCCAATCGGATCGCCCACGCCGAATTCGTGCTGCTCTCATGGCAGTTCGGAACCGGGGACCCATCACGTACGACCGAGGTGAATCGGCCCGCAGCCCCTCGGGCACGGCCGTAGGGCACCTTCCGTTCCGCCCGAACCTGACAGCTAACCCGGTAGGCGGTCCACGGAAGGAGATGCCGGCCTTGGCGTCGCATCGCAAGCCGCGCGCATCGCGCACCTTGCAGACCCTGCATGCCCACTCCCCCGCCGTCGGGGTCACGACGGCCGCCGCCCTGGCCTCGGTCACGCTCCTGTCGTCACAGAGCGCGACCGCCGCGCCGGGTGCGCCGGCCGACCCGGACCGGGGGCCGACGGTCGAGGAGGTCCAGAGAAAGGTCGACGACCTCTACCGCCAGGCGGGCACGGCGACGCAGCAGTACAACAAGGCCAAGGAGGCCACGGACCGGCAGCGGCGCGAGGTCGGCGGGATGCTCGACGAGGCCGCTCGGCGAACGGAAGCGCTGAACGAGTCGCGCCGCACCCTCGGCAGCTACGCGGCCGCCCAGTACCGCTCGGGCGGGCTGGGCCCGACCGCGTCGCTGATCTTCTCGGACAGCCCGCAGGCGTTCGTGGACCAGGCGCAGCTCATGGACCGGCTCACCGAGCGGCAGCACGAGACGCTGACCGACTACCGGACCCGGCAGGCCGAGGCCGCGGAGCAGCGGGCGGAGGCGACGCGGCAACTGGAGTCGCTCAGCGCCTCGCAGGCCTCACTCCGTACCGCCAAGCAGACCGTGCAGCGGCAACTGAGCGAGGCGCGGGCGCTGCTGGCGCGGTTGACGGCCGAGGAGCGGGCGCGGCTGGCCGAGCTGGAGCGCGAGCGGGAGGAGGAGGCCCGCCGCCGGGCCGAGGAGAAGGCGCGGGCGGAGGAGAGGGCGCGCGCCGAGGAGAAGGCGCGGGCGGAGGCGGAAGAGGCCCGCAAGCGCCACGAGGGGCGGCAGCAGGAGGAGGACCGGCAGCCGGAGGGGGACGGCGGCCACACCGCCAAGGCCGGCAAGGTCCTCGCCTTCGCCGAGGCGCAGATGGGCAAGCCGTACGTGTGGGGGGCGACCGGCCCGAGCTCGTACGACTGCTCCGGGCTCACCCAGGCCGCGTGGCGGGCGGCGGGCGTCGACCTGCCCCGTACGACGTGGGACCAGGTGAAGGCCGGCACGCGGGTCGCCACGGAGGACCTTCGCCCCGGCGACCTGGTGTTCTTCTACGACGACATCAGCCACGTCGGCATCTACAAGGGCGACGGGAAGATGATCCACGCCCCCAGGCCCGGCGCCAACGTCCGCGAGGAGTCCATCTACTACATGCCCATCCACAGCAGCGTGCGCCCGGCCTGACGGGCCCGCGAGCCGGGTCAGCTCCAGACGGTGGTGACCCGGGTCAGGTCCAGACGGTGGCGATGAAGATGTTCGCCATCGTCAGGCCGCCCACGGCGCCGAAGACCGCCTTGTCGACCCGCTCCTCGTCCCGCTTGACGTAGACCAGGCCGAGGATGGCCACCAGGATCGCCAGCTTCACGCCGATCTTGATGTTGTTCACGGTCTGGTCGTCGGCCTGGTTGAGGCCGACCAGGATCACGCCCGTGACGAGCATGGTCAGGGCGCCGTGCAGCATCGCCGGGCCGAAGCGCGCCGTACCCTCGCCCATCGCCTTCATCTGGGTCATGAAGCCGCCCAGGAGGGCGGCGATACCGATGATGTGCAGCGCGACGAAGACATTGATGAGTACGTCCATGGGGCGGAGCCTAGCCGGGGCAATACCACCGGCCGCCGGTCAGGGTTGCCTCATTCGCCGCATCGGTCACGGCTGATACGGAATGCGGGATTCCGAGCGGGTGTCTTCTGTCGGATCCGCTCCCTGAACCCTCACCTGCGGCCAACTGCGGTCATGTCACCGCCCCGCCGTGACCCCCAGGTTTAGCGTCCTTCCCCAGCCGCCCCAGGCCCCGTCCGAAGGGAAGTGACCCGTCCCGTGGCAGCGCACCGGAAGCCCAGGCAGCACCCTCTGAGCGGCCGCACGGCCGTCACCCTCGCGCTCGCCGGGGCGGCCACCGCCACCGCCTTCGAGGGTTCCGGCCACGCCGAGCCCCACCTCACCCCCGCCCAGGTGAAGGCGAGGGTCGACCGGCTGTACCAGGAGGCCGAGGAGGCCACCGAGAAGTACAACGGCGCCAAGGAGGAGGCGGAACGGGCCCGGGCGTCACTGGACGCGCTGCGCGACGAGGCCGCGCGCCGGACCGGCCGGCTCAACGCCGCCCGCAACGCGCTCGGCTCCATAGCCACCGCCCAGTACCGCAACAGCGGCCTCGACCCGGCCGCCCAGCTCGCGCTCTCCAGCGACCCCGGTACCTACCTGGAGGGCGCCGCCCTCGCGGAACGGGTCGGTGACCGCCAGGCCACGGCCGTCACCGTCGCCCGGAGCCAGGTCACCGAGCTGGCCCGGCTGCGCGCCGAGGCCGCCGGGCGGCAGCGCGACCTCACGGCCCACCAGGCGGAGCTGGGCCGCCACAAGGCCACCGTGCGGTCCAGGCTCGCCGCCGCCGAGAAGCTCCTCGCCCGGCTCACCGCCGCCCAGCGCGCCGCGTACGACGCCCCCTCCCGTACCGCACCGGGCACCGCGCCGCGAGGCCCGGTCCCGGCGCCCAACCCCCGCGCGGCGCAGGCCGTCTCGTACGCGTACGGCGCCTTGGGCAAGCCGTACGTGTGGGGCGCGACCGGCCCGTCGGCCTTCGACTGCTCGGGGCTCACCCAGGCCGCCTGGCGCTCCGCCGGGGTGTCGCTGCCCCGCACCACGTACACCCAGATCGACGCCGGCCGGCGCGTGCCCCGTTCCGCGCTCGCCCCCGGCGACCTCGTGTTCTTCTACTCCGGGGTGAGCCACGTCGGTCTCTACATCGGCGACGGCAGGATGATCCACGCCCCGCGCCCGGGCGCCCCGGTGCGGATCGCGCCGATCGACGAGATGCCGTGGGCGGGCGCCACACGCGTGACGTGAGGGAAGTGCTCGTCCACTGAGGCGATCACGCGCCCGCACCGGCACCGGAGGCGGCACCCGTACCGGCACTGGTACCCGCACCGGCACCGGAGGCGGCACCCGTACCGGCACCCGTACCCGCGCCCACACCGGCACCGGAGGCGGCACCCGCGCCGGCGGCCTCGGTGCGGAACTGCTGGGTCAGCCACTGGAAGACCGACGGCACCTCGCGCACCCACGTGCTGACGCGGTGACCGCCGTAGACCTGCTGGACGTCGACGCGCGTCGGCGGCTTGGACGCCTCCCGCAACGCGACGCCCTGCTGGTAGCCGTCGCCCCCGTCCCCGGTGAGCAGCAGCGTGACGCGGGGCGGGACCGGGGCGGACCTGAGCATGTTGAGCGGGTTGTGCGCGTGCCGCAGCTCCGGGTCCTTCCCGGTGAGCGAGGACGGCTCGGCGGCCGGGTCGTTGTAGCCGGACATGCTGACGCCGAAGCGGTAGCGGTCGGGGTGGGCGATGGCCAGCTTGGTGGCGCAGTGGGCGCCGGACGAGAATCCGGCGACCGCCCAGGCGTCGGGCTTGTCGGAGGCCCGGAAGTTGTCCGTGACCATCTTGCGCACGTCCACGCTGAGCCAGGTGTCGGCGTTGATCTTGCCGGGTACGTTGGCGCAGCCGGTATCGGTGTGGCCGAGGAGGTGGCTGCGCGGCGCCACGAGGATGAACGGCTCGACGGTGCCGTTCCGCATCAGCGGCTCCACCTGCTGGGTGACGTGCATGCCGACGAACCAGGACTTCGGCGAGCCGGGGAAGCCCGAGAGCAGCTCGACGACGGGGAACTTCTTGTCCTTGTAGGCGGGGTCGTCGTACTGCGGCGGGAGCCACACGTACACCTCGGCCTTCACCCCCGATATCTGACCCTTCAGGATGGTCTTCTGTACGCCGGGGCCCATGGTGGGGTCGTCGACGCGCGTGAAGGTCTGCCTGACCTTCGGCAGGTCGGAGATGCGCTTGCCGCCCAGGCCGTCGGGGCCGAGGTCGATGGCGGAGTCGACGTGGTCGCTGGTGCCCAGCAGGTCGTCCCAACTGTCGTACAGCCCGTTGACGTTGTTCACCGCCACGAAGACCACGACGATCGCCGTGAGCTGGGCGAAGGCCACCATGCCCAGCCGCAGGGCGCCCCGGACGACGGCGGGGCCGCGCACACGGCTCCACATCGCCAGGGGCAGCAGGACGGCGATCACGGCCAGCACCACCGCGGTCACGAAGAAGGGAGTACCTGTCAGGCTCATCACGGGGAGTAGGAGGGAACCTGTGCCGTACTGGTTGCCGCTCCTATGTACCGGTTACCTCACAAATCCTCCCGACTGCGCCCGACGGCCCCCAGCCGGGGTCATACCAGGCCGGGTCAGACCAGCCGACGGGCCGTCGCCCAGCGGGTGAGCTCGTGGCGGTTGGAGAGCTGGAGCTTGCGCAGCACCGCCGAGACGTGCGACTCGACCGTCTTCACCGAGATGAAGAGCTGCTTGGCGATCTCCTTGTACGCGTATCCGCGCGCGATCAGCCGGAGCACCTCCCGCTCCCGCTGGGTGAGCCGGTCCAGGTCCTCGTCGACCGGCGGGGCGTCCGTCGAGGCGAACGCGTCCAGCACGAAGCCGGCCAGCCGGGGCGAGAACACGGCGTCGCCCTCCTGGACGCGGAAGATCGAGTCGACCAGGTCGGTCCCGGTGATCGTCTTGGTGACGTACCCGCGCGCGCCGCCCCGGATGACACCGATGACGTCCTCGGCGGCGTCCGACACGGACAGGGCCAGGAACCGCACCGGGTTCTCGGGGGCGCTCATCAGGCTCGCGCAGCGGCGCAGCACCTCGACGCCGCCGCCGCCCGGCAGGTGGACGTCGAGGAGGACCACCTCGGGGCGGGTCGCGGTGATCACGGCCACCGCCTGGTCGACGTCGGCGGCCTCGCCGACCACCTCGACGCCCGTCGTCTCGGTCCGGCCGATCTCGGCCTGCACCCCGGTGCGGAACATCCGGTGGTCGTCGACGAGCACCACCCGTACCCGCCGCTCCCCGGAAACCGTCGTCTCGTCGGTCATCCGTCCGCCCTCTCCATCTCCAGCTCCACTTCGGTGCCGTCGCCCGGCACCGACCGCAGCCGCGCGGTGCCGCCGTTGCGCCGCATCCGGCCGATGATCGATTCTCGTACGCCCATCCGGTCGGCGGGTACGGAATCGAGGTCGAAGCCCGGACCCCGGTCCCGTACGGACACGAAGACCGTCCGGCCCTCGACCTCCGCGTACACCTGCACCGCCCCTCCCTGGCCACCGTACTTGGCGGCGTTGACCATGGCTTCGCGCGCGGCCTGCATCTGGGCGGCCAGTTTCTCGTCGAGCGGGCAGTCGCCGACGACCACGACCTCCAGGGGCACGCCGTGCTTGTCCTCGACCTCGGCGGCGGTCTTCTTGACCGCCTCGGCCAGGGTGTCCGGCTCCTGGTCCTCGTCCTTGCCGGTGCCCTCCGGCCGGTACAGCCAGTTGCGCAGCTCGCGCTCCTGTGCGCGGGCGAGGCGGCGGACCTCGCCGGGGTCGTCGGCGTTGCGCTGTATCAGGGTGAGGGTGTGCAGGACGGAGTCG
Organism: Streptomyces sp. NPDC031064; assembly: GCF_055570965.1. Taxonomy (NCBI): domain Bacteria; kingdom Bacillati; phylum Actinomycetota; class Actinomycetes; order Kitasatosporales; family Streptomycetaceae; genus Streptomyces; species Streptomyces sp. NPDC031064. The sequence goes on from NZ_JBVIGF010000009.1 coordinate 98,927, forward strand.
TGCACATGGGCGGCGACCTCGGCCCGCTCCTGGGCGCGGATGCGCATGGTGCGCTCCTCGGACAGGTCCTGCGACATCCGCACCAGCCAGGGTCCGGCGAGCAGGGCCATCCCGGCGAGGACGGCTATCGCGGCGGTGAGCGCGGTGCCGAGCTGGGCGGCCGAGCCGCGCACCACCATGAAGACGGTCAGGCCCATGCCGACGAGCGCCACCCCCGCGAGGCCCCGTACGAGCTGGAAGAGCCGCTTGCGCCGGCCGGGCTCGGTCCAGCTCGCCCGCCGCGCGTTGTCGACCTGCCGCCACACCAGGACCACGCCGACGCCGACGAGCAGTGTCGGCCACACGTACCGGTTGGCGTTGCCGCCGAGGTCGACGCTGCTGACGAAGCCGACCGCGCCGACGGTGAGCGCGATGAGCGCGACGATCTGGCCCTTGTCGGGCTTGCGGAGCCGGCGCCGCCCGTCGGGCGTGGTCTCGAAGACCGAGCGCGGTTCGGCGGACCGGCCACCGACGCCCAGGGGGACGACGATCCAGAAGACGGCGTAGACGAGCACACCGAGGCCGTCGGCCATGAAGAGGGCGAGGAAGACCAGGCGCACCCAGATGACGGGCAGCCCCAGGTGCCCGGCCAGACCGCGGGCGACGCCGCCGAGCATCCGCCCGTCGGCGCTGCGGTAGAGCTTGCGCACGGGTGGTTCGTCGGTCGTCTCGGGCGGGCGGGCGGCGACTGGCATGACCCGATCGTCACACGCCGCCCGGCCCCGGACATCAGGGCCGCCCCTCATCCGACCCTGAGATGTCCCGACGGGGAACCGCCCGGAGCCCGGCGGCCCCTGGGGGCAATATCAGGGACGGGCCAGGGTCGCGGAAGGTGCCGACGGGGCTCACGGGCCGTCACCATGGACGTATGACGCGTACGACCCCCGCTTCCGCAGAGGCCGATGAAGCACCGCCTCACCCGCCGCTGCGGCGCACGCCGCGGCGGAAGGTCGTGGCGGGGGTCTGCGGCGGACTCGGGCGGCACTTCGACCTCGACCCGGTGATATTCCGGGTCGTGACCGGCGTGCTGGCCGTGACCGGGGGCCTCGGCCTGGTCTTCTACGGCTTCGCCTGGCTGCTCATGGCGGCGGACGACGAGGACGAGAACGAGGCCCGGCGGCTGGTGACGGGCCGGGTGGACGGCGCCTCGCTGATCGCCCTGCTGATGGCGCTGGTCGGCTGCGGCCTGTTCCTGTCGATGCTGGGCAGCGGCAGCACGGTCTCCTTCTCGCTGCTCCTGATCATCGCGGTCAGCGGTGCGGCCGTCTGGTCGCGGCGGCGCCGGCTGGTCGAGGGCCACGAGGCGGTGGCGGACCCGGCGACGGCGCACACGGTGGCGGAGGCGCCCCCGGAGACGAAGGCGCCGCCGCCGCCGGAGTTCCCGTCGTGGTGGCGGGAGCCGATCGTCAAGGACGGTACGTCGGGGCCGGTTCCGCTCGGCTATCTGTGGGGCCCCGAGGACGGTGCGGGGGTGGAGGACGCGATCCTGCGGCGCCCTCCGAAGAACGCCGGGGCGGGGGTGGCGGCCGCCGCCCGTGGCCCGCGCTCCATCGGCGGCCCGGTCCTCCTGCTGGCCCTGGTGGCGGGCGGGCTGGGCACGGGGCTGTCCTGGGGGTCGCAGCCCCTGGGGGTCTGCCTCCAGATCGGCCTGGTGTGCGCGCTGGCGGTGTTCGCGCTCGGGCTGGTGGCCGGCTCGTTCCTGGGCCGGACGGGCGTCGGCACGGTCTTCATGACGGTGGTGACGGCCGTGCTGCTGACGGGCGCGGCCCTGATACCCCAGCAGATCGACACGGAGTGGATACGTACGGACTGGAGACCGGCGTCCGCGGCTGACCTGCGCCCCCGGTACGAGCTGGGTACCGGTGTCGGCACCCTGGACCTGTCCCGCCTGGCCGTTCCGGCGGAGCGGACGGCGCGCACCGCCGCCGAGGTGGGCGCGGGCCGCCTCCACGTCGTCGTCCCGAGGAACGTGACCGTGAAGGTGCGCGTCCAGGTGGGGTTCGGCGATCTGCGGCTGCCCTCCGAGCCCGCCGACGACGTGGACGTCGCTCCGGACCGCGACGTCACCCGCACGATCGCCCCGCCCAGGGGCACGGCCCCGGCAGGCACGCTCGACCTCACCCTGGAGGTCGGGCTCGGACAGGTGGAGGTCTCCCGTGCCGGGTCATGAGCAGGCCGTACCGGGTGCCGGGCAGGGCGGACCGGGTGGTGGCCAGGGCGTACCGGGCCGTGGGAAGACCACGCCGGATCAGGAGAAGACCGTGCCCGACGACCACCGCGAGTGGCGTCATGAGTTCCGCCCGGGCCGGCTGGTCCTGGGCGCCACGGGCCTGGCCATCGCGGCGCTGTACGCGGGTGACGTGGCCGGTTCCTGGGACACGCCCTGGTACGCGGCGCTGCCACTGCTGTGCGCCGGGCTGCTCCTGGCGGGCGTCGCCGGCTGGATCGGCTACCGCGCCCGGCGCCGCCGCGCGGCCAGGGCCGCGTCGAGCGAGAGCAGCGGGGCGCCGGCCAGCACCAGCGGCAGCCACGCCATCAGGTAGGCGAGGTCGTTGCCGTAGTAGTACGGGTCGGCCTGCCAGCTCACGGTCAGCCACAGGCTGAGCGAGATGAGCGCCCCGCCCGCCGCGGCGAGCCGCGCCAGCAGGCCGAGGAGGGTGCCGATGCCGACGGCCAGTTCGCCGAAGGCGATGCCGTAGCCGAAGCCTTCGGGGTTCTTCAGCGCCAGGTCGACGAGCCACGGCACGGCCGAGGAGTCCCGGACGGACCGCATCATCTCCCCGATCGAGCCGGTCCCGGAGGCCGCCATGAACCCCTCGTCGGTGATCTTGTCGAGCCCGGCGTAGATGAAGGTGACGCCGAGGAAGACCCGCAGCGGAAGCAGCGCGTACCGGGAGGCGGTGGCCCTCCAGCCGCGTGGTTCGCCGGCGTTCCCGTAGGTCGCTGTCGTCCGGTAGGTGTGCGTCATCGCCGGCCTGCCTCTCCACACAACGGTCCCCGGAGCCGATTCTCCCCGGCCTTCCCGCCCATGGATACGCGGCGGACCGGGCGCCGGTTCAGGCCGGAGCCCCGCCGTCATGGGGACACGTCACACGCGGACACGTCACACGCGGACACGTCTCACGGGGCCACGTCTCACGGGGCCACGTCGATGACGACGCGGTTGGTCACCGCGCCGGCGGCGGTGACGACCTGGACGTCCGTCCAGCCGGGTGGCACGTCCGCCGGGACCGGGACGGTGAGGGTGGTGTCCGTGGGGTTGGTGAAGCCGCCCGGGGCGGGCACGAGCGGCACGTGGACGTGGACGGGTCCGATGCGCACGACCGTGCGGGTGAGGTGGGCGGGGGTCATGGCCCCCGGCGGTACGAAGCCGGCGCCCCGGATCTCGATGTCGTCGCCCGTACGGATCGGGGCGTCCGGGGCGCCGGCGTCCGGGGCGCGCACCACGGAGAGGATGACCGGGCGGACGCCCTCGGCGCACTTGGCGGCCAGGTAGGTCGCGGCGGAGAGGGCGACCAGCGCGACGAGCGCCCACGGCAACTGGGGCAGCTCGCCCGGGCGCCGGACCAGCCGGGCGGCGGCGAACAGCACCGCGAAGGCCGACACCAGGACGTACTGCGCGTCCGCGAGACCGGCGCGCCCCGCGTCGTCGCACAGCAGGTCGGCGGCGCGCGGCCGCTCGGCGCGCACCTTCTGCACCCGCTGCCCCAGGAGGCGTACGGTCACGATCTTGCGTACGGCGACGACCACGGCGCACACCAGGGCGAGCACCGTCAGCAGCCGGGCGCCCCCCGCGAGCCGGACCGCGCCCCCGGCGGCGCCCTGGAGGGTGAGGTGGAGGGCAGCGAACACCACGAGGAGCACCCACGCGGCGGCCACCGCCCGGGACGTCGACAGCCGGTTGTCCTCACCGATCAGGGGCGCCAGCAGCCCGCCGTACGCCCGGTGCACGCGTGCCGCGCCGGTCAGCAGGGTGCCCATGCATATCGCGGCGACCACCCCCGCCGTCCGCGCCCCGGTCCAGCCGCCGCCGTCCGGCGCGGTCACCGCGTGCAGGACGGGCAGGACGCCCGCGAGCACCGCGACGGTGCCCCACACCGCGTACAGCGTGCCGCGCCAGACCGCGTGCGGCCACGCCCCGCCGAGCGCCCTGCCGTGCTCGGCGACCGTGCGGGCGTGCTCGGCGAGCTGCTCGGACACCCACCGCCGCGCCGCGCCGCCGGGGAGGTCCGGGACACCGTCCCCCACCGCCAGCCGGTCGCGCCGGGCCCGGAACGCGGCCACCGCCCGCCGGTGCTCCTCGCGTGCCTCGTGCGTACACCCACCGCACCGCCCCGCCTCGTGCACCGCCATGGCGGCCCCTTCCATGTCTTCCGTGTCTCAACCGGCGTCTCAACCACCCGACAAGGAAAAGGAATTCTTTCCTATGAAAGTCACGGCCCGCGCCCCGCTCACACCTCCCACGGGGGTGAAAAGCACACCGCGAAGTTGACCGCCTTCGACCGGCTACGACAGGAGTTCGGGCTCGGAGCGACTGATCTGACGCCACAACGGCTGGTAGTTGATCCAGGCCACCAGGTCGGTGCCGAGCCGCTCACGCGTCGCGACCGCCTCCCGGTGCCCGATCGGCACCGGCTTCCCGGCCGCCCGCGCGGCGAGCTGCACCCGGCTGCACCGCTCCATGGAGATGAACCACCAGGCCGCCGCGTCGACCGAGTCGCCCACCGTCAGCAGCCCGTGGTTGCGCAGGATCACCGCCTTGCGGCCACCGAGCGCGGCCGCGATCCGCCGCCCCTCGGCGGCGTCCACCGCGACGCCCGTGTATGCGTCGTACAGGCAGTGGTCCTCGTAGAACGCGCACGCCTCCTGCGTGATCGGCTCGATCAGCTCCCCGAGCGCGGCCAGCGCCCGGCCGTACGTGGAGTGGGAGTGCGCCACCGCCACCACGTCCGGTCGCGCCCGGTGCACCTCGGCGTGCACGGTGAACGCCGCCTGATTGACGTGCTCGGTGCCCTCGACGACCTGCCCGTCACCGTTGACCAGGATCAGGTCCCAGGCGGTGAGGCCGGCGAGCGGCTCACCGAAGGGGTTGACCCAGAAGCAGTCGGGGAACTCCGGGTCCCGCGCGGTGATGTGTCCGGAGACGCCCTCCTCGTACCCGAACCGCGCGAACAGGCGCAGCGCGCCCGCCAGCCGCTGCTTGCGGTACGCCCGCTCGTCGGCGACGGACGCGTGCGTGGGCGGCATCGCGAAGTGCAGCCGCTCGACGGGTATCGGCGCAGGTGCTGACGGCACATGTGCTTCGGCTTCACTCATGGCCGGAAGTTACCGCCGGTCACGACAACTGACCAGAGAGATCGCAGCCACATCGCGGCCACCGGGCGGCTGGAGCAGAATGCACCGCATGACGGACCGTATGACGGACGACGACCCGACCCCGCCCTCGCCCCTGGTCGACCTCCTCGAACTGGAGCCCCACATCGAGGGCGGCTGGTTCCGGGAGACGTGGAAGACGACCGGCTCGACCACCCCGCCCGGCTACCCCGGTCCCCGCACGTACGCGACCGGCATCTACTTCCTGCTGCACCCCGGCGAGAGGTCCCGCTGGCACCGGGTGCGCTCCGACGAGCTGTGGCTCTGGCACCGCGGCGGCCCGCTGCGCCTCTCCCTGGGCGGCGAGGGCGACGCCCCGTCCGAGCCGTGGGAGCTGGTGCTCGGCCCGTCGGTCGAGACCGGCGAACAGCCGCAGCTCCTCGTCCCGGCCGGTACCTGGCAGGCCGCCGAGCCCGCGGGCGACGAGCCTGTCCTGGTCACCTGCGTCGTCGCGCCCGGCTTCCACTACGAGGACTTCACGCTCGAAGCCGCCGCCCACAGGAAGTAGGCGACGGCTTCGGGACCGCCGGGCGGTCAGGCGCGCGGTGGGATCACTCCCACTCGATGGTGCCCGGCGGCTTCGACGTCACGTCGAGTACGACCCGGTTGACGTCCTTCACCTCGTTGGTGATCCGCGTCGAGATCCTCGCCAGCACGTCGTACGGCATCCGCGTCCAGTCCGCCGTCATCGCGTCCTCGGACGAGACGGGCCGCAGCACGATCGGGTGCCCGTACGTACGGCCGTCACCCTGGACACCCACCGAGCGGACGTCGGCGAGCAGCACGACCGGGCACTGCCAGATCTCGCCGTCCAGACCGGCCGCCGTCAGCTCCTCGCGGGCGATGGCGTCGGCCTCGCGCAGCAGGTCGAGCCGCTCCTTGGTCACCTCGCCGACGATCCGGATACCGAGGCCGGGGCCGGGGAAGGGCTGGCGCTGGACGATCTCCTCCGGCAGGCCCAGCTCCTGGCCGACCATCCGGACCTCGTCCTTGAACAGTTGGCGCAGCGGCTCGATCAGTTTGAACTCGAGGTCCTCGGGGAGCCCGCCCACGTTGTGGTGCGACTTGATGTTGGCCGTACCCGTACCGCCGCCCGACTCGACGACGTCGGGGTAGAGCGTGCCCTGGACGAGGAACTCGACCGGGTGGTCGTCCGGCGCCTCGGCGACGATCTCGGCCTGGGCCTGCTCGAAGACCCGGATGAACTCCCGGCCGATGATCTTCCGCTTCTCCTCGGGGTCGGAGACCCCGGCGAGCGCCGTCAGGAACCGCTCCTGCGCGTCGACGACCTTGAGCTGGACGCCGGTGGCGGCCACGAAGTCCTTCTCGACCTGCTCGGTCTCGCCCTTGCGCATCAGCCCGTGGTCGACGTACACGCAGGTGAGCTGCGAGCCGATGGCCTTCTGGACGAGCGCGGCCGCCACCGCGGAGTCCACGCCGCCGGACAGGCCGCAGATGGCGCGCTTCTCGCCGACCTGGGCGCGGATCGCCTCGATCTGCTCCTCGATGACGTTGCCGGTGGTCCAGTCGGGCGTGATCCCGGCGCCGCGGTAGAGGAAGTGCTCCAGGATCTGCTGGCCGTGCGTGGAGTGCATCACCTCGGGGTGGTACTGCACGCCGTACAGCTTCTTCGCGTCGTTCTCGAAGGCCGCGACCGGCACGACGTCCGTGGACGCGGTGACGGTGAAGCCCTCGGGGGCGGCGGAGCAGGCGTCGCCGTGCGACATCCACACCGGCTGCTCGGCCGGGGTGCCCTCGAACAGCGTGGAGGAGGTCTTGCTGACGTGCAACGGCGTACGCCCGTACTCGCGCGCGCCGGTGTTGTCGACCGTGCCGCCGAGGGTCGTGGCCATGAGCTGGAAGCCGTAGCACATGCCGAAGACGGGGACGCCGGCCTCGAAGATCTCGCGGTCGAGCTGGGGGGCGCCCTCCTCGTACACGGAGGACGGGCCGCCGGAGAGGATGATCGCCTTCGGGTTCTTGGCCAGCATCTCGGCCACCGGCATGGTGGACGGGACGATCTCGCTGTAGACCCGGGCCTCACGGACGCGGCGGGCGATGAGCTGGGCGTACTGCGCGCCGAAGTCGACGACGAGTACGGCGTCGGGCGCGGCAGCGGGATTCGCTGATGACACTACGGCGGCCTTCCGGCGGGAGGAGCGGGGAGAGTCTGTATGTCGATTCTACCGGCGCGGGGAGGTCGGCCTTTGTCTCACCATCCGAACCCGGGCTCGCCCCGCTCGGCGGATGGTCCATACTGGCCGCATGCGCAAGCTCTCGACCTTCGTCTTTACCTATGGCACCGGGCCCGTCCGGCTGCCATGGTCGTGCTGCTTGAGCCACTGACAAGCGACTTCCCAGGCGCCCCGGGCCGACAAGGTCCGGGGCGCCTGTCGTTTCTCCGGACCCGATCGCCGGCCCGGGGCCCCACACCCACCAGAGGAGCCCCGACATGACCACGCTCAACGCTGACAGGACCGGCGCCCGCACCGACGAGGCCGCCGACGTGATCACGGGCGCGCGTGAGCGCATCGACGCGCTCGACGACCGGATCATCGGCCTCATCCAGGAACGGATGGCCGTCTCGGCCGTCATCCAGGAGGCGCGGATCTCGTCCGGCGGCCGGCGCGTGAACCTGGCACGCGAGATGGAGGTGCTCGCCCACTACAGGGACGCGCTGGGCAAGCCGGGCACCTCGCTGGCCATGACGATGCTGGAGCTGTGCCGGGGACGCATCTGAGTTCGGGCGCGCTCTCACCCGTACGGCGCGTGACCGCACCGGCCCGGGCTTCGTTGGATCGGTTGTCCGTGTCAGCCAGGGGCGGGCCGAAGAAACCACGCGTGGCTCCGCTGGGGCGTGTGGCGTACCTCATGGGGTACGTCGTGGGACCTCGCCCCAGCGCGCGTGACCGGACGGCAGGGGACAGCAGCCCGGTCACCCGAAAAAGGCGGTCGGCTCCGGGGACGCCCGGAGCCGACCGCATCCGGTCCGAACGGTTGCGCCGACCGCGGCCGTCCAGCACGATGCACACGAGTCGGGTCCCCCGCACCACCGCACCGCCAAAGGTCCACACCACCGGTTGCCCAGGCCCTCGTCCACAACCGCCTGGCCGGACACGACTCATGCCCCACGACCACCGCCACGAGCGGCGCTACCCCCCGGCGCCGCCTCCCTCGGCACCGGCGCTGCCCTGACGCCGGTGCTGACGGCCAAGGGCCCCGCGGAAGCGATTCCGCGGGGCCCTTGTTGTGCCGGTTGTCGTTCAGGAGGCGTTGGCGCGGCGGCGGGCGACGGCGTAGGTCGCGGCGCCCGCGGCGATCAGGGCGGCGGCGCCGGCCGCCACCGGGAGGGCGAGCGAGCCGGTGGCTGCGAGGCCGCCGGTCTGGGTGGTGGGGGTCGAGCCACCGGTGGTGCCGGTGGTACCGGTGGTGGACGTGCCGCCCGTGGTGGTGGAGCCGCCGGTGGTCGTCCCGCCCGTGGCCGTACCGCCCGTGGTCGTACCGCCGGTGGTGGTGGAGCCGCCCGTGGTGGAGCCGCCCGTGGTGGTCGTGCCGGTGTCCTTGGGGTTCAGGACGAGCTGGGCCGTGTTGTTGCCGGCCTTCGGGTCGAAGGCGAGCTTCGGGTGGCTCAGGAACATGTTCCGCACGGTGACCGCGCCCTTGGCGTCCGGGACGACCTTGTCGATCTTCAGCTCGAAGGGCAGCGCGAAGTCCTCGTCCTCGAAGACCCGGATCGGCGTGTCGCAGAAGTAGCGCGGCGCGCCGAGCGGCTCCTCGCGGTACTCACCCTTGGCGGTCCGCGGCTCACAGCCGGCCGGCTTCTTGGTGACCGTGGCACCGGCCGGGACGGTCACGTCCACGGTGGCGACGGGCTCGCCGGAGCGGAGGTACGCGATCCAGGCGGGGCCGCTGTTGCGGAAGCCGACCCGCGCCTCGACCGTCTCGCCCGCCGCGGCGAGGAGCGTGTCGCCGTACGCGACGAAGTCGGCGGTGTTCTTGGCCCGGAAGTCGAACTCCTGCTGGTTGTCCCAGGGGTCGAGGTCCGCCGCGCGGGGGGTGGCCGGCGCCTTCTTCAGGGTGAGCAGGGGGCCGGAACCCTTGGCGGCCTTGCGGACGCCGCCGCGCTCCTCGATGCGGTGGGTGAAGATCTCGATGTAGGCGTGGTCGGCGGCCTTCAGCCCGATCGGCTCGGCCAGCGTGTAGGTGGCGCCCGCCTCGAACGTGCCCGGGAAGTCGCAGACCGCCTTGGTCACGCCCCTGGTCTCGGTGTAGTCGCAGTTGGCGTACCGCCGCGTGTAGTCGAGCCCGTGCGAGTTCGTCAGCGTGAGGCGTACGCCGTCGGCGTCGGCCGTGCCGGCGTTGCTGAAGGTGAGCGGGGCGTGCTGCACCTCGCCCGGCTTGACCTCGTGCTTCAGCTCCAGGGGGTGCATCACGAGGTCGGGGCCGCCGACGGTCACGCCGGCCGTGTACGAGGTGAAGGTCGCGCCCTCGGCCTTGCCGGTGACCTTGATCTCGCCGGTGGCGCCGAGCGCGCTGCCCTTGGCGGCGGTGATCTCCAGCTCGGCGACGCTGTTGACGCCGGGTGAGATGCCGAACGGGTCGGTGCAGGTCCCGGTCGTGCCGGTGATCGTGCAGTCCGAGCTGCCGGTCTGGCCGAAGCGCACGTCGGCGACGCCCGCGACGCCGCTCAGGTCGAAGGTGACGGTGTACTCGCCGTCGAAGCCGCCGTTCTCCTGGTCCTCGCTGGGGTTCTCCACCGTGACGTCGATGGTCGCGCTCCGCGGCTCGCCGGTGGCCGGGTAGGGCCGCAGGCCCACCTCGGCGGGACCGTCGAGGAGGAACACCGGGGCGGCGGCGTCGGCGGAGTACGCGGCCGGGGCGGCGCTCAGCGCGACACCGGCGAGCAGCCCGGCGGCGACGAGGGAGGAGGAAAGGCGTCTCATCAAGGAACCCCTGGTTGGCGGCATGCGGTCTGATTGCCTGAACATGGGTTCGACCATGGGGCGGGCCGAATGGTTGCGCGGCCGGGAGATCACGGATTGGGCACGGCGGGCACCGGGCGCACACAAGCGGAATGTGTGATGCAGCCCACATAAGGTTTTCGTCAGTTGGCGTGCAACCATCCCCGGCCGTCACAGGTCATGCATGCGGAAACAACGGCCACGCCCGTGACACCCCACGCCGGGTCGGCCCCACGACACCGTGCCGCGCCTTCGCGGTACGCCTGGACTTCACTGAGGTCTTCATGAAGCTTCGCCGCGCCATGGCGGTCGCCGCCGCGACCGCCGTCATAGCCCCTGCCGCCTTCCTGGCGGCTCCGGCCGCGTACGCGACGGACGGCACCACCAGCACGACCTCCACCTCCGGCGCCACGGGCGAGACGGACGGCACCACGAACGACGGCGCCACCACGACGGACGACGGCACGAAGACCGAGGACGGCGCCGCGACGACCGAGGACGGCACCAAGACCGAGGACGGTTCGGCGACCGACGACGGTGCCGCCACGACCGAGGACGGCACGAAGACCGAAGACGGTACGAAGACCGAGGACGAGCCGGCGACCGAGGACGGCACCAAGACCGAGGACGACGAGACCACGGGCGGCACCGAGACCGGTACCGAGAACGGCTCGAAGCCGGGCACCGAGACCGGCAAGGACGAGGAAGAGCCGGCCGAAGAGGACGAGGACGAGCTCGGCGAGGAGTTCCAGTGCGAGGAGGCCTCCGTCGAGGTCTCGCTCGGTGGCTTCCCGAACAAGATCACCGCCGGTAGTGGGTGGAAGAACTTCACGTTCAACGTGAAGAACACCGGCAAGGACGACATCAAGGACCTCCAGGTCTTCACCGTCGCCATCTACGCCGACAACCTCGAGAAGTCCGCGGACGATCTCGTGGAGAAGTACGCCCACTTCGAGTACAAGGACCCATCGGGCAAGTGGGTCAACGACCTTGAGGGCTCCCCCTTCAACAACGGCTTCTTCTTCGGCATGTTCGACCTGGACGCCGGCCAGAAGGTCACCATCGACCTTCGCGTGAAGATCGACAAGGGTGCGCCCGCGGGCGACGGCCTGGCGCTCGCCGCCGGCAGCCACGACAACGGCGCCGAGGACGACTCGTACAAGTGCTACGAGAGCGGGGACATGTACCCGTTCCAGGTCGTCGCGGCCGGCACCAACCCGGGCCCTGTCGAGGACTCCAAGCCGACCGGCGAGAAGCCCACGACGGACCTGAAGCCGCAGGGTGAGGCCAAGGAGATCCCGGTCACCGGCAACCTCGCCGAGACCGGTTCCAACTCGATGCTGCCGACCATCGGTATCGCCGGTGGTATCGCCATCGTCGCCGGTGCCGGTGTCGTCTTCGCGCTGAAGCGCCGTAGCAACGGTGCCACCGCGTAACACGCGCACCACATAGCAAGAGAGGCGCTGCACTCGGAGGGGGGTGCAGCGCCTCTCTCATGTCGTCGGGGGGTTTCAGGACTTCGGCGGGACCGCCGGGATGCCGAGGAACGGGAGCTTCAGGGCGCCGAAGGCGTTCGCCGGGACCGTGGGGGACTTGGGGGCGACCGGGGCGAGGCGTTCGTACGCCGCGCCCTGTCGCGGGCGCGGGTCCTCCTCGCCCTTGTTGGGCCAGAAGGACATGGCGCGTTCCGCCTGGGCGGTGATGGTGAGGGAGGGGTTCACGCCGAGGTTGGCGGAGACGGCCGCGCCGTCGACGACCGAGATGCCCGGGTGGCCGTAGAGGCGGTGGTACGGGTCGATGACGCCGTCCTCGGCCGTGGCGCCGATCACGCAGCCGCCCAGGAAGTGGGCGGTGAGCGGGGTGCCCATCAGTTCGCCGACGTTGGAGCCGGCGAAGCCGTTGATCTCCTCCGCGAGGAGGCTCGCCGCGCGGGTGCCCTCGGCGATCTGCTTGGGGTTGGGGGAACCGTGGCCCTGGCGGGCGGTCAGGAGGCCCTTTCCGAGGCCGTCAGGCTTGCGGTAGGTGGTGAGGGAGTTGTCCAGGGACTGCATGACGAGTCCGATGATGGTCCGCTCCGACCACCGGCGGTTGGACAGCGCGCGCAGCGCGAGCCACGGGTGGCGGGCCACGTTGCCCAGCCAGGCGCGGACGCGGCGCTGCGAGTACGGGACCTGGAGGATGGACAGCGACCCCATGGCGTTGGAGCCCTTGCCGTAGCGGACCGGTTCGATGTGGGTGTCGGCGTCCGGGTGGATGGACGAGGTGATGGCGACGCCCTGGGTGAAGTCCGCGCGCTTGTGGCCGTGCCGTTTGCGGTAGCGGCGGTCGGTGGTCTGGGAGCCGACCAGGGCCTCGGAGTTGGTACGGGTCAGCTCGCCGAGGCGGGCGGAGATGCGCGGCAGTCGCCCCTCGTCCCGCATCCGGTGCAGCAGCGTCTGGGTGCCGTACGTGCCGGCCGCGACGACGACGTACCGGCAGCGGAGGGTCTTCGGGGCGGCCTTGCGGCGGCGGTGCGTGGGGACGGTCGAGACGGCGTAGCCGTCGCCGGACGTGGCCTCGGTGATGGCGGTGACCGTGGTCATGGGGTGGATGACGGCCCCGGCCTTCTCGGCGAGGTGGAGGTAGTTCTCGGTGAGGGTGTTCTTCGCGCCGTGCCGGCAGCCGGTCATGCACTCGCCGCATTCGGTGCAGGCGCGGCGGGAAGGGCCCGCGCCGCCGAAGTACGGGTCGTCGGCCTTCCGGCCCGGTTCGGCCTTGGCCGTGCCGTCGGCGTCCTTGCCGTCGCCGAAGAAGACCCCGACGGGCGCCAGGTGGAAGGTGTCGCCGACACCCATCGCCTGGGCGGTCGCCTTGAGGTGGACGTCGGAGGGGGTCATGGTGGGGTTGAGCCGTACGCCCAGCATCCGCTTGGCCTGGTCGTAGTAGGGGGCCAGCTCCGCCTGCCAGTCGGTGATGGACGCCCACTGCTTGTCCCGGAAGAACGGCTCGGGCGGTACGTAGAGGGTGTTGGCGTAGTTGAGGGAGCCGCCGCCCACCCCGGCGCCCGCCAGGACCATGACGTTGCCGAGCAGGTGGATGCGCTGGATGCCGAAGAGGCCGAGGGCCGGGGCCCAGAGGTAGTTCTTCACGTCCCAGGAGTTCTTGGGCAGCGTGTCCGGCGTGAAGCGGCGGCCCGCCTCCAGGACGCCGACCCGGTAGCCCTTCTCCGTCAGGCGGAGGGCGGAGACCGAGCCACCGAAGCCGGAGCCGACGACGATGACGTCGTAGTCGTACGCGTCGTCGGTGCCTTCCTGATTCTGGGCAGGGGGGACCTGGGGCATGGGCTCTCCTCGTACCGAAAGGGACTGCGTACCGAAAAAGGACTGAGGGGTGCAGGGGTCTAGCGGAAGCGGAACGCCTTCATCAGGCGGAGGCTGCGGCTCATGAACGCCGCGTACTGCTCGTCGTCCATGCCGAAGGCGGGCGCGAGGGGGATCAGCCGCTGCTGCGCCACGGTCTGGGCCTCGGTGTACTTGAGGATGCCCTCCGAGCCGTGCCGGCGGCCGAGGCCCGAGTCCTTCATGCCGCCCATCGGCGACTGGACGCTGCCGTACGCCGGTGCGTAGCCCTCGTTGATGTTGACCGTGCCGGTGCGGAGCTTCGCGGCGACGGCGTGGCCGCGGCGGCCGTCCTTGGTCCAGACGGACGCGTTCAGGCCGTACGCGGTGGCGTTGGCCCGCTCGACGACCTCGTCCTCGTCGGTGAAGCGGTAGACGGAGACGACGGGTCCGAAGGTCTCCTCGGTGCACACCGCCATCGGCTCCTGGACGTTCTCCAGGATGGTCGGCTCGTAGAAGAGCGGGCCGATGTCGGGGCGGGCGATGCCGCCCGCGACGACCTTGGCGCCCTTGGCGACGGCCTCCTCGACGTGCCGGGTGACCGTTTCGAGCTGCCGCTCGCCGACCAGGGAGCCCATGTCGGCGCCGTACGCGAGGGAGTTGCCGAGGCGCATGGCCTTGGTGCGGGCGGCGAAGCGCTCGACGAACTCGTCGGCGACCGACTCGTGGACGTACAGCCGCTCGATGGAGATGCAGAGCTGGCCGGCCGAGGAGAAGCAGGCGCGCACGGCGCCGGCGGCGGCCTTCTCGACGTCCGCGTCGTGCAGGACCAGCATGGCGTTCTTGCCGCCGAGTTCGAGGGAGACGCCGACGAGGCGGGCGGCCGCGCCCTGGGCGACCTCGCGGCCGGTGCGGGTGGAGCCGGTGAAGGACACGTAGTCGGCGTGCTTGACGACCTCGGGCCCGACGACCGGGCCGTCACCGAGGACGACCTGGAAGACCTCCGCCGGGAGACCGGCCTCGATGAGGAGGTCGCGGGCCCACAGGGCGGTGAGCGCGGTCTCGGTGTCGGGCTTCATGACGACCGCGTTGCCGGAGACGAAGGCGGGCAGCGCGTCGCCGACGGACAGTTCGAGCGGGTAGTTCCAGGGGGCTATCTGCCCGACGACGCCGCGCGGCTGGCGCAGTTCGGTGACCTTGGTGAGGGTCGGTACGACGCCGGTGTGGCGCTTCGGCTTGAGGTACGCGGCCGCGCGGCGGCCGTAGTGGCGGGCGGCGACGGCGACGGCCTGGACCTCTTCGTGGGCGTGCAGCCGGGCCTTGCCCGTTTCGAGCTGGATGAGGTCGAGTACCTCGGCCTGCCGCTCCAGGACCAGGTCGTGGAAGCGGAGGAGGACGGCGGCACGCGCGCGTACCGGCGTCGCGGCCCACACGGGCTGTGCGGCGCGGGCGCGGGCGAACGCCTCGGCGACGTCCTCGGGGGTCGACTCGGGCAGCTCGGCCAGCCGCTCCCCGGTGAACGGGGTGTGGTTGGCGGTCCGGCCGGAGCCGACGACGCCACGGGTGAGCTGGGCGACCACTTCGGGTGTGACCACGTCGGCGGCGGTGCGGGCGCCGGCCGGGGCAGGGGCTACCGGGTTCGTGCCGAGAGGCGTGGCGGGGGGCTGCGGAGCCGTCGTCTCCGGCGTTCCCGTCGTGTCCGTGGTGTCCGTCATGGGGGCGAGGGTATTCCGGAAGACGCCCGTGCGGTACCCGCCGGTAACAGCTTTTCACGGGGCGCTCACACCGTGCCAGCGTTCGCTGGCAAATAAGCCCTGATCAGGAGTGCGACACCCAGAACGAATCCAGAACGGTGTCGAAGTGACGCTTCAGCTCATCGAGCCGGGCCGGCGGCGCCGAGACCCACACGTCATACGTCCGCCCTCCCTCGTCCCAGCACAGGTCGAAGGTGCGCCGCGCCCCCGGTGAGCCGGAGAAGCCGTTCCAGGTGAACTCCCACAGCGCGGCCGGCAGCCCGTTGTGCGTCGTCGGCGTCACCTTGGCGGCGCGGTAGCCGGGGTAGGTCTCCGGACCCTCCGCGTGGGCGCGGCGCATGATCCCGAGGGGCCCGTCCGCCTCCGGGGCCTGGGTGCGGATGCCGATCCGGAACGCCTTGTCGGGCGACATGTAGTAGACGCGCCTGCCATCGGTGGAACGGACGTATCCCTTGGGCACGGTCAGCGAGAAGCCACGCGGATCGGAAACGGAGCGGTATCCGGTTGGCACGCGGGCGTGGGTGGGGGCGGAGGTGGTGCCCTCGCCCGAGCCCGAGCCGGAGCCCGTGCCGGCGCTGGTGCCGGGGGACGTGCCCGGGCGGGGGCCGGGGCCGGTGCCGGTGCCGGCCGCCGCACCGGGGGTGTTCGGGGCGGTGGGCGTGTCCCGTGGCGGCGAGACCGTGGCCGTCGGGTGGTCGCCGCCTCCGCCTCCTCCGCCTCCGAAGCCGTCGCCCCGCACCAGCAGCACGCCCGCCGCGCCCGCCCCGGCGAGGGCCACGAGCAGCACGGCGGCCACCAGCGGCGTACGGAGACGGCGGCGGGCCGGGCGGTCGGCGCGCGGGGGCACCGCGGTCACGGCGCCCACGGCGTCCTCGCGTGGCGGGACCCGGTCGACGGGGGCGTCGGCGCGGGCGGGCACCCGGTCCTGGGCCCGCCCGCCGGCCTGGCCGCGCTGCGCCCGGCCACGGGCCCTGCCGTGGCGGCGGGAGCGCTCCGGGACGGCGTCGGAGGGCGCGGACCGGGCGGCGGCGTCCTCGCGTGGCGGGACGGCGTCGGCGTACGGCCCGGCGGCGCCGGTCGCCCGGCCGGTGTAGGACAGCGGGGCCGCCTCCTGGGCCCGTGCCTCGTACCCGCGCCCCTCGTACCCCCGCCCCTCGTACCCGCGCGGCCGCCCTGCCTCCGCGTACGCGCGCAGCAGCCGCTCCGCCTCGGCCGCGCCCATCCGCCGCGCCGGGTCCCGCTGCAACAGGCCGCGCACGACGGGCAGGAGGGGCCCCGCCGCGGCGGGCGGTCTGAAGTCCTCCTCCACGACCGCGTGCAGCACCCCGCCCAACGAGTCCCGGTGGAACGGCGACTGGCCGGTCAGCGTCGCGCACAGCAGCGCCCCGAGCGACCACAGGTCCGTCTCCGGACCGGCCTGCGCGCCCTGCATCCGCTCCGGAGCGGTGTACTCGGGCGAGCCGACGAACATCCCCGCCTCCGTGATCGTCGTCGATCCGGCGAGCTGCGCGATGCCGAAGTCGGTGAGGACCACCCGCCCGGTGCCCTCCTCCAGCAGGACGTTGGCCGGTTTCAGGTCCCGGTGCAGGACGCCCAGCGCGTGCGCGGCGCGCAGTGCGCTCAGCAGCGCCAGGCCGACGCGTGCCGCCTCACGGGCGTCCAGCGGGCCCTGGGCCGCGATCCGCTCGGCCAGCGAACGTCCCTCGACCAGCTCCATGACGATGTACGGAACGCCGTCCTCCTCGACCACGTCATGGACGCAGACGATGTGGGGATGGTGCACGCGCGCGATGGCGCGCGCCTCGCGGAGGGTGGGGTACACGGCGGTCCCCACGTCGACATGGAGCTCCTTGACGGCGACGCGACGGCCGAGCAGCTCGTCGTACGCCCGCCAGACCGTGCCCATGCCTCCTCGCCCGAGCCGGGCATCCAGCCGGTAGCGTCCGACGATCCGCCGTTGCTGCCCTGATCCGGACACGGCACATCCCCTCTGCTCGCGCCGAGGGTCACTCCTCGGCGGGACGCCAGCCGCGCAGCATGATGTCGAACTGCTCCCGCGTCACCGGCCAGTCGGCCTCGGGAGCGGACATGTACAGCGCGTACTCGGTTCCGTCGTCCGCGTAGTACACCTGGTCGATCGCGCGCCGCTCACCCGCGTTCGCGCTCTTCTCGACCCAGGAGAACTCCCACAGACACGATTCCAGTTGATCACGGAACGTATTCGCGTGCAGCTCCTTCCGCTCATACTGGGGAAGCCTCTTCTTCAGCCCTTTCTCGATATCGAGCATGTGAAGACAGGGATTTTCGAAGTCGGGTGAGGCGTCGACGCTGATACGGATGAGGTGACGGCCGTTGTCGGGGGTGTAGTCGATCTGACCGCCTTCCGTCCGGCGCTTCCAGCCCTCCGGTACGAGAAGGCTGAAACCCGACGGGTCCTCGACCCGCTCCCAGCCATCCGGGACGGTCTGTGGTGCCTGCCCGTTCCGGTCGGCGGTGGTGTCGCGGGCCGTGTCGTCGTTCCCGTACCGCATGACGGCGAAACCAGCGGCGGCGCCCACGACCGCCGCGAGGACGGTGACGAGGGCGGCAGTACGCCAACGGCGGCGGTGAGGTGACGGGTTGCCGGCGGCGCCCGCCGGCCCCTCCCCGGGCGTCCGCCGGTCCGGGGGCCCGCCCTCACGGTGCGGGCGCTCGGAGGCACCTGCGGCACCGGAGGCACCGGCGACCGCAGGCGTGGGGCCGGTCGCGGAGGCGCGGGAGTCGGCGGCGGTGCGGGACCCGGCTGTGCGGGACCCGGCTGTGGACGTGGCGATCGCGGGAGCGTCGTCCTGCCCGGACTCCGGAAGTGTCACGGTCACGGCCGCCAGCTCCTCGCGGCTGATCGACCGCGTCGGAACGTATGCCTGCGCGGCGGCCGGGGTGCGGCCCTCCATGGCCTCCAGCAGCATGCGTTCGGCCTCGGTGGCGTCCGGGCGGTCCGCCGGGTCCTTGCGCAGCAGCGCGACGATGACGGGCCCGAGGGCGCCCGCGTGCTCGGCGGGCGGCGGCTCCTCGGTCACCACGGCCTGCATGACGCTCAGCGGCGAGGTGCGGTGGAAGGGCGAGGTGCCCTCGACCGCGGTGTAGAGCGTGGCGCCGAGCGACCAGAGGTCGGAGGCGGGGCCCGGGTCGCCGCCCCGTACCCGCTCGGGAGCCAGGTAGTCGATGGAGCCGACGAGTTCCCCGGTACGGGTGATGGTGGAGTCGCCCTCGATGGCGGCGATCCCGAAGTCGGTGAGCAGCACCCGGCCGTCGTGGGCGAGCAGCACGTTGCCCGGCTTGACGTCCCGGTGCAGGACTCCGGCGGCGTGGGCGGCGCGCAGCGCGCCCAGGACGTGCAGTCCGATACGGGCCGCCTCGCACGCGTCGATACGGCGATTTTCGGCCGCCTTCGCGGCGTCGGCGAGCGAGGGCCCGTCGACGTACTGCATCACGATCCAGGGGCGGTCGTCGTGCTCCAGCACGTCATGGACGGTGACCACGCCGGGGTGGGAGATGCGGGCGGCGGCGCGCGCCTCCTTCTGCGTACGGGCGTGCAGAACGGCCCGGTCGGCCTCCGAGACGTACTTACCGGCCGTGAGCTCCTTGACGGCGACGGTACGGTGCAGCACTTCGTCGTGGGCGCGCCAGACCTTGCCCATGCCGCCGCGGCCGATGACCTCGCTCAGCCGGTAGCGCCCGGCGAGTACGAGTCCCGCGCCCATGCCTTGAGAGTGTTCCACTGTCCCCCGCTCGTTCCTTCGGAGGCCAGGTTACGGAGGGTTGTGCCGTGGCCGAAACCTCGGGGTTGCCAAGGAGACCGCTCCGTGATCCGCATCAGCGCGTGGAGCGGTAGACCTTGACGGCCTGTTGGTAGATTTCGGACACCTTGTCGCGCTGGCTCTCCGGGCCGATGACCTGGATGACGTGGTACCGGTCGCCGACGACGAGTGCCAGGTTCCGGACGTACACCTCCCGGCCGTTGACGTCCGTCCAGGTGAACTGGCCCTCCGCCATGACCTGTCGGCCCACGTCTATCCGGCGCAGCCCGGTGGCGGTCGCCCAACTGGACTCCCGCCAGGGCTGGAGCTCGCGCTCCTTGGTGCGCTGGTACTCCAGGGGGTCGCTGCCGCCCGCCTGGACGGTGTCGCGGCCGGGAACGACGATCAGGGTGAAGTCACCGCCGGTGTAGCGAACCTGGCCCACGTCGTTGATGGGGCTGCGCCGCCAGCTCTTGTCGACGCCGATGCGGAAGCCCTCCGGGTCGTCACGCTCCGTGTAGCCGGCCGCCATGTCGGGGCTCGCCGCGCCGGACGAACCGGGCGTGACGGTGTTGGTGGACGGCGCCTGGCCGCCGGGGCTGGGCTGTTGCTGCGGCGGCTGCTGCGGATCGTCGGACTGTCCCGACTGCTGGGGCTGCTGTGGTTGCTGCGGCTGGGGGGACTGCTGGGGGGACTGCGGGGCCTGCCCCCGGTCCTGCGGCTCCGCCTTGGGCATGAACAGCACGGCGTACGCGATGGCGGCGGCGAGCGCGAGCAGTATGGCGAGCAGGAGCGTACGGCCGAGGGCGCGCGGCGTACGCGTGGTGCTCGTCGGCGGCTTCACTCTCTTGCTGTGGCGGTGGCGCCCGTGGGTGGTGCCGGGCGCCCGGGAGCGGCGCCTGCGCACCAGCTCGCCCCGGCGGCGTACGACGGGCAGCCGGGTGCCGTCCTCGGACGGCATCGGCACGATGCCGTTGCCCGCGTCGGGCTCCGGCGCCGACCGGATGAGCGAGCGCAGCCAGCCGCGCAGCTCCTCGAAGTCCGGCCGCTCGGTCGGGTCCTGGCGCAGCAGCGACTCGACGACCGGGCGCAGCGGGCCGCACTCCTCGGCGAACGCGGGCGGCTCCGCGCACACGAGCTGGACCAGCTCGGCGGCGTTCTCCTCGGGGTACGGGGCGTGGCCCTGGACCGCCCGGTAGAGCAGCGCGCCGAGCGCCCACAGGTCGGTGGCGGGGCCGATGGGCGGCGCCAACTGCCAGGTCTCGTGGACCGGCCCGGCCTGTTCGGGCGCCCAGCGCTCCGTCACGGCGCCGACGACGGCGATCCGGGCCTGACGGGCGCGCTCGGCGGCCAGGGGCGTGGCGGGGCCCCGGTAGCGGGGGGCGGCGGGCCGGGTGCCGCCCGGTTCGGCGGGCGGTTCCCCGTGCGCGGGGGCAGGGGTGCGGGCGCCGCGCTGGGCGTCGGCGCGGAGTGCGTCCCGGGTTCCGTACGGGGAGATGCCGCCGCCCGCCGGAACGGAACCGGAGCCGGAGCCGGGGCCCGAGCCGGGGCCGTCGTTCCAGACGCCGGTCAGCAGGGCGCGCCGGGGTGCCTCGCCCTCGCCCGTGTCGTCGTCATCGTCGTCGAGGTCGGCGGTCTGCGACCACCACTGCGGCTCGTAGTCGGCCGGGGTGCCGCCTGCCGGGGCCGCCGGGCCCTTCGGCGGGGGCGGCAGGGGGATGGCGGCGCCCGCCTCGCCGGCACGGGCGGCGGCACGCGCCCCGGCGCGGTAGGCGGCGATGGCGCCGGACCGGGCCGCGCGGTCGTCCGGCGGGGCCGGTTCGTGGCGGGTGGGCGGCTGCGGGAGCGTGGGCGAGGCCAGCTCGTACCCGGGCGCGAGGGCGGGGAGCGGGGCCGGACCGGGACCGGGGCCGGGACCGGGACCGGGGGCGGGCTCCGCGGCGGCCGGTGCGTACGGGAAGTCGTCGTCGGCGTCCGGATCCGGGTCCGGCACCGGGGCGTACCCGCACAGGGCCTCCTCCGCGGCGCCTGCCGCGAGCCCCGTCAGCACGACCCGCCCGTCGTCGCAGACCAGCACCGTACGGACCGTGATGTTCCGGTGGACCCAGCCGTGCGCGTGGAGGGCGCGCAGCGCGGTGAGCACGTCGGAGCCGATCTCGGCCGCCCGGTACGGACTCAGCGGCTTCTCCGCGAGCAGTGCCGCCAGCGGCCGGGCCGCCACCAGTTCACTCACTATCCACAGGGACCCGGCCTCGGCGAAGACGTCGAAGACCTGGTCGAGCCGTGGGTGGTCCGGGATCTGCGCCGCGGCCTGCGCGGCCTCGATGGCCCGCCGTACCGCCGGGTCGGAGGACCGGCGGACGGCACGGCCGACCGGAGATCTGTGCGGCGGCACGCGCGTCCCGGCGTGCCCGCCCGGACCGGTCGGCCCACCCGGCCCGGCAGGCCCCTCGCTCTCCACGAACTCGGCGTCGACGACCTCCGGCAACGGCAACTGCCGGACCAGCACCTCCTGGCCGCTGTACGTGTCGAAGGCGCGCGTCTCGACGAGCTCGTACTCGTCCGAGGGCGGCAAGGGCAGGCGGTAGCGGTCGGCGAGCACCCTTCCCGCGTAGTCGTCCACGACGCCGCCTCCCCACGAGCGCGCTGTCCCCCGGCTTCGCAGACCGTACGAAACCGTCAATTCTGGTCGTCTCGCGTGCAGTTACCCGCTGTTTCCGGCTGTGTACGGTCTACGAGCTCTCACGATACGGGGCCTTGGTCAGTCCTTGGGGCTGAACGTCGCGAACGCCGTATCCCGCAGCGTCTTGCACTCCGCGCCGTTCCACTCACCGGACTTGCAAGTGATCATGATCGAGTAACCGCGCTTCGCGTCGACCTTGAAGCCGCGGTTGAGCACCCGTACCCGCTCACCGTTCTGGTCGCGCTCGAACTGCCAGTCCGCGACCGTCGGATAACCCTTGTAGTCGACCTTGTCGATTCCATGATGCTTGTAGCCACTGACACTGGCCTTCAGGCCGACCCACGCGGCTCCCCAGGCAGCGGCGGCATCGTCCCCGGGGCTGTTGGTGAAGTCGACCTGGACGCGCGGGAACCCGCCGCTCACGCTGAATATGCCGCCCGAGTTCTGTCCCGCTATGGCCGTCATGCGGAAGTTCGACGGCATGGCCATGGTGAAGTGGAACCGGTCGTTGCTGACCATGGCGTACCCGGCCGGCAGTGACCCCGCACCGTTGCCCGGGCCGGCCCCCGTACCACCGGACGGCTTCACGCCGCCGCTGCCGTTCCCGCCTCCGGTGCCGGGCTGTGCGCCGCCGCCCTGTTCCTTGCCCTGCTCGCCGTCGGGCTGGTCGTTGTTGCCGCCGGTGGCGCCCGCGGCCGTGGAGCCGGCCGACGCCGTGCGGTCGCCCCCAGGCGTGCCCTGGCCCTTGGCGCCCGGCTCGTCGTCGCCGCTGAGGGCGAACGCGAGCACGGTGGCGATCACGGCCAGTGCGACGACCACGGCGACGATCACCAGCGTGCGGCGCGGCACCACATCGGTGAGCGGCGCCCGCACGGGAGCCGCCGGGCCGGAACGCCCGGTGGACGCCGGCCCCGGCGTGGGTCCGGGCTCCGCCTTGGTGGTCGCCGCGGCGTTGCGTACGGAACGCAGCGCGCCGCGCATCCGCTCCGCCGCCGCGTCCGCCATCTCCTTGGGCTTGGCGGTGGGCCCCTCCCCGGGCAGCGGGAGCAGCGGGACGATCCGCGTGACCTCCGGCGACGGCTCGGCCGACGGGGCCACGGGCTCGTCGGGCGCGTGGATCACGTCGTTGAGCAGCGCGCGGGCGCCCGCGTCGTCGAGCCGCTTGGCCGGGTCCTTGTGGAGCAGGCCGTAGATGACCTCCTCCAGCGGGCCCGCGTTCTTCGGCGGATCGAGCTGCTCGGTCATCACGGCGGTCAGGGTCGCGATGGCGGAACCCTTGTCGTACGGCGGGCAGCCCTCCACGCACGCGTACAGCAGGCCGCCCAGCGACCACAGGTCCGCCGCCGGGCCGGGCTTGTGACCACGGGCCCGCTCCGGCGAGATGTACGAGGGCGCGCCGACGAGCATGCCGGTCGAGGTGATGGACGGGTCGCCCTCGACCTGCGCGATGCCGAAGTCGGTGAGGACGACCCGGCCGTCGTCCGCGATGAGGACGTTGGACGGCTTCACGTCCCGGTGCAGGATGCCCTCGCGGTGCGCGGAACGCAGCACGTCGAGGATGGCCAGGCCCACCTCGGCGGCACGCTTGGGCGTGAGGACGCCGTCCTCGCGTACGGCGTCGGCGAGCGACTTGCCCTCGATCAGCTCCATGACGATCCAGGGGCGGTCGTCCTCGTCGACGACGTCGTAGACGGTCACGGCGCCGTTGTTGCGGATGCGGGCGATCGCCTTGGCCTCACGGAGGGTACGCGTGATGAGGCGGCGCTTCTCGTCCTCGTCGATGCTGTTGGGGAAGCGCAGTTCCTTGACCGCGACGGTACGGCCGAGCGTCTCGTCGACCGCCCGCCAGACGGTGCCCATGCCGCCGCGCCCGAGGACGCCGCCGAGCCGGTACCGCCCCGCGAGCAGCCGGCCCTCGCTGGTCGGCCGCGCCGCCCCTGACGCCGTGCCGGTCCGGCCGTCGCCGCGCCCGGCACCGGCACTGGTACCGGCACCGGCACCGGCACCGGCACCGGCGCTCGGCTTCGCGGCGGCCTCCGAGGCTGCGGCCGGCGCTGCCTTTCCGGTCGGCTTGCCGCTGCCCTTGGGCGCCGTGGAGTCCTGGGGGTCCTTCGGCTCCTTGGGCTCCTTGGGCTGCTCGGAGGCGTCGGCCGCCGTGGAGCTCTTGGCGTTCTTGGAGAGGGGCACTTGGGCGTCCTTGGGGGCCGTTGCCTTCTTGAGGTCCGTGGAGCCCTTGGGGTCCGTGGACCCCTTCGACCCCTTGACGTCCCCGGCTGCCTCCGAGCGCGCCGCGGGGACCGAACGGCCCGCGCCGGACGTGCCGGTGGACGACGGCGTCGCCTTGCCCGACTCGTCGTCAGCCGCCCCCGTGGCGTCGGCTTGCCGGTCCGCGTCCCGCTTCACGCCCGCGTCCTTGCCCGACCGGGGAGCGGGAACGGTACCGTCCGTCTCCTTGCCCGAGGGGCCGCCGGACTCGCCGGCCGCCGCCTTGGGCCGGCCCGCGCCCAGTTGCATGGTCGCGTCCTTGACCGGCCCGGTGCCCGACGTGACGGGTGCGTCCCCGGCCGGCTCGGCGCCCGGTTCCGTGTCCGGCCCGTCCGCGCCGACGCCCGACGTCGCCGCGTCCCGCTGAGGTTCCCGAGCCGCGTCCCGCGACTGCTCCGCTCCCGACATGCGTCCCCTCTGCGATCCCTGATCCTCGCCCGCGCCTGCCGCTTCCGCGCGATGCGGTAACCCGCCCTGGAAGAGCGTCCATTGTCTCTCACTCCGGGACCGGCGAATCTCCCGGGTCCTCCGTCCGTCAGGATGGGCCCCGAAGAAGGGACGCCAGGATGCCACTGCCTCGCGCGCGGCTCGCCGCTCCGCTGGTCACCGCCCTGCTCGTGCTGGGCACCGGCCCGCTGTCGGGGGAACCCTCCCCCACCCCTCCCTCCGCCGTTCTGCCACGGCTCGTCTCCGAGGGCAACGCCCCGGCCGCGGCGATGCTGTCCGCCTCGCCCGCCGCGACGCGGTTCCAGACGGCCGGTCACGGCATCGGGCGCGCCGACCGGTTCCGCGCGGGCAGCATCACCAAGACGTTCGTCGCGACGGTCGTCCTCCAACTCGCCGCCGAGGGCAGGCTGCGCCTCGACGACCCCGTCGGCCGTCACCTGCCCGGCGTGCTCCCCGGCGAGGCCGGCCGACGCGTCACGCTGCGCGCCCTGCTCACCCACACCAGCGGCCTGCCCGACTACACGAAGAACACCACCCCCCGGTCACCCACGGCCGGCACCCACCCGGCACCCACGGCGCGGACCACCGCGCGTCAAGCCGTCCGGCGGGCGCTGACCCGGCCGCTGGGGCCCGCCGGCCGTTACGCCTACTCCAACACCAATTACGTCCTGCTCGGCCTCGTCATCGAACGGATCACCGACCGCCCCTACGCGGCCGAGGCCCGCCGACGCATCATCAGGCCCCTTCGCCTCACCGGCACGTCCTTCCCCGGCACCCGGTCCGCCCTGCCCTCCCCGCACGGCCGGGCGTACGACGCCGCCGGCCGGGACGTCACCGCGCTCGACCCGCGCACCGCCGACGCGGCGGGCGAGCTGATCAGCACCCTCGACGATCTGAACCGCTTCTACGCCGCCCTCCTGTCCGGCCGCCTCCTCCCCGCGCCCCAGCTCCGCGACCTGCTCAGCACCCGGCCGGCGAGCGGCCCCTACGGCATGGGGATCTACCGCCGCACCCTGTCCTGCGGCACCACGGTGTGGGGCCACAACGGCCACATCACCGGCAGCTACGTCCGCACCGCCACGAGCCGCGACGGCCGACGCACCGTCACCTTCCGGGTCAATACGGACGCCGTTCCCCGCAGCACCCTCAAGGCACTGGAACCCGCGCTCCTCGAAGCCGAGTTCTGCCGCGGTGCGAGCAGCCGGCGCGGCCACGAACCGGCGAAGCCCGGCGCGCCCCGCGCCTCCTAGAACCGCACGCTTCAGAGCGGCACGATGTCCGGCGCGCCGAGCCGTGCCGCGTCCGCCGTCAGGTCGTCCGGCTGTCGCTGGGACTCCCGCTCCGCCTCCACCCGCTTCTCGTAGTGCTCCACCTCCTTCTCGATGTGCCGTTCGTCCCAGCCCAGGACCGGCGCCATCAACTCGGCGCACTCCCGCGCGCTACGGGTGCCCCGGTCGAACGTCTCGATCGAGATGCGGGTCCGCCGGGTCAGCACGTCGTCCAGGTGCCGGGCGCCCTCGTGCGAGGCGCCGTAGACGATCTCGGCGCGCAGGTAGTCGTCGGCGCCGCCCAGCGGTTCGCCGAGCTTCGGGTCGGCGACGATCATCTCCAGCAGCTCCTCCGCCAGGGAGCCGTACCGGTTCAAGAGGTGCTCCACTCGCGCCACGTGAAGCCCCGTCCGGGCGGCGATGCGGGCGCGCGCGTTCCACAGTGCCCGGTATCCCTCGGCGCCCAGCAGCGGCACGTCCTCGGTGACGCAGGACGCCACGCGCGTGTCGAGGCCGTGCACCGCCTCGTCCACCGCGTCCTTCGCCATCACCCGGTACGTCGTGTACTTGCCGCCCGCCACGACGACGAGGCCCGGCACCGGGTGGGCCACGGTGTGTTCGCGCGACAGTTTGCTCGTCGCGTCGGACTCGCCGGCCAGCAGCGGCCGCAGCCCCGCGTACACGCCCTGCACGTCGTCCCGGGTGAGCGGAACGGCCAGCACGCTGTTCACGTGCTCCAGCAGGTAGTCGATGTCGGCGCTCGACGCCGCCGGGTGGGCCTTGTCCAGGTCCCAGTCGGTGTCGGTGGTCCCCACGATCCAGTGGCGGCCCCAGGGGATGACGAACAGCACCGACTTCTCCGTGCGCAGGATCAGACCGGTGCTCGAGTGGATCCGGTCCTTGGGCACGACCAGGTGGATGCCCTTCGACGCCCGTACGTGGAACTGCCCCCGCTCCCCGATCAGGGCCTGGGTGTCGTCCGTCCACACCCCGGTCGCGTTGACGACCTGTTTGGCCCGGACCTCGTACTCGCCGCCCGCCTCCACGTCCTGCACCCTGGCGCCGACGACCCGTTCACCCTCGCGCAGGAAGCCGATCACCCGGGCCCGGCTGGCGACGTGCGCACCGTAGCTCGCGGCGGTCCGCACGAGCGTCGCCACGAACCGGGCGTCGTCCATCTGCGCGTCGTAGTACTGCAACGCCCCGACCAGCGCGTCCTTCTTCAGCGCGGGCGCCACCCGCAGCGCCTGACGCCGTGACAGATGCCGGTGCACGGGCAGCCCGCGCCCGTGCCCGGAGGAGACGGACATCGCGTCGTACAGCGCGACGCCCGTGCCGGCGTAGAGCCGCTCCCAGCCCTTGTGCTGGAGCGGGTAGAGGAACGGCACCGGTTTCACCAGGTGCGGGGCGAGCCGCTCCAGCAGCAGTCCGCGCTCCTTCAGGGCTTCCCGGACGAGCGCGAAGTCCAGCATCTCCAGATAGCGCAGCCCGCCGTGGATGAGCTTGCTCGAGCGGCTGGAGGTGCCCGACGCCCAGTCGCGGGCCTCGACCAGTCCGGTCGCCAGTCCGCGCGTCGCCGCGTCGAGAGCCGTCCCGGCGCCCACCACTCCGGCGCCCACGACCAGCACGTCCAGTTCGCGATCGGCCATGGCCGCCAGCGCCTCCGCGCGCTCGGCGGGTCCCAGTGTCGCTGTCCTCACCGCTGCCTCCCGTCGCCCCCGTGTGGTCGGGCTCACAGACTCGATTCTGTCCCGGCCCTCCGACTTCAGCCACCGCCTGTGGACAACACTCGGCCGAACCACAGCTCGCAATGCCACATAACGGTCATATTTACGCCTAGTCTGACATTGCATACCGCTCGTTCTGTCCACAGGACTTGCGTGCCTCGTCCACTCCGGCTACTGGGAAGGACGGCATCACCCATGCCCGCAGACCTCGCCGTCATCGGCCTCGGCCACCTCGGCCTGCCCCTCGCCCAAGCCGCCACAGCCGCCGGTATCGACACCATCGGCTACGACACCGACCCACGTCCCGTGGCGGAACTGGCGGCCGGCCGGCCACCGGTCGACGGCTCGCTCACCGCCTCGGAGATCCGCCGGATGCTCTCGGGGGGCTTCCGGCCGACCACCGACCCCGCCGAACTCGGCCGGGTCCGTACCGCCGTCATCTGCACCCCCACCCCCGCCGGCGCCGACCGCACACCGGACCTGACCGCCGTCGCCGACGCGGCCCGCGCGCTCGCCACCCGGCTGCGCCCCCACACCACCGTCCTGCTCGAATCGCCCGTCCATCCCGGCACCACCGAGGACATGCTGCGCCCGCTCCTCGAAGCCGGTTCGGGCCTCAGGGCCGGCCGTGACTTCCACCTCGCGTACTCCCCCGGCCGCCTCGACCCCGGCAACCGCGCCCACGGCTTCGCCCACATCCCCAAGGTCATCGGCGGCCTCACCCCCGCCTGCACCGAATCGGCCGCCGCCTTCTACGGCCGCCTCACCGACAAGGTCGTACGGGCCCGTGGCCTGCGCGAGGCCGAGACCGTCAAGGTGCTGGAAACCAACTTCCGCCACGTCAACATCGCCCTGGTCAACGAAATGGCCGTGCTCTGCCACGAACTCGGCGTCGACCTGTGGGACGTCATCCGGTGCGCCGAGACCAAACCCTTCGGGTTCCAGGCGTTCCGGCCCGGGCCCGGCGTCGGCGGCCATGGCGTCCCCATCGACACGATCGGCCCCCACCGCCCGCTGCGCCTGGTGGAACTGGCCGGCCAGGTCAACGAACGCATGCCCCAGTACGTCATCCAGCGCTGCGCCACGCTCCTCAACGAGCACGGCAAGTCCGCGCGCGGCGCCCGCGTCCTGCTGCTCGGCGTCACCTACAAGCCCGACCTGGCCGACCGGGAGGCCTCCCCCGCGACCGAGATCGCCCGCCGCCTGATGGACATGGGCGCGGTCGTCAGCTACCACGATCCGTACGTCGCCGACTGGCGCGTGCGCGATCTGCCGGTCCCCCGGGCGGACTCCCTGTACGAGGCGGCAGCCGCGGCCGACCTGACGGTCCTGCTCCAGCACCACCGTACGTACGACCTCCAGGGGCTGGCGGTGAAGGCCCAGCTCCTGCTGGACACCCGCGGGGTCACCCCGGCGGGCGCGGCACACCGCCTGTAGACCCGAAAGGAAGGGCCCGCACCGGCATCCGGTGCGGGCCCTGGAACCCTGTCGGGGCGAGGGAGGGTCAGCGCTTGTGCTGGGCGTCCGCGACGGTGACCTCGACGCGCTGGAACTCCTTGAGCTCGCTGTAGCCCGTCGTCGCCATCGCCCGGCGCAGCGCGCCGAAGAAGTTCATCGACCCGTCCGGCGAGTGCGACGGACCGGTCAGGATCTCCTCGGTCGTCCCGACCATGCCCAGGTCGACCAGCTTGCCGCGCGGCACGTCCTCGTGGACGGCCTCCATGCCCCAGTGGTGGCCCCGGCCCGGCGCGTCGGTCGCCCTGGCGAGCGGGGAGCCCATCATCACCGAGTCGGCGCCACAGGCGATCGCCTTGGGCAGGTCACCGGACCAGCCGACGCCGCCGTCGGCGATGACGTGGACGTACCGGCCGCCGGACTCGTCCATGTAGTCCCGGCGCGCGGCCGCGACGTCCGCGACGGCGGTCGCCATCGGGACCTGGATGCCCAGCACGTTACGGGTGGTGTGCGCGGCCCCGCCGCCGAAGCCCACGAGCACGCCCGCGGCGCCCGTGCGCATCAGGTGCAGGGCGGCGGTGTATGTGGCGCAGCCGCCGACGATGACCGGGACGTCGAGCTCGTAGATGAACTGCTTCAGGTTCAGCGGCTCGGCCGCGCCCGACACGTGCTCGGCGGAGACGGTCGTACCGCGGATGACGAAGATGTCCACACCGGCGTCGACGACGGCCTTGGAGAACTGGGCGGTGCGCTGCGGGGAGAGCGCGGCCGCGGTGACCACGCCCGAGTCGCGCACCTCCTTGATGCGCTGCCCGATCAGCTCCTCCTGGATCGGGGCGGCGTAGATCTCCTGCAGACGGCGGGTGGCGTTCGCCTCGTCCAGCTCGGCGATCTCGTCGAGCAGCGGCTGCGGGTCCTCGTACCGCGTCCACAGACCCTCGAGGTTCAGGACGCCGAGGCCGCCGAGCTGGCCGATGCGGATCGCGGTCTGCGGGGAGACCACCGAGTCCATGGGAGCGGCCAGGAACGGCAGCTCGAAGCGGTAGGCGTCGATCTGCCAGGCGATCGAGACCTCCTTCGGGTCCCGGGTGCGCCGGCTCGGTACGACGGCGATGTCGTCGAACGCGTACGCCCTGCGGCCGCGCTTGCCGCGCCCGATCTCGATCTCAGTCACGATGTGTGGCCTTTCCCTCTACGTCTGCGCCTACCAGTATCCCCGACACGCGCGTGGGGGGCGGTTCCGGCCGTATGCCGGGACCGCCCCCCACGCGCGCGTGGATACTTCCTCGGTTACTTCCTGCTACTTCCTGCTGTAGTTCGGCGCCTCGACGGTCATCTGGATGTCGTGCGGGTGGCTCTCCTTGAGACCCGCCGACGTGATCCGGACGAACCGGCCCTTGGACTCCATCTCCTCGATGGTGGCGGCGCCCACGTAGCCCATGGTCTGGCGCAGACCGCCGACGAGCTGGTGCAGCACGTTGGACAGCGGGCCGCGGTAGGGCACCTGGCCCTCGACGCCCTCGGGGACGAGCTTGTCGTCGGTGGCGACGTCGGCCTGGAAGTAGCGGTCCTTGGAGTACGACCTGCCCTGGCCACGGGACTGCATGGCGCCGAGCGAGCCCATGCCGCGGTACGACTTGAACTGCTTGCCGTTGATGAACAGCAGCTCGCCCGGGGACTCCTCACAGCCGGCGAGGAGGCTGCCCAGCATCACGGTGTCGGCGCCGGCGGCCAGCGCCTTGCCGATGTCGCCGGAGTACTGAAGGCCGCCGTCGCCGATCAGCGGGATGCCGGCGGGACGGGCGGCGAGGGAGGCCTCGTAGATGGCGGTGACCTGCGGGACGCCGATACCGGCGACCACGCGGGTGGTGCAGATGGAGCCCGGGCCCACGCCGACCTTGATGCCGTCGACACCGGCGTCGATGAGCGCCTGGGCGCCGTCGCGGGTGGCGACGTTGCCGCCGATCACATCGACGCCCACGCTCGACTTGATCTTCGACATCCAGCTCAGGGCGTTGCTGTTGTGGCCGTGCGAGGTGTCGACGACCAGGAAGTCCACCCCGGCCTCGGCGAGCGCCTGGGCGCGCTCCAGCGCCTCGGGGCTGGCGCCGACGGCGGCACCGACGAGGAGGCGGCCCTCGGCGTCCTTCGCGGCGTGCGGGTACTTCTCGGCCTTGACGAAGTCCTTGACGGTGATGAGGCCCTTGAGGATGCCCGCGTCGTCGACGAGCGGCAGCTTCTCGATCTTGTGGCGGCGCAGCAGCTCCATGGCGTCCACGCCGGAGATGCCGACCTTGCCGGTGACCAGCGGCATCGGCGTCATGACGTCCCGCACCTGCTGGCTGCGGTCGGTCTCGAAGGCCATGTCACGGTTGGTGACGATGCCCAGCAGCTTGCCGGCCGGGTCGGTGACCGGGACGCCGCTGATGCGGAACTTGGCGCACAGGGCGTCCGCCTCGGCGAGCGTCGCCTCCGGGTGCACCGTGATGGGGTCGGTGACCATGCCGGACTCGGACCGCTTCACCAGGTCGACCTGGTTGACCTGGTCCTCGACGGAGAGGTTGCGGTGCAGCACACCGACGCCGCCCAGCCGGGCCATGGCGATCGCCATGCGGGACTCGGTCACCTTGTCCATCGCCGCCGAGAGCAGCGGGATGTTCACCCGGACATTGCGGGAGATGCGGGACGAGGTGTCGACCGCGTTGGGGAGCACCTCGGATGCGCCCGGCAGCAGCAGCACGTCGTCGTAGGTCAGCCCGAGTGTCGCGAATTTCTCGGGCACTCCGTCGACGTTGGCAGTCATGACACCTTCCCCAAATGGCCTTGATCGGTGCGGATGTCCATGCTAACGGCCCGCGGCCGTGTCTCATTCCACGAGCAAGATCACCCGGAAGGTTTGTACGTTCACACGTACGGACGCACCCGTACGTGCGGCTCACTGCTCGGCGAGGGCCCGCAGCCGGCTGAGCGCGCGGTGCTGTGCGACCCGTACCGCACCCGGGGACATGCCCAGCATCTGGCCGGTCTCCTCGGCGGTCAGGCCCACCGCGACCCGCAGCACCAGCAGTTCGCGCTGGTTCTCCGGAAGGTTGGCGAGCAGGCGCTTGGCCCACTCGGCGTCGTCGCTGAGCAGCGCGCGCTCCTCGGGGCCGAGGGAGTCGTCGGGCCGCTCGGGCATCTCGTCGGAGGGCACCGCGGTGGAGCCGGGGTGCCGCATGGCGGCCCGCTGGAGGTCGGCGACCTTGTGGCCGGCGATGGCGAAGACGAACGCCTCGAACGGGCGTCCGGTGTCCTTGTAGCGCGGGAGGGCCATCAGGACGGCGACGCAGACCTCCTGGGCGAGGTCCTCGACGAAGTGGCGCGCGTCACCGGGCAGGCGGTTCAGCCGCGTACGGCAGTAGCGCAGGGCCAGTGGGTGGACATGGGCCAGGAGATCGTGCGTGGCCTGCTCGTCGCCTTCGACCGCACGGTGTACGAGTGCACCGATGGCCCCGTGGGCATGGGCCGCCTCGTCGTCGCGCATCGGTCCATGGTGCCTTGGCGTCCGCTCGTCCGCGGCACCGCGTCCACCGTTGTGCACCGAAGCGTTATGAGCAGGTGCGCCGGAACTCATCTCCTGCGCCCTCCCCTCCCGCTCGATCGACTCGTCCCCGAGGAACTCCACCCTTCAAGGATGCGGCATCGAGCCGGAAACAGATATCGGGCCTCCGTCGCCCCGTCCGCCGCGCGGCGGACGGGGATCGATACGGTCACGTGCTAGCGCACCAGGCCCCAGCGGAACCCGAGCGCGACCGCGTGCGCCCGGTCCGATGCGCCCAGCTTCTTGAACAGCCTTCTGGCGTGCGTCTTCACCGTGTCCTCGGAGAGGAAGAGCTCCCGGCCGATCTCCGCGTTGGAACGGCCGTGGCTCATGCCCTCCAGCACCTGGATCTCACGCGCGGTGAGAGTGGGCGCGGCGCCCATCTCGGCCGAGCGCAGCCGGCGCGGGGCGAGCCGCCAGGTCGGGTCGGCGAGCGCCTGGGTGACCGTGGCCCGCAGCTCGGCGCGCGAGGCGTCCTTGTGCAGGTACCCACGGGCGCCGGCGGCGACGGCGAGCGCCACGCCGTCCAGGTCCTCGGCGACGGTGAGCATGATGATGCGGGCGCCGGGGTCCGCGGAGAGCAGCCGGCGGACGGTCTCCACGCCGCCCAGACCGGGCATGCGTACGTCCATCAGAATCAGGTCCGAGCGGTCCGCGCCCCAGCGGCGGAGGACTTCCTCGCCGTTGGCCGCGGTCGTCACGCGCTCGACGCCGGGCACCGTCGCGACGGCGCGGCGGAGCGCTTCTCGGGCAAGCGGGGAGTCGTCGCAGACGAGGACGGATGTCATGGCCGTCCTCCGCAGCTAGTGCGCGTCACCTTGAGCCTCCAGGCTGGTTACGTTTCGTCACCTGTGCGGTTGACGCTCCCGGACATCTGCCCGAGCGCTTGTTCTTTCAACCGCCTCCGCACTCTCAACGACGGTCACTCGAAAGAGTTACGGGTTCGCCCTCCCCCTTCGGCACTCTACGTGAGGGAGCGCGTACGGAGGAGAGCGACGCAGGTCACCGTTCCTTCACCCAGAGCTATGCCCCATTTAGCGGCTTTTCCTTCACTTTGTCGGTGTCTATGGCTAGATTCGCAATGAGTCATATTTACATCTACTTAGACAGTAGTTGTACGGTCGTGGCTGTATCAGCCCACTCACCAGCTCAGTACCGGAACCAAGGGGACATGCGCCATGGCAGATTTCTCCCGCCTTCCCGGACCCAACGCCGACCTGTGGGACTGGCAGTTGCTCGCGGCCTGCCGGGGGGTCGACAGTTCGCTCTTCTTCCACCCCGAGGGGGAGCGCGGCGCGGCGCGGAGTGCGCGCGAGAACTCGGCGAAAGAGGTCTGCATGCGGTGCCCGGTCCGCGCGGAGTGCGCGGCCCACGCACTGGCCGTGCGGGAGCCCTACGGCGTATGGGGCGGCCTCACCGAGGACGAGCGCGAGGAGCTCATGGGACGAGCCCGCAACCGTCTCATCACCGCGTCGTCGGGAAATTCCGCCAGCGCCTGAAGGAACGTTTCTTCTACGACTCTTCCACGACTCTCATCGACTCCCGTCGACCCGCACCGACTCCCTGCCACGACCCCCGCAAGGCCCACAGGGGCGGCCGCCCCTGGCCGCCCCTTCGCCATGCCCGCCTCATGCCATGCGCACCTCACGCCCGGTGCGCCTCGCGCCCGGTGCCGGGACGCGGGCCCTACGCCAGGGCGGCCGCGCGCGTGAGCTGGTCCAGCGTCGCGGCGACCGCCGGGACCTTGGCCAGGTCCGGGAGGGTGAGGGCGACGATCTCCCGCTCGACGGCCGGCTCCACCGCCACCGTCCGGGCGCCCCGGGGGCGTACCGAGCGGATGGCCAGCTCGGGCAGGACCGCGACACCGAGGCCCGCGCCGACCAGGCCGACCACCGCCGGGTAGTCGTCGGTCGCGAAGTCGATGCGCGGGGTGAAACCGGCGCCCTCGCACACGTCCACGAGCTGGCGGCGGCAGCGCGGACAGCCCGCGATCCAGGACTCCTCGGCCAGGTCACCGATCGCCACCGCCTCCTCGTCCGCGAGCCGGTGGCCCTCCGGGACCAGTCCGACCAGGCGGTCGGCGAGGAGCGGGCGTACGACGAGGTCGTCCCACTCCGCGACGGCCGGGCGGTAGCGGAAGGCGAGGGCCACGTCGCAGTCGCCGTCGCGGAGCATCTCGACCGAGCGGGGCGGTTCGGCCTCGACGAGGGACACCCGGGTGCCGGGATGGGCCGCACGGAGTGCGGCGAGGGCGGTGGGGACGAGGGTTGAGCTGCCGCTCGGGAAGGAGACCAGGCGGACCCGGCCGGCGCGCAGGCCCGCGATGGCGGCGATCTCCTCCTCGGCGGCGGTGAGGCCCGCGAGGATGCCGGAGGCGTGGCGTACGAGCGCCTCACCGGCCTGCGTGAGGCGCATCTCGCGGCCCGTACGGATCAGCAGCGGCGTGCCGGCGGACGATTCGAGGGCCTTCATCTGCTGGCTGACCGCGGGCTGGGTGCAGCCCAGTTCGCGCGCGGCCGCGGAGAAGGAGCCGGTGGTGGCGACGGCGCGGAGGACGCGCAGATGACGGGCTTCAATCACCCTTCGACTATAAGCGGCGCTTGGGGCCCGCGCGAAATATCCGCTCGATGCTTTGAGGCGGCTCGGTTAGCGTGTCGCCATGAGAGTCCTCACCGTCAATGTGGGGCGGCCGAAGGCCGTCGAGTACACCTCCTCCCCGAGCGGCATGACAGGCATCGACAAACGGCCGGCCGAGGGACCCGTGCGGGTGACCGATCCGGGGCCGAAGGGCGAGGGCGGGAGCGGTGTGGCCGGGGACGCGGTCTGCGAACTGCGCTTCCACGGCGGGACCCACCAGGCGGTGTACGCGTTCGCGCGTGAGGACCTGGACTATTGGGAGGGCGAGTTGGGGCGCCCCCTCGCCAACGGCTCGTTCGGGGAGAACCTCACCACCACGGGGTTCGACGTCAACGCCGCCCTCATCGGCGAGCGTTGGCGGATCGGGTCGGCGGTGCTGGAGGTGGCGTCCGGTCGCGTTCCGTGCCGGACGTTCGCCGGCTGGCTGGGCGAGAAGGGCTGGGTCAGGCGGTTCACCCAGCGCGCCGCCCCCGGCCCGTACCTCAGGGTCGTCGAGCCGGGCGAGATCCGGGCGGGCGACGCGATCGAGGTGGTGCACCGGCCGGACCACGAGGTGACCGTCGAGTTCGCCTACCGGGCGTTCACGCTCCAGCGGGAGCTGCTGCCGCGCACGCTCGCGGCGGGCGAGGCGCTGGACCCGGAGGTACGCGAGGCCGCGCTCGCCCATGTCGCACAGGCGGCTCACACCCGCTGAACCGCGCCTGACGGGGCGGCGGATGCCGGTACTCCGTACATGCGGATGCTGATACTCCGTACATGTACGGAGTATCGTCCACAGCCCCATGGGACCGAGCGCCGGGATGTCCGCGCGGGGCACTAACGTGCCGCGTATGACGACTGCACTGATTACGGGCGCGACGGCGGGGATCGGGGCCGCCTTCGCGCGGCGGCTGGCGGCGGACGGCCGCGACGTGGTGCTGGTGGCCCGGGATGTGAAGCGGCTTCGGGAACAGGCGACCGAGCTGCACGACCGGCACGGGATCGAGGCGGAGGTCCTCGCTGCCGACCTGGCCGAGGAGGACGGCATCGCGGCCGTGGAGGCGCGGCTGTCCGACCGCAAGCGGCCGGTGGACCTGCTGATCAACAACGCCGGGTTCGGCAACAAGGGCCGGTTCCTGGATGTGTCCATGGCCGACGAGCTGCGGATGCTGAAGGTGCACTGCGAGGCGGTGCTGCGGCTGACGTCCGCCGCGTCGGCGTCGATGCGGGACCGTGGGCGGGGCGGCGTGGTGAACGTCGCGTCGGTGGCCGCGTTCGTGCCGCGTGGCACGTACGGGGCGTCGAAGGCGTGGGTCGTGCAGTTCACGCAGGGCGCGGCGCGCGATCTGGCGGGCAGCGGGGTGCGGCTGATGGCGCTGTGCCCGGGTTTCGTGCGTACGGAGTTCCACGAGCGGGCCGGGATGGGGACGGACAACATCCCCGGCTGGATGTGGCTGGACGCCGACAAGCTGGTGGCGGAGGCGCTGGCGGATCTGGCGCGGGGCAAGACGCTGTCGATTCCGGACCCCCGCTACAAGGCGCTGATGGGCGTGGCGAAGCTGGTGCCGCGCGGGCTGCTCGGCGGTGTGAGCTCGCGCGCGGGCCGCAAGTACGGGCCGCAGTAGACCCCCGGGCTACTGCGGCCCGTGCCGCGTGTTCCGGAACCGGTCCGGAATGGTGCCGGAATCATGGACGCCGTCACGATCGAACGTCAATGGTTTCGGAACGAATGATCGAAACCCCCGCCGTTCGATCAGATCGAGCCTCCCGGGTGGATTAGGGTCTGACGACGGGCGCCGCTCGATCGAGCCACCACACCTCGAGGGGGACTTCCGCCGTGCGCGAGAGTGCTGTTGAACGTCATGACCGTCTGCTGGCCCTGGTACGGGAGCGCGGCACGGCGCGGGTCTCGGACCTGGCCGCACAGCTCGGCGTCTCCCCCGTGACCGCGCGCCGGGACGTGGAGGCGCTGGCCTCCAAGGGGCTGCTGGACCGGGTGCACGGCCAGGTCTCGTGGCCGGGGGCACAGGGCGGGGCCGAGCGGCGCCCGGGCGGTGAGCCGGCTGCCGCCGCGCCGGGCAGCGGTCCGGTGCTGGGCCTGCTCGCCCCGTCGGCCACGTACTACTTCGCCGAGGTGATCCGTGGCGCGCGCGAGGCGGCGGCCAGGGCGGGGGCGCGGCTGATCCTGCGGATCTCGGACTACCGGCCGGAGGACGACCGGGCCCGCACCGAGGGCCTGCTGGCGGCGGGTGCGGAGGGGTTGCTGATCGCGCCGGGCTGGCGGGCCCCGAGCGACCAGGCCGAGCACGGCGACTGGATCGCCGAGCTGCCGGTGCCGGCCGTACTGCTGGAGCGGCGCGCCACCCCCGGTTCGGCCCTGGACGCGCTGGACCGGGTGTCGTCCGACCACCGGCACGGGGTCGTCCTGGCCGTGCGCCACCTGGTGGGGCTGGGGCACCGGGCGCCGCTGCTGGTGGCCCGCACGGACAGCCCGACCGCGCTGGCGGTGCGGTCCGGGTACGCGGAGGCGCTGGGCGCCCTGGGGCTGGGCGAGCCCGGCCCGGTGATCGATTCGGTGCCGTCCGAACTGGACCCGGAGGGGTTCGAGGCGGCGGTCCGGGCGCTGCGCTCGGCGGTCGCGTCGGGAGCGGCGACGGCCGCCCTGGTGCACAACGACGTGGCCGCCATCGAGATGGTGCAGCGCCTCGCCGAGCTGGGGGTACGGGTACCGGACGACCTGGCGGTGATCGCGTACGACGACGAGATCGCCGCGCTCGCCGACACCCCGCTGACGGCGGTCGCCCCGCCGAAGCGGCAGGTGGGCCGGCTGGCCACGGAGCTGCTGGTGGAGCGGCTCGCCCGGGCGGCGGCGGAGGGCGCCGGTGCCCCGGCCGAGGAGCGGCCCGAGGACGATCCCCGGCGGCATGTGACGCTGCTGCCGAGGCTGCGGGTGCGTGCCTCGTGCGGAGCCGCCGAACCGAAACCGGTCTGATCTTTTTTCGATCAATC
Source organism: Streptomyces sp. NPDC031064 (assembly GCF_055570965.1). Taxonomy (NCBI): domain Bacteria; kingdom Bacillati; phylum Actinomycetota; class Actinomycetes; order Kitasatosporales; family Streptomycetaceae; genus Streptomyces; species Streptomyces sp. NPDC031064. The sequence continues at coordinate 137,200 of NZ_JBVIGF010000009.1, forward strand.
AATCTTTCGCTCTTGACTTCGCTCATGAGTGGCTCAATCATCACGGCCACACCTTCCGTGTCGCCGTTCGTTCAGGAGCCCCGCCATGAGCCGCAGCATGAGCCGCAGCGTCAGCCGCAGTTGGAGCAGAACGTCCCCCGCGATAGCCGCCGGCGTCGCCTCCCTCACCGCGCTTACCGTCCTCACGGGATGCGGCGCCGGCAGCGGTGACGACCCGTCAAGCCCCGCGGCCGACGGCAAGCCGGTCACCATCACCTTCTGGGGCTGGGCCAAGGGCTCCAAGGAGGTCGTCGACGCGTTCAACGCCTCGCACAAGAACATCCGCGTGAAGTTCGAGGAGATCCCCTCCGGCAACGCCGGCGGGTACGCCAAGATCTCCAACGCCGTGAAGGCGGGCAACGCCCCCGACCTGGTCTCCATCGAGTACCCGTCGCTCCCCGAGTTCGTCAGCCAGGGCTCGCTCCAGGACATCGGCGCCCACCTGCCCGAGGACGTCAGGAGCCAACTGCTGCCCCAGGCCCTCGAACTCACCACCCTCGGCGGCAAGAACTGGGCCGTCCCCTTCGACGCCGCGCCGCAGGCCTTCTACTACCGCAAGGACCTCTTCGCGAAGTACGGCGTCGAAGTCCCCAAGACCTGGGACGAGTTCAAGGCGGCGGCCGAGAAGGTGAGGAAGGCCGACGCCAAGGCCCGTATCGCCACCTTCTTCCCCGACGACCCGACCACCTTCGAGGCGATGGCCTGGCAGGCCGGCGCCCAGTGGTTCAAGGCCGAGGGCGACACCTGGAAGGTGGACACCACCGACGCCGCCACCAACAAGGTCACCGCCTACTGGCAGGGCCTGCTCGACGCCGGCCTGGTCCACAACAACGCCTCCTTCAGCCCCGAGTGGACCAGCTCCCTGAAGAACGGCACGACCATCGGCTACCTCGGCGCCTCCTGGGGCGCGGGCGTCCTCAAGGGCACCCTGCCCGAGCAGAGCGGCAAGTGGGCCGTCGCCCCGATGCCGAGCTGGGACGGCAAGCCCGCCAGCGGCATGCTCGGCGGCTCGACCTTCGCCGTGACCAAGGACAGCGAGAAGGCCGAGGCGGCGGTCGAGTTCGCCACCTGGATGGCCACCACCGAGGAGGGCGTCAGGGCCCGGATCGCGTCCGGCACCTCCAGCGCCTTCCCGGCCGCCACCGCCCTGCGCCCGGTCGCCAAGAAGGCCTTCGACGCCGGCTTCTACGGCGGCCAGGACATCTACCGGCTCTTCGAGCAGGCCGGCGCCTCCATCAAGCCGAACTGGTCCTGGGGACCCACCACCGGCACCACCAACCTCGCCATCAAGGACCAGCTCGGCAAGGTCGCGAACGGTGGCACCACCCTCGCCGACGCCGTGCGGACCGGACACGACGCGACCGTCGCCGAGCTGAAGAAGCGCGGGCTGAAGGTCGAGGGCTGACACCGATGAAGGCCCGCGTCGCCCGCACCGCCGCCACCACCCCTGCCAACCCCGTCGGCCCCACCGGCCCCACGGGACCCGCTGCCACCGGGCCCGCTGCCACCGGCGGTCCTCGCACCGGGGCCCGGGCCCGGACCGGCGCCGCCACCGTGCTCCTCACCCCCTTCTTCGTCCTGTTCACCGCGGTGATGGTGGTGCCGATCGGATACGCGGTCTGGCTCAGCCTGTTCACCGAGAAGCAGTCGGGGCTGGGATTCGGCGGAACCGAGACCGTCTTCAGCGGCCTCGACAACTACCTGGCGGCGCTGGGCGACCGGGCCTTCCGCGAGGGCTTCGGCGTCCTGCTCGGATACTGCCTGCTCTACATTCCGCTCCTGCTCGCCGGAGCCCTCGGCCTCGCCCTGCTGCTCGACTCGGCGCTCGCCCGCGCCCGCCGCTTCTTCCAGCTCGCGCTGTTCCTGCCGCACGCCGTACCCGGCATCATCGCCGCGCTGATCTGGGTGTACCTCTACACGCCCCAGCTCAGCCCGGTCGTCAAGGCCATGGAGTCCGGCGGCATCGGCTTCGACTTCTTCTCACCCGAAGGCGCCCTCCCCTCCGTGGTCAACATCGCGCTGTGGGAATGGCTCGGCTACAACATGGTCATCTTCTACGCGGCCCTCCAGGCGATCGACCGCTCCGTCCTCGAAGCCGCCACGGTCGACGGGGCGGGCGCCTGGCGCACCGCGTTCGGCATCAAGCTGCCGCTGATCCGCGCCTCCCTGGCGATGGTCGCGCTGTTCACCGTCATCGGATCGCTCCAGCTCTTCACCGAGCCGCTGATCCTCAACAAGGGCACGGGCTCCGCCGTCACCTCCACCTGGACGCCGAACATGTACGCGTACACCGCGGCCTTCGACCGCAACGACTACGGACTCGCGGCCGCCGCCTCCGTGCTCCTCGCGCTCACCGCCGCGCTGCTGTCCTTCGCCGTCACCCGCCTCACCGGCCGCCGGAAGGAGAAGCACGCATGAGCGCGACCGTCACCACCCCGCCGCCCACGACGCGCCGCACCGCGCCCCCGGCCACGAGGAACGCACGCGCCCACCGGCCGCCGAGCCGATGGCTGTCCAGGACCGCCGTCAACGGAGCCCTGCTCCTGTCCGCCGCCTACATGCTCTTCCCCCTCGTCTGGCTGGTCACCGCCGCCACCAAGGACGCGGGCGGGCTGCTGGCCGGGAACGCCTTCTCCTTCGAGGGCTCCGACCTCGGGGGCAACCTCACCCGGCTCGCCGAGTACGGCGACGGGGTGTACTTCCGCTGGTACCTCAACAGCCTGCTGTACGCGGGCGGCGGGGCGCTGGCCTGCTCGCTGATCTGCGTCGCCGCGGGCTACGCCTTCGACAAGTACGACTTCCGCGGCAAGGAGAAGCTCTTCGGCGTCGTCCTGATGGGCGTGCTGGTCCCCACCACCGCGCTCGCCCTGCCCATGTACCTGCTCGCCAGCAAGACGGGCGTCGTCAACACCTACTGGGCCGTGCTCATCCCCGTCCTGGTCAACCCGTTCGGCGTCTACCTCGCCCGGGTCTTCAGCGCCGGCTACATCCCGAACGAGGCCCTGGAGGCCGCCCGTATCGACGGGGCGGGCGAGCTGCGCGCCTTCTGGTCGATCGGGCTCCGCATGATCATGCCCGGCTTCGTGACCGTCTTCCTCTTCCAGTTCACCGCCATCTGGAACAACTTCTTCCTCCCCCTGGTGATGCTCTCGGACCAGCGGCTCTTCCCTCTGAGCCTCGGCCTGTACGCATGGAACAGCAACGCCCACGCCGAACCGGACTTCTACCCCCTCGTCGTCACCGGCTCCCTGCTCGCCGTCGTCCCCCTGGTCGTCGCCTTCGTCTCGCTCCAGCGCCACTGGAAGGCCGGTCTGACCGCCGGCAGCGTCAAGTGAGGAGCTCAACTCCCAAGATGCACCACGCCACTGACAATCGGCCCACCGTCCTCCTCGCGATGGCCCCGGGCATCGCCGGGCGCCTGCTCACCGACGCCCACCGCGCCCGCCTCACCGCCCTCGCGCGCACCGACCCGCACCTGGTCGCCCACGACCTGGCCGCCCCCACGCCCCCCGTCGCGGCCGCGCTCGCGGCGGCGGAGGTGCTGTTCACCTGCTGGGGCGCCACGCCGCTCACGGCCGCCGTCCTGGACCGGGCCCCGCGCCTGCGCGCCGTCGTCCACGCCGCCGGATCGGTCAAGCACCACGTCACCGACGCCTGCTGGGAGCGCGGCATCACGGTGGCCTCGGCCGCCTCGGCCAACGCCCTGCCCGTCGCCGAGTACACGCTCGCCACCATCCTGCTGGCCGGCAAACGCGTCCTGCGCGCCGCACAGCGGTACGCCGAGCTGCGCGCCGACCACGACTGGCTGACCGAGCTGGCCGACAGCGGCAACCACCGCCGCACGGTCGGCATCGTGGGCGCGTCCCGCATCGGGCGCCGCGTGATGGAGCTGCTGCGCCCCTTCGACGTACAGGTCCTGCTGTACGACCCGTACGTCACCCTCGACGAGGTCCCGGCGCTCGGCGCCGTCCCGGTCACCCTCGACGAGCTGTGCGCCCGCGCCGACATCGTCTCCGTGCACGCCCCGCAACTGCCGTCCACGCACCACATGATCGGCGCCCGGCAGCTCGCCCTCATGCCGGACGGCGCGACGCTCATCAACACCTCGCGCGGCTCGCTCGTCGACGAGACCGCCCTGCTCGCGCACCTCACCACGGGCCGCCTCAACGCCGTACTCGACGTCACCGACCCCGAACTCCCGCCACCGGACTCCCCGCTCTACACCCTCCCCAACGTCCTGCTCACCCCGCACATCGCGGGCTCGCTCGGCAACGAGCTGCACCGGATGGCGGACCATGCGCTGGACGAGCTGGAGCGGTACGCGAAGGGCGCGCCGTTCGAGGACCCGGTGCGGCCCTGGGAGCTGAGCCGCTCGGCGTAGCACCGCGAAAGCACCGAGGCCCGGTGCCCCCGCGACGGGGGCACCGGGCCTCGAAACGCTCAGCGGCGTCGGAAGACGTCAGTGGGCGTGGCCGTGACCGTGGCCGTGGCCCGCGTCCGCCGGCTCCTCTTCCTTCTTCTCGACGACCAGGGTCTCGGTCGTGAGCAGCAGGGAGGCGATGGAGGCGGCGTTCTCCAGGGCCGAGCGGGTGACCTTGACCGGGTCGATGACGCCGGCCTTCACCAGGTCGCCGTACTCGCCGGTGGCGGCGTTGAAGCCCTGGCCCTTGTCGAGCTCCGCGACCTTGGAGGTGATGACGTAGCCCTCCAGGCCGGCGTTCTCGGCGATCCAGCGCAGCGGCTCGACGGCGGCGCGGCGGACGACCGCGACACCGGTGGCCTCGTCGCCGTCCTTGCCGAGGTTGCCCTCCAGCACCTTGACGGCGTGGACGAGCGCGGAGCCACCACCGGAGACGATGCCCTCCTCGACCGCGGCGCGGGTCGCGGAGATGGCGTCCTCCAGACGGTGCTTCTTCTCCTTCAGCTCCACCTCGGTGGCGGCGCCGACCTTGATCACGCACACGCCGCCGGCCAGCTTCGCGAGGCGCTCCTGGAGCTTCTCGCGGTCCCAGTCGGAGTCCGTGGTCTCGATCTCGGCCTTGATCTGCGCGACGCGGCCGGCCACGTCCTCGGACTTGCCGCCGCCGTCGACGATCGTCGTGTCGTCCTTGGTGACGGTGACGCGGCGGGCGGTGCCCAGCACGTCCAGACCGGCCTGGTCGAGCTTGAGGCCGACCTCCTCGGCGATGACGGTGGCGCCGGTGAGGGCGGCCATGTCGCCGAGCATCGCCTTGCGGCGGTCGCCGAAGCCGGGGGCCTTGACCGCGACGGCGTTGAACGTGCCGCGGATCTTGTTGACGACCAGGGTCGACAGGGCCTCGCCCTCGACGTCCTCGGCGATGATCAGGAGCGGCTTGGAGGAGCCGGCCTGGATGACCTTCTCCAGCAGCGGGAGCAGGTCGGTGATCGCGGAGATCTTGCCCTGGTGGATCAGGATGTACGGGTCGTCGAGGACGGCCTCCATACGCTCCTGGTCGGTGACCATGTACGGGGACAGGTAGCCCTTGTCGAAGGCCATGCCCTCGGTGAAGTCCAGCTCCAGGCCGAAGGTGTTGGACTCCTCGACGGTGATGACACCGTCCTTGCCGACCTTGTCCATGGCCTCGGCGATGAGCTCGCCGACCTGCTGGTCCTGCGCGGAGAGCGCGGCGACGGCGGCGATGTCGGCCTTGTCGTCGATCGGGCGGGCCGAGGCGAGCAGGTCGTCGGAGACGGCCTTGACCGCGGCGTCGATGCCCTTCTTGAGGGCGGCCGGGGAGGCGCCCGCGGCGACGTTGCGCAGACCCTCGCGGACCAGGGCCTGGGCCAGGACCGTGGCGGTGGTGGTGCCGTCACCCGCGATGTCGTTGGTCTTGGTCGCCACCTCCTTCACGAGCTGGGCGCCGAGGTTCTCGTACGGGTCCTCGACCTCGACCTCGCGGGCGATCGTGACACCGTCGTTGGTGATGGTCGGCGCGCCGAACTTCTTGTCGATGACGACGTTGCGGCCCTTGGGGCCGATCGTCACCTTGACCGTGTCGGCAAGCTTGTTGACGCCGCGCTCAAGGGCGCGACGGGCGTCCTCGTCGAACTTCAGGATCTTCGCCATGGGAGCGATTCAGCCCTCTCGGAAACTCGGGTTAACGAACCGCGCCCCTCGCCGCCCGGCAATGTGTCATCAGCGGGGGCCAGGGGCGCAGCTCAAAAGCAATCTCTGCGGTGACTTACTTCTCGACGATCGCGAGCACGTCGCGAGCCGAGAGGACGAGGTACTCCTCGCCGCTGTACTTCACCTCGGTGCCGCCGTACTTGCTGTACAGCACGATGTCGCCGGTCTTGACGTCGAGCGGAAGACGCTCGCCGTTCTCGAAGCGGCCCGGGCCAACGGCCAGGACGACGCCCTCCTGGGGCTTCTCCTTGGCGGTGTCCGGGATGACCAGGCCAGAGGCGGTGGTCTGCTCGGCGTCGAGCGGCTGGACCACGATGCGGTCCTCGAGCGGCTTGATGGCAACCTTGGAGCTGGTGGTCGTCACGATCCGACCTCCCCCTTCGGAGATCTCACGGGGTTAACTGTCTGAGGTGGCGACCAGGTGGATCCGTCGTCGCGGGTGCCGGACCTGCCCGTCGCTGTGTTGGCACTCTCCAGTGGGGAGTGCCAGAGCCGAGACTATGACCGCGATTAGCACTCGGTCAAGCGGAGTGCCAATTCATCGCCCGGCCGTGGCGTCCACCCGACACCTGGAGGCGGGCGGCGGGCGGGTCAGACGTAGTCCTCCAGCCTGGCCACCGCGTACCCCTTGGCCGTGACGACGTCCATCACCTGCCGGATCATGTCCGGCATGGTGCCGTTCCAGTCCTCCCGGCCCCGGAAATGCGTGAGGATGATGTCGCCGGGATGCAGGTCCCGGTCCCATTCGCGCCACTCCATGTGGTCGGGGAAGGCTTCGGCCGCCCACAGGGGTACGGCCCTGACGCCGCACGACTGGGCGGCCCGCAGCGTGTCGGCGTTGTAGTTGCCGTAGGGCGGGCGGAAGAGGGTGGGGCGCTTGCCGTACCGCTTCTCGATGTTGGCCTGCTGGCCGCAGATCTCGTGCTTCTGCTCCGCGTACGAAAGGGCGGGCATGTAGCGGTGGTTGAGGGTGTGGTTGTGCAGGGCCACGCCCAGGTCCTGCATCCGCTTGAAGTAGCCGTAGTCCTCCTTGACCAGGTAGTCGCTGAGGAAGGCGCTGTAGGGGATGCCCAGTTCGGCCATCATGCGCAGCAGGCGCGGGTCCTTCTCCGCGCCGTCGTCGATCGTGAGGAACACGACCCGTTCCGCGGTCGGGACGGTGGTGAAGACCGGCGGCAGGGCCGGGTCGCCGACTCCGAAGCCCTGGCGGAAGGTGATGTGCGGCTTGTCGCCGGGCGCCGGGGGCGGGGGCGCGACCAGGGGGGTGGCCTTGAGGCCCCACCTCTTGGCGGCGAGGGCGCGGGCGGCCTGGGCGCGCCGGGCCTTCTCCACGTACGCGGTGAGGGCGTCGGACGCGGCGGGGGGCCGCTGGGGCTGCTGCCCCGCGGCGGGCTCGGCCCGGCCGCCGGCACCGGCACCGGCGCCCGCACCGGCCACCGGCCCTCCGCCGCCGGTCTCCCCCGCACAGGCGGAGCCGAGCGCCGCGATCAGCAGCGCGCCCAGCGCGATCCGAGCCCGCTTACTTACCCTTTGACCTTTTTGTCGTACTAGCTGCATGGCGCCGCATCCTGTCAGCGCACCGCCCCCACCACCGGCCGACACCGCCGCCTGACGCGCACCATCCCCCGCCTGGCCCACAATGGGCCGGGTGACCGATCTCGCCGCCTTCTCCGCGCTCCTCACCGACGAGGGCCAGACCCTGCTCACCGCCCTGCGCGACTACACCCCCGCCCAGGAGCTGGCCGTCGCCTCCAAGCTGCGCCGTGAGCACCCGGCCGACCTGGTCACGGCGGCGCTCGGGCAGGCGCGGCTGCGGCAGCGCGCGGTGGCGAAGTTCGGCGAGCGGGACGCGCACCGCATGTACTTCACGCCCAACGGCGTGGAGCAGTCGACCCGGGCGTCGGTCGCCGCGTACCGGGCGGCCCGCTTCAAGGAGCTGGGCGTGCGGACCGTCGCCGACCTGTGCGGCGGGATCGGCGGGGACGCCATCGCGCTCGCCCGCGCCGGCATCCGCGTCCTGGCCGTCGACCGCGACCCGCTGACGGCCGAGGCCGCCCGCGCCAACGCCGCCGCGCTCGGCCTGGCCGACCTGATCGAGGTGCGCTGCGCCGACGTGATGGAGATCGACACGGCCCCGTACGACGCGGTGTTCGTCGACCCGGCACGGCGCGGCGGCCGGGGTGGTGGCCGGATCTTCGACCCGGAGGCGTACTCCCCGCCCCTGTCCTGGGCCATCGACACGGCCCGCGGGGCCCCGCACGCCGCGCTGAAGATCGCCCCGGGCATCCCGCACGAGACCGTCCCGCCGGAGGCGGAGGCCGAGTGGGTCTCCGACGGCGGCGACGTGAAGGAGGCGGTGCTGTGGTTCGGCACCCGGCCCGGCGCGATCACCGCGACCCTCCTGCCCGGCCCGCACAGCCTCACCGGCCGGGGCCTGCCCGATCCGCCGGTCCGCCCCGTCGGCCGCTTCCTGTACGAGCCGGACGGCGCCGTGATCCGCGCGCACCTGGTCGCGGAGGTGGCGGACGACCTCGGCGGCGGCCTGGTCGACGAGACGATCGCGTACATCACGGCGGACGACCTGCGCCCCACCCCGTACGCCAGCGCGTACGAGATCACCGACGAGCTGCCCTTCAACCTCAAGAAGCTCAAGGCCCTGCTGCGCGACCGCGAGGTCGGCGCCCTGACGGTGAAGAAGCGCGGCTCGGCGGTCGAACCGGAGGAACTGCGGCGCAAGGTGAAACCGAAGGGCCCGAACGCGGCCACGGTCTTCCTGACCCGCGTGGCGGGGGCACCGACGATGCTGATCGGGCAGCCGGTCTAGGACCTAGGCCGCCGCCCGCAGCACCAGGCGGCGGTGGCCGAGCGCCTTGGCACCGGCGATCAGGCCGTGCACCCAGAGGATGACGCCCGCGCCCATGGCATAGGCGACCTCCCCGTACGTCGTGCCGCCCGGGCGGGCCAGCGCCGGGACGGCGAACGCCAGCCCCAGCCCGGCCGCGCACAGCGGGAACGCCAGCAACAGCCACGCCAGGCTCATCCCCGGCGCCCGGAAGCGCCCGTCGCGGACCGGCGCCGGATCCAGGGCCATCCACGCCAGCAGCCGGGCCCGCAGAGTGCGGTCCCGGCGAAGGTTGAGCGTGACGACGACGACCAGCGGAGCCATCACGGCCAGGCCCAGGCAGGCGGCGATCGCGCCGGCCATCGCCATCAGCGGGTCCACCGGGCCGTCGAGCGAGAGGATCCCGGCGCCGATGAGACCCCACCCGGCCTGGAGGCCCGCCAGCGCCAGCAGGAACAACGCCAGCCGCTTCCCGCCCAGCATCCGCCGGTTCAGTTCGCAGACCGCCATGGTCCGGTCGGCGAGCAGCTCGTCGCGGCCGGGCCAGGTGCGGAGGTGGACGGGCGGCGGAGGCGGGGGCAGGAGGTTACGGCTGGGCATGGTGTGAGGCTAGCGCCCGTGATCGTTCGTCCCGTGCGACTCGAACCGCCAGCGGTGCACCGGGCGGGTGACCAGGTCGGCGGCGGGTTCGGGGAGTTCGGGGAGGTCCGCGTCGTAGGGGGCGTGCCACCAGGTCAGGACCAGCACCCGGTCGCCGGGGGCCGTGAAGGTCTCCCGGCGGACCGGCTCGGTGGGCAGCGGCTGGGCCCGGGCCCAGGCCAGCAGTTCGGCGCCCCGGCCCTCCGCCGCGCGGGCCTCCCACATGAGGGTGACCACGGTCATGAGTACAGGTTGTCCTTGCTGACCCCGTGCACGTGGTCGTGGTCGTGGCCGTGGTTCCCGGGCACGTGCGGGTCGGTGACCGGCAGCGAGGAGTCCGCCGACAGCTCCAGGTCGGAGGCCGGCCGGTTGCGGGCCACCATCTCGGCGCCGAGGGCCGCGACCATCGCGCCGTTGTCGGTGCACAGCTTGGGGCGCGGCACGCGCAGCCGGATGCCGGCCCGCTCGCACCGCTCCTCCGCGAGCGCCCGCAGCCGCGAGTTGGCGGCCACGCCGCCGCCGATCATCAGGTGGTCGACGCCCTCGTCCTTGCAGGCCCGCACGGCCTTGCGGGTCAGGACGTCGACGACGGCCTCCTGGAAGGACGCCGCCACGTCGCGTACCGGCACCTCCTCGCCCGCCGCGCGCTTGGCCTCGATCCAGCGGGCCACGGCCGTCTTCAGGCCGGAGAAGGAGAAGTCGTACGCGGGGTCCCTCGGCCCGCTCAGCCCGCGCGGGAACGCGATCGCGGCCGGGTCCCCCTCCTTCGCCAGCCGGTCGATCACCGGTCCGCCCGGGAAGCCCAGGTCCAGTACGCGCGCGATCTTGTCGAACGCCTCGCCCGCCGCGTCGTCGATCGTCGAGCCCATGGGGCGGACGTCGGAGGTGATGTCCGGGGCGAGCAGCAGCGAGGAGTGGCCGCCGGAGACCAGCAGCGCCATCGTCGGCTCGGGCAGCGGCCCGTGCTCCAGTTGGTCGACACAGATGTGCGAGGCCAGGTGGTTCACCCCGTACAGCGGCTTGTCCAGCGCGAACGCGTACGCCTTCGCCGCCGACACGCCCACCAGGAGCGCGCCCGCGAGGCCGGGGCCGGCGGTGACGGCGATGCCGTCCAGGTCGCGGGCGGAGACCCCGGCCTGCTCGAGCGCGCGCTCGATGGTCGGGACCATGGCCTCCAGGTGAGCGCGGGAGGCGATCTCGGGCACGACTCCGCCGAACCGGGCGTGCGTGTCCACGCTCGACGCGACGGCGTCCGCGAGCAGGGTCGTGCCCCGGACGATGCCGACTCCGGTCTCGTCGCAGGAGGTCTCGATGCCGAGGACGAGGGGTTCGTCAGCCATCACTCTCAGTTCCTTGTACGTTGTGTACGTTCAGGCGCATGACCAGCGCGTCGATGTTGCCCGGCTGGTAGTAGCCGCGGCGGAAGCCGATCGGTTCGAAGCCGAAGCGCTCGTAGAGCTTCTGGGCGCGGGTGTTGTCGACCCGCACTTCGAGCAGGACCTCGTCGCACTCGAAGGCGGTGGCGTGCTGGAGCAGGTCGGCCAGCAGCCGGGCGCCGAGCCCGGCGCCCCACTGGTCGCGGGCGACGGCGATCGTCTGGACGTCGCCGAGTCCGCCGGCCGCCGCCAGCCCCGCGTACCCGACCAGTCCGCCGTCGGCTTCGGCCACCACGTAACGGCGGGTGGCGTGCGGGCCGCGCGCGTGGGCCAGTTCGGACCAGAACATGCCCTCCGACCAGGCGTCGTCGGGGAACAGCTCCCGTTCCAGCTCCAGCACCGGCGCGATGTCCCACCAGCGCATCTCGCGCAGCACGGGGGTCACTTGGGGGTGACCACCTTGTAGTTCTTCGGCACCTGGGCGTCGGGGCGGCGCAGGTACAGCGGCCGCGGGTCCAGGAACGCCTCCCCCGCCTTCAGCCGCTCGGCCGCCAGAGCCGCGAGCGCGGCGGCCGACTGGTGCTCGGGGTCGCGGGCGCCGGCGAACACCTCGCCGTACAGGCGGGCGCCGGCGCCGACCGCCGGGAGGCCGGCGACCTGCTCGGCGATGTCGGCGGGCCGGTCGACGGCCGGGTCGGTCGCGCGCGTGCGGCAGTCGTCGTACCGCGCCCAGTAGACCTCCTTGCGGCGCGCGTCGGTGGCCACGACGAACGGCTCCTCGATCCCGGAGGCGTACGCGAGTCCGTCGAGCGTGCACAGTCCGTGCACCGGTACGCCGCCGAGCGCCGACGCGAAGGTGGCCGCGGTCACCAGCCCGACCCTGAGCCCGGTGTACGGGCCTGGCCCGACGCCGACGACGATGCCGGTGACGGCGTCCAGCTTCAGACCGGCTTCGTGAAGCACCCGGTGCACGGCGGGCAGCAGCAGTTCCCCGTGGCGGCGCGCGTCGACCTGACTCGACTGCGCGAGGACGGAGTCCCCGTCGTGCAGGGCGACGGTGACGGCGGGTGTGGCGGTATCCATGGCGAGCAAGAGCACGCAAACAGCCTACGGCTCCGCGGCGGCGGGCACGGCGCCCCCGGTACACGCGCGTGATCCTGCTACGGTCACACCGCATACGTACGTGGGAGAGGTGGGCAGCAGCGTGGCAAGGAGCAGCTCGGGATTCGTGGCCGGGCTCACCGCGGCGGCTCTGGCCGCGGTCGCCTTCCTCGCCTACCAGGCGTCGGCCAATGTCCCCGCCGACCTGTCGGCCGGGTCACCCGCCCCGGCCGCCTCGCCGTCGGCGCCCGCGCCGGGCGGCGCACCGAAGAACCCGGCCGACACCGCGCTCGCCCTGCCGAAGCAGTCGGGCACGGGCATGCGGGTGGTGTACTCGCTCGGCGAGCGCCGGGTGTGGCTGGTGGGCGAGAAGGACAAGGTGACCCGGACGTTCCCGGTGATGCCGAGCACGGTCCACCCGGCCCCGGGTACCTACTCCGTGACGTCCCGCTCGGGCACCGTGCCCGGCTCGGACGGCGTCCAGATCGAGCACGTCGTGCGGTTCACCAGCGTGGACGGCGTGACGATCGGCTTCAGCGCGGCGGTCGACGGCTCCCTGTCCACCCCTGACCCGACGCGCCGGACGGGCGGCATCCGCATGAAGCGGGCGGACGGCAACGCGATGTGGACCTTCGCGACGGTCAACTCGAAGGTCGTCGTCGTCCCGTAACGGGTACGCCGGCGTCGACCACCTGCCCACGCCCCGCATGGGTGCGCCGCTGTCAACTACCTGCCTATGCCTCGTGTGCGCCGGGGCGTACTGGTTCGGCGCGCGCGCCGGTCTACGCCGCCCTGCGCCGTTCCGGGGCCGCAGCCCGGGCCGCTTCGGGGGCGTCGTCCCGGGGGGCGGTGGGGGCCTGGACGTCCCGGCCGGGCGCCGTGGGCGCGTCGGCGTCGGCATCGGCGGCCTTCGGCGGTGTGGAGACGGCGCTGGCCGCCGCGCACGACGCCAGCAGATCGCGCATGGACACATCCTGCTTCGACGTCGGCATGGTCGCCTCCTCGGGCTGCGGGGCAGGCATAGTTAGGTAGACCTAACCAGGTCCTGGTATCCATGTGACCACGCCTCGGAGGTACTGCGCAACATCATGCCGACGTCTTGTCGGAAAGTACGGCGCCACGCCCCCGCCCGGTCACCCCAGCGCCAGGTCCACGCCCGCCCAGCGCTTCCCGTACCCGGTCAGCGTCACGACCCGACGCTCGTCGTCGGTGGAGCCGACGACCCGGTGGATGACGACGTGCAGCCGGTCCTCGGTCAGGTCCTCGACCTTGCCCTCGCCCCACTCCACGACCACCACCGAGTCGGGCAGCGAGACGTCGAGGTCGAGGTCCTCCATCTCGTCGAGCCCTCCGCCCAGGCGGTAGGCGTCGACGTGGACCAGGGCGGGGCCGCCCACCAGGGAGGGGTGGACGCGCGCGATGACGAACGTCGGGGACGTCACCGCGCCGCGTACTCCCAGCCCCTCGCCGAGCCCGCGGGTGAGCGTCGTCTTGCCGGCGCCGAGCTCGCCGGTGAGCATGACGAGGTCGCCGGGGCGCAAGAGCTTGGCGAGCGTGCGGCCCAGCTCCTGTGTCTGCTCGGGTGCGTGGAGGGTGAAACGGGCGGAGGTGGCCGTGGCCCCCTCAGGGGCCGGGCTGTGCGGTGCTTCCATACGGGCCAACGTTAGTCGCTGCCGGTACGGCACCCACCCGTACCAACAGATCCGCGAGCCGGTCCGTGACCGCGTCCGGGTGCTCCAGCATCACCAGGTGCCCGCCGTCGGGCACGATGACCAGCTCGGCGTCCGGCAGCAGCCCGGCGATCGCCTCGGTGTGGGAGCTGGGCGTGACCAGGTCCTGGTCGCCGGCCAGGGCCAGCACCGGCACCTCGGCGAAGATGCTCAGCGCGTCCGCCTTGTCGTGCTCGGTGAACGCCGGGTAGAACTCGGCGACCACGTCGATGGGCGTCCCCTCGATCATCCGCTCCGCGAACCGGGCGACCGCCGGGTCCACGTCCTTCGACGAGAACGAGTACCGCTTGATGAGCCCCGCGAAGAGGTCCGCGGTGGCCCGCCGCCCCCGCTCCACCAGCTCGGCCTGCGAACCCAGCGCGCGCAGCACACCCGGCAGCACCCGGCGTACGGCGTTCACGCCGGCGACCGGCAGCCCGTAGTTGACCTCGCCGAGGTTGCCGCACGACGTACCGACGAAGGCCACGCCGACGACCCGCTCGCGGATCAGCTCCGGGTACTGATCGGCCAGCGCCATCACCGTCATGCCGCCCATCGAGTGCCCGACCAGCACCAGCGGCCCCTCCGGGGCGGCCGCGTCGATGACGGCCTTCAGGTCCCGGCCGAGCTGGTCGATCGAGACCGGCACCCGGTCCGGGCCGCGCTGGGCCGCCCCGCGCCCCGAGCGGCCGTGGCTGCGCTGGTCCCAGTGGACCGTGCGGACCAGGCCCCGCAGCGCGGCGCGCTGGAAGTGCCAGGAGTCCTGGTTGAGGCAGTAGCCGTGGCTGAAGACGACCGTGACGGGGGCGGGCGCCCGGCGCCCGAACAGCCGGCGGCGGCGCGGGGCGCCGCCCTCCGCCTCCACCTCGTCGACCTCGTAGTACAGCTCCGTACCGTCGTCGGCCTCGGCCCGGCCCGGCGTACCGCGCAGCGAGCCGTAGGGACCGGCGGCGTCCAGCGCCAGACGCGCCTTGCGGCGCATACCGCGCCCGACGGTGAGCCGCTCGATGGCCACACCGGCCGCCGCGCCCGCCGCGATCACCCCTATCGCGGCACCGGCGAAACCGGCGCGGCGCCAATTGCCGGCCGCGGCGGCGGAAACCGCTTCCGCCGCCGCGTCCACCGAACTGGTCTCACTCACTACGGCTGCTCCCTAGCTCCCGCTACAGCGACCGCTGCCGCTACTCGTTCAGGTAGACGCGTGGTACCCGCGAACCGATGCGCGTCACGATCTCGTACGCGATCGTGTCCGCGGCGCGCGCCCAGTCCTCGGCGGTCGGCTCACCCTCATCGCCTGCCCCGAACAGCACGGCTTGCGCACCCGGCTCGACGGCGTCCCCGTGGAGGTCGACGACGAACTGGTCCATCGCGACCCGCCCGGCCACCGTCCGCACCTTGCCGCCGACCAGCACCGGGCCACGGCCCGACGCGTGGCGCGGGATGCCGTCGGCGTACCCGAGCGGGACGAGACCGAGGGTGGTGGCGCCCTCGGTGACGTAGTGGTGCCCGTAGCTGACGCCGTGCCCGCCCGGCACGTCCTTGACAAGTGCGACGCTCCCCACCAGCCGCATCACGGGCCGCAGCCCGAAGTCGGCGGGCGTGCCGAGCTCGGGGCTCGGCGAGACGCCGTACATCGCGATGCCGGGCCGTACGAGGTCGAAGTGCGTCTCCGGGAGGGTGAGCGTGGCCGGGGAGTTGGCCATGTGCCGCACCTCCGGCTCGACGCCCGCCTTCTCGGCGTACGCCAGCATCTCGTGGAACGTCTCCAACTGCGCGCGGATGGAGGGGTGCCCGGGCTCGTCGGCGCACGCGAAGTGCGACCAGACGCCGGTGACCTTCAGCAGGCCCTCGGCCTGGGCCGTGAGCGCCTCGCCGACGAGCCCGGCCCAGTCGGCGGGCTGGCAGCCGTTGCGCCCGAGCCCGGTGTCGGCCTTGAGCTGCACGCGCGCCGGCTGTGCGGTCCGGCGCGCCGCCTCCCTGACCTCGTCCAGGGCCCACATCCCGCTCACGGACATGTCCAGGCCGGCCCGGATGCCCTCGTCCCAGGGGTCCCCGGGCGTCCACAGCCAGCACAGGACGGGCGCGTCGATCCCGGCCGCCCGCAGGGCGAGCGCCTCGTGGGGCGTGGCGGTCCCGAGCCAGGTGGCCCCGGCCTGAAGCGCGGCCCGCGCGCAGGGCACGGCCCCGTGCCCGTACGCGTCGGCCTTCACGACGCCCATGACCTGGACGTCCGGCCCCACGCGGCCCCGCAGGGCACGCACGTTGGCGCGCAACGCCCCGAGGTCGATCTCGGCGCGGGCGCGAAGGGTCTGCGGTGTCTCACTCATCGCGCCCAGTCTCTCAGGTGCGGCCCGCCGCTCGGCCGCGCCCGCGTGTCACCCGGATCACGCCCGCCGCCGCGGGACCCCCGGCATCACCCGGTCACCTCCCGCCGCCGCGCACGTCGCACACGTCCCGCCACGCCCCCGGCAGCGCCTCCGCGACGTCGTACGCCGCGATGGGGGCGTCCCGGGAGACGCGGCGGGCCGTCAGGCCGTGCAGGTAGGCCGCGACCGACGCGGCGTCGCGTGCGGCGAGGCCCGCCGCCAGGAGCGAACCCGCCAGGCCCGACAGGACATCACCGCTGCCGGCGGTGGCGAGCCAGGGCGTGCCCGTCGGGTTGACCCGGACCGGCCCGTCGGCCGAGGCGACCAGGGTCGTCGAGCCCTTGAGCAGCACCGTCGCGCCGTACCGGCCCGCCAGCTCCCGTACCGCCTCCAGGCGCCGGGACTCCACGTCCTCCCGCGCGGTGCCCAGCAGCGCCGCCGCCTCGCCCGCGTGCGGGGTCAGCACCGTGGGCGCCGGGCGGGCGCGCACCGCCGAGGGGTCCAGGTTCCGCAGCCCGTCGGCGTCGACCAGGACCGGGACGTCGGAGCCCAGGACGTCGGCCACGCCCGGCGTGTCGCCCAGGCCCGGTCCGATCACCCACGCCTGGACGCGCCCCGCCTTGCCGGGCGGGCCCGCGTGCACCAGGGTCTCCGGGTGGCGGGCGAGCACCGCGTCACCGGCCGGCCCGACGTACCGCACCGCCCCGGCGCCGCCCCGCAGCGCGCCCGACACGGCGAGGACGGCCGCCCCCGGGTAGCGCGCCGAGCCCGCGACGACGCCGACGACACCCCGCCGGTACTTGTCGCTCTCGCCCACCGGCACGGGCAGCAGCCGGGCCACGTCCGCGTGCTGGAGGGCCTCCACGTCCGGCTCCGGCGGCAGGGCGAGCCCGATGCCGACCAGCCGCACCGCCCCCGCGTACTCCCGTGCCGGGTCGATCAGCAGCCCCGGCTTGTACGCCCCGAACGTCACCGTCGCGTCCGCCCGGACCGCCTCCCCGTGGACCTCGCCGGTGTCGGCGTCCACGCCGCTCGGCAGGTCGACGGCCACCACCACGGCACCCGAGTCGCGGGCCGCCCGGACCACGTCCACCGCCTCCGGGCGCAGCCCGCCGCGCCCGCCGATCCCGGTGATTCCGTCCACGACGAGGTCGGCGCCCTCCAGTGCCCCGAAGACGTCCCCGAAGACGTCCCCGAAGGCGTCCCCGACGGCTTCCCCGAAGGCGTCCAGCACCCGGCCCCCGGCACCTCGCAGCGCCGCCAGCCCGCCGACGTGCGCCCGCGAGCCCAGCAGCACCGCCGACACGCCGGCGCCCCGGCGCGCCAGCCGGGCGCCCGCGTACAGCGCGTCGCCCCCGTTGTCGCCGCTGCCGACCAGCAGCACCACCCGGGAGCCGTAGACGCGCCGGAGCAGTCCGGCGCACGCGGCTGCGAGCCCGGCCGCCGCCCGCTGCATCAGCGCGCCCTCCGGCAGCCTCGCCATCACCTCGGCCTCGGCGGCCCGTACTGTCTCCACGCGGTAAGCGGTACGCATGGGCTCAACCCTCCGCGATCACCACCGCCGACGCCACCCCCGCGTCATGGCTGAGCGACACGTGCCAGTTCCGTACGCCCAGCTCCGCCGCCCGCGCGGCGACCGTGCCGCGCACCCGCAGCCGGGGCTGCCCGCTGTCCTCGACGTACACCTCCGCGTCCGTCCACTGGAGCCCGGCCGGCGCGCCGAGCGCCTTGGCGATCGCCTCCTTGGCCGCGAACCGCGCCGCCAGCGAGGCCATGCCGCGCCGCTCCCCGCTCGGCAGCAGCAACTCCCGCTCCAGGAACAGCCGCTCCGCCATGTGCGGCGTACGCTCCATCGCCGCCGCGAACCGGTCGATCTCCGCCACGTCGATCCCCACTCCGATGATCATTCGACGGTGACCGACTTCGCCAGGTTGCGCGGCTGGTCCACCTCGTTGCCCCGGGCCGTCGCCAGCTCGCAGGCGAAGACCTGCAACGGCACCGTCGACACCATCGGCTGGAGCAGCGTCGGGGTGGCCGGGATGCGGATCAGGTGGTCCGCGTACGGCGTCACCGCCTCGTCGCCCTCCTCCGCGATCACGATCGTGCGCGCGCCCCGGGCCCGGATCTCCTGGATGTTGGACACGATCTTGTCGTGCAGGACGGAGCGGCCGCGCGGCGAGGGGACCACGACGACGACCGGCAGGTCCTCCTCGATCAGCGCGATCGGCCCGTGCTTGAGCTCACCGGCGGCGAAGCCCTCCGCGTGCATGTAGGCGAGCTCCTTGAGCTTCAACGCGCCTTCCAGGGCCACCGGATAGCCCACGTGGCGCCCCAGGAACAGCACCGTGTTCTTGTCCGCCAGCGACCGCGCCAGCTCCCGCACCGGCTCCATCGTCTCCAGCACCCGGTCGACGTCGTCGGCGATCCGCGCCAGGTCCCGGACGACCGCCCGGATCTCGTCGCCCCACTTGGTGCCGCGCAACTGCCCCAGGTACAGGGCCAGCAGGTACACGGCGACGAGCTGCGTGAGGAACGCCTTGGTGGACGCCACGGCCACCTCCGGGCCGGCGTGCGTGTACAGCACGCCGTCCGACTCTCGGGGGATCGTCGAGCCGTTGGTGTTGCAGACGGCCAGCACCCGGGCGCCCTGCGCGCGGGCGTGCCGCAGCGCCATGAGGGTGTCCATGGTCTCGCCGGACTGCGAGATCGCGATCACCAGCGTCCGGTGGTCCAGGATGGGGTCCCGGTAGCGGAACTCGCTGGCCAGCTCCACCTCGCACGGAATGCGGGTCCAGTGCTCGATGGCGTACTTGGCGATCAGCCCGGCGTGGAACGCCGTCCCGCACGCCACGACGACCACCTTGTGCGCCTCGCGCAGCACCTCGTCGGGGATCCGCAGCTCGTCCAGCCGCAGCGAACCGCTCGCGTCGATACGGCCCAGGAGCGTGTCGGCCACCGCCTTCGGCTGCTCGGCGATCTCCTTGAGCATGAAGTAGTCGTAGCCCCCCTTCTCGGCCGCCGAGGCGTCCCAGTCCACGTGGTACGCGCGCACGTCGGCGGGCGCCCCGTCGAAGTCGGTGACCGTCACGCCCTCCCGGCGCAGCTCCACCACCTGGTCCTGCCCGAGCTCGATCGCCGACCGGGTGTGGGCGATGAACGCGGCCACGTCCGAGGCGAGGAACGCCTCGCCCTGTCCGACCCCGACCACCAGCGGCGAGTTGCGCCGCGCCCCGACGACCACGTCGGGCTGGTCGGCGTGTACGGCGACCAGCGTGAAGGCGCCCTCCAGCCGGCGGCACACCAGCCGCATCGCCTCCGCCAGGTCACCGCACGACGAGAACTCCTCGGCGAGCAGGTGCGAGACGACCTCGGTGTCCGTCTCGGACTCCAGGGTGTGCCCGCGCTCGGCCAGTTCGGTCCGCAGCGGCGCGAAGTTCTCGATGATGCCGTTGTGGACGACGGCGACCCGCCCGGCGTTGTCGAGGTGCGGGTGCGCGTTGGCGTCGGTCGGTCCGCCGTGCGTCGCCCACCGGGTGTGCCCGATTCCCGCGCCACCGGTGGGCAGTGGCCGGCTGTCCAGCTCCTTCTCCAGGTTGACGAGCTTGCCCGCCTTCTTCGCCGCGGCCAGGGAGCCGTCGGCGAGCACCGCGACACCGGCCGAGTCGTAGCCCCGGTACTCGAGCCGCTTGAGGCCCGCGATCACCACATCAAGCGCCGACTGCCCGCCGACGTAACCCACGATTCCGCACATGCCGAGCAGCCTACGACCGACGTCCCGTCACGGCACCGTGCCGCCCCGCGTCACGCCTTCGCCCGGTACGCCCGCATGGCGAGCGGGTAGAAGGCGACGGCTATGCCCGCGGCCCAGACCAGCGACCACAGCACGGGCCGGCCCACCTCGCCGCCCAGCAGCAGCCCGCGGAACGCGTCCGACAGATGCGTCACCGGGTTGACGTGGACCCAGGCCTGGAGCCAGCCCGGCATGGTGTCGACCACGACGAACGCGCTGCTGGTGAAGGTGATCGGGAAGATCAGCGTGAAGCCGAACGCCTGCACCTTCTCCGCGTCGCCCGCGAGCATCCCGATGAGCACCGCGCACCACGACACGGCCGCCGCGAAGGCGATCAGCAGCAGGGCTCCCGCCAGGAACCCGAACAGGCCGCCGGTGATGCGGAAGCCCAGCGCCAGACCCAGGCCGAGCATCAGCAGCATCGCCCACAGGTGCTTGGCCAGGTCGGCGGTGATCCGGCCGATCAACGGCGCGGACCGGGCTATCGGCAGGCTCCGCAGCCGGTCGAACACCCCTTTCGTCAGGTCGGTGTTGAGGGCCATCGCCGTGTAGATGGTCATGAAGAGCGTGTTCTGGACGATGATCCCCGGCAGGGCGTACTTCAGGTACGCGTCGGGCGACCCCGCCATCTGCCCGCCCATCACGTACGTGAAGAGGAACACGAACATGATCGGCGTGATGCTGTAGTCGACCAGCTCCAGCGGGTTGTGCTTGACGGCCACCAGGCTCCGCCAGGCCATCGTGGCCGTCTGCCGAAGGCTCGCGCCCGGCCGCACCCGGCCGCTCGCGGTCAGGGACGCACCGGCCGTCGTGGCGGTCATGCCGAACTCACCACCTTCTCGATGTCGCTGTCGTCGGGCTCCGGCGTCTCCTGGCCCGTCTCCCCCTCCGCGCGGTGCCCGGTCAGCGCCAGGAACACCTCGTCCAGCGACGAGCGGCGCAGCGTCAGCTCGCCCACCGCGATCCCCGCCCCGTCCAGGTGCCGCACGACGGCGGGCATCAGCTCCGGGTCGTTCACCGGCGCGGTGATCACGTCGCCCTCGATCTGCGTCTGCCGCCCGGCCGCCTCGGCCACCAGGGCGTGGGCGGCCGCAAGGTCATGGGGCCGCACCGGCCGCACCTGGAGCACCTGGCCGCCCACCTGGGACTTCAGCTCGTCGGGCGTGCCCTCGGCGATGACCCGGCCCTTGTCGATCACCACGATGTCGTCGGCGAGCATGTCCGCCTCGTTCAGATACTGCGTGGTCAGCAGGGCCGTCACCCCCTCGGCGACCAGGCCGCGCAGCATGTCCCACAGCTCGCCGCGGCTGCGCGGGTCCAGGCCCGTGGTCGGCTCGTCGAGGAACAGGATCCGCGGCCGCCCCACCAGGCTCGCCGCGAGGTCCAGCCTGCGCCGCATGCCGCCCGAGTACGTCTTCACCGCGCGCCCCGCCGCGTCGGCCAGCCCGAAGCGGTCCAGCAGCTCCGCCGCCCGCGCTCTGGCCTCCCGGCGCGGTATCCCCAGCAGTCGCCCGATCAGCAGCAGGTTCTCCGTGCCCGTGAGGTTCTCGTCGACCGCCGCGTACTGACCGGTCAGGCCGACGAGCGAGCGCACCAGCCCCGCCTCCCGCACCACGTCGTGCCCGGCGACCAGCGCCCGGCCGGCATCGGGCTGGATCAGCGTGGCGAAGATCCGTACCGCCGTGGTCTTCCCCGCCCCGTTGGGCCCCAGCAGCCCCAGCACCGTCCCGGTGCGGGCGGCCAGGTCCACGCCGTCCAGCGCCTGGGTCTCCTTGAACCGTTTGGCCAGGCCTTCCGCCTGGATCGCGTACGTCATGGGACCGTCCCCTCGGCTCGGGTCGTCGTGCCGCGAGCGCCGGAGCCCCGACGCCCACCTTCCCCACAACTGTGACGCACGCCACTGACATTCCAGCCGCCGCGAGGGTGACGCCGCCCACCGACCGTGACCGAGCACACGGCCCACAACACCGCCGCAAGGACGACAATGGCCTGTGTGATCACTTCGCCGCCACGAAGCGCAGCCGCCCACCGCCGTGCGGAGACCACTCCGTACGTCGACCTCACCCGCGAGGAGTGGAGCGCGCTGCGCGACAAGACGCCGCTGCCCCTCACCGCCGAGGAGGTCGAGCAGTTGCGCGGTCTCGGCGACGTCATCGACCTCGACGAGGTCCGCGACATCTACCTCCCGCTCTCCCGCCTCCTCAACCTGTACGTCGGCGCCACCGCCAACCTGCGCGGCGCGCTCAACACGTTCCTCGGCGAGAAGAGCGCCCAGCGCGGCACGCCGTTCGTCATAGGGGTCGCCGGCTCCGTCGCGGTGGGCAAGTCGACCGTCGCCCGTCTCCTCCAGGCGCTGCTCGCCCGCTGGCCCGAGCACCCGCGCGTGGAACGGGTCACCACCGACGGGTTCCTGCTTCCCATGAAGGAGCTCCAGGAGCGCGGCCTGATGTCCAGGAAGGGCTTCCCCGAGTCGTACGACCGGCGCGCCCTGACCCGGTTCGTCGCCGACATCAAGGCGGGCAAGGACGAGGTCACCGCCCCCGTCTACTCGCACCTGATCTACGACATCGTCCCCGGCGAGCGCCTCACGGTCCGGCGCCCCGACATCCTGATCGTCGAGGGCCTCAACGTCCTCCAGCCCGCGCTGCCCGGCAAGGACGGCCGCACGCGGGTCGGCCTCGCGGACTACTTCGACTTCTCGGTGTACGTCGACGCGCGCGCCGAGGACATCGAGGCCTGGTACCTGAATCGTTTCCGCAAGCTACGCGCAACCGCCTTCCAGGACCCCTCCTCGTACTTCCGCAAGTACACGCAGGTCAGCGAGGAGGAGGCGCTGGACTACGCCCGTACCATGTGGCGGACGATCAACAAGGTGAATCTGCTGGAGAACGTGGCCCCCACGCGCGGGCGTGCCACCCTCGTCGTACGCAAGGGCCCGGACCACAAGGTCCAGCGCCTCTCCCTCCGCAAACTCTGAAGGGACCCCCGCGGCCGTGCTGCACCTGCGCCTGATCGTCCCCGCCGACCGTACGGACGAGGTGGTCGGCACCATCGAGAAGACGGTCGGCACGACGCACCTCGCCGTCATCCCCGGCGCCGCCCGCGACCCGGCCGGCGACCTCGTGCTGTGCGACGTGGCGCGCGAGGCGGGCGACGAGCTGATCTCCGACCTGTGCGCCCTGGGCATCGACAAGTCGGGCTCGATCGCCGTGGAGGACATCGGCCTGTCGCTCTCCAAGCGCGCGGAGAAGGCCGAGGACGACGCGCCCGGCGAGGGCGCGGACGCGGTGCTGTGGGAGCAGCTCCAGGACGCCACGCACGAGGAGTCGACGCTCAGCGTGACGTACGTGGCGTTCCTGACGCTCGCCACGATGATCGCGGCCTGCGGCGTGGTGCTGGACAACGCCATCCTGATCGTGGGCGCGATGGCGGTGGGCCCGGAGTTCGGCCCGCTGGCCGGGATCTGTACGGCGCTGGTGCAGCGGCGGCCGCGCCTGGCGGTACGGTCGCTGGCCGCCCTGATCGTGGGCTTCGCGGCGGCCATGGCGCTGACGGTGATGTTCAGCCTGGCCATGGACGCGCTGGGCCTGTTCACCGACGACATGCTGCACGGCGACCGGCCGAACACCGGCTTCATCTACGCGCCCGACTGGTTCTCGTTCGTCGTCGGCCTGCTCGCGGGCGCCGCCGGCACCCTGTCGCTCACCTCCGCGAAGTCCGGCGCCCTGGTCGGGGTGGCCATCTCGGTCACCACCGTCCCGGCGGCCGCCAACGCGGCCGTGGCGCTCGGGTACGGCGACCTCGGCCAGACCAAGGGCTCCGTCGAGCAGCTCCTGCTGAACCTGCTCGCGATCGTGCTCGCCGGCACGGTGACGCTGCTGACGCAGAAGTACTTCCTCGCGCGGCAGCGCCGCCGTACACAGAAGGCCTGAACACACGAAAGGGGCGCCCCACCGGAAACGGCGGGGCGCCCCTCCTCATGTACTAGGGAGTGTCCGGCGGATCATGACGTCATCCGAGTCCGGTGCCCTTGTGGTGCTGGTGAGCGGGGTCTGGTGCGTGCAGATGCAAGGCGGAGGAGGGAGCCACTGCGGAGCATTGGCGACCGACGACAACGCCGCAGATGGGCGTGCCAGGCCTCGCGGCCCAGGCATGATCCGCCGGACACGACCTAGCCCAGCGCGGACTTCACCACGTCGGCGAGCTCCCCGGCGACGGACCGGGCCTGCTCGATGTCGGCGGCCTCGACCATGACGCGGACCAGCGGCTCGGTGCCCGAGGGGCGCAGCAGGACGCGACCGGTGCTGCCGAGGCGGCGCTCGGCGTCCGCGACGGCGGTGCCCAGCTCGGGGGAGGTCTTCACCCGCGTCTTGTCGACGTCCTTGACGTTGATCAGGACCTGCGGCAGCCGCTCCATGACCCCGGCCAGCTCGGCCAGCGACCGCCCGGTCGCCGCCACGCGCGCCGCCAGCAGCAGACCGGTGAGGGTGCCGTCGCCGGTGGTGGCGTGGTCGAGCACGATGACGTGCCCGGACTGCTCGCCGCCCAGCGCGTAGCCGTGCTCCTTCATCGACTCCAGTACGTAACGGTCGCCGACCGCCGTCTGGACGAGCTGGAGGCCCTCGCGCTCCATGGCGAGCTTGAAGCCCAGGTTCGACATCACGGTCGCGACGACGGTGTCACCGCGCAGCGTGCCCGCCTCGCGCATGGCGAGCGCGAGCACGGCGAGGATCTGGTCGCCGTCCACCTCGGCGCCCGTGTGGTCCACGGCCAGGCAGCGGTCGGCGTCGCCGTCGTGCGCGATGCCGAGGTCGGCGCCGTGCTCGACGACGGCGGCCTTCAGCATCTCCAGGTGCGTGGAGCCGCAGCCGTCGTTGATGTTGAGCCCGTCCGGGGTGGCGCCGATGGTGACGACCTCGGCCCCGGCCTGCTGGAACGCGGCGGGCGACACGCCCGACGCGGCGCCGTGCGCCTCGTCCAGCACGATCTTGAGCCCGTCGAGCCGGTTCGGCAGCACGGACAACAGGTGGGCGACGTACTGGTCGAAGCCCTCCTTGTAGTCGGCCACCCGGCCGACCCCGGCGCCGGTCGGCCGGTCCCACGGCTCACCGGTGCGGTGCTGCTCGTACACCGCCTCGATGCGGTCCTCCAGCTCGTCGGCCAGCTTGTGGCCGCCGCGCGCGAAGAACTTGATGCCGTTGTCCGGCATGGCGTTGTGGCTGGCGGAGAGCATCACGCCCAGGTCGGCACCGAGCGCGCCCGTCAGGTACGCCACGGCCGGTGTCGGCAGGACGCCGACCCGCATGACGTCCACGCCCGCGCTCGCGAGGCCGGCCACGACGGCGGCCTCCAGAAACTCTCCCGACGCACGCGGGTCACGCCCGACCACGGCGGTCGGCCGGTGTCCTTCAAAGGTCCCCGCTTCGGCGAGCACGTGCGCCGCCGCGACCGACAGGCCGAGCGCGAGCTCCGCCGTCAGATCCGCGTTGGCGACACCGCGCACACCGTCCGTGCCGAAGAGTCGTCCCACAGCCATCCTCCGAGTTACTCCGAAAAAGCAAGGTGAAGCGTATAGACGTACGCCCCGGCAGCACGGAGGTGCCGCCGGGGCGTACGTTGAGCAGACCGAGCAGGCGTGATTAGCGCTTGCTGTACTGCGGGGCCTTACGGGCCTTCTTGAGACCGGCCTTCTTGCGCTCGACGGCACGGTCGTCGCGGCTCAGGAAGCCGGCCTTCTTCAGCGGGCCGCGGTTGTTGTCCACGTCCGCCTCGTTCAGCGCGCGGGCCACGCCGAGGCGCAGGGCGCCGGCCTGGCCGGAGACGCCGCCACCCGAGATGCGGGCGATGACGTCGTAGCGGTTGTCGAGCTCGAGCACCTTGAAGGGCTCGTTGACTTCCTGCTGGTGCACCTTGTTCGGGAAGTAGTCCTCGAGGGTGCGACCGTTGATCTTCCACTTGCCGGTGCCCGGGACGATCCGGACGCGGGCGATGGCGTTCTTGCGGCGGCCCAGGCCGGCGGCCGGCTGCGGCTCGCCGAAGCGGGACGCGAGGGACTCCGAGGTGTACTCACCCTCGACGGGGACCTCGGACTCGAAGGTGGTGACCTCGGCGTAGGTCTCCTCGCCCTCGATGGGGTTCTCAACAGTGGTCTCGGCCACGATGCTCCTCAGATTTCTTTCGTTCTTGGGGGTGTGGCCGGAACTACTGCGCGACCTGGGTGATCTCGAACGGGACCGGCTGCTGGGCAGCGTGCGGGTGGTTCTCGCCCGCGTAGACCTTCAGCTTCGAGAGCATCTGACGGCCGAGGGAGTTCTTGGGGATCATGCCCTTGATGGCCTTCTCGACGGCCTTCTCGGGGTTCTTGTCCAGCAGCTCGTCGTAACGGACGGAGCGCAGACCACCCGGGTAGCCGGAGTGGCGGTAGGCCATCTTCTGGGTCTTCTTGTTGCCGGACAGGTGGACCTTGTCAGCGTTGATGATGATGACGAAGTCGCCCATGTCCATGTGGGGGGCGTACACCGGCTTGTGCTTGCCTCGCAGGAGGTTCGCAGCCGTGGTCGCCAGACGGCCCAGGACAACGTCCCGCGCGTCGATGATGTGCCACTGGCGAGTCACATCGCCAGGCTTGGGGCTGTACGTACGCACTTCGTAGCCTTCGCTTCTTCAGTGGATGGAGTCCAGACACACCTGAAGCGATCATGCAGCTGGGGCCCACACTGCCGGGAACACCGCCCGTATGCGAGCCACTGGTAACTGCTCCAGGGAACTTGCGTAAGGGCTCTTCGCGCAAGAACGACGAAGCCAATACGCATAACAAACGGCAACAGTACCCGCGCCGCCCCCGACGGGTCAAAACCGGCCCGTCCCGCCCGGCACGCGGACCGGCCGGAACCGGTCAGGGCGCGCCGAGCGCACGGGCGAGCGCGTCCGCCTGGTTCCGGTTGAACTCCCCGGTGATCTCGGCGCTGCCCCCGGTCAGCGGGCTCATGATCAGGAAGCTGCTGACCAGCCGGTCGTCACCGAGCACGAAGGCCAGCCGGTTCTCCGGCTCGGGCCGTTCGGCCACCCTCCCGGTCA
The DNA here is from genome assembly GCF_055570965.1 of Streptomyces sp. NPDC031064. Lineage (NCBI taxonomy): Bacteria > Bacillati > Actinomycetota > Actinomycetes > Kitasatosporales > Streptomycetaceae > Streptomyces > Streptomyces sp. NPDC031064. Next base: position 164,287 of record NZ_JBVIGF010000009.1, read on the forward strand.
GCTCGGCGAAGGCGGCCCGGTCGGCCTCCCGGAAGGTGACGGCCACCTTCCAGCCGTCCCCGGCCTGGGCCGGCACCACCCGGACGTCCTGGAACCGCTGGACGCTCATCCCGCCCGTGTCCTTGGCCACGACGCACTCGTCCCGGTTGTCGGAGGTGAAGGACCGGCCCTCCGGGGGCGGGGACTCGCCCGGGGGAAGCCGTGCCCAGTCCTTGTCCGGGTAGCACAGCCCCTGCCGCACGCTCTCCACCTCCAGGATGCGCAGCGGCTCGGCCGGCGCGCCGATCGACCGCGCGTCCGCCTCCCAGGGCCGTACGACGGCGAGGACCGAGCCCGTCACCGCCACCGCGGCGGTCGCGACCATCCACGGCAGCCGGGTGCGCCGCGCTCGCGGACCGGGCAGGCGCCCCGGGCCGTCCATAGCCGTCGCCAGCGCGGCCGTCCGGCCCGGCGCCGGCACCGGGCCGGTCGGGGCCTCGGGGTCCACCAGGCGCCGGGCCTCCTCGACCACCCGGAGCCGCTCCGTCCGGTGGCGTTCGATCTCCGCCGTCCACGCGGGGCTCAGCCACCCGCGGTGGGCGTCCGCCGCCCCGTCCAGCCGCTGCGAGCAGTACGCCAGGAGGTCGGCCGGAGCGGGCCTCCGGGCCGGGTCCAGCGCCAGGCACGGCAGCACCAGCGCCTCCAGCTCACCCGGCAGCCCCGTCACGTCCAGGTCGCCGGTGGCGGCCCGTACGAGCTGCTCCAGCGCCGGGCCGGCCCCGCCGTCGCGGTACGGCGCCCGGCCGACCGCGAGGTGGAACAGCGTCGCGCCCAGCGAGAACACGTCCGAGGCGGTGGTGGTCGGTTCACCCCGGGCCTGCTCGGGCGCCGCGTAGGCGACGGTGCCCAGGGCCACCTCGGTCCGGGTCACGTCATGGGCCTGCGAGATGCCGAAGTCGATCACCCGGGGGCCGTCGAGCGGGAGCAGCACGTTGGACGGCTTGACGTCCCGGTGCACCAGCCCCGCCGTGTCGAGGGACACCAGCGCCTCGGCCATGCCCGCCGCCACCCAGTACAGGGCCCGCGGGGCCAGCGGGCCGCACCGCTCGACGAGGTCCTTCAGCGAGGGCGCGGGGACGTACTCGGTCGCCATCCACGGCACCTCGGCCGTGGCGTCCGCCTCCACCACGCTCGCGGTGTAGACGCCCCGCACGCGCTGGGCCAGGCCCACCTCCCGCGCGAACCGGCGCCGGTCGTCCTCGCCCACGGTGAGCAGCGTCTTGACCGCCACCAGCCGCCCGCCCGGCGACCGGGCGAGGTAGATCCGCCCCATCCCCCCGCTGGCGAGCTCGGTGAGCACGGTGAACGGACCGAATCGGTGCCCCGGCTGCATGGCCCCACCCCCGGCGGGGACATTACCCGCCCGCGGCCGGCCCCACGCGGTGCACGGGACTACCGCGCTCGCTCCACCCGCCGCTCGTCCCAGACCGGCTCCGGCACCTCCCGGACCACGCCGTCCGCGCCGAACACCAGGTACCGGTCGAACGAGCGCGCGAACCAGCGGTCGTGCGTGACGGCCAGCACCGTCCCCTCGTACGCCTCCAGCCCCGTCTGGAGGGCCTCCGCCGACTCCAGGTCCAGGTTGTCCGTCGGCTCGTCCAGGAGCAGCGCCGTGGTGCCCGACAGCTCCAGCAGCAGGATCTGGAACCGGGCCTGCTGCCCGCCCGACAGCCGGTCGAAGACCTGGTCGCCCTGGCGCTCCAGCTCGTACCGCCGCAGCACGGACATCGCACCGCCACGGTCCTTGGCGTGCTCCGTCCACAGGATGTCGACCAGGGTGCGGCCCATCAGCTCCGGGTGGGCGTGCGTCTGGGCGAAGTGCCCGGGCACCACCCGGGCACCCAGCTTCCACGAGCCGGTGTGAGCGATCCGCTCCCCCGCCAGCAGCCGAAGGAAGTGCGACTTCCCCGAGCCGTTCGACCCCAGAACCGCGACCCGCTCCCCGTAGAAGACCTCCAGATCGAAGGGCTTCATCAGCCCCGTGAGCTCCAGCCCCGCGCACGTCACCGCCCGCACCCCGGTGCGCCCGCCCCGCAGCCGCATCCGGATGTCCTGCTCGCGCGGCGGCTCCGGCGGCGGACCGGCCTCCTCGAACTTCCGCAGCCGGGTCTGGGCGGCCTGGTAGCGGGAGGCCAGCCCGTCGTTGAACGCGGCCTTGTTCTTCAGCGTGTTGACCAACTGCTTGAGCTGGGCGTGCTTCTCCTCCCAGCGCCGCAGCAGCTCCTCGAACCGGGCGAACCGCTCCCGCCGCGCCTCGTGGAAGGTCCCGAAGCCGCCGCCGTGCACCCACACGTCCGACCCCGCCGGCCCCGGCTCCACCGCCACGATCTTCTCGGCGGCCCGCGCGAGCAGCTCCCGGTCGTGCGACACGAACAGCACCGTCTTACGGGTCTCGGCCAGCCGCTCCTCCAGCCACCGCTTGCCGGGGACGTCGAGGTAGTTGTCCGGCTCGTCGAGCAGGAGCACCTCCTCCGGGCCGCGCAGCAGCGCCTCCAGCACGAGCCGCTTCTGCTCGCCGCCGCTGAGCGTCCGGACGTCCCGGAACTGGGCCTTCTCGTACGGCACGCCCAGCGCGGCCATGGTGCACATGTCCCAGACGGTCTCGGCCTCGTACCCCCGCGCCTCCGCCCAGTCGCTCAGGGCCTGCGCGTACGCCATCTGCGCGGCCTCGTCGTCGACCGTCAGGATCCGGTGCTCGGCGGCGTCCACCGCGGCCGCCGCCTCCCTGATCCGGGCCGGCGCGACCGACACCAGCAGGTCCCGCACGCTGCGCTCGTCGCGTACCGACCCGACGAACTGCGGCATCACGCCCAGTCCGCCGCTGACGGTCACCGTCCCCCCGTGCGGCTGGAGCTCCCCCGAGATCAGCCGCAGCAGCGTCGTCTTACCGGCCCCGTTCGCGCCGACGAGCGCCACCACCGCGCCCTCGCCCACCCGGAACGAGACGTCGCCGAGCAGCACCCGCCCGTCCGGCAGGTAGTACTCCAGATGCGCGGCCTCCACATGTCCCATGCCCCGCATTGTCGCCGGGGGCGGGCCCCCGCCCCAACCGGTTTAGGATGCGCGGCATGAGCTTTGGGGGACCGCAGTGGCCGCAGCAGCCGCAAGATCCGTACCAGCAGGATCCGTACCGGCAAGACCCGTACCGGCAGGACCCGTACCAGCAGGGCGCGCACCAGCAGAACCAGCCGTACACCGCCGATACGCCGGACTGGAGCGCCCTCGCCGAGGCGTCGGAGAAGCGCACACGCCGTAGGCGCCTGCTGCTCGCCGGCGGCGCCGTGCTCGCCACCGGGCTCGTGGGCACCATGATCGCGATGGCCATCGTCTCCACGAACAAGAAGGACGACGACGGCGCGAACCTCGCGGACACCACCAGCGGCGCCCCCGAGCTGCCCACCGACACCGCCAAGCCCCAGCCGTCCTTCTCCTCGGTCGCTCCCCCGCCCCCGCCGAACCCGATGGACTTCATCTCCAGCGCGCAGAAGGACAAGGCGCCGCTCAGCGCGGAGTCCCTCTTCCCCGGCAAGAAGCTCACGATGGGCGACCGCGTCTACAAGAAGGGTGCTACGGCCTCCACCACCAACTGCGCGGCGGCCGCCGAGGACGGCCTCGGCGCGGTCCTGGACAAGCACGGCTGCACTCGGGTCATCCGCGCCACGTACGAGCGGGACGGCGTCGCCATCACGGTCGGCGTCGCGCTGTTCGACACCAAGGCGGCCGCCCTCAAGGCCAAGGACGACGCCCGGGGCGGCGTCACCCCGCTCGCCGGGTCCGGCGTGGGCGGCTTCTGCCAGGCCCAGACGGTCTGCCTGCGGCGCGCGAACGCGATCGGCCGGTACGCCTACTTCACGCAGGCGGGCTTCACCAGCGGCAAGAAGGTCACCAAGGGCGACGGGGCGGTCTTCAAGACCAGCGACGACCTCGGGACCTTCGCCTTCAACCAGATCTACGCCCGCGGCCGCACCCAGGCGTCAGCAGCAGCCACCGCTCCCGCCACGGGCGGCCAGTGACCGCTTGTTGCGGGCCTCCAGGTTCCTGGCGGCCAGCAGCTCGTCGGCCGGGTAGCCGACCTCCTCCAGCGTGAGCCCGTGCGGCCGTACGACGTGGACGGCCGAGTCCCGCACGCCCGCCGCCAGCACCTTCCCCGGCCAGTCCACCGGCCGGTGCCCGTCCCCGACGAACAGCAGCGCGCCGACCAGCGAGCGCACCATGTTGTGGCAGAAGGCGTCCGCCTTGACCGTGGCCTCCAGGACACCGGACGGCAGCCGCTCCCACCGCAGCTCCTGGAGCGTACGAATGGTCGTCGCGCCGTCCCGCTTCTTGCAGTACGCGGCGAAGTCGTGCTCTCCCAGCAGCGGCTCGGCGGCCGCGTTCATGGCGTCGACGTCCAACTGCCAGTCGTGCCACAGGATGTGCCCGCGCAGCAGGGGGTCGACCCCGCCCGGCTGGTCGGTCACCCGGTACGCGTACCGCCGCCAGATCGCCGAGAACCGCGCGTTGAACCCGGCCGGCGCCTCCTCGACCTTCCACACCCGCACGTCGTGCGCCAGCCGCCCGGCCAGCCGCCGCAGGAGCTTGTCCCGGTGCTCGGCCCACAGGGCCTCCGGCAGGTCGACGTGGGCGACCTGCCCGCGCGCGTGGACGCCCGCGTCGGTCCGCCCGGCCACGGTCAGCTCGTACGTCTCGGACGACCGCGTCACCGTGCGCAGCGCGTCCTCGATGTCGCCCTGCACGGTCCGCTGCCCGCCGGCCTGCTTGGCCCAGCCGTGGAAGTCCTTGCCGTCGTAGGACAGGTCCAGCCGTACCCGTACGAAACCGGGCTTCACGTCATCGCTCACGCGTCAATCCTCTCAAGTGGCCTCTCAAGCCGAACGGGCCCGCCCCCCGAGAGGGGCGGGCCCGTCCGTCAGCCGTCAGAACGCTCAGGCGTCCTTCGCCGTGCTACTTGGCCGAGTCCTCGGCGGGCTCGGCCGGAGCCTCGTCAGCCTTGGTCTCCTCGGCCTTGGCGGCCTCGTCGGCCTCCTTCACCGCGCGCTTGGTCGCGGCCTCGGCCTCGGCGACGGTCGCCTTCTTGGCGATCTCGCCCTCGACCAGCTCGATGACCGCCATCGGGGCGTTGTCGCCACGACGGTTGCCGATCTTGGTGATGCGGGTGTAGCCACCCGGGCGCTCGGCGTAGCGCGGGGCGATCTCGGTGAAGAGCGTGTGGACGACGCCCTTGTCCGTGATCGTCTGCAGCACCAGGCGACGGTTGTGGATGTCGCCCTTCTTCGCCTTGGTGATCAGGCGCTCGGCGACCGGACGCAGGCGGCGGGCCTTGGCCTCGGTCGTGGTGATGCGGCCGTGCTCGAAGAGCGACTTCGCGAGGTTCGCGAGGAGCAGCTTCTCGTGCGCGGCGCTGCCGCCCAGACGGGCACCCTTGGCGGGCTTCGGCATGGTGTTTCTCCTTGTGATCTGCCCCGGCCGTATCAGGTACCGGGGTCAGGGCCCCGCAGGCGGTCGCCTGCGGGCAGCGATCAGTACTGCTCGGTCTCGACGAAGCCCGCGTCCGCGTCGTCGTCGGCGCCGAAGGCGTCGGCGGCGGCGGTCGGGTCGAATCCGGGCGGGCTGTCCTTCAGGGCCAGGCCCATGCCGGCCAGCTTCGCCTTGACCTCGTCGATCGACTTCGCACCGAAGTTGCGGATGTCGAGCAGGTCGGCCTCGGAACGCGCCACGAGCTCACCCACGGAGTGGATGCCCTCGCGCTTGAGGCAGTTGTACGAACGAACGGTGAGCTCGAGCTCCTCGATCGGCAGCGCCAGGTCGGCGGCGAGGGCGGCGTCCGTGGGGGACGGGCCCATGTCGATGCCCTCGGCGTCGATGTTGAGCTCGCGGGCCAGACCGAACAGCTCGACCAGCGTCTTACCGGCGGACGCCATGGCGTCACGCGGCCGCATGGCCTGCTTGGTCTCGACGTCGACGATCAGCTTGTCGAAGTCGGTGCGCTGCTCGACTCGGGTCGCCTCGACCTTGTAGGTGACCTTGAGGACGGGGCTGTAGATCGAGTCGACCGGGATACGGCCGATCTCCTGGCCCACCTGCTTGTTCTGAACGGCGGAGACGTAGCCGCGACCGCGCTCGACGGTCAGCTCCATCTCGAGCTTGCCCTTGCCGTTCAGCGTGGCGAGCACCAGGTCGGGGTTGTGCACCTCGACACCGGCCGGCGGCGCGATGTCGGCCGCGGTCACGAGGCCCGGGCCCTGCTTGCGCAGGTACATCACGACCGGCTCGTCGTGCTCGCTGGACACGACCAGCTGCTTGATGTTGAGGATGAGGTCGGTGACGTCCTCCTTGACGCCCGGCACGGTGGTGAACTCGTGCAGGACACCGTCGATGCGGATGGACGTGACGGCCGCACCCGGGATCGAGGAGAGGAGCGTACGGCGAAGCGAGTTGCCGAGCGTGTAGCCGAAGCCCGGCTCCAGCGGCTCGATGACGAACCGCGAGCGGTACTCGTCAACAACCTCTTCGGTCAGCGAGGGACGCTGAGCGATAAGCATGGTGTGTTTCCTTCAGTCGTGGACGCCCGCTATTTGACGTCCTCGGATACAGCAAGGATACGGGCGGCACGACCCCGAAGAGCCGTACCGCCCGAAGCCTCAGGTCAAGCGAGCGTCAGACGCGACGGCGCTTGGGGGGACGGCAGCCGTTGTGCGGCGTGGGGGTGACGTCCTGGATCGAGCCGACCTCGAGGCCGGTGGCCTGGAGGGAGCGGATCGCGGTCTCACGGCCGGAGCCCGGACCCTTGACGAAGACGTCGACCTTGCGCATGCCGTGCTCCTGCGCGCGGCGGGCGGCCGACTCGGCGGCCATCTGCGCGGCGAAGGGGGTGGACTTGCGCGAGCCCTTGAAGCCGACGTGGCCGGCGGAGGCCCAGGAGATCACGTTGCCCGAGGGGTCGGTGATCGAAACGATGGTGTTGTTGAACGTGCTCTTGATGTGGGCGTGCCCGTGAGCGACGTTCTTCTTTTCCTTGCGGCGCACCTTCTTGGCAGCGCCCTGACGACCCTTGGGGGGCATGTCTTAACTCCTACGGGAGGTGGTCGGTCCTACAGCGAAGACCGTGGACAGTCGTCCGCTGCGGACTACTTCTTGCCCGGCTTCTTCTTGCCGGCGATGGCGCGACGCGGGCCCTTGCGGGTACGAGCGTTCGTGCTGGTGCGCTGGCCGTGGACCGGCAGACCGCGACGGTGGCGCAGACCCTGGTAGCAGCCGATCTCGACCTTGCGGCGGATGTCGGCCTGGATCTCGCGACGGAGGTCACCCTCGGTCTTGAGGTTGGCGTCCACGTACTCGCGGATCTTGACCAGGTCCTCTTCGGACAGGTCACGAACGCGGGTGTTCGGGTTCACACCGGTGGAGGCGAGGGTCTCCTTCGCCAGGGTGCGGCCGATACCGAAGACGTAGGTGAGTGCGACCTCCACGCGCTTGTCGCGCGGGATGTCAACACCGGAAACGCGTGCCATTCAATGGCTCCTGTGTGTTTCGGGGGTCTTCCGCAGTGCCGCTCCGTGGCCGCCGTACGAGGTACGGACCAGGTCCCCGGCCCCCACCGGAGGTATCGCCGACCTTGTCAGGGTTTGGCGGGCACTGCGTATGTACGAAATTGCTCGCGTCGCGCGAAGAACTGCGGAGGTGCAGGTCGGCGTGCGTCAGCCCTGGCGCTGCTTGTGGCGCAGGTTGTCGCAGATGACCATGACCCGGCCGTGACGGCGGATCACCTTGCACTTGTCGCAGATCTTCTTGACGCTCGGCTTGACCTTCATGGGATGTGAGGTTCTCCGGGTCAGTGCCACCACCCCACACGTGGGGCGCGACAAGATCTACTTGTATCGGTAGACGATCCGCCCACGCGTCAGGTCGTACGGAGACAGCTCCACGACGACCCGGTCGTCCGGGAGGATACGGATGTAGTGCATCCGCATCTTGCCGGAGATGTGCGCGAGGACCTTGTGACCGTTCTGGAGCTCCACCTTGAACATGGCGTTCGGCAGGGACTCGATCACGGTGCCCTCAATTTCGATGGCACCTTGCTTCTTGGCCACGCTTCGCCCTTCGAATCGGCTACCTTGATCGACTCCCGTCACCGTGTGCGGACACACGGGTACACGAGAGCCGACGCATCAGTCTACGTCAGCCCTCTGGAAAAGACGAATCCGGAGAGCTTGCCCACGCTCGTAGATCGTTACCCCCACCCCCGCGGACCCGCCCCGCGCACCGGCGCCGGACGGCCGTCAGGCCAGCGGATCCGGCGCCGCCGTCACACCCAGCTCGGCGAGCTTGGCCTTGCCGCCGTCCGGAGCCGTGAGGACCAGGGGGCCCTGGTCGGTGAGGGCCACGGAGTGCTCCCAGTGGGAGGACCAGGTGCCGTCCGTCGTGATGACGGTCCAGTCGTCCTCCAGGACCTCCGTGCGCGGCGTGCCGAGCGACACCATCGGCTCGATCGCCAGGCAGAAGCCGGGCACCAGCTTCGGGCCCTTGCCGCGCTTGCGGGAGACGTAGTTCAGCAGGTGCGGGTCCATGTGCATCTCGGTGCCGATGCCGTGGCCGCCGTAGTCCTCGATGATCCCGAACTTGCCCAGGCTGTGCTCGCCCGTGGCCGGGCGCGGCTGGCGGCGGATGTAGGTCTCGATCGCCCGGGAGATGTCCACCAGCCGGTTGCCGTTCTTCATGGCGGCGATGCCGTGCCACATCGATTCCTCGGTCACCCGGGAGAGCTCGATCAGCTCCGGGGCGTGACCGGACCCGACGAAGGCGGTGTAGGCCGCGTCGCCGTGCCAGCCGTCGATGATCGCGCCGCAGTCGATGGAGATGATGTCGCCGTCCTTCAGGACGACGTCGTCGCTCGGGATGCCGTGGACGACGACCTCGTTCACGGACGTGCAGATCGTCGCGGGGAACCCGCCGTACCCCAGGAAGTTCGACTTCGCCCCGTGGTCGGCGATCACCTTCCGCGCGACCTCGTCCAGGTCCTTCGTCGTCGCGCCGGGCACCGCCGCCTCACGCGTCGCCGCGTGGATGGCGGCGACGACCAGCCCCGCCTCGCGCATCTTCGCGATCTGCTCGGGAGTCTTGAGCTGCACCATGACGGCTGACGCCTTTCCAGAGGGATGGAACCCATGTTCCAGGAGTACGGAGTAACCCCCACCACGATACGGCCGTCGTGACCCCGTCACGTCCCGGAAGGGAGGAGGCGGGAAACACCTCGGCCGCGGTACCCACCAGGGGGCACCGCGGCCGAGGCACGAACACCGGGAAGGACTAGGCGGCCTGCTCGCCGCGCCCCTTCAGCGCCTCCATCGCGCGCTCGGTCACCTCGTCGACCTTGCCGAGCGCGGAGATGGTGACCACCAGGCCCTGGGCCCGGTAGTAGTCGATGATCGGCTCGGTCTGCGTGTGGTAGACCTCCAGCCGCTTGCGGACGGTCTCCTCGGAGTCGTCGTCGCGCTGGTACAGCTCGCCGCCGCAGACGTCGCAGACGCCCTCGGTCTTCGGCGGCGCGTACGTCACGTGGAACACGTGCGCGCTGTCGTTGCGGCAGATGCGGCGGCCCGCGATCCGCTTGACGACCTCGTCCTCCTCGACCTCCAGGTCGAGGACCGCGTCCAGCTTCATGCCCTCGGCGTCCAGCGTGGTGTCGAGCGCCTCGGCTTGGGCCACGTTGCGCGGGAAGCCGTCCAGCAGGAAGCCGTTCACGGCGTCCGGCTGCTCCATGCGGTCCTTGGCCATCCCGATGGTGACCTCGTCGGGTACGAGGTTGCCGGCGTCCATGTACGCCTTGGCCTGCTTGCCCAGCTCCGTGCCCTGACTGATGTTGGCGCGGAACAGGTCGCCCGTGGAGATGTGCGGAATCGACAGGTTCTTGGCAAGGAACGCGGCCTGCGTTCCCTTGCCCGCACCGGGCGGTCCGACGAGGACGATACGCATCAGCGGAGGAACCCTTCGTAATTGCGCTGCTGGAGCTGGCTCTCGATCTGCTTCACGGTCTCCAGCCCCACACCCACGATGATGAGGATGCTCGTCCCGCCGAACGGGAAGTTGGCATTGGCGCCGCCGAAGCCTGCCAACGCCATCGTCGGCACAAGAGCGATCAGACCCAGGTACAGCGAGCCCGGCCAGGTGATCCTGTTGAGCACGTAGCTCAGGTACTCGGCAGTAGGTCGACCAGCCCGGATGCCCGGGATGAAGCCACCATACTTCTTCATGTTGTCCGCGACTTCCTCGGGGTTGAACGAGATCGCCACATAGAAGAAGGCGAAGAACACGATCAACAGGAAGTAGACGGTGATGTAGTAGGGGTGGTCACCCTTGACGAAGTGGGCTTCGATCCAGGTCTTCCACCCGGAGGTGGAGTTCGAGAACTGGGCGATCAAGGCCGGGATGTAGAGCAGCGACGAGGCGAAGATGACAGGAATCACACCTGCCTGGTTCACCTTGAGCGGGATGTAAGTGGACGTACCGCCGTAGGACCTGCGGCCGATCATGCGCTTCGCGTACTGGACCGGGATGCGGCGCTGGGCCTGCTCGACGAAGACGACCAGGGCCACCATCACGAAGCCGATCAGGATGACGGTGCCGAACTCGATCCAGCCCTGGGCGAGCTTGCCGCTCACCTTGATGGCCCACAGGGCGCCCGGGAAGCCGGCGGCGATCGAGATGAACATCAGGATCGACATGCCGTTGCCGATGCCGCGGTCGGTGATGAGCTCACCGAGCCACATCACGACGGCGGTGCCCGCGGTCATGGTGATGACCATGACGGTGGTGACGAAGATCGACTGGTCCGGGACCACCTGGCCGGCCACGGTGCAGCCGCTGAACAGCGCGCCGGTGCGGGCGGTCGCCACCAGGCCGGTGCCCTGGAGGATCGCCAGCGCGATCGTCAGGTAACGCGTGTACTGCGTGATCTTGGCGGTACCGGCCTGCCCCTCCTTCTTGAGGGCCTCAAGGCGCGGGATGACCACGGTCAGCAGCTGCAGGATGATGCTCGCCGTGATGTACGGCATGATGCCGAGCGCGAAGATGGTGATCTGCAGAAGCGCCCCGCCGCTGAACAGGTTCACCAGGCCGAGCAGGCTGTTGCCGCCCTTGCTGGCCTCGTCCACACACTGCTGGACGGACTGGTAGTCGACACCGGGAACGGGAATGTGCGCCCCGAGCCGGTAGATCACGATGATGCCCAGCGTGAAGAGCAGCTTCTTGCGCAGGTCGGGCGTCTTGAACGCCCGGGCGAACGCGGTGAGCACGGTGCCTCCTGCGACCCCCGCGTTACGCGCGTGAGGGTGACGGTTTGGTAAGTGAGTAGATACAAACACGGCAGCCTTACGCCACGGGGGCAGACTGCCGGGACACTAACAGCGGCTACCATACCCGGCTGCCACGCCCGCGTGAAACGTCACTCAGGCACGTCAACTGCGGGTAACCCGAATCATCCCCGGGCGACCGGTCGCCGCGGCCCCCCACCAGGACAACGGCCCAGCGACGCGTTTGGCGTCCGAGTCGGGGCAGCCATGGTGAAGATGTCCGAAAGTCGATGTGAACCGGCGTGAACCGGCGTGAAGCCGCGTGAAGGACGCCCTGTGAAGCCGGGTGCCCGACGCGGCACATGGCGGGGGCCGACGCGGCGCCCGCCGGGATGGACGCGGCGCCCGCCCGGGGCCAACGCGGCACGCGGCGATGCCGACGCAGCGCCCGCCCGGGCCGACGCGGCGCCCCGCCCGGGCCGACGCGGCGCCCGCCCGGGCCAACGCGGCACGCACCGGCGCACGTCAGCCGGCAACCGCGTCGCCGGTGCCAAAAGAGCCTGGCCGACACCCACGAGGGGCGCCGGCCAGGCTCTTTTCCGTCGGTGCGACGGGGTCCGTCAGGACGAGGCTCAGACGAGCTCGGTGACGGTGCCGCCCGCGGCGGTGATCTTCTCCTTGGCGGAGCCGGAGACGGCGTCAACCGAAACCTGCAGCGCCACGGAGACCTCGCCCTGGCCCAGGACCTTGACGAGGCTGTTCTTGCGCACCGCGCCCTTGGCGACCAGGTCGGCCACCGTGACCTCGCCACCCTGCGGGTAGAGCGCGGCCAGCTTGTCCAGGTTCACGACCTGGTACTCGGTGCGGAACGGGTTCTTGAAGCCCTTCAGCTTCGGGAGACGCATGTGGAGGGGCATCTGCCCACCCTCGAAGCGCTCCGGAACCTGGTAGCGGGCCTTCGTGCCCTTGGTACCACGACCGGCCGTCTTACCCTTCGACGCCTCACCACGACCCACACGGGTCTTGGCGGTCTTGGCGCCCGGGGCGGGACGGAGGTTGTGGACCTTCAGCGGGTTCTGCTCCGCCATGTCAGTCGACCTCCTCGACCGTCACGAGGTGGCGGACGGTGTGCACCATTCCGCGGAACTCGGGGCGGTCCTCCTTGACGACCACGTCACCCAGGCGCTTGAGGCCCAGGGAACGCAGGGTGTCGCGGTGGTTCTGCTTGCTGCCGATGTACGACTTCGTCTGCGTGACCTTGAGGCGAGCCATTACGCACCCGCCCCCGCACGCGCACGGAGGAGAGCCGCGGGAGCGACGTCCTCGAGGGGCAGACCACGGCGAGCCGCGATCTCCTCGGGACGCTGCAGGCCCTTGAGGGCCTCCACGGTCGCGTGCACGATGTTGATCGCGTTGTCGGAGCCGAGCGACTTCGACAGGATGTCGTGAACGCCGGCGCACTCGAGCACGGCACGCACCGGGCCACCGGCGATAACACCGGTACCGGGGGAAGCCGGCTTGAGCAGGACGACGCCCGCGGCCTTCTCACCCTGGATCGGGTGCGGGATGGTGCCCTGGATACGGGGAACCTTGAAGAAGTGCTTCTTGGCCTCCTCCACACCCTTGGCGATGGCGGCCGGCACCTCCTTGGCCTTGCCGTAGCCGACACCCACGGTGCCGTCACCGTCGCCCACCACGACCAGCGCGGTGAAGCTGAAGCGACGACCACCCTTCACAACCTTGGCGACGCGGTTGATCGCGACAACGCGCTCAACGTACGCGGTCTTCTCGGCGGCAGCAGCGCCGCCGTCACGGCCCTTCCGGTCCCGCCGCTCGCCGCCACCGGCACCGCTTCCGCGGCGCTGGGGTCCAGCCATTGGACTTTCCCTTCCTAGTCTTCCTTGCGGAACCGGCTCAGAACTTCAGGCCGGCTTCACGGGCGGCGTCCGCCAGGGCGGCGATGCGCCCGGCGTACTGGTTGCCGCCACGGTCGAACACGACAGCCTCGACGCCGGCGGCCTTGGCACGCTCGGCCACGAGCTGGCCGACCTGCTTCGCCTTCGCCGACTTGTCGCCTTCGCCGCCGCGGATGGACGCGTCCAGGGTGGACGCCGACGCCAGGGTGTGACCCTTGAGGTCGTCGATGACCTGAGCGGTGATGCCGCGGTTGGACCGGGTCACGACGAGGCGCGGACGCTCCGCCGTACCCGCGATCTTCTTGCGGATGCGGATGTGGCGACGCTTCAGAGCAGCGCCCTTGTAGGCCTTGCCCTTGGCAATCTTCACGCCGTATGCCATGGCTTACTTACCAGCCTTTCCGACCTTGCGGCGGATGACCTCACCCGCGTACTTCACGCCCTTGGCCTTGTACGGGTCGGGCTTGCGAAGCTTGCGGATGTTCGCGGCGACCTCGCCGACCTTCTGCTTGTCGATGCCCTCGACCGAGAACTTGGTCGGCGACTCGACCTTGAAGGAGATGCCCTCGGGGGCCTCCACCAGGATCGGGTGGCTGTAGCCGAGCTGGAACTCCAGGCTGGAGCCCTTCGCGGCCACGCGGTAACCGACACCGCTGATCTCGAGCGCCTTGGTGTACCCCTGGGTCACACCGGTGATCATGTTGGCCACCAGCGTGCGGGACAGGCCGTGCAGGGCCTTGTTCTGACGCTCGTCGTTCGGACGGGTGACGTTCAGAACGCCGTCCTCGCCCTTGACGATCTCGATCGGCGCGGCGACGGTGTGGCTCAGGGTGCCCTTGGAACCCTTCACCGTGACCGTGCGGCCCTCGATGGTGACGTCCACGCCGGCGGGAACCGTGATGGGGAGCTTGCCGATACGCGACATTGGCTTTTCCTCCGTTCCCGACTACCAGACGTAGGCGAGGACTTCCCCACCCACGCCCTTCTTCTGCGCCTGCTGGCCGGTCAGGAGGCCGTGGGACGTGGAGATGATCGCCACGCCCAGACCGCCGAGGACCTTCGGCAGGTTGGTGGACTTCGCGTAAACCCGCAGACCGGGCTTCGAGATCCGCTTGATGCCCGCGATGGAGCGCTCACGGTTCGGACCGAACTTGAGCTCGAGGACGAGGTTCTTGCCGACCTCGGCGTCCTCGACGCGCCAGCCCGTGATGAAGCCCTCCTGCTGGAGGATTTCCGCGATGTGAGACTTGATCTTGCTGTGCGGCATCGTCACGGTGTCGTGGTACGCCGAGTTCGCGTTCCGCAGACGCGTAAGCATGTCTGCGATCGGATCAGTCATGGTCATGAATTGGCCTTCGGCCTCTCTCGCCGGGGTTTCCTGTATGCGCCATCCCTCTCCCCGCTCATGGGCGGGACGGGTGCGGTGCGGGGACCTACGGCGTAGTAAGTCGTACGGGCGGCAGGCGCCCAACCCCACAAGCCTACGACATGTGGAGAAGGGCTCCTGCCGACCAGATGCTTACCGAGAGATCCGGGCAGCCCCTATGCCCAAAGGGCAATAGGTGCTTACCAGGAGCTCTTGGTCACGCCCGGCAGCTCGCCACGGTGAGCCATCTCACGGAGGCACACGCGGCACAGGCCGAACTTGCGGTAGACGGAGTGCGGACGACCGCAGCGCTGGCAGCGGGTGTACGCGCGCACGCCGAACTTGGGCTTGCGGGCAGCCTTCGCGATGAGAGCCTTCTTCGCCATCTCGCTTACGCCTCCTTGAACGGGAAGCCGAGGTGACGGAGGAGCGCGCGGCCCTCTTCGTCGTTGGTCGCCGTGGTCACCACGGTGATGTCCATACCCCGGACACGGTCGATCTTGTCCTGGTCGATCTCGTGGAACATGACCTGCTCCGTGAGACCGAAGGTGTAGTTGCCACGGCCGTCGAACTGCTTGGGGGACAGGCCACGGAAGTCGCGGATGCGCGGGAGCGCGAGCGACAGGGTGCGGTCCAGGAACTCCCACATGCGGTCGCCACGGAGCGTGACGTGGGCACCGATCGGCTGGCCCTCACGCAGCTTGAACTGCGCGATGGACTTACGGGCCTTGGTGACGGCCGGCTTCTGACCGGTGATCGTGGTGAGGTCCTTGATGGCACCCTCGATCAGCTTGGAGTCGCGGGCGGCGTCGCCCACACCCATGTTGACCACGATCTTCACGAGGCCGGGAACCTGCATGACGTTCTCGTACGAGAACTCCTCACGCAGCTTGCCCGCGATCTCCTCGCGGTACTTCGTCTTGAGACGCGGAGTGGTGGTGGTAGCCATCAGATGTCCTCACCCGTCCGCTTGGCAACGCGGATCTTGTTGCCCTCGTCGTCGAAGCGGTAACCGACGCGGGTCACGACCTTCTTGCCGTCCTTCTCCACGACGAGCTGAACGTTGCTCACGTGGATCGGGGCCTCGGTGGTGACGATGCCGCCGGTCTGGGAACCGCGAGCGGTCTGACCGGCCTTGGTGTGCTTCTTGACCCGGTTGACACCCTCGACCAGGACGCGGTCCTCACGGGGGAAGGCCGCGATGACCTTGCCCTGCTTGCCCTTGTCCTTGCCGGTGATGACCTGAACCAGGTCGCCCTTCTTGATCTTCATGCTTACAGCACCTCCGGCGCGAGCGAGATGATCTTCATGAACTTCTTCTCGCGCAGCTCACGGCCGACGGGGCCGAAGATACGGGTGCCGCGAGGGTCGCCGTCGTTCTTCAGAATGACGGCGGCGTTCTCGTCGAAGCGGATGTACGAGCCGTCCTGGCGGCGGCGCTCCTTGACGGTGCGAACGATGACCGCCTTGACGACGTCACCCTTCTTCACGTTGCCACCGGGGATCGCGTCCTTGACGGTGGCGACGATGACGTCACCGATGCCCGCGTAGCGGCGACCGGAACCACCGAGAACACGGATGCAAAGGATTTCCTTGGCACCAGTGTTGTCGGCGACACGCAGTCGCGACTCCTGCTGGATCACGTCTATCTCCTGATTGTCTGCCGGTTCCCGGCAGGGGCCCCTCTTACGAGGTCAGCCCCTGCCGAGCCTGGCGGAACGAACTTGAGGGAAACCCCTCAAGCAATTACTTGGCCTTCTCGAGGATCTCGACGACGCGCCAGCGCTTGGTCGCGGACAGCGGCCGGGTCTCCATGAGGAGGACGCGGTCGCCGACACCCGCGGCGTTCTGCTCGTCGTGCGCCTTGAGCTTGTTCGTACGGCGGATGACCTTGCCGTACAGCGCGTGCTTGACGCGGTCCTCGACGGCGACGACGACGGTCTTGTCCATCTTGTCGCTGACGACCAGACCCTCACGGGTCTTGCGGAAACCGCGCGCTTCCTTGTTCTCAGTCACGTTGCTCTCGCTCATCAGGCGTTCTCCACCGTCTCGATGCCGAGCTCGCGCTCACGCATCAGGGTGTAGATCCGGGCGATGTCCTTGCGGACGGCCTTCAGCCGGCCGTGGTTCTCGAGCTGGCCCGTCGCCGCCTGGAAGCGGAGGTTGAACAGCTCTTCCTTGGCCTCGCGGAGCTTGGCGACAAGCTCCTCGTTGCCCAGCTCGCGCAGCTCGGACGCCTTGGTACCGGCCGACATCACAGCTCACCTGCCTCGCGCTTGACGATCTTGCACTTCATCGGCAGCTTGTGGGCGGCACGAGTCAGAGCCTCACGCGCGATCTTCTCGTTCGGGTAGGACAGCTCGAACATCACCCGACCGGGCTTGACGTTCGCGATCCACCACTCCGGAGAACCCTTACCGGAACCCATGCGGGTCTCGGCCGGCTTCTTCGTGAGCGGACGGTCCGGGTAGATGTTGATCCAGACCTTGCCGCCACGCTTGATGTGGCGGGTCATGGCGATACGCGCGGCCTCGATCTGGCGGTTGGTCACATAGGCCGGGGTGAGGGCCTGAATGCCGTACTCGCCGAACGCAACCTGCGTGCCACCCTTGGCCATACCGTTGCGCTTCGGGTGGTGCTGCTTGCGGTGCTTGACCCTACGGGGGATCAGCATTTCGGTCAGGCCTCCGTTCCGGTGCTCTCAGCCGGAGCAGCGGCAGCGGCCTCGGCCTTGGGGGCCTCGGCAGCGGAACCGGTCTGCTGCGGCTTGCGACCGCGACCGCCACGCTCGCCACCGCGGCCACCACGGGCCGGGCGGTCAGCGCCACCACGGGCCGGGCGGTTGCCGGCGCGGGCAGCGGCGTTCTCGGCGCGGACCTCGGCGATGTTCTTGACGTCGCCCTTGTAGATCCAGACCTTCACGCCGATGCGGCCGAAGGTGGTCTTGGCCTCGAAGAAGCCGTACTCGACGTTCGCGCGGAGCGTGTGCAGCGGCACACGGCCCTCGCGGTAGAACTCCGAGCGGGACATCTCGGCGCCGCCGAGACGGCCACCGCACTGGATCTTGATGCCCTTGGCGCCCGCCTTCATGGCCGACTGCATGCTCTTGCGCATGGCGCGGCGGAAGGAGACGCGGGAGGACAGCTGCTCGGCAACGGCCTGGGCCACGAGCTGAGCGTCGACCTCGGGGTTCTTGACCTCGAGGATGTTGAGCTGGACCTGCTTGCCCGTCAGCTTCTCGAGGTCACCGCGGATGCGGTCGGCCTCGGCGCCACGGCGGCCGATGACGATGCCCGGACGCGCGGTGTGGATGTCCACGCGGACACGGTCACGGGTGCGCTCGATCTCAACCTTCGAGATGCCGGCGCGCTCCATGCCGGACGTCATCATCCGACGGATGGCGACGTCTTCCTTGACGTAGTCCTTGTACAGCTTGTCGGCGTACCAGCGCGACTTGAAGTCGGTGGTGATGCCGAGCCGGAACCCGTGCGGGTTTACCTTCTGGCCCATTACCGGGTTCCTTCCTTGCTGGCGACGACCACGGTGATGTGGCTGGTCCGCTTGCGGATCCGGTAGGCACGGCCCTGGGCGCGCGGACGGAACCGCTTCAGGGTCGGGCCCTCGTCGACGTACGCCTCGCTGATGTACAGCGAAGAGGCGTCCGTGTGGTCGTAGTTGTGCGCGGCGTTGGCAATGGCGCTGTCCAGCACCTTGCCCACCGGCACGCTCGCGGCCTGCGGGGCGAAACGCAGGACCGCCTGAGCCTCCGTGGCGTCCATGCCACGGATGAGGTCCACCACGCGGCGGGCCTTCATGGGCGTGACGCGGATGTACCGCGCCTGGGCCCTGGCTTCCATGGTTGTCCCTTCAGTGTCTGACACGTTCGTCATGGTCTTTCACCCCGCTACTAGCGGCGCTTCGACTTCCGGTCTTCCTTGACGTGACCCCGGAAGGTGCGCGTCGGCGAGAACTCGCCGAGCTTGTGGCCGACCATCGACTCGGTGACGAACACCGGGATGTGGGTCTTGCCGTTGTGCACCGCGATCGTGTGGCCGAGCATGGCCGGGACGATCATCGAGCGACGGGACCAGGTCTTGATGACGTTCTTGGTGCCTGCTTCGTTCTGGGCGTCCACCTTCTTGATCAGGTGGTCGTCGACGAAGGGCCCCTTCTTGAGACTGCGCGGCATCTAAACCCGCTCCTAGCGCTTCTTGTTCGTCTTGCGGCGGCGGACGATGTACTTGTTGCTCGCCTTCTTGGGAGAACGAGTACGACCCTCCTTCTGACCCCAGGGGGAGACCGGGTGGCGACCACCGGAGGTCTTGCCCTCACCACCACCGTGCGGGTGGTCAACCGGGTTCATCGCCACACCGCGGACGGTCGGGCGAACGCCCAGCCAGCGCTTGCGGCCGGCCTTGCCCCAGTTGATGTTCGACTGCTCGGCGTTGCCGACCTCGCCGATGGTGGCGCGGCAGCGGACGTCGACCAGGCGGATCTCACCGGACGGCATGCGCAGGTGGGCCATCTGGCCCTCCTTCGCGAGCAGCTGCACGGAGGCACCCGCGGAGCGGGCGAACTTGGCGCCACCACCGGGACGGAGCTCGATCGCGTGGATCGTGGTACCGACCGGGATGTTGCGCAGCGCCAGGTTGTTGCCGGGCTTGATGTCGGCGCCGGGGCCGTTCTCGACCCGGTCGCCCTGGTTCAGGCCACGCGGGGCGATGATGTAGCGCTTCTCGCCGTCCACGTAGTGGAGGAGCGCGATGCGCGCGGTGCGGTTGGGGTCGTACTCGATGTGAGCGACCTTGGCCGGCACGCCGTCCTTGTCGTGACGACGGAAGTCGATCACGCGGTAGGCGCGCTTGTGGCCACCGCCCTGGTGACGGACGGTCACACGACCGGTGTTGTTACGGCCGCCCTTGCTGTGCAGGGGGCGGACCAGCGACTTCTCCGGCGTGGACCGCGTGATCTCGACAAAGTCGGCGACGCTGGAGCCACGACGGCCCGGAGTCGTCGGCTTGTACTTGCGGATACCCATTTCTCAGTCCTCGTCCGATATTCGGACCAGGGCGCTCCGTTAGGAGGCCTGGCCGAAGATGTCGATACGGTTGCCCTCAGCAAGGGTCACGATGGCGCGCTTGGTGTTGGCGCGCTTACCGAAACCGGTGCGGGTGCGCTTGCGCTTGCCCTGACGGTTGATCGTGTTCACCGATGCGACCTTGACCGAGAAGACCGCCTCGACGGCCTGCTTGATCTGGGTCTTGTTGGCGGTGGGTGCCACGATGAACGTGTACTTGTTCTCGTCGAGCAGCGCGTAGCTCTTCTCGGAGACAACCGGCTTGACGAGAACGTCGCGCGGGTCCGTGAAGGTCTTGCTGGTGATCTCGGCCATCAGGCCTCGCTCCCCTCGTTGTCAGCGGCCTTGGGGCCAGACACGAAGGACTCGAAGGCGGCCTTGGTGAAGACCACGTCGTCGGAGACGAGCACGTCGTACGTGTTCAACTGGCCCGGCTCCAGGATGTGCACCTGGGGCAGGTTGCGGGCGGACAGCCACGCGGCCTCGTCGGAGCGCTCGGCGACCAGGAGCAGGTTCTTGCGCTCCGAGATCTTGCCGAACAGCGTCTTGGCGGCCTTGGTGGACACCGCGCCGTCCACCACGTCGGTGACGACGTGGATGCGGGAGTGACGCGCCCGGTCCGAGAGGGCACCGCGGAGGGCGGCGGCCTTCATCTTCTTCGGGGTGCGCTGCGAGTAGTCACGCGGCACGGGGCCGTGGACGACGCCACCGCCGGCGAACTGCGGAGCGCGGGTCGAACCCTGACGGGCGCGGCCGGTGCCCTTCTGGCGGTACGGCTTCTTGCCACCACCGCGGACTTCGCCACGGGTCTTGGTCTTGTGCGTGCCCTGACGGGCAGCCGCGAGCTGGGCGACGACGACCTGGTGGATCAGCGGAACGCTGGTCTTCGCGTCGAAGATCTCCGCGGGGAGCTCGACGGTCCCGGCCTTGTCGCCTGCCGGCGAAAGGATGTCAATGGTGCTCATCGGTTACCTCAGGCCCCCTTGGCCGCGGTACGGACCAGGACGAGGCCGCCGTTCGGACCAGGAACCGCACCCTTGATCAGGAGCAGGCCCTTCTCCGCGTCAACGGCGTGGACGGTCAGGTTCTGGGTGGTGACCCGCTCGTTGCCCATGCGGCCCGCCATGCGGAGGCCCTTGAACACACGGCCCGGGGTGGCGCAGCCACCGATGGAACCGGGCGAGCGGTGCTTGCGCTGGGTACCGTGTCCGGCGCCCAGGCCACGGAAGTTGTGGCGCTTCATGACACCGGCGAAGCCCTTGCCCTTGCTCTTGCCGGTGACGTCGACCTTGACGCCCGCCTCGAAGACCTCAGCGGTGATCTCCTGGCCGAGCGTGTACTCGGAGGCGTCAGCGGTGCGGATCTCCACCAGGTGGCGGCGCGGGGTGACGTCGGCCTTGGCGAAGTGGCCCTTGAGGGGCTTGTTCACCTTGCGCGGGTCGATCTCGCCGAAGGCGATCTGGACCGACTCGTAGCCGTCAGTGTCGTTCGTGCGGACCTGGGTGACGACGCAGGGCCCGGCCTTGACGACGGTCACCGGGACGACCCGGTTGTTCTCGTCCCAGACCTGGGTCATGCCGAGCTTCTCGCCCAGGACGCCCTTAATGTTCTTAGCCATCTCGCGCGTCACCTCAGAGCTTGATCTCGATGTCGACGCCGGCCGGCAGGTCGAGACGCATCAGCGAGTCAACCGTCTTCGGCGTGGGGTCGAGGATGTCGATGAGGCGCTTGTGCGTGCGCATCTCGAAGTGCTCGCGCGAGTCCTTGTACTTGTGCGGCGACTTGATGACGCAGTACACGTTCTTCTCAGTGGGCAGCGGCACCGGGCCCGCGACCGACGCACCAGTGCGCGTCACCGTCTCGACGATCTTCTTCGCCGAGGAGTCGATGACCTCGTGGTCGTAGGCCTTGAGCCGGATGCGGATCTTCTGTCCCGCCATGGCTACTCAGTAGTCCTGTCTCTCGTAACGCTCTGGAACCTGGTGGGCCGCGTTCTCCTGGGCCTCTCGGCCTTGGTTTTGCAGCCCCTCCTCCGACCCACGCGGTCGGGCGTGTCGCATCCCCTCCACGCAGATCTCCCGAAGGATTTCCCAACCGAGGGGGTGCGGGCCCTAGGACCACGCTGTGCTCAATGAAGAGCGTCGGGGGCGGAACACCCACCGGGTGCCTGGCCGGCGCCCCGCTGACGCTTCCCGGAAGATTCCCGTACGTCCGCCCCTGATCAGGGACGACGAGTACTGTGGGACTCGCTTCCGGTCCTCCCGGCGGGAGGCGCGCAGCATCGGCACTCAACCGAGCAACCCCGACAGTCTGCCATACGGGGCAGAGCCCACGCCAATCGAGCCGAAGAGATTACCCCGCGGGGTGTCCCTGTCAAACCGCGGCACACCCCCACCACCGGCGGAACGTCCTGGTCCGCCCCCGCGCGTCAGGTGCGGGTCACCGTGCCGCACTCCTGGGACAGCTCGTCTGGGACAGCTCGTCCAGGGGCTTGCTGCGGTCGGCACGCGCTCACCAGCACCAAGGCGCTGCTCTTCGCCGCCAACCTGGACCCCGCCACGCCGAGGGGCGAGCAGCCGGGGCCGCTCTGGAGCTCCTGGACCCGCTCCCGGCCGACGGCCCCGTCATGCTGGAGAAGGCCCTGACCGCTCGGCGCCCACATCTGATCACGTCGGCCGGGCGGCCTCCTCGACGAGGCGCTCGATCCCGTCGAGCAGCGCCCGCAGGCCGACCTCGAAGAGGGCGTCCAGGTCGAGGTCGTACTCGCCGTCCGGGAAGCCGGTGAGGGTGCGGGCGACGGCGGGGAAGCGGCCCGAGGTGACGATCTCGCTCAGTGCGGCGCCCTGGCGGTCCATCCACTCCTCGTCGGTCAGGCCCGTCGCGGCCTGGGCCTGGGTCTCGCGTTCGAGGTTGACCGCCAGCCCGTGGACGTGGCTGTAGACCAGCAGGTGGATGTCGAACATGGTCTTGGGGTCGAGGCCGTGGCCCTCCAGCGCGCCGAGCAGCCACTCGCCGTGCGCCATCAGGTTCGGCAGCACGAGCGGCCGGTTGAGCGGGCCGATGTGGGCCACCCACGGGTGGCGGCGGCACACCTCCCACAGGGCGTGCGCCCCGGTCTCCAGGCGGGCCCGCCAACCCCGCGGCGGTACGTCGGGGTGGGCGACCTCACCGTACGCGGCGTCGGCCATCAGCGCGATCAGCTCGTCCTTGCCGCCGACGTACCGGTACGGGGACGTCGCGGCCACCCCGAGGCGGGCGGCGACCCCGCGCATCGACAGCGCGGCGAGCCCCTCGGCGTCGGCGATCTCGATGGCGGCCCGGACGATCCGGGCCTGGGTGAGCTCGTGCTCGGCGGGCCGCCTGGGGGCCGGTGCCGCGGCCGGCGTCTCCGTACCGGCCACGACGGTGCCGACACGCGGCCGGGCCTCGACGGCACCCTCCAGGCGCAGGGCGGTGAGGGCCTTGGTGGCGGTGGCGAGGGCGACGCCCCATTGCCGGGCGATCTGCCGGGTGGAGGGGACGCGGTCGCCGGGGCGGAGGTCGCCGTCGGCGATGCGCTGCCGGATGTCCGCGGCGATGCGGAGGTAAGGGGGCTGGTCGCCCATGGGCCGCCTCGATTCTTTTCCGTCTTTTTTCGCCGGGTGAGTGCCCTGTACTAGGGCAGAGCCTAGCAGCGGGATGCCGCCGAATTCCCGCCCTGACCTAGTACATAGGGGCTGCTGGACCCGCTTGGCAGGGCTGTGCATACGTCGTACATTCAGCCGCGTACACCGTATCGAAGGGAGCTGGGCCATGCAGTCCGTACTCATCTCCGGTGCCGGGATCGCCGGATCCGCCCTCGCGCATCTGCTCCGCCGCCGGGGCTTCTCACCGACCGTCGTCGAGCGGGCCCCCTGCCTGCGACCGGGCGGGCAGGCCATCGATGTGCGGGGAGTCGCCCTGGACGTGGTCGACCGCATCGGGGTGCTGGAACAGGCGCGCGAGGTCCGCACGCGCATACGGGGCATGTCGGTCCTGGACGCGGACGGCAGGGAGATCGACCGCTCGACGGACTACGCGCTGAGCAGCGGCCGGCTCGACGGGGACGACATCGAGGTGCTGCGCGAGGACCTGGCGCGGCTGCTGTACGACCGGGCGCGCGAGGACGGGGACGGGGACGAGGGCCGGGACGGGGACGGGAACGGGAACGGGGACGTCGAGTACGTCTTCGGGGACGGCGTCACCGCGCTCACCGAGAGCGCCGACGGCGTACGGGCGGACTTCGCCCACGCCCCGCCGCGCCGCTTCGACCTGGTGGTCGGCGCCGACGGCCTGCACTCGACGGTGCGGCGCCTCGCCTTCGGCCCCGAGGAGGAGTTCACCCGGCACCTGGGCAGCTACCTGTCGGTCTTCAGCGCCGACAACTTCCTGGACCTGGACAACTGGCAGGTGTGGATGCGGGACGGGGAAGCGGGGTTCGGCATCATGCCCGTACGCGACAACCGGGAACTGCGGGTCGCGTTCGGTTTCGAGTCGGCGCCGCTGGACGGCGGTACCGACCTGAAGTCGCTGGTCGTCGAGCGGCTCGCCGCGCTGCGCTGGGAGGGCCCGCGCCTGGCCAAGGCGGCCGAGGAGGCGCCCGACTTCTACTGCGACGCGATGGCCCAGATCCGCATGGACCACTGGTCCCGGGGCCGTACGGTCCTGCTCGGCGACGCCGGCTACTGCCCCTCTCCGCTCTCCGGTCAGGGCACCAGCCTCGCCCTGGTGGGCGCGCACGTCCTGGCGGACGCGCTGGCGGGAGCCGCGGGCGACCACGGGGCGGCGTTCGCCGCGTACGAGTCGCGCATGCGGCCGTTCGTCGCCGCGAACCAGGCCCTGGCCACGGAGAACCCGGGCGGCCCGGCGTCCGAGGAGTCGCTCGCCCGGGCGAAGAACGGGATCGCGCTGGACGTCTGACCGGGCGCACAGTGGGGACGTGCGCACGAGTGAGGAGATCTACCACCAGGTCCTGTGGGATCCCCGGTTCGATCCCCACCGGTTCGTGGTCGGCGTCCGCCTCCGCGAGGGCGCGCCCGGCCGGGTGCCGCTGGAGGATTTCGAGCCGGGCGGCGACATCCCCTGGCACCGGGTGCTGTTCTTCGAGGCCGACGGGGAGGTGGTCTGGGACCGCACCACGGGCGTGGACCGCCTCGCCGCCACCGGCGCCGGGCGGGTGGACGCCCTGGACACACCGCCCACGCCCCGTACGGCGGTGGCCTGGCTGCCACCGGACGAGCTGTGGCCACCGGTCCAGGCCATCCGCCGGGACCACGACCCGCAGATCCACCGCTGGCCGCCGCACGTGAACCTGCTCTTCGGCTTCGTACCCGAGGAGGAGTTCGGGCGTGCCGTACCCCTGCTGGCGTCGGCGGCGGCCCGGATCGCGCCGTTCGAGGCGCGGCTCGCCGGTATCCGCACCTTCCGCCACCGGGCGGGCTCCACCGTGTGGCTGGACCCCGCCGCGGCGGACGCCCGGCCGTGGGCGGACCTGCGTCAGGTCCTGGTACGCCGCTTCCCCGCCTGCCGGGGCCACCGCCAGGGGTTCACCCCGCACCTGAGCCTGGGCCGGACCCGGCACCCCCGCGAGACCGTCGCCGAGTGCGCCGAGCGGCTGGCCCCGTGGGGCCCGCTGGCCGCCCGGGTGACCGAGGTGGCAATCCTCTCCCGGCGGGGCGAGGAGCCGATGCGGGTACGGGCGACGGTCGCGCTGGGCACGGGGAAGGTGCGGCGGGCGTGAGCCACCGCCTCGGGGGCCGGGCGGCGGGGCCGGGCGCGGGGCCGGCGCGCGGGAGCCGGGCGGTGGTGGGGCCGGCGCGCGGGAGCCGGGCAGGGGCGGGGCCGGGCGCGCGGGGCCGGGCGTCACCGGCTTCGGGGGCCGGCGGCGGTGGGGCCGGGCGTCACCGGCTTCGGGGGCCGGCGGCGCGGGCGTAGCGGCCCGGGGTGCTGCCCACGAGGCGCTTGAAGTGCCGGCCGAGGTGCGACTGGTCGTAGAAGCCGGCCGCGGCCGCCACCTCCGCGGGTGCCTGCCCGTCGAGCAGCAGCCGCCGGGCCCGGTCCACCCGGCGGGCCATCAGGTACTGGTGCGGGGCGATGCCGAACGCGGCGCCGAACGCCCGTACCAGGTGCGCGGGGTGGGCGTGGACCAGTCGCGCCGCCTCCTCCAGGGTCACCCCCTGGTGCAGCCGCTCGTCGAGCAGCTCGCGCAGCCGGTGGGCCACGCCCCGGTCGGCCTCCGGCGGGCGGTCGGCGGGGGCGGCGAGCCGGGGCCGCAGGTGGCCGCGGAGGCGTTCGCGGATCAGGGCGAGGCGGCTCTCCGCCTCCAGTTCGTCACCCCGGTGCGCCAGGGCCGTGTGCAACTGGCCGACGCGGCGCCGCAGTACGGGGTCGACCAAGTCGGGGCCGTCCACGGCAGGGCCGATGAAGCTCTCGTCCAACTGGGTCAGGTCCAGGTACAGCACCCGCTTGCGGAACCCCCGCGCGGTGGCCGGTGAGCCGTTGTGCGGCACGTGCGGCGGCAGCAGGGAGACCGTGCCCAGAGGGGTGCCGTGCTCACGGCGGTTCAGGTCGTAGCGGACCGCGCCGTCATCGACGACCAGCAGCGTCCAGGAGTCATGGACGTGCATCGGGTACGTGTGCTCCGTGAAGCGGGCGTGGAAGACCTCCACCACACCCGCGACCCCCGGGCGCCACGCGGAAACCTCCTGCCGGGCCACCATGCAAAGAACGTACAAGACCGCCCGGCGCGGCGGTCGGCAGCCTCGGGGCATGACCACCGAGAACACGCCCCCGCGCTTCGACACCAAGATCGCCGTCCTGCTGCGCCACGACCTGGAGACCTGGCAGCGGCTGAACGTGACGGCGTTCCTCGTCAGCGGCCTCGGCTCGCAGCTCCCCGAGGTCATCGGCGAACCGTACGCCGACGCCGACGACACCCCCTACCTGCCGATGTTCCGCCAGCCCGTCCTGGTCTTCGAGGGGACGAAGGAGATCCTGACCGCCGCGCACGAGCGTGCCCTGACCCGCTCGCTCCCCCGGTCGGTGTTCACCTCGGACCTCTTCGCCACGGGGAACGACCGCGACAACCGCGCGGCGGTGCGCGCCGTACGGAAGGACCAGCTCGACCTCGTGGGCCTCGCGGTGTACGGCCCGCGCAACGCGGTCGACAAGGTCCTCAAGGGCGCCCGCATGCACCCCTAGGCGCCGGGGGCGTCCGTCGTTCTCGGGTCGGCTCTTAGAAACCCCTTAACCGGGGGCCGCACGCTCGCCCGCATGATCCATCCCGAACAGCACTCGCCCGTACGCCATGGACACCGCGACACCGTGGGCGCCGCGCGCAGGAGGCGCCGCCGCCTCCTCGGCATCGCCGCCGCGCTCGTCGTCACCGCCGGCACCGCGTCCGCCGGGTACGCCGCCTTCGCGGGCCCCGAGGGTCACTCCTCGCCGGCCGCGCCGCCCCAGGTGCACGGCGGCTCCGTCGACTTCCCCGTGGCGGGCGGCACCCTCACGGTGGACACCGCCTCGCTGCGCGTGACGGGGCGCACCGACGGGGGCGCCGCCGTCCCGGTCTCCGACGCCGCCGCCGACGGCCTGGGCAGGCCCGGCCGCGTCGAGCTGGACGGCTCCCTGGCCTCGTGGGCGTACCCCGCCAAGGGGCTCAGGGTGACCGCCGCGGCCGAGCGGGGCCGGCTGCGGGTGACCGTGGCCGCCCGGGACGACTCCACCCTCGCCTGGCCGGTCACCGGCAAGGGCCCCGGCACGGGCGCCGAGAACGCCTCGTTGCAGGTACCGCGCGGCGAGGGGCTGTCGGTGCCGGCCGGCGACCGGTTCTGGAACTCCCCCGGGGCGGGCCTCGCGGGTACCGAGGCCGAGCTGGCCACCGGTTCCCTGACCCTGCCGCTGTGGGGCTACACCACGGGCGGGCACGGCGTCAGTTACCTCGTCCCGGAGAGCGTCGGGACCTCGCTCGCCTTCGCCTCCACGGACGGGAAGCTGAACGCGACGGCGAAGCACGAGTTCTCCCGGCGGGAGAAGACCCTCGACTACACCGTCACCTTCTCCCTCACCTCCGCCTCTCCCGT
This sequence comes from Streptomyces sp. NPDC031064, assembly GCF_055570965.1. Lineage (NCBI taxonomy): Bacteria > Bacillati > Actinomycetota > Actinomycetes > Kitasatosporales > Streptomycetaceae > Streptomyces > Streptomyces sp. NPDC031064. Next base: position 192,069 of record NZ_JBVIGF010000009.1, read on the forward strand.
CGCACCGGCCGCCGACTACCGCCGTTGGCTGCGCGAGCACGGCGAGCTGCGCACGCTCAAGCAGAAGATCGCGAAGAACCCGGAGATCAAGCAACTGCTGGGCGCCCAGCACGCCTACCTGTGGGGCGGCGCCCGCGACGCCGAGGCCATGCGGAAGCTCCGCGAGCAGGGCAACACGCGGCTGTGGCTCGGTTACGACGCCGACGGCCGCCCCATGAGCGCGGAGGCGGTCGCGACCGCCGAGCGGCTCGGCTACGTCGTCGGCCCGTACGACACCTTCGCCAACGGCCAGGACCCGCGGACCGCCGACACCCCGGTGGCCAAGTGGCCCGGCACGGTCTACCCCGACCACTGCGTACGCACCTGGAAGGGCGAGATCAAGACGGGCTTCGCGAACCGCGGCTGCTACCTCAGCTCGGAGGCGTTCGCCAGGACGGAGGCCACCAAGCACTACCTGGCCGAGCGCACCCGGGAGATGACCAAGAACGGCGCCAACAGCGTCTTCCTGGACGTCGACGCGGCCGGTGAGCTGTTCAGCGACTTCTCCGAGAACCACCCGATGACCAAGAAGCAGGACCGTGCCAACCGCATGGACCGCATGCGCGCCCTCGCCGACGCCTTCGTCCTCGGCTCGGAGTCCGCCGTCTCCTGGTCGGCCCCGGTGCTCGCGTTCAACCATGGCTCCCAGACGCCGGTGAACGACCGCCTGTGGCCCTTCCAGAAAGAGAAGACCTGGGGCTCCTGGTCCCCGGCCGAGGCGCCCGGCGTCTTCTTCAAGCCCGTCGAGCTGCCCGCCGCGCTGGCGAAGTCGATGTACGACCCCGCCCACCGCGTCCCGCTGTACCAGACCGCGCTGCACGACTCCCTCATCAGCACGGAGCGCTGGGAGATGCCGTACGACAAGTTCCCTGCCCAGAAGAAGAACCGCGCCCTGATGTCCGTCCTCTACAACACCCCGCTCAACTTCACCCTCAGCGACAAGAACCTGAACACCACCGGCCCGGAAATGGCCCGCCTCCAGCGCTACTTCGCCCCCCTCCACCAGGCGGCGGGCACCGAACCCATGACGGACTTCCGCCACCTGACCAAGGACCACCTGCTCCAGCGCTCGGTCTTCGGCGACGGCGTGCTGACGGTGACGGCCAACTTCAGCTCCAAGGCGTACGCCGGCCTCCCGCCCGGCTGCGCCGACGCCAAGCTGAAGGGAGACCCCGAACCCCGACGCCTCTGCCCGGCGAACGCCTAGGCGCGGGACGCGGACGCGTACGACACGAAGTCGGCCCAGGCGGCGGGCGCGAGGGCGAGCTGGGGGCCGGCGACGTTCTTGGAGTCGCGGACGTGGACGGTGGCGGGGGTGGTGGCGACCTCGACACACGAGTCACCCTCGGTGCCGCTGCTGTAACTGCTCTTGAACCAGGTCAGCTCGGAGGCGTCCCCGGCAGAGTTTTGGATCATGTTTCTCCCAGCACTTGCTCGATGAAGGCCAGCGACTCCCCAGGGGTGAGAGCCTGAGCCCGGATGGTGCCATACCGCAGCTCAAGGATCCGGAGCTGTTTCGGATCAGAGGTTGGACGCCCATTGAACGCCCCGTCTGAACGCCCAACAGCAGTGCCGTCTCCGAACTTCAGCACTTCGATCCGCCCGTCCAGTCCGGGGTGTGGCCCGCTATAGGTCGGCATCACCTGGAGTGAGACGTTACGCAAACGGCCCACCTCCAGCAGACGTTCTAGTTGGTGGCGCCAGACCATTGTGCCGCCGACGGGCCGCCGTAGCGCAGCCTCTTCCTGGACGAAACTGAGTGCCGGGGCGGGCAACCGCTCAAAGATCGACTGCCGACCGACGCGGGCAGCCACCATACGCTCCACCTCGTCCTGCGAATATGCGGGCTGGCGCGCCTCGAACAAGGCACGGGCGTGCTCCGGCGTCTGCAACAGGCCGTGAACGCTGTTGCTCTCGTAGACCCCGATTTCAACCGCCCGCGCCTCCATCCGCGCCAGATCCCGCACCTTTTTCGGGTACCGGACCTCCGCCACGTCCTTCTTCATCGCGGCGATCAGCCCACCGGCCCGCAGCACCTCGTCCGCCCTGTCCAGGTACTCGGGCCTCGGGATCCGCTTCCCGGCCTCGACCTTGTAGACCAGGTCCTCTCCGTACCCGATGGCCTCGCCGAACTCCCCCGCCCGCATCCCGGCGGACTCGCGCCGCAGCCGGAGCTGGCGCCCCACCGTGGCGACGACGGCCGCGCCCGACTCGTCGTCGGGGTCGACCTCCCAGCCGGGCTCGTCCGTCGTGCCGTCTTCCACGCTCACGCTCATTCGCGCCACCTCCGCCGTACCGCGCAGTACCTGGACGCCCCCTGCCCATACGCCCTTCCGGACAGGCCGGACAGCACCGGACAAGCTCCGGACAGTCACCGTACGCATCCGCTGCGTCACTGGCGCCCGAAAGCGACCCACCACCAGGCTTTGTGACGTGAACCACAAATCCTCTGAACTCCTTGCCCCGGCCCGTCAGTTCACCGTGCAGCTCTCCCCCACGCCGCGCGGTGCCCGCCTCGCGCGCCTGCTCGCCACCGAGCGGCTGCGGGCCTGGGACCTGCCGTACGGAGTCGCTGACGCGGCCGAGCACGTGATCGCCGAGCTGGCCGCCAACGCCGCCACCCACGCCCGGGTGCCGGGCCGGGACTTCCGCCTCGCCCTCCGGACCACGGACGACGGCCGCACGCTCCGCGCGGAGGTGACCGACACGCGGGCCGACCGACTCCCGGGCTGCCGCCCGCCCGGCCTCGGTCTGGTGATCGTCGAGGCGCTCGCGGACCGGTGGGGCGTGGTGCTGGGCCCGGTGCCGCGCAAGACGGTCTGGGCGGAACTGGGCCTGGTCGCACCGGGACACGGTTTTCCGGGCTCCGGTGGCCCGGGCGGTCTACCCAAAGGAACGAAAGAGTGGAAAGAACCCCGCCAAACCCCACCCCTCCCTCCCGCCGGGTCGCCTCACTCCGCCGGGTGAACATCGCCAACTGGGCTGGCGCGGCGCCGGGTTGCGTGCTCTACGCTCACCGCGACACACAACCGCAAAATGCGACGGCCCCCGCCGGGACTGGCATCCCGGACGAGGGCCTGACCATCCGAGGAAGTAGGGCTTCCCGATGGATACGAAGCACCTTAGCGCGCCCACGCGCAGGCAGCGCGGCAACGTCCGCACCCGGACGCATACCGCTGGAGGCGTCATTCACGACAACGCCCGGCACCACACCCAGTTCACCGTCATCGGCAACCACCTCGCCCAGCATGCCGAGTTGTCGCTCACGGCCATCGGCCTCTCGGTGCACATCCAGTCACTGCCGACCGGCGCCCTGGTGGACATCAGGACCCTGGCCGACCGCTTCCCGGAGGGCGCCGACCGGATCGCCGCCGCCCTGCGGGAACTGGAAGCCCACGGCTATCTGCGGCGGGTTCGTGAGCGGGTGGCCAAGGGCCGGCTCATCACCCGAACGATTTCCTGCAACCAGCCCGGCGCGCGGCGCACGGACGACGATCCCGACGAGCCGCCCGCCCCGGTGCCGCCGCCCAAGCGGCCCGCCCGGCGCCGGCCCGCGCCCCTCGCCGTACCGCAGCCCGCCTACCCAGCGCCCTCCCTCCTCCAGACGGCCATCGACGTACTCGCCGGCCTGCACCGCCAGGACCCCCGCCTCCTGCTCTCCGCCCGCGACGCGGAACACCTGGCCCCGGGGGTCGCCGCCTGGCTGGAACGGGACGCGAGCGTGGACGCCGTACGGGACGCACTGACCACGAACCTGCCACCGGACCGCCTCCACCGCCCCGCCGCCCTCCTGGCCCACCGCCTGACGGCCCAGCTCCCTCCCCCACTCCCATTCCGGGCGCCATCCCAACGGCACCCGCTCCAGAACTGCGACCGCTGCGACCGGGCATTCCGCGCACCGGAGCCGGGCGAGTGCGGCGGCTGTCAACGCGGGACCTACGGATAATCAGTTCGGATGGTGCAGGTGCTTTTGGCATATGCCAAGCCCGCCCGCTCCCTACTGTCCGACCCATGGTCAGTTCCCCACACGAGGCGATGCACCGCATCTTCCAGGACCACCCGGGGCTCTTCTCCGGTGTTTCGGAGATTCTGGGCGTCCCGTTCCCCCCGCCCATCTCGGTCCAGATCATGCCGACAGACCTCACCGAGGCCCGCCCTCTCGAACGCCGCGTGGACACGCTGCTGCTCTTCGACACCGAGAACGAGGGGCCGTTCCTCCTGGCCGTCGAGCCTCAGGGCAAAAAGGACCTCGCCAAGCCCGCGAGCTGGGCGTACTACCTGTCCTACCTCTACGCGAAGTACCAGCAGCCGCCCGTGTTGCTGGTCGTCTGCCAGGACCGCTCCACCGCCGAATGGGCCGCCCGGCCGGTCCGTATCGGCCCCAGACAGTGGGCCTCCCTCACCCTTCGCCCCCTGGTGGCGGGCCCGCACAACATGCCCGTGATCCGCAACACCGTCGAGGCCCGCAAAGCTGTCCCACCCCCTCGCCGAACTCATCGCACAAGGCCTGGGCAAGCGCCCAGCCGCACAACTGTGGAGGCACCTGATGGCCGTGGACCTGTCGTTCTACACGTCGCCCGTCTCGGAGGGGATCCGGGCGAAGAGCCGGGCCGAGGACATCCTGATCGTCCTGGAGCAGCGCGGCATCGACGTCCCCGACGCCGCCCGCGAGCGCATCACCAACTGCGACGACCCCGAGCTCCTGCGGCGCTGGCTCACACGCGCCGTCACCGCCCCGTCAGTGGAGCTGATCTTCGCCGATGAGTGAACCCGACCCCACGGCGTACTACTGGCACGACCCCGCCACGGGGCAGCACTGGTTCGATCCCAGAGTGGTCCTCATCGAACTCATCACACAGGGCCTCAGCAACCACCCGGCAGCCCTTGCGCAGTGGACGGATCTGGTGGAACGGGAGCTTCCTTACTTCCGGGCAGCGCTGAAGGAGGCGTTCCGGGAAGAAGCCCGCGCGGAGGGCCGCAGCCTGGGCCGCTCCGTCAGCACGCTGATGGTTCTGGAGCATCGCGGCATCGACATCCCCGACGCTGCCCGCGAGCGCATCACCAACTGCGACAACCCCGAGCTCCTGCGGCGCTGGCTCGAGCGTGCTGTCTTCGCCCCGTCCGTCGAGGAAATCTTCGTCGAGCAGTAGCCCCGACCCGCGGTGGCGCAACCCAGGGCCGGGCACCTGTGTGGCCGGCCCGGCTCCGACGAGACGCTGCGATCCGGGGCTGCTCCCTCTCAAAAGGCCTTCAGGTACACCCGGGCCTTGCCGTTTGCCTGGTCATGGACGTAGATCTCGATCCACTGAACCGTGCTCCGGCGGTGATCACTCACGCACGGCGGGCAGACTCCCGCCCACCGGACCCCCTGCAACGTGTGCGGCTCGGCAAGTCCGAGATGGGAGAACTCATCGGTCGACGGCACCCCGGTTTTGCTTGCTTGCAGTGGTTCTTGCGAGCGCAGGTCGTCGGCGATGCTCTTGGCGGTTTTCGCCTCGGTGACGAACGTGAGCACGTATTCGTCGGTCGGTGGCCCCTTGGTTCTTGTCCCAGTGCGGGTAGGGCTCGTCCGTCCTCTGGACGGCCCCTTCCCGGTCCATGACAGAGCAAGAGGTCAGCAGCAGTGCGGCGGTGAAGGCTGCGCACAAACGCGCCGGAAGGATCCTCTTGGTGGTCACCTGTTCTCCTCGTCACCGCGCCCGACATCCCCTCGGGTACCTTCCCTGCCGGGATCCGCCGGCGTGACCGCGGGGGCATCAGCGCCACTCAGATCATGGATGTCTGTGGAGCTGCTGCAGCGTGGTTGCCATCCCTCCGTACCCCCCAGGCGATCATTACGTGCGCACGCCAATAGGATCGAAGCGTTGATCATTAGGGGGAACCATGCGCAAGACCGTCACCACCACCGCCCTCGTCCTCGCCGCCGCCCTGCTGACCGGCTGCGGCGGCAGCAGCGGAAGCGCGGGCGATCCGAAGCCCGCCGACGTGCCGTCCTCCGTGAAGCCGTCGGACAGCGCCAAGGGCGATGGGCCCGTCAGCCACCAGGTCACCCTCGAAGTGCAGGGCACCGGGTCGGCGCTCGTGTACTACAACCTGGACACCAACAAGGGCGAGCAGGTGACCCTGCCCTGGAAGAAGACGGCCACCATCACGTTCACCACCGAGGCCGAGAAGAAGGTCGGCACCGTGGTGTCCGTGGTGCCCGGGTCGGTGCAGGCGGCCGACGGCACGCTCAAGGCGGCTCCCTGTGTGATCACCGTCGACGGCAAGAAGGTCGCCGACAACGAGGGCGCCAACGACAAGGACCCCGCGTCCACCATGTGCAAGTACGCGCTGAAGTAGCCGCCCGCTGAACGTCGCGTGGCCGACGGGCAACCCGTAACGCGGATTTTCCGTCTAACCGACCGCAGAACGCGGGTGGTTAGGCAAACGGGGGAAGCGGGACGTGGGCGACATACGGGGGGCAGGGCCGCGCCCTGCCGTTTTTCGGCGGCGGGGGGTCCTCACTTCGGCCGCGGCCGTGGTGTTGGCGGCGGTCGCCGGGTGTTCGGTGCCGGCGCCGCGGCGCGGGGGGCCGACGGCGGATCCGGCGCCGGGGATACCGATCACCAGCTCCCGGCGGGCCCAGTTGATGCAGATCGCGGCCCACCCGGACGACGACCTGTACTTCATGAACCCGGACAGCCAGCGGATGGTGGACGCCGGCGTCCCGCTGGTCTCCGTCTACGTCACCGCCGGCGAGCACGACGGCAAGAACCACATACCCGGCCGCAAGAACGTCCCCGCCGACAAGGCGGCCTACTCCTCCGCCCGCCACCAGGGCCTCCGCCAGGCGTACGCGACGATGCTCGGGCTCGACAAGTTCGCCGCCTGGCAGAAGGGCGTCATCACCCTCCGGGGTGACCGCCGCGCCGAGATCAACACCCTCACCCACGGCAACCGCCGGGTCGAGCTGATCTTCCTCAACCTCTCCATGCACGCCCCGCGCCGCTGGATGGCCCTGCCGAGCCTGTGGAAGGACCGGGCCCTGGGACTCCGTACCGTGGTGGCCGACGACTCCCCCGTACGCAAGGCCGACACGTACGACTACGACTCGCTCGTCGAGGTCCTCGTCGGGCTCATGGAGCGCTACCAGCCGACCGTGATCCACACGCTGGACCCCGACCCCGACATCCAGCACAGCGACGAGCAGACCCGCAAGAAGGACTCGGAGCAGCGCGGCTACTCGGACCACGCCGACCACACCGCCGTCGCGTCCTTCTCGTGGGCCGCCATGGTCCGATGGGTGGCGGACGCGACGAAGGACGGGGGTTCCCTACCCGCCTTCGTGACGACGTCCTTCCGCGGGTACTACAACCGGCACTGGCCCAAGAACCTCCCCGGGCCGGTGCTCAAGGAGAAGGCCGCGCACCTCGTCCCCTACGGCGGCGACCCGTCCTGGGACTGCGGCAACAGCGGCGGCTGCGGCGACTACAACGTCGGCGGTGTCCGTCCGCTCACCAACAAGAAGGGGTGGGTCAGGGCCACGCACTACCGTTATCCGGCGCCCGGGCCCGTCGTGGCCACCGAGCCGGACGGGCGGCTCGCCGTGTACGGGGTGCTGGGCCTGCGCGCGGTGCGCTGGCGCGAGACGCAGCCCGGCAGCGGCCAGTGGGGCGAGCCGGGCGACCTGGGCGGCGGGCCGCTGGCGCCGGGGCTCGGCGGGGTGACCCTGAAGGACGGCCGGCAACTGCTGTTCGGGCTCCGGTTCGCGGCGCTCGGCGGGCACGGCGGCCCCAACAAACGCGAGATCGTGCTGCTGGAGCAGCGGCAGGCGGGCGGACCGTTCCTCGCCTGGACCGGGCTGGGCAACCCGGAGCGCGGTGACGACCGGGGACGCCGGCTGGGCGTCCCGGTGGCGGTGGCGGCGCCCGACGGCCGGGTCCACCTCTTCGTGCGCAACGCGGACAAGGGCGTGAGCACCCGGCTCCGGGAGCCGGACGGCACATGGGGGCCCTGGCAGGACCTGGGCGGGGCCGAGGTGCAGGACGGGCTGTCGGCCGCGGTGGACGCCACCGGCCGCGTCCACCTGTTCGCGGCGGGCCGCGACAGCGTCCACCACTGGGCGCAGGACGCCCCGGGCGGCCCGGTCACCTCCCGCGCGGGCACCGCCCTCCCCGTCGCGGGCGACCCGGTGGCGGTCACCGCCGCACCCGACGGCGGCCTGGCGCTCTACTACCGCGCGCCCACCCGCAAGGACCTCACGGCGGTACGCCCCGACGGCACCCCGCTGCCGAAGGTGGCCCTCGACGGCTACGGGCCGGTCGCCGCGACCGCCACCCCCGAGGGCCCGGTCCTCCTCGGCAAGGACCTCCGCGGACGCGTCCAGATCCGCACCCCGGCAGGCCACCTGGCCACCCGCACGCAAGGGGCCGTCGCGCTGGAGTCGGCCACCCTCCACACGAGCGGACGGCACGGAACCCTCGCCATAGGCATGGGCGCGGACGCCCATCCATGGACGTGGACACCGGAGCCCCGTACCCAGGGCTGAGGCGACGCGCGCAGGCAACGCGAAGGGCCCCGCACCTCACGGTGCGGGGCCCTTCTTGCAGCTCAGCGACGAGCCACCAGGTCAGATCAGAATTACTTCGTGATCTTGGTGACCTGGCCGGCGCCGACGGTCCGGCCACCCTCACGGATGGCGAACTTGAGGCCCTCCTCCATGGCGACCGGCTGGATCAGCTGGACGGACATGGTGGTGTTGTCGCCCGGCATGACCATCTCGGTGCCCTCGGGGAGGGTCACGACGCCGGTCACGTCCGTGGTACGGAAGTAGAACTGCGGGCGGTAGTTGTTGAAGAACGGCGTGTGGCGGCCACCCTCGTCCTTGGAGAGGATGTAGGCCTGCGCCTCGAACTCGGTGTGCGGGGTGACCGAGCCCGGCTTGATGATGCACTGGCCGCGCTCGACGTCCTCGCGCTTGATGCCACGGAGGAGCAGACCGACGTTCTCACCGGCCTGGCCCTCGTCGAGCAGCTTGCGGAACATCTCGATGCCGGTGACCGTGGTGGTGGTCTTCTCGGTCTTGATGCCGATGATGTCGACGGTCTCGTTGACCTTGAGGACACCACGCTCGATACGGCCGGTGACGACCGTACCGCGACCGGTGATCGTGAAGACGTCCTCGATCGGCATCAGGAACGGCTTGTCGACGTCACGCTCGGGCTGCGGGATGGACTCGTCGACGGCGGCCATCAGGTTCAGGACCGACTGGCCCCACTCCTTGTCGCCCTCGAGCGCCTTGAGCGCCGAGACCTTGACGACCGGAACGTCGTCGCCCGGGAACTCGTACTCGGTGAGGAGCTCACGAACCTCGAGCTCGACGAGCTCCAGGATCTCCTCGTCGTCCACCATGTCGGCCTTGTTCAGGGCGACGACGATGTACGGAACGCCGACCTGGCGGGCCAGGAGCACGTGCTCCTTGGTCTGCGGCATCGGGCCGTCGGTGGCGGCGACCACGAGGATGGCGCCGTCCATCTGGGCAGCACCGGTGATCATGTTCTTGATGTAGTCCGCGTGACCGGGGCAGTCGACGTGGGCGTAGTGACGCGACTCGGTCTGGTACTCGACGTGCGCGATGGAGATGGTGATACCGCGCTGGCGCTCCTCAGGAGCCTTGTCGATCTGGTCGAAGGCCGAGGCCTCGTTCAGGTCCGGGTACGCGTCGTGCAGCACCTTGGTAATGGCGGCCGTGAGGGTCGTCTTACCGTGGTCAATGTGACCGATGGTGCCGATGTTGACGTGCGGCTTAGTCCGCTCGAACTTCGCCTTCGCCACTGGGGTCCTCCTGTGGAGTGGTTCTGTACGCCTTACTCATCGGCGCCAGGTGATCTTTGCTGGGGTGCCATCCGCCGGGGACCTGCCTCGGGGTTCGGGGCCGGGCCCCGGCGGTTGGTGTCAAGCCTAAAGCGTGAACTCGGGTGAGTTACTCGCCCTTGGCCTTCGCGATGATCTCCTCGGCGACGTTCCGCGGAACCTCGGCGTAGGAGTCGAACTGCATCGAGTAGCTTGCGCGACCCGAGGTCTTGCTGCGGAGGTCTCCGACGTAGCCGAACATCTCCGAGAGCGGCACCAGGCCCTTGACGACCCGGGCACCCGCCCGCTCCTCCATGGCCTGGATCTGGCCACGGCGGGAGTTGATGTCACCGATGACATCGCCCATGTAGTCCTCGGGCGTGGTGACCTCGACGGCCATCATCGGCTCAAGGAGCACCGGGGACGCCTTGCGCGCGGCCTCCTTGAAGGCCTGCGAACCGGCGATCTTGAAGGCGAGCTCGGAGGAGTCGACCTCGTGGTAGGCGCCGTCGAGAAGCGTGACGCGAACGCCCGTCATCTCGTAGCCCGCGAGGATGCCGAACTGCATGGCCTCCTGGCAGCCGGCGTCCACCGAAGGAATGTATTCCTTCGGGATGCGGCCACCGGTGACCTTGTTGACGAACTCGTACGAGGCGTCGCCGCCCTCGATCGGCTCGACCGCGATCTGCACCTTGGCGAACTGACCGGTACCACCGGTCTGCTTCTTGTGGGTGTAGTCCACGCGCTCGACGGCCTTGCGGATCGTCTCACGGTACGCGACCTGCGGCTTGCCGACGTTGGCCTCGACCTTGAACTCGCGCTTCATGCGGTCGACGAGCACCTCGAGGTGAAGCTCGCCCATACCGCCGATGACGGTCTGGCCGGTCTCCTCGTTGGTGTGCACCTGGAAGGAGGGGTCCTCCTCCGCGAGACGCTGGATGGCGACACCCAGCTTCTCCTGGTCACCCTTGGACTTGGGCTCGATGGCGACCTCGATGACCGGCGCCGGGAAGTCCATGGACTCCAGGATCACCGGGTTCTTCTCGTCGCACAGCGTCTCACCGGTCGTGGTCTGCTTCAGACCCATGACGGCGATGATGTCGCCCGCGCCCACCGCCTCGATCTCCTCACGCTTGTTCGCGTGCATGCGGTAGATCTTGCCGATGCGCTCCTTCTTGCCCTTGACCGAGTTCAGCACCGAGGTGCCGGACTCCAGGCGACCGGAGTAGATCCGGACGAAGGTGAGCTTGCCGAGGTGCGGGTCGCTCATGATCTTGAACGCCAGCGCCGACAGCGGCTCGTCGTCGGACGGCTTGCGCTTGACGACCGTCTCCGCGTCCTTGACGTCGTGGCCCTCGATGGCCTCGATGTCGACGGGGGAGGGGAGGTAGCGCACGACCGCGTCGAGCAGGGGCTGGACGCCCTTGTTCTTGAACGCGGTGCCACAGAACACCGGGGTGACCGTGGTGCCCTTGCCCTTGCCGGAGGCGATGGTGATACGACGGATCGCGGCGTAAAGCTGCTCCTCGGACGGCTCCTGGCCCTCCAGGTACAGCTCCATGATCTCTTCGTCGTTCTCGGCCACGGCCTCGAGCAGCTTGCCGCGGTACTCCTCGGCAGCCTCGGTGTGGGTGTCCGGGATGTCGACGACGTCGTACATCTCGCCCTTGGCCGCCTCGGCGGACCAGACCAGGGCCTTCATGCGGACCAGGTCGATGACGCCCTTGAAGTCGGCCTCGGCACCGATCGGGAGCTGCATGACGATCGGCTGCGCGCCCAGGCGGTCGCTGATCATGTCGACGCAGCGGTGGAACTCGGCGCCGGTGCGGTCGAGCTTGTTGACGAAGCAGATACGCGGAACGCCGTAGCGGTCCGCCTGACGCCACACGGTCTCGGACTGCGGCTCAACGCCGGCGACGCCGTCGAACACCGTCACCGCACCGTCGAGCACGCGGAGCGAACGCTCCACCTCGACGGTGAAGTCGACGTGGCCCGGGGTGTCGATGATGTTGATGGTGTGGTCAACGTCTTCCAGCGGCCAGTGGCAGGTCGTCGCGGCAGACGTGATCGTGATGCCGCGCTCCTGCTCCTGCTCCATCCAGTCCATCGTGGCAGCGCCGTCGTGGACCTCACCGATCTTGTAAGAGACACCGGTGTAGAACAGGATCCGCTCGGTGGTGGTCGTCTTGCCCGCGTCGATGTGGGCCATGATCCCGATGTTGCGGACCTTGGCCAGGTCAAGCGAAGTGGTAGCCATAAGGCTTCAGTCTTCTCTCGGTCTCGATGTGGGTGCGACTACCAGCGGTAGTGCGCGAAGGCCTTGTTGGACTCGGCCATCTTGTGCGTGTCCTCACGCTTCTTGACCGAAGCACCGAGGCCGTTGGAGGCGTCGAGGAGCTCGTTCATGAGGCGCTCGGTCATGGTCTTCTCGCGACGGGCGCGGGAGTAACCCACGAGCCAGCGCAGCGCGAGCGTGGAGGCGCGACCGGGCTTGACCTCGATCGGCACCTGGTAGGTGGCGCCACCGACGCGGCGGGACTTGACCTCGAGAGACGGCTTGACGTTCTCGAGGGCGCGCTTCAGCGTGATGACCGGGTCGTTGCCGGTCTTCTCGCGGAGGCCTTCCATGGCGCCGTAGACGATCCGCTCGGCGGTGGAACGCTTGCCGTTCAGCAGGATCTTGTTGATGAGCGAGGTCACCAGAGGAGAACCGTAAACCGGGTCGATGATGACCGGGCGCTTCGGGGCGGGGCCCTTACGAGGCATTCTTACTTCTCCTTCTTGGCGCCGTAGCGGCTGCGGGCCTGCTTGCGGTTCTTGACACCCTGGGTGTCGAGCGAGCCGCGGATGATCTTGTAGCGAACACCCGGCAGGTCCTTCACACGGCCACCACGCACGAGCACGATGGAGTGCTCCTGCAGGTTGTGTCCCTCACCCGGGATGTAAGCCGTGACCTCGATCCCGCTGGTCAGACGCACACGCGCGACCTTGCGGAGGGCCGAGTTCGGCTTCTTCGGGGTGGTCGTGAACACACGCGTGCAGACGCCGCGGCGCTGAGGGGAACCCTCGAGTGCGGGCGTCTTGTTCTTCTCGACCTTGTCCTGCCGGCCCTTACGGACCAGCTGCTGGATCGTAGGCACTACTTCTCCGGTTTCTGTGTGCCGTGTAGTAAAGCTAACCTGGAACGTCGCCGACCCACGCGGTCGGGTGTGTCGAATACTGCGATCTTCCGCCGTGAGGCGGGAAGTGGGCGCAGATTACGGTGGCCGATGCTCGACTCGCCGTGCGGTTGAGGACACGCACAGGAGCCCAGGCACACCCCAGGCACAAGGTCTGAGCGTACCTACCGTACGGAGCTGGGTCAAAACAAATGACCACGCCACCGGGCGGCCCCGCCGGACGCCCCCCTGAGGAGGTGCACCGCCTCAGGACTGGTCACCCGGACGCCGGCGGCGGGCGGGGAGCCGCGGAATCGTGGGAACGCGGGAGTGGGGCGACTTGGCGACCAGTCCGGGTTTGACGCCGCCTGCCGGGGGCTGCTCCTCGGGGTCCTGCCGCTTCGGGCCCTGGTCTGGCTGGTTTTGGTGGGGCCGGTCCTGGTGCTGCTCTGGGCCGCGGCGGGGCGGGTCCTGGCGGGGCGGCTCCTGGCGGGGCCGGTCCGGGTGCTCGGGGCCGTGGCGGGGCGGGTCCTGGTGGGGCGAGCCCGCGTGGGGCGGCTCCTGGTGGGGCCGGTCCTCGTGCGTCTGGTCCTGCTGCCGGTGCGGGGCGTCTGCCGGCTGGCGTCGTTGGCCACGGGGGGCGGCTTGGCCGGCGCCCTGGCCGTGTCGGGTGCCTTCATCGCCGCGTGGGGCGACCGTCGGCCGATGGCCCTGGTCGGCCTGCCGGTCCTGCGCCGGCGCCTCCCGGGGCCGCCGGGGCTCCGGTACGTCCTCGGGCCGGCGGTCCGGCGAAGCCGCGCCACCGCGGGTCCCAGGGGTGGCCGGGGGCCCGGCGGGGTCGGTGCGGTCGCGGCGCTCCTCGCGGCCGGTGGCGCCCGGCGCGGGGCGGGTGCGGCCCCTGCGGGCGGGGCGTTCGGCCGCCTCGGCGCCCGGCTGGTCCGTGCCGGCGACGCCGTCGCCCTGGGGGAACGGGATCACCGCCGCCTGACCCGGCGTACGGCCGACCAGCCGCAAGCGGCGCGTCTGGGCTATGCGCCGAGCCTCCTCCAGCACGGGTTCGTACTGGTCGGCGGCGTCGCGCCAGCCATTGACGTACGCCTGGAACTCACGACGCGCCAGCTCCTCGCGCAGCAGGATCACGACGTCCTCGGGCGCGTGGCCCTCCAGGTACTGGCCCAGGGCGGCCAGCAGGGCCGGGAGGTCGCCGACCGGTTCGGGCAGCCCGCGGACGGGGCCTCGCGCCCTGGTCCCCGCCGTCTCGTCGTCGCGCGGATCGCCTGTCGGCCGGGAGCACCCCTCGCCCTCGACCATGACACTCTCTTTCGCAACCCGTCGCCGCCCGTTCCGCCGCTGACGCCGGAACCTCCGCGCCGGCGCACATGCCTACGGCACTGCCCCCGGGGACACAGGCGCCGCCGGGGCATTTGAGCCTGCGAAATCGTGGGGACAGGCACCAACAGCTTACGAGAAAGGGCGAGTCAGGCCTGCCGGGCACCCTTCGCGTCCGCCGTCCTCGGCGCTGCGGAGTCGGGCAGGAACTGCCCCGCGACCCGGATGAACATGTCGCGCTGGTCGGGCGGGATGCCGAGCGCGGCGGCGGCCTGCTCCAGCGTGAGACCGGCGGGCGCGGCCTCCTCGGCGGGCGGCACGTCGTCCGGCAGGCCCGGGAGCGGCAGGTCTTCCTCGGTGAGCCTGCCCGACTTGATGAGCATGTCGCGCACCGGGATGCGCAGGACGTGGGCGAGCCGCCGCATGGTTTCGAGGTCCGGCATGCTCTGCCCCTGGAGGAGCCGGGTGATGGCCGCCCGGTGCACCCCGGCCTCGTCGGCCAGGCGCGACTTGCCGCCGCCGCGCGGGCTGTCGATGTCATACCCCTGCCGGCGGATCACCCCTTCGATCCAGGCGGTGAACTCTTCCAGTTCGCTGGCGGACATGGGCAACAACCTCCCTTCGAGGCGGCGACCAGAGTATCGCGCTTGCACGCACGGATTGCGCGCTTTCGCGCGCGCAATTGTGAAGGTTGCGTCGAGAACCGGATATGCCACGGTCCGTTTCTGGTTGCGTGCCCGCTCGCAACATGCCAGTGTGCGTGCTCGCAACACGCTTTTCGCTCGTCCGTTCGTACGTGCACCAGGGGGTTCCGTCATGTCCGTACCGCCAGTCCGCACCGCTCAATCCTCGTCCGCCGCAGAGATGCGGGAGTTCTTCGGGTGGCGGGCGGACGCCGCCTGCGCGGGAATGCCGCCTCACGTCGTCTTCGCGCGGCGGGCCGCCGACGCCGCTCCCGCCCTGCGGGCGTGCGCGCGCTGCCCCGTGACGCGGCAGTGCGAGGAGACCGTGGACCCCGCGCGCACCTGGTTCGACGGCGTCAGCGCCGGGCGGCTGTGGCACAACGGGCGGCCGGTGGACCTGAACCGCCGGAGCCGGGCCCAAGCACGCGGCGGAGACAGCGGCGGCGCGGGCGTTCAGCCGCCCGAGTCCCACCGAGCCGCCTGACGGACCGTCCGGCCGTCCGGGCCACCGAGCCTCGGAGCGCCCGTCCCCCGGCCGATCCGGCTCCCGACCCGCCTGGCTCCCCGGTCGTCCACCTCCGGGCCCGCCCGGATCCCGTCCCGTCCGGTTCTCAGGCCGCCGGCTCCAGGACCTTCCGCTTCCCGAGCCGCCCAACTCCCGGGCGCCCCCGGCCCCCAGACCGCCCGCTCCGGACCGTCCGACTCCAGAGACGCCCCGGCCCTCGGCCCCGACCTCCGCCCCGGAGTTCGCGGAAGAACACGCGCCACCGGTCCCCGCCCACCGGCTCCCCCACCACGCCCAGGGGCCGGCGCACCACCCGCCGTCAAAGGGCGGGCACCCACGTCCATCGCACAGGAGGGAGCACTCCATGTCCGCCACCCAGCCGAGCACCCCCACCACCCCCGGGCTGCCGAGCACAAACGCCGGCGTCGTACGCGACGCCGCTCTGTGGACCGCGATGCTGATCCGGCAGTTCCCCGAACTGCTCACCGAGCTGGCCCCCGCCCCGGGGCGCGGCCGCGCGGCCGGCGACCGGCCGGCGCCCGGGGCCGCCCAGCTCGCCGCCCGCTCCGCGCGCCTGCGGGCCGAGCGGCAGGAGGCGCTGCTCAACGAACAGCGGCACGGCCTCTCCGTACCGGGTCACACCGCGTCCCCCATCCGCCTGCACGTGTCGGACGCGATCCGGGACATCACCGACGGCGTGGTCGAGCTGGAGGAGGCGGTGTACGACCGGCTCGGCCTCGGCCGGCCGCGCAGGGCCGACGTCCCGCAGCGGCTGGAGCGCATCACCGCGCTGCTCGGCCGGGTCGCGGAGGACCCGACGCTCGCCGCGCACGTACGGGACGAGGTTCGCCGGATGGCGAGGCGCTGCGCGCGGGCACTCGGCGAGGCGGAGCCGATGGTGCGGGTGCCCGGGCGCTGCCCGTGGTGCGACTCGGTGTCCCTGCGCGCGTTCCCGACGAGCCGGGCCGTGGTGTGCGTCAACCCGGGGTGCCGGTGCGGGGTGCCGGACTGCGACTGCCTGAGCGACCCGGCGTTCCGGCATCTGTGGGCGGAGGACGCCTGGCAGGAGCTGGCCGAGGCCGCGGAGGGCGGCCTGGCGCAGATCGCCGCGCGGATGGACGAGGGTGCGACGTACGAGGGAGCCGGCCAATGAGCCGTACGGTGCCGGCCGGGCCGGCACTCGTCACCGGGCACCTGGCCGCGCAGGAGGCCGGCGTCATGCCCACCACCATCCGCAAGTGGGTGCAGCTCGGGCACCTGGCGCCCGTGGGGCGGCAGGGCCGGGCACAGCTCTACCGGCTGGAGGACGTCTTCGCCGCCGAGCGCTCGACGCGCCGGAAGCCACGGCCGAACGGGCACTGAGGCCCGCGTACCAACCGCGTACAGCACGGATATTCATGACGGACGCCGGGGCGGCCGCTTCCTCACGGGAGCGGCCGCCCCGGCGTTCGTGCTGCCGTCCGCGGGTCAGGCACGGTCCGCCCCGGCCGGCCGGGCGGGGATGCGGAAGACCGGGGCGTGCGCCGCCGGCGCGGGCGGTTCGGCGGTCAGCGCGGCCACGGCCTCCTGCCAGCCGCTGGAGAACCCGCGCAGCTCGGCGTCGACGGTGATGCGCGCGCCGACCTTGGCCACCACGGCGCTCAGGGCGCGCCCCACGCCTTTGGTGTACGTGCCGGCCGCGGCGCTCTCCGCCGCGACCTCGACGGCGGCGGCCGCGACGTCGGCCAGTCGTTCCTGCGGGCTGATCGTCATCGCCCCTCACCGCCGGCGATCCGCCCGCTCCTCGTCTTCGTCTCCACGCCCACCACTCCTTACGCCCGCTGAGTGTTCGAGCCCTTTCTCGAACTAGTGTTCGGGCTAGCGAGCGTAGCGCAGATGAGGCGACCGGTGGCGGAAGTTGGTTGCGGGCCGCTCAGACGTCGATCACACTTGGAGCAGCGGCAGAGCTGCGCCCTCCACCAGGGCGGCGGTCCTGCCGCTTCGTGTTTTCCGCACGCCTGTCGCACCTCTCCCGCACATCTCCCGAAGGGAGCGTCCATGTGAGCCCTCTCGCCTTCCCCGACGCGGAACGACTCGTGGTCGACCACCTCAAGAACCGGGCGGAACTGGCCGGGGTCGTGGTCGACAACCGGCCGCCCGCCGGATTCGACGGCACCCAGAAGGTCGTCCTGGTCTCCCGCGTCGGCGGCGCCTGGGTGGACGACCTCCACCTCGATCAGCCGCTGATCGACCTGGAGGTCTACGGGCCGGACAAGACCGCCGCCCATACCGTCGCGCTGACCGCGCGCGCCGCGCTCCTCGAAGCCACCGGCACGGTGTACGGCGGCGCCGCTGTCACCGAGGTGGCCGAGGCGGACGGGCCGCGCTGGCTGCCCGACTACAACCGGCCGAACGGCAACCGCTACCTCTCGACCGTCCGGCTCTCCATCCGGCCCGCGTAACACGCCACCAGCCGCACCACCCCCGGCCGCGCACCCAGCGCGCCCCCATGAACAGGCCCTGCCGCACCCGCGACAGGGCCTTCGCCATATCCGCAGCACCCTTCACCAGAGGAGTCACCCATGCCCAACAACGGAAACCAGATCCGCGTCGCCGGTACCGGTCGCATCCTGGTCGCCGCCACCGGCGCCACCGCCCCCGCCGCACCGAAGAACACCACCGAGGAGTGGGCGACCGGCTGGACCGAGCTCGGCTACACCAGCACCGACGGCATCAAGTTCAACAAGAAGGACAAGATCGACCCGGTCGACACCTGGCAGTCGGTGAGCCCGGCCCGGTTCATCTACTCCGACCGCGACCTGACCGTGAAGTTCCAGCTCCTCCAGTTCAACAAGGACACGCTGCCCTTCTTCATGGGCGGCGGCGCGGTCGCCCCGGTGACCGCCACCGGTGTCACCGACACCTACACGTACGCGATGGGCGCCGAGCCGCAGAAGGACGAGCGTCAGCTCGGCATCGAGTTCAAGGACGGCTCGGACATCACGTACCGCTTCATCATCCCGCGCGGCCAGGTGACGGAGACCGAGGAGATCTCCCTGACCCGCACCGGGGCGCTGAAGCTGGGTGTCACCTTCACCGCGCTCGCCGCCGAGGGCAGCTCCACGCTGGCGACCTGGATCATGAAGGACAAGTCGTACGCGTAAGGGCACGGCGCTCCCCCGGCGCCCGCCCCTCCACGCCGGTGCCCGGCGCGCGGTCCCCTGTGGCCACGCGCCGGGCACCGGCGCTTTTCCCCCGTTCCCCTTCCCCCCTCCTTCGCAAAGGAGCCCACGCATGTCCTCCTTCAACGTCAACGCGGCCCGTGCCCAGCGTCTCGAAGCGCTCGGCCGCGCCTGGTCGTTCGAGCTCGACGACCAGACCTTCCAGCTCCCGACCGAGCTGACCCGCGCCACCGCCCGCCAACTGCGCGACCTCGACGACAACGACGTCGACGGCCTGCTGCGGCTGCTCCTGGGCGAGCAGCAGTACGCGCGCTTCGACCGCCTGGAGGTCACGATGCAGGACATCGCGGCGATCCTGGAGGCCTACGGCAAGGAGACGGGGCTCGGCCTGGGGGAAGGCTGAGCCTCGGCGTGCTCGTCGAGGAGCACGCCGAGGCCCTGGAGGCCGACCTGCTGCGCCACTACGGCGTGGACCTGCTCGACTGGCACCGCGGCCGGCTCTCCTCGCGCCGGCTCGCGGTGCTCGTCCGGCACATGCCCCGCGACAGCGCGCTCGCGCGCGCGTTGCACGGCGAGGCGGCGGAGTGGGCGGTGTCGGACTACCTGCTCGCCGCCGCGGTGGACCATCTCGCCGAGTCCAACTGGATGTTCGCGACGGTCAACCAGGACGAGGACGCGGAGGCGCTGGAGTACCCGACGCCGGTGCCGCGGCCCGGTGACGGTGACGCGGAGGAGTCCGCCCCGCCGGAGAGCGGGCCGGCGGCCCCGGGTCCGGCCGAACTCGTCCGGTTCTTCGGCTGAGGTTCCGCCGGGCCCGGGCCACCTCCGTCGGGCCCCGGCCATCGGGCCACGTCCGTCGGGCCCCGGCCATGTCAGCGGCCGAACATCCCCACGTACAACCAGGCGCCTGCCACGAGGCCGCAGACCAGTTGGGCGAACGCGTAGGACCCGATGCTCACGCCCGCCCAGGGAACCGGCCGCCGCACCTCGCTCAGTGTCCGTGAGCGCTCGGGCCGCCGGGGGTCGTAGACCACGTCCACCGCCTCCCCGGGCTCGGGCAGAGGGAGCGGGTAGGGCCTTCGGGAGCTGCTGTAGTGCGGTTGATCGGCATGGTCCACGTAGCGGTAGGCGCACAAATAGCCCCCGTTCAACCGGTAGGCGTGGTCGCACTTCGCCACCACGTGCACCCCTTTCCACCGCAGCCGCAGGTGTACGAGGAGCGAGGCCGCCGCCCATGGCGCAACGGCCACCGCGGGGGCGACCAGCAGAAGCCACGAAATCCACGGCCCAATTGTCACGGTCTCTCCATCGACGACAGGCTCACGACATAGCGCCCCATAACCGGATACGAGGAACCAATGGCACAAACTCCGGCAAACAACAGACCCGTTGTCCAACCATCCTGGATCGACCCCAACGAGTCGCTGCACTACAAGGAAATGTACCGGGACCTGAGTCACAGCGTCACCGGGATGAAGCTTGACATTTCCGGGCTCGCCGCCAGTATCACCGGGCTCAAGACCGACCTCACCATCGCCGCGCTGGGCCTCACGTTCGTCAAGGCGGACCTCACCCTCATCAAGATGGATGAGAAGGGCATCACCATTCGCGGCAAGCAGTGGGCGACTTTCCCCTGGGCCGACGAGAAGAAGAACCTGGAAAACCGAATAGAACGCGAGGAGAAGAAGAGCGAGCAACGCCAGAAGGATCTCGAGAAGGAGGTCAGCAAGCTCCAGAGAATAAAAGGCGAGATCAACGAGAAGCGCACCGAGGCGGGATCGACGCAGGACCGGGCCAAGCTGTTCAAGATCCGCACCGAGCTGTCCGGGCTGGTGGCGGAAGCGGAGCGCACGGAAAAGAAAATACGCACCAAGCTGGACAAGATCAGCAAGGCCGGCTCCTTGCAGGAGACGCTCGACCGGATCAAAAAGGACGAGAAGACCGCGGAAGAGGCCCGCAAGAAGGTGATGGAGAACGCCGGAAAGACCCGGCAGGAAATGCGTGCCCTCATGGGCGAGCTCCGCTCGGCGCAGAACGGTGTCCGCAACCTCGCCAGGAGCCTCTGACAGCCGCCGTGTTTCACGGATGACGTACGAAAGGTGGCACCGACGTGTCATTGACGACCAATCTACGGAGCGCGGCCTCCGCCACCCAGCGGCTGTCCCGGGCCCTGGCACAGGGCGGAAAAGCCGTCTCCGGCATGAAGACCTCGGCCACCCAGGGCACCGCCGCGGTGGCGAAACTGCGCGGTGGCGCCGACAAGGCCGGCTCGTCCCTCGGCAAGCTCCGCACCTCGGCCAACAACGGCAACACCGCCGTCGGCAGGCTGCGGACCGGCCTCAACAACGCGAACACCTCGCTCGGCAAGGCCAAGGGCGGCGCGGACAAGTTCAAGACCTCGCTCGACAAGCTCAAGGGCTCCGCCGACAAGGCGAAGAACGCCCTGCGTGACGTCAAGCGTCAGGCGGACGCGGTCGAGAAGTCGGTCGGAAAGGCCGGCAAGAACGCCGACAAGACCGGCAAGACCATGGGTGGCGGGCTCACCAAGGGGCTCAAGGGGGCGAGCCTGGCGCAGAAGGGGCTCAACCTGGCCATGGCGGCCAGTCCGTTCGGCCTCATCATGACGCTGCTCGCGCCCCTCATCGCCAAGTTCGTCAACGTCGACAAGATCGTCTCCGTCGTGACCAAGGGCTTCAAGTCCGGCATGAAGGCGATCCAGAGCGCCGTGTCGACGGCGATCGGGGTGATCACGCCGATCCTCAAGGGCATAGGCAACGTCATGCTGGCGCCCTTCCGGGCCTTCGCCACCGCCGTCAACACCATCATCGGCGCCCTCAACGGCTTCAAGGTCTCGATCCCGGGCTGGGTGCCGGTCTTCGGCGGCAAGAGCTTCTCCATCAACCTGCCGAAGATCCCCATCCCCCACCTCGCCAAGGGCGGCATCGTCCAGCCCCGCAACGGCGGCACGCTCGCGCTCATCGGTGAGGCCGGCGAGCACGAGGCCGTCATCCCGCTCAGCAAGCTGGAGCGCATGATCGGCCCCGGAGCGGGCCGCGCCCAGATCGCCCGGCTCGCCGAGGCCGTCGAGCGGCTCGCCGACCGGCCCGTCCACGTCCAGGTCGACGGCCAGACCATCGCCCGCGCCGTGATCGCCGGACACCGGCAGCTCGCCCGCCGGTAGCCCACGACCCCGGTAGCCACGGTGCCGACAGCCACGGCTCCTGAAGCCCACGGTGCCGACAGCCACGGTGCCGACAGCCACGCGGCACCCGCAGCCCACGGTGCCGACAGCCACGGCTCCCGTAACCCACGGCACCAACGGCCACGGCACCCGCAGCCCACGGCACCAACGGCCACGGCACCCACAGCCCACGGCACCGACGGCCAGGGCCCCGGTAGTCACGACCAAGGAAGGAGGCACGTCCCATGCCAAGGAATCTCTGGGTCGGCCTGCCCGGACAGCTCCGGGAGATCAGTCAGGCGGCCACCGCCTTCGAACGCGGCGCGGACCTCGGCGTCTCCCAGTTCGCCTCGCTGAGCGGCCAGATCACCACCATCGCGCCCCGCCGCGCCCCCCGCCGGATCAAGCTCGGCTTCGACCGGCTCTCGCAGGACGACGCGGCGCATCTGGACCGGCTGGCCCGGCGCATCGACGGGCCGGGGCCGATCGAGATCATCGACCCGGTCGCCCGCAACCTGCTCGATCCGCTCCAGGCCGAGGGCCGTATCGCGTCCAGTACGGCGTACAACGTCTGGTACACGTCCGTCAGCGGCAGCGGCAGGCTGGAGCCGTCCACAGCCGCCGGCGCGCTGCCCCAGACGTACGTCTGGAAGCCGGAAACGACCACGGCCCAGCTCAGTTGGCACCGCCGCCCGCGGGCCGGCTTCCCCGTCGCACCCGGCATGCGGGTGCGGTTCACGCTGCCGAAGTCGTGGCGGGTCGGCCCCTGCGCGACGCGCCTGCACTGGCGCGACGCGGCGGGCACCTACCTGTCGTCCGCGGCCGACACCGGGCACACCCTCGTCGCGACCGCGCCCGCGGGCGCCGCGCTGGTCACCCCCTCGGGCGTCACCGGCGAGATCGGGACGTACGGTCTCGACGGCGCCGTGCTGACCATCGAGGACGACCACGTGCCCACCGCCCCGGCGAACCTGCTCCTCGCCGACCAGGCCGCCGGCAAGGGCGCGCTCTCCCAGTGGTCGGCGACCGGCGTCACCCTCTCGACGGACGCGTCGGGATACGCGGTCGCGTCCCTGGCCGCGTCCACCGCCGGAACGCTGGCCTTCGTCAACGGCACGCAGAAGGGCCACGCGCTGCCGCCCGGCGCCGGGCTGGTCGGCCTCGTGCTGCCCGCCGCCGTCCGCACGCGGGCCCAGAACTGCACGCTGACCTTCTACGACGGCGCCGGCGCGACGCTCGCCACCACCACCGGGTGGGCCCCGGCGACCGTGCCGGCCGGAGCCACCCAGGTCTCCGCCACGGTGTCGTTCGCCTCCGCCACCACCGCGTTCCAGTCGCGGATCGGCCCGGCGAAGCTGCTCCACCTGGACCCCACGGTGCCCCAGTTGCCCGGTGACGGGTGCCCGGTCATGGCCGTCACGGCGTACACCGACTCCCCCGCCCGGCCCCTGCCGTACCGCAACGTCTCGATCGAACTGGCGGAGGTGACCAGTGCGAGCAACTGACGAGGCGCTGACCGGAACACTCCGGTCCGGGTCGCGCATCGCCGACCACACCACCCGTCTCGGCGGCCAGGACGTCTCCGAGCAGGTCCAGTCCTGGCAACTGGAGCGCAGCTACAGCACCGACCTGCCGGACGCCATGCGTGCCTTCTCCGGCAGCTCGTCGGCACAGTTGCAGCTCCAGCTCTCCGGCAGCGGCGGCACCTCGGCCCCGGCCCTCTATTCGCCGTGGGCGCCGCGCTCCAGCGGTGACATCGCCCGCCCGGGCCAGTCCGTGGTCCACGGGTACGGCACCGACGCGGGCGTCCTGCCGGCGTTCCGGGGCACCCTCCGCAACCGTTCCGCCGCGTCGGGCACCGACACGGTGCAGCTCACCGCGCTGGACGGCGCCGAGCGGCTGCACGGCCCCGCGGAGCTGCCCAAGCCGTACGCCGGTTTCTACTGGAGGCGGCCGGTGGCCACCGCCACCTGGTGCGTGGACGAACTGCTGCGCCAGGCGGGCGTCCACTCCTGCCCGCCGCCGCGGCATCCGGAGTTCGACCCGGCCTCGCCGCTCACCCTGGTGTACGCCTCGCTGCACGGCGGGTTCGCCGCCACCTACGGGCAGCCGGAGATCGTTCCCGACCCCCGTCACTACAGTTGGAGCCGGGAGGGCGCCCCGCACGAGATGGCACTCGTGCCGCACGCCGGCGCGCCGGACAACGGCGCGATGACCGCCTCGTGGTTCCCGCGCAGCCGGGTCACCGTGCCGGGCAGCCGGCTGTTCGCCGAGGCGTGGGTGAACAGCGCCGTCGGCTTCGGCGGCACCGTCGCCCTGGAGCTGGACCTCAACCGCACCGGTACGGCGACCGGGCGGCTGCGGCTGGCCGTCGATTTCGCGGCCGGCAAGGTGTTCATGCACTCCGGCACCCGCGAGGGCAACGGCTGGTACTTCTCGTGGGGCGTCTCGGCGCTCAAGGACAAGCCCGGCGTCTGGCACATCGGGGGGCTGTTCGACACCACGTCGACCGGCTCCTCCGTGCTGCCGACCGTGCAGCCCTTCCTCACCGGCCCCGACGGGAAGCACTATCCGTGCGGCCCGGCGACCTTCACCGATCCCTCGGCCGAACAGCCGGCCGCCGAGCTGTACCAGTTGCGGCTGGTCACCCAGCTCTCCGCCGAGGCCGTCCAGCTCACCAGCGGTCTGGCCGCCGCGCCCACGGCCACGGAGTTCGCCCAGACGGGAGCCTGGGCCAAGGAAGCGGAGCTCGACGACGCCGTCCTGCCGCTGTACGCGGTGCCGCGCGTGTCCGGCTCGCAGTGGGAGGTGATCACCCAGATCGCCAAGGCGAGCATGTCGACGGCCGAGTTCGACGAACGGGGGATCTTCCACTGGCGCAACCACACGCGCTTCGCGAAGCCCCCGACGGCACCCGACCTGACCCTGACATCGGTCCGGGACATCGCGGCGCTCACCGTCACCGAGGAGATCGACGCCTGCCGCAACTACTGCGTCCAGCCCTACAAGGACTGGACGTCCGTGCAGGTGTCGAGCGGGACGACGTACAACGACACGGTGGTGCGGGAGGTGCCCGGCAACAGCTCGGTGACCCTCAAGTACGTACTCGCCGAGGAGGAGTTCGACATCGGTCCGCCGAACGTCGACGACGACCAGAGCGTCGCACCGGGCTTCTCGGTGCGCTTCGCGGCCGCCAACGCGGCGGGCGCGGACGCCGTCAAGGGCGCCGTGGACATCCTCGCGCGCCGGGAGGAGGGGCACCTGGTGCTGCGGCTCACCAACCGCACCGCCCGGCGCCTCTACACGGTCACCGAGGACGGCAAGCCCTCGATCCGGGTCCAGACGCTGAAGCCGTCCACCGAGGCGGTCGAGCGGAAGGCGACCTCGTGGGCCTCCGGCAGCACCAGCGAGAAGTACTACGGGCGCCAGGAGTTCTGCGCCGAGGCGAGCGACTGGGTCCAGGACTACCGTGCCGCGCAGGAACTCGCCGACGCGATGCGGGCGGCCGGCCAGTACCCCGTGCCGGTCCTCGGCGAGGTGGAGGTGCTGTACGACCCCCGCCTCCAGCTCGGCGACGTCGTCCGGGTCGTCGACTCCAGCGGCGCCGCGCTGGACACGTACGCCTGGGTCGTCGGCATCAAGACGGCCTCGACGGCGCCCGGGGCCGTGCAGCAGACCCTGACCCTCCGCGGGACCAGGACCAACGGCCTGCCGGCGGACGCCGGCCTGACCCCGGACACCCCCTCCGACCGCACCCCGCCCGCGGCCGGCACCACCTACACGGCCGTCGCCGCCGCGTACCCGACCCTCGGAGACCTCTCGGGGAGCGGGCTGACCTGGCGGCAGGTCAAGGAGAGCGCCCCGTGACCGAGAACCCGCCGCCCGTGGACATCACCACCGAAGCCCCGGGCGACCCGACGCAACCGGTCGAGGTGCTCCTGGAGGAGCACCCCGTCACGTCCGTCCCCGACGACCCGGCCCCCGAACCGCCGGCCCCCGACATCCCGGCCCCCGAGTCCGCCCCCGTCGCCCCCGTCTCCGGCGGAGGACAGGAGGAGATCGCATGACCACCCAGTACACCCCTCTCAGCGGCCTTCCCTACCCGCAGCCGAGCGACCCCGCCGACCTGCCCTCGCACCTCCAGTCGCTCGCCCAGTCCCTGGACGGGCGCACGGTGATGCGCTTCGGCACCGCCTCCGAGCGCGACGCCAAGATCACGGCACCGGTGGCCGGGATGGTGGCGTGGATCGCCTCTCCCGGGCGCCTGATGTACTACACCGGCTCGGCCTGGGCGCCGGTCGGCCCGGTGCCGGTCTTCCGGGTCAACCTGGACGGCGGCAGCACCACCAGCACCGCGTGGTCGGAGACCCTGACGGACGCCGTGGGCGACCCGATGAACGCCTCGTTCACGGTGCCCGCCTCCGGCCAGGTCATCATCACCGTGGGCTGCTACATGCACAGCACCGCCACGGGCGTCGGCACCTACATGTCGGCGAACGTCCGCAACTCCGCCGGGGCCGTGGTGCTCGGCGCCTCCGACGACCGGGCGGCGCTGGTCAACACCCCGAACCGGTCATCCGTGTCGACACAGTTCCTGGTCAGTGGCCTCGCCGTGGGGACCACGCACACCGCCACGCCCGCGTACCGCACCGCGGCGACCAGCAGCACCGGCAACTTCGACACCCGGTTCATCCGCATCGACCCGGTGATCTGAGACCCGGCCCCGCGATGTGACCACCCCGCACGCCCCCTGCCCGGCCCTCCCCGCGCCCCCCGCCGCGCGGCGGGCCGGGCTTTACCCGTCCCCCGGCACCCGCCCAAGATCCCCCGGCACCCCCCGAGGTCCCCCGGCGTCCCCGGCACACCCCGCCCCGCCCCGACATCCCCAGACGAGGAGACTCACCGATGGCAGCTCCCCTCTCCCCCGACCGGCTCCTCGCCGCCCTGCGCGCCGAAGGCGTGCGCGTCGTCGAACACCCCGGCTGGCGCACCCGCAACCGCAACCACAAGGGTGCCTGGGGCCCGGTGCACGGCGTGATCGTCCACCACACCGTCTCCAGTGGTTCCGCCGCCTCCGTCGCCCTGTGCCGCGACGGGTACGCCGCCCTGCCCGGCCCCCTCTGCCAGGCCGTCATCGACAAGGAGGGCACGGTCCACCTGATCGCCAACGGCCGCGCCAACCACGCCGGGGCGGGCGACGGCGACGTACTGCGCGCGGTCCGGGCGGAGACCGCCCCGCCCTCGCCGAACGAACAGGACACCGACGGCAACGCCCACTTCTACGGCTTCGAGTGCGTCAACCTCGGTGACGGCAAGGACCCGTGGCCGGCCGCCCAGATGGACGCCATCGAGCGGGCGAGCGCCGCGATCTGCCGGGCACACGGCTGGTCGGCGGCCTCCGTGATCGGCCACAAGGAGTGGACCTCCAGCAAGACCGACCCGCGCGGCTTCGAGATGCGCACGATGCGCTCCCGTGTCGCCGCCCGGCTGAAGACCACCACGGCACCGGCCCGCCCGGACCGGCCCGCCACCCCCCGCTACCAGCCGTTCCCCGGCTCGGCGTTCTTCACCGCGAGGACCAGCTCCCCGGTGATCACCGCCATGGGCCGCCGCCTGGTCGCCGAGGGCTGCTCGGAGTACGCGGTCGGCCCGGGGCCCCGCTGGTCGGAGGCCGACCGGCGCAGCTACGCGCGGTGGCAGCGGAAGCTCGGCTTCTCCGGCGCCGACGCGGACGGCGTACCGGGCCCCACGTCCTGGAACGCCCTGAAGGTTCCGTACACCCGATAACTCCGCCACACCGGATGAGGAGATCCCCCCATGTCCGACGCCGCCAAGCGCACCGCGCGCACCGTCCTCCAGTCCGCCGTGGGTATCGCCGTCGTGCTCCCCGCGATCGTCGACGCGTCCGGTGTCCCGGCGACCCTCCCCTGGGTCGCGGGGGCACTGGCCGTCGCCGGCGCGGTCACACGGATCATGGCCCTGGAGGCCGTACAGAGGCTGCTGCCCTCCTGGCTCAGCAGCGGGTCGCCGGGAGCCGCCGATGAACGACACTGACCGGAACGACCCGGTCGCGGTCGCCCTCGAACTGGAACGGCTGCGGGGCACCCTGGAAGCCGGGTTCGCCCGGGTCGACGGCTCCCTCGCCCTGCTCGTCCAGCGCAGCGACCAGACCGACAAGCAGCTCGCCGACCATGAGACCCGGCTCGACGCGCTGGAGCGCACCCGCTGGCCGCTCGCCAGCGTCACGGCGCTGACCGCGTGCGCGGCCTTCACGCTCGCCCTCTGGCAGGCGGCCGGCCGGTGAAACACCGGAAGGCGGCCGGCCGGTGAAACGCCGGAGGGCGGCCACCCCGTACGAAACGGGGTGGCCGCCCTCCGGTCGATCAAGCGACTCGCTTACTGGTTGTACGGACCGTAGTCGTAGTCCTCCAGCGGAACGGCCTGGCCGGAGCCGGTGCCGAACGGCGAGTAGTCGATGTCGTCGTAGCCGACGGCCGAGTACATCGCGGCCTTGGCCTCCTCGGTCGGCTCGACCCGGATGTTGCGGTAGCGGGACAGACCCGTACCGGCCGGGATGAGCTTACCGATGATGACGTTCTCCTTGAGGCCGATCAGGGAGTCGGACTTGGCGTTGATCGCCGCGTCCGTCAGGACCCTGGTCGTCTCCTGGAAGGAGGCCGCGGACAGCCACGACTCCGTCGCCAGCGACGCCTTGGTGATACCCATGAGCTGCGGACGGCCGGAGGCGGGGTGACCGCCCTCGGTGACCACACGACGGTTCTCCGACTCGAACTTCGACCGCTCGACCAGCTCGCCCGGCAGGAGCTCCGCGTCGCCGGACTCGATGATCGTCACACGGCGCAGCATCTGCCGGATGATGATCTCGATGTGCTTGTCGTGGATCGACACGCCCTGCGAGTTGTAGACCTTCTGGACCTCGCCGACCAGGTGGACCTGGACGGCACGCTGGCCGAGGATGCGCAGCACGTCGTGCGGGTTGGTGGCACCCGCGGTGAGCTTCTGGCCCACCTCGACGTGGTCGCCCTCGTGCACCAGGACCTTGGCGCGCTTCGAGATCGGGTAGGCCGTCTCGTCGCTGCCGTCGTCCGGGGTGACGACGATCTTCTTGGTCTTCTCGGTCTCCTCGATCCGCACGCGGCCGGAGGCCTCGGAGATCGGGGCGACACCCTTCGGCGTACGAGCCTCGAAGAGCTCGACGACACGGGGCAGACCCTGGGTGATGTCGTCACCGGCCACACCACCGGTGTGGAAGGTACGCATGGTGAGCTGCGTACCGGGCTCACCGATGGACTGGGCGGCGATGATGCCGACCGCCTCACCGATGTCGACCAGCTTGCCGGTGGCGAGCGAACGGCCGTAGCAGTACGCACACGTGCCGACCGCGGACTCACAGGTCAGGACCGAACGGGTCTTGACCTCCTCGACGCCCGCGGCGACGAGGGCGTCGATGAGCACGTCACCCAGGTCGACGTTGGCCGGCGCGATGACCTTGCCGTCGACGACGACGTCCTCGGCGAGCATCCGCGCGTACACGGACGTCTCGACGTCGTCCGCCTTGCGGAGCACGCCCGCCTCGTCCTTGACCGCGATCCGCAGCTTCAGACCGCGCTCGGTGCCGCAGTCCTCCTCGCGGATGATCACGTCCTGCGAGACGTCCACCAGACGACGGGTCAGGTAACCCGAGTCGGCGGTACGCAGGGCGGTGTCCGCCAGACCCTTACGGGCACCGTGCGTGGAGATGAAGTACTCCAGCACGGACAGACCCTCGCGGAAGGACGCCTTGATGGGACGCGGGATCGTCTCGTTCTTGGCGTTCGACACCAGACCACGCATACCGGCAATCTGACGCATCTGCATCATGTTGCCTCGGGCACCCGAGTTCACCATCATGAAGATCGGGTTGGTCTTCGGGAAGTTGTCGTTCATCGCCTCGGCGACCTCGTTGGTCGCCTTGGTCCAGATCGCGATGAGCTCCTGCGTGCGCTCGTCCTTGGTGATCAGACCGCGCTCGTACTGCTTCTGGACCTTCTCGTCCTGAGCCTCGTACGAACGGACGATCTCCTTCTTCGCCTCGGGAACGACGACGTCGGAGATGGCCACGGTGACACCGGAACGGGTCGCCCAGTAGAAGCCGGCCGCCTTCAGGTTGTCGAGCGTCGCCGCCACGATGACCTTGGGGTAGCGCTCGGCGAGGTCGTTGACGATCTCGGAGAGCTGCTTCTTGCCGACCGAGTAGTCGACGAACGGGTAGTCCTCGGGCAGCAGCTCGTTGAAGAGCGCGCGGCCCAGGGTCGTCCGCAGACGGAACGAGTCACCCTGCTGCCACTCCGGCTCGCCCTCTTCGGCGACCGGCGGGGTCCAGCCACGCGGCGGGACGGTGCCGATCGGGAAGCGGATGTCGACCTTCGCCTGGAGCGAGAGCTCCCGGGCGTCGAAGGCCATGATCGCCTCGGCGGTGGAGTTGAACGCACGGCCCTCGCCGCGCACCTC
Organism: Streptomyces sp. NPDC031064; assembly: GCF_055570965.1. NCBI lineage: Bacteria > Bacillati > Actinomycetota > Actinomycetes > Kitasatosporales > Streptomycetaceae > Streptomyces > Streptomyces sp. NPDC031064. The sequence continues at coordinate 222,470 of NZ_JBVIGF010000009.1, forward strand.
GCGCTCCTCCTCGTCCGTGGTGAGGAAGAAGAGGCCCAGCACCATGTCCTGGGTCGGCATGGTGACGGGACGGCCGTCGGCCGGCTTGAGGATGTTGTTCGAGGACAGCATCAGGATGCGGGCCTCGGCCTGCGCCTCCGCGGACAGCGGCAGGTGCACGGCCATCTGGTCACCGTCGAAGTCCGCGTTGAACGCGGTGCAGACGAGCGGGTGGATCTGGATGGCCTTGCCCTCGACGAGCTGCGGCTCGAAGGCCTGGATGCCGAGGCGGTGCAGCGTGGGCGCACGGTTCAGCAGCACCGGGTGCTCGGCGATGACCTCTTCGAGGACGTCGTACACGACGGTGCGGCCGCGCTCGACCATGCGCTTGGCCGACTTGATGTTCTGCGCGTGGTTCAGGTCGACCAGGCGCTTCATCACGAACGGCTTGAAGAGCTCCAGCGCCATGGCCTTGGGCAGGCCGCACTGGTGCAGCTTGAGCTGCGGGCCGACGACGATGACGGAACGCGCCGAGTAGTCGACTCGCTTACCGAGCAGGTTCTGGCGGAAGCGACCCTGCTTACCCTTCAGCATGTCGCTGAGGGACTTCAGCGGGCGGTTACCGGGACCGGTGACCGGGCGACCGCGGCGGCCGTTGTCGAACAGCGCGTCGACGGCCTCCTGGAGCATCCGCTTCTCGTTGTTCACGATGATCTCGGGGGCACCGAGGTCAAGGAGACGCTTGAGGCGGTTGTTCCGGTTGATCACACGGCGGTACAGGTCGTTGAGGTCGGAGGTCGCGAAGCGGCCACCGTCGAGCTGCACCATCGGACGCAGGTCCGGCGGGATCACCGGGACGCAGTCCAGCACCATGCCCTTGGGGCTGTTGCTGGTCTGGAGGAACGCGGAGACGACCTTGAGGCGCTTGAGCGCACGGGTCTTCTTCTGGCCCTTGCCGGTACGGATGATCTCGCGGAGCTTCTCGGCCTCCTCCTCCAGGTCGAAGGACTCCAGGCGCTTCTGCAGCGCCGCGGCACCCATCGAACCGTCGAAGTACGTGCCGAAGCGGTCACGCAGCTCGCGGTAGAGCAGCTCGTCGCCCTCCAGGTCCTGGACCTTGAGGTTCTTGAAGCGGTTCCACACCTCGTCGAGGCGGTCGATCTCGCGCTGGGCGCGGTCGCGGAGCTGCTTCATCTCGCGCTCGGCACCCTCGCGCACCTTGCGGCGCACGTCGGCCTTGGCGCCCTCGGCCTCCAGCTCGGCCAGGTCGGTCTCGAGCTTCTTGGCGCGGGCCTCGAGGTCGGCGTCGCGGCGGTTCTCGATCTGCTGGCGCTCGACGGAGACGTGGGCCTCCAGCGACGGCAGGTCGCGGGTGCGGCGCTCCTCGTCGACGTACGTGATCATGTACGCCGCGAAGTAGATGACCTTCTCCAGGTCCTTCGGGGCGAGGTCCAGCAGGTAGCCCAGCCGGGACGGGACGCCCTTGAAGTACCAGATGTGGGTGACCGGGGCGGCCAGCTCGATGTGGCCCATCCGCTCACGGCGCACCTTGGCGCGGGTGACCTCGACGCCACACCGCTCACAGATGATGCCCTTGAAGCGGACGCGCTTGTACTTGCCGCAGTAGCACTCCCAGTCCCGGGTCGGACCGAAGATCTTCTCGCAGAAGAGTCCGTCCTTCTCGGGCTTGAGGGTGCGGTAGTTGATGGTCTCGGGCTTCTTGACCTCGCCGTGGGACCACTGACGGATGTCGTCAGCGGTGGCCAGGCCGATCCGCAGCTCGTCGAAGAAGTTGACGTCGAGCACTATGCGTCAATCCCTCTCAGGGTCGTGTCTCAATCATGGTCTGTACGGGGTCCGGGGAGGGGCCGGGGCTCAGGGTTACCGAGCCCCGGCCAGACCCGTCAGACCTCTTCGACGCTGCTCGGCTCGCGCCGGGACAGGTCGATGCCGAGCTCCTCCGCAGCGCGGAAGACGTCCTCGTCGGTGTCGCGCATCTCGATGGACATGCCGTCCGAGGACAGCACCTCCACGTTGAGGCACAGGGACTGCATCTCCTTGATGAGCACCTTGAAGGACTCGGGGATGCCGGGCTCGGGGATGTTCTCGCCCTTGACGATGGCCTCGTAGACCTTCACGCGGCCGGTGACGTCGTCGGACTTGATGGTCAGCAGCTCCTGGAGGGCGTACGCGGCGCCGTAAGCCTCCAGCGCCCACACCTCCATCTCACCGAAGCGCTGGCCACCGAACTGAGCCTTACCACCCAGCGGCTGCTGGGTGATCATCGAGTACGGACCGGTCGAACGGGCGTGCAGCTTGTCGTCGACCAGGTGGTGGAGCTTGAGGATGTACATGTACCCGACCGAGATCGGGTCCGGGAACGGCTCGCCGGAGCGGCCGTCGAACAGCCGGGCCTTGCCGGACGGGAGCACCATGCGCTCGCCGTCGCGGTTCGGGATGGTGTGCTGCAGCAGACCGGCCAGCTCATCCTCACGCGCACCGTCGAAGACGGGGGTGGCGACGTTGGTGCCGGGCTCGACCTGGTCGGCGCCGATGGCCTGGAGGCGCTGCGCCCACTCGTCCGCGAGACCGGAGACGTCCCAGCCACGGCTGGCGAGCCAGCCGAGGTGGATCTCCAGGACCTGTCCCGGGTTCATTCGGGACGGGACACCCAGCGGGTTGAGGATGATGTCGACCGGGGTGCCGTCCTCCAGGAACGGCATGTCCTCGATCGGCAGGATCTTGGAGATGACACCCTTGTTGCCGTGACGGCCGGCGAGCTTGTCACCGTCGGTGATCTTGCGCTTCTGCGCGACGTACACGCGCACGAGCTGGTTCACACCGGGGGGAAGCTCGTCGCCCTCCTCGCGGTCGAAGACGCGGACGCCGATGACCTTGCCGGTCTCGCCGTGCGGCACCTTCAGCGAGGTGTCACGGACCTCACGGGCCTTCTCACCGAAGATCGCGCGGAGCAGGCGCTCCTCCGGGGTCAGCTCGGTCTCACCCTTGGGCGTGACCTTGCCGACGAGGATGTCACCGGCGACGACCTCGGCACCGATCCGGATGATGCCGCGCTCGTCGAGGTCGGCGAGGACCTCCTCGGAGACGTTCGGGATGTCCCGGGTGATCTCCTCCGGGCCGAGCTTGGTGTCACGGGCGTCGACCTCGTGCTCCTCGATGTGGATCGAGGAGAGGACGTCGTCCTGCACGAGGCGCTGCGACAGGATGATCGCGTCCTCGTAGTTGTGACCCTCCCACGGCATGAACGCGACCAGCAGGTTCTTGCCGAGCGCCATCTCACCGTTCTCGGTGGCGGGGCCGTCGGCGAGGACCTGGCCCTCGATCACGCGGTCACCCTCGGAGACGATGACCTTCTGGTTGACCGAGGTGCCCTGGTTGGAGCGCGAGAACTTGGCGACGCGGTACGTGGTGTACGTGCCGTCGTCGTTGGCGACGGTGATGTAGTCGGCCGAAACCTCCTGGATCACACCGTCCTTCTCGGCCTTGATGACGTCGCCGGCGTCGGTGGCACAGCGGTACTCCATGCCGGTACCGACCAGCGGCGCCTCCGCCTTGATGAGCGGAACGGCCTGGCGCATCATGTTCGCGCCCATGAGGGCACGGTTGGCGTCGTCGTGCTCGAGGAACGGGATCATGGCGGTCGCGACCGACACCATCTGGCGCGGCGAGACGTCCATGTAGTCCACGTCGTCGGGCGCGACGTAGTCGACCTCACCACCGCGACGGCGGACCAGGACGCGGTTCTCGGCGAACCGGAGCTCCTCGGTCAGCGGCGCGTTGGCCTGGGCGATGACGAAGCGGTCCTCTTCGTCGGCGGTCAGGTAGTCGACCTCGTCGGTGACCTGGCCGTCGACGACCTTGCGGTACGGCGTCTCGACGAAACCGAACGCGTTGACGCGTCCGTACGAGGCGAGCGAACCGATCAGACCGATGTTCGGGCCTTCGGGGGTCTCGATCGGGCACATACGGCCGTAGTGAGACGGGTGCACGTCACGGACCTCGAAGCCGGCCCGCTCACGGGAGAGACCACCCGGGCCAAGCGCCGACAGACGGCGCTTGTGGGTGAGACCCGACAGCGGGTTGTTCTGGTCCATGAACTGCGAGAGCTGGCTGGTGCCGAAGAACTCCTTGATGGAGGCGACGACCGGCCGGATGTTGATCAGGGTCTGCGGCGTGATCGCCTCGACGTCCTGGGTCGTCATGCGCTCGCGCACGACGCGCTCCATACGAGCCAGACCCGTACGGACCTGGTTCTGGATGAGCTCGCCGACATTGCGCAGACGACGGTTGCCGAAGTGGTCGATGTCGTCGGTCTCGACGACGATCTGCGTGCCGTTCTCGCCGATCGTCTCGGTCTCGCCCGCGTGGAGCTTCACCAGGTACTTGATCGTGGCGATGATGTCGTCGGTGGTGAGCACACCGGCGTCCAGCGGCTCGTCGGCGCCGAGCTTCTTGTTCACCTTGTAGCGGCCGACCTTGGCGAGGTCGTAGCGCTTGGGGTTGAAGTAGAGGTTCTCGAGCAGCGTCTGAGCGGCCTCGCGCGTCGGCGGCTCGCCCGGGCGCAGCTTGCGGTAGATGTCGAGCAGCGCGTCGTCCTGGCCCTGGGTGTGGTCCTTCTCCAGGGTGGCGCGCATGGACTCGTACTCGCCGAACTCCTGGAGGATCTGCTCGGTGGTCCAGCCGAGCGCCTTGAGGAGGACGGTCACGGACTGCTTGCGCTTGCGGTCGATGCGGACACCGACCATGTCGCGCTTGTCGATCTCCATCTCCAGCCAGGCACCCCGGGACGGGATGATCTTGGCGGAGAAGATGTCCTTGTCGGACGTCTTGTCGATGGAGGAGTCGAAGTACACACCCGGCGAGCGGACGAGCTGCGACACCACGACACGCTCGGTGCCGTTGATGACGAACGTTCCCTTGTTGGTCATGAGCGGGAAGTCGCCCATGAAGACCGTCTGGGACTTGATCTCGCCGGTCTCGTTGTTGGTGAACTCGGCCGTGACGAAGAGCGGCGCGGCGTACGTGAAGTCGCGCTCCTTGCACTCGTCGATCGAGTTCTTCGGGGGCTCGAAGCGGTGGTCGCGGAAGGTCAGCGACATCGACCCGGAGAAGTCCTCGATCGGAGAGATCTCCTCGAAGATCTCCTCCAGACCGGACTTGGTGGGGACGTCCTGTCCGGACTCCAGAGCCGCCTCGACACGAGCCTTCCACGCGGCGTTGCCGAGCAGCCAGTCAAAGCTCTCGGTCTGCAGCGCGAGGAGGTTCGGAACCTCGAGGGGCTCCTTGATCTTTGCAAAGGAGATGCGCAGCGGGGCGGTGCTTGCGCCGTTGTTCGTATTCGCGGTCGAGGCGTTGCGCGAGGCGGCCAAGAGGGGGTCCTTCCGAGGGCTCGGACTCACTACGCGCGTACCGGTCCCACGCCGGACACGGAGACAGACTTCCTGATTTCAGCCAAAAGGCCTGGTCAGGGCATTCGGTCAACTGTGCTCTTGCGAGGGGATGCCCCTGGTGACGGGCAGGGGGCAGCTAACAGGCAGCGCAAAGGGTCAGTGTAGCCACTTGGCCCACTGATGTCCAGGGCGAGTAAATCGCGACCCTCGTTGTTCTCAACTCCGCGGCACCTCGCGCCGTTGGCGCACATCGATACTGCCCGTTCGGCCGTCGATCCATGCCTCGGATCCGGATCGTTGTGACGGCGCGTCCTGAGAATTGCGCGCGGCGTGCGGTTCGTCAAGGCCCCCAGCCGTGTGGGGCCATGTGGGGCGCACGGCGAAGATCACCATACTCCGCGCTGGGCTCAGCGCAAGGCAGGCGTCACGGCAACGCCGAAGGGCGACCACCCGGATGGGTGATCGCCCTTCGAAACGCCCTGTGAGGGCGTCATACGTGAGTCAGGAGACTCGCAAGGTCACTTGACCTCGACGGAGGCGCCGGCGCCCTCGAGGGCCTCCTTGGCCTTGTCGGCAGCGTCCTTGGCGACCTTCTCGAGGACCGGCTTCGGGGTGCCGTCGACGAGGTCCTTGGCCTCCTTCAGACCCAGGGAGGTCAGCTCGCGCACGACCTTGATGACCTGGATCTTCTTGTCGCCGGCGCCGGTGAGGATGACGTCGAACTCGTCCTTCTCCTCGACGGCGGCGGCACCCTCGCCACCACCCTGGGCAGCGGCGGCAACGGCGACCGGGGCGGCAGCGGTGACGTCGAACTTCTCCTCGAACGCCTTCACGAACTCGGAGAGCTCGATGAGGGTCATCTCCTCGAACTGCGCGAGCAGGTCTTCCTGAGACAGCTTCGCCATGATGGCGGTCCTTCCACTAAATCGGCTGGTGCCGGGTGTACATGTGAGGCGGGCGTACGTTGGGCCCGCTGCGACCGCCGCCCTAGCGGGCCACGGTCAATGCGCGAGCCGAATTACTCGGCACCGCCCTGCTCGGCCTGCTTGGCACGAAGCGCCTCCGCGGTGCGGATGAACTTCGAGGGAAGCGCCTGGAAGAGCGCGGCAGTCTGGGACTGCTTGCCCTTCATGGCGCCCGCCAGCTTGGCGAGCAGAACCTCGCGGGACTCGAGGTCCGCAAGCTTCTTGATCTCATCGGCGGAGAGCGCCTTACCCTCAAGGACACCGCCCTTGATGATCAGGTTCGGGTTCTCCTTGGCGAAGTCACGAAGACCCTTCGCCGACTCCACCGGGTCACCGGTGATGAAGGCGACAGCCGTCGGACCAGTGAACTGGTCGTCGAGCGTCGTGATCCCGGCCTCGTTGGCCGCAATCTTGGTCAGCGTGTTCTTCACCACGGCGTACTGGGCGTTCTCACCGAGCGAACGGCGCAGCGTCTTGAGCTGTGCCACGGTGAGACCGCGGTACTCGGTCAGCACGGCGGCGTTCGAGCTGCGGAACTTGTCCGTCAGCTCGGCAACCGCAGCAGACTTGTCGGGCCTCGCCATGAGCCTCGGCCTCCTTCCGGGTGATTCGGACCGCGTGGGCTGAAGGAAGGAGACTGGGCAAAACGAAACGCCCCGGCGCAGGCGCACGGGGCGTGACTCAACCGGATCGGAATCCGGGAGTACATCCACTGTCACCTACGCGGGTCGTCCGCAGCTAGCGGATCCTTCGGCCGCCGCGACTCTGACGAGCGCAGCAACGACCAGCGGTCTTTGGCTTCTGTGGAAGAGTACGGGACCGCCCCGACGTCAAGCAAATCGGGACCAAGCGGGGGGCCTCAGGCGCCCCGGCCGGCCTCCGTCGCCGGGTCGTACACGTCGGCGGCGGGCGGCGCCTCGACCGTGACGGCCTTGTTGACCTCCAGGAACTTGGTCAGCATGTCCATCTTCCCGGAGTCGGTGCCGGCCCGGACCCGGAACTGGGTCGTGCGGTCGTCCTCGCCGATCCAGATGTCCATGGTCATCCGGTCGATGCCGAGCTTCTCGAAGCGCTCCAGGCTCTTCTGCTTGCGCGCCTTGACCGCCGGGTCCTTGCCCTTGAGGCTGTCGCGCATCTGCCCCAGCGTGACCGTGCCGGCGTAGTGCGCGGTCCGCTTGCCGTCGACCGTCTCCTCACCGACCCGCTTCAGGTCCTTGGAGCCGCTCAGGAAGTTGATCTGGGCCGACGGATCGCTGTCGCCGCCCTGGCCGGACAGGCCCTCGAAGCCGCCACCCTTCTCGGTGAGCTTCGACATGTCGAGCTTGAACCACTTCTTGCCCTTGCCGGCCGCTTCGGCGAGCGGGCCGCCCATGTACATGACGCCGCCGGTGAGGCGCATCTCCATCCCCTGGCCCGGCTGGTCCGAGAAGCGCTGGGTCATCGACATGGCGAGCGGCTTCTTGCTGAACTTCGCGTCCATCTCGATGCGCTGCCGGCCGGGCATCTCCCCCGTCATGCGGTACGTGACGGAGTTGATCTCCTCGCTGCGCTCCACGGCCTTGTTGACGGCCGTCTGCGCCGCGTGGTCCGGCCCCACGTCAGCGGTGGCGGACCGGGAAGGGGTGCTACGGGCCTCCGGCCGCCCGTCGCCGCCCCCGTCGCTCTGGCACGCGGTCGTTCCGCACAGCAGGGCACCGGCCAGGACGGCCCCGGCGGCGCCGCGGTACTTCGCCTTCACATTCCCCCCAGAAAGAACACATGATCCAATTCCCCTGAACCCTACTGGCGAGTAACGGGCCGGGCACGCGAAAAAACGGCCCCCGCTGCTCCGGAGAGCTGCGGGGGCCGCTTCAGTACGCGCTACGCGACCGCGACTGCCGTCAGGATCAGACGGCGGCCGGGTCCTCCTCGACGAGGAGGTTGCGGGTGCGGTTCGGGTCCAGCGGGATGCCGGGGCCCATCGTGGTGGTGAGGGTCGCCTTCTTGATGTAGCGGCCCTTCGCGGCGGACGGCTTCAGACGGAGGATCTCCTCCAGCGCCGCCGCGTAGTTCTCGACCAGCTTCGTCTCGTCGAAGGAAACCTTGCCGATGATGAAGTGGAGGTTCGAGTGCTTGTCGACGCGGAACTCGATCTTGCCGCCCTTGATGTCGTTGACAGCCTTGGCGACATCCATGGTGACGGTGCCGGTCTTCGGGTTCGGCATCAGACCACGCGGGCCGAGGACGCGGCCGAGGCGGCCGACCTTGCCCATGAGGTCCGGGGTGGCGACGACCGCGTCGAACTCGTTCAGGCGGTTGCCCTTGGAGATCTCGTCGATCAGTTCGTCGGAGCCGACGATGTCGGCGCCCGCGGCTTCCGCGGCCGCAGCACGGTCACCGGTCGCGAAGACCAGGACCCGGGCGGTCTTACCGGTGCCGTGCGGAAGGTTCACGGTGCCACGGACCATCTGGTCGGCCTTGCGCGGGTCAACGCCCAGGCGGAAGGCGACCTCGACGGTGCCGTCGAACTTGGTGGTGGCGGTGTCCTTGGCGAGACGGACGGCCTCGAGGGGGGCGTAGTTACGCTCCCGGTCGACCTTGGCGTCCGCGCCGCGGAGTGCCTTGCTGCGCTTCACTGCTTCTCCTGGTGTGGTTCAGGTGTGGAGTTGTGGTCCGGGCCAGCGCGTGGCCCTCCCACAGGTCAGACGGGGCTGCTCAGCCCTCGACCGTGATGCCCATGGAGCGGGCGGTGCCGGCGATGATCTTTTCGGCGGCGTCCAGGTCGTTGGCGTTCAGGTCGGGCAGCTTGACCGAGGCGATCTCGCGGACCTGGGCGCTCGTGAGCTTGGCGACCTTGGTCTTGTGCGGCTCGCCGGAGCCCTTGTCCACACCCGCGGCCTTGAGGATCAGCTTGGCGGCCGGCGGAGTCTTGGTGATGAAGGTGAAGGAACGGTCCTCGTAGACCGTGATCTCCACCGGCACGACCATGCCACGCTGCGACTCGGTCGCGGCGTTGTAGGCCTTGCAGAACTCCATGATGTTGACGCCGTGCTGACCCAGGGCGGGGCCGACCGGCGGAGCCGGGTTGGCCGCACCGGCCTGGATCTGGAGCTTGATAAGCCCCGTGACCTTCTTCTTCTTGGGAGGCATTGCTCTCTCCGGGTCCTAGTGAGAGTTTTCAGCCGCCATCCGACATCATCCGGATGGAGGCATACCGCACAACGATAACGGGTATAGCCGCGCGGCCAAAAACCGAGCAGGTCAGAACGGGCGCGAAACCCGGTCTGACCTGTTCGGAAGCGTGTATGCGATCAGTTCTTCTGGATCTGGTCGAAGCTCAGCTCGACCGGGGTCTCGCGGCCGAAGATCTCGACGAGGCCCTTGACCTTCTTCGAGTCGGCGTTGATCTCGTTGATCGTGGCCTGGAGCGTGGCGAACGGACCGTCGGTGACGGTGACCGAGTCGCCGACCTCGAAGTCCAGCACCTGGACCTCGACCTTGCGGGCCGGAGCCGGCTTGCCCTCGGCCTCGGCGGCCTCGCGGGCGGCCTTCTCCTCGGCCTCCGGGGCGAGCATCTTGACGATCTCGTCCAGGGTCAGCGGGTACGGGTCGTAGGCGTTGCCCACGAAGCCGGTGACGCCGGGGGTGTTGCGGACGACGCCCCAGGACTCGTTCGTCAGATCCATGCGGACCAGAACGTAACCGGGCAGCTTGTTCTGCCGGACGTTCTTGCGCTCGCCGTTCTTGATCTGGACGATCTCTTCCTCGGGCACCTCGGCCTGGTAGATGAAGTCCTCGACGTTCAGCGAGACGGCACGCTGCTCCAGGTTGGCCTTCACGCGCTTCTCGTAGCCCGCGTAGGTGTGGATGACGTACCACTCGCCGGGCAGACCGCGCAGCTCGTCGCGGAGCGCGGCGATCGGGTCGACCGGAGCCTCGGGCTCCTCCTCGGCCTCGGCCTCGTCGGCGGCCTCGGCGGTCTCCTCGTCGGCGCCCTCGACCTCGGCGGTCTCGTCGGCCCCGGCCTCTACGGCCTCGTCGTCCGCGGCCTCGTCCTCGACGTGGAGCGCGTCCTCTTCGGCGGCCTCGCCGACAGCGGCGTCCGCAGCTTCCGCCTGGTCCTCGTCGGCCGCCTCGACGACGTCGAGCTCGTCCTGGGCGGACTCGTTCAGGTTCGGGTCAGACACGGTGGCTGCTTCTTCCTGGATACAGATGGGGTGGAACATGCGAAAAGGGGCGCCGGGGTGGGCGCCCTCCGCGGGAATCAGCCGAAGACGTACTTGACTGCTTCCTGGAAGCCGAGATCAATCACGGTCACCAGACCGATCATGATGACGACGAAGACGATAACGACCGTCGTGTACGTCGTGAGCTGGCTGCGCGTCGGCCAGACGACCTTGCGCAGCTCGGCGACGATCTGACGGTAGAAGAGCGCGAGACGGCCCAGCGGGCCCTTCTTTCCGCGCTTGCCGCCCTTACGGCCCTTCTTCTTCGACTCCTGCGCGTCCTCGGCATCAGGCATGTCGATGGAGCCTACGGCGTCCGTCACGTCTCTCACCTGATTCCGGGTCGGCCGTGCCGCGCCCGGGTGGAGCCGCACGGCGGTGCAATGAAGTACATACCTGCGCACACAACCTGGCGGTGTGTGTAGCAGGGCCGGAGGGACTTGAACCCCCAACCGCCGGTTTTGGAGACCGGTGCTCTACCAATTGAGCTACGACCCTTTGTGGTTCTCCCCCAACCTACCGCATCCATGATGGTGGTCGGTGAGGGCCAACGAGCAGAGAGTGTACGTGGTCAGCGGCCCCGCGTCGAACAGATAGCTCCTGACACGGCCCGCGCACCCCGCCGTCCGTCCGCCGTCCGTCCGCCCTCCGCCCCGCTGTCCGTACAGCGAAACCTGTGTGCCGCGCCCTTTCGGGGTCTGGGACGATGGGCCGCATGAGCGCTGCAACCCCTCCCACCGAGCGCCGGGTCTCCGCCCGAATCGGCGCGATCTCCGAGTCCGCGACCCTCGCCGTCGACGCCAAGGCCAAGGCCCTCAAGGCCGCCGGGCGTCCGGTGATCGGCTTCGGCGCGGGTGAGCCGGACTTCCCGACTCCCGACTACATCGTCGAGGCCGCGATCGAGGCCTGCCGCAACCCGAAGTACCACCGCTACACGCCGGCCGGCGGCCTGCCCGAGCTGAAGGCCGCCATCGCCGCGAAGACGCTGCGGGACTCCGGTTACGAGGTCGACGCCTCCCAGGTCCTGGTGACCAACGGCGGCAAGCAGGCGATCTACGAGGCGTTCGCCGCGATCCTGGACCCGGGCGACGAGGTCATCGTCCCGGCTCCGTACTGGACGACGTACCCGGAGTCGATCCGGCTCGCCGGCGGTGTGCCGGTGGAGGTCGTCGCCGACGAGACCACCGGCTACCGGGTCTCCGTCGAGCAGCTCGAGGCGGCCCGCACTGAGCGGACCAAGGTGGTCCTCTTCGTCTCCCCGTCCAACCCGACCGGCGCCGTCTACAGCGAGGCCGACGCCGAGGCGATCGGCCGCTGGGCCGTCGAGCACGGCCTGTGGGTGCTGACGGACGAGATCTACGAGCACCTCGTCTACGGCGACGCGAAGTTCACCTCGCTCCCGGCGATCGTGCCCGAGCTGCGCGACAAGTGCATCGTCGTCAACGGCGTGGCCAAGACGTACGCCATGACCGGCTGGCGCGTGGGGTGGATCGTCGGCCCCAAGGACGTGGTGAAGGCCGCGACCAACCTCCAGTCGCACGCCACGTCGAACGTGTCGAACGTCGCACAGGTCGCCGCGCTGGCCGCCGTCTCCGGCAGCCTGGACGCGGTCGCGGAGATGCGCGGCGCCTTCGACCGCCGCCGTCAGACGATCGTGCGGATGCTCAACGAGATCGAGGGCGTGTACTGCCCGACGCCCGAGGGCGCCTTCTACGCGTACCCCTCGGTGAAGGGCCTGCTGGGCAAGGAGATCCGCGGCAAGCGCCCGCAGACCTCCGTGGAGCTGGCGGCGCTGATCCTGGACGAGGCCGAGGTGGCGGTCGTCCCGGGCGAGGCGTTCGGTACGCCGGGCTACCTGCGGCTGTCGTACGCCCTGGGCGACGAGGACCTGGTCGAGGGCGTGTCGCGGATGCAGAAGCTGCTGGCGGAAGCGCGCGACTGACACCACATACGGATTTCCGTAGGTGAGGAGCGGGCCCCGGCGGGGCCCGCTTTTCCGTTCCCGCAAACACCCGATCGGTGAAAGGGGCTGCCGCCCGGCCGGGGGTTTTGGCAAGATCCCGGGATGCTGCACTTTTCAGGGGGACACCCCCCGAGCCCCCCGAACGTACGAGATCTGCGGCTGCTGCCCAAGGCCCATCTGCACCTGCACTTCACCGGGTCGATGCGGCCCGCGACCTTGCTGGAGCTCGCCGACAAGTACGGCGTCCATCTGCCCGAGGCGCTGACCGGGGGTGAGCCTCCGAAGCTGCGGGCGACCGACGAGCGGGGCTGGTTCCGCTTCCAGCGGCTGTACGACATCGCCCGGTCCTGTCTGCGCGCGCCGGAGGACATCCAGCGGCTGGTGCGCGAGACGGCCGAGGAGGACGTGCGCGACGGGTCGGGGTGGCTGGAGATCCAGGTCGACCCGACGTCGTACGCGCCCCGGCTGGGAGGGCTGATCCCGGCGCTGGAGATCATCCTGGACGCGGTGGAGAGCGCCTCGCGGGAGACCGGGCTCGGGATGCGGGTGCTGGTGGCGGCGAACCGCATGAAGCACCCCCTGGACGCCCGTACGCTCGCCCGGCTCGCGGTCCGGTACGCGGACCGGGGCGTGGTCGGCTTCGGGCTGTCGAACGACGAGCGGCGCGGCATGGCACGCGACTTCGACCGGGCGTTCGCGATCGCGCGGGAGGGCGGGCTGCTGGCGGCGCCGCACGGGGGCGAGCTGACCGGCCCCGCCTCCGTACGGGACTGCCTGGACGACCTGCGGGCGGCGCGCATCGGGCACGGGGTGCGGGCGGCGGAGGACCCGCGGCTGCTGCGACGGCTGGCCGAGAAGGGCGTGACGTGCGAGGTGTGCCCCGCGTCGAACGTGGCGCTGGGCGTGTACGAGAAGCCCGAGGACGTGCCGCTGCGGACGCTGTACGAGGCCGGGGTGCCGATGGCGCTCGGCGCGGACGACCCGCTGCTGTTCGGCTCGCGGCTGGCGGCGCAGTACGAGATCGCGCGCGTGCACCACGGTTTCACCGACGAGGAGCTGGCGGAACTGGCCCGCCAGTCGGTGCGCGGCTCGGCGGCCCCCGAGGACGTCAGGGCGAAGCTGCTGGCGGGCGTCGACGACTGGCTCGCCGGATAGGACTTCAGGCGATCCCGGCGAGCAGCGTGCGGGCGAGGGCCGCGGCGAAGGCGTCCACGTCCTGCGGGGGCTTCTTGCCGACCACCGCGTCGTACGCGAAGGCGCGCTGCGCGCAGGCGCCGAGGAGCAGGGAGGCCGCCGCGAAGGTGTCGGCGTCGGCGCGGATGCGGCCGGCGTCGCGTTCGGCCCGCAGGTAGGCGTCCAGGGCCTCGATGGGCATGTGCGGTCCGGTGCCGAGGTCGCGCATGGCGGCGTCGTGGCGGGCCTTGAGCCGGGTCTCGGCGTAGAGGGATGCGGCGATCGGGAAGCTCTCGGCGTAGAAGTGCGCGGCCCGGCGGGCGATCTCGGTGAGGTTCTCCTCGACGGTGTGCTCGCCGGGGTCGGTGGTGAGGCTGTGCAGCAGCGGCGCGAGGCGGGGCAGGCGCTCGCGGAGGACGCCGATGAACAGCTCTTCCTTGCTGCCGTAGTACTTGTACAGCGCCGCCTCGGAGCACTGGGCCGCCTTGGCGATCTCCTTGGTGGTGGTACGGGCCAGGCCGACGCTGAGCCACAGCTCGTGGGCGGCGTCGAGGATGCGTTCCCGGGCGGGTTTGGCGCTTGACGGGTGAGTGGTCACCCACCCACCCTAGTGGTGAGTGAGCACTCACCCACCTTGGAGGGGCGTTATGGAGCTGACCGTGTTCGGGGCGACCGGGGGCATCGGGCAGGAGATCGTCAGGCAGGGCCTGGCGGCGGGTCACCACGTCACGGCGGTGGTGCGCGACCCGGCGCGGCTCGCGGTGACGGGCGAGCGCCTGAAGGTGGTCGCCGCCGCCCGGTTCGAGGACCCGGAGTCACTGCGGCCGGCGGTCGCGGGGCGGGACGCGGTGCTGTCCGGGCTGGGCCCGCGTACCCGTAAGCACGTCGGTATCGCCTCGGCCCTGACGCGCCCGGTCCTGAGGGCGCTGGAGGCGGAGGGCACGCGGCGGTTCCTCGCGGTGAGCGCGGCGCCGCTCGGCCCCGTACCGGCGGACGAGACGCTCTTCCTGCGCATCGCCACCCCGATCGTCTCGCGCGTGCTGCGGGCCCACTACGACGACCTGCGGGTCATGGAGGACGAGATGCGCCGCAGCGCGACGGACTGGACGTCGGTGCGGCCGCCGCAGCTCCTCGACGCACCGCTGACCGGCCGGTACCGCACGGCGGTCGGCACCGGTCTGCGGGGCGGCGCCAGGATCGCGCGGGCCGACGTGGCGCACGCGATGCTGGCGATGATCGACGACCCGGCGACCGTGAAGCAGCCGGTGGCGGTCGCGTACTGACCGCCCGCGCCGGTGGTCAGAGGCTGACGCCGACCGTCACGGGCTCGTTGACCAGCGTGACGCCGAAGGCGTCCTGGACGCCCGCGACGACCTCGCGGGCCAGGGCCAGCAGGTCCTCGGTGGTGGCCTCGCCCCGGTTGGTGAGGGCGAGGGTGTGCTTGGTGGAGATACGGGCGGGCCCGGTGCCGTACCCCTTGGTGAAGCCCGCCTTGTCGATCAGCCAGGCCGCCGAGGTCTTCACCCGGCCGTCGTCGCCGGCCGGGAAGGCGGGCGGGGTGACGTCCGGCCCGAGGCGGTCACGGACGCGGCCGAGGAACTCCTCGTACTGCTCCCGCTCCAGGATCGGGTTGGTGAAGAACGAGCCGGCCGACCAGGTGTCGTGGTCCTCCGGGTCCAGGACCATGCCCTTGCCCGCCCGCAGCTTCAGCACCGTCTCGCGCGCGGTGGCGGCCGGAACGCGGTCGCCGGGCTCGACGCCGAGCACGCGGGCCGTCTCGGCGTACCTGATGGGCGCGCTCAGGCCCCCCGCGTCCTCCAGCTCGAAGCGGACGCGCAGCACGACGAACCGGTCGGGGTCGGCCTTGAAGCGGCTGTGGCGGTACGAGAAGTCGCACTCGGCGTTCGGGATCGTCACCGTCTCGCCCGCGCGGCGGTCGTACGCCACGACCTCCGTGATGGTGGCCGAGACCTCCTGGCCGTACGCCCCCACGTTCTGGATGGGCGTGGCGCCCGCCGAGCCGGGGATACCGGCCAGGCACTCGATGCCCGCGAGGCCCGCCTCGACCGTGCGGGCCACGGCGTCCGTCCACACCTCGCCCGCCGCGAGCTCCAGCCGGGTGCCCTCCAGGGCAAAGCCCCGGGTGGCGATGCGCAGGGCGGTGCCGTCGAAGCCCTTGTCCCCGATCACCAGGTTGGACCCGCCACCGATGACCAGCAGCGGCGTCCCGGTCTCGTCCGCCTCCCGCACGGCGGCCACGACCTCGTCGTCGGTCGTGGCCGTGACGAGCCGGGTGGCGGGGCCACCGAGCCGGAAGGTGGTCAGCGGGGCGAGGGGAGCGTCATGGATTTCCTGCACGCGCCCAAGACTACGGTGCCCCTCCGACACCCCCGCCAGGACCGGAACGCGCGGGCCACGGCCCGGGCCACGGCGGGCGAGGTGGCGGACGTCGGCCGCGTGGCGAAGGTCACGGGAGTGGGGGCGGATCAGGGGTGGGGGCGGACGTCGCGGGGCGCCCGCGTGGGGGACATGTCCGCGGCGCAGGCCGCAGTGCCCGGCGCGGCCCGCCGCCCGCCGCCCAGGTGGCCTTCCTGCGGGGCGCGGCCCCTCCCGCGAACCCGGCCCGGCCGCAGGGGCGCCCGCCGAGGCCCGTGCGGCGCTCGCGGGGGCGCCGCGCGGGCGGATGGTCCCGACCCCCACGGCGCCCCGTCGGCGCTGCGCGCCGTTACGCGAGCCTGCGCGCCGTTACGCGAGCCGCACCACGGCGCGGGACATGCCCAGGACCTTCTGGCCACCGCTCATGGCGGTCAGGTCCACGCGTACGCGGTTGTCGTCCAGCTTCGCGGCGACCTTGCCGCTGACCTCGATCAGGGCGCCCGCCTCGTCGTTCGGCACGACGACCGGCTTGGTGAACCGCACCCCGTACTCCACGACCGCGCCGGGGTCGCCGGCCCAGTCGGTCACCACGCGGATCGCCTCGGCCATCGTGAACATGCCGTGCGCGATGACGTCGGGCAGTCCGACCTCCTTGGCGAACTTCTCGTTCCAGTGGATCGGGTTGAAGTCCCCCGAGGCGCCCGCGTACCGCACCAGCGTGGCGCGCGTCACGGGAAAGCTCTGTGCCGGCAGCTCGGTGCCGACCTCGACCTCGTCGAATGCGATCTTCGCGGTCATCGCCTCACGCCTCCTCTGCCGCCGCACGGGCCACGAGCTTCGTCCACGCGGTCACCACGTGCTCACCGGCCTCGTCGTGGACCTCACCGCGGATATCGAGAATGTCGTTCCCAGCGAGCGACTTGATCGCCTCGATGGTCGAGGTGACCGTCAGCCGGTCCCCCGCCCGTACCGGCCGGGTGTACGCGAATTTCTGGTCACCGTGCACCACGCGGCTGTAGTCCAGCCCGAGCTGCGGGTCGGCGATCACGTCACCCGCGGCCTTGAACGTGATGGCGAACACAAAGGTCGGCGGCGCGATCACATCCGAGTGGCCGAGCGCCTTGGCGGCCTCCGTGTCGGTGTAGGCCGGATTCGCGTCCCCGACCGCCTCGGCGAATTCGCGGATCTTTTCCCGGCCGACCTCGTACGGCGCGGTGGGCGGATAGGTCCGCCCCACGAAGGACTGATCGAGCGCCATGAACTCGCTACCTCCTGGGTCTGTCGTCGAACAAACGACACGAGGCCGCCCCCGACAGGGGACGGCCTCGTGTACGAGCCTGATTCAGCGCGTTTCGCGGTGCGCAGTGTGCGCGTTGCAGCGCGGGCAGTGCTTCTTCATCTCAAGACGGTCCGGGTTGTTACGCCGGTTCTTCTTGGTGATGTAGTTCCGCTCCTTGCACTCCACGCAGGCCAGCGTGATCTTCGGGCGGACGTCGGTGGCAGCCACGTGAGTGCTCCTATGACGGACGGATGGACGGATGAACGCAAGAAAGAGTAGCCGATCGAAGGACCGACCCTGCAATCGGCTACTGTCAGTAAGTAGCGGTGACCGGACTTGAACCGGTGACACAGCGATTATGAGCCGCTTGCTCTACCGACTGAGCTACACCGCTGCGATGCTGGATCCCCTCGCCCGAAGGCGAGGATCACCGAACATCAGAGCCCCAATACGGAATCGAACCGTAGACCTTCTCCTTACCATGGAGACGCTCTGCCGACTGAGCTATTGGGGCGAGCGATGAAGACATTACACGGTCGGCCGCCGTTCGCCCAAATCCGATTCCCGGCGGCTACCCCGCCACCGGCCGGCCACTCCCCGGACCCCTGATCCGGCACCGACTCCCGCGCCCCGTAGGCCACTCGTGTCCCACGCCAGTACGACTATTGCGCACCTCCTCGAAGGCCGGTCGGACGGCCCCTAGGCTCGCCTCACGCTGCGTGATCTTGCCCGTACGTCCGTACCCACGGCAGCCCCACGCACGGCCGCCGACGCACGGCAGCCCCACGCACGGCCCGCCCGTACGTACGGGCCGCCCGTACGCACGACGACCCCCGCCACGGATCACGCCCCGAGCCACCGAGCCCCCGAGCCGCCAGGAGCCCGATGTCCTCCGACAGCCAGCAGCCACAGCCACCCGAGGGCGCCACCGCCGACACCACGACGCTGCTGCTGTGCGGCGCCCGCCTCACCGACGGCCGGACCGTCGACGTACGGCTCAGCGGCGGGCGCATCGAAGCCGTGGGCACCGCGGGCAGCCTGCCCACCCACGGCGCCCGCGTCGACCTCGCCGGCTACCTGCTGCTGCCCGCCCCCGCCGAACCGCACGGCCACGCCGACACCGCGCTCAGCTCCGACTGCCCCGGCCCGGTCTCGTACGCCACCGAGGAGGTCCAGCGCCGCGCCACCGAGGCCGCCCTGCTCCAGCTCGGGCACGGCGCCACCGCGCTGCGCGCCCACGTCCGCATCGGCGACGTCCAGGGACTGGGCCCCCTGGAGGCGGTCCTCCAGGCCCGGCGCTCGCTGCGCGGGCTGGCCGACCTGACGACGGTCGCCGTGCCGCGCCTCCTGACCGGCGTGGCCGGCGCGGACGGCCTCGCGATGCTGCGCGACGCGGTCAAGATGGGCGCCGGTGTGGTGGGCGGCTGCCCGGACCTGGACCCGGACCCGGCCGGGTACGCGGAGGCCGTGCTGGAGGTGGCCGCCGAACACGGCTGCCCGGTGGACCTGCACACCGACGGTGACGACCCGGCGCGGCTCGCCCGGCTGGCGGCCATGGCGGGCGGGCTGCGGCCCGGGGTCACCATCGGACCGTGCGGGGCGCTGGGGCGGCTCCCGGAGGACGTGGCGGGGCGGGCGGCCGACCAGCTCGCCGCGGCCGGGGTGACGGTCGTGTGCCTGCCGCAGGGCAGTTGCGGCGGCACGGAGGTACGGGACGTCGCGCCCGTGCGGCTGCTGCGGGCGGCGGGGGTGCGGGTCGCGGCCGGGAGCGGGGCGCTGCGCGACGTGGCCAACCCGGTGGGGCGGGGCGATCCGCTGGAGGCGGCGTACCTGCTGGCCTCCCAGGGCGGGCTGCGGCCGGTGGAGGCGTACGGGGCGGTGAGCGGGGCGGCGCGGGAGGCGATGGGGCTACCCGCCGTGCGGGTGGAGGCGGGGTTCCCGGCGGAGCTGCTGGCGGTGCGCGGGGAGCGGCTGTCGGGCGTGCTGTCACTGGCGTACAGCAGAATCGTGGTGCACCGCGGTCGGGTGGTGGCGCGGACGAGCGCGGTGCGGGAGTACTGCGACTCGGCGGCGGCGCTCGAACTGCCGCGCCAGGGGCGGCCGGACGCGCGTCCGTGAGCGCTTTCGCCGTTTGGGTCGTACGGTCGAGAGCATGCGCATTGTCATCGCTGGAGGACACGGTCAGATCGCCCTGCGGCTGGAGCGGCTGCTCTCGGCGGGAGGGCACGAGGTCGCGGGCGTCATCCGCAATCCGGAACAGGCGGACGCGCTGCGCGAAGCGGGTGCCGAACCGGTCGTGATGGACCTGGAGTCGGCGTCCGTGGAGATGGTGGCGGCCGCGCTGACGGGGGCGGACGTGGTGGTCTTCGCGGCGGGCGCGGGCCCGGGCAGCGGCGCCGAGCGCAAGGCCACGGTGGACCGTGGCGCGGCGGTGCTGTGCGCGGACGCGGCGGAGCGGGCGGGTGTGCGGCGCTACATCGTCGTGTCGTCGATGGGCGCCGATCCGGACCGCCCGGGGGACGAGGTGTTCGACGCGTACCTGCGGGCGAAGGGTGCCGCGGACGACTACGTACGGGCCAAGCCCGGCCTGGACTGGACGATCCTCAAGCCCGGCATGCTGACGAACGACGCCGGGACCGGGCTCGTACGGCTGGAGGTGTCGACCGGGCGCGGGCCGGTGCCGCGCGACGACGTGGCGGCGGTGCTCGCCGAGTTGGTGGAGACGCCGGCGACGGCGGGGCTGACGCTGGAGCTGATCAGCGGCTCCGTGCCGGTGGCGGTCGCGGTGAAGGCCGTGGCGGGCGAGTGATGCGCTCCTTCCCCGAACCGGTCGTGGTGGAACGCCCGGAGCGGCCGTACGTCTTCATGCGCCGCTCCGTGACGATGGACCGTTTCGCGGAGATCGCCGACCGGCTGCCCGAGCTGGTGGGGTGGCTGGCGGCGCGGGGCATCGAGGTCGCGGACGCGCCGTTCTTCCGGTTCAACACCGTGGACATGAAGGGCGAGTCGGAGGTGGAGGCGGGCGTTCCGATCGCCTCGCCGCCCCCGTCCCTCCCTGAGCCGGAGGGCGACATCGGCGTGGCGCTGCTGCCGGCCGGCCGCTACGCCACGCTCACCCATGTCGGCCACCCGGACCGGCTGCTCGCGGCGGCGGCCGAACTGCGGCAGTGGGCGGACGACCGGGGCCTGGAGTGGGACATGCGGGAGGTGGACGGCGTCGAGCGGTGGGGCTGCCGCATCGAGTCGTACCGCACCGACCCCCGCGTGGAGCCGGACCCGTCCCGGTGGGAGACGGAACTGGCCTTCCGCCTGGCCGACTGAGCCCGCCGCCCCTGAGCTCGACCCTCGTACGAAAACGGCCCCTGATCCGCGTTTCCGCAGATCAGGGGCCGTTCATCGCGTGGCGGCGCCAGGATTCGAACCTGGGTAGGCTAAGCCGACGGATTTACAGTCCGCTCCCATTGGCCACTCGGGCACACCGCCATGGGATGTCGCCGAGAGGGTGACCGCTTTTCGGCGGTGCTCCCCGGCAACGACGTAAACGATACCTGATGTCCGGGGGTGCTTCGCCACCGGATTGATCAGCACTCGTGGCGAGTGGGATGGCTAGGCTTTGCCGTGGCGGCCGGGGGAGCCCGGCCGTACCTCTAGGCAACCTCTACGCACGCGACCCAAGGAGCCACAGGACATGGCCGACTCCAGTTTCGACATCGTCTCGAAGGTCGAGCGGCAGGAGGTCGACAACGCCCTCAACCAGGCGGCGAAGGAGATCTCGCAGCGCTACGACTTCAAGAACGTCGGGGCCTCCATCGCCTGGTCCGGCGAGAAGATCCTGATGCAGGCGAACTCCGAGGAGCGGGTCAACGCCATCCTCGACGTGTTCCAGTCCAAGCTGATCAAGCGCGGCATCTCGCTGAAGGCGCTGGACGCCGGTGAGCCGCAGCTCTCCGGCAAGGAGTACAAGATCTTCGCCTCCATCGAGGAGGGCATCTCCCAGGAGAACGCCAAGAAGGTGGCGAAGATCATCCGCGACCAGGGCCCCAAGGGCGTCAAGGCGCAGGTGCAGGGCGACGAGCTGCGGGTCAGCTCGAAGAGCCGCGACGACCTCCAGGCCGTGATCGCGCTGCTGAAGGGGCAGGACTTCGACTTCGCCCTTCAGTTCGTGAACTACCGGTAGACCGGTGGGCCGGTAGGCCGCGCACCGGCAGCAGCCGGCGCACCGGGCGAATCGGGGGCGGACACGGCTTGGCCGGTCCGCCCCCGCCCTGTACCCGCGCGCCGGGCCCTGCCGGCGACCGTCGTGTCCGAAAACCGCCAGCCCCGGGGGCCGGGCGGCCACAGACTGGTGGGGACCGAGGAAGGGAACGGATCATGACGGTGTACGCGCACGTCGACGGCCCGCTGGGCGAGATGCTGCTGGTCGGCGAGGAGTCCGCGGACGGCCGCACCGCACTCGCCTCGCTCTCCCTGCCGGGCCAGAAGGGCGGGGTGGTCGTCCAGGACGGGTGGCGGCACGCCCCGGAGGCGTTCGAGGGCATCGCGGCACAGTTGCGGGCCTACTTCGCGGGCCGTTTGACGCGCTTCGACATCGCGTACGCCGACGGCGGCACCGACTTCCAGCGGCGGGTGTGGCGGGCGCTGGAGGACATCCCGTACGGCACGACCGTGACGTACGGGCAGATCGCCGCACGGGTCGGCTCCCCGGGTGCCGGGGTACGCGCGGTGGGAACCGCCATCGGGCGCAACCCGCTGCTGGTGGTGCGCCCCTGCCACCGGGTGATCGGAGCCGACGGTGCGCTGCGGGGATACGCGGGCGGACTGGAGCGCAAGGAGCGCCTGCTCGGGCTGGAAGGCGCGCTCGTACGGTGACGGGTGGGGTGACCGGCGGGGTGACCGGCAGGATGACGGGTGGGGTGACGGGCGGGGCGACCGGCGGGGCGACGGCGGGGTGATCGGCGAGGTGACCGGCGTGACGGGCGGGGCGACGGCGGGGGGACGGGTGGGGTGACCGGCGGGGCGACGGCGGGGTGACCGGCGAGGCGACGGCGGGGTGATCGGCAAGGTGACGGGTGGGGTGACCGGCGGGGTGACCGGCGGGGATGGGCTGTTCGCGCTGGAGCGCGAGCGGGCGGAGATCGCCCCCGGCGCGGTGCACGTCCCGGGGTGGCTGCCGGTGGAGCGGCAACGGGAGCTGGTCGCGGCGTGCCGGGAGTGGGCACGGGGGCCGGTGCCGATGCGCCACACGGTGCTGCCGGGCGGTGGCGTGATGTCGGTGCGGACGGTGTGCCTGGGCTGGCACTGGCAGCCGTACCGGTACACCCGTACGGCCGGCGACGTGAACGGTGCCAGGGTGGCCCCCTTCCCCGGCTGGCTGGCGGACCTGGGCCGGGCGGCGCTGGTCGCCGCGTACGGGCAGGGCGACGACACGGCTTACGCCCCGGACACGGCGCTGATCAACTTCTACGGACCCGGTGCCCGGATGGGCATGCACCAGGACAAGGAGGAGCGGTCCGGTGCTCCAGTGGTGTCGCTGAGCATCGGCGACCGCTGCGTCTTCCGGTTCGGGAACACCGAGACGCGGGGCCGCCCGTACACGGACGTGGAGCTGGAGTCCGGCGACCTGTTCGTCTTCGGCGGCCCGTCGCGGTTCGCGTACCACGGGGTGCCGAAGGTCTGCCCGGGCACGGCCGACCCGGCCGTGGGGCTGAGCTCGGGCCGGCTGAACATCACGCTGCGGGAGACAGGGCTCCCCCGTCAGCGCCCACCGGTCGGCGCCGCGCCGCCCGAGCGCTCAGCGTGAACGGTCAGTGAGCGGTCAGCGTGAGCGGGAGTGGCCGAACAGGATGCGGTACGCGATCAGCAGCACCAGCGAGCCGCCGATGGCCGCGAGCCAGGTGGGCCCGTCGTAGAACTGGTTGCTGATCGGCCGGTCCAGGAAGCGTGCCGATATCCAGCCGCCGACGAAGGCGCCCGCGATGCCGATGAGCGTCGTCCCGATCAGCCCGCCGGGGTCACGGCCGGGCAGCAGCACCTTGGCTATGACGCCGGCCAGCAGCCCCAGGATGATCCAACTCAGGATGTCCATGCGGTGAACCTGCCTTTCGTGCGGTGTTGCCCGGGAGGACGCCGGGGGTCCGGTGGGTGGTTGCGGAGGTCAGTAGGGTGCGGCACATGACACAGGAGCTACGCCGGTCGCTGGGCGTCTTCGACGCGGTCGTCATCGGGCTGGGTTCGATGGTCGGGGCCGGGATCTTCGTGGCGCTCGGTCCGGCCGCCGGGGCCGCCGGGAGCGGCTTGTTGCTGGGGCTCGCGCTGGCGGGGGCCGTCGCGTACTGCAACGCGATGGCGTCGGCGCGGCTGGCCGCCCGCTATCCGGCGTCCGGCGGGACGTATGTGTACGGGCGTGAACGGCTGGGTCCTTTCTGGGGTTACCTCGCGGGCTGGGCCTTCGTGGTCGGCAAGACCGCCTCGTGCGCGGCGATGGCGCTCGCTGTCGGGTCGTACGTGTGGCCGGAGCAGGCACACGCGGTGGCGGTGGCGGCGGTCGTGGCGCTGACCGCCGTGAACTACGGGGGCGTTCAGAAGTCCGCGCTCCTCACGCGCGCCATCGTGGCGACTGTGCTGGCGGTCCTGGTGGCGGTGGTCGTCTCCTGTCTCGGGTCGGGTGGGGCGGACTTCGGGCGGCTGGCGCTGGGTGGGGACGCGTCGGCGGGCGGGGTGCTCCAGGCGGCGGGCCTGCTGTTCTTCGCGTTCGCCGGGTACGCACGGATCGCCACGCTCGGCGAGGAGGTGCGTGATCCGGCACGGACCATTCCGCGGGCGGTCCCGCTGGCGCTGGGGATCGCGCTGGTCGTGTACGTGGGCGTGGCGGTCTCCGTCCTGTCGGTGCTGGGCGCACGGGAGTTGGGCGACTCGGTGGCGCCGCTCGCGGACGCGGCGCGGGCGGCGGGTGCGGACTGGCTGGTACCGGTGGTGAGCGTGGGCGCAGCGGTGGCCGCGCTGGGTTCGCTGCTGGCGCTGATCCTCGGGGTGTCCCGTACGACGCTGGCGATGGCGCGCGACGGTCACCTGCCGCGCACGCTCGCCGCCGTGCACCCTCGCTTCCAGGTGCCGCACCACGCGGAACTCGCGGTGGGGCTGGTCGTCGCGGTGGTGGCGGCGACGGCGGACGTGCGCGGGGCGATCGGCTTCTCGTCGTTCGGGGTGCTGGTGTACTACGCGATCGCCAACGCGTCGGCGTGGACGCTCGGTTCGGGGCGCGTCCTCGCGGCCGCCGGGCTGGCGGGCTGCCTGGCGCTCGCGTTCGCCCTGCCCCTGTCGTCCGTCCTGGCGGGCACGGCGGTCCTGGCGGCGGGCGCGGTGATGTACGCGGTGCGCCGGAACTGACGCACCGCATGCCTCATATTCGGGCGCGCGCCTCGGCCACGCCCCGGGCCGGCAACTGCTCGTCCTCGGTCATGTGTTCATGGTGCACCACGCCACTGACAATCACGCGAGGACGACCTCGATGCCCTCGCCGGGCCGCGTCGGCGGCGTGCCGGTCCTCGGGCCCTGCCTCACCGAGTGGCGAAGGGGCGGTCGCTCGGCACGATCTCCTTGCCCAGCGGCAGCAGGGAGACGGGGAGGAGCTTGAAGTTCGCGATGCCCAGCGGGATGCCGATGATCGTGACGCACAGGGCGATGCCGGTGAGGACGTGCGAGAGCGCCAGCCACCAGCCGGCGAGGACCAGCCACAGCACGTTGCCGATGCAGGACGCGGCGCCCGCGTCACGGCGGTCCACGACGGTCTGGCCGAAGGGCCACAGCGCGTAGAGGCCGATGCGGAAGGCGGCCAGGCCGAAGGGGATGCCGATGACCGTGATGCAGAGCAGCAGGCCGGCGACCATGTAGCCGACGAACAGCCAGAAGCCGCCGAAGATGAGCCATATGACGTTGAGGATTGCCTTCATGGGCGGCGACCTGCCATCTGTTCGAGTCGGGCGATGCGTTCCGCCATCGGCGGGTGTGTCGAGAACATCTTGGCGAACCCCTGACCGGGACGGAACGGGTTCGCGATCATCATGTGGCTCGCGGTCTCGATCCTGGGCTCCGGCGGCAGCGGGAGCCTCTTGGTGCCCGCCTCCAGCTTCCGCAGAGCGCTGGCCAGGGCGAGCGGGTCCCCGGTGAGCTGGGCGCCGGAGGCGTCCGCCTCGTACTCCCGGGAGCGGCTGATGGCGAGCTGGATCACCGACGCGGCGAGCGGGCCCAGCAGCATGATCAGCAGCATGCCGACCAGCCCGGGACCGTCGTCGTCATCGGAGCGGCCGACCGGGATCAGCCAGGCGAAGTTCACCAGGAACATGATCACCGAGGCGAGGGCTCCGGCGACCGACGAGATCAGGATGTCCCGGTTGTAGACGTGGCTCAGCTCGTGACCGATGACCCCGCGCAGCTCACGCTCGTCGAGGATCTGGAGGATCCCCTCGGTGCAGCAGACCGCCGCGTTGCGCGGGTTGCGGCCGGTCGCGAAGGCATTGGGGGCCTGGGTCGGCGAGATGTACAGGCGGGGCATCGGCTGACGGGCCTGGGTGGAGAGCTCCCGGACCATCCGGTAGAGCTGGGGCGCCTGGAATTCGCTCACCGGGCGGGCCCGCATGGCGCGCAGTGCCAGCTTGTCGCTGTTCCAGTACGCGTACGCGTTGGTGCCGAGGGCTACGAGGAGCGCGACGACGAGACCTGTACGGCCGAAGAAGCTGCCGATCAGGATGATGGTTGCGGACAGTCCCCCGAGGAGTACGGCGGTCTTCAGCCCGTTGTGCCGGCGGTGCACGGTACGCCCTCCAAATGGTGCGGCAGGGGAACCCTTTGCCTGGTGCTGGTCCACTCATCAGTGGACCCTCCCGTACTGGTCAACGCCAGGCGGGCATGGCGGGTTCCCTTGTGCGCCGGGGGCGGTGTGTGGGCCGTCCGGGTGACTCAGCGCGGGGCGGGCAGCCCGGCCTTCTGGAGGGCCTCGGCCACCGGCTCGACCTCGCTGGTGCAGTGGGCGCAGCGGCTGGCGACGGCGGGGATCTCGGTGAAGCAGCGCGGGCAGTCGCGTACCGCCGCCTTGATGTCGAAGGGCTCGTCGCGCTTGAAGCGGGTCTGGATCTTCATCATCGGCAGGACGACACAGAAGTAGAGCACGGCCGCGGTGATCACGAATGCCAGTGCGGCGCTGATGAACAGGCCGTAGGGGAACTTGGCGTCCCTGATCGTGAAGTAGGAGTGGCTGAAGTCTCCGACGGTGCCCGTCGCCAGACCGATGAGCGGGGTGATGAAGGCGTTGCTGAACGCGGTGACGACGGCCGTGAAGGCCGCGCCGACGGCCAGGCCGATCGCCATGGAGATGACGTTTCCACGGAGGAGGAAGTCCTTGAAACCGTTCAGCACGGCCGTGCTCCTAGGTAGTGCGTAGGGCTGTGTGTGGGGGGGCGGAAGAGTCAGAAGAGGCTGTCCGTGGCGAAGCGCAGCACCAGCTCGGGGTAGCCCGACAGCACCACGCCGGCGACGGCCGTCACGGCGATGGCCACGGTGACGGGCGCGGGCACGGCATGCCTCACGGGGGCGCCCTCGGGCGCGCGGAACAGCACCGCCGTCCACTGCAGGTAGTAGTAGAGGGCGATGACGACGTTGACGCCCATGACGACGGCGAGCCAGCCCAGGCCCGCGTCGACGGCCGCCGAGAAGACGGTGACCTTGGCGAAGAGGCCGATGATGCCCGGCGGCAGACCGGCCAGGCACAGCAGGAAGAACCCCATGACGAGCGCGGCGCCGGGCCGGGTGGCGTACAGGCCCCGGTAGTCCGAGATCCGGTTCAGCGGGTGCGTACGGGCGACCAGGGCGGCGACCGCGAAGGCGCCGAGGTTCACGACGGCGTACATGAGGGCGTACGCGACGGTGGCGCCGATCTGGTCGTCGCCGGAGTAGGCGGCGGCCGCGATCGGCACCAGCAGGTAGCCCGCCTGCGCCACCGAGGACCAGGCCAGCAGCCGTACCGCGCTCCACGCGCGCGTGGCGACCTGCCGGAGGGCGGCCACGTTGCCGACGGTCATGGTGAGCGCGGCGAGGACCGAGAGCGCCGGGCCCCACACGTCCGCGTACGTCGGGAAGGCGATGACGGTCACCAGGACCAGGCCGGTGAAGCCGACCGCTTTGCCGACGACCGAGAGGTAGGCGGCGACGGGCAGCGGCGCCCCGACGTAGGTGTCGGGCACCCAGAAGTGGAACGGCACGGCGGCGGTCTTGAACGCGAAGCCGACAAGGGTGAGCGCGACACCCGCCTTGGCGAGGGTCTCCATCTGCGCCGGGACGTCGTCCAGGCCCTGGGCGATCTCGGTGAGGTGGAGGCTGCCGGTCGAGGCGTACACGAAACTGACGCCGAGCAGCGTCACGGCGGTGGCCGCGACGGAGGAGAGGAAGAACTTCAGCGCCGCCTCGCCGGACATGCGGTCACCGCGCTTGAGGCCGACGAGCGCGAAGGCGGGCAGCGAGGCGACCTCCAGGGCCACGATGAGGGTCGCCAGGTCCCGGGAGGCGGGCAGCAGAGCGGCACCGGCGGCCGAGGAGAGCAGCAGGAACCAGAACTCCCCCGCCGGGAGCTTCTCCTTGGTGTCGTGGAGCGACAGCAGGGCCGTCAGGAGCGCCCCTCCCAGCACCAGGAACTGGATGACCAGCGTGAAGTGGTCGGCGGTGTAGCTGCACGCGTCGGCGTCGGTGGTCAGGCAGAAAGTGGTCCGGTCGCCCTTGCGCAGCGGCAGGAGCGTGACGATCGCGGCGACGAGTCCGGCGATGGCGACCCAGCCGAGGAGCTGCTTGCGTTCCTTCGGGACGAACAGGTCGGCGACGAGCACGATCATGCCGACCACGGCGGCGATCGTCGGCGGCGCGATGGCGGCCCAGTCGACGGACTGGACGAGGTCGCCCGCGCTCGGAGCGTTCGGAGCGCTCGTGGCGGCGAGGGTCACGACTTGCCTCCTGCGAGGAGCTTCTGAACGGCCGGGTCGGTCAGGCCGAGGAGGACCGCGGGCCAGAGGCCGGCGACGACGGTGAGGACGACCAGCGGTGACCAGGCGGCGAATTCGTACGTCTGGATGTCGTCGAGCGGCGGCTGCTCGGCGGCGGGCCGGGCGCCCATGCAGACGCGCCGGACGACGACCAGGAGGTACGCGGCGGTGAGCAGCGTGCCGAACGCGCCGATGGCCATGAAGGTGAGGAACGCGGGGCGGCTGAGGCCCTCGGCGGGCTGGAACGCGCCGAACAGCGCGAGCATCTCGCCCCAGAATCCGGCGAGGCCGGGCAGTCCGAGCGAGGCGACGGCGGCGAACGCGAGGAGGCCACCGAGGCGGGGCGCGCGGCCGTAGAGCGCGGCTCCGGTGGCCCCGGAGAGGGTGTCGAGGTCGGCCGTGCCGTACCGGTCCTTGATGGCACCGACCAGGAAGAACAGCAGGCCGGTGATGAGGCCGTGGGCGATGTTGGCGAAGAGTGCGCCGTTGACGCCGGTGGGCGTCATGGTCGCGATGCCGAGGAGGACGAAGCCCATGTGGCCCACGGAGGAGTACGCGATCAGGCGCTTGAGGTCGCCCTTGGCGCCGGTGCGGGCGAGGGAGAGGCAGGCGAGCGATCCGTAGATGATGCCGGCGGCGGCGAACGCGGCGAGGTAGGGCGCGAGGATGTGCATGCCGTCAGGGGTGATCGGCAGGGCGATCCGGACGAATCCGTACGTACCCATCTTCAGCAGGACACCGGCGAGGAGGACCGAGCCGACGGTCGGCGCGGCGGTGTGGGCGTCCGGAAGCCAACTGTGCAGCGGCCACATCGGAGTCTTCACCGCGAGGCCGATCCCGATCGCCAGAACAGCGATGACCTGCACGGATGTGGTGATGTCGCGGCCGTTGTCAGTGGCGAGTGCCACCATGTCGAAGGTGCCGGCCTTCAGCCCGACGAGGAGCAGGCCGAGCAGCATGACGACCGAACCGAGCAGCGTGTAGAGGATGAACCGCCAGGCGGCCGGCTGGCGTCCCTCGCCGCCCCAGCGGGCGATGAGGAAGTACATCGGGATGAGCACCATCTCGAAGGCCAGGAAGAACAGCAGCAGGTCGAGGACGGCGAAGGTCGCCAGCATGCCGGACTCGAGGACGAGCAGCAGCGCGACGAACGCCCGGGGGGACGGGCCCGCGGGCATCTTGAAGTAGCTGTAGAGCGCGCACAGGAAGGTCAGCAGCGCGGTCATGACCAGGAGGGGGAGGGAGATGCCGTCGACACCGAGGTGGATGCGCACGTCGAGTGCGGGGATCCAACTGATGTCCGTCGTGGCCTGCATCTTCGACGGCTGGTCGTGGTGGAAGCCGAGCGCCAGGACGATCGCGGCGGCGAGGATCGCGCCGGTGACGGTCACCCCGTGGCGGAGCACGGCCTGGTCGGGGGACTTCCCCTTCAGCCCGGGCGGGGCCGGGAGGAGGGCGGCCGCGGCACCGATGAGCGGGCCGACGACGATGAACGCGAGAAGGAACTGCATCACGGATTCGCTGATATCGATCACGGCTCACGCTCCGGCGGCGACGAGGACGGCGGCGATCGCCAGGACGACGGAGCCGGCGAGCAGGGCACTGAGGTAGGTCTGCACGTTGCCCGTCTGGGCGCGCCGGACGGCCCATCCGAGCAGGTTCGTACCGCTGCCCGCTCCGCGTACGTACGTCTCGACGACCTCGCGGTCGAGGAAGCTGACCAGTTGGGCCGCCGCCCTGACGGGGCGTACGAAGAGGGCGGAGTAGACGGCGTCGAGGTGGAAGCCGGCGGCGGCGTGGCGGTGCAGCGGGCCGAGCAGCAGGTGTCCGGGGTCGGCGGGATCCGGGGCCGCCGCGATGTCGCCGTAGGCGGGGGTGTGCGTCGCGATCGCCTCCGCCTCGGAGACGGCGGGTTCGGCCTCGGGGTGGGCGGCGACCGCGCCGATCGGGTGGCGGGCGGCGAGGGCGGTGGTGTGCCGCCAGGCGCCGTAGGTGACGAGCCCGCCGACGAGGGCGATGCCCGTGCCGAGGACCGCCGTGGTGAGGGTCGGCGTCAGCGCGTGGCCGTCGAACCAGTCGCCGAGTACGCCGGCGGTCAGGCCGAAGGCGAGGGAGGGCACGGCGAGCACCCACAGGACGGCGTTCATGGCGATGGGCTGTCGTCCGTGGGCGGGGGCCTCGGCGCCCCGGCCACGGAAGGCCAGCAGCCACAGCCGCGTCGCGTAGGCGGCGGTGAGGAGGGCGGTGAGCAGACCCGAGACCAGGACGATCCAGCCCGCCCCGGCGGGGGCGACCGTCCGGTCGCCCAGGGCGGTGTGCTCGGCGGCCACGAGGACGGCTTCCTTGGAGAAGAAGCCGGCGAACGGCGGAATCGCGGCCAGCGCGAGCAGGGCGACCGTCATCGTCCAGTACGCGTCGGGGATGCGGGCGGTGAGGCCCCGCATCCGGGACATGGCGGCCAGCGAGTTCGTTCCGGCGGCGTGGATGATCACGCCGGCGGCGAGGAACAGCAGCGCCTTGAAGGCGCCGTGCGACAGGAGGTGGAAGACCGCGGCGCCACGGTCACCGACGGCCAGGGCGCCCGACATGTAGCCGAGCTGGCCGATGGTCGAGTAGGCGAGGACGCGCTTGATGTCGTCCTGCGCGAGGGCGGCGAGTCCGGAGCCGACCATCGTGACCGCGGCCATCACGGCGAGCACGGTCATGGCGGCGGCGGAGGCCGCGAAGACGGGAAGGAGCCGGGCCACGAAGTAGACACCGGCGGCGACCATCGTCGCGGCGTGGATCAGCGCGGAGACCGGCGTCGGGCCCGCCATGGCGTCCGGGAGCCAGGTGTGCAGCGGGAACTGCGCGGACTTGCCCGCGACGCCCGCGAGCAGGAGCAGCGCCACCAGGGTGGGGTGGTCGATGCCTCCGGCGGTGACAGCGCCGAGGATCCCGGTGATCCGGAACGTGCCGGCGTCGGCGGCGAGGGCGAAGAGACCGATCAGGAAGGGGACGTCGCCGAGCTTGGTGACCAGGAAGGCCTTGAGGGAGGCGGCCCGTGCCTCGGGCGTCTCCCAGTAGTGGCCGACGAGGAAGTACGAGCAGATGCCCATGATCTCCCAGCCGACCAGCAGCACCATCAGGTCGCCGGAGTAGACGACGAGCAGCATGGCGGAGGTGAACAGGGAGACGAGCGCCGCGTACGAGGGGTAGCGCGGATCGTCGCGGAGGTAGCCCGTCGAGTAGAGCTGCACGCAGGTGGCGACCACGCCCACGAGGACGGCGGTCAGGACGGCGAAGCCGTCCAGGTGCAGGGCGAGGTCGATCGCCACCGAGCCGGTCGGGGTGAGCTGCGTCGCCGCGTCGATCGCCTTGCCGCCACCCTGGCGTACGGCGACGAGGACGGCGAGTACGAGGGCGGCGAGCGTCGGCAGGACGGCCAGGGGGCGCACGAACCCGGGAGCGGTGCGGCCCAGCAGCAGTCCGGCGGCGGCGCCGAGGAACGGAAGAAGGGGGACGAGGACGGCGAAGGTCGTGGTGGTCACGCGGTGGCCTCTGCCTTCTCGTCGGGGCCCGCGGTCTCGTCGGCGCCGACGGTTTCGTCGGGGCCCGCGGTCTCGGCGTTGTCGCGGAGCTTGTCGATGTCCGAGGTGCCGCGGTTGCGGTAGACCATCAGGACGATCGCCAGGCCGATGCCGATCTCGGCGGCGGCGATGGCGATGGTGAAGAGGGTCAGCGCCTGGCCGGCGTGCAGGGTGTCGCGGAGCCAGACGTCGAAGGCGACCAGGTTGAGGTTGACGGCGTTGAGCATCAGCTCGACGGACATCAGGACCAGGATCGCGTTGCGGCGGGCGAGCACCCCGTACAGGCCGGTGCAGAACAGCAGGACGGCGAGGACCGCCGGATAGGCGAGGTGCATCAGTGGTTGCCCTCCCGCTCCCGGTCGCGGCGGGACAGGACGATGGCGCCGACGAGCGCGGCCAGGAGGAGGACGGAGAGCGCCTCGAAGGGCAGCACCCAGTGCCGGAAGAGGATCTCGCCCGAGACCTTGGTGGAGCCCTGGGCGGGCCCGTCGAGGTCGATCCAGGTGGCGCGGAACGCGTCCACGACCACCCAGATCAGGGCGGCCGCGGCGGCGACGGCGACCGCGAGGGCGGCCGGGCGGTTGCCCGAGTCGGCGTCGGGCGAGCGGCCGATGGGTGCCTTGGTGAGCATCAGACCGAAGAGGAGGAGGACGACGACGGAACCGACGTAGATCAGCACCTGGACCCAGGCGACGAACTCCGCGGTGAGGAGGAGGTACTCGACGGCCAGCCCGCCGAGTGCCACGACCAGCCACAGGGCGGCGTGC
Organism: Streptomyces sp. NPDC031064; assembly: GCF_055570965.1. NCBI lineage: Bacteria > Bacillati > Actinomycetota > Actinomycetes > Kitasatosporales > Streptomycetaceae > Streptomyces > Streptomyces sp. NPDC031064. The sequence goes on from NZ_JBVIGF010000009.1 coordinate 255,181, forward strand.
ACGAGCTGCTTGGTGGTGACCGTTATGACGGCGGCGCCGAGCGTGACGATGCCGACGAGGAGGAAGGCGATCTCGACGCCGGTGGGCGACAGGAAACCGTGGGCGGCGGCCAGGCTCACTCGGTGCCTCCCTCGGCCGGACGCTGCGGCTGGTCGATGCCGGCCGCGTCGGACGCGTCCGGCGTGTGGGGCGCGTCCGGCTCGGTGGCCGGGGCGGCTTCGGTCGCCTGGGCGGCTTGGGCGGCGGCGAGCTTCTCCGCGGCCTTGCGGGCGGCGGAGATCTCCTTGGGCTCCTCGGCACCGGGGTCGAGGGCGGGCGGTTCGGGAACCGTCCACATCCACTCGCGGAGCTTGTCCCGCTCGTGGGTGAGGTCGTGGATGTCCGTCTCCGCGTACTCGAACTCGGGCGACCAGAACAGCGCGTCGAAAGGACAGACCTCGATGCAGATACCGCAGTACATGCACAGGGCGAAGTCGATGGCGAACCGGTCGAGGACGTTGCGGCTGCGCTCACGGCCGCCGGGGGTGGCGGCGGGGATCGTCTCCTTGTGGGAGTCGATGTAGATGCACCAGTCGGGGCACTCGCGGGCGCAGAGCATGCAGACCGTGCAGTTCTCCTCGAACAGGCCGATCACGCCACGGGTGCGGGGCGGGAGTTCGGGCTGGGCGTCGGGGTACTGCGCGGTGTGGCTCTTCTTCGTCATCGTGCGGAGGGTGACGGCCAGGCCCTTGGCAAGGCCGGATCCGGGAATCGGAGCCATTACTGGATCACCACCTTGACGATGCCGGTGAGGGCGATCTGGGCGAGGGCGAGCGGGACGAGCGTGGTCCAGGCGAGCTTCTGGAGCTGGTCCTCGCGCAGCCGCGGGTAGCTCACGCGCAGCCAGATCACGATGAAGGCGAGGACGGCCGTCTTGAGCAGGGTCCACACCCAGCCGAGGCCCTCGGCCCCGAACGGGCCGTGCCAGCCGCCGAGGAAGAGGACGGTGGTCAGACCGCACAGGACGACGATGCCGGCGTACTCGGCGAGCAGGAACAGCGCGAAGCGCAGCCCGGTGTACTCGGTGTACGCGCCGAAGATGATCTCGGAGTCGGCGACCGGCATGTCGAACGGAGGCCGCTGGAGCTCGGCGAGGCCCGCGACGAAGAAGACCAGCGCGCCGACGATCTGCCAGGGCAGCCACCACCACTCGAAGGCGTTGACGATGCCGGGGAGGGAGACCGTGCCCGCCGCCATCGCCACGGAGGCGGCGGTGAGCAGCATGGGCAGTTCGTAGGCGAGGAGCTGGGCGGCGGTGCGCAGGCCGCCGAGGAGGGAGAACTTGTTGGCGGACGCCCAGCCGGCCATGAGCGAGCCGAGGACGCCGACGCCCATGACGGCCAGCACGAAGAAGATGCCCGCGTCGACGACCTCGCCGACGGCGCCTTCGCTGGGGCCGATCGGGATGGCGACCAGGACGAGGAGGTACGGCAGGAGGGCGACGGCCGGGGCGAGCTGGAAGATGCGGCGGTCGGCGTTGGCCGGTACCACGTCCTCCTTCTGCGCGAACTTCACGCCGTCGGCGACGAGCTGGGCCCAGCCGTGGAACCCACCGGCGTACATGGGGCCGAGGCGGCCCTGCATGTGCGCCATGACCTTGTGCTCGGTCTGACCGATCACCAGGGGCAGGACCAGAAATACCGCGAAGACGACGAGCAGCCGGAAGGCGACGTCGAGTACGTCGTTCACGCGTCTCCTTCGTTCGTTCGTCGTGTTGCGCTGTCGTCGGTCCCGGAAGCGGCGGCACCGTCTTCGCCTTCGCCTTCGCCCGCGCCTCCGCGAGGGCCGGCGTCCGGTTCCGGTTCGGCGTCGGGCACCGGCCCGGGGGCCGCCTGCGGCTCGGGTGCGTCTTCCGGGGCGGGCGCAGGGGCCGGCTGCGGCTCGGGGGCCGGCTGCGGCTCGGGTACGGCTTCCGTCCCGGGCGCGGGAGCGGCCTCGGGTCCGGGTACGGCCTTCGGCTCGGGCGCCGGGGCCGCGTCCGGTTCCGGGACGGCTTCCGTCCCGGGCGCGGGAGCGGCCTCGGGTCCGGGTACGGCCTTCGGCTCGGGCGCCGGGGCCGAGTCGGGTTCCGGTACGGCTTCCGGGGCGGGCGCGGGGGCCGCGTCCGGCTCCGGGGCCGCCTGTGGCTCGGGCGCGGGGGCCGCCTGGGGTTCGGGGGCCGGTGCTTGGGGCGACTCGGGGGCGGGGGCGGAGTCGTCGTCGAAGGCCGGGCGCGGGTTGTTCCAGGGGGCGTCCGTGCTGCGCGTGCGGGGCGGTGGCGTCGGGGACGTCTCCGTGGCGGGTTCCGTGCGCTGGCTGGCCGAGCCCGCGCTCGCGCTGCGCGTGCGGCGGGGGCCCGCCGGGGCGGCCGGCCGGCTCGCCGAGCCCTCCGAGGCCGTGCGCGTGCGGCGCTCCGGCGCCTCCGGCGCCTCCGGCGCTGCCTGGCTGGCCGACCCCTCGCCCGCCGTGCGCGTGCGGCGGACCGGGCGGTCGCCGGCGGGGCGCGCGGCGCGGGCCGGGCGGGCCGGGGCAGGGGGGAGCTGGCCCTTCAGGGGGCCCCAGTCGTTCGGGTCGGGGACGCCCGGCGGCAGCATCTGGCGCCGCTTGGGCCCGCCGTGCTCGGACTCGCCCGGTTCCTTGGCGCCCGGCCACGCCTTGGCCACGCGAGCGGCCAGGACGAAGTCCTTACGCAGCGGGTTGCCCTCGAAGTTCTCGGGGAGCAGAAGGTGGACCAGGTTCGGGTGGTTCTCGAAGCGGACGCCGAACATCTCGTACGTCTCGCGCTCGTGCCAGCCGGCGCCCGCGTAGACGCCGACGGCGCTGGGCAGAGCGGGGGCCTCGTGCGGCACGGTCGTGCGCAGCAGGAGCCGCCGCACCCGGCCGCCGTCCAGCGCGACGACGTGGGCGCAGACGCGGAAGCCGGTGCCGGGCTCGTCGACCGCGCTCAGCCAGTCGAAGTAGGTGCAGCCCAGCTCGTCGCGGGCGGTCTCCAGCGCGGTGATCCAGGACTCGGCGGGGACGTCGACCGTGAGCAGCTCGTACGCCTGGTCGGCCACGGCGCCCTCGCCGAAGATCTCGGCGACGGCTTCGGGGAGTCGGTCGTAGGCGTTCACGCCGTGCCTCCCGGAGGGGGCACCAGGCCGCTGCGGAGCTGGCCGACCGATGACGCGCGCCCGTGGCCGTAGCGCTCGCCCAGCGACTCTCGAGCGATCTTCTCCTGAAGCTTGAGGATGCCCTGGAGCAGCGCTTCGGGACGGGGCGGGCAGCCCGGTACGTACACGTCGACCGGGATGATCTGATCGACGCCCTTGGTCACGGAGTAGGAGTCCCAGTAGGGGCCGCCGCAGTTGGAGCAGGCGCCGAAGGAGATGACGTACTTGGGCTCGGGCATCTGCTCGTACAGCCGCTTCACCGCGGGCGCCATCTTGTCCGTGACCGTGCCGGACACGACCATGAGGTCCGCCTGGCGCGGCCCGGGCGCGAACGGGATCACGCCGAGCCGGATGAAGTCGTGGCGGGCCATCGACGCGGCGATGAACTCGATCGCACAGCAGGCGAGGCCGAAGTTGAAGACCCACAGGCTGTAGCGGCGGCCCCAGTTCAGGACCACCTTCATCGGCTCGGGGGCGAGCCGGGCGAGGGCTCCGAGCCGCTTCGGCTCGGGAAGATCGACAGGGGTCACGTCCATGTCAGGACGCCCTTCTTGTACGCGTAGAGCAGTCCCACGGCCAGGAAGCCGAGGAAGATGAACATCTCGACCAGCGTCGTGGCGCCGTAACCGGGTGCGGCGAAGACGGTCGCCCAGGGGAAGAGGAAGATCGAGTCCACCGCGAAGATGACGTACAGAAAAGCGTAGACGTAGTAGCGGACCTGGGTGTGGGCCCAGCCCTCCCCCACCGGGTCGACGCCGCATTCGTACGTCAGCAGCTTCTCCGGCGTCGGCACGACGGGCCGCAGCAGCCGCCCGGCCGCGAAGGCGACCGCGACGAACAGCACGCCGATCACGGCGAGTAGGCCGACGACCGAATAGCTCTGGAAATAGTCGACGGCGAGTACGGTCGGTGCGGTCCGTACGGTCGGTTCCGGCACGTCCGTGTCCCTCGCTCCCTGCCCTCGCGGCGATACTTATGCGATCTGTACGCACGGGAGTCTAGGCCCTGGCATAGCGCCGGTAATCAGCCGTGCCGCACTTCAGGTGGGGTTATCCCTACTTCTCCTGCACCCACGAACCCCATGGCGTGCGCCGGTCGGGCCCGGCAGGCTGGGCCGCATGACCGCACGCATCGCATTCGACCGGCTTGTCTGGAAGGAAATCGCCCACCTTCTGGCCAACCTTCCTATCGCCCTGATCAGCTTTGTTTACGTGGTGTTCATGGTGGCCGTCGGTGCGGGACTGTCGGTGACCGTCGTCGGTCTTCCGCTGCTGGCGGCCGGCCTGGTGGGGACGCGGCTGCTGGGCAGGGCGGAGCGGGCGAGGGCAAGGCTGCTGCTCGGCATACGCGTCGAGGAGCCGAGCCCGCTGCCGCAGCGGCCGCGCGAGAGTCCCCTCCCGTGGCTGTGGGCGGTACTGAAGGACCCGGTGGCCTGGCGGACGGCGCTGTACGGGTTCATACGCCTGCCGTGGGGCGTGCTGACGTTCACCGTGACCCTGGTGGGCCTGATCGTCCTGTGGCCGGTGCTGCCGTACCTGGTGCGGGCGCTGGCCAACGCCGACCGGGCGATGGTGCGCGGTCTGCTGTCGCCCTCCGACGAGCTGGAGCGGCGGATCGCGGAGCTGGAGTCGGACCGGGGCGTGGTCGTCGACACCGCCGCCGCCGACCTGCGCCGCATCGAACGCGACCTGCACGACGGAGCCCAGGCCCGTCTGGTCGCCCTCGCCATGGGCCTCGGGCTGGCCAAGGAGAAGTTGCTGGAGGACCCGGAGGCGGCCGCGGCCATGGTCGACGAGGCCCACGGCGAGGTGAAACTCGCGCTGCAAGAGCTGCGGGACCTGGCGCGCGGCATCCACCCCGCCGTGCTCACCGACCGAGGCCTGGACGCCGCCCTGTCCGCCGTCGCCACCCGATGCACCGTCCCGGTCAAGGTGACCGTCGACCTGGCGGAGCGGCCGGCCGAGGCGATCGAGGGCATCGCCTACTTCACCGTCTCGGAGCTGCTCCAGAACGTCTCGAAGCACTCCCGGGCCCGCAGCGCGGCGGTGGAGGTGTGGCGGGCGGACGACCGGATGCTGATCCAGGTCACCGACGACGGGCGTGGGGGCGCCCGGCTCGACGGGGGCACGGGCTTGGCCGGCCTGGCCGAGCGGTTGGGGGCGGTGGACGGCCTGTTCCTCCTGGAATCGCCGGCAGGCGGGCCGACGACGGTCACCGCAGAGCTGCCCTGGCGCCGCCGGGTCCCTTCCCGGTAGAGCCCCGGGGTGGGGATAACCCCCCGTTCAAGACGGATACGAGCCTCATGGTGCGCACCCGCCAGGACCAGCACTCTTGATGTACGGCGTCGCGACGTACCAAGTCACGACGTACCGCGTTGTGACAGACCACGTTGTGACGTACCGCGTCTCCACAGACCGCGTCATGACAGACCGCGTCTCGACAGACCGCGTCTCGACAGACCGCGTCTCTACGGACGGCGTCATGACGCACCCGACAGCCGCATCGCAGCGACGACGAGAAACGGACGGATGACCCGATGGCCCTGGCTCATGGACCGGAGATCCGGCACCCCCGCCTTCCCGTGGCGCTGCGGGCGCCGTTCGAGGCCCGCACCTGGCGCGAGTTCGGCTTCCTGCTGATCGGTCTGCCGCTGAGCATCCTCTACTTCAGCCTGTCCATAGCCATGGTGTCGCTCGGCGCCGGCCTGGTCGTGACCTTCCTCGGCATTCCGGTCCTCGCCGCCGCCCTCGCCATGTGCCGCGGTTTCGGCACGGTGGAGCGGGTGCGGGCGCGGGGCCTGCTGGGGATGGACGTGGCCGATCCGTCGCCGGTGCGGAGCCGGTCCGGGGGCGGGCTGATGGGCTGGGTGGGCGGCGTTCTCAAGAGCGGGGAGTCCTGGCGGCACTTGCTCTACTCGTTGGTGCACATGCCGTGGGCCATCTTCGCCTTCACCGTCGCGGTGGTCTTCTGGGCGTACGGCTGGGGACTGCTGACGTATCCGCTGTGGCGGTGGGTCTTCCCGGTGTACGCGGGGGCGGACGGGTTGCAGTTGTACGGGGACGGTACGCACAACTTCTACCTGGACTCGCCGGTGGAGGTGGCCGTCACCAGCCTGTTCGGCCTGTTCTTCGTGCTGGTCACCCCGTGGGTGATCCGGGCGCTGACGGCGGTGGACCGGCTGCTGATAACCGGCCTGCTCAGCCCGTCCCGGCTGGCGACCCGCGTCTCGGAGCTGGAGTCGGACCGGGGCGTGGTCGTCGACACCGCCGCCGCCGACCTGCGCCGCATCGAACGCGACCTGCACGACGGAGCCCAGGCCCGCCTGGTCGCCCTCGCCATGGACCTGGGGTTGGCGAAGGAGAAGCTGCTGGAGGACCCGGAGGCGGCCGCCGCCATGGTCGACGAGGCCCACGGCGAGGTGAAACTCGCCCTCCAAGAGCTGCGGGACCTGGCGCGCGGCATCCATCCCGCCGTCCTCACCGACCGGGGCCTGGACGCCGCCCTGTCCGCCGTCGCCTCCCGCTGCACCGTGCCCGTCAGGGTGGAGGTGGATCTGCCAGCTCGGCCGGCTCCGGCGATCGAGGGCATCGCCTACTTCACCGTCTCGGAGCTGCTCCAGAACGTCTCGAGGCACTCCCGAGCGACCCGTGCGACGGTCGACGTATGGCGAGTGGACGACAGGCTGATGCTGCAGGTGACGGACGACGGCCGTGGCGGCGCGGACATCACCAGGGGCAGCGGCCTGGCCGGGCTGACCGAACGGCTGGACGCCGTGGACGGCATCCTCGCCGTGCATTCGCCGGAGGGCGGCCCGACGGCGATAACCGCCGAGCTGCCCTGGCGGGGCTGACCCCCGGCGCCTCCGTCCGCCACCCGCGCCCCGGCCCAGCGGCCGGGCCGCATCCCCGCCCGCATCCCCTCCCCCGTCCCCTCTCGGAGCACCACCCGGAATCCCACCCCGATCCCTGCCCGACGGGCCTCGGCCGGCGAGTTATCCACAGGCCGGTCCACCGCCGTCCGGATGCTGGGATGCTGGACCGCAGACGCGGGAATCGCGTCGTGCACATCGATTCATGGGGGATGCGGTTCGTGGTGGAGGACAGGGTGCGCGTGGTCATCGCCGAGGATTCCGTCCTGCTCCGGGAGGGTCTGACGCGGCTGCTGACCGACCGGGGGCACGACGTCGTCGCCGGTGTCGGGGACGGCGAGGCGCTGGTCAGGACGGTGGGCGAGCTGGCGGACGACGGCGCGCTGCCCGATGTGGTGGTCGCCGACGTACGGATGCCGCCGACGCACACGGACGAGGGAGTACGGGCGGCGGTGCGGCTCCGCAAGGAGTACCCCGGCATCGGGGTGCTGGTGCTGTCGCAGTACGTGGAGGAGCGGTACGCCACCGAGCTGCTGGCCGGAAACAGCCGGGGAGTGGGCTATCTGCTGAAGGACCGGGTCGCCGAGGTCCGGGAATTCGTGGAGGCGGTGGTGCGGGTCGCCCGGGGCGGCACCGCGCTGGACCCGGAGGTGGTGGCCCAGTTGCTCGGCCGCAGCCGCAAGCAGGACGTGCTGGCGGCGCTGACGCCCCGCGAGCGCGAGGTCCTGGGGCTGATGGCGGAGGGCAGGACGAACTCGGCGATCGCCCGGCAGTTGATGGTGAGCGAGGGCGCGGTGGAGAAGCACGTGAGCAACATCTTCCTGAAGCTCGGGCTGTCACCGAGTGATGGGGATCATCGACGGGTACTCGCCGTGCTGACCTATCTGAACGGCTGACGTGCGGTGCTCGCCGGGCCGGCACGGCCGGCCGCCGTGCCCGTCGCACGGCCTAGAACCAATGGATGAGTCGGGAGCGTCGTTACCGAACGACGTGGGGGGAGACACAGCATGATGATCGAGGGCGTACGGACGTTCCAAAAAGGCGTCCATCATACGAGCGGTCCAGGGAAGGCGACCCTTACGGACGTAGGGTGGGCCTTGGGACGGCCGGTGGGCCGGCTGTCTCCCGAGCGTTCCCCCGCCGACGGCGGGGAGGCCCCTTGTCTCGAGGGAGGTCCAGTTCAGTGACCAGCCAGGTCAGCAGCCCAGCCGATCAGGCCGACGGGTCAGACGAGACCCGCCAGGCCAATGAGGCTGTCGTCGGGGAGCAGCGTGGCGGCCCCGGACAGCGTGGCGCGGAGAAGGAAGTACGCCGTCTGGACCGGGTGATCATCCGCTTCGCGGGTGACTCGGGCGACGGTATGCAGCTCACGGGGGACCGTTTCACGTCGGAGACCGCGTCGTTCGGCAACGACCTGTCGACCCTGCCGAACTTCCCGGCCGAGATCCGGGCCCCCGCCGGCACCCTGCCCGGTGTGTCGTCGTTCCAGCTCCACTTCGCCGACCACGACATCCTCACGCCGGGCGACGCGCCGAACGTGCTGGTCGCGATGAATCCCGCCGCTCTGAAGGCGAACATCGGCGACGTCCCGCGTGGCAGCGAGATCATCGTCAACACCGATGAGTTCGCCAAGCGGGCCATGGCGAAGGTGGGCTACGAGACCTCGCCGCTGGAGGACGGCTCCCTGGACGGGTACCGCGTCCACCCGGTGCCGCTGACGACGCTGACGATCGAGGCGCTCAAGGACTTCGGCCTGTCCCGCAAGGAGGCCGAGCGTTCCAAGAACATGTTCGCGCTCGGGCTGCTGAGCTGGATGTACCACCGGCCGACCGAGGGCACGGAGAAGTTCCTGCGGCAGAAGTTCGCCAGGAAGCCGGAGATCGCCGAGGCCAATGTGGCGGCGTTCCGGGCGGGGTGGAACTTCGGCGAGACCACGGAGGACTTCGCCGTCTCCTACGAGGTCGCCCCCGCCACGAAGGCGTTCCCGACCGGCACGTACCGCAACATCTCCGGGAACCTGGCCCTCGCCTACGGTCTGATCGCCGCCTCCCGGCAGGCGGACCTGCCGCTGTACCTGGGTTCGTACCCGATCACCCCGGCGTCCGACATCCTGCACGAGCTGTCCAAGCACAAGAACTTCGGTGTGCGGACCTTCCAGGCCGAGGACGAGATCGCCGGTATCGGCGCCGCCCTGGGCGCGGCGTTCGGCGGTTCGCTGGCGGTCACCACCACCTCGGGCCCCGGTGTGGCGCTGAAGTCGGAGACGATCGGGCTCGCGGTGTCGCTGGAGCTGCCGCTGCTGATCGTCGACATCCAGCGCGGTGGCCCGTCGACGGGCCTGCCGACCAAGACCGAGCAGGCCGACCTGCTCCAGGCGATGTACGGGCGCAACGGCGAGGCCCCGGTGCCCGTCGTGGCGCCGAGGACCCCGGCGGACTGCTTCGACGCGGCACTGGAGGCGGCGCGCATCGCGCTGACCTACCGCACCCCGGTGTTCCTGCTCTCGGACGGGTACCTGGCCAACGGTTCCGAGCCGTGGCGCATCCCGGACCTGGACGAGCTGCCCGACCTGGGCGTCACCTTCGCCACCGGCCCGAACCACACCCTGGACGACGGCACCGAGGTCTTCTGGCCGTACAAGCGCGACCCGAAGACCCTGGCCCGGCCGTGGGCCCTGCCCGGTACGCCGGGGCTGGAGCACCGTATCGGCGGCATCGAGAAGCAGGACGGCACGGGGAACATCTCCTACGACCCGGCCAACCACGACTTCATGGTCCGCACCCGCCAGGCCAAGATCGACGGCATCGACGTCCCCGACCTGGAGGTCGACGACCCGAGCGGCGCCCGCACCCTGGTGCTGGGCTGGGGCTCGACGTACGGGCCGATCACGGCCGCCGTGCGGCGGCTGCGCGGGGCGGGCGAGTCCATCGCCCAGGCGCACCTGCGCCACCTCAACCCCTTCCCGAAGAACCTCGGCGATGTGCTGAAGCGGTACGACAAGGTCGTCGTGCCGGAGATGAACCTGGGCCAGCTCGCCACCCTCATCCGGGCGAAATATCTGGTCGACGCGCACAGCTACAACCAGGTGAACGGCATGCCGTTCAAGGCCGAGCAGCTCGCCACGGCTCTCAAGGAGGCCATCCATGACTGAGGCGCTGAAGCTGGTGCCCAAGGCCGAGGCCAAGCAGTCCATGAAGGACTTCAAGTCCGACCAGGAAGTGCGCTGGTGCCCCGGTTGCGGCGACTACGCGATCCTCGCCGCCGTGCAGGGCTTCATGCCCGAGCTCGGCCTGGCGAAGGAGAACATCGTCTTCGTCTCGGGTATCGGCTGCTCCTCCCGCTTCCCGTACTACATGAACACCTACGGGATGCACTCGATCCACGGGCGTGCCCCCGCGATCGCGACCGGCCTGGCCTCGTCGCGCACGGACCTGTCCGTGTGGGTCGTCACCGGTGACGGCGACGCGCTGTCGATCGGCGGCAACCACCTCATCCACGCGCTGCGGCGCAACGTCAACCTCAAGATCCTGCTGTTCAACAACCGGATCTACGGCCTGACCAAGGGGCAGTACTCCCCGACCTCCGAGGTCGGCAAGATCACCAAGTCGACGCCGATGGGCTCGCTCGACGCGCCGTTCAACCCGGTGTCCCTCGCCCTTGGCGCTGAGGCGTCGTTCGTGGCCCGGACGGTGGACTCCGACCGCAAGCACCTCACCGAGGTGCTGCGCCAGGCGGCCGACCACTCCGGCACGGCGCTGGTGGAGATCTACCAGAACTGCAACATCTTCAACGACGGGGCCTTCGACGTCCTGAAGGACAAGGACCAGGCGGAGGAGGCCGTGATCCGCCTGGAGCACGGTCAGCCGATCCGCTTCGGCCCGGGCGGCGGCAAGGGTGTCGTGCGGGACGCGGCGACCGGCGATCTGAAGGTGGTCCCGGTGACCCCGGAGAACGAGAGCCAGGTCCTGGTCCACGACGCCCACAGCGCGAGCCCGACCACGGCGTTCGCCCTGTCCCGGCTCGCGGACCCGGACACGCTGCACAACACGCCCATCGGTGTGTTCCGGTCCGTCGAACGGCCCGTCTACGACACGCAGATGGCCGACCAGCTCGACGCGGCCGTCGAGCAGAACGGCAAGGGCGACCTCGCCGCGCTGCTCGCGGGCAACGACACCTGGACGGTCATCGCCTGACGTGCGGCGCGGCCGGCCGCCGGTGCGGACGGTAGGTACGAAGGCCCGGGTCTCCGTCAGGAGGCCCGGGCCTCGTCGTAGGCGTCCCGCGCCCGCTGTACGGCGTCCACGTGCCGCTCGGTCCACCGCGCGAGTGCCCACACCTGTTCGGCGGCCTCCCTCCCGAGCGCGGTGAGCGAATAGTCGACCCGGGGCGGGATGACGGGTTTGGCGTCGCGGTGGACGAAGCCGTCCCGTTCCAGGGTCTGGAGGGTCTGGGCGAGCATCTTCTCGCTGACGCCACCGATGGAGCGGCGCAGTTCGCTGAACCGGTACGAGCGCTCCAGCAGGGCGGCGAGGACGAGCACGCCCCAGCGGCTGGTGACGTGTTCGAGGACGAGACGGGAGGGGCACATCGCGTCGTTGACGTCGGGCACCGGCGGGCTCGGGTTACTTACGCTCACACCAGTACCTTACTTCAAAGTGGGTACTTTCCGAAAGTTAGCGCACTCCGTAGGTTGGTGTGCCGAACCGCCCCCTCCTCGGAAAGGCACCCCATGAGCATCGTCGTCACCGGAGCCACCGGCCACCTCGGCCGCCTCGTCATCGACGCCCTGCTGGCCGACGGCGTTCCGGCGCACGGCATCGCGGCCGTCGTCCGTGACAAGCAGAAGGCCGCCGGCCTCGCGGAGCGCGGCGTCGAGCTGCGCGTCGCCGACTACGACCACCCCGAGACCCTGGCGGAGGCGTTCGAGCCGGGCGACCGCGTCCTGCTGGTCTCGGGCAGCGAGGTCGGACGGCGCGTGCCGCAGCACACGGCGGTGATCAGCGCGGCGAAGGCGGCGGGCGTGGCGCAGCTCGCGTACACCGGCATCCTCGGCGGGCCGGACGCCGACTTCGAGCTGGCCGCCGAGCACAAGGCGACCGAGCGGCTGATCCTCGACTCGGGCCTGCCGTACACGCTGCTGCGCAACGGCTGGTACACCGAGAACTACACCGAGCACCTCGCCCCGGTCCTGGAGCACGGCGCCGTCGTCGCCAACGCGGGCGAGGGCCGGGTCGCCTCCGCCACCCGCGCCGACTACGCGGCCGCGGCCGCCGCCGTACTCACGCAGGACGGCCACCTCGGCAAGGTCTACGAACTGAGCGGCGACACCGCGTGGTCGTTCGCCGAGTACGCGGCGGAGATCGCCCGGCAGTCCGGCAAGCCGGTCGTGTACAACAACGTGCCCGCCGAGACGCACCTGGCCATCCTGACCGGCGCGGGCGTCCCGGAGGCGTTCGCCGCGATCCTCGTCGACGTGGACAAGGCGATCGAGCGCGGCCTGCTGGCCCGCACGAGCGGCGACCTGGCCCGGCTGATCGGCCGCCCGACGACCCCGCTCGCCGACACGGTGGCGGAGGCGCTCCGGCAGCGGTGACGCCGGCTGTGACGCATGCGTCATGACCGTATTGCGGTACGGGCATGACAGCCCGGCCCGCCCGGCGCTACCTTCGTCCGCAGGGCACAGCGCAGGGCGGGCGGAAAGGCGGCGGCCAGTGGCGGCGAAGAGCGGCGGAGAGCAGCGGGCGGGACTCCTGTACGGCGTGGGCGCCTATGGCATGTGGGGCCTCGTGCCCCTCTTCTGGCCGTTGCTGAAGCCCGCCGGGTCCGTCGAGATCCTGGCCCACCGCATGGTCTGGTCGCTGGCCTTCGTCGGAGTCGCGCTCATCGTGCTGCGCCGCTGGAGCTGGATGGGCGAGCTGCTGCGGCAGCCTCGCAAGCTCGGCCTGATCGCGGTCGCCGCCGCCGTGATCACCGTCAACTGGGGTCTGTACATCTGGGCCGTCAACTCCGGCCAGGTCGTGGAGGCGTCCCTCGGTTACTTCATCAACCCGCTGGTCACCATCGCCATGGGGGTGCTGCTGCTCCAGGAACGGCTGCGGCCCGCACAGTGGGCGGCCGTCGGCACCGGCTTCGCGGCGGTGGTGGTCCTGGCCGTGGGGTACGGGAGGCCGCCGTGGATCTCCCTGGCCCTCGCCTTCTCCTTCGCCATCTACGGCCTGGTGAAGAAGAAGGTCAACATCGGGGGCGTGGAGTCGCTGGCGGCGGAGACCGCCGTCCAGTTCCTGCCGGCGCTCGCGTACCTGTTGTGGCTGGGCTCGCAGGGCTCGGGCCACTTCGGCACGATGGGCGCGGGCCACGCGGCGCTGCTCGCCGCGACCGGGGTGGTCACCGCCGTGCCTCTGGTGTGCTTCGGGGCGGCGGCGATCCGGGTGCCGCTGTCCACGCTGGGGCTGTTGCAGTACCTGGCCCCGGTGTTCCAGTTCCTGCTCGGTGTCGTCTACTTCCACGAGGCGATGCCGCCCGAGCGCTGGGCGGGCTTCTCGCTCGTCTGGCTGGCCCTGACGCTCCTGACCTGGGACGCGCTGCGGACGTCCCGGCGTACGAGGGCGGAGGCGGCGGCCCTGCGGCTGGCGGCGGCCGCGTCCGCCCTCCCGGCCCAGCCGGCGGACCGCCCCCGCGAGGGCGACGCCCCGAAGGTCCAGGGCCACAGCGCGTAGCACTCACCCGGGCGGGGAGGCGGGCCCGGGACGGCGGCGGGCCCGGGACGGCGGCGGGCCCGGGCGGGGAGGCGGGCCCGGGCAGGGAGGCGGGCCCGGGCAGGGAGGCGGGCCCGGGACGGCGGCGAGCCGCCGTCGCGCGCACACCTCAGGCTCGCAGCGCCTCCGCCACCCGGGTCATGACTCCCTGCCAGTGCGTACGGCGCCGCTCGCGTTCGTCCGCGCTCGCGAGGTGCTCCTGGTGGAAGCGGAGTACCGCCTTTCCGGGGCCGGACGCGGAGACGGCCACCTGGACGGTCGTACCGCCGTAGGTGAGACGCACCCTGTCGCCCGGCCGGTAGCCGCGCACTTCGCCGGTGACGCCGTCGAGCGTCTCGTACGCCGCGCCCTTCTCCTTCGGCAGCCCGCCCTTCATACGGCCGAGCCAGAGCGTGACGCCCTCCGGGCTCGTGATGAAGTCCCAGACGGCGTCGGCCGGCAGCGGCAGGGTCTTCGACACGCCGATCTCCCAGCCGGCGTCGCGGGTCAGTCCTGTGGGCATGACGCTTCTCCTTCGGTCCGGGTACGGGCCCGGTGGGACCGGACTTTGTGGCGGTTGCCGCACCGTTCCATCGCGCACCAGCGGCGGCGGCCGGGGCGGGAGGTGTCGACGAAGAGCAGGTAGCAGTCGTGGGCGCCGCACTCGCGGATGCGGCCCGCCGCCGCGTGGGGGCCGGTGAACAGGTCGATCGCGTCCCGGGCGATCGTCGACACCAGCCCGGCCACGCTCGCGCCGGGCGCCCACTCCCGCTGCCCGGCCACCGTCATGCGCACGGCCAGCGGCGGTCCGGCCGCCGCCGCGTTCACCACCGTGAGGTCGGCGGGCGCGAGCGCGCGGCCGTGCGCGTGGGCGGCGGCGATCCCGTGCAGGGCGTCGCGCAGTTCCCGTACCGCCGCGAGGTCGCGCTCACCGATGGGCGGCAGCCGGAGGCCGGGCGGCGTGAGGCGGGCGGCCGCCACCCAGTCGAGCAGCCCGGCGGGGGTGTCGAGCACCTCGTACCGGGCGAGGCGCCCCGGGCCGCCCGTGGGCAGCAGCTCCAGGCACAGCGCACCCGGATCGAAGCGGAACGTCCGGCCCTCCGGCGTGCGCAGGGGCAGACCTATTGCGGACTCACTCACGTAACCAATATAAGTGGTTACATGACCGCACTCCACTGGAAGCTTGTGATCGACGCGGCGGACCCGCACTCCCAGGCCGACTTCTGGGCCGACGTCCTGGGCTACCTGGTCGAGGACAACAGCGACCTGATCGAGCGACTGCTCGGCCTCGGGCACGTGACGGAGGAGCAGACCGTGGAAGCGCACGGCCGCCGTGCGTGGCGAGATCTCATCGCCGTCCGGCATCCGGACGATCCGTACGAGGAGGAGACCGGCATCGGGCTCGGCAGGCGGCTGCTCTTCCAGCGCGTACCGGAGCCGAAGACGGTCAAGAACCGCCTCCACCTCGACCTGCACGCCGCCCCCGGTCAGCGGGACGCGGAGGTGGCACGGCTGGAGGGGCTGGGCGCGACCGTGCTGCGCCACGTCAAGGAGCCGGGCGGCGAGTGGACCGTCATGGCGGACCCGGAGGGCAACGAGTTCTGCGTGCAGTAGCGGCACCAACGGCGGCGGTCGCAGCGCTCCCGGGTGCGGCTCGTCGCCCCTTTCCCAGCGGAAGCCCCTGAGGCCCACGTCCTCTCGTCCTCCTCGTCCTCCTCGGACGGCCGGGGGAAGAGGAACGAGTCGAGGTTCACGACCGCTCCCCCGGCCCCTGGCGGGGCGAGCGGGCATTCCGCGACCACTTCGCGTAGCAATCGGTCCGATATACGAACGCCTGTGACCGGATTCCGCCCTTGACGCTAAGTCAAACTCTCCCTGAACATTCAGCACGCACATCGCACCAGAAGCGCCACCAGCTCCAACGCCCCGGGCCACAAGGCCACGGGGCGTCTCGCACGTTTCCGTTCCCATCCCCGTACGGAACCCGGAGCCCCCACATGAACCACTCCGCGCACCACCGCATACCCAGACGCACGGCCGCAGCCGCCGCACTCGCCCTCGCCGGCCTCCTGGCCACGGCCGCCCCGGCCGCCACAGCCGCCACCGCCGCACCAGCCCCGGCCGCGCCCGTCACCACCACTACCGCCACCACCGCCGCCGCCGCACCCGACATACCCATCGCCAACGTCAAGGCGCACCTCACCCAACTCCAGTCCATAGCCGGCGCCAACGGCGGCAACCGCGCCCACGGCCGCCCCGGCTACAAGGCCTCGATCGACTACGTGAAGGCCAAACTGGACGCGGCCGGGTTCACCACCACCGTCCAGCAGTTCACGTACAACGGCACCACCGGCTACAACCTGATCGCCGACTGGCCCGGCGGTGACACCAACCAGGTCCTCATGGCGGGCGCCCACCTCGACTCGGTCTCCTCCGGCGCCGGCATCAACGACAACGGCTCCGGCTCCGCCGCCGTACTGGAGACCGCTCTCGCCGTCTCCCGCGCCCAGTTCAAGCCCGCCAAGCACCTCCGCTTCGCCTGGTGGGGCGCCGAGGAACTCGGCCTGGTGGGCTCGAAGTACTACGTCAACAACCTCCCCGCCACCGAGCGCGCGAAGGTCTCCGGGTACCTCAACTTCGACATGATCGGCTCGCCGAACCCCGGCTACTTCGTCTACGACGACGACCCGACGATCGAGAAGACCTTCAAGGACTACTTCGCCGGCCTCGGCGTCCCGACCGAGATCGAGACCGAGGGCGACGGCCGCTCCGACCACGCCTCGTTCAAGAACGTCGGCATCCCGGTCGGCGGCCTGTTCACCGGCGCCAGCCGTACGAAGACCAGCGCCCAGGCGCAGAAGTGGGGCGGTACGGCCGGCCAGGCCTTCGACCGCTGCTACCACTCCTCGTGCGACACGACGTCCAACATCAACGACACCGCGCTCGACCGGAACAGCGACGCGGTCGCGCACGCCATCTGGACGCTGTCCACCGGTACGACCGAGCCGCCGACCGGCGACACGTACGAGAACACCGCCGATGTCGCCATCCCCGACAACGGCACGGCCGTGACGTCCACGGTCACCGTCTCGGGCCGCACCGGCAACGCCCCGGCCGCCCTGAAGGTGGGCGTCGACATCGTCCACACCTGGCGCGGCGACCTGGTCGTCGACCTGGTCGCGCCCGACGGGACGGCGTACCGCCTCAAGAGCTCAAGCAGTAACGATTCCGCCGACAACGTCCAGACCACGTACACGGTCGACGCGTCGAGCGAGGCGGCCAACGGAGCCTGGAAGCTACGCGTCCAGGACGTGGCCGCCCAGGACACCGGCTACATCAACGCGTTCCGCCTCACGTTCTGAGCGAGCGTGCCGGTGCCCCGCCCGGAGAGTCCGAGGACTCTCCGGGCGGGGCACCTCGCACCTCGTCCGTTACGTCTGACCGCTTACGTCTTACCGCTTACGTTTTGCCGATTACTTCTTGCCGTTGGCCGCGTCCACCAGGGCCTCGGGGGTCACCGCGCCCACGTAGACCTTGCCGTCGTCGGTCAACAGGGCGTTGACCAGGCGGGTCTTGAAGACGGTGCCCGAGCCGAACTTGCCGCTCACCTTGTCGCCGAGCGCGTCCAGGAACTTCTGCGCCTCGGCCGGAGCCTCCGCCGGAGCCTCGGACGGCAGGTCGGACGGAACGCCGCCCGCCGGACCCGCGAGCTGCGCGATGGACGTCCAGCCCTCACCGATGACGTTCAGGCCCTCAAGGCCCTCGAACTCCTCCGGACCGGCCGGCCGCTCGTGCCCGGGAGCCTCGCCCGGGCCAGGCTCCTCCGTCACCTTCGTGCCCTTCGGCGGCGTGAAGTCGAACGTCGAGGCGGCCGGCTTGGCGAAGTCCACCTTCGTGAACCCCGCGTCGATCGCGGCCTTGCCGCCCCCGCGCGGTGTGAGCGTGAACTTCAGCGGGACGCCGTTGCCCGCGTCCACCGCGACCTTGATCGACTCGATCGTCGAGCCGCTCTGCTTCGGCTTGATCACGAGCTGGTACGCGTCGCGCCCGGCGATCCGCGCCGTACCGTCGACCGTCACCGAGGTGGTGTCGTCCACGGCCTTCAGGGCTTGGTCGGCCAGGTCCTTCGGGGTCGTCGGAAGCTCAGGTTCCGGGGCTTCCGCGCCCCGCTCCTCGGTGGAGTGGACCGCCTCCTTCGACGCGCCGTCGTAGGCCCACACGTCTTTCCCGTTGCGCACCAGGCTGTACTCGGCCGAGGCGTCGTCCACGACCGTCAGCCGCTGCTTGTCGGGGCCGTCCGCCGCCACCCGGAAGGTGTGCGTGCCCGAGGCCAGCTCCATCAGCTTGCCTACGCCCGCGCCGTCGCCCGCGCCGCCCGCGCCGCCCTTGCCGCCCCCGAGGTCGCCGCCCAGCCCCGCCAGCGACGGCAGGCCGAGGTCGGTCGTCACCTTCACCGTGCCGGAGAGCTGCTGGACGTCCGACGCGGCGATCTTCTCCACCAGTTGCTGTGCCGTGATCTCCGGCAGATCGGGGTCCCCGGATGCCGCGAGCGCCGGGACGAGCCCGATCGTCGCCGCCGCCACCCCCGCCACCGCGACCGGGACCGCGTACCGCGCCGTCCTCCGGCGCCCGGCGCTGTCGTTCGGTGCCATCGGTGCCATGTGTGCCTACCTCCGTGGTCAGCGAGCCATCTGGCATCAAGCCATCTGCATCAATCTGACCAAGGGGACACCCCCGGGGGCGTCAGCCCGCGGGCTCAACTTCCGTACTGCTGAGGGATGACACGAACCCCGAGACCCCTACGCCGCGAGGCGACCCGCACAGACGACCCGCAGAGGCGACCCGCCGCAGCGACCCGCAGAGACGACCCGCCGCAGCTACCCGCAGGGGTGACCCGCAAAGGCGACCCGCCGCAGCTACCCCGCGAAGCGACCCCGCGAGGTCAGCCCGCCCGGTGCACCACCAGGTCGCACAGCTCCTCCAGCGCCGCCTTCGCGTAGCAGTCCGGCAGCGGAGCCAGCGTCGCGCGGGCGTCCTGCGCGTACCGCACGGTGTCCCGCCGCGCCCGCTCCAGCGCCGGGTGGACCCGCAGCCGCCGCAGCGCCTCCGCGTGGCGGGCGTCGTCCGTGAGGTCGCTGTCCAGCAGCTCGACCAGCTCCAGGTCCTCCGCCGCCCCGCCGGCCGCGGCCTGCGCGCGCAGGTGCAGCACCGGCAGCGTGGGGATGCCCTCGCGCAGGTCGGTGCCGGGCGTCTTGCCCGACTCGTGGGAGTCGGAGGCGATGTCCAGGACGTCGTCGGCGAGCTGGAAGGCGACGCCGAGCCGCTCGCCGTACTGCGTGAGGATGTCCACGACCCTCTCGTCGGCGCCCGACATCATCGCGCCGAAGCGGCCCGAGACGGCGATCAGCGAGCCGGTCTTGCCGGCGATGACGTCCAGGTAGTGCTCGACCGGGTCACGCCCGTCGCGCGGGCCGGCCGTCTCCAGGATCTGGCCGGTGACCAGGCGTTCGAAGGCCTCCGCCTGGATGCGTACCGCCTCGGGGCCGAGGTCCGCCAGGATGTGCGAGGCGCGCGCGAAGAGAAAGTCACCCGTCAGGACAGCCACCGAGTTGCCCCAGCGGGCGTTGGCGCTGTCCACGCCCCGGCGCACGTCGGCCTCGTCCATGACGTCGTCGTGGTAGAGCGTCGCCAGGTGCGTGAGCTCGACGACCACGGCCGAGGGCACCACACCCGGGGCATGCGGGTCGCCGAACTGCGCGGCGAGCATCACCAGCAGCGGGCGGAAGCGCTTGCCCCCGGCCCGTACCAGGTGCTGCGCCGCCTCCGTGATGAACGGCACGTCGCTCTTGGTGGCATCGAGGAGCCCTGCCTCGACGGCCGCCAATCCGGTCTGGACATCGGCCTCAAGAGCCTGGTCCCGCACGCTCAGCCCGAACGGCCCGACTGCGGTCACGAGGGGGTCTCCTGTCTGCTGACGATCACACGGATTGTCGATGTGTCGCTGGATTCACTCAAGTCAGCGTATCCGGTCGTCTTTCGATCACCGTGGGCGCCTTCCACCCTCCCCCGGTATGTTCAAGAACAGCTCATACGTCCAAAATCAGCGCTTTTGTCCACCGCCCCTCCGCTTGTCCCCAGCCCCTCCGCCCGGGCCCGAGGTCCCCATGAAGATCCGCACCTCCTTCCCGTACGAGACGGCCCACGAGGACGTCCGCATCCCCCTTCCGGACGGAACGAGGCTCTACGCCCGCGTCTGGCGCCCCTTGACCGGCGAGCCCGTCCCCGCCCTGCTGGAGTACCTGCCGCACCGGCTGACCGACGGGACCGCCGCCCGCGACTGGCAACGCCATCCCTGGTACGCCGGTCACGGCTACGCCTCGGTACGGGTTGACGTGCGCGGGTACGGCAACAGCGAGGGGCTCCCGGGCGACGCGTACCGCGAGGCCGAGCTCGCCGACGGCGTGCACGTGATCGACTGGCTCGCCGGCCGGCCGTGGTGCGACGGCGGCGTCGGCATGTTCGGCATCGGCCGGGGCGGCACCACCGCGCTCCGGATCGCCGCCCGCGCCCCCGAGCCGCTCCAGGCGGTCGTCGCCGTCTGCTGCGCCGACGACCGGTACGACGGCGACCTCCACTACGCGGGCGGCTCGGTCCTCGCCGCCGGGACGCACTCCCGGGCGGCCGCCATGCTCGCCTCGGCCGCGCGCCCGCCCGACCCCCTCTACGTCGGTGATGCCTGGCGCGACATGTGGCTGACGCGCCTGGAGGCGCTGGAGCCGCTCGTGAACACCTGGCTCGCCCACCAGACCCGCGACGACTACTGGCGGGGCGGCAGCCTCCGCGAGGAGTACGGCGCCGTCCGGGCGGCGGTCCTCGCGGTGGGTGGCTGGCACGACCCGTACCGCGACACCGTGCTCCGGCTGGTCGAGCACCTGCCCGGCGACCGGGTCAGGGGCGTCATCGGGCCCTGGCCGCACCAGTACCCGGACCGGGAGCTGCCGCCCGGCCCCGCGATCGGCTTCCTCCAGGAGACGCTCCGCTGGTGGGACCACCACCTCAAGGGCCGGCCCACCGGTGTCATGTCCGAGCCCCTCCTCCGCTCCTGGATCACCGCCTCGTACCGGCCCGCCACCGTCCACCGGGAGCTCCCCGGCCGCTGGGCCGGCGACGCCGCCTGGCCGTCCCCGAACGTCACACCGGTCACGTACGCCCTCCAGGGCCCGCCCGTCCTCGTCCGCTCCCCTCAGCACACGGGCCTGGACGCCGGCCACCCCCTGCCCTCCGGCAACGACGCCGACCTGCCGCCCGACCAGCGCGCCGAGGACGCCCACTCGGCCTGCTTCGACTTCCCCGTCCCGCCGGACGGCGCGCCCATCGAGATCCTCGGGCGCCCCCGCGTCTCCCTCGCCCTGCGCGCCGCGGCGCCGACCGCCGATACCCCGGCCACCGACGCACCACACCCCCGGCCCCCCGGTGCCGGCCCACCACACCCCCCGCCCCCCGGTACCGACGCACCACGCCCCGAAACGGCGCCCCCGACCCCGCCCCACCCAGGCCCACCCGACCCCATCCCGCCCCACCCCGGCCCGCCCCACCCCGGCACGGCCGCCGGACAGGTCGTCGCCCGCCTCTGCGACGTGGCTCCGGACGGTTCGTCGACGCTCGTCACGCGTGGCGCCCTCAACCTCGCGGCGGCGGCCGGGAACACCGAGGACGCCGGGGTCCACGTCTTCGAGCTGAACGGCGCCGGGCACACCTTCCCGCCCGGTCACCGTGTCCGGCTCGCGGTCTCCTCCGCGTACTGGCCCTGGATCTGGCCCCGCCCGGACGGGGCCGCCGGCTTCACGCTCGACCCCGACGCCTGCTCCCTCCTGCTTCCCGTGCGCGCTCCGACCACCGACGCCCTCGCCCTCGCCTTCGAGGAGCCCGAGCAGGCCGAGCCGCTGGGCGTCACCGTCCCCACCACCCTCGACGACACCGAGACCCGCCGCCCCGAGCGGCTGGTCGTCCGCGATGTCGCCCGGGGCGAATGGCGCCTGGAAGTGGACCCCCGCCACGGCGGCGCCCGCGTCCACCCGGACGGTCTGGAGGTCACCGAGGAGGCGCTGGAGACCTACGCGATCAACGAAGGGGACCCGCTCTCGGCCCGCGCCCGCTCCGACTGGACGATCCGCCTGCATCGCCCCGACCTGCCCTGGAACGTCACCGTCGAGACCCGCTCCGAGATCACCTGCACCGCCACCCACTTCCTGACGTCCGACGAGGTGATCTGCAAGGACGGCACGGAACCGGTCTTCCATCACACCTGGGAGAGGCGCATCCCCCGTACGGCAGGCTGATCTAACGTGTCCCCCACACACGTGGAAAGCGAGGCAAGCACCGATGCCCGAGCAGAGCCCGCTCGACCTGACCGAGGGCGACCCCTTCGGCCCGCACAACCTTCCGTACGGCGTCTTCAGCACCGCCGACGAGCCCGGCCGCCGCCGGCTCGGCGTCCGCATCGGCGACCACGTCCTGGACGCCGGGGCGGCGGCGCACGCGCTGGGCTCGCCGTACGCGGCGCTGCTGGCCCGGCCGAGCCTGAACCCGCTGCTCGCCGCGGGCCGCACCGCCTGGCGCGACGTCCGCCGGGCGCTCACCGCATGGCTGACGGTCCCGGCCCACCGCTCCGCCATAGAACCGCTCCTGCACCCCCTCGCCACGGTCACGCTCCACCTGCCGTACGAGGTCGCCGACTACGTCGACTTCTACGCCTCCGAGCACCACGCCACCAACGTCGGCCGGATCTTCCGCCCGGACGGGGAGCCGCTCACCCCGAACTGGAAGCACCTGCCCATCGGCTACCACGGCCGTTCCGGCACGGTCGTCGTCTCCGGCACCGACATCACCCGCCCCAAGGGCCAGCGCAAGGCGCCCGCCGATCCCACGCCCACCTTCGGCCCGTCCATCAAGCTCGACATCGAGGCGGAGGTCGGCTTCCTCGTCGGCACCCCCTCCGAGCTGGGACAGCCGGTGCCCCTGGCCTCCTTCCGCGACCACGTCTTCGGGCTCAGCCTCCTCAACGACTGGTCGGCGCGCGACATCCAGGCGTGGGAGTACGTCCCCCTCGGCCCGTTCCTCGGCAAGTCGTTCGCGACCTCCGTGTCCGCCTGGGTGACCCCGCTGGAGGCCCTGGACGCGGCCCGGGTGGCGCCGCCCGCGCGTGACTTCCCGCTCCTGCCCTACCTGGACGACAGCTCCGACGAGGAGCCGGGCGGCTTCGACCTCCACATCACCGTGCGCATCAACGGCGAGACGGTCGCCGAACCGCCGTTCTCGGCCATGTACTGGACGGCCGCCCAGCAGCTCGCCCACATGACCGTCAACGGTGCCTCCCTCCGCACCGGCGACCTGTTCGGCTCCGGCACGGTCAGCGGCCCCGAGGTCCACCAGCGCGGCTCGCTGCTCGAACTCACCTGGAACGGCCAGGAGCCGCTCGAACTGTCCACCGGCAAGCGGACGTTCCTGGAGGACGGCGACGAGGTGACGCTCACCGCCTGGGCCCCGGGACCGGACGGCACCAAGGTGGGCCTCGGCGAGGTCACGGGCCGGATCGCGCCCGCCCACTGACCGCGAGGGGCGGAGCCGCGATGGCTCCGCCCCTCGCCGGTGTCAGCCGAACGCCCCACCGGGCGTGCGCGCTCCCGGGCCCGGCCGCAGGCTGTCCAGTGGGCAGTGGGGGGAGCCCAACCCGTAGCCCTCCTGCACCCACTGGAGCAGCAGCATGCACTCCCGACCGCTCATATCCGCCCTCGGCCTCGCCGCCCTCGCCTCGCTGACGCTGAGCGCCGCACCCCCGGCCCCGCCCGCACCGTCGGCCCCGCTCGCACCCCCCGCACCGACCGTCGGCGAGAAGAACCGGCACGCCCAGTTGGCCAGGGCGTACCAGGCCACGGAGAAGTACCGCGACGAAGCCCGCGCCATCAGGGACGGCTACGCGCGCACGGACCAGTGCGCCTACTCCTCCGAGGGCGGCATGGGCTACCACTACGTCAAGGAAGCCCACGTCAACTCCACCGACCCGGCCAAGCCCGCCGCGCTCCTCTACGAGGCGGGGCCGGGCGGCAAGCGGCGGCTCGTCGCCGTGGAGTACGTCACCATCGACCGCGACCAGGACCTCGCGACGGACCCCGACCGCCCCAGGATGTTCGGCCGTGGCCTCAACGGCCCGATGGCCGGTCATGAGCCCGGTATGCCGAACCACTACGACCTGCACGTCTGGCTCTACAAGAAGAACCCGAAGGGGCTCATGGCGGACTGGAACCCGAGGGTCCGCTGCCCCCGAGAGTGACCACCCCGGGCACACGCGTGCGGCGGGGCGCAGAGCACCCCGCCGCACGTCCGACCGGCTTCCGTCAGCGGACGAAGATCCCCGCCTGCCCGGCGAGATCGAGGAAGTACTGCGGAGCCACGCCCAGTGCCAGCGTGACCGCGACGCCCACCCCGATCGTCGTCATCGTCAGCGGTGACGGCACCGCGACCGTCGGGCCCTCCGGCTTCGGCTCGCTGAAGAACATCAGCACGATGACCCGGATGTAGAAGAACGCGGCGATCGCCGACGAGATCACGCCGATGACCACCAGCGCTCCGGCGCCGCCCTCCGCCGCCGCCTTGAAGACGGCGAACTTGCCCGCGAACCCGGAGGTCAGCGGGATACCGGCGAAGGCCAGCAGGAACACCGCGAAGACCGCGGCGACGAGCGGCGAACGCCGCCCGAGCCCGGCCCACTTGGACAGGTGCGTGGCCTCGCCGCCCGCGTCCCGCACCAGCGTGACGACGGCGAAGGCGCCGATCGTCACGAACGAGTACGCGGCCAGGT
Source organism: Streptomyces sp. NPDC031064 (assembly GCF_055570965.1). NCBI lineage: Bacteria > Bacillati > Actinomycetota > Actinomycetes > Kitasatosporales > Streptomycetaceae > Streptomyces > Streptomyces sp. NPDC031064. The sequence goes on from NZ_JBVIGF010000009.1 coordinate 279,811, forward strand.
AGAAGAGCACCGAGGAGACGCCGTCGGGCGTCGCCGCGATGACACCCGCGAGGATGAACCCGGCGTGGGCGATCGACGAGTAGGCGAGCAGCCGCTTGATGTCGGTCTGGGTGATCGCGACGATCGCACCGGCCAGCATGGTGACGATGGCGACGCCCCACATGACGGGCCGCCAGTCCCAGCGCAGCCCGGGCAGCACCACGTACAGCAGCCGCAGCATCGCGCCGAACGCCGCGACCTTGGTGGCGGCCGCCATGAAGCCGGTGACCGGCGTCGGGGCGCCCTGGTAGACGTCCGGGGTCCACATGTGGAACGGCACCGCGCCGACCTTGAACAGCAGGCCCATCAGCACCATCGCGAAGCCGATGAGCAGCAGCACGTCGTTGCCCATGGTCTGGGCGAGCGCCGGGGTGACGTCGGTGACCGACCCGTCCACCACATCCGCGATGCGCGCGTACGACACGGAGCCCGCGTACCCGTACAGCAGGGCGATGCCGAACAGCAGGAACGCGGAGGAAAAGGCGCCGAGCAGGAAGTACTTCACCGCGGCTTCCTGCGACATCAGCCGCTTGCGGCGGGCGACGGCACACAGCAGGTACAGCGGGAGGGAGAAGACCTCCAGCGCGATGAACAGCGTCAGCAGGTCGTTCGCCGCCGGGAAGACGAGCATCCCGCCGACGGCGAACAGCACCAGCGGGAAGACCTCGGTGGTCGTGAAGCCCGCCTTCACGGCGGCCTTCTCCTGGTCGCTGCCCGGTACGGCGGCGGCCTCGGCGGCGAACGAGTCGACCCGGTGCCCGTGGTGGGCGGGGTCGAGCCGCCGCTCGGCGAAGGTGAACACCGCGACGAGCGAGGCCAGCAGGATGGTGCCCTGGAGGAACAGCGCGGGCCCGTCGACCGCGATGGCGCCCATCGCGGCGATACCCGCCTTGGTGGTGGCGTGGCCGCCGGCCGCCAGGGCGACGACCGCGGCGAAGGCGGCGGCCAGCGCCACGACGGTCAGGAACACCTGCGCGTAGTAGCGGGCGCGGCGCGGGACGAACGCCTCCAGCAGGATGCCCACCACGGCGGCGCCCACCACGATCAGCGTGGGGGCCAGTTGGGCGTACTCGATGGCCGGCGCCCCGATCTTGTCGACGGGAGCCGGTTCGGCCGCCGTCGTCCACAGGCTGTGGACAGCACTCGCGTTCACTTGGCCGCCTCCACCTCGGGCTTGGGGTCCTTCTGCTGTACGTCGGACATGGTGTGCCGCACCGCCGGGTCGACGATCTGGGTCACCGGCTTCGGGTAGACGCCCAGGAAGAGCAGGAGGGCGATCAGCGGGGCGACCACCACCAGCTCACGCGCCTTGAGGTCGGGCATCGCCCGGACCTCCTCCTTCACCGGCCCGGTCATGGTCCGCTGGTAGAGGACCAGCGTGTAGAGCGCGGCGAGCACGATGCCGAAGGTCGCGATGATCCCGGCCACCGGGTAGCGGGCGAACGTGCCCACCAGGACCAGGAATTCGGAGACGAACGGCGCGAGCCCGGGCAGCGACAGTGTGGCCAGGCCGCCCACCAGGAACGTCCCGGCGAGCACCGGGGCCACCTTCTGCACACCGCCGTAGTCGGCGATGAGCCGCGACCCGCGCCGCGAGATCAGGAACCCGGCCACCAGCATCAGCGCGGCCGTCGAGATCCCGTGGTTGACCATGTAGAGCGTGGCCCCGGACTGGCCCTGGCTGGTCATCGCGAAGATGCCCATGATGATGAAGCCGAAGTGGGAGATCGACGCGTAGGCGACCAGCCGCTTGATGTCCCGCTGGCCGACCGCGAGCAGCGCCCCGTACACGATGCTGATCAGCGCCAGCACGATGATCGCGGGCGTGGCCCACTTCGTCGCCTCCGGGAAGAGCTGGAGGCAGAAGCGGAGCATCGCGAACGTGCCGACCTTGTCGACGACCGCCGTGATGAGCACCGCGACCGGCGCGGTCGCCTCGCCCATCGCGTTGGGCAGCCAGGTGTGCAGCGGCCACAGCGGGGCCTTCACCGCGAAGGCGAAGAAGAACCCGAGGAACAGCAGCCGCTCGGTGTTGGTCGCCATCTCCAGCTCACCGCTCGCCCGCGCCTGGGCGATCTCCGTGAGGGAGAAGTTCCCCGCGACGACGTACAGCCCGATGACGGCGGCCAGCATGATGAGCCCGCCGACCAGGTTGTAGAGCAGGAACTTGACCGCGGCGTACGACCGCTGGGCCGCCGCGTTGTCGTCGGTGCCCGCGTGGGCCCGGTCCCCGAAGCCGCCGATGAGGAAGTACATCGGGATGAGCATGGCTTCGAAGAGGATGTAGAAGAGGAAGACGTCGGTGGCCTCGAAGGAGAGGATCACCATCGCCTCGACCATCAGGATCAGGGCGAAGAAGCCCTGCGTCGGCCGCCAGCGCTTCGACTTCGTCTCCAGGGGGTCGGCGTCGTGCCAGCCCGCCAGGATGATGAAGGGGATCAGCAGCGCGGTGAGCGCGATCAGCGCCACCCCGATGCCGTCGACGCCCAGTTCGTAGCGGACGCCGAAGTCCTTGATCCAGGCGTGGGACTCGCTGAGCTGGTAGCGGTCACCATCGGGCTCGAACCGGATGGCCACCAGCGCGGCCAGGACGAGCGTGGCGAGCGAGACGAGCAGCGCCAGCCACTTGGCGGCCGTGCGGCGCGCGGCCGGGACGGCGGCGGTGAGGATCGCGCCCACCGCGGGCACGGCCGCCGTCACCGTAAGAAGCGGGAACCCCGCGTTCACCACTTGCGACATCGCGGTCACACCCCCCTCATCAGCAGGGTCGCGGCGATCAGCACCGCCGTACCTCCGAACATCGAGACCGCGTAGGAGCGGGCGAAGCCGTTCTGCAACTTGCGCAGCCGGCCGGACAGTCCGCCGACGGAGGCGGCGGTGCCGTTGACCACCCCGTCGACCAGGGTGTGGTCCACGTACACCAGCGAGCGGGTGAGGTGCTCGCCACCGCGGACCAGGACGACGTGGTTGAAGTCGTCCTGGAGCAGGTCGCGCCGGGCGGCGCGGGTGAGCAGCGAGCCGCGCGGGGCGACGACCGGCACGGGCTTGCGGCCGTACTGCGCGTACGCGATGCCGACGCCGATCAGCAGCACGACGACCGTGGAGGCGGTCACCGCGCCGGCGCTGATGGGCGGGTGCCCGTGCTCGAACTGGGTGACCGGCTTGAGCCAGTTGACGAAGGCGCTGTTCAGCGAGAACAGCGCGCCCGCGAACACCGATCCGAAGGCCAGCAGGATCATCGGGATCGTCATCGACTTGGGCGACTCGTGCGGGTGCGGCATCTCGCCCGGGTGGACCTCGATGCCGGGCTCGACGCTGGGCGCCGTGTCCGGGTCGGGGGCGGGCTGCCAGCGCTTCTCGCCGAAGAACGTCATGAGCATCACGCGGGTCATGTAGAACGCCGTGATGCCCGCGCCCAGCAGGGCGACGCCGCCGAGGATCCAGCCCTCCGTGCCGCCCTTGGCGAAGGCCGCCTCGATGATCTTGTCCTTGGACCAGAAGCCGGAGAGGCCCGGGAAGCCGATGATCGCCAGGTACCCGAGCCCGAAGGTGACGAAGGTGACCGGCATGTACTTCCTCAGGCCGCCGTACTTCCTCATGTCGACCTCGTCGTTCATGCCGTGCATGACCGAACCGGCGCCGAGGAACAGACCCGCCTTGAAGAAGCCGTGCGTCACCAGGTGCATGATCGCGAACGCGTACCCGATCGGGCCGAGCCCGGCCGCAAGGATCATGTAGCCGATCTGCGACATCGTCGAACCGGCCAGCGCCTTCTTGATGTCGTCCTTCGCGCAACCGACGATCGCACCGAACAGGAGCGTGACCGCGCCGACCACCACGACCGCCAACTGCGCGTCGGGGGCGGCGTTGAAGATGGCGCCCGAGCGCGTGATGAGGTACACGCCGGCGGTCACCATCGTCGCCGCGTGGATGAGGGCCGAGACCGGGGTCGGGCCCTCCATCGCGTCACCCAGCCAGGACTGGAGCGGCACCTGCGCGGACTTGCCGCACGCGGCCAGCAGCAGCATCAGGCCGATGGCCGTCAGCATCCCCTCCGACGTCCCGTCCGTGGCCGCGAGCACCGGCCCGAAGGTGAACGTCCCGAAGGTGGTGAACATCAGCATGATGGCGATCGACAGGCCCATGTCGCCGACCCGGTTGACCAGGAAGGCCTTCTTGGCGGCGGTGGCCGCGCTGGGCTTGTGCTGCCAGAAGCCGATCAGGAGGTACGAGGCGAGGCCGACGCCCTCCCAGCCGAAGTACAGCAGCAGGTAGTTGTCGGCGAGGACCAGCAGCAGCATCGCCGCGAGGAAGAGATTGAGATAGCCGAAGAAGCGGCGCCTGCGCTCGTCGTGCGCCATGTACCCGATCGAGTACACGTGGATGAGCGTGCCCACACCGGTGATGAGCAGGACGAAGGTCATCGAGAGCTGGTCGAGCTGGAAGGCGATGTCCGCCCGGAAGCTCTCCACCGGCACCCAACTGAACAGGTGCTGGTGCAGCGCCCGTTCCTCGGCGCCCCTGCCCAGCATGTCGAAGAAGAGCACCGCCCCGATGGCGAAGGAGGCGGCGGCGAGGAGGGTGCCGAGCCAGTGCCCGGCCCGGTCCAGCCTGCGGCCGCCGCACAACAGGACGGCCGCTCCCAGCAGAGGCGCCGCGACCAGCAGCGCGATCAGATTCTCCACGATTCAGCCCCTCACAGCTTCATCAGGCTGGCGTCGTCGACCGAGGCCGAGTGGCGGGAACGGAACAGCGACACGATGATCGCGAGCCCGACCACGACCTCCGCGGCGGCGACGACCATCGTGAAGAAGGCGATGATCTGGCCGTCGAGATTGCCGTGCATACGGGAGAAGGCGACGAACGCGAGGTTGCAGGCGTTGAGCATCAGCTCGACGCACATGAAGACGACGATCGCGTTCCGCCGGATCAGCACCCCGGCCGCTCCGATGGTGAACAACAGGGCGGCCAGGTACAGGTAATTGACCGGATTCACTGCGCGTTCTCCTCCTCACGGTCCTGGGGCCGGGACGCCTGCGGCTCCGAAGGGCCGCGTCCCAGGCGCTCCTCCGCGCGCTGCTCCAGCGCCTTGAGGTCCTCCAGCGCCTGCCGCGACACGTCGCGGATCTGGCCGCGCGCCCGCAGCGTCCTGCTGACGGTGAGCTCGGACGGCGTGCCGTCGGGCAGCAGGCCGGCAATGTCCACGGCGTTGTGCCGGGCGTAGACACCGGGCGCGGGCAGCGGCGGCAGGTGCTTCCCCTCGCGTACGCGCTGCTCGGACAGTTCGCGCTGGGTACGGGCGCGCTCCGTGCGCTCCCGGTGCGTCAGCACCATCGCGCCGACGGCCGCGGTGATCAGCAGCGCGCCGGTGATCTCGAAGGCGAAGACGTACGTGGTGAAGATCAGCGCCGCGAGACCCTCCACATTGCCCCCGGCGTTCGCCGTGCCGAGGCCCTCGAAGGTGTCCAGCGAGGCCCTGCCGAGCCCGGCGACGAGCAGGATGCCGAAGCCGAGCCCGCAGGCGGCGGCCATCCAGCGCTGGCCCTTGATGGTCTCCTTCAGCGAGTCGGCGGCGGTGACGCCGACGAGCATGACGACGAAGAGGAAGAGCATCATGATGGCGCCGGTGTAGACGATGATCTGCACGACGCCCAGGAAGTACGCCCCGTTGGCGAGGTAGAAGACCGCCAGGATGATCATGGTCCCGGCCAGGCTGAGCGCGCTGTGCACGGCCTTCTTCATCAAGATCGTGCCCAGCGCGCCGACGACGGCGATGGTGCCGAGCACCCAGAACTGCACGGCCTCGCCCGTGGAGGCCGCGGCGGCGAGCGTGCTCATGCGCCGACCACCTTCTTCGACGCGGGCTCGTCCTCACCGAAGTCCGACGCGGCCTCCTGCGGCTTCTCGTCGCCCTTGCCGGACGCGGCCTGCCGCACCGTGCCGGGCGCGGCCTCGGTGACCAGGCCCCGGTAGTAGTCCTGCTCGGTCATGCCGGGGTGGATGGCGTGGGGCGTGTCGACCATGCCCTCCTCCAGGCCCGCGAGGAGCTGCTCCTTGGTGAAGATGAGGTTCGCCCGGGAACTGTCGGCCAGCTCGAACTCGTTCGTCATCGTCAGCGCCCGGGTCGGGCAGGCCTCGATGCACAGTCCGCAGAAGATGCAGCGGGCGTAGTTGATCTGGTAGACGCGGCCGTAGCGCTCACCCGGCGAGTAGCGCTCCTCGTCCGTGTTGTCCGCGCCCTCCACGTAGATGGCGTCGGCCGGGCAGGCCCAGGCGCACAGCTCGCAGCCGACGCACTTCTCCAGGCCGTCCGGGTGGCGGTTGAGCTGGTGCCGGCCGTGGAAGCGCGGCGCCGTCGTCTTCTGCTGCTCCGGGTACTGCTCGGTCAGCCGCTTCTTGAACATGGCCTTGAAGGTCACGCCGAAGCCGGCGACCGGATTCTGGAAATCACTCTCAGACACCGTCAGCCTCCTTTCCCTCACTCACAGTGTCGGACCCACCACTGACAATCAGCTCGCGCTCCGAGCGCGGCCGTCGCCGGGGCACCGGCGGCAGGGTCTGGCCGGGCAGCGGCGGCACGGGGAATCCACCGGCCATCGGGTCGAACTCGGCGGGCGGCGGCGCCGCTTGCGCCTCCTGCTTGGCCTTCTTGTCGCGGAAGACGTCGGCGACGAACGACAGCAGGAGGACCGCGATGACCGCGCCGGCGACGTACAGCACGATCTGCTGGAAGTCGTAGTTCTCGTTGCGCAGCGCCCGCACGGTCGCCACCAGCATCAGCCAGAGGACGGATACGGGGATGAGGACCTTCCAGCCGAGCTTCATGAGCTGGTCGTAACGGACGCGGGGCAGCGTGCCGCGCAGCCAGATGAAGAAGAACAGCAGCAACTGGACCTTGACGACGAACCAGAGCATCGGCCACCAGCCGTGGTTCGCGCCCTCCCAGAAGGTGGAGATCGGGTATGGGGCCCGCCAGCCGCCCAGGAAGAGGGTCACCGACACCGCCGAGACCGTCACCATGTTCACGTACTCGGCGAGCATGAACATCGCGAACTTGATGGAGCTGTACTCGGTGTTGAAGCCGCCGACCAGGTCGCCCTCGGACTCGGGCATGTCGAACGGGGCGCGGTTGGTCTCACCGACCATCGTGACGATGTAGATGATGAACGACACCGGCAGCAGGATGATGTACCAGCGGTCCGCCTGCGCCTCGACGATCGCCGAGGTCGACATCGACCCGGAGTAGAGGAAGACGGACGCGAAGGCGGCGCCCATCGCGATCTCGTAGCTAATCATCTGGGCGCACGAGCGCAGACCGCCGAGGAGCGGGTACGTCGAGCCGGACGACCAGCCGGCCAGCACGATGCCGTAGATGCCGACGGAGGCGACCGCGAGGATGTAGAGCATCGCGATCGGCAGGTCGGTGAGCTGCATCGTGGTGCGCTGCCCGAAGATCGACACCTCGTTGCCGGCCGGGCCGAAGGGGATCACCGCGATCGCCATGAACGCCGGGATGGCCGCGACGATCGGGGCGAGGACGTAGACGACCTTGTCGGCCCGTTTGACGACCACGTCCTCCTTCAGCATCAGCTTGACGCCGTCCGCGAGGGACTGGAGGAGGCCCCAGGGGCCGTGCCGGTTGGGGCCGATGCGGAGCTGCATCCAGGCGACGACCTTGCGCTCCCACACGATGGAGAAGAGCACGGTCACCATCAGGAAGGCGAAGCAGAAGACCGCCTTGATCACCACGAGCCACCAGGGGTCGCGGCCGAACATGGACAGGTCTTCCGCTGCCAGGGTGTACGGGATCATGCCTCCACCTCCGTGCGGGCCGCGGAGTCCGGGGTCGCCGGGGCGAGGCGGACCAGCTTTCCGGGGACGGTGCCCATGGCGGACAGGACGCCGCCCGGGGTCGAGTTGAGCGGCAGCCAGACCACCCGGTCCGGCATGTCGGTGACCGCCAGGGGCAGTTCGACGGAGCCCGCCGGGCCGGTCACCGCGAGGAGGTCGCCGTCCTTGACGCCGGTCTCCGCCGCCGTGGCGGCCGACAGGCGGGCCACCGAGGCGTGGCGGGTGCCCGCCAGGGCCTCGTCGCCTTCCTGGAGGAGGCCCAGGTCGAGCAGCATCCGGTGGCCCGCCAGGACCGCCTCGCCCTCGCCGGCCTGGGGCAGCGGCGCGGCGGACTCCACCGGGTCACCCGCCCGCGTCCCGTCCCACGCGCCGAGCCGGTCCATCTCGGTGCGCACGGCCTTCACGTCCGGCAGCGCGAAGTGGACGTCCATGGTGTCGGCCAGCATGTGCAGCACCCGCGCGTCCGTCGGGGGGAGCGGCCGCGTCATGTGCTGCGGCTTCAGCGCGGCCTCGAACATACGGACCCTGCCCTCCCAGTTGAGGAAGGTGCCGGGCTTCTCGGCGACCGCGGCGACCGGCAGGACCACGTCCGCCCGGTCGGTGACCTCGCCGGGCCGCAGCTCCAGCGACACGACGAACGCCGCGTCCAGGGCCTCACGCGCGCGTGCCGGGTCCGGCAGGTCGGCGACCTCGACTCCCGCGACGAGCAGGGCGCCCAGCTCGCCGGTGGCCGCGGCCTCCACGATCTGGCCCGTGTCCCGTCCGTACCGGTGCGGCAGTTCGCGGACGCCCCAGGCGGCGGCGACCTCGTCACGCGCGCGTGGGTCGGTCGCGGGCCGCCCGCCCGGGAGCAGGGACGGGATCGCGCCCGCCCACACCGCGCCGCGCTCACCGGCCCGGCGCGGGATCCACACCAGCTCCGCCCCGGTCGCCGCCGCGGTGCGCACGGCCGCGGTCAGCGCGCCCGGCACGCCCGCCAGCCGCTCACCGACCACGATGACCGCGCCGGGCTCCCGCAGCGCCCGGGAGGCGGCGGTGCCGTCCGCGTCCAGCCCCGTCCCGGAGGCCAGCGCGTCCAGCCACTCGGGCTCCGTCCCGGGCGCGGCCGGCAGCAGGGTGCCGCCCGCCTTGTGCAGGCCCCGGGTCTCGAACGAGGCCAGCGCGTACGTCCGCTGGCCCTTCTTGCGCCACGCCTTGCGCAGCCGCAGGAAGACGCCCGGCGCCTCCTCCTCCGCCTCCAGCCCGACGAGCAGCACCGCCGGGGCCTTCTCCAGGGAGGTGTACGTGACGCCCGCCCCGTCCAGATCCCTGCCGTGACCGGCGACCCGGGCGGCCAGGAAGTCGGCCTCCTCGCTGCTGTGCACGCGCGCGCGGAAGTCGATGTCGTTGGTGTCGAGCGCGACCCGGGCGAACTTGGCGTACGCGTACGCGTCCTCGACGGTCAGCCGCCCGCCGGTCAGGACGCCCGTGCGCCCCCGGACCAGGCCGCGCGCCGCCGCCTCCAGCGCCTCCGGCCAGGAGGCCGGCTCCAGCTCGCCCGTCTCGGAGCTGCGTACGAGCGGCGTGGTGAGCCGGTCACGCGCTTGCGCGTACCGGAACGCGAAACGTCCCTTGTCGCACAGCCACTCCTCGTTGACCTCCGGGTCGTTGGCGGCGAGCCGTCGCATGACCTTGCCGCGCCGGTGGTCCGTGCGCGTGGCGCAGCCGCCCGCGCAGTGCTCGCAGACGCTCGGCGAGGAGACCAGGTCGAAGGGGCGGGAGCGGAACCGGTACGCCGCCGAGGTCAGCGCGCCGACCGGGCAGATCTGGATGGTGTTGCCGGAGAAGTACGACTCGAACGGGTCGCCCTCCCCCGTACCGACCTGCTGGAGCGCGCCGCGCTCGATCAGCTCGATCATCGGGTCACCCGCGACCTGGTTGGAGAACCGGGTGCAGCGGGCGCACAGCACGCACCGCTCGCGGTCCAGCAGCACCTGCGTGGAGATCGGCACGGGCTTCTCGTAGGTCCGCTTCTTGCCCTCGAAGCGCGACTCGGCCTGCCCGTGCGACATGGCCTGGTTCTGCAGCGGGCACTCGCCGCCCTTGTCGCAGACCGGGCAGTCCAGCGGGTGGTTGATGAGCAGCAGCTCCATCACCCCCACCTGGGCCTTCTCCGCGACCGGCGAGGTGAGCTGCGACTTGACGACCATGCCGTCGGTGCAGGTGATGGTGCACGACGCCATCGGCTTGCGCTGGCCCTCGACCTCGACGATGCACTGCCGGCAGGCGCCGGCCGGGTCGAGGAGGGGGTGGTCGCAGAACCGGGGGATCTCGATGCCGAGCTGCTCGGCGGCGCGGATGACCAGCGTCCCCTTCGGGACGGAGATCTCGATCCCGTCGATGGTCAGGGTGACCAGGTCTTCGGGTGGGACGGCCGCGCTGCCGCCCCCGGCGGGGCCGGATGCCATGACGGTCACGCCGTCACCTCCACGTGGTTGTCCGCCCAGGCGGTCGACTTGGCCGGGTCGAAGGGGCAGCCCTTGCCCGTGATGTGCTGCTCGTACTCCCCGCGGAAGTACTTCAGCGACGAGAAGATCGGCGAGGCGGCGCCGTCGCCGAGGGCGCAGAACGACTTGCCGTTGATGTTGTCGGCGATGTCGTTCAGCTTGTCGAGGTCGCTCATGACGCCCTTGCCGGCCTCGATGTCGCGCAGCAACTGCACCAGCCAGTACGTGCCTTCACGGCAGGGGGTGCACTTGCCGCACGACTCGTGGGCGTAGAACTCGGTCCACCGGGTGACCGCCCGCACCACGCACGTCGTCTCGTCGAAGCACTGGAGCGCCTTGGTGCCGAGCATGGAGCCGGCCGCGCCGACGCCCTCGTAGTCGAGCGGGACGTCGAGGTGCTCGTCGGTGAACATCGGGGTCGACGAGCCGCCGGGCGTCCAGAACTTCAGCCGGTGGCCGGGGCGCATGCCGCCGCTCATGTCGAGCAGTTGCCGCAGGGTGATGCCGAGCGGCGCCTCGTACTGGCCCGGCGAGGCGACGTGGCCGCTGAGCGAGTAGAGCGTGAAGCCGGGGGACTTCTCGCTGCCCATCGACTTGAACCAGTCCTTGCCCCGGTTCAGGATCGCGGGAACCGAGGCGATCGACTCGACGTTGTTCACCACAGTGGGGCACGCGTACAGACCGGCGACCGCGGGGAAGGGGGGACGCAGCCGGGGCTGGCCACGGCGGCCTTCGAGCGAGTCGAGCAGCGCGGTCTCCTCACCGCAGATGTACGCGCCGGCGCCCGCGTGCACGGTGAGTTCGAGGTCGAGTCCGCTGCCGAGGATGTTCGTGCCGAGGTAGCCCGCCTCATACGCCTCACGCACGGCCTCGTGCAGCCTGCGCAGCACGGGGACGACCTCACCGCGCAGATAGATGAAGGCATGGTTGGACCTGATCGCGTAGCACGCGATCACGATCCCCTCGATGAGGGAATGCGGGTTGGCGAAGAGGAGCGGGATGTCCTTGCAGGTCCCGGGCTCCGACTCGTCGGCGTTGACAACAAGATAGTGAGGCTTGCCGTCCCCCTGGGGGATGAACTGCCACTTCATCCCGGTGGGGAAGCCCGCGCCGCCGCGGCCGCGCAGGCCGGAGTCCTTGACGTACGCGATGAGGTCGTCGGGCGTCATGGCGAGGGCCTTCTTCAGCCCCTCGTATCCGTCGTGCCGTTTGTAGGTCTCCAGCGTCCAGGAGTTCGGCTGGTCCCAGAACGCCGACAGGACCGGCGCCAGCAGCTTCTCCGGGCTGGTCGTCTCGGGTGCCAACGTCATCACTCCCCCTCCTCGTTGACCGGGCCGACCGGGCCGGACGGGTGCTCGGGGTCCGAGGCCGAGGTCTGCTGCGGCGCGTCGTGCGAGCTGAGGTGCCCCGAGCCGGGCATGGCCTCGCCCTCGGCGGGCTCGCCGCGCGGGTGGACCACGCGCGCGCCGGGCACGGCCTCGCCCTTGGCGAGCTTCAGGCCGATCAGCGACGCGGGTCCCGCGCCGCCGGTCGCCTCGACCGCGCCGGGGCGCTCGTCTGGGAAGCCGGCCAGGATGCGGGCGGTCTCCTTGTACGTGCACAGGGGCGCGCCGCGCGTGGGCCGGACCGGGCGGCCGGCGCGCAGGTCGTCGACGAGCCGCTTGGCGGACTCGGGCGTCTGGTTGTCGAAGAACTCCCAGTTGACCATCACCACGGGCGCGTAGTCGCAGGCCGCGTTGCACTCGATGTGTTCGAGGGTGACCTTGCCGTCCGGCGTCGTCTCGTTGTTGCCGACTCCGAGGTGCTCCTGGAGCTCCTCGAAGATCGCGTCGCCGCCCATGACCGCGCACAGGGTATTGGTGCACACCCCGACCTGGTAGTCGCCGCCCGGCCCCCGCCGGTACATGGTGTAGAAGGTCGCGACGGCGGTGACCTCGGCGGTGGTCAGGTCCAGCATCTCCGCGCAGAACCGCATGCCGGTGCGGGTCACGTGCCCCTCCTCCGACTGCACCAGGTGCAGCAGCGGCAGCAGGGCGGAGCGGCTGTCGGGGTAGCGGGCGATGACCTCCCTGGCGTCCGCTTCGAGCCGGGCGCGCACATCGGCCGGGTAATCGGGGGCGGGGAGCTGCGGCATCCCCAAGCTGACGTCTGTCATTACCGGTCGACGCCTCCCATCACGGGGTCGATGGACGCGACGGCGACGATGACGTCGGCAACCATGCCGCCCTCGCACATCGCCGCCATGGCCTGGAGGTTGGTGAACGACGGGTCGCGGAAGTGGACCCGGTAGGGGCGGGTGCCGCCGTCGGAGACGACATGGACGCCGAGCTCGCCCTTGGGGGACTCGACCGCCGTGTACGTCTGGCCGGGCGGCACGCGGAAGCCCTCGGTCACCAGCTTGAAGTGGTGGATCAGGGCCTCCATGGAGGTGCCCATGATCTTTTTGATGTGGTCGAGGGAGTTGCCGAGTCCGTCCGGGCCGAGGGCGAGCTGGGCGGGCCAGGCGATCTTCTTGTCGGCGACCATCACCGGGCCCGGCTCCAGCCGCTCCAGGCACTGCTCGACGATCCGCAGCGACTGGCGCATCTCCTCCAGGCGGATGAGGAAGCGGCCGTACGCGTCGCACGTGTCGGCGGTCGGGACGTCGAACTCGTACGTCTCGTAGCCGCAGTACGGGTCGGTCTTGCGCAGGTCGTGCGGCAGCCCGGTGGCGCGGAGGATCGGTCCGGTGGCGCCGAGGGCCATGCAGCCGGCCAGGTCCAGATAGCCGATGTCCTGCATGCGGGCCTTGAAGATGGGGTTGCCGGTGGCGAGCTTGTCGTACTCCGGCAGGTTCTTCTTCATGGTCTTCACGAACTCGCGGAGCTGGTCCATGGCGCCGGGCGGCAGGTCCTGGGCGAGGCCGCCGGGGCGGATGAACGCGTGGTTCATGCGCAGTCCGGTGATCAGTTCGTACAGGTCCAGGATCATCTCGCGGTCCCGGAAGCCGTAGATCATGATCGTGGTGGCGCCCAGCTCCATGCCACCGGTGGCGATGCACACCAGGTGCGAGGAGAGCCGGTTGAGCTCCATCAGCAGGACACGGATGATCGTCGCCCGGTCGGGGATCTGGTCCTCGATGCCGAGGAGCTTCTCCACGCCGAGGCAGTACGCCGCCTCGTTGAAGAACGGCGTCAGGTAATCCATGCGCGTGACGAAGGTGGTGCCCTGCGTCCAGGTCCGGTACTCGAGGTTCTTCTCGATGCCGGTGTGGAGGTAGCCGATGCCGCAGCGGGCCTCGGTGACGGTCTCGCCGTCGAGCTCCAGGATGAGCCGGAGCACGCCGTGCGTGGAGGGGTGCTGGGGGCCCATGTTGACGACGATGCGCTCGTCGTCGGCCTTGGCCGCGGACTGGACGACCTCGTCCCAGTCGCCGCCGGTGACCGTGTAGACGGTGCCTTCGGTGGTCTCGCGGACCTCGGCCTCGGGGGCCTGGGGGGCATGGGGTGTGGTCACGAGTACGACCTCCGCTGGTCCGGAGCCGGGATCTGGGCGCCCTTGTACTCGACGGGGATGCCGCCGAGGGGGTAGTCCTTGCGCTGCGGGAAGCCCTGCCAGTCGTCCGGCATCATGATCCGGGTGAGGGCGGGGTGGCCGTCGAAGATCAGGCCGAAGAAGTCGTACGTCTCCCGCTCGTGCCAGTCGTTGGTCGGATAGACCTCGACGAGCGAGGGGACGTGCGGATCGGTGTCCGGGGCGGTGACTTCGAGCCGGATCAGCCGGCCGTGGGTGAGCGAGCGCAGGTGGTACACGGCGTGCAGCTCGCGGCCCTTGTCCTGGGGGTAGTGGACGCCGCTGACGCCCGTGCACAGCTCGAAGCGCAGGGCGGGGTCGTCGCGCAGGGTGCGGGCGACGCGCACGATGTGCTCGCGGGCGATGTGGAAGGTCAGCTCGCCCCGGTCGACGACCGTCTTCTCGATGGCGCTCGACGGGACGAGGCCCTGCTCCTCCAGGGCGCCCTCCAGCTCGTCGGCGACCTCGTCGAACCAGCCGCCGTAGGGCCGGGTGGCCGGGCCGGGCAGGCGTACGGAGCGGACGAGGCCGCCGTAGCCGGAGGTGTCGCCGCCGTTGTTCGCGCCGAACATGCCGCGCTGGAGCCGGACCTCCTCCCCGTGCTCGCCGCGCTGACCGGGCAGGTTCTGCGCGCTGAGGTCCTTGTCGGGATTCGGCTGATCGCTCACAGCGCGCCCCCTTCCGTCTCGTCGGCCTGGCGCCGCACGGGCCCGCCGGCCGTCGTCGTCCGCGGCCCGGTGCCCGTCCGGCCGCCCGTCCCGGCGTCCCGCACGGGAGCCATCGCGAAGGCGGGCGCGAGGGACGCGCCCCGCACCGTGGCCCTGCCGCGGGCCGGGCCGGCGCCGTGGCGGCTGATGTCGCGGTCGTCGCTCACCTCAGCAGCCCCTTCATCTCGATCGTGGGCAGCGCCTTCAGCGCCGCCTCCTCCGCCTCGCGGGCCGCTTCCGCCGCGTTGACGCCGAGCTTGGAGCCCTGGATCTTCTGGTGGAGCTTGAGGATCGCGTCCATCAGCATCTCCGGGCGCGGCGGGCAGCCCGGCAAATAGATGTCAACGGGAACAATGTGGTCAACGCCCTGCACAATCGCGTAATTGTTGAACATCCCACCCGATGAGGCACAAACCCCCATGGAGATCACCCACTTGGGGTTCGGCATCTGGTCGTAGACCTGACGCAGGACGGGCGCCATCTTCTGGCTCACCCGGCCGGCCACGATCATCAGGTCCGCCTGGCGCGGTGAGCCGCGGAAGACCTCCATGCCGAAGCGCGCCAGGTCGTACCGCCCGGCGCCGGTCGTCATCATCTCGATGGCGCAGCAGGCGAGGCCGAAGGTCGCGGGGAAGACGGACGCCTTGCGCACCCAGCCCGCGGCCTGTTCGACGGTCGTCAGCAGAAAACCGCTCGGCAGCTTCTCTTCGAGTCCCATTGGTGCCCCTCAGCCCCTCAGTCCCATTCCAGGCCGCCGCGCCGCCACACGTACGCGTAGGCGACGAAGACGGTGAGCACGAAGAGCAGCATCTCCACGAGCCCGAAAAGCCCCAGGGCGTCGAAGCTGACGGCCCAGGGGTAGAGGAAGACGATCTCGATGTCGAAGACGATGAAGAGCATCGCCGTCAGGTAGTACTTGATGGGGAAGCGGCCCCCTCCGGCCGGAGTGGGCGTCGGCTCGATACCGCACTCGTAAGCCTCAAGCTTCGCCCGGTTGTACCTCTTTGGGCCGATAAGCGTGGCCATGACCACGGAGAAGATCGCAAACCCTGCCCCGAGGGCGCCGAGCACGAGGATGGGCGTGTAGGCATTCACGCTCCTCGCTCCTTCCAGTCGTCCTTGACCGATGGACCGCACCGGGCACCGTCTCGCCGCCTCGCGAAGATCGTGCACATGTGAGGCAGTTCACAAGCCCGACTGCTTCGCATCCTATGCCCGTCGATCTGTGATCTGCGACACGGGGTACGACAACGCCTTTGTGATCTCCACCACCCGGCGAAGGATCATGAATTCACCGTGAGGGCGATCTTCATACCGGGTGCGTCCAGACGCTCACAAGGCGTGACATTTCCGGGGCCAGGACCAGGTCAGAGGGGTCGGGCCCTATCAAGGGATGGTGACTACAAGCAAATTCGCCCTGGACTCGCACGGGTGATAAAGAGCCTCGCCTCACTCACGCGAGGGGCCCGCCCGTACCGAAGTGGACACGTGCGCGCTTTCACGATCTTCCGGGCATCTTCGACGGTGACCTTCCTGTGACCTGCATCACCCGGCCACCGGGCCGACGAAAGCGGGCTTGGCCACCGGAGTGAAGGAGTGGTAAGCGCACGGCAATTCGGACGTTTCGCGGAAAACCCATGATCACGGCCGTGATCACCAGAGTCCGCATTGTCCGTTACGGCGTCAATAAGGGGCAGACGGAAGCGGATTCAACCAATCCGCGCGCAACTGTGGCGCAACACACGTTTCTTGAAGGGAACCGTGAAGCCCTGATAGCGGTTGTACTCATGTCCCACACCGCTCACATACCCAGCCACCGGAAGCCCCGCCGCAGCGCTTCGAAGCTCTCGCTGCGCGCCGGAGTTGCCGGTGGCGTCCTCAGCACCATCGCGGTGGCCGGTGCTGCCGGGCCGGCGAACGCCGAGCCGGTGACCGAGACCATCGAGATGCCCACCCTGAACGCGGACCTGTCCGCGGACCTGTCGAGCGCCGTCGCCGCCTCCGCCGAGGCGACGCAGCAGATCGCGCTCGACCAGGAGCTGCAGGCACAGGAGGACGCCGCAGCCGCCAAGGCCGCGAAGGAAGCCAAGACGGCCAAGGCCGAGGCGGAGCGCAAGGCGGAGGCCGAGGAGGCCCGGCGCAAGGCCGAGGCGAAGGCCCAGGCCGAGGCCGCCGAGCGCGCCTCCCGCTCCTCCGAGCGCACCACGCTGTCCGCCTCCGTCGGCTCCGACGACGGCGGCTCCTCCTACGACTCCGGCCAGGCGACCGGCTCCGCCGCGGCGATCGTGGCGTTCGCCCGCGCCCAGGTCGGCGACGCCTACGTCATGGGCAGCACCGGCCCCAACTCCTGGGACTGCTCCGGCCTCGTCCAGGCCGCGTACCGCCAGGCCGGCATCGAGCTCCCGCGCGTCTCGGGCGACCAGTCGAGCCGCGGCACCTCCGTCTCGCTGGACAACCTCCAGCCGGGCGACATCCTCTACTGGGGCAGCCGGAGCAACTCGTACCACGTGGCGATCTACGTGGGTGACGGCAAGTTCGTCGGCGCGCAGAACCCCAGCACCGGTGTCGTCGAGCGCTCGCTCGACTACGACATGCCGTCGGGCGCGGTCCGCGTGCTCTGAGGCGTACGCACAGGGCTTGAAGGGCCGTCGCTCCCCCGCTCGGGGAGGGAGCGACGGCCCTTCGGCGTGCCCCCGGCCGTACCGGTACGCAGCAGGAAGTGCGCCGCGACGCCCGCGAGCAGGCCCCAGAACGGCGAGCCGATCCCGGCGATCGTCACGCCCGACGCGGTGGCCAGGAAGGTGATGACGGAGGCCTCCCGGTCGCGTTCGTCGGCGACCGTACGGGCCAGGCTGCCCGCGATCGAGCCGAGCAGCGCCACCCCGGCGAGCGTGGCGACCAGCGCCTTCGGCAGCCCGGTGAACAGCGCGACCAGGGTGGAGCCGAAGCAGCCGACCACCAGGTACCCGACGCCGCACGTCACCCCGGCGATCCACCGCTTGGCCGGGTCCCGGTGCGCGTCCGGCCCGGTGCAGATCGCCGCCGTGATGGCCGCCGGGTTGACCGCGTGCGACCCGAACGGCGCCAGCAGCACCGACACCAGGCCCGTCGTCCCGCACACCACCCGGCTGTCCGGCCGGTACCCGGCGGCGTTCAGCACCGCGATGCCCGGCGCGTACTGGCCCGCCAGGGTCGCCACCAGCAGCGGCACGCCGATCCCGACGAGCGCCCCGACCGAGAACTGAGGCGCCGTGAAATGGGGGACGGCGAGCCCCAATCCGGGCAAATCCACCCGCAGCCCGCCGGTCGCCCCCGCCACCGCCAGCCCGGCCACGAGCGCGCACACCACCGCGTACGTCGGCACCAGGCGCCGCGCGAGCAGGTACGCCAGCAGCATCGCGCCGGCGAGCAGCGGCGCGTTGCGCACCGAGGTGAACACGGCCGTGCCGAAGGAGAACAGCGTCCCGGCGAGCATCGCCGCGACCACGCCCGCCGGGATGCGGGCCATCACCCGGGCGAACACCCCGGTGGCGGTGAGCACCGTGGCGGCCACGCCCGCCGCCAGGAAGGCGCCGACGGCCTCGGCGTAGCCGTGCTGGGGCAGGGCGGTGACGAGGATCGCCGCGCCGGGCGTGGAGAACGCGGTGATGACCGGCGCGCGGCTCCACCAGCTCAAGCCCACGCAGGTGACGCCCGCGCCGATGGACACCGCCCACACCCACGACGACGCCTGCGCCTCCGTGAGCCCGGCCGCGGAGGCGGCGGCCAGGACGAGGGCGAGCGGCCCGGCGTACGAGACCACCATCGCCACCGTCCCGGCGGTGACGGCCGTCAGGGGCAGGGCCCCACCGGTACGTATCGGTCCACGCGGGCCACGCTCTCCACTGGTCACGGGCTCATCGTGCCGTACCCCGGTCAGCGGGCGCCGAACGCGTCCACCAGGTGGCCTCCGGCCGGCCGTCAGGCCTTGGGGGCCACCTTCGACAGGCCGTTGATGATGCGGTCCATCGCGTCGCCGCCCGTCGGGTCGGTCAGGTTGGCGAGCATCTTCAGCGCGAACTTCATCAGCAGCGGGTGCGTCAGGCCGCGCTGCGTGGCGATCTTCATGACCTTCGGGTTGCCGATCAGCTTCACGAAGGCGCGGCCGAGCGTGTAGTAGCCGCCGTAGGTGTCCTTGAGGATCTTCGGGTAGTTGTGCAGGGCCAGTTCGCGCTGGGCCGGGGTCGCGCGGGCGTGGGCCTGGACGATGACGTCGGCGGCGAGCTGCCCGGACTCCATGGCGTACGCGATGCCCTCGCCGTTGAACGGGTTGACCAGGCCGCCCGCGTCGCCGACCAGCAGCAGGCCGCGCGTGTAGTGCGGCTGGCGGTTGAAGGCCATCGGCAGGGCGGCGCCGCGGATGGGACCGGTCATGTTCTCGGGGACGTACCCCCAGTCCTCCGGCATGGAGGCGCACCAGGCCTTCAGCACCTCGCGCCAGTCGAGCTCCTTGAAGGAGTCGGAGGTGTTGAGGACGCCGAGGCCGACGTTGGACGTGCCGTCGCCCATGCCGAAGATCCAGCCGTAGCCCGGCAGCAGCCGGTCCTCGCCGGGGCCGCGCCGGTCCCACAGCTCCAGCCAGGACTCCAGGTAGTCGTCGTCGTGGCGCGGGGAGGTGAAGTACGTCCGGACGGCGACGCCCATCGGCCGGTCCTCGCGCCGGTGCAGGCCCATGGCGAGGGACAGGCGCGTGGAGTTGCCGTCGGCCGCGACGACGAGCGGCGCGTGGAAGGTGACCGGCGTCTTCTCCTCGCCGAGCCTGGCGTGGACGCCGGTGATCCGGCCGGTGCGGTCGTCCACGATCGGGGCGCCGACGTTGCACCGCTCGTACAGCCGCGCCCCGGCCTTCTGAGCCTGGCGGGCCAACTGCTCGTCGAAGTCGTCGCGCTTGCGGACCAGTCCGTAGTCCGGGTAGGAGGCCAGCTCGGGCCAGTCGAGCTGGAGGCGGACGCCGCCGCCGATGATGCGCAGCCCCTTGTTCCGCAGCCAGCCCGCCTCCTCGGAGATGTCGATGCCCATCGCCACGAGCTGCTTGGCGGCGCGGGGCGTCAGCCCGTCGCCGCAGACCTTCTCGCGCGGGAACGCGGTCTTCTCCAGGAGCAGGACGTCCAGGCCGGCCTTGGCGAGGTAGTACGCGGTCGTCGAACCGGCCGGACCGGCCCCGACGACGATCACATCCGCGGTGTGTTCGGAGAGGGGCTGCTGCTCGGTCACGGCGGGGTCTCCCGAATACTCGAAACTGCGTACCGGACGGCACAGGACGTGTGCAGTCTATGGGGACGTACCGATCACCGACCCGAAGGGCCACCCCGATGACCGAGCTGCTCCCCGCCGCCGTCGAGCCCGTAGTCCGGCTGCGTGTGCCGACGGACGAGGACGCGTACGCCTGGCACCGGGTCTTCGACGACCCGGAGGTCATGGAGTTCTTCCAGGGCGGCCCGGCCGAGCTGTCCGTCTACCACGAGTTCACCGCCCGCCAGCGCCGGCACGACGCCGAACTCGGCTTCTGCCTGTGGACCCTGCTGGACGAGGACGGCGAGGTCATCGGCTTCACGGGCGCGCAGCCGTGGCCGCACGAGTGGGGGCCGGCCGGTGAGGTGGAGATCGGCTGGCGGCTGGCCCGGGCCGCGTGGGGCAAGGGGTACGCGACGGCCGCCGCCCGCGCCACGCTGGAGCGGCTCCGGGCGGCGGGGGTGGAGCGGGTGGTCGCGATGGTGAACACCCGCAACGAGCGGTCGGTGGCGGTGACGCGGCGGCTCGGGATGACGCGGGCGGAGACGTACGCCATCCCGGACAGCGGCGGGCAGGAGGGGTACTGCTTCCGCCTGGAGCTCTAGCCCGTCAGGCCTTCGTGCCCCGGTGCAGGGCCACGATCCCGCCCGTCAGGTTCCGCCACGCCACCTTCGACCAGCCGGCCCGCTTCAGGAGCCCCGCCAGCGTCGGCTGGTCGGGCCAGCTCTGGATGGACTCGGCGAGGTAGACGTATGCGTCGGGGTTGGACGACACGGCGCGCGCGACCGGCGGCAGCGCGCGCATCAGGTACTCCTCGTACACCGTCCGGAACGGCGCCCAGGTGGGGTGCGAGAACTCGCAGATGACGACGCGCCCGCCGGGCTTGGTCACCCGGTACAGCTCGCGCAGCGCGGCGTCGGTGTCCTGGACGTTGCGCAGCCCGAAGGAGATGGTCACCGCGTCGAAGACCCCGTCGCGGAAGGGCAGCCCGGTCGCGTCGCCGGCGGTCAGCGGCAGCCACGGGTGGCGCTTCTTGCCCTCGCGCAGCATGCCGAGCGAGAAGTCGCACGGCACGACGAACGCGCCCGCCCGCGCGAACGGCAGCGACGAGGTGCCGGTGCCGGCCGCGAGGTCGAGGACCTTGTCGCCGGGGCGCGCGTCGACCGCCTTGGCGACCTCCTTGCGCCACCGCCGGTCCTGGCCGAGCGAGAGGACGTCGTTGGTGAGGTCGTAGTTCGCGGCGACGTCGTCGAACATGGAGGCGACTTCGTGCGGCTGCTTGTCCAGGGTTGCTCGGGTCACGGGCCCATTGTGGCAGGCGGCCCCGTCCCGCCTACGCACGCCTGTACACCAGGCGGCCGCCCACGACGGTGGCCACGCACGTCGAGGCGCCGAGGCGCACGAGTGCCGCCCGGTCGGGTACGTCGAACACGGCGAAGCGGGCCGGGCCGCCGGCCGTGAGGGCCGGGAGCAGCACGAGCGGCCGCGGCGAGAACGACGCGGGCCCCGGCAGGTTCGGCGGGCGGCCGGCCATGGCGAGGCCCGCCCGGCGCACCGCGTCCAGGGCGGCGCGGCTGCGCAGTTCACCCGCGACGGCGACCGTGCCGTGCGCCAGCATCCGCTGCACGCCGCGCCGCGCGCTGGCGCCCTGCCGTGACGGGTCGGCGCGGAAGAGGGCGCGGGCGCGCTCGCCGGTGATCGGCTCGGTGCCGAACTCGTCGGCCTCGCGCGGGTCGGGGTGGTAGGCGCCTTCGAGCAGCTCGGGCCCGTAGGGGTTGAGCAGGCCGGGGGTGAGGATGCCGGGCCACCGCCGCACCCGCGCCCGCGGGGACGCGGCGGCCAGCTCCTCGTACGGGCCGGTGGCGGCGACGGTCGCGCCGTCGACCAGGACGGCCGCCTCGGGCGAGGCCTCGGCGACGTGAAGGGTCAGCACGGCCGGCTCAGTTGGCGGGGAGCAGTTGGAGCTCGGGGTGCGCGGTGCCGCCCTCGATCGCCGTGGAGGAGATGTGGGAGGCGACGCGCTCGTCGACCGGGTCGTTCGCCGGGTCGTCGTGGACGACGATGTGCTCGTAGGTCGTGGTGCGCTGCGCCGGTACCCGGTCGGCGGTGCGGATCATGTCGATCATCTCGCGCAGGTTGGAGCGGTGCTTGGCGCCCGCCGACGAGACGACGTTCTCCTCCAGCATGATCGAGCCGAGGTCGTCCGCGCCGTAGTGCAGGGTGAGCTGCCCGATCTCCTTGCCCGTGGTGAGCCAGGACCCCTGGATGTGGGCGATGTTGTCGAAGAACAGCCGGGCGATGGCGATCATGCGCAGGTACTCGAAGATGGTGGCCTGCGTGCGGCCCTTCAGGTGGTTGTTCTCGGGCTGGTACGTGTACGGGATGAAGGCGCGGAAGCCGCCGGTGCGGTCCTGGACGTCACGGATCATGCGCATGTGCTCGATGCGCTCGGCGTTCGTCTCGCCGGTGCCCATGAGCATCGTGGAGGTCGACTCGACGCCCATCCGGTGCGCGGTCTCCATGATCTCCAGCCACCGCTCGCCGGACTCCTTGAGCGGTGCGATCGCCTTGCGCGGCCGCTCGGGCAGCAGCTCGGCGCCGGCGCCCGCGAAGGAGTCGAGACCGGCGGCGTGGATGCGGGAGATGGCCTCCTCGACGGAGACGCCGGAGATGCGCGCCATGTGCTCGACCTCGGAGGCGCCGAGGGAGTGGATGACGAGCTGCGGGAAGGCCTGCTTGATGGCGGCGAAGTGCTTCTCGTAGTACTCGACGCCGTAGTCGGGGTGGTGCCCGCCCTGGAACATGATCTGCGTGCCGCCGAGCTCCACGGTCTCCGCGCAGCGCCGCAGGATGTCGTCGAGGTCGCGCGTCCAGCCCTTGGCGGTGTCCTTCGGCGGGGCGTAGAAGGCGCAGAACTTGCACGCCGTGACGCACACGTTGGTGTAGTTGATGTTGCGCTCGATGATGTACGTCGCGATGTGCTCCGTACCGGCGTAGCGCCGTCGCCGCACCGCGTCCGCGGCCGAGCCGAGCGCGTGCAGCGGTGCCGACCGGTAGAGGTCGAGCGCCTCCTCGGGGGTGATCCGCCCGCCCTCCGCGGCACGGTCGAGGACGGACTGAAGGTCGGCCTTCTCGGTCACCGGGCGACACCTTTCGGCGGTTTGCAGGGGTTCTGCGCGGACCGAACCAGCCTACGCCAGCGCGTCAGCCGCCCTCCGGCGCACCCTCCGCAGCCCGCGGGGGCCGGGTGCCGACGGCGTCCAGGGCCGGGGCGATGACGGCGAAGGCCCGGTCGGTCAGCCCGGCGGGGTCCTCGGCGCCGTCGCTGTCGCTCCACCGGTGCAGTACGGCGTCGAAGGCGGACAGCGCCATCCCGGCGGCCAGCCGCGGGTACAGGTCGGTGGCGGGATCGAGCCCCAGGCGGCGCGCCAGCTCCGCCGCCAGGTCGTCGCGCCACTGCGCCTGCCGCTCCAGGAAGCGGGCGAGCAGGGCGGGGGTGCGCAGGATCAGCCGCACCACGCGCAGCGCCCGCTCGTGGTGGTCGCCGCAGGCCGCGACGGGGACCCGGATGGCGTGCAGCGCCACGGAGGGGGGTTCGCCGGCCGGGCCGCCAGTTCGGCGTGGATGTCGGCGCCCATGCCGGCCAGGAACTGGACGACCACGTCCTCCTTGGAGGCGAAGTACCGGAAGAAGGTCGAAGCTCGCCAACGCCGTCTTCGGCCGGGAGCTCCACCTGCGGCTGGCCGCGGCCGGCAGCCCGGTGCGCAGCGTGCTCGCCCACCCCGGCTACGCCTCGACCAACCTCCAGAGGGGCACCCCGGTGGGGATGGTGTGGCTGCTGTTCGGCCGCGTCCTCATCCCGCTCGCCCAGTCCCCGGACCGGGGAGCGCTGCCCCAGCTCTACGCGGCGACCGCCCCGGACGTGGAGGGCGGCCAGTTCATCGGCCCCGACGGCCCGGCCGAGCTGCGCGGCGCGCCCACGCGGGTCCGGGCGGCCCCGGCGGCGACCGATGCCGGGACGGGGCGCCGGCTGTGGGAGGTGTCGGAGCGGCTGACCGGCGTGCGGTACGGCCTCCCCAGCGGCTCAGCCGGACTTCCGTAGCGTTCCGTAGGGGTTGCCCGCCGCGTCCTCGTCGGACCGGTAGCCCAGGGTGCCGTCCTCGTTGAGCGTGAACGTCAGGGTGGCGGAGGTGCCCGTGCACATGCCCGTGGAGCCGGGCTTGCCGGGGTCGGTGCGGTCCGTGACGCGCAGTCGCCTCGGCTCGGCCGAGGTCAGCCTGCCGATGCTGTGGCATTCGACGCTCGTCCCGAGGACGCTGAGGGTCGTGGTCAGCCGCACCACGTCCTGGCCCTTGCCGCCCGGTGTGAAGACGGCGGTCAGCTCCCCGTGCGGCAGGCCGTTCTCCTCCTGCGTGGACCCCTTCCAGGTGCCGATGAACGCCTTCGGCAGGGAGGCGGGCGCCGGGGCGGCGTCACCCGGGGACGTCTTGCCCGGCGGCTCGGCCGCGTCGTTGTGGCCGCCGTCCCGGTCGAACAGGCCGAGGAGGGTGCCGCCGCCCACCGTCACCGCCGCCAGGGCGCCCGCCACGGCCAGGGCGACCGTGCAGCTCAGCCGGCGGCCCCGGCCGGGCGCCGGTTCGGAGGTCGTCGTGAGGGACAGCGACACGGGCTTACGGGCCGGGGGCGGCGCGTCCACCGCCGGTACGGGTTCGATGGGCGGGCCGAACACGCCGGAAACCACCGGCCCGCCGGACGCGCCCACCGCCGGGCTGCTGAACGGCACCGGTCCCGAACCGGACGGGTCCGCCACCGCCGGCTCCAGGTCCAGCAGCCGTACCGCGTCCCGGCTGACCCGCTGCACCAGCGGGCCCGGCAGCCAGCCGCCCGCCACCAGCGCGGCCGCCCCGCCCGGGGCCAGCCGTGCGGCCAGCTCACCCGGCGCGGGGCGGGCGTCCGGTTCCTTGGCCAGGCACGCGGCCACCAGGTCCCGCAGCTCACCGCAGAGGGCGCCGCCCAGGTCCGGCTCCTCGTGGACCACCTTGTAGAGGAGGGCGGCCGACGAGTCGCCCGGGAAGGGGGCGGTGCCGGTCGCCGCGTACGCGAGGACGGCGCCCAGCGAGAAGACGTCCGCGGCGCCGGTCACGCCCTTGCCGAGGATCTGCTCGGGCGCCATGTAGCCGGGCGAGCCGACCGAGACGCCGGTGGACGTGAGCGACGCGGTACCGTCCGTCGCCCGGGCGATGCCGAAGTCGATGAGGCAGGGCCCGTCCAGGGCCAGCAGGACGTTCGAGGGCTTGACGTCCCGGTGGACGAGCCCGAGTCCGTGCACCGCCGCGAGGGCCTCGGCCAGTCCGGCGCCCAGCGCCCGTACCGTGTGCGCGGGGAGCGGCCCGTGGTCGGTGACGGCCCGGGCGAGCGGGGGCCCGGGGACGTACCCGGTGGCGACCCACGGGACGGGTGCGTCGGGGTCCGCGTCGAGTACGGGCGCGGTCCATCCCCAGCCTCTCGAACCGGTGCGAGCGGGAGAGGCCCCATCGCCGCCGACCCGCCGCGCCAACTCGACCTCCCGCCGGAACCGCGCCCGGAACTCCTCGTCCAGCGCGAAGTGCGGGTGCACGACCTTGACCGCGACGGTCCGGCCGCCCTCGCTGCGGGCGAGGTAGACCCGGCCCATGCCGCCCGCCCCGAGCCTGCCGAGCAGCCGGTAGGGACCGATGGCTGCCGGTTCGCCAACTTCGAGCGGCTGCATGCGCCTTCCCCCCGTACGTCGTCGCGTACAGCAGCGTAGACGGGACGGCACGGAACCGGTTGGGGTCCACGGCCATCTACCTGGCCGTAAATGCCCCGAAAGACCCGGAGTGCTCCATGACACGTCCCGCCACGGCGCTCATAGCCGCCGTCGCCCTCGGCTCGCTCGCCCTGCTCACCGGCTGCTCCGGCGAAGGGGCCCCGGTGTCCTTCGACGGCCCGAGCGCGTCGGCCCCCGCACCCCGGGCCACGGACGCGAAGGGGAAGGCCCTCCCCAAGACCCTGATGCCGGCCGGCCCCAAGGCGGAGTTCACCACCGCCAACACGCTCCCCGACGGCACCAAGATCGGCGTGACGACGCTGCACGGCGCCAAGTCCGGCTTCACGGGCAAGGTCTGGGTCTGGGCGCCCCCGCAGTACTTCGACCCGAAGTACGCGAACAGCGGCTTCCCCGTGCTGATCGCCCTGCCCGGCGGCAACGGCTATCCGAACAATTACTGGATGGGCACCGACCTCAAGTTGCAGAGCAGCATCAGTGAGTGGTCGAAAGAGGGCAAGAGCCTGCCCTTCGTCGTGATCATGCCGGTCCTCAACCCGGACAAGGAGCACTACTACGACGGCAGCGACATCCCCGGGCAGCCCAAAATGGGCACCTGGATGACGGAGGACGTCCCGGATTTCGTCCGGGCGAATTTCCGTACGTTCGCTTCAAGGGACGGCTGGGCGTTCATGGGCTCGTCGTCCGGCGGGTTCGTCGGCCTGAAGTCCGTACTGAAGCACCCGGACAAGTTCAAGGCCGTCATCGCCTCCGGCCCGGACACCGTTCCGGATTCGCCGCTGTGGGCCGGACACGAGAAGGAGAGGCAGGCGAACAACCCGGAGAGGCTCGCCGGGCTCCTGGGCGCACAGCCGGACTCCAAGGACCGCGAGGTGTATCTGGCGTTCCAGATCGGCAGCAGGGAATCCGGCGTCGCCAACGTGAAGTCGTTCATCAAGAAGTACACCAAGGGGCCGGTGAAGAGCCGCCTCCAGGTGATCCAGGACGGCGAGCACAACGCCAAGACCTATGTGAAGGGCATGGGGGACGGCTCGATCCAGTGGATCAGCGAGCACATGCAGGCCCCCGTACCCGCCTCCTAGGACAGCAGCTCGACCGTCACGTCCGCCGGGAACCCGGTCGTCGGCCCGGTCCGGCGGGCGAACTCCCGCACCCCGGCGAGCTGTTCGGCCGCGAAGCGGAAGTCCAGGGTCGTGAAGTACTTCTCCAGCACCACCGCGTCGAAGGCCTCCCAGCGCGCGGCCTGCTCGGCGACCTTCGCGACCTCCTCCAGCGACACGTCACGGGAGGCCAGGAACGCCTCGTGGACCTGGCGCACGACGTGCGGCTCGCGCGCCAGGTAGTCCTTGCGGACCGCCCACACCGCGAAGACGAACGGCAGCCCCGTCCACTCCTTCCACATCTGCCCCAGGTCATGGACCTGGAGCCCGAGCCTCGGGGCGTCGTGCAGCGAGGCGCGCAGCGCCGCGTCCCCGATCAGCACCGCCGCCTCCGCCTCCTGCATCATCACGCCCAGGTCGGGCGGGCAGGTGTAGTAGGCGGGGGCCACCCCGTACCGCTCGGCGAGCAGCAACTGCGCCAGGCGTACGGAGGTGCGCGAGGTGGAGCCGAGCGCGACGCGCGCCCCGTCCAGGTCCTCCAGCGGCCGCTGGGAGACGATCACGCAGGACATGACGGGCCCGTCGCAGCCGACCGCCAGGTCGGGGAAGGCGACGAGCCGGTCGGCGGCGCGCAGGAACTCGACGAGGGTGATCGGCGCGATGTCGAGGTCGCCGCGTACGAGCTGATCACTGAGCTTCTCCGGGGTGTCCTTCGTGAGCTCGAGATCCAGGAGCGTTCCGGTGCGGGCCAGGCCCCAGTACAGGGGGAGGCAGTTCAGGAACTGGATGTGGCCGACGCGGGGCCGGCTCCGCAGCGGGTGGTGGTCGTCGGTTGAATTGTCCACAACGCGAGGCTAGACCCGCCCGGTACGCCCGGCATCGCCGGGTCCGCCGTCAGCGAGGGTGAACTCTGTCAAACATCCGGGTGACGTGATCTTTCCCTCTACCCATGCACACACGCTGCGTGCTAGGCTCAACGCAAGTTGCAGTTTGGTTTCCCTTGCAGTACAGAGCCTGCGGAGCATGTGACCCGCAGGCTTTTGTAGTTTTCAGACTTGTTTGGCAGGTTCTGGAGCAGGGCAACCCTTTGGCCCATAGGAGGGCTTATGGCTACCGGAACCGTCAAGTGGTTCAACGCTGAAAAGGGCTTCGGCTTCATCGCCCAGGACGGCGGCGGCCCGGATGTCTTCGTCCACTACTCCGCGATCAACGCGACTGGCTTCCGCTCCCTCGAGGAGAACCAGCTCGTGAACTTCGACGTCACGCAGGGCCCGAAGGGCCCGCAGGCGGAGAACGTCACCCCGGCCTAATTGCCCGGGTCGGCGATCGCGCACGACTTTCAGTAACCCGATTACGCAGTACCCAAGGAGCCTTTTCCGTCCGGTCTCACGGCCGCGCGGAAAGGGCTCCTGCCTTTTGTTCCCTTCACCGGTCGTACAGCTTGTCGATCTCCGCCGCGTACCGCTCCAGCACCGCCTTCCGCCGCACCTTCAGCGTCGGCGTGAGGACGCCGCCGGCGACGCTGAAGTCCTCGTCCAGGACGGTGAACGCCCGGATGCGGGCCGGGCGCGACACCTGGGCGTTGGCCGCGTCCACCGCCCCCTGGACCAGGGCCCGTACGGCGTCGGCGTCCAGGCCCCGCACGGCGTCGGCGTCCACGGTGATCAGGGCGACCGGGTACGGGCGGCGGTCACCGGCCATGACGGCGTGCGAGACGACCGGCGACCGCTCGATGAGCAGCTCCACCTCCGCCGGGCTCAGGTTCTTGCCGGACGACGTGATGATCAGGTCCTTCTTGCGGCCCGTGATCGTCAGGTACCCCTCGTCGTCCAGCGCCCCCAGGTCGCCCGTGTGCAGCCACCCGTCGTCCGCGACCTCCCCCGCCGCCACCATCGGGCCCCGCGCCAGAACCTCCCCGTCCCCGGCGATCCGCACCTCGCACCCCGGCACGGGCCGCCCGACCGTCCCGTACCGCACCGCGCCGGGATGGTTCAGCGAGATCACGCCGCCCGACTCGGTCATGCCGTACCCCTCGAAGACCTGGATCCCGCACCCGGAGAGGAACTCCAGCGTCTCCGGCGCGATGGGCGCCGCGCCGGTCAGCGCCCACCGCAACCGCCCGCCCAGCGCCTCCCGCACCTGCTCCGGCGTCGCGTCGAACGCCCGCGCCATGCTGTGCACCTTCTCGAAGAGGCGCGGCACCGAGGGCAGGTGCGTGGGCCGGGCCTCCGCCAGCTCGGTGACGACGTCCTCCACGCGCCCGCCGAAGTAGCACAGCTCGCCGCCGTACAGCAGGGTCGTGAACTGGATGAGCTGGGCGAGCAGGTGCGCGAGGGGCAGGTAGAGGTACGTGCGGTCGCCGGGGCCGCCCTCGATGAGCGGCAGCGTGGCGTCCTGGACGGCGCCGAGGTTGCCGTGGGTGAGGTGGACGCCCTTGGGCGGGCCGGTGGTGCCGGACGTGTAGACGATCGCCGCGCCGTCGCCGGGGCGGACGGCCGCCGCGCGGGCGAGCAGCGCGTCCGGGGCGCCCGTTGCGTGGAGGCCGCCCAGCTCCGCCACGTGCCGCAGCGCGGGCAGCCGCCCCCGTACGGCCGCCACCCGCTCCGCCTGCGCCGCGTCCTCGACGAGCACCACCGAGGCCCCCGAGTCGCCGAGCACCCAGGCCAGCTCCTCCTCCCCCGCCGTCGGGTAGACCGGCACGACGACCGCGCCGGCCGCGAGCGCGGCGAAGTGGGCGTACGTCCACTCCACCCGCGTCTCGGACAGGATCGCCACCCGGTCGCCCGGGGCCACACCGAGGGCGATCAGCGCCTGTCCGGTGGCGCGCACGGTCGCCCGGAGGGCGTCGTACGAGACGGAGGTCCAGGTCCCGTCACCCTGCTTGTGGCGCAGCGCGGGCAGTTGCCCGTGCCGTTCGCCCGTCCATTCGGTGAACACCGCCAGCGTCTGTGGACGTCGTGTCATGGCCCGACGGTAGGAAGGCTCTCCGGGCGGGTGGCATGACGGGAAACGTCAGGCCCGCTGACCCCGGCGCTCAACCCCGGTACGGTCCGGTCATGGCCAAGCGGACCATCACCGTGCACCATGTGCGGGCGCTGCTGCGTGGCGCGCGGCGGCACGGGCTCGACACCGTGCCGCTCCTCCAGGCCGCCGGCATCCCGCCGCTGCTGCTCGGCGACGACCGGGCGCGGGTCACCTCGGCGCAGTTCGCGCTGCTGTTCCGGGCGCTGTACCGGGCGACGGGCGACGAGTTCCTGGGCCTCGGACCGGCGCCGAGCCGTCCGGGGACGTTCGCGATGATGTGCCACGTCTCGCTGGGCTGCCGTGACCTGGGCGCGGCGATCGAGCGCGGCACGGCGTTCTACCAACTGTTCCCGGGCGGGCCGGACCTGGCCCTCGGGCGGTCGGGCGGTGAGGCCGTGCTCACGGTGCGCGGCGAGCTGCCGGACCCGTTCGTGGCCGAGTGCCTGCTGATCATCTGGCACCGGCTGTGCAGTTGGCTGGTGGGGCGCCGCATCCCGCTGCTGCGGGCCGGTTTCGCGTATCCCGCTCCCCCGCACCGGGACGAGTACGCCGACCTCTTCGGCTGCCCGGTGCGCTTCGGGGCGCCCGCCACCGGGGCCGCGTTCCACGCCCACTGGCTGGCCGCCCCGCTCGTCCGGGACGAGGAGGACCTGGCGGTGATGCTGCGCCGGTCGCCCTTCGAACTGCTCAGCCGCCGGGCGTACGGCACGACCGTGGCCGAGCAGGTGCACAGCGCGCTGGCCCGGGCGCTGCGGGCCTCGCCCCGGCTGCCGTCGCTGGTGGAGGTCGCGGCGCGGCTGGCGGTGAGCCCGGCGACGCTGCGGCGCCGGCTCCAGGAGGAGGGCACCTCGTTCCGGCGGCTGAAGGACACGGTCCGGCGGGACGCGGCGATCGCGGGCCTGGCGGAGGGGCGCGAGCCGATCGCGGAGCTGGCGGCGCGGCTGGGCTTCTCGGAGGACACCTCGTTCCACCGGGCGTTCCGGCGGTGGACGGGCACGACGCCGGGTGCGTATCGGGGTCAGTGAAGCTGAGCGTTCCGGTCAGCCCCGTACTTACTCGCGAGTCACTACGGTCTCCCCACCCCCACACCGGACGTAGGGAGAGCCGCACATGCGTGTACGTACGAGGGTGCTGGCCTGCGTGGCCGCACTCGCCCTGTCCTCAGCCACCCCCACGCTCGCCACCGCGACCACCGCGACCACCGAGGCCGGCACCGGCCGCCCCGGCGACCTGGTGAGCACCGAGCCCTCCGCCTTCCACCCGCTGCCCGGCCAGCCGACCGCCACCAAGGCGTGGAAGATCCACTACCGCTCGACCTCGGCGACCGGCGCCCCGAACGTCGTCTCCGGCACGGTGATCGTCCCGCAGGACGGCCGCACCGGGCCCCGCCCGCTCATCACGTACGCCGTCGGCACGGTCGGGCTCGGCGACTCGTGCGCGCCGAGCGCGGGCTTCCCGAGCGGCACCACCATGGAGGCCAGCCTGATCCAGCAGCTCACCTGGCGCGGCTGGGCCGTGGTGGTCACCGACTACGAGGGCCTCGGCACCCCGGGCGAGCACACCTACACGGCCGGACCCTCGGCCGGGCACGCCATGCTGGACGCCGCCCGCGCGGCGATCCGCCTCCCGGAGGCGGGCCTCGGCGCGGACACCCCGGTCGGCATCATGGGCTACTCGCAGGGCGGCCAGGCGTCGAGCTGGGCGGCCGAGCTGCACGCCTCGTACG
This sequence comes from Streptomyces sp. NPDC031064, assembly GCF_055570965.1. NCBI lineage: Bacteria > Bacillati > Actinomycetota > Actinomycetes > Kitasatosporales > Streptomycetaceae > Streptomyces > Streptomyces sp. NPDC031064. Next base: position 311,373 of record NZ_JBVIGF010000009.1, read on the forward strand.
CCCCGGAGCTGAAGGTGAAGGGCACGGCGACCGGTGGCGTACCGGCGGAGCTGGCGAAACTGGCGCCCGTGCACGACGGTTCGTACGGGTCGGGCCTGCTGTTCATGGCGGCGGCCGGGCAGGACGCGGCGTACCCGGAGCTGAAGCTCGACTCGTACCTGAACGCGGCCGGCAAGGCGCTGATCGGCTTCTTCCGGAACAACTGCGTGGCGGTCGACACGGTCGTCGGCTCCTTCAAGCGGATCTCCGACCTGACGGTCAGGAACCCTCTGGAGACCCGCGAGTGGCAGACCCGCCTCGCCGAGTCCGACCTCGGCCGGAAGGCGCCGGACCACCCCGTGTACCTGTACCACGCGCTCGCCGACGAGCTGATCCCGTACTCCCTGGGCTCCGGGCTGCGCGAGGACTGGTGCGCCAGGGGCGCCGCCGTGAACTGGCGGACGATCGTGGTCGGCGAGCACGTCTCGGGCGTGATCACCGAGTCGCCGAGGGCGGCGGACTGGCTGGCCGACCGGTTCGCCGGGAAGCCGGCGCCGGGCAACTGCTGAACGAGCCCGGCGTACGCTCGGAGGCATGACCGAACGCAAACCGCCCGGGGTCGACTTCGAGTCATTCGTCGACAAGCAGATCCGCGAGGCGACGGAACGCGGTGACTTCGAGCACCTGTCCGGCTTCGGCAAGCCGCTGCCCGACGACGCCGCCCCGTACGACGAACTGTGGTGGGTCAAGGGCAAGATGCACCGCGAGGGCATCGCCCCCGTCCTGCCGCCCGCGCTCGCCCTCCGCAAGGAGGCGGAGGACGCGCTGGAGGCGGTGGGGCGGGCGGCGAGCGAGGCGGAGGTGCGCCGGATCGTCGCGGACGTCAACGAGAAGATCACGGCAGCCCTGCGCCGCCCCCCGGCGGGCCCGCCGCTGCGGCTCACGCCGCTCGACGCGGAGGAGTTGGTGCGGCAGTGGAGGTCCCGCCGCTAGGGCCTTTCGTTTGGATCAGGCTGGATCAGGGAGCGGCGTCTGGTGCATGAGGTCTCCCCAGGCCCGCCAGGGCCCAGGGGACGCATCGCAAGGCGGAGGAGGGAGCCACTGCGGTGGGGGCCCCTCCCGTGCCCGAAGGGCTACGGGGGACATTGGCGACCGACGACAACGCCGCGAGGTGCGGTGTCCTGGGGGCACCTCCCAGCGAAGCTGGGGGAGCGTCGCGAGCCCAGCAAGATCCGAACGAGAGGCCCTAGCCGTCCAGGGCCCTCAGCAGTTCCGCGAGGCGGGGCGGCCAGACCGGTTCCGCGTCGGGGGCGGCCAGGTCGTCCCGGGTCCACCAGCGCCACGTGAGGATGATGTCGGCGGCGCGGGCGGCGGCGGCCTCCTCGGCCGGGTCCCGGCGCGGACCGTGGGCGAGGTAGATGTGCTCGTGCTGGCGGACGGGGACGCCCGCCCGGGTGAAGTCGTGCTCCCAGGTGCACAGGAGCGGCCCCGGCTCCACGTCGTACCAGCCCGTCTCCTCGCGCAGTTCGCGCAGGGCACCCTCGCGGGGGGTCTCGCCCGGTTCCAGGCCGCCGCCGGGCATGGCCCAGTGGACGCCCACTTCTTCGTTGTCGTAGCGGAAGAGGAAGACCGCTCCGTCGGGGTCGAGGACGGCGACGCGGGCCGCGGGCCGGGGTATGCGCATGGGTCAGGCCTTTCGGGTGCTCTGGATGCTTCGGGCGCTTCGGGTGCGGAGCAGGTGGCGGGCGAGGCCCAGGGCGGCGAGGGCGGCGATCAGGGCGCACACGCCGGGCCAGCCGAGGTCGGTGTGGGCGCGGGTGGCGGCCCAGGAGCCGAGGCCGCCGCCGAGGAACGCGCACATCATGTACGCGGTGTTGAGGCGGCTTCGCACCTCGGGGCGCAGGGCCCAGATGCGTACCTGGTTGGCGACCATGCCGGACTGCATGGCGACGTCGAGCAGCAGCGTGCCGAGCGCCAGGGCCGCCAGGCCGGTCGCCCCGCCGGTGGCGCCCAGGGCGAGGACCGCGGCCGAGGCGAGGATCGCGAGGAAGCAGACGAGGTTGACCGCGTCGGGGCCGCGCCGGTCGACCGCCCGGCCCGCCGCCGGGGTGGCGAGCATGGTGGCGACGTTCACCAGGGCGAGCACGCCGACCGCCTGGGCGCCGAGCCCGTACACCGGTCCCGTCAGCAGCAGCGCGGCGCCCGTCCAGACGGCGGTGAACGCGCCGAAGGCCGTCGCCTGGTAGAGGCAGGAGCGGCGCAGTTCGGGCTCGTCGCGCAGCAGGCGCAGGGAGGCGGCCAGCAGCGCCGGGTACGGCTGCGTGGACGGCGGCGCGGTCCTCGGCAGCGTACGGGACAGGAGCGCCGCCATGACCAGCGAGACGGCCGCGGCCAGCACGTACGGCGCCCGCCAGCCCAGCCATTCGCCCAGCGTCCCGCCGGCGGCGCGGGACAGCAGCATGCCGCCGATGGAGCCGGCGAGCAGGGTGCCCGTGACGGCTCCGCGCCGGTCGTCGGGCACCAGGCCGGCCGCCATCGGGGCGACGAGCGGCGCCACCACGGTGGTCACGCCGACCAGCGCGCTCGCCACGACGAGCGGCGGCAGCCCGGGCGCGGCGCTCGCGGCGAGCAGGCTCAGGCCGGTGACGGCGAGGAGCGCGGCGATCAGCGGGCGGTGCGGGAAGCGGTCCCCGAGGGGTACGAGCAGGAAGATCCCGGCCGCGTACCCGAACTGCGCCGCCGTCACGATCAGGGCGGCCGCGCCGGGCGGCACGTGCAGCCCGGCGGCGACGAGCGGGCTGATCGCCTGGGGGAAGTAGATGTTGCCGACGGCCACACCGCAGGCCACGGCCAGGAGCAGCACCATCGGACGGCTCAGCGTCACCTGTTTCTCGGTCGGCACCGCCCAACGATCGCGGGCGGCCGTGCCACCGCACAAACGTTTTACGCGTACCGCACCCGGCAGGAGAACTCCTCATGACGGGCGTAGCGTGAGTCGTGTCTCGGGGAGAACGTCCGCCCCCAGGGAGGCACTCCATGGTCACCACCGCCCCGGCCTCCGCCCTCGACATCCCCCGGACGCACCCGCTGCGGGCGCGCGCGGTGAACGCGGCCGAGGTGCGTGCCACGCTCGCCGTGCTGGGCCGGCTCGGTCCTGGCGACTGGTCGCTCGACACGGCGTGCGAGGGCTGGACCGTACGGGACCTCACCTCCCACGTGGTGGCGCAGTACGAGGAACTGGCGCGGCCCTGGCTGCTGGTGGGCCGGGCCGTGCGCGGCCGGCGGCGTTACCCGGAGCTGTTGCCCCTGGCCGCGCACAACCAGCTCCAGGTCGACGCCCGGCGCTCCGTGCCGCCGCACGTCCTGGTCCGGCTGCTGGCCCGGTTCGGACCGCGGGGGGTGCGTGCGGTGGAGCGCACGCCGGCCGCCCTGCGGCGGCGGATGCGCCTGAGCCCGCTCTTCCCCGAGTCGAAGGAGCTGGCCGAGGACTCCATGGACTACCTGGCCCGGGTCCTGCTCACCCGGGACACCTGGATGCACCGGGTCGACATCTGCGACGCCACCGGGCAGGAGCTGGTGCTGCGGGAACACGACAAGGAGGTGGTCGGGCAGGTGCTGCTGGACCTCGCCCTCGCCTGGAGCGGCCCGCCCACCTACCTGGACCTGTCCGGACCGGCCGGCGGGCGCTGGGGCCTGGGCCGCGGCACCCCCGCCGTGGTGGTCGAGGCGGACGCCGTCACGCTGATGCGCCACCTGTCGGGCCGGCCACCGCTCGGCGACATCGCCTGCGACGGCGGCCCCGCCGACGTCGCGGCCGTCACCGCGGCGCGGGTGATGTTCTGAGCCGCGGCCTGAGTACTTCCGCTCATGCGGGCGCCGGCCCGGCCGCCACAGACTGCTCCCATGCGCACCCAAGGAAAAACGCTGTACGTGGTCCTCGCCGCCGTGCTCTGGGCGGTGACGGCACTCTCGCTCGGCCTCCTGGCCGTCCTGGTGATGATCCTCAGCGTCTGGGCCGCGTCCGTCGGGGAGTCCCCGGCACCGTTCGTGCTCTGGGCGACCCTGGCCCTCGTCGTCGCCGGGGGCGTACTGGTGGCGCTGTACTTCGCCCCCGGCATGCGTCGCCTGTCCCGCTCCGCCCGCCTGGCCCTGCTCGGCGCCCTGGCCTGTCCGGCGCCGGTGGGCGTGGCGCTGTGGGCGTGGGCCGCGGCGGGCTGAGGCGGGCCGAGGCGGTGACCGGGCCGTGCGGGGTCAGGACGGGGGCCGGGCCGGGCGGGGGTCAGGACGGGGGCCGGGCCTCCAGCATGACCACCTCGAACTCCTCCACCGACTGCACGGTCGAACGCGCCTTGCGCGAGGCCTCGCCGCGCACCGCGGCAACGGGGCCCCGGGAGGCCGCCAGGCTGTCCCGGTCGGCGTAGACGGCGCCCACCGTGCCCCGGCCACCGGGACGGTCGAGGAACAGGCTCCCGCCCAGGAAGCCCTGCACGGCCTGGAGCTTGGGCAGGACGTCGTTCTCGAAGGCATCGACCAGGAGGTGCGCGTCGGAGGGGGCGAACTGGAGCCGGGTCAGCCGGAAGCGGGCGTCCTCACCCACCGATTCCGGCCGTGAGACGACCGCGGCCTCCCAGTTGTCGACCGTCATGGTGGCCGCGAACTCCGACAGCATCCGGGCGCGCAGCTCGCCCATGCGGTCGGCGCTGGCCCGGAGCGCCTCCTCGTCCTCCCACCAGGTGCCGGTCAGCAGCTTGCCGACCTCGCGGTCCACGAACAGCCCCGCGCCACGGAAGCCGGGCTCCTGGACGAGCTGTTCCCTGCCGTCCGTGGTCAGAGCCCGAACGGCCTGGTCGAGCTTCGCCGGGTCACCTGTCGCATAGGTCGTACGAACAAACATGGCAGCCTTTCGCGCCGGGATGCGTCGCCCCCTTGTCCCTGTCCATGCGACGGCCGGTGCGGGCGAGCGGCAAGGCGGCCCACGCGTTCGGGTGACGGAGCCGCCCGGCGCACGGGGGGAGCCCGGCCCGCGTTCTTCCGATGGTCGTATTCGTTACTCGTCACGGCGAATGAGCCATGCCGTACGCATATTGCCGCTTCATATGCACATGTGGCGGGAATCGAACGGTTATTGAGGTGGACACGACCACCTCCGAGCGAAGGGAAGAGGCATGTTCCCGAACACCCTCGACACGTTCGTGAGCTCCGTGCGGCACGGCAAGGAAATGATGATCATCCACCGGGTCACCGGCGGATACCTCACGCACAACGGCGACCTCCAGATCGAGACCGACCCGGTCGAGAACATCGACAACAAGCGCCATCTGTGGGTGGCCCAACTGGACGGCTACTACAAGGGGAACGCCGTCTACACCTTCCAGAACAAGAGGGAGGACAAGTACCTGTCCGTCAACCCGGACAACATCCGCGACGGCATGCGCTTCACCGACCGGGTCGACCCGAAGGACCCCGACGCGGCGAAGAAGGCCAACGCCCAGCGGTTCCTCGTGCTGCCCGTGTGCTCCAACGGCGGCTACGCGCTGGTGCCGGTGCTGGGCACGGCCTACGCCCTGATGCCGATGGGCAACCGCGCCGAACCGGGCTGCGACCGCCCGCTGCCCCACTGGGGCGGGCAGTCCTCGGACAACGCCTCGCACGACTTCACGCGATCCCCCCAGCAGCCCGAGCGGGAAGACCCCACGGACCGCGACATCACGGGGACCGTCGGAGCCGGCGCCGGCGGCCAAACGGGCTCGCACTGAGCTCAGTGCCGGGCGCCCTCGCCCCCGTACAGCGCCTCTATGTCCGCCGCGAAGTCGCGCGCTATCGCCGCCCGCTTGAGCTTCAGGGACGGTGTCAGGTGGCCGCTCTCCTCCGTGAAGTCGGCCGCCAGGACGCGGAAGCGGCGGATGGACTCGGCGCGTGAGACCAGACGGTTGGCCTCGTCGACGGCGCGTCGCAGGGCGGCGTCGAGGTCCTCGTCCGTCACGAGGTCCCGCAGCGGCACGTCGTCCTTCTTCCGCATCCGGCGCCAGTGCGCCAGGCCGTCCGGGTCCAGGGTGATCAGGGCCGTGACGTACGGGCGGTTGTCGCCGACCACCATGCACTGGGCGACCAGGGGGTGGGCGCGCAGCCAGTCCTCCAGCGGGGCGGGGGTGACGTTCTTGCCGCCCGAGGTGATGATGACGTCCTTCTTGCGGCCCGTGATGGTGAGGTAGCCGTCCTCGTCCAGCGTGCCCAGGTCGCCGGTGGCCAGCCAGCCGTCGTCGGTGACCGCCGGCACCGCCCGGCCCGCCTCGGCGTCCCAGTAGCCGCCGAAGACGTGACCTCCCCGCAGCAGGACCTCCCCGTCCTCGGCGATCCGTACCGCCGTGCCCGGCAGCGGCCGGCCCACCGTGCCGAGCCGGGGCTTGAGCGGCGGGGTGACGGTGGACGCGGCGGTGGTCTCCGTCAGGCCGTACCCCTCGAACACCTCGATGCCCGCGCCCGCGTAGAAGGACGCCAGGCGCCGCCCCAGCGGGGAGCCGCCGCAGATCGCGTACCGTACGCGGCCGCCGAGGGCCGCCCGGATGCGGCGGTAGACCAGTGGGTCGTACAGGGCGCGGGCGGCCCGCAGCCCGAGTGACGGTCCGGGGCCGGTGCCGTGCTGGGCGGCCTCCACCGCCTCGCCGTACCGCCGTGCGACGGTCGCCGCCCGGTCGAAGGACGCGGCGCGGCCCATCTTCTCGGCGGTGGCGCGGCCGGTGTTGAAGACCTTCTCCAGGACGTACGGGATCGCCAGCAGGAACGTCGGCCGGAAGCCGGCCAGGTCGGCGAGGAGGTCCTCGGTCCGGATCGACGGCGCGTGGCCGAGCCGTACCCGGGCGCGGAGGCAGCCGATGGCGACCATCCGACCGAAGACGTGGGAGAGGGGCAGGAAGAGCAGGGTGGAGGCCGGGTCCTTGCTGACGCTCTTGAAGACCGGGTGGAGCAGTTCGATCGCGTTGTCGACCTCGGCGAAGAAGTTGGCGTGGCTGAGGACGCACCCCTTGGGGCGGCCGGTGGTGCCGGAGGTGTAGATCAGGGTGGCGACCGAGTCCGGGGAGAGACCGGCCCGGCGGGCGGTGATCACCTCGTCCGGTATCCGGGTGCCCGCCTGCCGCAGCGTGCCGACCGCGCCGTTGTCGAAGACCCACAGGTGCGTGAGCCCCGGCATCTGCTTGCGCTCGTTGCTGACGAGGCGGGCCTGGTCCATGGTCTCGACGGCGCAGGCCACGGCACCGGAGTCCTGGAGTATCCAGCGGGTCTGGAAGGCGGAGGACGTCGGGTAGACGGGCACGGTGACCAGGCCGGCGGCCCAGGCGGCGAAGTCGAGCAGGGTCCACTCGTAGGTCGTCCGGGCCATGATGGCCAGCCGGTCGCCGGGCCGGAGGCCCTCGGCCACGAGCCCCTTGGCGACGGCGAGCACCTCGGCGGCGAAGTCGGCGGCCGTCACGTCGGACCAGGTGCCGTCGGGGTTCTTCCTGCTCAGCACCGGATCGGCGGGCGCCTCGCGGGCGTTGTCGAAGGGGATGTCGGCCAGGGAACCGCTCGTCACGGGCGGGACGAGGGGCGGTACGGAGGCTTCGTGCGGCAGTTGGGCGGGGGCGGCTGTCACGTGCGGCTCCTTCGTCGGGCCGGGGCCGAGTCGTGGCGCGCACGGTCTCGACCGGGTCCTGACCTCTGAGTAACCTTACTCGGGAGTAAATCTAGGGCCGAGCAAGGAGTCAGGACAATGGCCGAGCGCGATCTGCACCGCACCGCCACAGCACCCGTCCCGGTCCCGGGCGCGTGAGGGCCGTGAACCTGCCGCTCACGCTCGCCCTGGGCGCCCTGCGCTCACCGTTCCGGCGCCCCGGGCACGGGGTGGCCGTCACGCCCGGCCGCCGGCGCCTCGTCGAGCCCGACGTACGGATCGCCCCGGACCGGCTCGCGGCGTACGCGCGCGTGTGCGGGTTCTCCGAGTCGGGTGCGGTTCCGCTGCCGTACCCGCACGTCCTGGGATTCCCGCTCGCCATGCGGCTGATGGCCGCCCGGGACTTCCCGCTGCCGCTCCTCGGGCTGGTCCACACCTGGATCACGGTGACCCGGCAGCGCGCCCTGCTCCCCGCCGAGCGCCTCCAACTCACCGTCGGCATCAGCGCCCTGACACCTCACCGGCGCGGCACCGAGGTCACCGTCACCACCGAGGCCCACGTGGCGGGCGAACCGGTCTGGCAGTCCCGCAGCGGCTACCTGGCCCGCCACGAACCCCCCGCCGCGACGGCACCCGGCCCAGCCCCCACCTCGGCAACCGGCCACGCGCCGGCAACCGGTCCCGGCCACGCCCCGGCGACCGGCGCCGCGCCCGTGCTCCCGTCCGCCCCGCTTCCCGCACACGCCGAATGGCGGCTCGCCTCCGACCTGGGACGCCGCTACGGCCGGGTGTCGGGCGACCGCAATCCGATCCACCTGCACCCGCTGACCGCCCGGGTGTTCGGCTTCCCCCAGCCCATCGCCCACGGCATGTGGACGTTCGCCCGGTGCGTGGCGGAGCTGAGCCCCCCGCACGCCGCCCACGTGGAAGCGGAGTTCGGGGCGCCCGTCCCGCTGCCCTCCACCGTGACGTACGCCGCCGACGGCGACCGTTTCGAGCTGCGCGGCGGTGACGGCCGCCCGTACCTCACCGGGACGGCGACCAGCGCTGCCCGTCCATGAGGCTGCCCAGGCCCGTCCAGGCGAAGTTCATCAGGGTGGCGGCGGCCTCCTTGGCGGACACCCCGGGCGTCTCGTTGGCCCACTGCGCCAGCGACTCGGCCGCGCCCACCAGCGCCTGGGCGAGCCCGGACACGTCCCGGTCGCCGAACGCGGGGTCCTGGTGCGCGTCCCGGGCCGCCTCGCCTATCAGGCCGGTCACGAACGCGGCGATCTCGTCCCGCATGGCCGCCACCTCCGCGGCGAACGGCTCGCCGTGCGTGCGCGCCTGCTGGTGCAGCACCGCCCAGCCGTCCGGGTGCTCGGCGGTGTGGGTGAAGAACGCGGTGAGCCCCGCCCACAACTGCTGGTCGGCCGGCCGCCCCGGCTCGGCGGCGGCCTCCTCCACCGCGTCCCGGACAGCGGCGATCAGCGCGGCGGCCTCACGGCGGATGCAGGCGGTGAAGAGCTCCTCCTTGGAGTTCAGGTACAGGTACACCAACGGCTTGGACACCCCGGCCAGTTCGGCGATCTCGTCCATCGACGCCGCCCGGTACCCCCGCTGCCCGAATGTCTGCACGGCCGCGTCCAGCATCTGCTGCTCGCGGACGGCCCGCGGCATGCGCTTGGCCTTCGCACCCGTGCTCTTCACGACACCCGTCCTCCTACTCCTCGGTAGTCGGTAAGCCTACGGCCCGCCGGAAGGGCGCGGGCCGCGCACGTAGCAGGGGCACATGCGCCCTTCGCTACCAATAGTGTGCATGTCACTCCAGTAGGTGATATTCCGGAACACCGGCGGACTGCTTCCCTACAGACGTCGCTCTTCGTCAGCCACTCCCGAACGGAGTAACTGCATGAGGCTGTCCGCCCGCCGCGGCTTGGCCGCGCTGCTCCTGCTGCTCCCCCTCGCCGCCACCCCGGCCACCGCCACCGCCGCGGAACCCACCGCGGAACCCGCCCCGCTGCGCACCACCGCGGGGACGCCCGTCCCGGGCCAGTACATCGTCACCCTGAAGTCCGACACCGCCTCGGCCAAGGTCACCCAACGGCTCGGCATCACCCCGGTCCACGAGTACTCCAGCGTGCTGCGCGGCTTCACGGCCAAGCTCGACGCCTCCCAACTGACGGCGGTGCGCGGCCTCCCGGACGTGGCGGCCGTCGAGCAGGACGCGGTGGTCAGCGTCGGCGCCCCGCCCGTACGGCAGGCCCGGCCCAGCCCCCGTGCCATCGCGGCCAGTTGGGGCCTGGACCGCATCGACCAGCCGTACCTGCCGCTCAACAACCAGTTCAACGTCAACAGCACCGGCGCGGGGGCCACGGCGTACATCCTCGACAGCGGCATCGACTACGGGCACCCGGAGTTCGGCGGACGTGCCGTGCCCGGCTTCGACGCGATGGGCGACGGCCGTAACGGCCAGGACTGCAACGGTCACGGCACCCACGTGGCGGGCACCGTCGGCGGGGCCAACTACGGCGTGGCCCGCCAGGCGCGCCTGGTGAGCGTCCGCGCCCTCGGCTGCGACGGCAAGGGCGCATGGTCCGGGATCATCGCCGGGTTCGACTGGGTCGCGAAGAACGCCCGGCAGCCCGCGGTGCTCAACGGCTCCCTCGGCGGCCCGCGGAGCGAGGCCGTCAACCAGGCGGCCACCGCCCTCTCGGACAGCGGCGTCCTGCCGGTGGTCGCCGCCGGCAACGACGCGATCGACGCCTGCAACGTCTCGCCCGCGAGCGCTCAGCGGGTCCTCACGGTCGGGGCGACCGACCACCAGGACCAGGAAACCAGCTTCTCCAACTTCGGCGCCTGCCTGGACATCTACGCGCCCGGCGCCGCCATCGTCTCGGCGAGGCTCGGCGGCGGCAGCACCGCCCTGAACGGCACGTCCATGGCCAGCCCCCACGTCGCGGGCGTGGCGGCCCTCCTCAAGGCCCGCTACCCCTCCGCGACCCCCGCGCAGACCTACCAGTGGATCACCGACCAGTCCGTCAAGGACATCCTCACGGTGAGCAAGTCCTCGCCCAACCGGCTGCTCCAGACCGGCGGGCTCTGACGTAGCAGCGACACGAGAGAGGGGTGCCCCCCACCGGACCGTCGACCGGTGGGGGGCACCCCTCTGTATGACGAAGCGTCAGGCCAAGCCTCAGGCGGTGACCGGCACGGTCACCTTCTGCTCGGCCTCGCGCACGCCGTACTCGTCGTCCACGGGGGACGCCGAGGCGGAGTTGTACGCGTCGTGGTCCAGGATCTTCTCGCGGGCGGCGACGACGACCGGGACGAGCGCCTGGCCGGCCACGTTCGTGGCCGTGCGCATCATGTCCAGGATCGGGTCGATCGCCATGAGCAGACCCACGCCCTCCAGCGGCAGGCCCAGCGTGGAGAGGGTCAGCGTCAGCATGACCGTGGCACCGGTCAGACCGGCCGTGGCGGCGGAACCGACGACCGAGACGAAGGCGATCATCAGGTAGTCCTGGACGCCGAGCTGGACGTCGAAGATCTGGGCGATGAAGATCGCGGCCAGCGCCGGGTAGATCGCGGCGCAGCCGTCCATCTTGGTCGTGGCGCCGAACGGGACGGCGAAGGACGTGTACTCCTTCGGGACGCCGAGGCGCTCGGTGACCTTGACCGTGACCGGCATGGTGCCGACCGAGGAGCGGGAGACGAAGGCGAGCTGGATGGCCGGCCAGGCGCCCTTGAAGAACTGGAGCGGGTTGACCTTGGCGACGGTCGCCAGGAGCAGCGGGTAGACGCCGAACAGGACCAGCGCGCAGCCGATGTAGACGTCGGCGGTGAAGGTGGCGTACTTGCCGATGAGGTCCCAGCCGTAGTCGGCGATGGCGTAGCCGATGAGGCCGACGGTGCCGATGGGGGCGAGGCGGATGACCCACCACAGGGCCTTCTGGAGCAGCTCCAGGACCGACTCGCTGAGGGTGAGGATCGGCTGGGCCTTCTCGCCCAGCTTCAGCGCGGCGATGCCGGCGACGGCGGCCATGAAGACGATCTGGAGGACGTTCAGCTCGGTGAAGGGCGTGATGACGTCCGTCGGGATGATCCCGGTGAGGAAGTCCAGCCAGGTCCCGGCGTTCTCGGGCTTCTCGCCGTCCTTCGGGGTGAGGCCGGTGCCGGCGCCCGGGTTGGTGAGCAGGCCGATCGCGAGGCCGATGGCGACCGCGATCAGCGACGTGATCATGAACCAGAGCAGGGTGCGGGAGGCCAGCCGGGCGGCGTTGTTGACCTTCCGCAGGTTGGTGATGGACACCAGGATCGCGAAGAAGACGAGCGGTGCGACGGCCAGCTTCAGGAGCTGGACGAAGATGTGGCCGACCTTGTCGAGGGTCGTGTGGAGCCACTGCACGTCATAGGTGCGGGTGACCCAGCCGAGGACGACGCCGAGGACGAGACCGGCGACGATCTGGGCCCAGAAGGGCACCTTGGGTATGCGGGGGGTGGGCTTCTCGGTGCTCGCGGACGCGGACACGGACACACTCCAGTGGGGCGTATCGGGGAATACGGGACGGGGTGGGTGCGGCGCACGCGCCTTCCGGCGGCGCCGCTGCATGATGCCGGGTCAGATTTCGCGGCAACAGACCGCGGACATACAGCGGCAGAGGTCGACATGCAGGCGCGCCACGAGCGGGGGGCTCATGGCTTCACGGGGGCGCACTGCTGTCTTCACGCCGAACACGTTAACACTTGAACTTTGAGGTCCTCAAAGCACTTCTTTGAGACGTCAGGCCCCGGACACGCCAACACCCCCGTGCGAAGCGGGGCTTCGGCTCGGGGGTGCGGGAGTACGGAAAAGAGCGTGAGCTACGTCACTTGGCGGACGCGTCCTCCTGGGACCGGCTCGCCTCCAGCCGCGCCTTCATGCCGTCGACCTTCGGGGCGATCTGCGCGGACATCGCGTCGCGCTGCTTGCGCAGCAGCACGAAGCTGAGCGGCGCCGAGATCACGATCGACAGCAGCAGCACCCACAGCAGGTTGGAGTCGCCGAGCCCGCGCGGCAGCACACCGACGTACACCAGTCCCCAGAGGGCGAAGAAGCAGCCGGCGAAGATGCCGAAGCGCATGAGGGTGTACCTGACGGCAGCGGACACGGCGGGGCCTTCTTCCTACTCGCTTGCTTGCCCATCCAGTGAAGCACGTGACGAATCGATCAATTCAGGGGGTGAGCGGCAGATACATGATGATGTCGTCGCGGTCGTCACCGTCGGCGACCCGGATCGCGTCCGGGACCCGGCCGACCTCCTTGTAGCCGCACGAGGCGTAGAACCGGTCGACTCCGGTGCCGCCCCGGCAGGTGAGCCGGATCGCCTCGATGCCGTCGAGGCCGCGTACCGCCGCCTCCGTGGCGGCCATGAGGTCGCGCCCGTACCCCTTGCCCTGGTGGCGGGGGTGGACCATCACGGTGTAGAGCCACACCCAGTGCTTCATCAGGCGGTGCGTGTTGTGCGTGATGAAGGCGGTGGCGGCGACGGAGCCGTCCTCGTCGCGGCCGACGAGGAGGCGGGTGCGGCCCTCGGCCATGGCGGTGAGGTGCTTGACCCACTCCGGGCGGATGTCTTCGGGGGTCACGGGCGGGACGAAGCCGACGGAACCACCCGCGTTGGAGACGTCCGTCCACAGGCCGAGGACGCCGTCGCGAAGGGTGCGGTCGACCTGGGGGTCCAGTTCGAAGTTCAACGGCATGCGTTCGACGATAAACGGCTCAGCGCAGGGCCCGTGCGGCTATCCGCAGGTCGGACACCAGGCCCTCGTAGACCGCCTCCCGGTCGTCGGCGCGCAGTACGGCGGAGGGGTGGATCGTCGCGACCAGGCACTCGCCGCGCTCCTCGTGGCCGGGGAACGGCAGGAGCATGCCGCGCTGCTTGGTGACCCGGAACGACGAGCCCAGCAGCGCCTTCCCGGCCGTGGCGCCGAGCGCGACGATCACCTCGGGGTCGACGAGCCGCAGCTCCTCCTCCAGCCAGGGCCGGCAGGCGGTCATCTCGCGGAGGCTGGGCGACTTGTGGATGCGGCGCTTGCCGCGTTCGGGCACGACCTCGAACTTGAAGTGCTTGACGGCGTTGGTGACGTACGTGTCACCCGGCTCGATCCCGGCCTCGTCCAGCGCCCGGGTCAGCACCTTGCCGGCCGGCCCGACGAACGGCGCGCCCTGCCGGTCCTCCTGGTCGCCCGGCTGCTCGCCGACCAGCAGGACGCGGCCGTGCGCGTTCCCGGCGCCGAACACGGTCTGGGTCGCGTCCCGGTGCAGCGGGCAGCCCCGGCACCCGGCGGCCGCCTCGCGCAGCGCGTCCAGGCCGCCGCCCTCCGGCACGAAGGGCGTCGCCGTGTACGCCTCCTCGGGCGAGAGCCCGCTCCTGGTGGCCATGCGGGGCGGGTACCCCGCACGGAGCGGGTCAGACCCACACGGAGCCGGGTCAGACCCGCATGGGCTGCGGCGACTCGCGGCGGTCGGGGTCCGGGCCCGGGTACTCGCGGATGATCTCGTACCGGGTGTTGCGCTCGACCGGGCGGAAGCCGGCGTCCCGGATCAGCTCCAGCAGGTCGTCGCGGGTGAGCTTGTTCGGCGTGCCGTAGTTGTCCGCGTCGTGCGTGATCTTGTACTCGACGACCGAGCCGTCCATGTCGTCCGCGCCGTGCTGGAGCGCGAGCTGGGCCGTCTGCACGCCGTGCATGACCCAGAAGACCTTGACGTGCGGGACGTTGTCGAACAGCAGCCGGGAGACCGCGAAGGTCTTCAGCGCCTCGGCGCCCGTGGCCATGGTCGTCCGCGCCTGGAGGCGGTTGCGGATCTTGCCGTCCTTCATGTCCACGAAGTCGTGCTGGTAGCGCAGCGGGATGAAGACCTGGAAGCCGCCGGTCTCGTCCTGGAGCTCACGCAGCCGCAGCACGTGGTCCACCCGGTGGCGGGGCTCCTCGATGTGCCCGTACAGCATCGTGCACGGGGTCTTGAGACCCTTCTCGTGCGCGAGGCGGTGGATGCGGGACCAGTCCTCCCAGTGGGTGCGGTGGTCCACGATGTGCTGGCGGACCTCCCAGTCGAAGATCTCCGCGCCGCCGCCGGTCAGCGACTCCAGGCCGGCCTCGATCAGCTCGTCGAGGATCTCGGAGGCGGACAGCCCGGAGATCGTCTCGAAGTGGTGGATCTCGGTCGCCGTGAAGGCCTTGAGGGAGACGTTCGGGAGCGCCTTCTTCAGCTCGCTCAGCGAGCGGGGGTAGTAGCGCCACGGCAGGTTGGGGTGGAGCCCGTTGACGATGTGCAGCTCGGTGAGGTTCTCGTTCTCCATCGCCTTGGCGAGGCGGACGGCCTCCTCGATGCGCATGGTGTACGCGTCCTTCTCGCCCGGCTTGCGCTGGAACGAGCAGTACGCGCACGACGCGGTGCACACGTTCGTCATGTTGAGGTGCCGGTTGACGTTGAAGTGCACGACGTCGCCGTTCTTGCGCGTCCGCACCTCGTGGGCGAGGCCACCGAGCCAGGCCAGGTCGTCCGACTCGTAGAGGGCGATGCCGTCCTCGCGGGTCAACCGCTCCCCGGACCGGACCTTCTCCTCCAGCTCGCGCTTGAGCCCCGCGTCCATGCGGATGCCTCCCATACGTGTGTCAATCGGGCTCCACCACCGTACTCCCCCGCACTTCTCAGGCGAGGGGACCCCCACTGACGCTTCGCGTCACTGCTCTTCCGGCAGATCCCCGACCCGGTTCTCCCACTTCGTGGACAGCACGATGGTCGTGCGCGTACGGGACACGCCCTTCGTCCCCGACAGCCGGCGGATGGTCTTCTCCAGGCCGTCGACGTCACTCGCCCGGACCTTGAGCATGAACGAGTCGTCGCCCGCGATGAACCAGCAGTCCTCGATCTCGGCCAGGTCCCGCAGCCGGCGCGCCACGTCCTCGTGGTCGGCGGCGTCGGACAGGGAGATGCCGATCAGCGCCGTGACGCCGAGGCCGAGGGAGGCGGAGTCCACGGTGGCGCGGTAGCCGGTGATGACGCCCGCCGCTTCCAGGCGGTTGATGCGGTCGGTGACGGAGGGCCCCGAGAGCCCGACGAGCCGGCCGAGCTCGGCGTACGAGGCCCTGCCGTTTTCACGAAGGGCCTGGATGAGCTGCCTATCCACGGCGTCCATATACCTGAAGCCTTCCATTGTTCAGCAACACAGCACGTTTGATTGTAAAAACAAAGGCGCACAGCGGCCCGTCAGGAGATGACCCTCATCCTGTACACGACCGCGGAGGCTCATACGGCCGGGACGCGCTAGTCCCCACGGGACCCCCCGCCCAGCTCCCCCTTCCAGCGGCGGTACAGCCGGTGCGGCACGCCCGCCGCGTCCAGCACCCGCCCCGCGACGAAGTCGACCAAGTCCTGGATGTGCGTCGCGCCCGCGTAGAAGGCCGGAGAGGCGGGCAGCACCACGGCGCCCGCCTCGTCCAGCGCCACCAGGTGCTTGAGCGTCTGCCCGTTCAACGGGGTCTCCCGGACCGCCACCACCAGCGGGCGCCGCTCCTTCAGCGTCACGCTCGCCGCCCGCTGCAACAGGTCCTTCGACAGGCCGAGCGCCACCCCCGCCACACAGGCCGTGGACGCGGGCACGATCAGCATCCCCTTGACGGGGTACGACCCCGACGACGGCCCGGCCGCGAGGTCGCCCGCCGCCCAGTGCCGCACGTCCGACACGTCCACCGGAAAGGTGCCCGGCTTCCCGTCCGCGCCCCGCGACAGCCACTCGGCGAGGTCCTCGCGCCAGTGCGCGTCCCGGAACGCGATCCCGGTCTCGTCCAGCAGCGTCAGCCGGGACGCCCGGGACACCACCAGGTCGACGCTCTCCCCGGCGGCGAGCAGCCCGCGCAGCACGGCGGCGGCGTACGGGGTCCCCGACGCCCCGGACACCCCGACGACCCACGGGCGACGCTGCACTTCTACCGGCTCCACGCCGCTGAGCCTATCCGGCCGCGCAGGTGGGGAACCGGCCGGTACGGAACCGAGTAAGGTGCCCCGGACGTTTCCGGGGGGAGACGCGCATCACCACAGGGGGCCGCCATGGCAGGTACGACACGGGGCGACGTCACCGGCCGGACCGGCGCCGACCGGGTGAAGGCGGCCGCCGCGCTGATGCTCGCCTGGGTGACCCTGCTGTGGCTGCTGGAGGCCGTCGACCTGGCGACCGGCCACGCGCTTGACGCGTACGGCATCTCGCCGCGCGAGGTGGTCGAGCTGCGCGACCTGGTCCCGGCGGCGTTCCTGCACTTCGGCTTCGGGCACGTCGCGGCGAACAGCGTGCCGCTGCTGGTCTTCGGCTTCCTCGCCGCGCTCGGTGGCATCCGGCGCTTCCTGGGCGTGGCCGCGCTGATCGTGGTCGTCGACGGCCTGGGCGTGTGGCTGGTGTCGCCGCCGTACAGCGTCACGGCGGGCGCGTCGGGCCTGATCTTCGGCCTGTTCGGCTACCTGCTGGTGCGCGGCTTCGTGGACCGCAAGCCGATGGACATCGTGGTGGGCCTGCTGATCGGCGCCGTCTGGGGCAGCACGATCCTGCTCGGCATATCGCCCACCCAGGCGGGCGTGAGCTGGCAGGGCCACCTGTTCGGCCTGCTGGCGGGCGTGGCGGCCGCGTTCGTCTTCCGCCGCCGGCGCCCGCGCGGGGCGCCGCCCCGGTTCACACCGTGAGGCCGCGCGCCAGCAGGTCGGCCAGCGCGCACACGAAGAGGCTGATCCCGATGAAGCCGTTGGTGGTGAAGAACGCCCGGTTCAGCCGGGACAGGTCGTGCGGGCGCACGATGGTGTGCTCGTAGAGGAAGGCGACGGCCACGATCACCAGGCCCGCCCAGAAGAACGTGCCCGCGCCGGTGGCCAGCGCGTACCAGGCCAGCAGGCCCGTGGTGACCACGTGGGAGGCACGGGCGCCGTACAGGGCGGCGGGGATGCCGAAGCGGGCGGGGACGGACTTCACGCCGTGGGCGCGGTCGGCCTGGACGTCCTGGCAGGCGAAGATCAGGTCGAAGCCGCCGATCCAGACGCCCACGGCGAGGCCCAGGATCACCGCCTCCCACGACCACGCCCCGGTGACGGCGAGCCAGGCGCCCACCGGGCCGATGGCCTGGGCGAGGCCCAGGATGGCGTGCGGGAAGTTCGTGAAGCGCTTGCCGTACGGGTAGACGACCATCGGCACGACGGCGAGCGGCGCGAGCGCCAGGCACAGCGGGTTCAGCAGGGCGGCCGCGCCCAGGAAGACCACGAGGGCGACCAGCGCACCGGTCCAGGCGGAGCGGACGGACACCGCGCCGGTGACCAGCTCGCGGCCCGCCGTACGCGGGTTACGGGCGTCGATCTCGCGGTCGATGATCCGGTTGCAGGCCATCGCGAATGTGCGCAGGCCCACCATCGCGACGGTCACCAGCAGCAGCTCCAGCCAGTGGACGGACCGGTCGGCCCGGAACATCGCGGTGAGCGAGGCGATGTACGCGAAGGGCAGGGCGAAGACCGAGTGCTCGATCATCACCAGGCGCAGGAACGCCCTGGTGCGCCCGGGCCGCGGGACCGCCGCCGCCTGGGCGGTCACAGCCCGTACTCCTTCCAGCGGCGGTCCACCAGCGCCGCCGTCGCCGGGTCGGACTCCACCATGTCCGGCCAGCCGCCGTCGCGCGTGTAGCCCTCCTCGGGCCACTTCCTCGTGGCGTCGATGCCCGCCTTGCCGCCCCAGAACTGCTGGTACGAGGCGTGGTCCAGGTGGTCGACGGGGCCCTCGACGACGGTGAGGTCGCGGGCGTAGTCGGTGTTGCCGAGGGCCCGCCAGGACACCTCGTGCATGTTGCGGACGTCGCAGTCGGCGTCCACGATCACGATCAGCTTGGTCAGCGACATCATGTGGGCGCCCCAGATGGCGTGCATGACCTTCTGGGCGTGCTTGGGGTACTTCTTCTCGATCGAGACGATCGCGCAGTTGTGGAAGCCGCCGGACTCCGGCAGGTGGTAGTCCACGATGTCCGGCACGATGATCTTGAGCAGGGGGAGGAAGAAGCGTTCCGTCGCCCGGCCCAGCGGGCCGTCCTCCGTCGGCGGGCGGCCGACCACGATCGACTGGAGCAGCGGCCGCTTCCGCATGGTCACGCAGTCGATCTTCAGCGCCGGGAAGGGCTCCTGCGGGGTGTAGAAGCCCGTGTGGTCGCCGAACGGCCCCTCGGGGAGCATCTCGCCCGGCTCCAGCCAGCCCTCCAGGACGACCTCGGCCTGCGCCGGGACCTGGAGCGGGACGGTCTTGCAGTCGACCATCTCGATCCGCTTGCCCTGGAGGAACCCGGCGAACAGGTACTCGTCGATGTCCTCGGGCAGCGGCGCGGTGGAGGCGTACGTCACGGCCGGGGGCGCCCCGAACGCGATCGCCACCGGCAGCCGCTCCCCACGCCGGGCGGCGACCTGGTAGTGGTTGCGGCTGTCCTTGTGGATCTGCCAGTGCATGCCGATGGTGCGCCGGTCGTGGCGCTGGAGCCGGTACAGCCCGAGGTTGCGGATGCCGTTCTCGGGGTGCTTGGTGTGCGTCAGGCCCAGGTTGAAGAAGGATCCGCCGTCCTTGGGCCAGGTGAAGAGCGCCGGGAGCCTGTCCAGGTCGACGTCGTCGCCGGTGAGGACGACCTCCTGGACCGGCGCGTCCTTGACCTTCTTCGGCGGTACGTGGGTCATCGCGCCCAGCTTGCCGAACGCCTCGCGCACGCCCACGAAGCCGTGCGGCAGCTCGGGCCGCAGCAGCCCGCCGATCTTGGCGCTGATCTCGTCGTACGACTTCAGCCCGAGGGCCTTCAGCAGCCGGCGGTCGGTCCCGAAGACGTTCATCGCCAGGGGCATCGAGGAGCCCTTGACGTTCTCGAAGAGCAGCGCCGGCCCGCCGGACTTCTGGACCCGGTCGACGATCTCCCCGATCTCCAGGTAGGGGTCGACTTCGGCCTTGATGCGCTTGAGGTCGCCTTCGCGCTCCAGCGCCCGGAGCAGCGAGCGGAGATCGTCGTAAGCCATGGCCCCAGTATGTCCGAGCCGTCCCTGTCGGCCCGCCCCGGGGCCGGGCGGTTCCTGCCGGGGGTCCGGCCCCCGGCGCAGCCGCTGTCGGGCGCGGCGTCCCCCGGGATGGCACAGCGGCCACCGGCTACGCTGGGTATGTCACCGGGGCTGACGAAACGCGCCCCGCCAAGGCTTCCAGGGGGCTGTCCCACATGCTCAGGGCATTGCTGTACATCCTGCCGCTGGCGCTGACGATCTACGCGTTCATCGACTGCCTGAACACTCCCGAGGACGAGGCCAAGCACCTGCCGAAACTGGCCTGGATCTTCATCATCCTGCTCTTCTGGGTGGTCGGCCCCATCGTCTGGTTCGCCGCCGGGAAGATGCGCCACGCCCCGGCCGGTGGCCGCACGCCGTCCGAGTGGCACCGCAACCACCGCACGCAGTGGGTCGCGCCGGACGACAACCCCGAGTTCCTGAAGTCCCTCCGCGAGGAGAACAAGAAGGACGAGTCGCTCCTGAAGGACTGGGAGGCCGACCTGCGCCGCCGCGAGGAGGAGCTCAAGAAGCGGGAGCAGGACGACCGCCAGGACGGCGACGGAAGCCCCGAGAAGTAGCGGTCCGCCGGCGGGGAAGAGTACCCGCCATGGACCTTCAGCAGCAGGCACGGCGGTGGCTGGAGACGGCCGTCGCGGAGGCGCGGGCCGGGCTCGCGGAGGGCGGCATCCCGATCGGGGCCGCCCTGTACGGGGCGGACGGCACGCTCCTCGGGCGGGGGCGCAACCGCCGTGTACAGGACGGTGATCCGTCCACGCACGCCGAGACGGCCGCGTTCCGGGCGGCCGGGCGGCAGCGGTCGTACCGGGGGACGACCATGGTGACCACGCTGTCGCCCTGCTGGTATTGCAGCGGGCTCGTGCGGCAGTTCGGGATCTCCCGGGTCGTGATCGGCGAGGCGGAGACCTTCCACGGCGGGCACGACTGGCTGGCCGGGCACGGCGTGGAGATCCTGGTGCTCGACGACCCGGCGTGCGTGGCGCTGATGCGCGACTTCGTCCGGGAACACCCGGCGCTCTGGAACGAGGACATCGGCGATGAGTGAACCCAGGAACGAACCCGCGATCCCCGTGATCGACCTGGCACCCTGGCTCTCCGGCGCCCCCACCGCCCGCGCCGAAACCGCCCGCACCGTCGACCGGGCGTTGCGCACCGCCGGGTTCCTGCTGGTGACCGGACACGGGGTGGACCCGGCGCTGCGGGCGGCGATCCGGGAGGAGGCGCGGCGGTTCTTCCGCCTGGACGCGCGGGTCAAGGAGCCGTACGCCGTGAGGGTCGGCGGGCGCGGCTGGCTCGGGCCGGGCGCGGAGGCCAACGCGTACGCGGAGGGAACGGCGAGCCCGCCGGACCTGAAGGAGTCGCTGTCGTTCGCCGCCGACGAGCCGACCGGCGACCCGGAAGTGGACGCGGAGTGGTTCCTGCCCAACACCTGGCCGGCGGAGGTGCCGGCGCTGCGGCCGCTGGTGGAGGAGTACCTGGCGCGGATGCGCGAGCTGTCCGACCGGCTGCTCGGGCTGCTGGGCGTGGCGCTCGGCGAGGGCGAGGACTTCTTCACCAGGCACACCGCTCACCCCACCTGGGGCTTCAACATCAACTGGTATCCGGGGCGGGACGTGCTCGGCGAGCCGGAGCCGGGCCAGTTCCGGATCGGGCCGCACACCGACTTCGGCACCGTGACCGTGCTGGACCGGCAGGCGGGCAGGGGCGGCCTCCAGGTCTTCACCGACGAGGGCGGCTGGGAGGACGCCCCGTACGACCCGGACGCCTTCACCATCAACATCGGCGACCTGATGGCCTTCTGGACCGGCGGGCGCTGGCGCTCGGGCCGCCACCGGGTGCTGCCGCCGCCCGCCGACGCCCCCACCGAGGAGCTGATGTCGCTGGTGTACTTCTACGAGTGCGACCCCGGCACCGACGTCCGGGGCACCGACTCGCACACGTACCTGCGCGGGCAGCTCGACGCCATCGCGCGCCATCACGACTGAGTGACGGTTCCCCCGACCCCTCACATGCCCAACGCTGCGAAAGTAACCTTGACTTGACGGTGAGTCACGGGGGGTGGCGGTGGACAGAGAGCTGTACGGCCGCGAGGCGGTCCTGGACGAGTCCGGTCTGGCCGCGCGGCTGACCGGACTCACTCCGTACAGCTTCGCCCCCGCCGAGTACGAGCACGGTGACGATCCGCCCGTCACCGTCTTCACCGGCGGACGCGGCATGGGCAAGACCGCGCTGCTCAAGCAGATACGCAACGTCTACCGGGGCGGCACCCCGCTCGCGCTGCTGGACTGCGCGCACATCGAACCGCCCCTCGACCACGGGCCGGGCTGGAACCCGCTGACCGGCGCGCTCGCGGAGCTGGCCGTGCAACTCTCGCCCCGCGTGCTGTCGGCCCGGCCGGTGGAGTTCCCGCGCCTCGCGCTGGGCCTGGCGGCGGTCGCCGTCACCGGCTGGTCCCAGGAGGACGACGACCGGGCGCGGCGGGACCTCCAGCGCCTCGGCCCGGTCCTGGCCACCGTCGACGAGGCCAAGGGCGCGGCCGGTACGTGGGTCTCCAAGGTGCTGGCCAAACTGGCCGCGACGGCCGCCGAGTCGACGGCGCCGCTCGCCGGGCTGCTGGCCGAGGCGACGGTCGAGACGGTCCTGGAGGAGGTGTTCGGCCGCTTCCAGCGCAAGTCCAAGGCCTGGTACGGCGCGTACCGCAACGCGGGCGGCCGGGGTGAGCTGGGGCTGCACCAGCTCGCCGTCGACTTCGAGCAGGGCGGGCGCCGCCGGGAGGAGGCCGAGGGGTTCCTGGTCGGCGCGCTCGTGGAGGACGTCCGCCAGGCCTATGTGGGCCTCACCCGGCGCGGGACCCGGCGCGGCCGCCCGGTCGTCCTGCTGGACAACGCCCACCTGCCGCTCGGCCGGCGGCTGGTCGAACCGGTCCTGCGGGAGCGCAGCGCCGGGCACCGCGACCAGCTCGTGATCATGGCCGCGTCCCGGGACCGCGACCACGAGGGGCTGCGCCGGGCGACCCGGACGAAACTGCCGGAGGTCGCCCACCGGGCGCCCTGCCCCCGGGGCTCGGACATCACGTCCGGCATCCTCGCCGTGGAGCTGACCCCGCTGAGCGCGGCGCACACGCGGGCGGTGTTCGACCGGTACGACCCGGCGGGCCGCACCCCGGCGGACCTGTCCCGGGCGGTCCACCGGCTGACGGGCGGCCGCCCGCTGGGCGTGGCGCTGCTGGGCCGGGCGGCGGGCGAGGTGCCGGCGGCGGACCGGGGGGCGCTCACACCGGGCGCGCTGCTGGACCTGACGGTGGAGCTGCGCGAGGACGCCGCCGCCGTACCGGTCGCGGACACCCTGCTCGCCGAGCTGCTGCCGCCGGGGCTGCGCCCGGACGTGGCCGCCGTGCTGGCCGCCGCCCACGACGAGGAGTCGGCCCGCGTGCTGGCCCGCACCCGGCTGCGCGGCGCGTCGGTGGAGGGCGACATGGCGCTGCTGGTGCGGGACGCGCTGCGGGGGGACGGCTGGCCCGACGGGGACGGGCACTTCGTGGCCGACCCACTGCTGCGCGCCCTGCTGCTGCACCGGCTGCGGTTCCACGACGCCGACCCGCCCGCCCACGCCGCCTGGCGCGCCGTCCACGAGACGCTGCACCGCCACTACGGCCCCGACCCGACCCCGTACCGCCTCCGGCAGGAGCTGGCGCTGGGCCGCGCCGAGGAGGCGGTGACCGAGCTGCGCCTGGCGTTCCCCGGCCCGGACGTCCTGGGCTGGCTGGACCGGCTGCGGGTGATCGCCTCGGCACCGTACCCCCGCGAACAGCAGCGCTCCGGACCCGATCCGCGCCGCGCGGTGGCGCTCGGCGAGGACACCGGAGGCCCGCTGCCGGAGGGGCTGGACGCCGACGCGACGGCCCTGCACCTGTGCCTGCGGCGGCTGCTGCACGCGGTGTGGCTGCTGACCGACCCGCTCGCGCTGCCGGACGACGACGTGGTCGACAAGCTGGTGCACGAGCTGCGCCAGCTCTCCGGCCGGCATCTGACCGGCACCAGTCCGCTGTGGGACGCGGCCACCCACTGGCCGAGGGACATCCGTGCCTGGCGGGGCCTCACGCTTCCGCCGGGGCGGGAGAACGGAGTCTGACGTGCCCAATCCGTTCCGTTACCGGGTCTTCTACACGACCCGGCAGAAGATCGTCACCAGCGCTCTGGTGCTGGCGCTGCTGGCCTGGGGCACGGTGTCGGCCGTGGACCGGCTGACCACCCCGGAGAACCGCTCCTGCTTCCCGGGCGTGGCGCGCCCGGCGGGGAGCGACGAGTGCGTCGGGGTCTCCGGCGACGGGTACGACTTCGAGGTCGACGCGCTGACCGAGGTCGCCCGGGCCATCGGCGAGCAGAACAAGCCGCTGAAGCCGGGACAGTACGCCACGGTGGCGCTGCTGCTGCCGCTGACGTCCACCAGCCCGTCGATGCGGACCAAGATCCTGCACGAGGTGCAGGGCGCCTTCGCCTTCCAGTACGAGGCCAACAACAAGTCCAACGACATGGTCCCGAAGATCCGGCTGGTCCTCGCCAACACCGGCAACGGCAACGTCCACTGGCGCACGGCCGTGGACGCCCTGAAGGACATGACCGGCGCGCCGCACAACCTGCGCGCCGTCTCCGGCATAGCGACCAGCAGCGCCCCCGTCCGGCAGGCGGTGGCCGCGCTCACGGGCAAGGACATCGCGGTCGTGGGCACCACCATCACCGCCGACGACCTCACCAACGGCCCGGAAAGGAAGCCGTTCCCCGGTCTCGCGCGGGTCTCCCCCACCAACAGCGACGAGGCCCGGGCGCTGGCCAACTACGGCCGGGTGGACGCGGCCAAGGCGATCCTGGTGCACGACACCCGCGAGGGCGACCACTACACGGAGACGCTGAAGGAGGCGTTCTCGGGGCTGCTGGCGAAGTCCCCCTACCAGCCCCAGGTGTTCACCAGTCCCGACGACCCGACGACCGAGAGCCCCACCGCCAACACCTTGCAGCAGATCACCCAGTTGCTGTGCACCACCCGCGCGGACACCGTCTTCTTCGCCGGGCGCCACACCCAGCTCCGGCAGTTCGTCAACGCACTGGGCGCACGCGGCTGCACCCACAAACCGTTCACCGTGCTGACCGGCGACGAGGGCTCCTACCTGGGCGCCGATCCCAAGCTCGACCGGAACGTCCTGGGCAAGGGCCTGACCGTCCGGTACGCCGCGCTGGCCCACCCGGACGCCTGGCTGGAGGCCCCCGGCCGCGCGGCCCCGAAGGCGGGCGGGACACCGGCGGCGTACCAGCGGTTCCGCTCGATGATGGACGCGGTACGCACGGCGCAGGTGGGTCCGGTGGGGCCGGTGGAGCTCTCCGACGGGCAGGCGATCATCGCGTACGACGCGATGGCGACGGCCGTGCGCGCGATCCGGCAGGCGACGGTCGACGGGAAGCTCCCGGCGCCGGCGGAGGTGGGGCTCCAGTGGCCCCAGGTGACGGGCAGGCTGCGGGTGGAGGGCGCGAGCGGCTGGATCTGCCTGGACAACCACGGCAACCCGTACAACAAGGCCGTGCCGATCGTGGAGGTGACGCGGGACACGCCCCGGTTCGTCCAGATCGCCTGGCCGGACGGCAAGCCACCGTCCGGAGAGTGCATGCCGCCGCGCAAGCGGTAGGGGCCGGGCCCGTCCTACGTCGCGCCGAAGTCCCGGGCCTCGTACTGGTCGCGCAGCTCCTGCCAGCGCTCCCGGGACCAGGACGGCCAGTCCGCCGGGCGGCCGTCCAGGTGATCGTCGAGGTACAGGAAGTGGTCGTGCCAGCCGGCCAGGCAGTCCAGCCGCAGCTCGTCCGTGCCCCGGAACTCGTTGGTGAACCGCAGCACGGTCGCACCCGGACCGCCGCCCGGTTCCAGGTGGAACCGCATCCGCCCGTGCACCTCGACCGTGTACTCGACGATCCGCTCCACGTCCCACGCGGTGACCGTCCCGGACACCACGGTCGCGGGCTCGGTGTTCAGCCAGCGGAGGGTGACCGCCCCGCCGAGCCGGGCCTGGAGGACCTCCGCCTCGGCGAGCCACCCCCGCAGCCCGCCGGGGGTGGTCAGGGCGAGCCAGACGCGCTCCTCGGGGTGGGACAGGGGCACCACGAACCGCACGGTGTGGGTGTCGCCGTGGCTCTCGCTGATACCGGGAGGGATCTGTTCGGCCATGTATCCAGCCTCGCGCGGTCCCGGGACGAGCGCTACCTCACACGCCCGCGTAGGAGTGCAGGCTGTTCACGAACATGTTGACGCCGTAGTAGTTGAACAGCCAGCAGGCGAAGGCGATCAGCGCCACGTACGCGGCCTTGCGGCCCTTCCAGCCGGCCGTCGCCCGGGCGTGCAGGTAGGCGGCGTACGCGACCCACGTGATGAACGACCAGACCTCCTTGGCGTCCCAGCCCCAGTAGCGGCCCCAGGCGTCACCGGCCCAGATCGCGCCCGCGATGATCGTGAACGTCCACAGCGGGAAGATCGCCGCGTTGACGCGGTAGGCGAACTTGTCCAGGCTCGCGGCCGCCGGCAGCCGCTCCAGTACCGAGCGCGCGAAGCCGCTGGGCGTGCCGCCGTTCGCCAGCGTGTTCTCGTAGGAGTCCCGGAAGAGGTAGAGCAGCGTGGCGACCGCGCCCAGGTAGAAGACGGCGCCGCAGAAGATCGCGGTGGAGACGTGGATCCACAGCCAGTACGAGTGCAGGGCCGGGACGAGCTGGTCGCTCTCCGTGTAGAGCCAGGTCACGGCGATGCCCAGGTCGAGCAGGACCGTGGTGACCAGCGGCAGCCCCAGCCAGCGGACGTTCTTCTTGGCGACGAGGAAGCCGAGGTAGGCGCCGACGACCACCGTGGAGAAGGTGGTGGAGAACTCGTACATGTTGCCCCAGGGGGCCCGCTGCACGGACAGTGCGCGAGTGACCACTCCGGCGGCCTCGACGAGGAAGGCGAGGGTGGTCAGCGAGACGGCGATACGCCCGTAGAGGTCGCCCTTCTCGTCCCCGCCGGCCGCGCCCGGCCCGTCCGGCACGTCGCGGGCGCCGGTGGCGGAGCGGGTGACGACCTGCGGCTTGTCGAGGACGGCGGTGCCCCCGCCCTGGCCCCGCACCTGCACCCGCACCTGCGCCGTGGCGGGCGCGGTGAGGGCCGCCGCCGTACGGCCGACCTTGCTGCGGCTGCCGAGGACCCACTCGGCGATGTGGGCCAGGAAGGCCAGGGTGTAGACGGCCATGGACGAGTAGATGAGGACGTTGCTCATCTCCGCCAGGCTCTCGTTGGTGGCGGCGGCGAGATTCACTTCTCAGCCCCTTCATCGGCTCCGTCAGACGCGGTCGGCGCCTGCGCGTACAGGGTGGCGGCCAGGTCGGCCAGCTCCTCGGGGAGCTTCGCGGACTCGCTCCGGCCCAGCCCGGCCATCTCGACGACGGTCAGCCCCCCGGAGGAGGAGTCCTCCCGTACGGCCCGGACCCAGACCCGGCGGCGCTGGATGAACAGCGAGCCGGCCAGCCCCGCGATGGCGACGATCGCACCGGCGAGGGCGAGGCCGTTGCCGGGCTGCTGGGAGATCTGGAAGCTGGCCCACTCCTTGATCTCCTTCTCGAAGGTGATCGAGCCCGCTCCGCCCGGGAGGGTCATGGTCTCGCCGGGGATCAGCGTCTTCTTGAAGATGTCGCCGTTCGCGTCCTTGAAGGGCTTCATCTTGCTGGTGTCGAGCTGGTACACGTTCTGCGGCAGGCCGCCGTCGACCCGCAGGTCGCCGTGGTACGCGCTCAGGTTGAGCGCGGGGAAGGCGAGCCCGGGGAACTGGCTGAACATCTGGCCCTGGCCCTTGCCCGCGTAGGTCGGGACGAAGAAGGCCGGGAAGCCGAGCTGGACCTTCTTGCCGCTCTTGTCGCGGTAACCGTCCATGACCTTGATGACACCGGTCGAGGTGATGTTGTTGTCGATCGGCAGGAGCGGCACGGCGCCGTGGTAGACGACCTCGCCCTTGCCGTTCTTGACGGTGACGACCGGCGCGTACCCGTGCGAGATCAGGTAGACCTTCGAGCCGTCGATCTCCAGCGGTTCGTTGACCCGGATGACGCCCTTCTTCTTCTCCCCGCCCGGCTTGGAGTACGTGACGTCCGCCTCGAACGTGCGGGGCGTGCCGCGCTGCGGGCCGCTGGGCTCGTACGTACCGGTGAACTGGTTGAGCCGGAAGCTGAACGGCGCCAGCTCGTCGGTGGAGAACAGGGACCCGGACTTGAAGTCGTCGTACTGGGTGAGGGTGTTGGAGAAGCCGTCGCCCTCGACGATCAGCTTGCCGCCCTCGGACTTGAGGAGCTGGCCCATGGCGAACGCCACCAGCATCACGATCAGCGCGATGTGGAAGAGGAGGTTGCCGACCTCGCGCAGGTAGCCCTTTTCGGCGGCGACGGCGTCACCGGCCGTGTGGACGCGGAAGCGCCGCTTCTTCAGCAGGGCCAGCGCCGCCTCGCGCACCTCCTCGGGCGCCGCCTCGGTGCGCCAGGTGGTGTACGCGGGCAGGCGGGTAAGGCGCTTGGGCGCACCGGGCGGGCGGCCGCGCAACTGTCCGGCGAACTGCCAGGTGCGGGGGACGATGCAGCCGATGAGGGAGACGAACAGCAGGATGTAGATCGCGGAGAACCACACCGAGCTGTAGACGTCGAAGAGCTGGAGCCGGTCGTAGATCGGCGTGAGCGTCTCGTGCGCCTCCTTGAAGGAGCGCACCTTCAGCTCGTCCACGTTGTTCTGCGGGATGAGCGAGCCGGGGATCGCGCCGAGGGAGAGCAGGAACAGCAGGATCAGCGCCACCCGCATGGAGGTGAGCTGGCGCCAGAACCAGCGGATCCAGCCGATGACGCCGAGCGCCGGGCCGCCGCTTCCGCTTCCGTCCCCGCCCCCGTCTGCGGTGAGCTCCTCCCGGGGGGCGGTGGAGAGCTGCTCGCCGGCCGCCGCCACGTCGTGCTCGGTCGTCTCGGTCGTCGTCTCTGTCTTGCTCATGGAACTAGATCCCCACCTGGAAGCCTGCGGACCACCCTTGCATCTCCTGCACCAGGGTGTCCCACGCACCTGTGAGCAGCAGCAGACCGGTCACGATCATCATGCCGCCGCCGGCCCGCATCACCCACGCGTAGTGCCGCTTCACCCACGAGAAGGCGCCGAGCGCCTTGCGGAACGCGATCGCGGCGAGCACGAACGGCACACCGAGGCCGAGGCAGTACGCGACGGTCAGCAGCGCCCCGCGGCCCGCGCTGGCCTCATTGGCGGCCAGCGCGTTGACGGAGGCGAGCGTCGGGCCGATGCACGGCGTCCAGCCGATGCCGAAGAGGGCGCCCAGCAGCGGCGCTCCGGCCAGCCCGGTCACCGGCCGCTTGTGGAAGCGGAACTCTCGCTGCGTGAACCAGGGCATGAGCCCCAGGAAGAAGATCCCCATGAGGATCATCAGGACCCCAAGGACGCTGGTGAGCGTCTCGCGGTGGGCCTGGAGGGTCCAGCCGAAGTAGCCGAAGAGGGCGCCGCCCGAGACGAACACGGCGGAGAAGCCGAGCACGAAGAGGGCGGCCCCGGCGGTCATCCGGCCCCGCCGCGCCTCGGCCAGGTCGGTGCCGGTGACGCCGGTCACGTACGAGAGGTAGCCGGGCACCAGGGGCAGGACGCACGGCGAGAAGAAGGAGACGAGGCCACCGAGCACGGCGATGGGCAGGGCCAGCAGGAGGGCCCCGCTGAACACCGTCTCGTTGCGGCCGAGTTCGGCGGCGAGGAGCATCACAGGATCAGCGCCTCGTCACTTCTCGGCCAGGAGCGGGTCGATCATCTTGCGGAGCTGCTCCTCGTTGAGCGCGGTGAGCGAGCGCGCGGCGATCTTCCCGTCACGGTCGAGGACGACGGTGGAGGGGATGGCCTGCGGGTTGAGGGTGCCCTTGGGGAAGCCGTTGAGGACGAGCTCGCCGGCCGGGTCGTACAGGCTCGGGTACGGGACGCCGAAGTCCTTCTCGAAGGCGAGGGCGGGCTGCTTGTTGGGGTCGCGGGTGTTGATGCCGACGAACTCCACGCCCTTGGGACCGAGGTCCTTGGCGGCCTTGGTGAAGTGCTTCGCCTCGGCCCGGCAGGGGCCGCACCAGGAGCCCCAGACGTTCAGGACGACGACCTTGCCCTTGAGGTCGGCGACGTCGAGCCGCCCGCCGTCGAGGGTCTCGCCCGCGAGCTCGTTGGGGGCCTTGCGCTCGCCCTTGGCGACGGTGTCGATACCGCCGGTGTTGGTGACGAAGTTGGTGTTGCCGCCACCGCCGGACTTGCCGTTGGAGTCGCCGCTGCACGCGGTCAGCGCGAGCGCGGCCGCCAGGGCGCCGGCGGTGAGCAGGAGGCCTCGGGGGGCGCGGCTAAGGCTCATGTGAAAAGTTTCGCATGTGCCTTTCGGGGATCTTGCGCGCCCCCCTGGCTATCCACCGGCTGCCCGTAAAGCCCGATGTCAGGCGGACTTAAGGAAGGTGTTCCAGCCACCCGCCGGCGATTGCCCGACCTCCAGCGTGCGGAGCTTGTCGAGGATCTTGGGGTCCTGGACGTCCAGCCAGTCCACGAACTGCCTGAACGACACCAGCCGTACGTCCTTCTTGCCGGCCATGCCCTTGAGCGCCTCTTCGACGGCGTCCATGTAGATGCCGCCGTTCCACTGCTCGAAGTGGTTGCCGATGAAGAAGGGTGCGCGATTCGATTCGTAGGCGCGCTTGAATCCGGCGAGGTAGGCCTCGGTCGCCTGCTTCTTCCATTCGGGATAGCGCGAGGGCATGCCCTTGGTCGTGTTCTTCGACTGGTTGGCCAGCATGTTGTAGTCCATGGACAGGACTTCGAAGGAACGGCCCGGGAAGGGCACCTGTTGGAGCGGCAGGTCCCAGATGCCCTGGCGCTTGACGGGCCACTTCTGGTGGCCGCCGGGCGAGCTGGCGTCGTAGCGCCAGCCGAGCTTCTTGGCGGTGGGCAGCAGGTTGTCCTGGCCGAGCAGGCAGGGGGTCCGGGCGCCCACGAGCTCCTTGCGGTAGTCGAAGGGCAGCGGGTCGAGGTCGGTCCAGCCGCTGTTGGTCTTCCACTCGGTGACGAATTTCACGGCCTGGTCGATTTCGCTCTGCCAGTCGGCGGGGGTCCACTTCTCGACCGAGCCGGAGCCGGCGCAGAAGTGCCCGTTGAAGTGGGTGCCTATCTCGTGCCCGTCGAGCCAGGCCTGGCGTACGTACTTCAGCGTCTGCTTGATGTGGTCGTCGGTGAGGTAACCGATGTCCGAGGCGCCGGTGCGGTTGTTCGGCGGGCGGTAGAGGGTCTTCTTCGATTCGGGCAGGAGATAGAGCCCGGAGAGGAAGAAGGTCATCCCCGCGTCATGGTTCTTGGCGAGTTCCAGAAAGCGCGGGAAGAGGCCGTTGCCGACCTCGCCGGCCCCGTCCCAGGAGAAGATCACGAACTGCGGCGGGGTCTGCCCCGGCTCCAGGGGAACGGGCTTGTCGGGCTGGTTCGGCTGCTTTCCCGTGTCGGACGTGGAACCGTCCCCTATGAGACGCCCCTCTACCTTGCCGGGGGCCGTACCTTTCTGGCCACCCTTGCCGGGCTCGCTCCCGGGCTTGTCCGAGCCGCCACCGAACCCGCAGCCACTGATCCCGATCGCGGCCGCGGCGCCAACTCCGGCTCCCAGCAGGCCCCTTCGACTGATCCCGCGCATATCGTCCCCATCCGCGCTCGCTCGTTGCCGGACATACGCTCCAAACCGGCACTGTGTGAGAGGGACGCGGGAACAGCACGGTTCCGCCGATTACCACATAATCTTCTGCGTAACGGGGCGATTACCCATGAACCCGGCCCACCGGGCGACGTACGCCCCGGCAGGCCGGGTTCAAGGGTCCGGGGACTGGCCCCGGTTCAGGCGCCGAAGGCCTTGGACTTGCCCTTCACGGGCTTCGCGCCCGCCAGCAGGTGCGGCGGGACCAGGTCGCGGGCGGGCTCGCTGTAGCCGACCGAGACGATCTTGTCGCCCCGGTAGGTGAACGTCGTCAGGGACGCCAGCGTGCACTGCCGGCGGCGCGGGTCGTGCCACAGCCGCCGCCGCTCGACGAAGCTGCGGACGATCCAGATCGGGAGCTGGTGGCTGACGCACACCGCCTCGTGCCCGCGCGCCGCGTCACGCGCCGCGTTGAGCGCGCCCATCATCCGCACGACCTGGTCGATGTACGGCTCGCCCCAGGACGGCCGGAACGGGTTGGTCAGGTGCCGCCAGTTGGACGGCCGGCGCAGCGCGCCGTCGCCCACCCCGAACGTCTTGCCCTCGAAGACATTGCCCGCCTCGATCAGCCGCTCGTCGGTGGCCAGGTCCAGTCCGTGCGACTTGGCGATCGGCTGGGCGGTTTCCTGGGCGCGCTCCAGCGGCGAGGCGACGACGTACGTCACGTCACGGCCCGCGAGGTGCTCGGCGACCCGGTCGGCCATCTGCCGGCCCAGCTCGGACAGGTGGTAGCCCGCCCGGCGCCCGTAGAGGATGCCGTCGGGGTTGTGCACCTCGCCGTGGCGCATCAGGTGGACGACGGTGATGTCGTCGTTGCCGGTGGTGCTCATGCGGTGGCCTCCACGGCTTCCGCGGCGGCTCGGGCGGCGGCCGGCAGCGCGGCGGCGATCCGCTCCACCGCGCGCTCGTCGTGGGCCGTGGAGACGAACCACGACTCGAAGGCGGACGGCGGCAGGTAGACGCCCTGCGCCAGCATGGAGTGGAAGAACGCGGTGAAGCGGAACGACTCCTGCTGCTTCGCGTCGTCGTAGTTCACGACCTCGGCGTCGGTGAAGAAGACGGAGAACATGTTGCTCGCCGTCTGGAGGCGGTGGGCGACGCCCTCCTTGGCCAGCGCCCCGGTCACCAGCCCCTGGATCTCGCGCGAGACGGCGTTCACCTTCTCGTACGCGGCGTCGTCGAGCAGCCGGAGCTGCGCCAGTCCGGCGGCGGTGGCGATCGGGTTACCGGACAGCGTGCCCGCCTGGTAGACCGGGCCGGCCGGGGCCAGGTGCGCCATGACGTCGGCGCGGCCACCGAACGCGGCGGCCGGGAAGCCACCGCCCATGACCTTGCCGAAGGTCATCAGGTCGGGCGTGACGCCGTCGACGCCGTACCAGCCGGCCTTCGACGTACGGAAGCCGGTCATGACCTCGTCGGAGATGTACAGCGCGCCGTTCTCGGCGCACAGGTCCTTCAGTCCCTGGTTGAACCCGTCGCGGGGCGGGACGACGCCCATGTTGCCCGGCGACGCCTCGGTGATCACACAGGCGATCTCGCCGGGGTGCGCGGCGAAGGCCCGGCGCACGGCGTCGAGGTCGTTGTACGGCAGGACGATCGTGTCGCCCGCCTGGGCACCGGTGACACCGGGCGTGTCGGGCAGCCCGAAGGTGGCGACGCCGGAGCCGGCGGCGGCCAGCAGCGCGTCCACGTGCCCGTGGTAGCAGCCGGCGAACTTCACGACCTTGGCGCGGCCGGTGAAACCACGGGCGAGACGGATCGCCGACATGGTCGCCTCGGTGCCGGACGACACCAGGCGCACCTGCTCCACCGGGGCGACCCGGGCCACGATCTCCTCGGCGAGCGCGACCTCGCCCTCACCCGGCGTACCGAAGGAGGTGCCACGGGCGACCGCCTCCTGGACGGCGGCGATCACCTCGGGGTGCGCGTGGCCGAGAATCATCGGTCCCCACGAGCAGACGAGATCGACGTACTCGCGCCCGTCCGCGTCCGTGAGGTACGGACCCGTACCGGACACCATGAACCGGGGCGTACCGCCCACGGCCCGGAAGGCCCGTACGGGAGAGTTCACGCCGCCGGGCGTCACGAGGGACGCGCGGTCGAAAAGCGTCTGTGAGACTGGGGCTTCGTATGAATACGGCACGTTGGTCCTGACCTGCGAGAACGAGTTGACGGCAGCAATGCTCGGGCATGGCGGCCGGGGCGACGCCAGTGGGCCTTCCTTGAACGGTTCGCCTGCCCGCGACGTTGTTTACGACGAGGCGCCGGACCTCCGGGTCTGCGAAACTGGGGCGTCATAGGGAATGCTCACGGAATCCATGGTGTCAGAGGCCCGGACGTTCTTGCGGACAGGTGTTTCACCGCACGTCCGCGGGGGAGGTCACTGTCACGATGATCGGGTTGCGCGGCGGGGGCTGTGTTACCTAAAAAGCAGTCGGGTGGAGATATGCATCGCGGTGGCGGACTGGGCGAGGGGACCGACGACCTGGGTCCTGAGCCTGCCCGGCGGGGGAAGCACCGGCGCGAGCAGGACAAAGCCTCGCCGGACAGGGCCTCGCAGGTGGACAAAGCCTCGCCGGACAGAGCCTCCTTGGGGCCGATGGGCAGCGGAAGCGGGGGTGGCCGGGGCATGGGGGTGACCTACAAGTACTTCGGCGCGCCCAATGGCGCGACCGCCGCCCGCGTACCGATCTCGATGCGGCCCGAGGAATTGGGCGGCGACGAACTCGGCATGGGCGGCATGTTCACCAAGATCAAACCGGAGACCATAGCCGCGATGGTGCTGACCGGCATCCAGGGGATGCCGCTGCACAAGGTGCCGCCGCTGGAGCTGGTGGTGCTGCACCCCGACTACGCGGTGGTGAAGCTGCCCACGACCGTGGTCGATCCGCTGCGCGGCATCGGTGAGGAATCGGTGGGCGCGGCGGCCTTCATATGGTCGACCGTCCCGGACCGGGGAGGGCCGCGGGACGCGTTCGACGTGTACCAGTTGCTGCACGAGTGGCAGGACTTCTCCGTGCGGCTGCACGAGGCGGGGCATCAGCCGTACTGCCTGGTGTGGCCCTGATCACTGCGGGTGTGAGCCGTCAGGCCGTCGGCGACGGCGTGCAGGAAGCCGGCGTACGCGGCCGGGCTGGGCGGGGTCTCGGGGCTCCAGGGCACGGTGGCCCAACCGGTGCCGGCCGGCGGCGGGGCGGCGTGGGCCCGGGTGTCCACCAGCAGCAGGTCCGGGCGTAGCCGGGCGACGTGCCCCCAGTCCGTGGTGAACCAGTTGACGCCACCGCCCGGGCCGAGTTCGGCCGGGTCGACCAGCCGGACGCCCAGGCGCGCGAGGTGGCACAGCTCCGGCCAGGTGCCGGGCCGGGCGAGGTGAACCTGCCGGGCGTCGGCCCCGGACAGGGCGAGGACGCGGGCACCGGGGGCCGCGGGGGCCGGGACGCGGGCTGCGGGGACGCCCGGGGCTGCGGGAGCGGCCGGAGCTGTGGGGACGCCCGGGGCTGCGGGAGCGGCCGGGGCTGCGGGGACCCCCGGGGCTGCGGGAGCGGCCGGGGCTGCGGGGGCCAGGGCCTCGCGGACGGCCCGCTCG
Source organism: Streptomyces sp. NPDC031064 (assembly GCF_055570965.1). Taxonomy (NCBI): domain Bacteria; kingdom Bacillati; phylum Actinomycetota; class Actinomycetes; order Kitasatosporales; family Streptomycetaceae; genus Streptomyces; species Streptomyces sp. NPDC031064. Next base: position 346,453 of record NZ_JBVIGF010000009.1, read on the forward strand.
GCGGCCGCCAAGGCGGCGGCCCGGTCGCCCGGGGCGGGTGGCGGTGGGCGCAGGGCCGTCGCGGGCGCGGTGGGCGCCGGTGGGCGCAGGGCCGTCGCGAGCGCCTCGAAGCGGGACAGGATCGCGGGGAGCGACGTGCCGCCCACGGAGAGGACGAGCAGCGGGGCGGCGAGCGGCCGGTCCACCGCGTAGGGGGTCTTGCCGTCGTACGTCACGTCGACCACGAGGTCCGGGCGCAGGGCGCGCAGCGCCTCGTCCGCCAGGTCCTTGCCGGGGCCGAGGTAGGGCACGCCCGCCGTGACCAGGGCGCCCGCCTTGGCCGGGTCGAGACCGTCAGCGTCGTGGCCCGATCCGTACACGGCGACGGGCGTCACGCCCAGGTCGTGCAGGGCCGCGCCGGCGCGTACGTACGCCACCACGCGCCGCGGCCGGTGAGCCACTCGTAACGCCTGCTCCGTGTCGTCGGTGAACTCCCACACAGCCGCGCTCCCCTCGCCTGCTCACGTGGCCGGACCCGGCTCCACCTTGGTGCGGACGGCGGCCCCGCACAAGACCGCCTCGTTGTCGGACCCCCGCCCTACAGTTCTGGACATGGACAGCGACACATCGCCGGTACGGATCGAGGCGTGGTCGGAGCGGGACTTCGACCTTCTCCGGGCGGTCAACGCGCCGGAGCTGATGGCCCACCTGGGCGGGCCGGAGACGGAGGAGCAGCTCGTCAAACGGCACCAGCGGTACGTCGACCTGAGCGCGGACCGGACGGGGGCGGGACGGATGTTCCGGATCGTGCTGGAGCCGGAGGGGGTGCCCGTGGGGGTGATCGGCTTCTGGGAGCACCCGTTGGACGGGATACGGGTGTACGAGACGGGGTGGACCGTGCTGGGCGGCTTCCAGGGGCGCGGGGTCGCGACGGCGGCGACCGTGGCCGTGGCGGAGCGGGCCCGGGCGGCGCGCAAGCACCGGTACCTGCACGCGTTCCCGTCCGTGGACAACGGCGCGTCGAACGCGGTGTGCCGGAAGGCGGGCTTCGAGCTGCTCGGCGAGCGCGACTTCGAGTACCCGCCGGGGCATCCGCTGCGAAGCAACGACTGGCGGCTGGACCTGGAAGCGACCTAATGGTTTAAGATCACCTAACCATTAGGCGCCGCGCCGCGCCGCCCGACGGAGGGGGCTCCCTTGCTGCTTGCGCACATCAGCGATCTGCATCTCGACGGCACCGAGCGGGCGACGGAGCGGGCGGCACGCGTCGTCGCGTACCTGAACGGACTGTCCCGGCAGCCGGACGCGGTACTGGTCACCGGCGACATCGCGGACCACGGCGCCCCCGACGAGTACGCGGAGGCGGCACGGCTGCTGGGCACCCTGGAGGCACCCGCCCTCACCTGCCCGGGCAACCACGACGACCGCGCCGCGTACCGCAAGGTGCTGCTCGGCGAGGACGGCGGCGGGGCGGGGCCGGGGGACACCGGGCCGGTCAACCGGCTGCACCGGGTGGCCGGGCACGCGCTGCTGCTCCTCGACTCGACGATCCCGGGCGAGGACGCGGGGCTCCACGACGACGAGACGCTCGACTGGCTGGCCCGCACACTGGACGAGCTGGGCGACACCCCGGCGATCCCGGCGTTCCACCACCCGCCGGCCACGCTCCACCACCCGTACGTCGACCCGATGAACCTGACGAACGCGGACCGGCTCGCCGAGGTGCTGGAGGGGCGGCCCACCGTCCCGGCCGTCCTGACCGGCCACGCGCACACACCCGCCGCCACCACCTTCGCGGGCCGGCCGCTGCTCGTTGCGCCGGGCGTCGTCTCGACGCTGCGCCTGCCATGGGAGAGCGGCGAGGGCCTGACCGACCGCGCGGCTCCGCCCGGAGTGGCGTTCCACGTGGTGGAGGCGCACGGGCGGGTGACGACGCACTTCAGGGTCGTGCCGTAGGGCGGGACCGAGGCGGGGTGGCGGCCGGGGCGGAGGCCGGGGCCGGGTGCGGGGCACGGTGGCGGCGTCCTGCCCGGAAATGATTTGACGGGCAGGTGCCGCCCTGCGGATATTCATCTGCGTCACGCAGATTCTGCTTCACACACGCTACTCGGGGGCTCTCCCGCCATGACCGTTCTCGTCACCGGAAGCCGGGGCCGCGTCGGCTCCACCCTCCTCACGCTGCTGCACGGCAAGGGCATCCCGGTCCGGGCCGCCTCCGCGAGCCCGGACGGCCTCGCCCCGCCCGCCGACGTCGACACGGTCCGCTGCGACCTCGGCGCACCGGAGACGTTCCCCGCCGCGCTCGACGGCGTCGAGGCCGTGTTCCTGTACGCCGACCCCCGGCACATCGACACGTTCATCGCCCGCGCCCGCGCCGCGGGCGTCCGGCACATCGTGCTGCTCTCCTCCAGCGCGGTCCTGTCCCCCGACGCCGGGACCAACGCGATCGCGGCGCCCCACCTCGAGGTCGAACGCGCCCTGGCCGCCGCGTCCGCCGGCGGATCGTTCGACGTCACGTACCTGCGACCGGGCGCGTTCGCGACCAACGCCCTGCACTGGGCCCCGGCGGTGAGGTCGGCGGGGGCCGTGGACCTGCCGTACCCGGGCGCGGTCGGCGACCCGATCCACGAGGCGGACATCGCCGACGTGGCGTACGCCGCCCTGACCGACGACCGGGTGCGCGGCGCGTCCCACGTGCTGACCGGCCCCGAGGCGCTCACGTTCGCCGAGCAGCTCGCGATTCTCGGGCGTGCGGCAGGGCGAGAGGTCGCGGTCAACGCCGTGACGCCGGAGGAGTGGAAGGCGTCGGTGGCGCCGTACGTCCCGGCGGAATTCGCCGACGCGCTGCTCGCCCACTGGAGCGCGTGCGCCGCCGCGCCGGTGCCGTTGACCCGCACCGTCGAGGAGGTGACCGGACGCCCGGCCCGCACCTTCGCCCAGTGGGCGGCCGATCACGCGGAGGCGTTCGGCGGGCCCGCCGCGGCGAAATGACCTGGCTGGCCCGGCACGCCCGGTGGCATGCTGACGACGTGAACGGACCGGAGATCCACATCAGCTTCGCGCCCGCCCTGGGCCTCTTCGTCGCCGCGCCGCGCCGCAGCGGGCGCTCCGTCGTGGTCACCGACGGGGTGTCGACGCTCGGCCATGTCGTCGAGTCGCTCGGCGTGCCGCTCACGGAGGCGGGCGGGCTGCTGGTCGACGGCCGCCCGGTCACGCCCGCGCACATCCCGGCGGCCGGCGAGCACGTCCAGGTCCTCGGCATCGAGCGCCCGCAGCCGGTGCCGGGCGCGCCGCTCCGGTTCCTCCTCGACGTCCATCTGGGCACGCTGGCGCGCCGGTTGCGGCTGCTCGGCGTCGACGCGGCGTACGAGAGCGAGGACATCGGCGACGCGGCGCTGGCCACCTGGTCGGCGAAGGAGCGGCGCGTGATGCTCTCGCGCGACCGGGGCCTGCTGCGGCGCCGCGAGCTGTGGGCCGGGGCGTACGTCTACAGCGACCGGCCGGAGGACCAACTGCGGGACGTGCTGGAACGGTTCGCCCCGCCGCTCACCCCGTGGACCAGGTGCACGGCCTGCAACGGTCCGCTGGCCGACGCCGACAAGGACGCGGTGCGCGGGCAGTTGGAGCAGGGCACGCAGCGCACGTACGACGTCTTCGCGCAGTGCACCGAGTGCGGCCGGGTGTACTGGCGCGGCGCGCACCACTCCCGACTGGAGGCGATCGTCGAGGACGCGCTGCGCGAATTCGGCGGCGCGGCCGCGTAGGTCACTCGGGCTGCGCGCGTAGGTCACTCGGGCTGCGCGCGGAGGCCCTCGATCTGCGCGGCGCCGACCTCGACCGTACGGCGCATGTGGGCGGTGAGGAACGCCAGCTCGTCCTCGGTGTACGCGTCGAACATCGCCGCCCACGGCCCTCCCACCCGCTCCCAGACCGCGCCGAACTCGGCCATCCGCTCGGGCACGGTGGCCACCAGCACGCGCCGCCGGTCGTGCGGGTCGCGCTCGCGCGTCACGTACCCCGCGCGCTCCAGCCGGTCGACGAGCCGCGTGGCGGAGCCGGTGGTGAGCCCGGTCAGCTCGGCGACGCGTCCGGTGGTGACGGGCCCGGGCTCCAGGTCGAGCAGGTTCAGGCACTGCACGTCGGTGGGGTGCAGCCGAAGGTGGTCGGCGAGGGCCTGGTTGAACAGGGCGTACGCGGCCATGTAGCGGCGGGCCTCACCGAACAGCTCGGCCATCAGCCGCTTCCTGTGCACCATGCGGAGAGTGTACGAAGCGGAGGCCCGGAGCCCTGCCCCCGGACTTCGGCCCCCTGCCCCGGACCCTGGCAGCGAACCCGGACCGGACCGGGCCTCGGCCCCCGGACCCGGACCCGGACCCGGACCCGGGCCGCGGGCCGCAGCCCTCGGCCTACGGCTTCTCGGCGGTCAGGTACCGCTGGATGGTGGGCGCGAGCCAGGCGATCAGCTCCTCGCGCGACATCTCGGCGGCGGGCGGAAGGCGCACCACGTACCGGGCCAGCGCCATGCCGAGGAACTGCGAGGCCGCGAGCGCGGCGCGGCGCGGGGCGTCGGCCGGGTCGGGGCAGACGGCGGCCGCGATCGGGCCGAGCTGCTCCTTGAACACCGCCCGCATGCGTTCGGCACCCGCGTCGTTGGTGACGCCGACCCGCAGCACGCCCGTCAGTACGTCGTCCTGCTCCCAGCGGTCGAGGAAGTGCGAGACGAGGACGGCACCCATGTGCTTGGCGGGCACGGCCCCGAACTCGGGCAGCCGCAGGTCGATCTTGGAGGCGGCGGCGAACAGCCCCTCCTTGTTGCCGTAGTACCGCATCACCATCGACGGGTCGATCCCCGCGTCACGGGCGATGGCGCGGATGGTGGCGCGCTCGTAGCCGTCGGCGGCGAACCGCTCCCGGGCCGCCTCCAGGATGGCGGCGCGGGTGGTGTCGGAGCGGCGGGCGGTCGTCATGCCAACAAATGTAGGCCAACAAGTGTTGACGTGCCAGCGCGAGGGCGGATACCGTTGCCAACAAGCGTTGACCAACAGTTGTTGACCACCGATCGTGGGTACCGAGGAGGCTGCCATGGACGGTATGGACGGCACGGCCGGCACGGAGATCGACGTCATCGTCGTGGGCGCGGGCCCCACGGGGCTGCTGCTCGCCGGCGACCTCGCTTCCGCCGGCCTCAAGGTCACGGTCGTCGAGCGCCGGCCGCACGAGATCAGCAACATGACGCGCGCGTTCGGCGTGCACGCCCGCACCCTGGAGCTGCTCGACGCCCGGGGCCTGGCGGACGAGCTGGTGAAGACGGGCGCCACGGTCGACCGGATGCAGGCCTTCGGCCGGCTGTCGCTCGACCTCTCGCGCCTCCGCTCCCGTTTCCCCTTCGTGCTCATCACCCCGCAGTACGAGGTCGAGCGCCTCCTGGAGCGCCGCGCCGTCGCGGCGGGGGCGGACTTCCGGTACGGCACGGAGCTGCGCGCCCTGCGCCAGGACGCCGTCGCGGTGACGGCCGAGGTCACCGGCGCGGACGGGACGCGCGCCACGCTGCGCGCCCGCTATCTCGTGGGTACCGACGGCCACCGCAGCGCCGTGCGCCGCGAGCTGGGCCTGCCCTTCCCCGGCCGCTCGGTCATCCGGTCCATCGTGCTCGCCGACGTCCGTCTCGCCGAGGAGCCGGGCAGCCTGGTCGCGGTCAACGGCACCGGGGAGACGTTCGCCTTCATCGCGCCCTTCGGCGACGGCTGGTACCGGGTCATGGGCTGGAACCGCCACCGCCAGGTGCCCGACAGCGAGCCGGTCGACCTCGACGAGCTGCGCGAGATCACCCGCTCCGCCCTCGGCTCGGACTTCGGCATGCACGACGCCCGCTGGATCTCCCGCTTCCACAGCGACGAGCGCCAGGTCCCCGCCTACCGGACGGGCCGCGTCTTCCTCGCCGGCGACGCGGCGCACGTCCACTCCCCGGCCGGCGGCCAGGGGCTGAACACCGGCCTCCAGGACGCCGCGAACCTCTCCTGGAAGCTCGCCTCCGTCCTGCGCGGGGACGCCCCGGACCCCGAGGCCCTGCTCGACAGCTACCACGCCGAGCGGCACCCGGTCGGCGCGATGGTGCTGCGCAGCAGCGGCGCCCTGGTCCGCCTCGCCATGGCGCACAATCCCCTCCAGCGCGCCGTCCGCGCGCTGGGCGCGGGCTTCCTGAGCGCGGTCCGCCCCGCGGCCACCAGGGCGATGGGCATGATCACCGGCATCGGCATCGCGTACCGCGCCGGGCGCGGCGCCCACCCCCTGACGGGCCGGCGCGTCCCGGACGTGGCCCTCACCGAAGGGCGGCTGTACGAACTGCTCCGCAAGGGCGAGTTCGTCCTCATCGCCCCGCAGGGCGCCGCCTCCCGGACGCCCGGCGTCCCGGTGCCCGGGCGGGTCATACGGGCGAGCTGGGCGAACAGCGCCCGCCGCGACACCCTCCTGGTCCGCCCGGACGGCTACATCGCCTGGGCCACGGACTGAGCCACGCGCCGGGCCGGACCTCCCACCCAGCGCCGCGCCCGAATCCTGACCCGGCCCGGGTCCTGGACCGGCCCGGCTCCTGGCCCGCCCCCGGTCCTGGCCCGGCCTCGGCCTCCGACCCGGCGGTCCCCGCGCCCGGATGCCGCCGTCACTCCAGGACGTGCCGCAGATAGGCGCCCGGGTCGGCGAGGTAGCGGCGCCAGTGGTCGACGAGGGCCAGGTCGCGCCACGCCACCCGCCGCAGGCCGTGCTCGCCGACCTCGACGATGTCGGCGCCCGGCAGCGCGGTCAGCAGCGGGGAATGGGTGGCGCAGATGACCTGGCCGCCACCCTTCACCAACTGGTCCAGGTGGCCGAGCAGTTCGAGGCACGAGCTGAACGACAGCGCCGCTTCGGGCTCGTCCATCACGTACAGCCCGGGCTGGAGGAACTTCCCCCGGAACGCCGCGAGAAAGCCCTCCCCATGACTCACCGAGTCCGGCGCGAACCCCTCCCGGTCCAGCGCGTCCAGTGCCGTCTCGGCCCGCAGGAAGAACCCCTTGCGGGCGGCCCGGCTCGCGAGCATGCGCCGCCCGCGCGACGTGGCCGCCTCGAACCGGACCCGCTCCCCCAGCACCGACTTGCCACGCTGAGTGGCGTACCGCCAGTCGTGCGAACCGCCCCAGGAGTCCAGCCCGAAGCCCTCCGCCAGGGCCTCGACCAGCGTCGACTTGCCCGAGCCGTTCTCCCCGACCAGGAAGGTCACGGGCGCGGTGAACCGCAGCCCCTTCTCCATCAACTGCCGCACACAGGGCACCGACCAGGGCCACTCGCCCCCGTCGTAGGAGGCCACATGGGCGTACGCACGTTCGACGATCACGCCCCGAGTGTCACCGCCGCCCCCGCCCCGGGGCAAGCCACACAAGCCGCGCAAGCCGCACAAGCCGCGCAGCCCGCGTTAGAAGACGTAGGAGTCACCCGTCGCGAGGACCAGCACGCGGTGGTCGTTGTCCGCCGGGTTCCGGTCGGTCGCCCCGCCGTTCCACGCGGTGGCCACTCGTACCGTCAGCTCCTGCGGCGCGCCGGCCGTCCGCACGCTCAGCGCCGTCTCGCGCCGCGTGCCGTCCGCCCGCAGCGGCCCGGTGGAGCACAGCACCTCCCGGTCGCCGCCCCACACGCAGCCGTCCGGCAGGTCGTGCCCGGCGGCGAGCGGGACCGAGAAGGCCAGCCGCACAGTGGTGTCGTCGAGCGCCGACGGCCCACGGTTCTCACTGAGCAGCACGACGTCCAGCCGCCCGTCCCAGAAGGAGACGTGCCCGTGGTGCGCCACATCGGCCTCCGGCCCCACGCCCCCGGCCTCCGGTCCCACGCCACCGGCGGCACCGCCGCCCGCTCCCACCACCGCCGCCATGGCGACGGACATCACCAGCAGAGCCCTGCGCATCGCAACCATGTCCCGAACATACCGATATGACCGGTTCCCATACGCCTCCCCCGCCGCTCGGACGCGATCTTCGTGGCGACCTATGCTGACCGCGTATCGACCGTTCGATCACTCGCGCGAGGAGTACCCGTCATGACCGCCGCCGCCACCCCCGTCGCCGTCGTCACCGGAGCGAGCAGCGGCATCGGCGCCGCCACGGCACGGCAGCTCGCCGCGGCCGGCCACCATGTCGTCCTCACCGCCCGCCGCAAGGACCGTGTCGAGGCGCTGGCCGCCGAGCTCACCGCCGCCGGCCACCGGGCCACGGCGTACGCCCTCGACGTGACCGACCGCCCAGCCGTCGACGCCTTCGCGGCGGGCCTGGAGCGCTGCGACGTACTCGTCAACAACGCGGGCGGCGCCCTCGGCGCCGACCCCGTCGCCACCGGCGACCCCGACGACTGGCGCCAGATGTACGAGGTCAATGTGATCGGCACGCTCCACATGACCCAGGCCCTGCTGCCCGCGCTCACCGCGAGCGGCGCCGGCACGGTCGTCGTGGTCAGCTCCACCGCCGGCCACGCCACCTACGAGGGCGGCGCGGGCTACGTCGCCGCCAAGAACGGTGCCCGCGTCCTCGCCGAGACCCTGCGCCTGGAAATCGTCGGCACCCCGGTCCGCGTCATCGAGATCGCCCCCGGCATGGTCAAGACCGACGAGTTCGCCACCACCCGCTTCCGGGGCGACACCGAGAAGGCGGCCAAGGTGTACGCGGGCGTCCCCGACCCGCTCAGCGCCGACGACGTCGCCGACACCATCACCTGGGCGGTCACCCGCCCCGCCCACGTCAACATCGACCTCCTGGTCGTCCGCCCCCGTGCCCAGGCCTCCAACACCAAGGTCCACCGCGAGCAGTGACCCCGGCATGGTGAAGGGCCCCGGCGCCAACCCGCCGGGGCCCTCCGCAGGACGTGCCGTGGACGTGTCCACGACGTGCCGTGGACGCGTCCAGGACGTTTCCAAGGTGGTTCAGCCCTTCACGCACACCACCTGCTTCAGCTTCGCCACGACCTGCACCAGGTCGCGCTGCTGGTCGATGACCTTCTCGATCGGCTTGTAGGCGCCCGGGATCTCGTCCACGACACCGGAGTCCTTGCGGCACTCCACGCCCCGCGTCTGGTCCTCCAGGTCCCGCGTCGAGAACCGCCGCTTGGCGGCGCTGCGGCTCATCTTCCGGCCCGCGCCGTGCGAGGCCGAGTTGAAGGACGCCTCGTTGCCGAGGCCCTTCACGATGTACGAGCCGGTGCCCATCGAGCCCGGGATGATGCCGAACTCCCCGGAGCCCGCCCGGATCGCGCCCTTCCGGGTGACCAACAGGTCCATCCCGTCGTACCGCTCCTCCGCCACGTAGTTGTGGTGGCAGGAGATGACCCGGTCGAAGGTGACCTTCGCCTTCTTGAACTCCTTGCGGACGACGTCCTGGAACAGCCCCATCATGATCGCGCGGTTGTGCTTGGCGTACTCCTGCGCCCAGAAGAGGTCGTTCCGGTACGCCGCCATCTGCGGGGTGTCCGCGACGAAGACGGCGAGGTCGCGGTCGACCAGACCCTGGTTGTGCGGCAGTTTCTGCGCCTCGCCGATGTGGTACTCGGCGAGCTCCTTGCCGATGTTCCGGGAACCGGAGTGCAGCATCAGCCAGACCGATCCCGACTCGTCGAGACAGAACTCGATGAAGTGGTTGCCGCCCCCGAGCGTTCCCATCTGCTTCGCGGCCCGCTCCCGACGGAACTTGACCGAGTCCGCCACCCCGTCGAACCGCGCCCAGAAGTCGTCCCAGCCCGCCGTCGGGAAGCCGTGCAGCCGGCCGGGGTCGACCATGTCGTCATGCATACCGCGCCCGACCGGGATGGCCTGCTCGATCTTCGAGCGCAGCCGCGACAGGTCACCGGGCAGGTCGTTCGCCGTCAGCGACGTCTTCACCGCCGACATGCCGCAGCCGATGTCCACCCCGACCGCCGCCGGGCAGACCGCCCCGCGCATCGCGATCACCGAGCCGACCGTCGCGCCCTTGCCGTAGTGCACGTCCGGCATCACGGCCAGGCCCTTGATCCAGGGCAGGGTGGCGACGTTCTGGAGCTGCCGCATCGCCCCGTCCTCCACCGACGAAGGATCGGTCCACATCCGGATCGGGACCTTCGCCCCGGGCACCTCTACATACGACATAGTTCCTCAATTCCCCCGAAAAGTCTGAAAGCGCAAAAACCGGCTCCAAGGTCCGTATAAGCGACAACGGACCGGCATCGACGGCAGCGCGTGCGATACACATTGTGTCCATCGACCGGCGACGAGCGGCAACCCGTTTTCCCCGCACCGCCCGTACCGCCGGCCGCACCGGCCGCAGCGTCGGCCGTACCGGCCGAACCGTCGGCCGTACCGACCGGCACCAGAGCGAAAGGAGCCCGGGACCGTGCAGCGAAGGGCGTACGTACCCGGTGTGGCCGCACTCCTCGCGGCGCTCACCGCCGGCGTCACCGGCCTGACCGGGTGCAGCGCCGGCTCCGGCCCGGACGGCACCACCACCGACTCCAAGGCGGGCGGCCCCGCCGACACCGCCGGCCGGCCCGGCAAGTACCGCACGCTCCTCGAACCGTGCGGCTCCGTCCAGCGCTCCACCCTGAAGGACCTCCTCCCCGGCGCCGCCCAACTGCCCGAGGAGCAGCGCGAGCGGGTCTACCGCGGCACCGCCGCCGTCACCTACGACACCGACCGCCGCGCCGGGTGTAGCTGGAAGACCGACGGGCCGGACGCCTCGCACCAGCTCACCCTCGACTTCGAGCGCGTCGTCTCCTACGACCCGGCCGTCAGCGACGACGACCGCGCCCAGCAGGTGTACGCCGAGAAGGAGGCCGCCGCCGGCCTCCCCGCCGCGCAGGCCGCCGCCCCCGGCGAGGACAAGGCGCAGCAGGCCCCGCCCGCCACGGGTCCCGCCACCGGCGCCCCCACCCGAACGGCGCAGGCCGGCCCCGTCCCCACCCCCTCCGGGAGCCCCGCCACCCCCGAGGGCCTGGAACCGCGCGTCCTGGCCGACCTCGGCGACGCGGCGTTCCTGGACGATGTGCTCACCCGCGCCGGTTCCACCGCCCAGAGCCGCACCGTGAGCGTGGTGTTCCGCACATCGAACGTCATCGTGACCATCCGGTACGGCGAGCAGCCGGCCCGCGTCACCGAGGTGCCCGACAGCAAGGAACTCCAGGAAAAGGCCCAGGGTCTGGCCCGGAATCTCGCCGAGAAGTTCGAGGAGTAGCCACCCCGGGCGGCCCCCGGATCCGTCCCAGCGCCCCCGGGGAGCCCACCGCGGACGTCCCGAGTCGGGCTACCGTGTCGGAACCGTAGACCGTAGGACCGTAGGACCGCCGGCCCGCCGGACCGTACGACAAGCGACTGAAGGAACCATGCACCGATCAGCCCCGCGACTCACCCGCATACTCGCCTGCGCAGCCGTACCGGTGATGCTCGTCGTCGCCGGCTGCTCGTCGGACTCCGACAGCAAGGGCGGCACGAGCGACGCGAACGCGCAGTCGCCGTCCGCCGCCTCCTCGCCGCAGACCGCCGTGAAGCCCAAGCCGAGCGTCGCGCCCGCGAAGTACACGGAGCTGCCCGACGCCTGCAAGGCGATCACCGGCAAGACGATCGAGGACCTCGTGCCGGAGGTGAAGAACGAGAAGGGCACGCCCGGCAAGTCCTCCGACACGGCCAGCCGTGGAAGCTGTGCCTGGAACGGCCTGGACGACAACGGCGTCAAGGGCTCCCAGTACCGCTGGCTCGACATCTCGCTGCTGCGCTACGACTCCGACCCGTCGCTCGGCAGCGGCGAGCAGCGCGCCCAGGCGAACTACACCAAGGAGGTCGCCAAGGTGAAGGCGACCGAGGGCGCCACCAGCGTGAAGACCTCGCCCGCGGCGGGCGTCGGCAACGAGGCGACGGCCATCAGCTACGGCCTGAAGAAGACCGACGAGGACTTCAAGTACGCGGCGATCGTGACCCGTACGGAGAACGTGCTCATCACCGTCTCCTACAACGGCGCCGGTTACGCGGGCGCCAAGACCCCGACCCCGTCGGACCTGATGGAGGACGCGGTCAAGGCCTCCAAGGAGGCGGTGGCCGCGGTCGCGGCGGCCAACAAGTAACCACGGCCAAGCCCCGTGCGGAGCCCGGACCTCCCCCGAGGTCCGGGCTCCGTACGCGTGTGCCAGGCTTTGCCCGCTCGGATTCATCGACGGGAGGGGATCGCGGGTGGCCGCGATGCAACTGACACGGACGCACCGAATACTCATCGGCATCGTCATCATGGGTGCCGTGATCATCGCCGGCATCGGTTTCGCCGGCTCGTACGCGGCGGTGCGCGAACTCGCCGAGAAGAAGGGCTTCGGCGACTTCTCGCTGGTCTTCCCCATCGGCATCGACGCCGGGATCTGTGTCCTGCTGGCCCTCGACCTGCTGCTGACCTGGCTGCGCATCCCCTTCCCCCTGCTGCGCCAGACCGCGTGGCTGCTGACCGCCGCGACGATCGCCTTCAACGGCGCGGCCTCCTGGCCCGACCCGCTCGGCGTCGGCATGCACGCCGTGATCCCGGTCCTGTTCGTCGTCGCGGTGGAGGCGGCCCGGCACGCGATCGGCCGGATCGCCGACATCACGGCCGACAAGCACATGGAGGGCGTACGCCTCACCCGGTGGCTGCTGTCGCCCGTGCCCACCTTCCGGCTCTGGCGCCGGATGAAGCTGTGGGAGCTGCGCTCCTACGAGCAGGTCATCAAGCTCGAACAGGACCGGCTGATCTACCAGGCCCGCCTCCAGGCCCGCTTCGGCCGCGCCTGGCGCCGCAAGGCCCCCGTGGAGGCGCTGATGCCGCTGCGGCTGGCGAAGTACGGCGTCCCGCTCGCCGAGACGGCCCCGGCGGGCCTCGCGGCGGCGGGCATCGAGCCGGTGCTGCTGCCCCCGAACCCGGTCCAGCTCGAAAAGGCGACGCCGGAGCTCCCGCAGGCCCAGGCCCTCGATCACCCCCACGCCGGCCCCGACCCCGACCGGGCCCCCGAACCGGCACCGGAGCCCGCCCCCCGGGCCGAGCCCCAGCCCCAGCCCCACCCCGAGCCCGAGCCCGAACCGGCGTCGGCTCACGAGCCCGAACCGGCGTCGGCACACGAGCCGGCGCCCGAGCCCGCCCCGCGGCTGCCCGGCAACCACGAGAGCCCCTGGTTCGACGCCCCTCAACTGCCGCAGGACGCCTACGAGCGCGCCTATGCCCCCACCTACGTCGAGGGGCTGGAGCCCACCCCGGTCCGCGTTCCCCCGGGCCCCGACGCCGTCGACGAGCCGCTGTCCGCCGACCTCTCCGACCCGGACGCCGAGGAGTTCAGCCGCCTCGCCTACCCGGTCTTCAAGCAGTACGTCGACGAGAACAACGACTGGCCCAGCGTGGACGTCCTCGACATCCACCTCGCCGACCGCCACGGCATCCGCCATCCCCTCAGCGCGGTCCTCCTACGCCGCCTGCTGCCCGAGTTCAAGAACCACTACCAGGCCGAACTCGCCGCCGAGCACATCGCCTGAACCACCCGTCCCCCCGAGCCCGGGCTCCGGCGGCCCCCACCGCTCACCGCTTCGCCCGGATCTTCGCCGTCTCCCCGTACACGGCCAGGCCCGCGCCCAGCACCGCGATCACGGCGTACCCGGCCGTCGGGATCTCCCACCACTTGTGCAGCAGCCCCCAGGGCCCGTCCCCGAAGGTTCGCCCCGCGACGCCGAGGATGCCCTGGATGCCGGTGAACCAACCGATGATCGCCGTGATTTCCTTCATGGCTCCACGGTCCCGTGGCCCGCGCCCGGAATCGTCCTGCCCCGGACCGAGACCCGGGTCATCCGAAGGATGCAGAAACGCCGGAGGGCCCTCACCCGCAGGTGAGAGCCCTCAGGCAACCGTCGTGGAACCCTACGCGCCGAGCAGCTTGCGCACCCGGTCGGCGCCCACGGCCAGGAGCAGCGTGGGCAGTCGCGGCCCGGTGTCCCGGCCGACCAGGAGCTGGTACAGCAGGGCGAAGAAGGTGCGCTGGGCGACCTTCAGCTCCGGCGTCGGCTTGGCCTCCGGGTCGAGGCCGGCCATCACCTTCGGCACGCCGTAGACCAGTGTGGTGAGCCCGTCCAGCGACCAGTGGCTGTCCAGGCCCTCCAGCAGCAGGCGCAGCGACTCGCGCCCCTCCTCGTCCAGCGAGCCGAGCAGCTCGGTGTCGGGCTCGGAGCGGACGATGGTGCGCTGCTCGGCCGGGACCTGGGTGGAGATCCAGCTCTCCGCGCGGTCCAGCCGCGGACGGACCTCGTCCAGCGAGGCGAGCGGCCGCGCCGGGTCCAGCTCGCTCAGGATGCGCAGCGTCTGCTCGTCGTGCCCGGCGGTGATGTCCACGACCGAGGCGAGCGTCCGGTACGGCAGCGGGCGCGGCGTGCGCGGCAGCTCACCGGCGGCCGTGCGCACCGCGCGCGAGTGGGCGGCGGCGTCGGCCGGCAGCACGCTGCCGTCGGCGACCTTGGCTTCCAGCTTGTCCCACTCGTCGTACAGCCGCTGGATCTCCTGGTCGAAGGCGATCTTGAAGGCCTGGTTGGGCTTGCGGCGCGCGTACAGCCAGCGCAGCAGCGGCGCCTCCATGATCTGCAGCGCGTCGGCCGGGGTGGGCACGCCGCCCTTCGAGGACGACATCTTCGCCATGCCCGAGATACCGACGAACGCGTACATGGGGCCGATCGGCTGGACGCCGTCGAACACCTCGCGCACGATCTGCCCGCCCACCACGAACGACGACCCCGGCGAGGAGTGGTCGACACCGCTTGGCTCGAAGATCACGCCCTCGTAAGCCCAGCGCATCGGCCAGTCGACCTTCCAGACCAGCTTGCCGCGGTTGAACTCGCTCAGCTTCACCGTCTCGGCGAACCCGCAGGCGCAGGTGTAGGACAGCTCCGTCGACTCGTCGTCGTACGAGGTGACGGTGGTCAGGTCCTTGCCGCACTGCCCGCAGTACGGCTTGTACGGGAAGTAGCCGCCGGTGCCGCCGGAGCCGTCGTCCTCGCTGGCCGCGCCGGAGCCCTCCTCGGCGACCAGCTCGGCCTCGTCGACCGGCTTCTGCTGCTGCTTCTTCGGCTTGCCGGTCGCCTTGTCCTTCGTGCGGTACCGATCGAGGATCGCGTCGATCGTCGCCCGGTGCCGCATCGCGTGCAGGATCTGCTCGCGGTACGCGCCCGACGTGTACTGCTCGGTCTGGCTGATGCCGTCGTACTCGACGCCCAGCTCGGCGAGCGACTCGATCATCCCGGCCTTGAAGTGCTCCGCCCAGTTCGGGTACGCGGAGCCGGCGGGGGCCGGGACGGAGGTCAGCGGCTTGCCGATGTGCTCCTGCCAGGAGTCGTCGACGCCCGGGATGCCCACCGGCACCTTGCGGTACCGGTCGTAGTCGTCCCAGGAGATCAGGTGACGGACCTCATACCCCCGCCGCCGGATCTCGTCGGCCACCAGGTGCGGGGTCATGACCTCGCGGAGGTTGCCCAGGTGGATGGGGCCCGACGGCGACAGACCGGAGGCGACCACGACCGGTTTCCCAGGCGCACGTCGCTCCGATTCGGCGATGACCTCGTCCGCGAAACGGGAGACCCAGTCGGTCTCGGTGCTGCTCTGAGCCACGATCGGCACGTCCTTGATTCCTCGGTCTTCTCGAAGGCTGGCGTAAGACATTCTCCCAGACGGAACAACGTCCCCCGAGGTTGTCCACAGGCCGGGCAAAGCCACGACAAAGAGCTTGCGGACCCATGGGACACTTGACAACCGGAATAGGCATTCACCACCACGACAGGAACGGAAGCTCATGGCCTCGGTCCCTTCTCTCGCTTCGACCGTGCAGCAGCGCCTCGCGGACGCCCTGACGGCAGCCCTGCCGGAGGCCGGTTCCGCCGACCCGCTGCTGCGACGAAGCGACCGGGCCGACTTCCAGGCCAACGGCATCCTGGCCCTCGCCAAGAAGCTCAAGGGCAACCCGCGCGAGCTGGCGACCAAGGTCGTCGAGGCCATCGGCGCCGATGACGTCCTCAAGGACATCGAGGTCTCCGGCCCCGGCTTCCTCAACATCACCATCACCGACCAGGCGATCACCGAGACCCTCGCCGCCCGCGCCGCCGACGACCGCCTCGGCGTCCCGTACGCTCCGAGCGCCGGCACGACGGTGATCGACTACGCCCAGCCGAACGTGGCGAAGGAGATGCACGTCGGGCACCTCCGCTCCGCCGTCATCGGCGACGCCATGGTCAAGATCATGGAGTTCGCAGGCGAGAAGGTGATCCGCCGCCACCACATCGGCGACTGGGGCACCCAGTTCGGCATGCTCATCCAGTACCTGATCGAGCACCCGCACGAGCTGGACCACAAGGACTCGGCCACCTCCGGCGAAGAGGCGATGTCCAACCTCAACCGCCTCTACAAGGCCGCCCGCGCCCACTTCGACTCCGACGAGGAGTTCAAGGCCCGCTCCCGCGACCGTGTGGTGGCCCTCCAGTCCGGCGACGAGGAGACCCTCGCGCTGTGGCAGCGGTTCGTCGACGAGTCGAAGATCTACTTCTACTCGGTCTTCAACAAGCTGGACATGGAGATCAACGACCCGGACGTCGTCGGCGAGTCCGGGTACAACGACATGCTCGACGAGACGTGCCGCCTGCTGGAGGAGTCCGGCGTCGCGGTCCGCTCCGAGGGCGCCCTGTGCGTGTTCTTCGACGACGTCAAGGGCCCGGACGGCAACCCGGTCCCGCTGATCGTCAAGAAGTCCAACGGCGGCTACGGCTACGCGGCCACCGACCTGTCCGCCATCCGCGACCGCGTGCAGAACCTGGGCGCGGACACCCTGGTGTACGTCGTGGACGCCCGCCAGTCGCTGCACTTCAAGATGGTCTTCGAGACCGCCCGCCGCGCGGGCTGGCTGAACGAGCGGGTCCACGCCGTCCAGCTCGCCTTCGGCACGGTCCTGGGCAAGGACGGCAAGCCGTTCAAGACCCGTGAGGGCGAGACGGTCCGGCTGGTCGACCTGCTGGACGAGGCGATCGACCGGGCGGCGGCCGTGGTCCGCGAGAAGGCCCAGGACCTGACCGAGGACGAGATCGCCGAGCGCGCCGCCCAGGTGGGCATCGGCGCGATCAAGTACGCCGACCTGTCCACCTCCGCGTCCCGCGACTACAAGTTCGACCTGGACCAGATGGTGTCGCTCAACGGCGACACGTCCGTCTACCTCCAGTACGCGTACGCCCGGATCAAGTCGATCATCCGCAAGGCCGGCGAGTCCAAGCCCGCCGCGCACCCGGAGATCGCCCTGGCCCCGGCCGAGCGCGCCCTGGGCCTGCACCTGGACCAGTTCGGCGAGACGCTGGCCGAGGTCGCGGACTCCTACGAGCCGCACAAGCTGGCCGCGTACCTGTACCAGTTGGCGTCCCACTACACGACGTTCTACTCGGAGTGCCCGGTCCTCAAGGCGGACACCCCCGAGCAGGTCGAGAACCGCCTGTTCCTGTGCGACCTGACCGCCCGCACCCTCCACCAGGGCATGGCGCTGCTCGGCATCCGGACGCCCGAGCGCCTCTGACACCTCACCCACCCGCGGGAGGGGGCGTGCCGACCACGGCACGCCCCCTCCCGCGTCACGGCCTCCCGGACCCGCTCCGGCGGAACTGAGCCACCTGTGACCCGCCTGCGCCCATGCGCCCCCGTTGCGCCCGCCGCCGGGTGCGCGGGGCGGGACACGATGCCTGCGCCACCCCCGGCCGCAGGAGGAACACATGCACGGCATGGCCAGCTTCGACGACGTCTACGACCGCCCCGACCCGCGCGCCTACTTCGCCCGGCTGGCGCCGCTGTCGTACGAGATCCCCCACCACGCCCAGGCCGTCTTCCGGCGCACCGTCGCCGAACGCGCCGACCCCGGCCTCACCGTGCTCGACCTGTGCTGCTCGTACGGCATCAACGCCGCCCTGCTCAACCACGACCTGACCCTGGCCGACCTGTACGCCCACTACACGAGCCCCGCGACCGCGCGGCTGACGACCGCCGAACTCATGGAGTGGGACAAGGACTTCTACGCCGCCAGGCGCCGGCCCGACGCCGTCCGCGTCCTCGGCCTCGACATCGCCCACCACGCCGTCGACTACGCCCACGCGGTCGGCCTGCTCGACGGGGTCCACCGCGACAACCTCGAAGAACACGCGCCCGGGCCCGCCCTGACCGCCGCCATGGGCGACGTCGGCCTCATCACCCTCACCGGCGGGGCCAGTTTCCTCAGCCGCCGCACCTTCGCCGCGCTGCTGGAATGCGCACGGCGCCCGGTGTGGGTGAGCGCGTTCGTGCTCCGCACGGTGCCGTACGCGCCGATCGCCTCCTGCCTGGCGGGCTTCGGCCTCGCCACGCGCACGGACCCCGACCGCACCTACCCCCAACGCCTGTTCACCGGACCCGAGGAGCGGCGCGCCGCCATCCGCGCCGTGCGGCTCGCGGGCCTGGACCCCACGGGCCGGGAGGAGGACGGCCGCTACCACACCACCCTGTACGAATCGCGGCCCTGATCCATTGTCAGTGGCGGCGCCTATGGTCGTTCCATGGTCATCAACCCGAACGCGCTGGGCCTGGACCTCCCGCCCGGCACCATGCGCGTCCAGCCGTCGCTCTGGTACGCGGACGAGCCCGCCACGCCCGACACGTGGGCCCGTCTCCTGCCCGCCCGGGAAGCCGCCGGGATGCAGCCCGTGCTGCTCACCGAGACCCAGTACCTCCACCCGAGCCAGGTGGCCGACCCCGACGACCACGACCCGGCGGCGACGCTGGCCGCCCTGTGGGACGAGCTGGCGCAGGAGGAGGACGAGGGCACCCTCGCGCCCTTCTCCCGCGCCTGGCCCGGTCTTGCCCCCGCCACCGCCCCCGCCACCGCCGAGGGCGAGACCGCCCCGGACGGCACCGCCCCCGACGACACCGCGGCCCGCCTGACCGCCGAACTGGCGGGCGACGACGAGTGGTTGAAGGGGGCCCGCGGCGCCCTGGTCCCGGCCCGCCGCAGCGCCGACATCCCGGCCGTCCTCGGCTGGGGCGGCGCCACGAACCACACCGACGCCGTTCAGCTCTCCACGATCCTCCGCTCCTGGGAGGACCGCTTCGGCATACGGGTCGTGGGCCTGGGCCCCGACCTCCTCACCGTGTCCGTGGCGGCGCCGCCCCGCACCACGGCCGACGCCCTCGCCGTGGCCGCCGAGCACTACGCGTTCTGCCCCGACAACGTCTGGGACGGCTACGACACCATCCGCGCCTACGCCGCCGAGGAGGTGCTCGACCGCCACGAGTGGACGTTCTGGTGGGATTAGCCCTGGCGCAGCCGCTGGGCGGCCTCGGTCGCCCAGTAGGTGAGGATCATCTGCGCGCCCGCCCGCTTGATGCCCGTGAGGGACTCCAGGATCGCCTTGTCCCGCTCGATCCAGCCCTTCTCGGCGGCGGCCTCGATCATCGCGTACTCACCGCTGATCTGGTACGCCGCGACCGGCACGTCCACCGCGTCCGCGACCTTCGCCAGCACATCCAGGTAGGGCCCGGCCGGCTTGACCATCACCATGTCGGCGCCCTCTTCCAGGTCGAGCGCCAGCTCCCGCATCGACTCCCGCAGGTTCGCCGCGTCCTGCTGGTACGTCTTGCGGTCGCCCTCCAGTGACGACCCGACCGCCTCACGGAAAGGCCCGTAGAACGCCGAGGCGTACTTCACCGTGTAGGCGAGGATCCCCACGTCCTCCTTGCCGATGGTGTCCAGCGCGTCCCGGACCACCCCGACCTGCCCGTCCATCATCCCGCTGGGCCCCACCACGTGGACGCCCGCGTCCGCCTGGACCTGCGCCATCTCGGCGTACCGCTCCAGGGTCGCGTCGTTGTCCACCCGCCCCTCGGCGTCCAGCACGCCGCAGTGCCCGTGGTCGGTGTACTCGTCCAGGCACAGGTCCGACATCACCACGAGGTCGTCGCCCACCTCGGCCCGCACGTCCCGGATGGCCACCTGGAGGATGCCCTCCGGGTCGGTCCCCGCCGTCCCGGCCGCGTCCTTCTTCGCGTCCTCCGGCACACCGAAGAGCATGATCCCGGAGACCCCGGCCTCGACCGCCTCCACGGCGGCCTTCCGCAGCGTGTCCCGGGTGTGCTGCACGACCCCGGGCATCGCCCCGATCGGCACCGGCTCGCTCACCCCCTCGCGCACGAACGCGGGCAGGATCAGGTCGGCCGGGTGGAGCCGCGTCTCCGCGACCATCCGCCGCATCACGGGAGTCGTCCGCAGCCGCCGCGGCCGCGAACCGGGGAAGGATCCGTACGAAGTCATACGCCCCACGCTACGCCCGCGCCGCCCCTGCTCTTGCCGACAGCCCGCCGGATACGGGGCCCGGCCCGTACGACGCGAACGGCCGGGCACGCCCCCGTGGGGAGCACGCCCGGCCGTACCGGAAGCACCGGAAGGCCACCGCTGTCCGCGGTGCCGACGCCGTTACGTCGTGCGCCGCCGCCGCGCGCCCGGGCGCCGCTCGCTCGGCCGGGTGACCGGGT
Source organism: Streptomyces sp. NPDC031064 (assembly GCF_055570965.1). NCBI lineage: Bacteria > Bacillati > Actinomycetota > Actinomycetes > Kitasatosporales > Streptomycetaceae > Streptomyces > Streptomyces sp. NPDC031064. The sequence continues at coordinate 366,981 of NZ_JBVIGF010000009.1, forward strand.
CACCGGCCTCCAGCGCGGCGGCCCGGCGCCGCAGCCCGAACTCGGCCAGGGCCTCCGCCAGCTTGTGCACGGACGGCTCGGGCGACAGCACGTCGACCCGCAGCCCGTGCTCCTCCGCCGTCTTCGCGGTCGCCGGCCCGATGCAGGCGATCACGGTCACATTGTGCGGCTTGCCGGCGATACCGACCAGGTTCCGCACGGTCGACGAGGAGGTGAAGAGCACCGCGTCGAAACCGCCGCCCTTGATGGCCTCCCGCGTCTCCGCCGGCGGCGGCGAGGCGCGCACGGTCCGGTAGGCGGTCACGTCGTCGACCTCCCACCCGAGCTCGATGAGGCCCGCCACCAGCGTCTCCGTCGCGATGTCGGCGCGCGGCAGGAAGACGCGGTCGATCGGGTCGAAGACCGGGTCGTACGGCGGCCAGTCCTCCAGCAGACCCGCCGCGGACTGCTCGCCGCTCGGCACGAGGTCCGGCTTCACACCGAACTCGACCAGCGCCTTCGCCGTCTGCTCGCCCACCGCCGCGACCTTGATCCCGGCGAAGGCGCGGGCGTCGAGCCCGTACTCCTCGAACTTCTCCCGTACCGCCTTCACGGCGTTCACCGAGGTGAAGGCGATCCACTCGTAGCGTCCCGTGACGAGCCCCTTGACCGCGCGCTCCATCTGCTGCGGGGTACGCGGCGGCTCGACCGCGATGGTCGGCACCTCGCTCGGCACGGCACCGTACGACCGGAGCTGGTCGGAGAGCGACGCCGCCTGCTCCTTGGTGCGCGGTACGAGGACCTTCCAGCCGAACAGCGGCTTGGACTCGAACCACGCGAGCTGGTCGCGCTGGGCGGCGGCGCTGCGCTCACCGACCACGGCTATGACGGCCTGGTGACCGTCGGGCGACGGCAGCACCTTCGCCTGCTTGAGCACCTGGGCGATCGAGCCCAGCGTCGCGGTCCAGGTCCGCTGCCGGGTCGTCGTCCCGGCCACCGTCACGGTCAGCGGGGTGTCCGGCTTACGGCCCGCCGACACCAGCTCGCCCGCCGCCGCGGCCACGGAGTCCAGGGTCGTGGACACGACGACCGTCCCGTCCGACGCGCCCACCTCGGTCCAGCACCGCTCGCTCGCGGTCCGCGCGTCCACGAAGCGCACGTCGGCGCCCTCCGCGTCCCGCAGCGGCACACCCGCGTACGCCGGCACGCCCACGGCCGCGGCGACACCGGGCACGACCTCGAAGGGGATGCCCTCGGCGGCGCACGCGAGCATCTCGGCGCCCGCGTTGCCGTCGAGCCCCGGGTCGCCGCTCACCGCACGGACGACCCGCTTGCCGCCCCTCGCGGCCTCCATGACAAGATTGGTCGCATCCCTCAACACAGGGACCCCGGCGGTCATTGACGCATCGTCAACAACCGTCAGCTCAGGCGTGCTCACGCCCGCCCGCGCATGGCCGCGTACGACCTCGAGCACATCCGGCTCGGCGATCAGTACGTCAGCGCCCGCCAGCGCCTCGACGGCGCGCAGTGTCAGCAGTCCCGGATCACCGGGTCCGGCGCCCAGGAAGGTGACGTGCCCGCACGCGGAGTACGCGGAGGAAGCCTTGGATGCAGTGGTGGGGCTCAAAGTGCTCGCTCCCCCATAAGACCGGCCGCACCCTTGGCGAGCATCTCGGACGCGAGCTCGCGACCGAGCGCGACAGCGTCGCCGTGCGACATGGGTACGGGACCGGTGGTGGACAACTGCACCAGCGTGGAGCCGTCGGTCGTGCCGACGACGCCCCGCAGGCGCATCTCATGAACAACCTGCCCATCGGCCAGCAGGTCGGCCAGGGCACCCACGGGTGCGCTGCAGCCGGCCTCCAGGGCGGCGAGCAGGGACCGCTCGGCGGTCACGGCGGCCCGGGTGTACGGGTCGTCGAGCTCCGCGAGCGCGGCGGCGAGGTCGGTGTCGGCCGCCGTGCACTCGATCGCCAGCGCGCCCTGACCGGGCGCGGGCAGAACCGTGTCGACCGACAGGAAGTCGGTCACCTCGTCACTGCGCCCGATCCGGTTGAGACCGGCCGCGGCGAGTACCACCGCGTCCAGCTCCCCGTTGCGGACGTAGCCGATGCGCGTGTCGACGTTCCCCCGGATGGCGACACACTCGATCTCCATGCCGTGGCTGCGCGCGTACGCGTTGAGCTGCGCCATGCGCCGCGGCGAACCGGTGCCCACGCGGGAGCCGGCCGGAAGCTCCTCGAACCGCAGCCCGTCCCGGGCGACCAGCACGTCGCGCGGGTCCTCGCGCTGCGGGATCGCGGCGAGCACCAGGTCGTCGGGCTGCGCGGTCGGCAGGTCCTTCAGCGAGTGCACCGCGAAGTCGACCTCGCCCGCGAGCAGCGCGTCGCGCAGCGCCGTGACGAAGACGCCGGTGCCGCCGATCTGCGCGAGGTTCTCGCGCGAGGTGTCGCCGTAGGTGGTGATCTCCACGAGCTCCACGGGGCGCCCGGTGAGCTGCCGCACCGCCTCCGCGACATGCCCGGACTGGGCCATGGCGAGCTTGCTGCGCCTGGTCCCGAGCCTCAATGCCCTCTCGGTCATACTCGCCCTCTATTCGGGTCGTTCATGTCGGCCCGGCTGACGGAGGCGACCGTCTCCGGGTCGAGGTCGAAGAGTGTGCGCAGCGCGTCCGCGTACCCCGCGCCGCCGGGCTCGCTGGCGAGCTGCTTGACCCGCACCGTCGGCGCGTGGAGGAGCTTGTCCACCACGCGGCGCACGGTCTGGGTGATCTCGGCGCGCTGCTTGTCGTCGAGTCCGGGCAGCCGGCCCTCCAGCCGGGCCATCTCCCCCGCGACGACGTCGGCCGCCATGGTGCGCAGCGCGACGACGGTCGGGGTGATGTGCGCGGCGCGCTGGGCGGCGCCGAAGGCGGCCACCTCGTCGGCGACGATGCCGCGCACCTGGTCCACGTCGGCGGCCATCGGCGCGTCGGCGGAGGCCTCGGCCAGCGACTCGATGTCGACGAGCCGCACGTCGGCCAGCCGGTGCACGGCGGCGTCGATGTCGCGGGGCATGGCCAGGTCGAGCAGCGCGAGCGGGGCGGTACGGCCGGCCATCGCCTTCTCGACGGCGGCACCCGTCAGTACCAGGCCCGTGGCGCCCGTGCAGGAGACGACCACGTCGGCACGTGTCAGTTCGTCACCCACGGAGCCCATGGACGCGGCTCGCGCGGCCACGCCCGTGCCTCCGGGCTCGGTGAGGATCTGTACGAGCCGTTCGGCGCGCTCCACCGTGCGGTTGGCGACGACGATCTCGCCGACCCCGGCCCGCGCGAGCGTGGCGGCGGCCAGCGAGGACATGGAGCCCGCGCCGATGACGAGGGCCCGCTTGCCCTCGGCCCAGCCGGCCACGTCCGTGCCCGCCGCCAGTTGCTCCAGCCCGAAGGTGACGAGCGACTGGCCGGCCCGGTCGATGCCGGTCTCGCTGTGGGCCCGCTTGCCGACCCGCAGTGCCTGCTGGAACAGGTCGTTCAGCAGCCGCCCCGCGGTGTGCAGCTCCTGGCCGCGCGCGAGGGCGTCCTTGATCTGGCCGAGGATCTGGCCCTCGCCGACGACCATGGAGTCCAGCCCGCACGCCACCGAGAACAGGTGGTGCACGGCCCGGTCCTCGTAGTGCACGTAGAGGTACGGGGTGAGCTCCTCCAGCCCGACCCCGCTGTGCTGGGCGAGCAGGGTGGACAGCTCGGCGACGCCCGCGTGGAACTTGTCCACGTCGGCGTACAGCTCGATGCGGTTGCAGGTGGCCAGGACGGCGGCCTCGGCGGCCGGTTCGGCGGCGAGGGTGTCCTGGAGCAGCTTGTTCTGCGTGTCGGGGTCGAGGGAGGCCCGCTCCAGCACGCTCACGGGGGCGCTGCGGTGGCTGAGGCCGACGACGAGGAGGCTCATGCCGGCATCACGGCGGGCATGTCCCCGTCAGGTCCCTTGCGCTCCTCGGCCGGCGTGGTGGCCGCGCCCCGCATGGGGGTACCTCCCACGCCGGAGGCCGTGGGGGAGGGCGGCAGAACGGCCTCGCCGCCCGCCTCCTCGCCGGCCTTGCGCTGCTCGTGGAAGGCGAGGATCTGCAGCTCGATGGAGAGGTCGACCTTGCGCACGTCCACCCCGTCGGGAACGGACAGCACGGTCGGCGCGAAGTTCAGGATGGAGGTCACCCCGGCCGCGACGAGCCGGTCGCAGACCTGCTGCGCGGCGCCGGCGGGCGTGGCGATGACACCGATGGAGACGCCGTTCTCGTCGACGATCTTCTCCAGGTCGTCGATGTACTGGACCGGGATGCCGGCGACCGGCTTGCCGACCATCCCGGGGTCGGCGTCGATCAGCGCGGCCACGCGGAAGCCACGGGAGGCGAACCCGCCGTAGTTGGCGAGGGCGGCGCCGAGGTTACCGATACCGACCATGACGATCGGCCAGTCCTGGGTGAGCCCCAGCTCGCGCGAGATCTGGTAGACGAGGTATTCGACGTCGTACCCGACGCCACGGGTGCCGTACGAGCCGAGGTACGAGAAGTCCTTGCGCAGCTTCGCGGAATTGACCCCCGCCGCCGCCGCGAGCTCCTCGGAGGAGACCGTGGGTACGGAGCGCTCCGACAGTGCGGTGAGCGCCCGCAGATACAGCGGAAGCCTGGCGACGGTGGCCTCGGGGATTCCTCGGCTGCGGGTCGCCGGTCGGTGTGTTCGGCCAGTTGCCACGGTGCTCCTGCGGGATGAGCGGGGCTGTAGGCGGCCGTACGTCCCAGGACCGCCCCGTTGACAGCAGGCTATGTCTTTGTGAACGCGTGCACAAAGATGGTGTCCATTTTGTCCGGGCAAAGTGACCGGGGTCACGCGATTTGTTCGCGCCATCCCGGAACCAAGGTGAACCTCAGTCCGTTCGCGAGCCGAAGGGGGCAAAGCGGTACACACTCCTCACTACCTCGCCCCCGAACCGCAACAAAACGCACACGATGGTAACCGTCTTTCCCGGTCACCCCTGCCGGCTCACGCCTGGCGGTTCACCCCTCCAGGGCGCGCCGCAGCCGCCCGGCGTCGACCTTCCAGAAGGTGTGCTGCTCCCCGTCCACCAGGACAACCGGAATCTGCTCCCAGTAGGCCCGGTGCAGTTCCTCATCCTGGAGGATGTCCTTCTCCTCCCACAGCGCGCCCGTCTCGGCGCACACCTGCCGGATGACCTCCCGCGCGTCGTCGCACAGGTGACACCCCGGCTTCCCGATGAGGGTCACCGTGCGCGGGTCGGCCTTCTTCTTCGTACGTCCGAACATGCCCCTATTCTCCGCCCGCGTAATGCCGACGCCGCACAGAGTTCACGCCATGGCATCCCCACAAGTCGGGAAGTACCGAACACAGTGGCTATGCTCACGACATGGCCGCACTGGGATGGCTCACTCCTCACAGGCGTTTCGCCACCGCGCGCAGCGTGCTGGCGGGCGAAGCGTCGGCCGAGGCCGCCCGCAAGACCTCGCAGCCGGCGCCCGAACCCCAGTTCCCCGTTCCCGGCGACGAGCGCGCCGCCGCCTTCTTCGACCTCGACAACACGGTGATGCAGGGCGCGGCGATCTTCCACTTCGGCCGCGGGCTGTACAAGCGGAAGTTCTTCCAGCGCCGGGAGCTGGCCCGGTTCGCCTGGCAGCAGGCCTGGTTCCGGCTCGCCGGCGTCGAGGACCCCGAGCACATGCAGGACGCCCGCGACAGCGCGCTGTCCATCGTCAAGGGACACCGCGTCTCCGAGCTGATGACCATCGGCGAGGAGATCTACGACGAGTACATGGCCGACCGCATCTGGCCCGGCACCCGCGCCCTGGCCCAGGCCCACCTCGACGCCGGCCAGCGGGTCTGGCTGGTCACCGCCGCGCCCGTGGAGACGGCGACCATCATCGCCCGCCGCCTGGGCCTGACCGGCGCCCTCGGCACGGTCGCCGAGTCGGTGGACGGCGTCTACACCGGCAAGCTCGTCGGCGAGCCCCTGCACGGCCCGGCCAAGGCGGAGGCGGTCCGCGCGCTGGCCGCCGCCGAGGGCCTGGACCTGTCGCGCTGCGCGGCCTACAGCGACAGCCACAACGACATCCCCATGCTGTCCCTGGTCGGGCACCCGTACGCCATCAACCCGGACACCAAGCTGCGCAAGTACGCGCGCGAGCGCGACTGGCGGCTGCGCGACTACCGCACGGGCCGCAAGGCCGCCAAGGTCGGCATCCCGGCCGCCGCGGGCGTCGGCGCCCTGGCCGGCGGCACGGCCGCCGCCGTCGCCCTCCACCGCCGCCGCCGCTGAGCCCGCCCGCCCCGCCGTCCCGCCCGCGGCCAATCCGGGCTTCTTACCCCCTTGTGACCCCCGCCAGTCGCCCCGCGCGCACTCGGCCACAAGAGATCCCGCACTCAGGCAGATGTGGAAGTAATCCGATCAATTACTGGTCACGAAGTGCGACTTGATCAGCCGCGTAGACGTAACAGAAGCGACTGAATCGATGATTTGAGCAACTCGGTGTAGCGCTCCCTGCACTAAGCGTTATTCTCCTCAGACGCATACGGGACCCCCTCGCGTCGCTACGACGGGTGAAAGGTTCCGTACTGCACGTGATGGAAGCTCTGCCTCTGGGAGTCCCGTGTACCCACACGTCGGGGTTGACGCCTCGGGCCTGGCTACGCTCCGCGCGACGGTCCTCGACCATCTGCGCGGCTTCGTCCCCACCGCGTACGCCGTCCCGGCCTTCGCCTCACCGGCACTCGCCGGTCCTTGCTATGCCCTCGCCGACGGCGGTGCCGCCGTCGGGAGACGCGGCGGCCGGGGCGGTTCGGGCACCTCGACCACCGCCCGACGGCCCACCGCCGACAGCGACAGCGCGCGCATGATGGAGCTGGTCGAGCGCGCCCAGGCCGGCGAGGCCGAGGCCTTCGGCCGCCTGTACGACCAGTACAGCGACACCGTCTACCGCTACATCTACTACCGCGTCGGCGGGAAGGCGACGGCCGAGGACCTGACCAGCGAGACGTTCCTGCGCGCCCTGCGCCGGATCTCCACGTTCACCTGGCAGGGGCGCGATTTCGGTGCCTGGCTGGTCACCATCGCTCGCAACCTGGTCGCCGACCATTTCAAATCGAGCCGTTTCCGCCTGGAAGTGACCACAGGCGAAATGCTCGACGCCAACGAGGTCGAGCGCAGCCCGGAGGACTCGGTCCTGGAGTCCCTCTCCAACGCGGCCCTCCTGGAGGCCGTCCGCAAGCTCAACCCGCAGCAGCAGGAGTGCGTGACCCTGCGCTTCCTCCAGGGCCTGTCCGTCGCGGAGACCGCCCGCGTGATGGGCAAGAACGAAGGAGCGATCAAGACCCTCCAGTACCGGGCGGTGCGCACCCTGGCCCGCCTGCTGCCCGAAGACGCGCGCTGACCGTCCGTACACCCCAACTCACCGTCCGTTCATGGCTCGATGACGCGCTGGTCCGATCATCTTTCGTGCGTAACCCAAGTGCCGAGACGCTCGTTGTGCGGGATGCAGGCTCCCTGTGGTCACACCGCGACCCCAGCCACTCACTCGTTCGTGTGGATTGGCTCAAGGTGTGCAACCTTCCGGACCCCCCGGGGAGTCGACCGTCATGACGAGAGGAGGTGCCGCCAGTGATCGCGAACGTATCGGCGCACCGGCGGGCGAACGCCTTCGCCCAGGCCCTGGAAGAGCAGGCGGCCGAGCAGCCCGAGGCATCGGTCGAACCGACCGAACAGGGTCGGCTGTTGGCCCTGGCGAGCGGTCTCGGCGAGTTGCCGAAGCCGGAGTTGGACCCCGACGTGAAGGTGGTGCAGCGAGCGCAGCTCGTCGCCGCCATGGAGGCGATGTTTGCCGGAGGCAGCGCGTCCGCGGGCCCTACGGTGCCGGAGCAGCGGGCGGCGTCCGGGCGGGGAGCCCACCGGGCGTCCGCGCTCCGGAAGTTGCGTCCCCGCTCCCGCTGGTCGAAGGGGCTCGCCGCCGGCGGGCTCACGGTCGGGGTGGCGGCGGGCGCGTTCAGCGGAGTGGCCGCTGCCAGTTCCGACGCCCTCCCGGGTGACTCGCTCTACGGGCTGAAGCGCGGGATGGAAGACCTCAAGCTCGGTATGGCGGACGACGACGCCGACCGGGGCGAGCTCTACCTGAACCATGCCTCCACCCGGCTCAGCGAGGCGCGCCGCCTGATGGAGCGCGACCGGACCGGGGTGCTGGACCACGAGTCCCTGGGCGAGATCCGGCGCGCGCTCAACGGCATGCAGCACGACGCGGCGGAAGGCCACCGGCTGCTCCGGCTGGCGTACGAACGGGACGGCACCATCGCCCCGATGGCCACGCTGAACTCGTTCGCCCGCAGCCACCGGGACGCCTGGATCGGCCTGCGCGACCGGCTGCCCGTCCAGCTCACCGACGTACGGGACCAGGTGAGCGATGTCTTCGCCGCCATAGACGAAGAGGTCGGACCGCTCCAGTCCAAGCTGCCGCAGCCACCGGAGCGGAGCGACGGCCGGGGATCCGGCCGGCCGGGCGCCACCGAGGACTCCTCGGGTTCCGGACCGTCCCACCGTTCCCCGTCCACCCCGGAGTCCCGGCCCTCGGGCACCAGCAGCAACCCGGGCCCCTCCGGGTCCGGCCCGGCGAAGGACGACGGTCTGCTCGGCGGCAACACGGGCGGGCTGCTCGAACCGGACCCGGCGACGCCCACACCGCCCTCCGGCGGCGGCGCCCAGCCCACTCCCCCGCCCGCCCCGGACGTCACGATCCCGCCGCTGCTCCCGGGCATCATCGGAGGTCTGGGCATCGACGAGGAGGACGCGAAGTAGCCGTGGTGGGGGGGGGGGCCCCCCCCCCCCAACCCCCCCCCCCCCCCCCCCCCCCCCCACACAACCCCCCCCCCCCCCCCCCCCCCCCCCCCCCCCCCCCCCCCGTCCCCCCCCCCCCCCCCCCCCCCCCCCCCCCGCGCCGACGACACGGCCCTCGCCGCCGACCTGCCGACCTACCCCTTCCAGCGCT